>CAWDEO010000020.1:0-117618 GCA_963801405.1 uncultured beta proteobacterium | reverse complement strand
CCCGACGTCACGCGTGCGATCGATGAAGATGCGATTACGGTCCATCAGTCCGTGGACCCGGCCGATGAACTCCTCGTACTGGATCAGGATCTGCTCGAGCCGCGTGAGCCATCCGTCGGGCAGGTCGCGCGCCAGGCCGCCGATGCGACCGAAGCTGTACGTCACGCGCGCGCCGGTCAGGTCCGCGATGTGCTCGTAGATGTAGTCGCGGATCATCACCAGGTACAGGAACGCCGTCATCGCGCCGAGTTCCATGAGCGTCGCAGCGATGCAGGTGAGGTGGTCCGCCAGCCGCGAGTACTCGGAGAGCAGCGTGCGCAAGTACTTGGTGCGCGGCGTAATCTCGACACCCATCAGCTGCTCGACCGCGTCGCAGTAGGCGAAGTCGTTGATCAGGGCCGAGCAGTAGTTGAGACGGTCGACGTAGGGGATCAGGTTGTGCCAGGTGTGGTCCTCGCACTCCTTCTCGAAACCGCGGTGCAGGTAGCCGCAATGCACGTCGGTGCGCAGGATCTTCTCGCCATCGAGCTCGGCAACGATCTGGATGGTGCCGTGAGTCGCCGGATGTGACGGGCCGATGTTGACGATGACCGTGTCGTCGCGCTGCGGCGTCGTAAACGCCGGCCGGATGGGATTGGGGATCTTCATTTCCATGTCAGTTCTCGCCCGCCCGGTCCGCGATGTCGAACCCTTCGCGGTACGGCACGAGCGGCTGCTCGCCGAGCTTCGGGTAGTCCTTGCGCAGCGGATAGCCGACGAAGCCCTCGTACAGCAGGATCGGCCGCAAGTCGGCGTTGCCGTTGAAGCGGATGCCGTACATCTCGTGGCACTCGCGCTCCAGGAACGCGGCCGAACCATAGTGACGAATCAGCGAGTCCACCACCGGCTCGCCTTCCGCGACCTGAGTCTTGACGCGCACGCGGACGCGGTGCGTCGTCGAATAGAAGTGCCAGACGACGTCAAAGCGCGGCTGCCGGCCCGGCCAGTCGATCGCCGTGACATCGAGCAGCATGTCGAACTTGCACGCGGACTTCAGTGTCTGCGCCAGACCGGAAAGCGCGGCTGGAGCAATCTCGACCACCAGCGTGCCGTGCGACACCGAGCTTGTGCTCGCGAGGCTGTCCGAGCTGCGTCTGCGATCGAATCGAAGATCGGCGCGGCCATCAGAAGTCCTTCGTCAGGATCACGTGCTTCTGGCGCGCGATCTTGTCCTGCGAGCTGCATGATGCCGTCGATGACGGTCTCCGGCCGCGGTGGGCAACCCGGGAATATAGACGTCGACCGGAATGACGCGGTCGATGCCGGCGAGCGCCGCGTAGTTCTGATAGAAGCCGCCGCTGGTGGCGCACACGCCGAAGGCCATGACCCACTTGGGCTCGCACATCTGCTCGTAGACCTTGAGCAGGATCGGCGCCTGCTTGTGCGTCACGGTGCCCACCACCATCAGCAGGTCGGACTGCCGTGGCGAGAAGCGCGGCAGCGCCGCGCCGAATCGGTCGGTGTCGTACGGCGTCGAGCTCACCGACATGAATTCCATCGCACAGCAGGCCGTCACGAAGGGATACGGGAACAGCGAGAACTTGCGCGCCCAGCCGCAAAGCTCGTCCTTCTTCGTGGTCAGATACTCGAACGCGGCACTCTTCGTGCCGCCGGCAGGCGCGATCGGGATCGTCGGACGCGTGGCGCTCACTCGGTCACTCCTTCCAGCAGGCGCGCGCGATAGACGTACAGCAGGATCAGCACCAGCAGCGCCATGAAGATCACGAAGGTCACCAGCATCGTTCCCGTGACCGGCTGGGCGCCGAGCGCCCAGATGAACAGGAACACGGTCTCGAGATCGAACAAGATGAACACGATGGCCACTGCGTAGTACTTCGCGCGGCACCGCCTTGACGTTGCGCGGATCGACCGGCTCGACGCCGCATTCGAAGGGTTCGAGCTTCACCGCGCTGTCGATGGGCTTGGGGCCGAGGAACTTGTTGAGCAGCAGCATCAGCGCCACGAGACCCAGGATTGCGATCATGTAGATCAGGAAGACGACATAGGGGTTCATCGCGGAGGGTCTCCTGCTGGGTACCGAGCCGTCATGCCACGTAGCTCGGGTACTCGGGCTGGTACATCTGGGACCGGATGTATTCGGCCAGATCGCCCGGGCGCTCGACGCCCGCCAGTCCGTCGCGGAACGCGACCTCCGCCACCGCCGTTGCGACGCGCAGCGAGGCCGAGCGGATCGCCTGCAGCGGCGGGTAGAGGCTTCCCTGGTCCAGGTCGGAGGTCTGCACCGTTTCCGCCAGTGCCCGCGCGGCCGCCATGAACATGTCGTCGGTCACGCGTGTTGCCGCGACAGCGACAGCACCCAGGCCGACGCCGGGGAAGATGTACGAGTTGTTGCCCTGGCGCGGCACGTAACGCTTGCCGTTAAGTCGACCGGATCGAAGGGGCTGCCGGAGGCGAAAAGCGCCTTGCCGCCGGACCACTGGTAGGCCTGCTCCGCCGTGCATTCGGCGCGCGAGGTCGGGTTTGACAGCGCGAACACGATCGGACGCTCGTTCAACTGCGTCATCGCCTCGATGACTTCGCGCGTGAACGTGTTCGGCGTGGCGCCGACGCCGATGATCGCCGTCGGTTTCAGCGCCTTCACAGCACCGATGAAGTCGCCCACTGGCGCGTGCGCATGCGCGTACGCCTTCTTGTGCTCAGCCAGGTCCTTGCGTTCAGCGACGACGAGGCCCTTGGAATCGACCAGCCAGCAACGCCCGCGGGCGTCGCTTTCGCTCAGCCCGTCCGCGCGCATGGCGGCCACGAGCAGATCGGAGATGCCGGTCGCCGCCTCGCCCGCGCCCAGGCACAGGAACGTCTGTTCGCGAAACTTCTTCCGGGTCACCCGCAGCGCGGAGAAGATGCCAGCCACCGTGACGCTGGCCGTGCCCTGGATGTCGTCGTTGAACGAGCAGATGCGGTCGCGGTAGCGCTTCAGCAGCCGGAACGCGTTGTGGTTGGCGAAGTCCTCGAACTGCACCAGAACGCCCGGGAAGACGGCCTGCGTGGCCTCGATGAACTCCTCGACCAGCTCGTCGAATTCGGCGCCGGCCAGGCGCTTGCGGCGGGTGCCGACGTAAAGCGGGTCAGTGAGCAAGGTTTCGTTGTTGGTGCCGACGTCGAGCATGACCGGAAGGCAGCGGCGCGGGTGCACGCCGGCGCACGCGGTGTACAGCGCCAGCTTGCCGATCGGGATGCCCATGCCGTTCGCACCCAGGTCCCCCAGGCCGAGGATGCGTTCGCCATCGGTCACAACGATGATCGCGGCCTCGCGATAGGGCCAGTTGCTGAGCACCTGCTGGATGCGTCCGCGGTCGGCGGCGCTGACATAGAGCCCGCGCGGACGCCGATAAATGTGGCCGAACTGCTGGCACGCCAGCCCCACCGTCGGCGTGTAGATGATCGGCATCATCTCGTCCGGGTTCTCCAGCACGACGCGATAGAACAGCGCCTCGTTCCGGTCCTGCAGCGACTCGAGCATGATGTACTTCGCGAGGTTGGTCTGCAGGCGCCGGAAGTTCTCCAGCACGCGCGTCACCTGCTCCTCCTGGGTCGAGATGTGCGGCGGCAGCAGCCCCCGCAATCCCAGCATGTCGCGCTCGGCGTCCGAGAACGCGGTGCCCTTGTTCAGGGTCGGATCGCGCAGCAGCGCAGTGCCGCGCGGAAACCATTCGGGCAGTGGCGGCGGCAGCACGCGTTGGGCTCGTCGATGCAACATGGTCGCCTCTTGGTTGTCCTGCGCTCAGGTGCCGATCACGTCGGACCGACTCGTGTGCCACTTGCGCGGACCGGGATTGTCGGCGCGGCGCAGGGCAAGATCGTGCGGCGAGGCGTGAAAACCCGATGGCCGATCGGCTTGATTGACTCCATCGTTCCCCCTCGCCTTTACCTCGGCGTTCCCCATTGCACCAGCGGTTGGCACAGTGCGGCAACGCTACGTGCAAGTGGGAGCAGCGGATTGATACCTGTCAAACGAGCGCAGGCTTGCGTCGATGGCTGCATCAAGCATGCAGCCGGTCGTACTTCGCCTTCAGCTGATCGGGTGTTTCCGGGTGCTTCGGGTCCGGGATGATGCAATCGGCCGGGCACACATCGACGCACTGCGGCGCATCGTGGGCACCCACGCACTCGGTGCACTTGTCCGGGTCGATCGTATAGATCGGGCTGCCGACGCTGATCGCTTCGTTTGGGCAGACCGACTTGCACGCATCACACGCCGTGCAGTCGTCCACAATCACTAGAGCCATGGAAACCTCCTGGATAACTGGGGTTGGTTGTTGCGGCTGCCGGGGTCCGCTCTAGGCGAATTCGCTCGTGTAGGACTGCAGCGCCTTCATGTAGTTGGCGCGCTCGAACGCATCGGGATCCGGACACGCCTTCTGGCTGAGCGACCCCTTCATCTGCTCGACCGAGGAATACTCGCGTTCGGCGAGCCACTCCATGACGCCGCGCACCAGTACTCCGACGTGAGCGGGGCCCCTCTTCAGCAGGCTGCTCGCGATCATTACGCAGTCGGCGCCGGCCAGCAGCAGCTTGAGCACGTCATCGGGGGTGTGTACGCCGCCCGTGGCGGCCAGGCTCGCCCCGACGCGCCCGCGCAGTATTGCGATCCAGCGCAGCGCCAGGCGCAGTTCGTCCGAGGTCGACAGCACGAGATGCGGCGTGACCTGGAGTTCCTCGAGTTCGATGTCCGGCTGGAGAAACCGATTGAACAGCACCAGGCCGGAGGCGCCCGCTTGCGCGAGCCGGCTCGCCATGTTGGCCATTGCGCTGAAGTACGGCGCCACTTTGACGGCGACCGGAACCTTAACCTGGCCCGCCACCGACTTCACGAGGTCAATGTAGCGCGCTTCGACGGCCGCGCTGCTGTCATCGAGCTTCGTGGCGAGGAAGTACACGTTCAGCTCGATCGCGTCCGCGCCGGCCTGCTCCAGCTGGCGTGCCATGGCTGTCCAGCCGCCCGGCGTATAGCCGTTCAGGCTGGCAATCACCGGCACCGACAGCGCCGTCTTGGCGTCGGCGATCAGCTTCAGGTAGCGGTCCGGCCCGGTGTTGTATTTCTGCTGCTCCGGGAAGAAGCCGCTCGCCTCCGGCGACAGTTCCGCTCCGTACAGCATGAGGTTGTGCGTGGCCATCTCGTCATGTTCGATCTGCTCCTCGAACAGCGACGGCAGGACCACGGCGGCGACGCCCGCGTCCTCGAGGCGCTTCAGACTGTCGATTGATCCGGTCAGCGGCGAAGCGGACGCGACGATCGGGTGCTTCAGGCCGATGCCCAGATACCGGGTGCTCAGGTCGATGCTCATGATTGGGGCTCCTGAGTCTGTGCCTTCGCCGGCGCCGCGGGTTCAGCGTCCGACCGCTCGGCCACGTCGCCGTCCAAGGCCGTTGCCTCGGCCACGACACGGTGCACCCCGGCCATCTGCTCATAGAACTGCCAGCGCGCGTCCGATTCCGCCTGCGCCTGCCGGCCCAACGTCTTGGCCCGCGCCGGATCGGCCTGCGCCAGCATCGCAAACCGCCCTTCCTTCATCGTGAACTGCTCGAGCGGCAACGTCGGTTTGCGCGAGTCGAGCTTTAGCGGCTGGTCAGCCCCGCCCATGCCCAGGCGCGGGTCGTAATGGTAGAGCGTCAGATAACCGCTCTTCACCGCGTCGCGCTGGTGGCTGAAGCCGGTCGTCATGTCGATGCCATGCGCAATGCAGTGGCTGTACGCGATGATCAGCGACGGCCCGTTCCACGCCGCGGCCTCCTGAAACGTGCGTACCGTATGTACCGGGTTGGCACCCATCGCGACCTGGGCGACATACACGTTGCCGTAGGCCATCGCAATCATGCCGAGGTCCTTCTTGCCGATCGACTTGCCGGCCGCGGCAAACTTCGCCACGGCGCCGCGCGGTGTCGACTTGGAGGCCTGGCCGCCGGTATTGCTGTAGACCTCGGTGTCGAGCACCAGGATGTTGACGTTGCGGCCGGAGGCCAGTACGTGATCGAGGCCGCCGTAGCCGATGTCGTACGCCCAGCCGTCACCGCCGACGATCCAGACGCTGCGCACCACCAGGCTGTCGGCCACCGCGAGCAGCCGTCGGGCTTCGGGCGTGTCGAGTTTCTGCAGCACCTGCTTCAGCTGCTTCACCCGCGAGCGCTGCACTTTGATCTGCTCGTCGTTGTCCTGTGGGGCACCGAGCAGCGCGTCGGCGAGGTCCGGGCCGATTCTGTCGCGCAGCTGGGTCACCAGCATTTGAGCAAGGGCCTGCTGTGCATCGAGTGCCAGGCGCATGCCAAGCCCGAATTCGGCGTTGTCCTCGAACAGGCTATTGGCCCAGGTCGGACCCTGCCCTTCGGCGTTCTTCGAATAAGGCGTGGTCGGCAGGTTGCCGCCGTAGATCGACGAACAGCCGGTTGCGTTGGCGATGACGAGATGGTCGCCATACAGCTGCGACAGCAGTTTCAGGTACGGCGTCTCACCGCAACCTGAGCACGCGCCCGAGTACTCGAAGAGTGGTTGGCGCAACTGCGAGCCGCGCAGGCCGTCGATCTTGTCGAATGACGGCCGCACCTCGGGCAGACTCAGGAAGAACTCGTAGTTGGCGCGCTCCGCCTCGAGGTGCTCGAGTTTGGGCGCCAGGTTGATCGCCTTGTGCTTGACGATTTCCTTGCTGCGCGTGGGACAGACGTCCACGCATGCGCCGCAGCCAGTGCAGTCCTCGGGCGCGACCTGCAGGCTGTACAGCATGCCTTCGAGCCCGCTGCCGTCCTTGCGTGACCACGGCACCGCCTTGAAGGTGGCCGGAGCCCGCTTCATCTCCTCGGGCGTAAGGACCGTCTGGCGGATCGCCGCGTGCGGACAGACCAGTGGGCAGATTGCACACTGGGTGCAGATTGTCTCGTCCCAGATCGGGATTTCATGCGCGATGCTGCGCTTCTCCCACTGCGTGGTGCCGGTCGGGAAGGTGCCGTCGACCGGCATCGCGGACACCGGCAGCAGATCACCCTTGCCGTCTAGCATCACCGCCGTTACGCGCTGCACGAAGTCCGGTGCGGCCTTCGGCACGATGGGCCGGCGCGACATCAGCGAGTCGGCCTTGCCCGGCACCTTGACCTCGGCCATCGCCGCGAGCGAGCCGTCCACGGCCGCGAAGTTGCGCGCCAGCACGGTCTCGCCGCGCTTGCCGTAGGTCTTTCGGATCGCATCCTTGATCTTTGCGATCGCCTCGTCCCGCGGCAGGATGCCGGAAATCGCGAAGAAGCAGGCCTGCGTCACGGTGTTGATGCGCCCGGCCAGTCCCGCTTGCTTGGCGACCGCCAGCGCATCCACCACGTAGAACTTGAGTTTGCGCTCGATGATCGACTGCTGCGCCTCGCGTGGCAGCTTGCCCCAGACTTCGTCCGGCCCATAGGGGCTGTTCAGCAGAAAGGTCGCCCCGAGTCGCGCGAGTTCGAGTACGTCGAGCTTTTCCATGAACTCGAACTGGTGGCAGGCGATGAAATCGGCGCGTCCAATCAGGTACGTCGATTCGATAGGTTGCGGCCCGAAGCGCAGGTGCGACACGGTGATCGCACCCGACTTCTTGCTGTCGTAGACGAAATAGCCTTGCGCATACAGCGGCGTGTTTTCGCCGATGATCTTGACCGTGTTCTTGGTCGCGCCGACCGTACCGTCCGCGCCCAGGCCGTAAAACACCGCACGCGTGACACCCTGCGCCTCGGTGTCGAAGTCCTTGTCCCACTTCAGCGACAGGCCGCCGACGTCGTCAACGATGCCGACCGTGAAGTGGCGCTTCGGCTTGGCCTGCCTGAGTTCGTCGAGCACCGCTTTGGCCATTGCCGGCGTGTACTCCTTCGACGATAGCCCGTAGCGGCCGCCGATCACATGCGGCATCGACATGTCATGCGGCCACCCCTCGGCCAGTGCGGTCACGACATCCTGGTACATCGGTTCGCCGACGGCTCCCGGCTCCTTGGTGCGGTCCAGCACCGCAATGGAGCGCACCGACTTGGGCAGCGCGCCGACAAACGCCTGCACGTCGAACGGCCGGTACAGACGCACCGTGACAATCCCTACCTTCTCGCCGGCGGCGACCAGCCTGTCGACGGCCTCGCGCGAGGCGCCGACCCCCGACCCCATCTGAACGATCACGCGCTCGGCATCGGGCGCTCCGCTGTACCAGAACAGGCTGTAGCGGCGACCAGTCACCTTCGCGAACCGCTCCATCGCCGCGCTTACGATGCCCGGCACCGCCGTGTAGAACGGGTTGCACGCCTCGCGCGCCTGGAAGAAGACGTCCGGGTTCTGGGCAGTGCCGCGCATCACCGGCGCATCCGGGTTCAACGCCCGCTTCCGATGTGCGACCACCAGGTCGTCGTCGATCAGCGCGCGCGCGTCCTCGACGGGAAGCAGGTCAATCTTGTTGACCTCGTGGCTGGTGCGAAAACCGTCAAAGAAATGCAGGAACGGCACGCGCGCCTTCAGCGTCGACATGTGCGCGATCATCGCCATGTCCTGCGCCTCCTGCACGCTGGACGCCGCGAGCAGCGCAAAACCGGTGGTCCGCGCGGCCATCACGTCGCTGTGGTCGCCGAAGATCGACAGCGCATGCGTTGCAAGCGTGCGGGCAGCAATGTGGAACACAGCCGGCGTCAGCTCGCCGGCAATCTTGAACATGTTGGGCAGCTTCAGCAAAAGGCCCTGCGACGCCGTAAACGTGGTCGTCAGCGCGCCCGCTTGCAGCGAACCGTGCACCGCGCCCGCAGCGCCGGCCTCGCTCTGCATCTCGATGACCTCCGGAACCTGCCCCCAGAGGTTTTTCGTCCCGGCGGCCGACCAGGCGTCGGCCAGTTCGCCCATCGTCGACGACGGCGTGATCGGATAGATCGCGATGACTTCGCTCAGCAGGTGAGCGATGCGGGCGGCAGCTTCGTTGCCGTCGAGCACATAGGGGTGTTTGATCATGGTTCTCTCTGCTACAGGATGCCGGCCTTGCCGGTCTCCCAGCGACGAAATTCCGTGGTCAGCAGCGCGACATGCTCCCGCTCCTCGGCGGCCAGCTCGCGATACAGCTCGCGCTCGGCCGACCCCTCGAGCGCACGTTCGCCTTCACGGGCGAAGAACGCCACCGCCCGCTCCTCAAACGCAATGGCAATGCGGAACAGGTTGGCCGGGTCCTCCGGCCGGCGGTCGATGCCGGCAAAGATCGCTGCGCGGTCGAGCTGGTAATCCGTGGCGGGCGCCGGGAGGTCGGCGTGGTAGCGCTTCGACAGCGTTTCCATGTGCTCCTGCTCCATCTCCGCGAAGCGGCTGAACAGGTCCTGCAGCACCGGATCCTTCGCCTCGCGTGCGGCACGCTCATAGAACGCGTGGCCACCGAGTTCGATCTCGAAGGCTTTGCGCACCGCTTCCAGCGCACGGTCATCCTCGACGGCGCCGCGGTCGAGCATTTCGAGCTTGCCCTTGCAGTACGGGCACAGGCCGTACGGAAACGCGAACCCCTCGGCGACCTTGTGGCACTCGCTGCAGCGCCAGCGCAGTTCCATGCCGGCGCAGCAAATGTAGGACTCCTCGCCTTCGAGCGGACGATGGCAGCGCGGGCAGGTGCTCATGGTTTGGCCTCGGCGGTGGCGGGTTGGGCGGCAGCCGCATCGGCACCGATCGCAGCGCCGAAGGGTGTCGGCGGCACGAAGGCATCGGCGTCCCCCTGCGTTATTGGCCACGTGCTCTTGCCGCTGGCGAGCCAGGCGCCGATCGCGCGCGCGGCCCGGCGCCCGGCGCCCATCGCGAGGATCACCGTCGCGCCGCCGGTCACAATGTCACCGCCCGCGAACACGCCGGGCACGCTCGTGGCCTGCGTCATCGGGTCGGCGACGATGTAGCCCCACTTGTTCAGTGCCAGGCCGGGCGTCGACTTGGTGACGATCGGGTTGGCCTTGGTGCCGAGCGCGTAAATCACGGTGTCGCAGTCGAGTTCGACGAACTCGTTCTGCGGGATCGGCTGGCGGCGTCCCTTCTCGTCGGGTTCTCCGAGCGCCATCTTCTGCACCTTGATGCCGCGCACGTTGCCGTCCGGATCGACCATGATCTCGACCGGCCCGTGCAGGAAGAAGAACTCGATGCCCTCCTCCTTCGCATGGCGCAGTTCCTCGATGCGTGCCGGCGCCTCCGCCTCGGAGCGCCGGTACACGCAACGCACCGTCGGCGTGCCCAGACGCTTGGACACGCGCAGGCAGTCCATCGCAGTGTTGCCGGCGCCGATCACCACCACGCTCTTGCCGAGCGTGATCGGGGTGTCGAGATACGGGAACTTGTCGCCGCCCATCAGATTCACACGGGTCAGGAACTCGTTGGCCGAATACACCTGGCCGGCGAACTCCCCCGGAATGCCGAGGAAGGCCGGCGCGCCAGCGCCGGCACCGACGAAGGCGGCGTCATAGCCCATCTCGCCGAGCAGTTGCGGGATCGAAAATGTCTTACCGATCACCTTATTCGTCTCGAACTTGACGCCCATGTCCTTCAGATTCTCGACTTCGCGACTGATGATCTCGCGCGGCAGGCGGAATGACGGAATGCCGTACTGCAGAACGCCGCCCACGACGTGCAGCGCCTCGTAAACCGTGACGTCGCACCCGTACTTGGCGAGGTCCGCGGCCACCGCGAGGCCCGACGGCCCGGAGCCGACGATCGCGACCTTGCCGAAGCTCTTGTCGAAGCGCGGCGGCACGGCTTTCGGCGCATGCGCGTTGTCACCGATGAAACGCTCGAGCCGGCCAATGGCCACTGACTCCATCGGCGTCTTCTTGTTGCGTCCGACCTGGCACTGCGCCTCGCACTGCGACTCCTGCGGACAGACACGGCCGCACACCGACGGGAACAGGTTCGATTCGTTGATGACCCCCAGCGCGCCGTCGAGGTCCCGCACGAGCAGGTGGCGGATGAAGCGCGGGATGTCGATGCCGACCGGGCAGCCCTCGATGCAGGTCGGCTTCGTGCACATGATGCAGCGTTCGGCCTCGGCCAGCGCGTCCGACATCGAGTAGCCGAGGTTCACTTCCTTGAAATTGCGCGAGCGCTCGAGCGCGTCGCGCTCCGGCATCTTCACGGCGTGCGGCGACAGGTCCTTGTACTTCTTGTAGTTGCGCTTACCTTCCGTGAAGAGCTGCTGCTCGACCTGACAGACATGCGCGTAGTCGGTGTTTGCGGCCGCTTCCTCGCCCTTGAAGCGCTTCTGTCGCAGCATCAGTTCCTTGAAGTCGACCTGGTGGCCGTCGAAATCGGGCCCGTCGACGCAAGCAAACTTGATTTCATTGCCAACCGTCACGCGGCAGGAACCACACATGCCGGTGCCATCGACCATGATCGCGTTCAGCGACACCATTGTCTTCACGCCGAACGGCCGCGTGGTCTCCACGCAGGCGTTCATCATCGGCAGCGGACCGATCGCCACGACCAGATCCGGCTTGTCCTTTTCCAGCACTTCCTGCAGCGCGGCGGTGACGAACCCCGGCTTGCCGTAGCTGCCGTCGTCGGTGCAGACGATCAGGTTGTCGCAGTACGCACCGAACTTGTCTTCCCAGAACACCAGGCCCTTGTTGCGGAATCCGATGACTCCGGTGGTGCGGTTGCCGGCCGCCTTGAAGGCGCGCAGCTGCGGGAACACCGGGGCGATGCCGAGGCCGCCGCCCACCAGCACCACGTGGCCGAACGTCCCGACATGCTGCGGCAGGCCAAGCGGGCCGACGAAGTCGGCGAAGGTGTCGCCTTCCTTATAGTGATCCCGCATTTCCAGTGTGGACTTGCCGAGCGCCTGCACGACGAGCGTGACGGTGCCGGCGTCGCGATCGAAGTCCGCGACCGTCAGCGGAATGCGTTCGCTGCCCTCATGTAGACGCAGCATCACGAAGTGACCGGGCTCGGCCGACTTCGCAACGTCGGGCGCCATCACATCCCAGAGAAACGTGGTGTCCGAAAAGGCTTCTCGGCGGGAGATCGTGTACATGGGTCGTACTCGCTCGGGGTGAGCGGGCAAATTGCCCTCTGGGCGGGGATGCTCCCACCCCACTCCACAGCGCCGTTGATCCCGGTCAATCCATCCGGATTGCGACAACCCGTTCCGCAACGCGGGATTCGCGGGCTCGACGGTGGGGGTCGCTCCTACCGTTCCGCGTCTTGATACCCGTCAACCACGATCCGCAATGAGGCATGACACTGCGGGCAGTTCCACCCGACGGCGCGCTCGCGGCGCGAACTCATGATGAACGCACAAGCCAACCCTGCAGTCGCGTTGGGCGGAGTCACGCGTCCACGCAAGAACCACTGGCCGGCCCGCCTCGACTTCGCGCAGAGCGCGAGCGGCCTGGCGCTGGGCCTGTTCATGTGGGGCCACATGTTCTTCGTGTCGTCGATCCTGCTCGGCAACGACGCGATGTGGACCATCACGAAGATGTTCGAGGGCTATTTCTTCTTTGGCACGGCCTACCCGGTGATCGTGTCGGGTGTGGTGGCAATCGTGTTCATGCTTTTCATTGCCCACGCGGGCCTGGCGGTGCGCAAGTTCCCGATCAATTATGCGCAGTACCGTGTCTACCGCGATCACATGGGGATGATGCATCACGAGGACACGACGCTCTGGTGGTGGCAGGTCGTCACCGGTTTCGCAATGTTCTTTCTGGCGTCGGTGCACCTGTATCAGATGCTGATGCACCCCGGGATGATCGGCCCGTTCGAGTCGGCCGACCGGGTCTGGACGGGTAGCTGGTGGCCGCTGTACCTCGTACTGCTGTTCGCGGTCGAGCTGCACGGCGGCATCGGCCTGTATCGGCTCTGCGTCAAGTGGGGCTGGTTCGCCGGCAAGGACCCCAACGCGACGCGCAAGAACCTCAAGAAGCTCAAGTGGGCGCTGTCGGTGTTCTTCATCGTGCTGGGGCTGACGACACTGGCCGCGTACATGAAGATCGGCTACGACCACCGCTTCAACCCGGGTCAACGCTACGTGCCGGCGTGGCTGCAAACGCCGCCCCAGGCGGCGCCGCCGGCCTGGTGGCCGTCCTGGCTTAGGGAGACACCGCGATGAAAGTCGTCTACACCGATGTACTCGTGATCGGCGGCGGTCTCGCCGGCCTGCGCATGGCGATCGCCGCCAAGCGGCGCGGCCATGACGCGGTCATCCTGTCGCTGGTGCCGGCCAAGCGCTCGCACAGCAAGGCCGCGCAGGGGGGCATGCAGGCGAGCCTCGGCAACGTGATCAAGGGCCAGGGCGACAACGAAGACGTGCACTTCGAGGACACGGTGCGCGGCTCGGATTGGGGCGCCGACCAGGACGTCGTGCGCATGTTCGTCAACACCGCGCCCAAGGCCGTGCGCGAACTGGCCGCCTGGGGCGTGCCGTGGAGCCGCGTTCGCAGGGGCGACCGCCAGGTGGTCATCAACAGCCAGAAGGTGACGATCACCGAACGTGACGAGGCGCATGGGCTGGTCGCCCAGCGCGACTTCGGCGGCACCAAGAAGTGGCGCACCTGCTTCGCCGCCGACGGGACTGGCCACTCGATGCTCACCGCGGTTGCCGACCGCGCGATCGCAGAATCGATCCCGGTGCACGAGCGCACCGAAGCGCTGGCGCTGATCCATGAGGCCGGGCGCTGCTATGGCGCGGTCGTGCGCGACCTCGTGACCGGTGAGCTATCGGCCTACCTCGCAAAGGCGACCGCGATCGCCACCGGAGGTGCGGGACGCATCTACCAGGTGACGACCAACGCGGTGATCTGCGAGGGTATCGGGCACGCGATCGCGCTCGAGACCGGTGTGGCCGCGCTCGGCAACATGGAAGCCGTGCAGTTTCACCCGACAGGGATCTTTCCGGCGGGCATCCTAGTTACCGAGGGTTGCCGCGGCGATGGTGGGCTGCTCAAGGATGCCGATGGCCACCGCTTCATGCCCGACTACGAGCCGGAGAAGAAGGAGCTTGCGTCGCGCGACGTCGTGAGCCGACGAATGGAGGAACACATCAAGAAAGGCAAGGGCGTGAAGTCGCGCTTCGGCGAGCACATCTGGCTCGACATCACGCTGCTGGGCGAGAAGCATATCCACACGAACCTGCGTGAAGTGTGGGACATCTGCCACTACTTCCTCGGGATCGACCCGACGAAGGACCTGATCGCGGTGCGCCCGGCGCAGCACTACACGATGGGCGGCGTTCGCACCAACTACACCGGCGAGAGCCCGACGCTGCGAGGACTGTTCGCGGCCGGCGAAGCCGCGTGCTGGGACATGCACGGCTTCAACCGGCTCGGCGGCAATTCGGTCGCCGAGACGGTTGTCGCGGGGATGATCGTCGGCGAGTACATCGCTGACTTCTGCGACAAGCGCGAGAACGACGTCAACATACCGACCGGCGTCGTGCGCGATTTCCTGCAGCACGAGCAGGCGAAGCTCGACGGCATCCTGCTCGGCAAGGGCACCGAAGATGCCAGCACGATCAAGGCCCGGATGCAGGAAATCATGACCGGCAAGGTCGGCATCTTCCGCAGCGGCAAGGATCTTGAGCAGGCCGTCGACGAACTGCAGAAGCTGCTCGTCCGCAGTCGCAATATCGGCCTCAAGGCACGGGCCGCCGGCGCCAATCCCGAGCTCGTCACGGCTTATCGCGTGCAGAAGATGCTGAAGCTGGCGCTGTGCGTTTCCTACGGCGCGCTGGTCCGCACCGAAAGTCGCGGCGCGCACTTCCGCGAGGATTTCCCCCGCCGCAATGATGCGGAATGGCTGAAGCGCACGCTCGCCACCTGGCAGGGTGACGCGACGCTTCCGACCCTGGCGTATGAAGCGCTCGATATCGGGAAGATGGAGTTGCCGCCCGGCTGGCGCGGATACGGCGCGAAGGACTACGTCGACCATCCGGACACCGCCGCGCGGCAGGCCGTGGTCGATGCCGTGAAGCAGAAGATCACCGACCGCTTCGATCGGCAGCACGCGCTGATGCCGTACGAGCACCTGCTGCCGAAGCCACTGCGGGGAAGAAACGAGCGGATCGACGAGCAGCTTCCGCCGGCCCCTCCGAATGGCGGGGAGCAAACCGCCGAAGCCGGCTTTCTGTGGGAAAACGAGTAGCTTCCGATCGACTTCATCTCCGGGAACAGCGATGAATCCATCCCAGAACCCGCCGAAGGTCGGCGACAAGATCCACCTGCGCGTCATGCGCTACAACCCGGCCGACCCGGGCAGCCTGCCGCACCAGCAAACCTACGAACTCGAGCAGACTGAAGGCATGACGCTCTTCATCGCGCTCAGCGAGATCCGCGACAAGCTTGATCCGTCGCTGCAGTTCGACTTCGTCTGCCGCGCCGGCATCTGCGGCAGCTGCGCGATGGTGATCAACGGGCGCCCCGGGCTTGCCTGCCGCACGCTGACGAAGAACATCGGGCCCGAGATCACGCTGGCGCCGCTGCCGGTGTTCAAGCTGATCGGCGACCTGTCGGTCGACACCGGCACCTGGATGCGCGCGATGAGCGAGCGGCTCGAGACCTGGGTGCACCTGAAGCAGCAGGAGGTCGACCGGCAGCGCATCGAGGAGCGGATGGACCCGGATCTCGCCGAGAAGATCTATGAGCTTGACCGCTGCATTGAATGCGGCTGCTGCGTGTCAGCCTGCGGCACCGCGCGCATGCGCGAGGACTTCGTCGGCGCCGTCGGACTCAACAAGATCGCGCGCTTCCGCCTCGATCCGCGCGATAAGCGCACCGACGCCGACTACTACGAACTGGTCGGCGACGACAATGGCGTGTTCGGCTGCATGTCACTCCTGGGCTGCCATGACGTCTGCCCGAAGGACCTGCCGCTGCAGACGCAGATTGCTTTCATCCGCAGGAAGATGGTCGCCGAAGGCATGAAGTAGGCGACGACCACCGGGCCTGCGATCACCGGAAAGGAATCGCAATGGCACGTATCGAGAAGGACTTCCTAGGCGAAAAGGAGCTGCCCGACACCGCGTACTACGGCGTGCAGACGCTGCGCGGCAAGGAGAACTTCCACATCACCGGCATCCCGATGGCGACGGAGCCTTACTTCGTCAAGGCATTCGGGTATGTCAAGAAGGCGGCAGCACTCGCCAACCGCGACCTCGGCGTGCTGGATGCCACGGTGGCCAACGCCATCGCCGCGGCGTGCGACCGGTTGATCGCCGGCGAATTGCGCGACCAGTTCGTCACCGATTTTATCCAGGGCGGTGCAGGCACCTCCACCAACATGAACGCCAACGAGGTGATCGCCAATGTGGCGCTCGAAAGCCTCGGCCACAAGAAGGGCGAGTACCAGTTCGTCAATCCGAACGATCACGTCAACTTCGGCCAGTCGACCAACGACATCTACCCGACCGCGTTCCGGCTCGCGCTGATCCTGCGGCTCGGCAGCTACATGGAGGCGCTGACCAAGCTGCAGCAGGCCTTCTACGCCAAAGGCAAGGAATTCGACAAGGTCCTGAAGATGGGCCGCACCCACCTGCAGGATGCCGTGCCGATGTCGCTCGGCCAGGAATTCCACGGCTGGGGCACGACCATGGGCGAAGAGGTGCAGCGCATTGCGGAAGTGCGGCAGTTCCTGCACGAGATCAACCTCGGCGCCACGGCGATCGGCACGACGGTCACCGCGGCCCCGGGCTATCCGGAACTGGCGACCAAGTACCTGTCGGAACTCACCGGCTTCAAGTTCATCCTGGCCGGCGACCTGATCGAGGCGACCTCGGACACCGGTGCCTACGTGCTGCTGTCGGGCGTGCTCGAAGCGCACATCGTCGAAGCTGACGAAAATCTGCAATGACATCCGCATGCTGGCCTCGGGCCCGCGCTGCGGCTTCAACGAGATCCACTTGCCGCAGATGCAGCCCGGCTCGTCGATCATGCCGGGCAAGGTCAATCCGGTGATCCCGGAAGTGGTCAACCAGACCGGGTTCCTCGTCATCGGCCTCGACC
Source organism: uncultured beta proteobacterium (assembly GCA_963801405.1). Classification (GTDB taxonomy): domain Bacteria; phylum Pseudomonadota; class Gammaproteobacteria; order Burkholderiales; family Burkholderiaceae_F; genus JALORV01. The sequence goes on along the minus strand of CAWDEO010000020.1, from coordinate 100,629 downwards.
TGACGGTGACGTTGGCGGCCTCGGCCGGTCAGCTGCAGCTCAATGTGATGGAGCCGGTGATCACGTTCGCGCTTTTCACCTCGATCTCGACGATGGAAAACGCCGTCAACAGCCTGCGCACGAACTGCATCCAGGGCATCACCGCGAACGCGGAGCGCACGAAGGACATGGTGTTGAACTCGCTCGGCATCGTGACCGTGCTGAAACCGTCGCTCGGCTACAAGCAGTGCGCCGACATCGCCAAGGAAGGCTACGAGACGGGCAAGTCGCTGCACGACATCGTCGTCAAGGAACGCAAGCTGCTCACGCAGGAGAAGTGGGACGAGGTCTTTTCGTTCGAGAACCTGATCAGTCCGAAGTTCGAGCAGTGACCCCCGATCCGGCGGACAACGTCCGCCGGGGAGAATACTCATGACACTTTCCATCTTTCTGCAGTTCGTGGTCGTCCTGGCCGCGATCTGGATGGGTTCGCGCTTCAGCGGCGTCGGCCTCGGCCTATGGGGCGCCGTCGGCCTGCTGGTCCTGGTGGTGGCGTTCGGCGTCGCACCGACCTCGCCGCCGATCGACGTGATGCTGATCATCCTGGCGGTCATCATGGCCGCCTCGGTGATGGATGCAGCCGGTGGCATCGACTTCCTGGTGCGCATCGCCGAACGCATCATCCGCGCCAATCCGAAGTACGTGACGATCGTCGCCCCACTGACGACCTGGAGCTTCACCTTCGTCGCCGGCACTGGCCACATCGTCTATCCGCTGCTGCCGGTCATCTACGAAACCGCGCACCAAAGCGGCATTCGGCCCGAGCGGCCGATGGCGGTCGCGACGATCGCCTCGCAACAGGCGATCACCGCGAGCCCCGTCGCTGCGGCGACCGCCGCGATGATCGGGCTCTTCTCCGAGAAGGGCCTGACCGAATGGGGCCTGCCCCAGATCATGATGGTGTGCGTTCCCGCGACGCTGACCGGCGTGGTTGCGGCTGCGATCGTTTCGATGTTCATCGGCAAGGACCTGAAGGACGATCCGGAGTATCAGGCGCGCCTGAAGGCTGGCAAGATCCCCGTGCCCGTCTCTGCCGCCGATCGCCCACCGCTGAAGGCGTCGGCCAAGCTGTCGGCCTTCTTGTTCCTGGTGGGCGTCGCGCTCGTCGTCCTGTTCGGCTTTTTCCCCGGGCTGCGCACGTTGCCGGGAGCCAAGGCAGCGCTCGGCATGCCGATCGTCATCGAGATCGTGATGATGGCTGTCGCCGCGATCATGCTGCTCTTCACAAAGGTCGACGTGGACGAGATCCCGAAGACCGCAACGCTGCGCGCCGGCGTGGTGGCCGTGATCGGCATCTTCGGGCTGGCATGGCTGGGCGACAGCTTCATCGCGGCCAACAAGGACGTGATCGTGCCAGCGATCGGCAGCTGGGCGCAGGCCGCACCGTGGACCTTTGCATTTGGCCTCTTCTTCGCCTCGGTGCTCTTGTACAGCCAGGCGGCGACGACCCGCGCGCTGATGCCGCTCGGCATGGCGCTCGGCATTCCGCCGCAGTTTCTGATTGCCATGTTCCCGTCCGTCAACGGATACTTCTTTATCCCGACCTACGGCTCGCTGATCGCGGCGATCAACTTCGACCTGTCGGGCACGACGAAGATCGGCAAGTACGTGCTGAACCACTCGTTCATGATCCCGGGCATCGTGGCGACCGCAGTGGCTGTGACGACCGGCCTGCTGCTTGCGAAGGTGATGTTCTGACCGCGCCGGCGGCCGGGGCGGCGCACAGGCAGCATCCTCCAAGGGCTCCCGGCTCGCCACGTGGATCCTCGTGGCGGCCGCGGCCGGCGTGCTGGCCGGCTGGGCCGCCCATGAGTTCTCTCCCGACACTGCGACGGCGGCGACCGTCGCCGGCTACTTCTCGATCCTCTCGGACGTCTTCCTGCGGCTGATCAAGATGATCATCGCGCCGCTGGTGTTCGCCACCGTGGTGGCGGGCATCACCGGCATGGGCGACGCCAAGGCGGTCGGCCGCATCGGCGGCAAGGCGCTGGGGTGGTTCATCACCGCATCACTGGTGTCCCTGCTGCTCGGCATGTTCTTCGCCAACCTGTTCCACCCGGGCCTGGACCTCGGGTTGCCACTGCCCGAGAAGGACATGGCGACCAACCTGAAGACCGGCGGGCTCGGCCTGCGCGAGTTCATCGCCCACGTCTTTCCCGCCAGCTTCTTCCAGGCGATGGCGACCAACGAGATCCTGCAGATCCTGGTGTTCTCGTGCTTCTTCGGTTTCGCGATCGCGTCGCTGAAGACCGAGCCGGCAAAGACGGTGACCGCCTTCATCAGCGATCTGGTGCCGGTGATGCTGAAGGTCACAGACTTCGTGATGTGGTTCGCTCCTGCCGGCGTCTTTGGCGCGGTGGCCGCCGCCATCACCGTGCAGGGGCTCGGGATCCTCGTCACCTATGGCAAGTTCATCGGATCGTTCTACGTCGCGCTCGTCGTGCTGTGGGCGGTGCTGATCGGCGCCGGGTTCGTCTTCCTCGGGCCGCGCGTGTTCCACCTGATGGGGCTCGTCAAGGAGCCGCTGCTGGTGGCCTTCACGACGGCGAGCAGCGAGGCGGCCTATCCGAAGCTGATGGAGAAACTGCACCGCTTCGGCGTCAACGACCGGGTGACCTCCTTCGTGCTGCCGCTCGGCTATTCGTTCAATCTCGACGGCTCGATGGTGTACCAGTCGTTTGCGGCCCTGTTCATTGCACAAGCCTATGGAATCGAGATGTCGTTCGGCCAGCAGCTCACACTGTTGCTCGTGATGATGGTCAGCAGCAAGGGAGTCGCGGGCGTGCCCCGCGCGTCGCTCGTGGTGGTCGCTGCGGTGCTGCCGACCTTCGGCCTGCCGGAGGCCGGCCTGCTGCTGATTATGGGCATCGATCAGTTCCTCGACATGGGGCGCACGGCGACCAACGTCATCGGCAACAGCATTGCGACCTCAGTGGTGGCCAAGTGGGAAGGCCAGCTCGGCGAGCCCGTCGCCGAGGACTACAGTCGCGGTGTCGGGGCGACCGCTGCCTGATCGGCGCCAGAATGGTCGAGAGACAGACGCCATCGCCGTTCCGACCAGCCGTGGCGGGCCGGATCCGCTTCTGGGCCCGCGTATAGCCTTGTCGCGTTGGGCGCGCTGCTCGTGGCCAGCACCGCCCGCGCGCAGATCGACGAGCCCCCTGCCCGGACGCTGACCGGCGTGCTCAAACGCATCAAGGCGTCTGGAGTCGTTCGGATCGGCTACCGGGCGCAGGCGGTGCCGTTCTCCTACGAGGCCGAAAGACGGTCAGCCGTGGGGCTACTCGATCGACCTGTGCGAGGCGATCGTCGAGGACATCGCCCGCGAGATTGGTGTTGCCTCGCTGCGCACCGAGTTCCGGCGTGTAACGCCGTCCGACCGGATCGAACAGGTCGCCGACGGGCGGATCGACCTCGAATGCGGTGCCAGCACGAACTCCGCCGAGCGGCGCACGCGCGTCGCCTTTTCGCCGCTGATCTTTGTTTCGGGCACCCGCCTGCTGGTCCGACGCGGTGCCGCGGTGCATTCAGTGCGCGATCTTGTCGGCCGCCGGGTCGTTGTCGTACGCGGCACAACCAACGCCGACGTGATGCGCCAGCTTGCCGCAAGGGCCGCGCCCGCCTTCACCGTGCTCGAAGTCGACGATCATGCGCAGGCGCTGGCTGCGCTCGGCGATGAGCCGGGCCGAAGCACTGGCCGCCGATGACATCCTGATCATCGCGCTACCTGGCTGAGCACGGCCTGCAGCGACAGTACGCCGTCGTTGGGGAGTTGCTCTCCTACGAGCCCTACGGAATCATGTTCGCGCGCGACGATGCGCCGCTGGCGGAAGTTGTCGAAGCGACTTTTCGCCGGCTCGCCATGACGCGCGAGATCCGCTGGATCTACGACAGGTGGTTCATGCGCCGCCTGCCGTCAGGCGTGCGCCTCGGGGTGCCGATGAGCATCCAGCTGGAGCGCTCGTTCCAGGTGTTGGGGCTGCCGCCCGACTAGCACCCCAGCGGAAGACGGCACCGTGTTCCGGGACACCGGTGTCCTAGACGTATGTCTAGGACGTGCCGCGATTGCCGGCTATCACGCATGCGACCAGCGTCGACCGCGTCGCAAGTGGAAAGCGCCGGTTTAGCGGCTTCCGGGCGCGCGGGGCCGCCCGCCCGGGTCAATGACGGTCACTTCGGATTGATCTTCGTGATCTTGTTGCCTTGTAGACCGAGGCCAGCCATCAGGCCTTTCTGGCTGAAGATGAACGCGTAGATGTCGTCCTTCATCGTAGTCGTGGTCGTCGACTTGGCCTTGCCTTCGTCCATCACGACGATGCTCGGGCCGACGCCGACTTCGAAGCCGGCGGTGCTGTCGAGCGCCTTCAGCGCGGCCTCGTTCATGAAGAACATCGCGTAGCCATACTGCTGCGCGCCGGCCTGCAGGCCGCTCGAAATGCCGGACGTGTTGTAGTAGCCCACGACTTTGCCGCCCTTGATCAAGGCGCCGTCACCATACTGGCCACCGATGCCGAGGCCGGCCTTGGTTATGGACGGAAACACGAGGATGGCCTGCGCCTTGGCGCCGATAGACTTGGCAGCCGGAACCTTGGCGTAGAGGTTTTGCAGCGCCTGGTTGGCGTCGCGGCTGATTTCGGCGGCGGATGCTGCTATCGCCGGTGCAGCCGGGACGAGAAGCATGGCCGTGGCAGCGGCGAGCGCAGCCATTGTGCGCAGAAATGCTCGATGCAACAGAACTGAACGCATGGATGATTCTCCCGTTAATTCGGTTGGGCGCTCGACGCCCCGACCGGTGCGCCGCGCGTGCCATTGTCCCCCCGCCGGGCGACGCTGCAAAGCCGACTGCGCGGGGTCGATCCCGGCCGCGACGGATTGGACCCGCAGGGGCCCTAGCCCAAGGAACGCGGGCGACGCTTGCGCGCCTCGGTTTAGGCATACGCTAGCGGCTGCCACTGGGTTGGGATCGGCGGACAACCCGCCCGCGAACTTGGACTGGAGTGGCTGTACCGGCTCTCGCTTAACGGACGCTGCACACTGTTAGCGATTGGTTGCACCTTCGCCGCGCCGCGAGTCGCATCAACGTGAGGAGGAAAGTCGCATGAGAACGAATCAAAGATGGTGGCCTGCGTTCCTTTTGGCAACAGTCCTTGCCCTTCCGTTTGCCGGGGCACCTCAGGCGCAGACGACGACCACGACTGAGGTGAACAAATTCGAGATTCTTGCCGTCGATGGCAACAACCTGGTCGTCCGCAACGAGAAGGGCACGAACGAATACGTGGTACCGGATGACTTCCGCTTCACGGTCGACGGCAAAAAGTTGTCCGTGAAGGAACTGAAGCCCGGAATGAAGGGCACGGCGACTGTCACGACCAAGACGACGATCACGCCGCTCACGGTGACCGAAATCAAGGAGGGGACGGTCGTCAGCGCGACTGAATATACGGTGAACGTGCGGTCTTCCGAAGGCGTCCGGCGCTTCACGCAGAGCCAGCTCGACGACCGGGGGGTTCAAATCCTGAAAGAAGGACGCATCATCCGCATCCGCGACCTGCGGCAGGGTGACCAGATCACTGCCACGATCTTTTCCAAAGCGCCACCCGTGGTCCTGACGGAAACGGAGGTGCAAGCCACGCTGGCTGCTGCTGCGCCCGCGACGCCCGCAGCCGCCGCGCCGACGCAAGCCGCAACCGCCGCGCCACCGGCGGCGGCCCCGCCGGCGACTCCGGAGCCGGTCAAGGCCGCGCCTGCGTCGCCACCCGCGGCCGAGGGAACGCCATGGCTCTGGTACATCCTGATTGCGATCGTCTTGGCGTTCCTGTGGTTCTTCCTCGCGCGCAAGAAGGGCAAACGCTGATCTGCAGGCGCAATCGTTCACCCGGGCGCCAACGCTGCCGGCGATTGAACGGAACGCTCACGGCGCGCTTGCCGCCCGGGCCCGGGCGGCTGAACGACGCACAGGAGGCCACGCTGGCGCGGCCCCCTTTCCAATCTGACCTCAGTACGGCGGATTGACGACCGCGTACTGCGATCCTTGCGGCGCATACCAAGTATTGCCGCACTGCTGGTACACCATGCCGCCGACGTTGACCGGCACGCACCCGGGGGGCGGCGCATTGACGATCGAGCCAACGATCGCCGACGTCACTGCAACCGTCGCCGTGACGGCGGCAGCGGTCGCAACCGGGTGATAGTCGTTGTCCCAGCCATTGTTGCAGCAGCCACCGCTCGCCTGGACATTGACGTTGCGGTTCACGTTGACATTGGTGTTATTGACGTTGTTGACGCTGGTGTTCCTCACGTTGTTGGTGCGCGCGTCGGCCTTGGTGTTGTTCACCTGCGCGGCTTGCCGGTTGCCGCCACCCCCACCACCACCGGCCCGCGCCCCACCGGCGCCAGACGCCGCCGGTGCTGCCTTCGCACCACCGCCACCGCGTCCACCTCCGCCCGCGGCGTCGGCAAGGGGAGCCAGCGCCATGCTGGCCGCGATCGCGGTCACCGCCGCAAAAACAAGCCTGTTGAACGATGCTTTCATGTTGACGCTCCTTACTGGGCCTTCCGGGGAAGGATCTCGATCTTGGTCGATCCCTTCGGCGGCGTGAACTTGAACACCGAATCCGTGAAGGTCGGCTTCAGGTTCCAGGTGATCATGGTGATTGATTGCGGCCGCGCTTCATCGGCGCGGTTGCTGATGACGATCTTGCGCGGAAGCGGCTTGCCTCCGCTCGCGATCCAGATCTGCCAGTCGATGGCGCTCTGGCGGAACGCGTAGTGATCGCAGACCTCGCCACCGATGACGTCCTGGCCCGCATTCAGTGCGGATTCGAACTTGTCCGTCGGAGCGGCCGGGGTCCCCCAGACGAACAGGTCCGACAGCGGGATCTGCACTCCAATAGCGCGCTTCCAGCTTGTCGATCAGACCACCCAGCGTCTCCGTAAATTCCACCGTCGAGTAGTACTTCTGCGCGGGGGCATACAGCGTTACAGTCTTGCCGTCGTAGATGAGATCGCGTTGCGAGCGCGGACTGTTCATCACTGCGCGTATCTTGTTCGGGCGCACAACGTCCAGCTTGGCTGTCGCGGTGTGCTGCAGCTTCTGGCCGTCGGCCAGGACGCGCTCGCCGGTCACTTCGGTCGTCACCTGAAACCGCTTCAGAGTCTGCAGAAAGGCGCCCATGTCCTTCAGGGCCTGCACCGCGGCGGGGTCGACCGGGTTCGCGGCCGGCTGTGACGCCGCTGCGGGCGGCGTCTGTGCGTAGCCCCCAGGCGCGGCGAGCGCCATGGCCAGCAGGCCAAGTATGAGAATTCTTCTTACCATCGTCACCTCCTGCGTTGGAAACGGTTCCTTTCCCCGACGCGCGGCGGTACCTGCGCCGGGGTGCACCTGAAGCAACCTAGTCGCTCACCTGCGCCACGCTCTGCGCACGGTCAAGTAAGTCGGCATTGGCGGAGCAGTGCTGCATGCACCTGGTTCATCGAGGCACAAAGAGGACGTTGACCGACCCGGGGTGGGGCCAGGAATCGCCCACTTCAGTCGGACAATAGCGCTTCCCGAACGGTCGGATTCGTCGACCGGCTCGAATCGCCCAGGGCGTCATCGGCGTCGCCTTCATTTACGTGATCATCCTCGGACTCTGCCGGCTGCACACCCGTGCCGCGACCGCCCTGGCGAAAATCTGGTCCGGCTTCCATTGGCAACGCGTCGTAGACTCCATTGCCATGCCTGATCCGTTCGGCTTCAACCGCTACGCCACGACCCCAGCTGCACGGTGCCGCACTGACGGAATCCGTCTTGAACTTCTTGCGACACTCGGCCAGGGGTTCCGGGTAGACCTTCGGCGTCCCAAACCGTTGGCCGGACCAGGAATTCAAATGGATTCTATGAACTGGCCGGTTGCCCCAAGACCTCGCGAACAAGATGGATTGCTGTTGCGAGATGAGGGCTTCCGTACATCGCAGCTGGATCAACGGTGCTGCCGGCGACCCGCTTAATCAGTGTCGACCTGTCGTAGCCGAGCCCCGATCGAAGCCACCCAGCGAGGCTGCGTTGACTCAAATGCGTTCGCCAAAGCTCAAATAGGAACGGCGCGCTAGTCTGCTCACGATGGAAAAGCTCGGGCACCGAAACCTCACCCACGTGGTCTTGACGCTGCCTTGGACGCTCCTCCGTTTTTTGGGCAGGACGATCAAGGGGTTGCTCATTGTTCTGGGAGTCCTCGTGGTCGTGGCATGCGTGGGCTATCTCGGATTCGAATCCGTCATTGAGGCGCTTGATTCGCACTATTCGGAACGGATCGACGCCTATCTTGGCATCGACGGCGACGCGATCTCGCGATTGCGTGACCCAGCCTACTTTGCCTCGCAATCAGCGATCGTTTCCGAGGACGACAAGACGGTCGCCTGCATTTCCTCGGCCGAACACCGCATTCTCATTGCTGACTCCGACGTGATCCCGCCACTGTTCACCAAAGCGATTCTCGCATCCGAGGACAAGAACTTCTTCACGCACGAGGGAGTTGACAAGGGTGCAATCGTGCGGGCGCTGGTGAAGCAGATCCTTCAGGAAAGCCGCTCAGGCGCATCGACGCTGGAGATGCAAATCGCAAAACATCTTCGTGGCGGCACCGGACACCAGTCGACCGAAATCGAGAAGGTTGGCGACATGATCATGGCGCTGCGGATCGCGCGTGCGTTTTCGAAACAGCAGCTACTCCTCAAGTACGTCAACATGCCGTACTTCGGACGTGGACAGTATGGAATCGAAGCGGCGAGCCGTGCGTATTTCGGCAAACCATCGAAAGAGCTTGCACTGCATCAGGCAGCGTTCATCGTCGCTCTGATCAATAGACCGGCACTTCCCGATCGTTCGTTTGCGATCGATCCGCTGCTCGGAACGCGCGAAGAAATCCGTGACGCAAATTGGGCAGAAGCCGTGCGCGGTACCACGCGGGTACTTGAATTGATGCGGGATATGGACGCGATCCCCGATGTGCAATACGCGCGCGCGGCGAATCGTGCGGCCCAGACGCTGCGCAAGGAAGTCATTGCACCGGGTACCCGCTGTGGCATGCACGACTACTTCCTCGAGCGGGTGCGAATCCTCTACAAGGATCGTTTCCCGATCAACAAGGGCGGACTTACCATCTCGATCACGCGTGACGACGGACTGCAAGACGTTCTCGCCAGGGCGGTCGATCTGACGCTCCGCACTTACCTGGCTCGTCACTCAAACGATCTCGACAATGACCAACTGCGCGCCGGAGCCTTTGCAGTCGACTTCACCGGCGACGTGCTGGCTGAAGTCGGAAATGTGAACTTCAATCAACGAAAATACGACGTGATCGCGACCGGATGGCGTCAACCGGGATCGACTTTCAAGATCTTCACCTATGGCGGCTTGGTCGAGCAGCTCACGAAAGAGGTACTCGCCACCAAGCCGCGGCCGGACACGCTCGAACAGATCACGGCAAATGTGCTCAAGCGCTGCACGGTGCTCGATGCGCCGATCTATGTATCCCTGGGTCGAGGGCGGGGCGCCAAGAAGATCGAGAATTTTCACTCCCGCTCGGAACCCGAATACCGAGGCGACATCAGCTGCCGAGTCGCCCTGGGCGAGTCGCGCAACACGGCCGCAGTGCGCGCTGGAGCGCGCGCCGGAATCAAGAACGTGATCGAGCTTGCGTATCGCATGGGGCTGCCTCGGGTTGCGAAGCACGTCCTTCAGCCCTACCCGACAACTGCTATCGGCGCATCCGAGGTCAATCCGCTGTCAATGGCAACGACCGCCGCCTTCTTGAACGGTGGCTTTCGCGTAACGCCGCGATTTGCGAACGATGTCTGCCACGACGGGAAGTCGCTTCTTTACATGGATGCGGACGACCAGGCACGTGCCTGTGACATAAAGGGCGAAAATCATCCCGTGCAAGAGCGGGTCATTCATCCGGCGGTATCCGCCGCGATGATCGAACTTCTGAAAGGCCCGCTTGACATGGGAACTGGCACGGCGGCCGCGCTCAGAAGCGGGACCGTTCCCGGACTGGATCCCTTGGGGAACGAGACCTGGAAATTGAAACCCGAAGATCGGAAGAATCGATCGCTTGCATTTTCACTTGAGACGGCTGGCGAGATCGCGGGAAAGACCGGTACGGCAACCAATGCTGACGGCAGGACCTCGGACGTGTGGCTGATCTTGTGGGTTCCTGGCACTCCGGAACGGCCGGAGAGCGGCTTGGTGCTTGGCTTCTGGATGGGAAAGGATTCGAAAGATCACCCATTGGGTGAGCGCGGCGCGACGGGTGGCCCGGGCCTTGCTGAAACCGGCGCCCGCAACTGGGTGCATTCGGCCTCAACGGTACTCGCGTTCTTGCAGAAGGAACGTGGGCTGCTGAGGCCAGGAAACAAGTTTCAGCCGATTGTTCAGGACGATCTGCTGAGGGAGTTCGAAGCAAGGAAACAAAAGGCAGTGCAATCAGCGCGGAAGACGCTCCCCGACCCGAAGGCCGGGGTGATCAGTGATACAGCGAATCCAAAGGACACTGAATCTCCCCGCACCGAGCTGGATATCCCCGGCTAGGTCGCGAAGTCGGCGTGACGCCCCAGAAAGTGGGCGATGTTCAACCCCCAGAAGCCACGCCAGGCAGCCTGCGGGACGTGAGGAACAACTGGCACGGAATTGATCGAAGGCACGCCGGCAGGCCTTCAGCTGCTGAAAATGACACAAAAGTCGGTTGGCGCCGCCGTAACGGCCCGGCGTTGACGGGTCGAGTACTCGGCGTGGTTGTGAACTTCCTCTGGCGAGGTAAATCGTGAAGCTGCTGCTGCTCAGCAATTCCAGGACCGAAGGACTGGGGTACCTACAGCACGCGGCAGTCTGGCTGCGTGATTTCCTGCCGAGTTCGGTCAACGAAGTGCTGTTCGTGCCCTATGCCGGCGTCACGAAGTCGCACTACGACTACGTCGAGGAGGTGACGCCGGTCTTCGCCGCGCTGGGTGCGCGAGTTACCGGCATCCATCGGGCGCACGACCCGGTCGCCGCCCTGCGCTCGGCCCAGGCCATCGTCGTCGGCGGCGGCAACACCTGGAACCTGCTGCGTGAACTGCGTGCGCATCGCCTGGTGCTGCCGATGCTGCGCCAGCGCGTGCTGGCGGGCGTGCCCTACATCGGCTGGAGCGCCGGCGCGAACATTGCGAGCCCGACAATAATGACAACAAATGACATGCCGATCTGCGATCCGGGCGGCTTCGACGCATTGGCGCTGGTGCCGTTCCAGATCAATCCGCACTATCTGCACGGCAACCCGGCGGGCTTCAAGGGTGAGACGCGCGAGGAACGCATCCGCGAGTTCAGCGTGCTGCACCCGGATTCCTGGGTCGCCGGCCTCCGCGAAGGGACGGGGTTTTTCGTCGAGGACAGATCGATACGCCTGCTCGGCGATGCATCGTGCCGCATCTTCCGCGGGATGCAGGAGCCGCGCGAACTCACGTCGGCCGACGACTTCTCGTTTCTCCTGGAGTAATCGATGGCCGAGATGAGCACCGTAGCCGGCAGCGTGGGTCGCATGTCCAGCTTGCAGCAACGCGTGCGCCGTATTGGCCTTTACGCCGGTCCCGTAATTGCAGCCCTCCTCTACCTTGCACTGCCGCTGGAATACCGCGCGGCCGACGGCACGACCGCTCAGTTCACGCAGGCGGGCCGCGCCACGCTGGCCATGATGGCCTGGATGGCGACCTGGTGGATGACCGAAGCCGTCGAGATCGAAGTCACCTCGCTCCTTCCGATCGCCTTGTTCCCGTTGCTCGGCATCATGCCGCTCGCCAAGACCACCGCGAACTACGGCGCGGACGTGATCTATCTCTTCCTCGGCGGCTTCGTCATCGCACTGGCGATCGCCCGCTGCGGCCTCGACCGGCGCATTGCCTTCTTCACGCTGCGACTCGTCGGTACCCGCCCGAAGGCGATTGTCGCCGGCACCATGGGCGCCACCGCCTTCCTCAGCATGTGGGTGTCGAACACCGCGACCGCCGCGATGATGATTCCAATCGTGCTCTCCGTGATCGACGTGGCCCTGCGCAGCCGCACCGGCAAGAGCCTCGCGGAACATGGCGGCATACCCGAGGACGATCGAGACGTGCGCAACTTCGCACTGTCGGCGCTGCTTGGCGTGGCCTACGCCGCCTCCATCGGCGGCCTCGGCACCATCATCGGCTCGCCCCCCAACGGCATCCTGGTGCGTTTCATCGAGCAGAAGTCGGGTATCGAGGTCAGCTTCCTGCAGTGGATGACGATCGGCGTGCCGGCGATGCTCACATTCCTGCCGCTCGCGTGGTTCCTGAACACCACGCTGCTGTTTCCCACTCACATGAAAGAGATCGAGGGCGGACGCGAGTATGTGCGTGAGCAATGGTCCAAGCTCGGACCCTTGAGTCGTGCCGAGCGCGCCACGCTCGCGGTGTTCGGCATGGCGGTCGTGCTGTGGGTGACCGCCCCGTTCCTGAAGGTCGTGCAGATCGGCGGGATCAGGCCGCTTGGAGGGCTGTCAGACGCCGGCGTCGCCATTATCGCCGCCGTGACGCTGTTCCTGATCTCGGTCGATCGCGAAAAAGGCGAGTCGCTGATGGACTGGGCCACAGCGGTTCGGCTCCCATGGGGCGTGCTGGTGCTGTTCGGCGGCGGACTCGCACTTGCCTCGGCAACCGAAGTCAACGGCGTGCCCGGCTTCATCGGCAGCCTCGCCGCCGGCTTCTCCGCGTGGCCGGTGTGGCTCGTGCTGCTAGCGATCATCACGCTCATGGTGTTCATGTCCGAGTTCACATCCAACACCGCACAGGTCGCGACGATGCTACCGATCCTGGCGGCACTGGCGCCGGTGCTCAAAGTGCCGGCGGGCGAGCTGCTAATCCCGTCGACGATCGCTGCCAGCTGCGCCTTCATGATGCCGGTGGGCACGCCGCCCAATGCCATCGTTTTCGGCACCGGGCTCGTGCGCATGCCGCAGATGATGAAGGCCGGCTTCTGGCTCAACGTCACGGGAATCCTCCTGATCTTCGCCCTGACATGGACCGTGTTCATCCCGGTGCTGCGAGCGATGCGCGGGTGAAGGAGTCTTCCAATAATCGCAGCCGCAACCGCACGCGATTGCGTTTTTCACATCCCTTCCGCGCACGGTGTGTACAAGTGCTGCCGCGCGGTGCGCGACGCGTGTCAGCGGACTTCCGACGCCGAGTGAGCGTGACACGTCGCGATTGACCGCATCCGGCTGGACGCCGGGCTGGCACAATCGCACAGACCACCCTTCCCGAGGACGCCATGCTCAAGCTCCACGGCTTTCCTGTCAGCAACTACACCAACATGGTCAATCTGGCGCTGCTGGAAAAGGGGATTCCTTTTGAGTATGTGCTGACCTTTCCTGATCAGGGCCCAGAATTCCTGGCGAAGAGCCCGCACGGCAAAGTGCCGTTTCTGCAGACGTCGCGGGGCTACATCAATGAAGCCAGCGTCATTCTGGAATTTCTCGAAGAGCGGGGCGAAGGCAGGCCGCTGTTGCCCGCCGACGCGTTCCTGAAGGCTCAGGTGCGAACCCTGATGAAGGAAATCGAGCTCTATGTCGAGCTCCCGGCCCGCGCCTGCTTCCTCGAAGCGTTCTTCGGCGGGACACTGCCGGAGGCGATCAAGGCCAAGGCACGTGCCGAACTGATCGCCGGGTTCGCGACCGTCAAGCGGCACGCCAAATTTGCACCACATGTTGCCGGCGAAAGATTTACGCTGGCCGACATCGTATTTCTCTACAGTGCGGACATTGCGGCGCAGGTCGGGCAGAAGCTGTTCGGTCTAGACTTGCTCGCGGATCTTCCAGCGGCGCGCGAGCTACTGGAGCGGCTCCGCGAGAACGAGCACGTACGGGCAATCGCCGCAAAGCGAGAAGCCGCCACACCCGCCTTCATTGCGGCCGTTCGTGCCAAATTCCAGATCACGGGCGTGTCGGGTCGGTAGCGAGCGAAGTATTCGCCGACCCGGATCACGTTCCAATCCCCGCCAGTGTCTGAACTTCCAGTCAACTGAAGCGGCCCTTGCGCCCGCGTCGGTCGAATCCCCGTGCATGAGATCCTGACCCGGCTTGTGCCGTTGGCCGTCGCCGTCTTCCTCGCCTCGGCGATGTTCAGTCTCGCCCTCGACCTCACGGTAGGAAAGGTCATCGAGCCGTTACGCAACAGGCGCCTGGTCACCGTCGCGCTGATCGCAAACGTGTTAATCGTCCCGCTTACCGCTCTCGCCCTGAGCCGCGCCATTCCAATGAACGAGGCGCTGGGAACCGGCCTGGTGTTGTATGCGCTTTGTGGGGGCACAGAGGCCGGTCCAAAGCTCGTCCAAATGGCACGAGGCAATGCCGCCTTCGCCATGGGTCTGCTCGCGGTGATGATCCTGATCACGCTCGGCACCGTTCCACTGGCGATCTCCCTTTTCTTACCCGCCGCGCACGTGGAGCGCGGCCCGCTGCTACTCAAGCTGCTGGTGGTGGTCGCGCTACCGATCGGAGTTGGTCTGTACCTGAGGGCGCGTCACGACGTCCTGGCTACCTGGCTCAGCGTCCTGATGCACCGCGTATCGACCACCCTGCTGCTGCTCGTGTTTGCGCAGCTCATTTACGTCAATTTTGACGAGATCGCGAGCCTCCAGTTGAGTGCGCTCGCCGCAGGTCTGCTGCTGTTCGCCGCTGGCTTTGCTGCCGGCTACGCACTGGGAGGGCCGCAGCGAGCCAATCGGCGGGCGCTGGCCATCATGACGTTCGCCCGCAATGGCAGCATCGGGATGATGATGGCCGGCCAGGTATTTCCGCAACAGCCAAAGGTCCTGGTGATGGTGACCGTGATGACGACGATTTCCGTCGTCATCGGCGTCGTCGCCGTCGCGGTGTTTCGTCATTCGCCCGTCACGGAGACGACGCCGTCTGCCGCCGCCTGAAGGTCGCGTCGCCAATCCCCTCTAGTAACAAGAAATGCCGTGGGCTTGCACTGGCGGGCTATATCGGCTGCCTCCTGGTCCCGCCTGTCGCAATCGGCGTTGCGCGCGCCGCGCCGGCCGCATCGAAAGCCGCGACCGCAAGGTCAAGTAGGATCTCACTTTGCCCGCACTTCCCTCACCCCAACAACAGGAGCAACACCATGCGTATCCAGATTCTTCTTGCGGCCGTCGTATCAGCCTTCGCACTGACCCAACCCGTCAGCGCTCAGACGGGTGCAGTGACGTCCAGTTCGCCCGGCAAGGTCGGCGTCGCCCAGATGGTCGACGTCAGCGCAACGATCACGGCGATCGAGAAGTCCAGCCGCACGATAACGCTGAAGGGTCCGAAGGGCGACGAGGTCAAGGTCGAGGCCGGGCCCGAGGTCAAGAACTTCGATCAGTTGAAGGTCGGCGACGTCGTCGACATGAGGTACCGCGAGACACTGGCACTCGAATTGAAGAAGGGCGGCGGCATGAAGGTCGAGAAGACCGAGAAGGCCGGCGCCGTGGGCGCAAAGCCCGGTGAGACGCCAGCGGGCGTCGTGGGCCGGCAGGTCACCGTGGTCGGCGATGTCATGAAAGTGGATGCTGCGACGCAGACTGTCACGGTGAAAGGTCCGCAGCGGACAGTCGACCTGAAGGTGCGTGACCCCGAGCAGTTCAAGCTGATTGCCGTCGGCGACCAGATCCAGGCGACGTACACCGAGGCGCTCGCACTGGCAGTGACGCCGGCCAAGCCGAAGAAGTAGACCGAAGCCATAGCCGGAACGGCCGGCCCGGTCCGCACAATGAACCGGCCCGGCTTGGGTGCATTCGACGTTCGGGCTTCAATTGTGGGTCCCGGATCCCGACGTGAGGAGAATGAGATGGTGCAGCGGTTGCTGAAGGGCCGGTCACGGGCCACGATGGTGACGACACTCGGTGTCGTGGCGCTGGCCGTGGCGTTGTCGGCCTGCGACGGCGGCAAGGAAGGCGACAAGGCCAAGCAGGCGGCCGCCGCTCCGCCGCCTCCGGCAGTCGTCGTCACGGAAGTCGTCCAGAAGACGGTGCCGATCTACGGCGAGTTCGTGGCGCAGACCGACGCCAAGGAGACGGTCGAGATCCGCGCCCGGGTGCAGGCCTTCCTCGAGGCGCAGCACTTCACCGAGGGCACGATCGTCAAGAAGGACCAGCTGCTGTTCACGCTCGACAAGCGCGAGTACCAGGCGAAGCTGCAGCAGGCCAGGGCCGAGCTCGAGGTTGCCATGGCGCGACTCGGCAAGACCGAGACGGACGAGCGGCGCCTGAAGCCCCTGGCCGAGCGGCGGGCGGTGCCGCAGCAGGACTACGACAACGCGGTCGCAAATCTGCTGTCAGCGCGCGCCGGCAGTCTCGGCCGCGAAGGCGGACGCTCGTCGAGGCGGAACTCGAACCTGAGCTACTGCACGATCCGTCACCGATCAGCGGCCTGATCGGCAAGCGTCTGGTGGCGCCCGGGCAACCTCGTCGGCAAGGGCGAGGCGACGCTGCTGGATACCGTGTCCAGCATCGATCCGATCCGCGTCAACGCCACGATCAGCGAAGCGGAATACCTGCAGTTCTTCGGTCAGCACAAGAAACGGAGCGCAAGGACGTGCCAACGGCACGCTGGAGCTGATCCTCGCCGACGGCAGCGTGTTCCCGCACAAGGGCAAGATCGTCATCGTGGACCGTGCGGTGGACCTGAAGACCGGCACGCTGAACATCGTCGCCGAGTTTCCGAACCCTGCAGGGCCAGCTGCGCCCGGGACAGTTCGGCCGCGTGCGCGCGGTCGTGGAGATGGCCGAGAACGCGCATCCTGATGCCGAAGCGGGCGGTGCAGGAGATCCAGGGCATGAAGAGCGTGCTGGTGGTCGGCGCCGACAACATGGTCGCGCTGCGCACGATCCAGCCCGGCGAAACGGTCGGCGACATGCTGATCGTGCTCGACGGCGTGAAGCCCGGTGACCGTGTGATCGTGGACGGAATCCAGAAGGCGCGACCCGGCTCCAAGGTCAACCCGACCGTAGCGCCCGCGGGCGGCACGGCGGACGCGAACCGGCGGACACGCAGGCCAAGGGCGCGCCATCCGGGTCCACAGCCCGCCGCACAAGGCGGGGGAAAAGTAGGCCATGGCCAACTTCTTCATCCGCCGGCCCGATCGTCGCGATCGTCATCGCGATCACTGACCGTCATGCTCGGTCTGGTCACGATCAGCGGGCTGTCGGTCGAGCAGTACCCGTTTCTTGCGCCGCCCAACATCCGCGTGACCGCGACTTATCCGGGCGCGTCGGCCGAGGCGGTGGAGCAGTCGGTGGCGACCCCCATCGAGCAGGAAGTCAACGGCGTCGACCGGCTGATCTACATGAAGTCGTCGAACACCAGCGACGGCCGCATGCTGCTCGACGTCAACTTCGAGGTCGGCACCGACCAGGACACGGCCAACGTGCTGACGCAGAACCGCGTCTCGGCGGCGCAGGCGCGCCTGCCGGTCGAAGTCACGCAGCAGGGCGTCACGGTCAAGAAGCAGAGCCCCAGCATCCTGATGCTGATCTCGATCTACTCGCCGGCGGATGCCTACGACGCCAACTTCCTGATCAACTATGCCGGCATCAACCTGCGCGACCAGTTGCTGCGCATCCCGGGCATCGCGCAGGTCGATCTCTTCGGCGGCACCGACTACGGCATGCGCATCTGGTTCCGGCCCGACCGGCTGGCCAAGCTGGGCCTCACCCCGGCGGACGTGATCAACGCGATCAAGGAGCAGAACCTGCAGGCGCCCACCGGCAAGGTCGGCGCCGCGCCGACGCCGAAGGACCAGCAGTTCACCAACACGGTCAGCGCCCCGGGCCGGCTGGTCACGCCGGAGGAGTTCGAGAACATCATCGTGCGGCAGAGCGACACCGGCGCGGTGGTGCGCATCAAGGACATCGGCCGCGCCGAACTCGGCTCGCAGGACTACAACGCCTTCGGGCGGCTGAACGGCAAGCCGGCCGGCGCGTTGGCGGTCTACCTGCTGCCCGGCGCCAACCAGCTCAAGGCCGCCGAGATCGATCTACGCGACGATGGAACAGGCGAAGGAGCATGTTCCCGCCCGGCATGGACTACAAGATCGTCTACGACACCACGCCGGCCGTGGAGGCGTCGATCGAAAGCATCGTGCATACCTTCGTCGAGGCGCTGATCCTGGTGACGCTGGTCGTCTTCATCTTCCTGCAGAACATCCGCGCGACGATCATCCCGCTGATCACGATCCCGGTGTCGCTGATCGGCACCTTCATCTTCTTCCCGATGCTCGGGTTCTCGGTCAACACGCTGTCGATGTTCGGCCTCGTGCTCGCCATCGGCATCGTGGTGGACGACGCCATCGTCGTCGTCGAGGCGGTCATCCACCACCTCGAGCACGGGATCGAACCCCAAGGAGGCGACGATCAAGGCGATGGAGGAAGTGACGGCGCCGGTGATCGGCATCGCGCTGATTCTTTCGGCGGTGTTCGTCCCCGTCGCGATGCTCGGCGGGCTGGTCGGCAGCATGTACAAGCAGTTCGCGCTGACCATCGCCATCTCGGTGCTGCTGTCGGCCTTCAACGCACTGTCGCTGACGCCAGCGCTGTGCGCGATGCTGCTGAAGCAGCCGAAGCCGATGCGCGGTCCGCTCGGTACGTTCTTCAAGGGCTTCAACAAGGCGTTCGACGTCAGCACGAAGGGCTACGTGAAGGTGTCGCGCCTGCTCGTGCGCCGCTCGCTGCTGACCATCGGCATCGTCGTGGCGGTGGCGATCGGGGCCGAGTCTCTTCGCACGCGTGCTGCCGGCCGGCTTCATCCCGGACGAGGACCAGGGCATCTTCGGCGTCAACGTCCAGCTGCCAGCCGGTGCGTCGCTCGAGCGCACCAGCCTCGTGCTGAAGAAGATCGAGGACATCCTGGCCAAGACCGACGGCCTCGACTCGTACCAGACCATCGGCGGCTATGGGCGCGGTGACCAACACCTTCCAGCCGAACTACGGCACGATCTTCGTGCGCATGAAGCCGTGGGACGAGCGCAAGACCGCAGCGCTGCACGTCAACGGCATCATGGGCGGGCTGCGGCCGCAGTTCGCGGCGATTCCCGAGGCGGTCATCTTCCCCTTCAACATCCCGACGCTGTCCGGCTTCGGCGCCGCATCGGGCTTCAACTTCCTGCTGCAGGACCGCAGCGGCTCGCTGACGATCGACGCAGCTCGGCGAGCAGTCGCAGAAGTTCCTCGCTGCGGCCCGGCAGCGGCCCGAGCTGGGCACGGTGTTCACCTCCTTCGACCCGAACTACCCGCAGGTCCGGGTCGATCTCGACCGCGAGAAGGCGCGCACGCTGGGCGTGCCGGTCAACGAGGTGTTCCAGGCGCTGTCGACGACGCTGGGTGGCACCTACGTCAACGACTTCAACCGCTTCGGCCGGCTGTATCGCGTCTATGTGCAGTCCGACGCGACACAGCGGCTGAAGGCGGAGGATATCGGCAAGATCTACGTCCGCTCGAAGACGACCAACGAGATGGTGCCGCTGTCGACGCTGGTCACCATCCGCGACGTCACCGGAGCCGAGCTGACGACGCGCTTCAATCTGCAGCGCTCGGTCGAGATCCAGGGCTCGCCCGCGCCCGGCTACACCTCCGGTCAGGCGCTCGCCGCGCTCGAGCAGGTGTTCGCCGAGACGATGCCCTCGGAGATGGGCTTCGCCTTCTCGTCGATGTCCTACCAGGAGAAGATCGCCCCGCCCGCCGGGCCGACCTTCATCATGGCCATCGTCTGCGTGTTCCTGCTGCTGGCGGCGCTGTACGAGAGCTGGCGGCTGCCCTGGGCGGTACTGCTCGGGTCTCCGCTGGTGGCGCTCGGCGCCTTCTTCGGCGTCTGGCTGATGGGCTTCGACAACAACGTGTACGTGCAGATCGGCCTCGTGATGCTGATCGGCCTCGCGGCCAAGAACGCGATCCTGATCGTCGAGTTCGCCAAGGCCAAGCACGAAGGCGGCGCGTCGCTCGAGGAGGCGGCGCTGGAATCGGCGCGCCTGCGCTTCCGTCCGATCCTGATGACCGCCTTCGCCTTCATCCTTGGCGTCGTGCCGCTGATGCTGGCCACCGGCGCCGGCGCGGGCGCGCAGAACGTGATGGGCACCGGTGTCTTCTGGGGCATGCTGGTCGCGACCGCGCTGGGCGTGTTCATCATTCCGGGCAACTACACATTCGTCGAAGGACTGGGCCGCCGAGGTGAGAAACAGCCCGCGGTGCCGGTCGCTCCGAAAGAGCAAGGAGCCGAGTGAATGAGCCATCGTCGCGCACTACTCGCCTGCGCAGCCGCGATCATCGCCACCGGCTGCATGGTCGGCCCGGATTACAA
Organism: uncultured beta proteobacterium; assembly: GCA_963801405.1. Classification (GTDB taxonomy): domain Bacteria; phylum Pseudomonadota; class Gammaproteobacteria; order Burkholderiales; family Burkholderiaceae_F; genus JALORV01. The sequence continues at coordinate 80,227 of CAWDEO010000020.1, read as the reverse complement.
ACGGCCGGACGTTTCCTTGCCTCCGGACTATCGCGGTACCGATGCGGTGCCGACGGCCGCCAGCGCGCCGACCTACGGCGACCTCGCGTGGTGGACCGTCTTTCCGGACCCGGATCTGCAGGAACTGATCCGCACCGCGCTGAAGCAGAACTACGATGTCCGCGTGGCCGCGGCGCGCATCCTGCAGGCGCAGAGCCAGGTCACGATCGCCCGTTCGCCGATCTTCCCGACGGTCGACGGCGGCGTCACCGGCCCCTACAACGCCTACACAGGGTCCGAACGGCCCTTGCCCGACAGCACCTTCCAGCCGCAGGCTGGATTCGACGTGGCCTGGGAACTGGACATCTGGGGCAAGTACCGCCGGGGTACGGAGGCAGCACGGGCTCAACTGCTCGCCAGCGAAGACTTCCGGTACGGCGTCATCGCGACGCTGGTGGCCGAGGTCGGACGTGCCTATCTGACGCTGCGAGCGCTCGACCTCAACCTCGAGATCTCCAATCGCACCGTGGCTTCCAGAAAGCAGTCGCTGGAACTGGTAAATGCCAGGCTCGAAGGCGGCGTGGCCGGGATCCTCGACGTGCGACAGGCCGAGACGCTGCTCTACAGCGCGACGAAGACGATCCCCGAACTCCAGCGCCAGATCGAGCAGCAGGAGAATTTCATCAACATCCTGCTCGGACAGAATCCTGGCCCCGTCAAGCGTGGACGTCCGCTCGAACAGCAGATTGCCGCTCCCGCTTTGCCGCCGGGCCTTCCGACGGAACTGCTGACGCGGCGACCGGACATCCGCGCCGCCGAGCAGCAACTCGTCGCCGCCAACGCGCAAATCGGCGTCGCCAAGTCCCTGCTCTATCCGCAGGTCACGATTTCGGGCTTTGCCGGAGCAGGCAGTTCGACGATCAGCGGTTCGAACTTCGGACCGTACGGGGTGTTCAGCGCCCTGCCCGCCATCACGCTGCCGATCTTCAACGCCGGGCGCCTGAGGGCCAACGTCGACTACAACGAAGCCCTGGCGCAGGAATCGGCCCTGCGTTACCAGCAGACGCTGCAGCAGGCGCTGCGCGAGGTGTCGGACTCGCTGATCGACGTCCGCAAGCGACAGGAGTTTCGCGGGCAGCAGGAACTGCTGGTCAAGGCGCTGGTGGATGCCAGCGAGGTCGCGAACCTGCGATACGAAGGCGGAGTCGCCAGTTACCTGGAAGTGCTGGACACCGAGCGCCAGCTATTCGATGCAGAGCGCGATCTTGTACTGGCGCGACGCGACGAGTCGGTCAGCGTGGTCCAGCTCTACAAGGCACTCGGCGGCGGATGGCAGGCAGAAGCCGACAAAGTCGCTGCGTCGGTGGACAGTCCGTCCGGAGCCGAGACCGCAAGCACGCAATGACATCCAGCCGCGCCGGCACCAGACGAAGTAGCCGTGCTCGGCCTGGCGTTTGCATGGCTGGCTTTCGCCGCAGGTCCGGTAGCGGCGGAATTCGGAACCAAAGGCGGCGCGGAGCCCGCGAACATCGAGGAGTTCGCCTCCTTCCTTCGGCAGGATCCCTACGACCTCGAACTGCTGATCAGCTACGGCACGTCGAGCGGCGGCTCGGCCGGGCACCTGGCCCTGGCGATCCGCGGCCCCGATACCGGGGTCGAAACCGTGTACTCGGCCAACTTCTACGCCGACCGCTCGCGCAAGCATGCAAAGGGCCATTACACGGCCGACCTGATGGTCGCGATACCGAAATCGGAATATCTGTTCAAGACGACCTCATCGCTTGGCGACACCGCGTCCTTCGGCCTCGATTTCGGCGAGATCTACAAGCGATCCGTCATCGGGGTGCGTGTCTACGGCGTGCCCGTTCAGGAGAAACTGGCGGTCGCCGACTTCATGAAGCGCATCAACGACGACTATCACAAGCGGGCACGAAACACCAGTACCACGACCGCGAGGTCAAGTACGACTATCTGCGCCTGAACTGCGCAAAGACGATCGGCTCGGCGTTTCGGTACGGCGCCGGATATACGGAGCTCGATGTCACGAGCGCGCGTGTCTTCTCCGGGCGTCGCATCGTCGCCGCTGCCAACGCCAACCTCCCGACAGAGATGGCGACGAAGCTGCTGGAGCAATGGAACGCGCGCGGATATCGACTGGATGTCGTGCTGTACAAGAAGTACCTGGGCTCGCCTTACATCGATCCGCACGACGAGCCCAAGGTCGCCTTCAAGGACCTGCCCAACCGCTTTCCGTCGGTGTTGTCACGGGACTTCCGCCGCGAACAGGGCGAGTACGAGGACTCGGACAACTTGTTCAGCGCGTACCTGCTGTACAACCTTGCCAAGTACAGCGTGAAGGTCAATGAGCAGACCCTGCTGCTCGAGATCGCAAGGACCAAGACGCCGCTGGCGTACCCGGACGCGGTGCGTCTTGCCGCTGAAGCTGCCGCGTCGGACAGCAGCGATTACGGGCGTCGGGTCTCCTTCCGACCCAAGGGGACGCGGATCGGCGACGAGCCGGTGGACTGAAACATCGCGAATTCCGCCCTGAGCCAGACCGATCTCGCCACTGCACAGTGGAACCTCGGACAGACCTCCGTCGGTTCGCCGACGAGTGGCCATGCCAAATCAACGTGCAACTGCGGCCGGCTCCTACGTCACGCCTCCTGCGGCGATTGTTCTGTGCCAGAACATGGGGCTACGGCGAATTTCTTGAGATGACACCGATCACTCAGTGCGGCTCGATCTTGAGCCTCGCTCCGATAAGTTTGGTGAGCAATGCAAAGGAGAAACCCGTCGAAAGCCCGCACATCAGAATGCCGGTCAACCCCTCGACCGGTCCGAGCATTCGCCACGGCTGCGGCAATACCAGGTCACCGTAGCCAAGCGTCGCGTAGGTGACGCCGGAAAAATAGAATGCCGACTCGGCATCGGGCAGGCATCCCGCCCACAGAAAGAAGAACGCCCAGACGGCGATCTCGGTCACGTGGATCAGGATCAGCGCCCAGGTCAGGCGAATCAGCAACCAGGTCAGTGGCCAGAAGTGAGTCGGCAGCCGCATGCGCATTCTCAATACATACCTGAGTAGCCCGACGAGTCCGGCGGCATGCAGAGCGACCGTGATGGCGACCAGGATGCATGCAATGAGGATGATCGACGTCACGATGCGCGCCGGGTCGACTCAGACGCTGGCAGCGTCCGCCACCTTCGCGGGCTCCATCCAGATTCCGTCGCGTCGAGATGCGCGCAGCGACATCTCGAAAATCGACGCGATCACTTGGCCACCCGCAGAAAGTTCTTGCTTCGCGCCCGTTGCCATCTCCCTTGTTGCTCTGGACAGTTTCGCTTCATTGCGGCCGCGACATCCACGGCGCTTCGCCGAGTTCCCCGGACGAATCGTCTTCGCACGACAGAGATGCGTTCGACGATCGCATCGTAGAGCAGGACGTCGAACCCGAATACGAGCGAGCGGGTGGTCATGGAGCTCGGCCACAGCTTCGACACGCTCGACGAGCTTACGCAGCTACTCCTCATCTTCGAGCACTTCGACGAGATCGGCATCGACAATCGCTGTTCTACGAGGATACTCACCGAATGCTCTTCGGCGACGCGAAGAAGTTGCTCGTCAAGGTCCTGGTCGCCCTGAAAGCCTGACCGGACGACACTCATATGTTTACGTCCTTCGGCCTTGGTGCGCTCGCGCAGCTGTCGCTGGTCCTGAGTGGCCTTGCGGTCTTCCTGTTCAAGGTGCCCACGCGCACGGTCGGCGATCTCGCGGGCTTCGGTGCGGGCGCGCTGATTGCCGCCGTTGCCACAGACCTGTTGCCGAACGCCAAGGTCCTCGAGATTGTGGCAGGTCGCGCTATGGACCATGCTCGGCGCCGGCGTCTTCATTCTCGGCGAGCGCTACGTGGACCGGAAGTTCGGTGCCGATGGCGCCGGCGGTCCGCTCGGCATCGTCGTCGGGGCGATCGTCGATGGCGTGCCGGAGTCCATCATCTTCGGCGTGCAGATGGCCCGGGGTACCGAGATCAGCCTGGCGTTTCTCGCAGCGGTTTTCGTCTCGAACATTCCCCAGGCGCTCGCTCCCTCCGCCGGCCTCGCGGAAAGCGGCTGGAGCTGGCGCCGCGTCGCCGGCATGTGGCTGTGGGTGATGCTCGCCTGCGGTGTCGCTGCCGCGTTCGGCCACTTCGCGGCGACGACCTTCGGCGGCGCCAACGGCGCGCGCTCGGCCGCTTTGGCGTCGGGCGGCATTCTGGCGATGCTGGCCAATTCCCTGATTCCCTTTGCCCATGAGCGCTCGAAGAGTGCCGGCACATGGACCGTGGTGGGCTTCTGCTCCGCTCTGGCCATGGGCGGATGAGGCCGCCAACCCGCGGTGCGACCGGGTTCCGGCCAGAGTCGAGGCCTTTGTCTGATGCCGTCGGTGTCCGCTGCGGGCGGTGTCACGCTTCTCTTGCCGACGCCGGTCGTCCGCGCCACGCGCGCAGGCGATCCACCACCGCGTCGAAGAACAGGACGGCGAAGACTGAATACGAGGTGACGAGCGCGTAGTCGACGATGCGCTCGTAGAACTTCATGTTCGGGTCGTCGCCGGTGAACCCCTGCGTCAGGGCGTCCGGGAAGACGATGAAGACCAACGTCGTCAGACCGTAGCTCCACCGGTAGTAGTTCGGCGTCAGCGCGCCGGGTCCGTTGCCGAAGATGCGCGTCGCGAAGAAGAGCGAGAACATCGCCATCACCAGGACGAACCAGAACCACGATGGCCACAGCTTCATGAGCCACCACATGATCAGGCCGCCGGTGGCGCCGATGAGCGTCGCCATGATCAGGTCGATGGTCAGCTTGCGCGCGTTGGCGCGCTGCGCATGCTGCGCAATCATGGCCGGCTGGTAGTAGCCGATCAGGTAGCGGATGTTGTTGTCGCTGCTCAGCATGTAGGCGAACAGCGGCATCAGCACCAGTACCGGCCGCAGCGCCAGGATGGCCCGGTCCGCCGGCGTGCCTTCGATCCGGGGCGCGTTGGGCAGTCTAGGGAACACCCCGCCGGGCACTGCGGCGAAGGCGATCCAGAGGACGGGGAACGTCGCGAGTGCACACTGCGACATTCCCTTGGCGAACTCGACGCCCACATCCATCGAGTTCTCGCCGAACGCCGGAACCAGCGTGATGCCGACGATCAAGATCATGGCGTTCAGGCCCGTGATCTTGCCCTCCGCCTGCAGGTAGAAGTTGACGAAGAGGATCAGCGCGACCACGGCGAACCCGAACAGCTGATGGCTGTGCAGCGGCAGCATCAGCAGCGCTCCGAGGCCAGCGAAGGCGATGAGCTTGGTCGTGATCCACAGCCCGTAGCGCAGCGACGGCGCCGACGGAATGGGCAGGGCCAGGAACGGGATCACCAGCGCCGGCAGCAGGAACGAGAACGGCCAGTTGACGTAGGTGCTGTAGGCGGCTCGCCAGCGTCACGCCGATGGTGAAGCGCAGGATGCGGCGCGCCCTGGGGTTGTCGAGCGCCCGCGCCTTCGGCGCCGCCGCCGCGACGGCCTCAGTAGGCATACGACATCAGGCCGCTAAACCACATCAGGAACCGACCCAAGGGGTTGAGGATCGGATGCTCGCCGGTGTACACGAGGACGTTGACCTGGCTGCCGACGCGCGCGCCGAGTTGCGCGGCCTCCGCGGGATCCTCGAAATCGATCAGCACCGGAAAGCGCTGGGCGTTGCGCAACCAGTCGCGCGCGTTCTGCACCGTGGGCAGCGTGCCCGGCTTCGAGGTGGACTCGGCGGCGGTGACGCCGAAGGTGACGTTGCGCACACGCCCGCGCAGCGTCTTGTCGGGCCAGACATCGAGCACGAGGTCGACCGTGTCGCCCGGCTTGATGTGACCGAGGTTGTTCTCGGTGAGGTTCGCCTCGACCCACATCTTCTGCGTCCCGACGAAGGTCATCAGCGGCTGCCCGGTCGCGGCGAAATTGCCGACGTCCACGCGCAGGTCAGTCACCAGCCCGTCGTTCGGCGCGACGAGGCGCGTGTACTGCAGATCGAGCTTCGCTTTGTCGAGGGAAGCGCGCGCGGCAAGCAGTTGCGGGTTCTTCTCGTCGCTCGGCCCGAGCGCTTCGATCGCCTTCTGCAGATTGGCCTTGGCGCTTCCTACCTGGGCCTCGGCTTCAAGGCGGGATGTCGACGCCCACTCCAGCGACCGCTGAGAAACCGCGCCGGGCACTTCGGCATCGATGCGCTTCAGGCGAGCCTCGTTCTGCGTGTCCTTGACCAGACCGGCCCTCGCGGCCTGCAGCGAGGCCGCGGCCGCGTCGACCGTCGAGCCGGAGACCTTGAGATTTTGCTGGGTGAGCGCGAGCTGGGCCTCGGCCGCGGCGACTGCCAGCTGGTAACGCACCGGATCGATCCGGGCAAGCAAGTCGCCCTTCCTGACCGTCTGGTTGGTGCGCACATCGACGGAGAGAATCTCGCCGGCCACCTGCGGTGCAATGGGCACAACGAACGCGTTCACGCGCGCCTGCGTCGTGTACGGGGTATAGCGGTCGGCGGCCATGTACCAGGCGAGAAGGAGCAGACAGAACGCGCCGAAGACAAGCACCCATTTGCGAACCGGATCCATCCGCCGTGGTGCCTGCGGGGCTTGCGGTTGGGCGTGCGGCTGCGCTTGCGATCCTCCGCCGGCCGGCGCAGGTGCGCCCGCGGCTGGCGCGGGCTTGACTACCGCCGGGTTTGCCGTCTGCGGGGACTGCTGCTGTTCCGTCATGACATGCCTGGTTCAGGTGACACGGTTTACCAATCCGGCGAAGGCCAGCCGCCGTCCTGGCCTTTGAATGGCGGCTCGGTCGCCTCGGGTTTCAGCAGATCGCCCCAGTCCACGCGCTCACGCATCGCGTCCCGGGTGGCCTCATCCACGTAACCCTGGCCCGGACGAATCTCCCAGCCACCGCCCAGCGCGCGATAGATGCCGATTGCGCTGCTGACGGTGGTGCTGCGTGTGGCCACGACCTGCTGCTGCACGCGCAGCAGCGAGCCCTGGGCGTCGAGCACGCGCTGGAAGTCGGAGAATCCTTCGCGGTAACCGATGTTGGCCAGCGTGAGTGCGCGCCTCGCCATCGCTTCAGTTTCGACAAGAATCCGTTCCTGCTCGCGGCTGCGCAGGAACGCCACCATGCCGTCTTCGACCTCCTTCACCGCGTTGAGCACCGTGTTCTGGTAGTTCTCAAGCAGTTGCTGGAGTCGTGCATCCTGGACCCGGACGTTGTTGCGGATGCGACCGTAGTTCAGCACGTTCCAGCTGAAGTACGGCCCGCCGACGAGGACGAGCGAATCGGCCCTGAACAACTGTCCGATGCCGCTGTTTCCTGTGCGTGTCGTGCTCGTTCCGTCGGCGGCCAGCACACCGAGAAAGCCGCTCAACCCGAAGCTTGGATACAGGTCGGCCTCGGCCACGCCCACTGCGGCGCTCTGCGTTGCCGCGGTGAGTTCAGCCTGGCGTATGTCGGGACGCCGCCGCAGCAGGTCGGCCGGAGCGCCCGCTGCCACGGTTGGCGGCGCGGCGGGAATCACGCCCGGCTGCGGACCCAGAATCTCCGTAAGGCTGCCCGGTGGCTGGCCCAGCAGGGTGCTGAGGGCGTACTTTGCCTGCTGCAGCCCGATCTCGATTTGCGGGATCGTCGCCTCGGTCGCCAGCAACTGGGTGCGGGCCTGCAGCACATCCAGCTCGCCAACGTCGCCGCCGCGGAACCGCGCCTCGGTGATCTGCACGCCGCGTTGCTGAAGGGCGATGTTTTCCCGCGCAACCTTCAGCTGCTCTTCTGCGCTGCGGATGGCAACGTAGGTGTCGGCAACCTGTGCGACGAGCAGCACGAGCGCGTTGTCATAGGCGGCGATCGATGCGCCCAGGTTGGCATCCGCCGACTCGATTCCGCGCCGGAACTTGCCCCAGAAATCAAGCTCCCACGAGACGCTGGCGCCGACGTTGTATTCCCAGTAGCGCAGGTCTCCGCCCTTCGTGTTGGCGGCGTTCAGGCTGGCGGCGGTGTAGGTCGCGCTGCCGTTGGCCTGCTGTACCTGGGGATAGGGCGTGCCCACGGCGATCCCCAACTGGGCGCGCGCCTCCAGAACGCGCAAGCCGGCGATCTTAAGGTTGTAGTTGTTCCGAGTGGCGATCTCGATCAACCGGCTGAGCACCGGGTCGTCGAAGGCTTCCCACCACTGGATCCGCTCGGCGGGTCTGCGCGTGAAAGCCACGGTATCGGCGTCTTCCCATTGCGTAAGTACCGGTGCGGCGGGTGTCACGAAGTTGGGGCCGACGGTCGTGCAGCCTGCCAAAAGAACCGCCGCGCCGATCGACTGAAGGCAGCAGACGTGCGGGCGCCACCGCAGCGATGACACGGCGCGCGAACCGCGCGCGCCGCGATCGGCTGCGGCGCCGGCGGCGTGGCCGATCGCGAGGACGTGGCGTGTGTCGGCGGTAACCATGCTTGTCAGGCGGCTTCGGTCCTTGTCGTCAACTCTGTCGCGTCGCAGCCATTCGCGCCTCACTTGACGGTATAGCCACGTCCCTCGAGGCACGCGGCACGCGCCCTGGCGAATGCAGCCTGTTGCTGCTGTGAGCCAGACTGCTGTTGCTGCTGCGCCTGCTGCTCGGCGGCGGCATTCTGACGACGGCTGCTCGAACGAGCAACCACGGCGCCCGCGGCGGCGCCGGCCCCTGCATCACCCGCGATCGCGCCTATCGCGGCGCCGCCCGCTGCGCCGCGCACACCGGCGCCGGGGGTCGTGCCGGTTGCCGTCGTCGCTGGCTTGGCAGCCGGTTGAGGCGGTGGCGCCTTGGCCGGATCGAAACCCGTCTGCTGGACCGCCCACGTGTAGCAGGCGGACTCGTCAGTCTTCTGCTGCTGCGGCGTCTGTCCCTTGGCGGGGTACACGTACTGCTGCGCGTTCGCCTGCGCCATCGTCGCCGCGAGCAGAACCAACATCCAAGACATCTTCCGCTTCATTGGGTTCTCCGTTGTAAGGGGATCCATTGCGACGGAACGCCTTTCATTGCGCCGCCGATCCGGTGAGCGAAGATTCGGGCGCAATCTTTGCCCCGATCTCCCTCATCAAGCGCTGGAACTCCGGCGAGTCCCGGAGGATGGCGCCTGCGGCCGCGCGCAACCGGTCTACATCGCCGGCGGGCAGGACAAAAGAGGTGGGCAGGTTGTACAGGTATGCCGCCTCCGTCTTGTCCTTCAATTCACCAAACGAGACCTCGATGGCAAAGATGTCTATGTCCGGCGCTTTCAGGTCCTGCGCGACGGCGGGGTCGGTATTGCCTGCGAATGCCGCCGATTTGCGCAGACGGCGCAGCGTCTGCCAGCGTGCTGCCGTATCCTTCAGCAGTTCGACGGATTCGTAGGAGTAGTGGTCGATCGGAACGCTCGTGGACTGCAACAGAAGGCTGATCGAGCCCGGAGGCCGCTCCTTCTTGTCCCAGTCCGTGCTCGGTTGCGGCTTCGAGTTGACGACAACGACGACGATCCGACGCAGTTTGTCGAGGCGCGTCGGCACACCAAGGCGTTGAGCCGCCTCCATCAGTTCGAGTATCGTCAGGACGCTGCGCATACCGAGGTTGTCAGCGACGCCACCGTCGACCAGATGAATGTACGGACGGCGAGCGCTGTCGAGGACCGCAAGCCGCTCGTCAATGTCGCGTTTCGCGCGCGCCGCCACGCGTGGCGGGCCGTCCGGCCCTGAAAGCTTTTCCAGCCCGCCGGGTGGTTTGTAGTGGCAGGTGCCGCCGTAGTTGTTCAGGGTAACCGGCGACAGCACCACCGGAACCGCCGAGGACGCCGCGGCCGCGCGCGACAGCCGAACCGGATCGAGGTTCGAGCACATCGCATCGAAGATGTCCTGGTCGAATACGAGCCGGGCCCCGGTCGAAACGTCGGTCGCCGCCGCCAGGACATAGGGGCCTTTGCCTTTTCCAAGGTCGGCATACGTGGCGCCGTTAAACAGGATCTCGTCGTACAGATCGGCCGCCATTTCCGAGCGGCCCCAATTGCTGGACCATAGGTCGCCCCAATAGACCGGATTCAGGAAACGTGCGGTGATTTCGCCCTGGACGTCGCGCTTCAGGAAGCGCTGTTCGTACTCCGAAAAAAGCTTCTCGCCGTAAAGGCCGTAGGCCAGCGCCGTGAAGCTGCCACCAGACACCCCGGTGATGACGGCCACCGAGTCGAGCAGGCGCACTCTTTCTCCGCTGGTTCGGACGATTTCGGTACGACGCAGGTATTCCAGGACGCCGTACGAAAAGGCAGCCGCACGGGTCCCGCCGCCCGAGAAAGCGAGCACGATCAGCGTATCCGGGTCCTTGAAATGCGGCTCTCGCTTCAAGAGCCGGTAGCCGGAGTCCAAGTCGACCATCGTGATCGGCGGATTGATCGGCCGCGTTGCACACCCCACCAGTGCAAGCAGCGCTGCGAGCGCCACAGGAAAGAACAGGCACACTCTTTTCATGAAGTCTGTCCGAGGAGGGTCGTTGGGCGGTCAGAACTTGAAGCTGACTCCGGCCGCGAAACCATTGAAGGTGAGGCTTTGAGTGCGTTCGCCCGACTTGAACTCGTAATCGAGGTAGCGCCAGGCCGCGATGACGTCGCCCCACTTGAACGAGTAGCCGAGGCCTGCCAGCACCTGCCACGTGAACTTGGAGTCGCCGCCGCCTACGTCGGCGTAGTACGGCACGAACCAGCGCAGGCCATCGCCGAAATGCGCTCGTCCACGAACGCCGATGATCGCGTCCCAGTTGGTTGCGTTGGCCTCGGCAGTTCCGGCGCGCGCGATGGCCAGCGGGCCGGTGCCTTGCAACGACCAGTTAAGCGTCTGGTCCATTTTCAGCATGCGCGCACCAAAGATCATGCCCAGCGTGTATTCGGGTTTCTCGATGAACGAATAGGTCCCGCCCAATGTCAGGATGTTGGCCTTGACATCGAGGCTCAGGTTGGCGTTGATGCCGACCGGCAGTGGCTGGCCCTGGATCGACAAGTCGCGTGTGCCGGACTTGTCGGAGCCGAGGTCGGCATATACCCAGTCGACCAGGCCGCCCCACTTGCCGTACCGCGCCTCTAACGCACCCATGAAGGCCATCTTGAGGCTGCTGAGCACGTCGCCGGCGTCGACATCGATCGACGGTCCGCCCGCGCCGCTCGGGAACTCCGTGGTTCCGCTCAGGGCCGGAACCCAGCCGTAGACCGTCGCCCTGAAGCGCCAGTCATCGGGCTGCGTTTGCGCCTCGACCGCGGACGACGTGCCAACGGTGACCGCAGCAAGTAGTGTCGCCGCGACTGTGCGGCACAGGAGTAGACGTCGCGCCATGGATTGCCCTTTATAGGTCTGTTGCAAGTTCGCCCACGTGACGTGGCCCCATCCGGTTTGCTCGCTTGAACCGGGAGGCTTCATCGGCGACTAACATGACCGTTTCGAACGCGGCTTTGACAAATCCGCGAGTGCCTTGCCCCGAGAAGGTACTGACCACCTGAAGACAGTATGCAACTGGGCGATTTCTCTAGAACTAGCTATTTGCGACAATCGAGGGCGCCAATAGCTCTTGGTCGACGCAAATCAAGGCAGCCTCTTGCCCGTCCAGCGCTTCGCGCACCTCGCTCCGCAGCGACCCTTCCACGTCGATCGAGACGCTTTGTGATGCCGTCAACGACCGCCAATCGAACACCCCGCCGCCCGGACGCACACGTACGAGTCACCTTCGCGCCTGGTTGGCGCTTTCTCGGCTGCGCCGGCGGTGATCCGCCAGCTTGGCTTCGATCCTGCCCCGATGATCGCGGCAGCGGGGCTCGCGCCGGAGGTGTTCGACGACCCGTCCAACCGGATCCCTTACGAAGGCGCGTTGCGGCTGTTGAACGAGGCCGCGGTGCAAACACGCTGCCCGCACATCGGCCTCCTGCTTGGCCGCATGTGGCGTGTCCCGGATTTAGGACTGCTCGGCGAGCTGGTCCGTCATTCGCCGACGGTTGGCGCGGCATTGCAGGAATTCGTCGTGCACCACCATCTCAACAGCGAGGGTGCCCTTGCATTCGTGGTGGATCGGGAGAGCGCAGTCGACCTCGGCTATGCCGTCTACCTGCCGTTTGCCGGAAGCTACGCGCAGCTCTACGACGGTGCGCTCGCGGCGTTTGCAAGCTTCTTTCGCGAGCTCTGCGGAGACGGCTGGGCGCCTTCCGCGGTCTTCTTCTCGCGTTCGGCCCCGGCCGACGTTGCGCCCTATCGCGAGTACTTCCAGGCGCCACTGCACTTCGGTTCAGATGTCTGCGCCCTGCGATTCGACGCGAAATGGATGGCCTGGCCGGTGGCGGGTGCCGATCCGCAGCGCCTGCGGCTCGCAAGAAAAGAGGCACTGACCATCGGCGACGCTACGCTCGTCGAGAAGGTGCACCGGACCTTGCGCACCTTGCTGCTGCATGGCCGGAGCTCCGGTGCCGACGTCGCGCAGTCGTTGGCGATACACCGGCGCACGCTCCAGCGCCGCCTCCGCGCCGAGGGCGCGACCTTCCAGCAAGTGCTTGACCGGGTGCGCTTCGCGGTCGCGAAGGATCTGCTCGAGGATTCGACCGCCGCCGTGATCGACGTCTCGGCAGCGCTGGGCTACGCCGACGATGTCTCGTTCATCCGTGCGTTCCGGCGTTGGACGGGTACCACGCCTGGCACGTGGAGGGCGTCGCGACCACGCTACTGACGGCGCAACCTCGGCAACACCCTGGCAGGAGACTCCTGCGGCGCGCGGGTAGGAGCGCGCTTCGCGGTGTTGCTCGATTCCGGTAACGCTTTGCCGAGCGCGACCTCGCAGGGGCCGGCTTCACCCTGGGTGCTCTGGTGCAGCAAAGCCTCGCCGAGCACGGACAAGCCGCCTGTGCCGATCGCCGCGCCGATACGCGCGGCCGATGTCGCGGACGCCACCGCGTCGATGTTCACGCGCGGATCGCGAAACGAGCCCTGGAGTCGGACCAGCTGTGCGACCTGCAGAGCTTCTATCTTGACCCCCTGGCGCACTCTGGGGTTGAACGCGAGATCGAGTGTCTCGCTGCGGAAGTCCACGGTCCCGCTCGCCGAAGCGCCCGCCTTGTCGGTCTCCATTGCCAGCGAGCGGTCAGCTCGGCGGAGTGGCAGCCGCTCGCCGAGCCTGGTGTCAGCGGGGTCTTCGTCAAAGTTCTGCGTTTTGACGAACTCACCGACCGAGCGCCCACCATCCTGCTGAAGTTCGAGCCCGGTGCGGGCTATCCAGGCCACATTCATCCGGGCGGTGAAGAGATCTTCGTGCTCGAGGGCGACATTCGGCTTGGCAAAGACCGCCTGGTTGCTGGCGACTACCTCTACACGGCACCCTTCAACATCCATGCCGTCCACTCCGAGGGTGGCTGCATCGTGCTCGTCGTTGTGCCTCAGCCAGTCGAGGTCCTGCAACCGAAGAGTCAACGGGAAGCGTCAAAAGAACGCAGTGTCTGACGCGCCGGTACGTGTTTCAGCCAAATCGACAGGCTTCGCCTGTCGGCGATGTCGTCATGGCGCGCGGATCGCGCCGGCGATGTCCCGGCTGACCTGCGCCAGCGCGCGGCTGTGCGCCGCGGCGAGGGCGTCGAAGCCGGCGCCGAAAACCGCCTCGCGCACCGACGAGCGGCCGATCTTCGGTGCGCCGCCGGCGGCGCGGCGGATCGACCAGAGCACGTCGATTGTCACCGCCTCGCCGAGCACGGAATCGAAGCGCTGGACGTCGACGAGCACCTGGTAGTCCGGGTTCGCGAGCGTGGTCTGCGCGTAGGCCCAGACGCGCGCCGTGCCGAGCTCCTGCGCCAGGTTCCCGGCGATCACGCGCGCGATCTCGATCTTCAGCGGGCTCGCCCACCGCTGAAACTCGTACACGGTCACCTGGTTGGCGGCGACCTGCACCACCATCTGCGGCTGGTCGACCATCTCGGGCACGGTCACCGGTCCGACGGCGATGCCGATCGCGGACGCGCCGGCCGCCGGCGCGCTCGCCGCCGCGCTCAGCGTGTAATAGCGCTCCTTCGGCGGGCTCCCGCACGCCGCAGCGAGCAGCAAGGCGAGGCACGCGACAGCAGGGTACAGGCGCATCACTTAGGCTCCTCCGGCGGCTTGCCGAAGATCAGGGATTGCGGTTGGCGCTCGAGGTAGTCGGTGAGCGCGCGGATCGACGCCGCCGCGCGGGTGAGCTCGCGCAGCGCGTCGCGGAGATCGGTCTGCAGCGGCGAATCGGTCGCGAGCGCGCTGTCGGCGCTCTTGAGTGCCCGGCGCCCCTCCTCGAGCGTCCGGTTCAGCTCGGGCGCCGTTTCCGCGTCGAGCCGCTTGACGAGTACGTCGGCGCTCTTGAGCGTCTGGTCGAGCGTCGCCATCACCTTGCGCACGTCCGCACTGATCTGCTCGTATTGCACCCGGTCGAGCTTCTTGGCGATGCTCGCGACCGTCGCCTCGACGTCCTCGAACGCGCCCGGGATCGTCGGGATCTCGAGGGGCCGCTTCGCGGTGTCGAACTTTGCTTTTGGCGCGTCGGGGAATAAGTCGACCGCGACGTACTGCTGCCCCGTGAGCAGATTGCCGGTCCGCAGCTGGGCGCGGAAGCCCCGCTCCACGAAGAGTGCATAGCGCCTCAGGCGCGCCTCCGTGGTCTGTAGGACCGGCAGCACGGCACCCATGTCGTCGGAGCGTATCCGCAGGCGGTTCGGATAGAGGTGGACCTCGACCGGCTGCACAAAATTGAACGCTTTCGGATCGAACTCCACGCCGATCCGGAGGACCTCGCCGATGGTCACGCCGCGGAAGTCGACCGGCGCGCCCACCGCGAGGCCCCGCACCGAATGCTTGAACTTGAGGACGAAGTGATCGATCTCGAGGTCGGGGTTCCTCATCGCCGCCTCGTGCGTGCCGAACAGCTTGAACACGGCGTTCGCGTCGGCAGCAGGCGCCACGCCGCCGTCGAGCGGCGTCCGGAACGCGATGCCGCCGATGAGGATCGAGACGAGCGACTCGGTCTGCACCCGGACGCCGGACGCGTCGAACGACACGTCGACGCCGCTCGCGTTCCAGAAGCGCGTGTTGGCGGTGACATACTGGTCGTAGGGCGCACGCACGAAGATCCTGATCGACACGCCCTTCCCGTCCTTGTCGAGCTCGGTGGCGATGACCTCGCCGACCTGCAGCCGCCGGAAGTAGACCGGCACGCCCACGTCGTGCGACCCGAGGTCGTCGGCCTTCAAGATGAACTCCCGCCCGGGGTCCTCGTGGGTGACGATCGGCGGCACGTCGAGGGCGTCGAACTCGCGCCGCTTCTCTTTCGCCCGGCCGGGATCCACTGTGACGTAGGGGCCGGAGAGCAGCGTCCCGAGCCCGGACACCCCGCCCGCGGTGATCCGCGGCCGCACCGCCCAGAACCGCGTGTCCTCCACGAGCAGGTCCGCGGTGCCCTTGACGAGCTCGGCGGTGGCGACGACCCGCTTGCGGTCCGCGGCGAGCGCGATGTCCTTCACAAGGCCGACGTCGACGTCCTTGTACTTGATCTTCGTCTTGCCGGCTTCCAGGCCTTCGCCGGTCTGGAAGCTGATCGTGATCGTGGGCCCTCGCTCGAGGATCGCCTTCGCGGCGAGCCAGGCGCCCGCCAGCACCGCAACGATGGGGATGATCCAGATGAGCTGCGGCGCCCAGCGCCGCCGGGGCGCAGAGACCGCTTCAGGGAGGTCCGGAAGGTCGGGCGTGCGCGGCGCGTCAGCCATGTTCTTTCTCCACCGGGTTCTTCTCCGCCGAATCCCAGATCAGCCGCGGATCGAAGCTCTCGGCCGCGAACATCGTCAGCACGACGACTGCCCCGAACGCGATCGCCCCCGGGCCGGCCTTGATGCTCATCAGCCCCCCGAACTGGACGAGCGCGGTGAGAATCGCCGCGACGTAGATGTCGATCATCGACCAGCGCCCCACGATCTCCAGCACGCGGTAGAGCCGGGTGCGCTCGCGCGGCGCCCAGGTGGAGCGCCGCTGCACGGAGACGAGGAGGTACGTCAGCGCTCCGAGCTTCGAGAACGGGACCGCGATGCTGGCGATGAACACGATCACCGCGAGCGGCCACGATCCCGAGGTCCAGAGGAAGATCACCCCGCTCAGGATCGTGTCGGTCTCGGAGCCGAAGAGCGACCCGGTCTCCATCACCGGCAGCAGGTTCGCCGGGACGATCAGAGCATACGCGGCGACGAGCAGCGCCCAGCTCCGGGCGATGCTGTCCGGCTTGCGGAAGTGCAGGCCCGCGCCGCAGCGCGCGCACGCCAGCTCGTGCGCACCGCCGGCCGGACGGTGCACAAGCCCGCACGCGTGGCATGCGAGGAGCCCCGCTTCGGCTGCCGTCACCGCAGTCACCGCGCCGCCTCCACCCGCGCCCAGAGGGCTTGCGAATCGAACGAGGCAGCCGCGGCGGCGACGAGGAACATCAGCGCACCGAACGACCACAGCGCGATCCCCGGCACGACCGAGGCGAGCGCCGCAAGCTTCGTGAGCGCGATCAGCGTGCCGAGCATGAACACCTCCACCATGCCCCACGGGCGCACGGCGTCGACCAGGCGGAACACCGCGGGCAGCCCGTGCGGCACCCGCCCGAGCTTGAGCGGCAGCAGCATGTAGAGCAGCGCGCCGATATTGAGGGCGGGCATCAGGATCGTCGTGACGAAGACGAGCGCGGCAACGCTCGTCATGCCGTTGTCGTGCAGCGCCCGCACCGTGCCGAAGAGCGTGGTCGAGGTGTGGTTGCCCTGCGCGTCAAGCCCGACGATCGGAAAGGCGTTCGCCACGAGGAACAGCACCGCCGCCCCGAGTGCGTAGGCGAGCGTGCGATCGAGGCCGTCGGGCGTGTTGCGGTAGAGCACTGCGCCGCAGCGCGGGCAGCGCGCGGTGCCACCGGCGGCGAGCGGCACCTCGCGCTGGAGGAGGTCGCACTCGTGGCAGGCGAGGAGCTGTCGGCCGATTACGTCGCCCATCACATATGTTAGCCGAGTCCGAAAATCGCGCGCAGCATCAACGGATCCGCCCACCACGTAGCATGCCGAAGCTCACCTCATTGATGATCAGTTTCGGTTCTAGCCCAAACTCGAGCTTCGCTCCCCCGCTGATTAGCAGGTCACGTCCTGTCAGCGTCTTGACGCGCGCCTGCGCGTGTGCGACAAGAGAGTTGACGTCGAACGTCGCGACGGCAATGGCGACACCGACCAGACCGAAAACGATCAGCCCGGCGGCGGCACCGAATATCCAGAGCGCGATGTCCGCCGGAGAACGCGGCCGACGAACAAGGCCCATCAGCGGCCAATCTGATCGAGCGCGTGCCTTATCGGCGCGCTGGATATTTGCATCAATCCGCTGTATGGCCGATTCATCTCCAGGATCAGGAAGATCGCGCCCGCGACGGTCAACGCGCCGACGAATAGCGCCGCAATGGCAGTGGCGTTGCGGCGCGCATAGAGGCCGAAGCCAACGAAGAGCACAACCAGCCAGAACACCAGCACGACGAAGAAGGGCCAGGACAGGGCGCCTCCGGCTTGCTCATACAGCAGGCGGATGGTAGTACCCGCGGTCGTCATCAGCTGCAGCGCACGGCCCTGGGCAGATCGCTGGGCCTCGGTTTTCGGCGTCAGGTGGGCGACCGTGTCAAACAGGTCTTCCGTCGGGACGTAATTTCGCGACGCGTGCACGGCTGCTCGTGCCGCGCCAGCATCGGGCCACAGCCGCGCGAGTTCAGCCTCGACCATGCGACGTAGCTGTGCGCGCGCTTCGTTCGCTTCCGGGCCGTAATGGGCAAACAGGCCATCGAGCTGAACAATTTGCACTCCGAGCTGCTGCACTTCGCTCTCCTGCCTATCGTAGGAGCTGTGCGCGGACGCGATCAGCAGGCTCAGGACCAGGGCGACGATGGTTGCGACCAGCCCCATGACCAGTTTGACCACGTCCCTCGTATCGGCATCCTGATGATGCGTGGGGACGCGGACGAAGACGCCCGCCAGTGCCCCGCCAAAAACGAAGACGAACACGATAACGGCGATGAGTGTGGAATTCATGGAGTAGGGCGGCGTACCTTAAGGATCAGGCGATTATGGGTTCTGTCGATTCGCGTTTGTGACGCTACCGGCCTCGACAAACTTGGGAATAGAGCAATATGGCCTCGATAGCCGTCGCGGAGTCGCACTATGACTGAAGTCCGCTTCCCAGTAGCGATTGCGCCTGCAGCGTTGCTCGGCCTGGCCGGGTGCGCGTCCACACATCCGATGATGCCGACGCCGACGTTGTACACGGGAGCGCAGGCGAAGCCGCTGTTCACCAAGGCGCCCGCCGAGGCTCGGACACCGCCGCTGGATCTGCTTTTCATCACCGACCGCACGCCCGCGACAAGCCCCGATGAGCCCGAGCCGTACACGGCGGACCGGTCGCGCTTGATGGCGTACGGGTCAACGACGATCCTGTTCGGCGAACACACGACGTGGGACGCGCTGGTCAAGCAGAGCCTGCTCGTCGAGCGCTCGACTTCGTCGGACCTCAAGCTCGGTCCGACGAAGGAACTCGGGCGTTACCCGCGCATTCCCTGCACGGTTGCCGTGACGCCCGAGGGGCTGACGCGCGCTCCCGCTACCGTCGATGCGCACGAAACAGCCGACCGGACGCTGCAGGCCGAGATCGCGCGTCGCCTGTCTCTGAGCCCGCGCAAGGAGATGGTGCTGTACATCCACGGCGTCAAGAATACCTTCAGCGACGCGGCCTTCACGATGGTGAGATATGCCACTTCCTGGGCCGCGAGTTCGTTTGCGCGATTTTCACCTGGCCCGCGGGCGGAAAGCGCGGGATCCTGTTCGGCTACGAAGAAGACTACGAATCGAGCACATTCGCGGTCGAGCATTTGCGCAAGGCGATCCGCACGATCGCGGACACGCCGGGGCTCGAGAGAATTCATTTCCTGGCCCACAGTCGCGGGACCGACGTGCTCGCCACCGCGCTGTCCGAGCTTGCCTTCGAGTCGTACATGCAGCAGATGGCGCAGCCCAGCGCGCCAAGCTCGGCAACGTCGTGCTGCTCGCAGCGGATCTGGACGTCGAGGTGGCGCCGGGAAAGATCTTGCGACAATTTCCGATGGGGGTCCCGGCGGAAGTTGAGGCGAAGGATGGTGCCGGCGGGCCTGACTGAGCCGCGCGCAGCGCCAGGACTCGAACGACCGCCACGATGTCCCTGCGACGTTCGCTCGCTCGAATCGCCACGGGCACGGGCCTCGTTGCCCTGGCTCTGCTGTTTGCGGGGATCGGGGTCTGGGGGGCGCTGCTGCTTGAGTATGCGGGGCCGCGCAATGACGTGGCCCACAGGGCGTTGGTGATCGGTTTTTCCCTGGCTTCCGTGGCGGCGTTGATCGCACTCTTCGTGCGCCGCTGGCGCTGGCGCGCGCTCGGCGTATACGGGGTTCTATGCGCAGGCCTCGTGGTCCTGTGGTCTAGCATCGAGCCAACCAACGAACGCGACTGGCAGCCGGAGGTGGCGATACTGCCGTCTGCCACGATTGAGGGCGATCGCGTCACCGTCCGCAACATCCGCAATTTCGACTATCGCAGCGAGACCGACTTCACCCCCGCCTATTACGACAAGTCGTTCGACCTGCGGGACCTACGATCGGTGGACCTCGTGACCTCCTACTGGACGGGTCCGGGGATTGCCCATGTCTTCGTGAGCGTCGGCTTCACGGGGGACGACTATCTCGCCATTTCCATCGCAGTACGCAAGCCGAAAGGCGAGGGTTACTCGACGCTCAAGGGCTTCTTCCGCCAGTACGAGCTCGTCTACATCGTGGCCGACGAGCGGGACGTCATCCGGCTGCGCACCAACTATCGCCGCGATCCGCCCGAGGATGTGTACATCTACCGGGCCAAGGCTTCGAGCGAGGTTGTGCAGCGACTGTTCCTGGAGTACATGCACAGGACCAACGCGCTGAGGACGCAACCCGATTTTTACAGCACGCTGACGACCAACTGCACGACCAACATCTGGACGAACGACCACGTCAATGCGGGGCGCGTGCCGCTGAGCTGGAAGATCCTGGCGAGCGGCTATGTGCCGGAGTATCTGTATGAACAGGGACGGCTGGAAACGATGGGCCTGTCCTTCCCGGAATTGCAGCAACGGGCGCATGTCAATGCGCGCGCCAAGGCGGCTGATGCGGCCGCTGACTTTTCGCGACAAATTCGCGATTGGGGCAAAACGAGGTAGCCTCCGGCGGACGGCGTCCGCTGCTCGGATGAATCAAGAGTCGCCAGTGGGGCGAGTCGCAACACATCGACGCGCCGGCGCGCGGCGCCGCGGGTTGGCGCATCGAGCACCGACCGAAGACTCGAAGAGTCCGAGATTGTGCGAAGACAGGCACGCGGAGCACCGGAACACACCATGGAGACGATGATGGGAAGAAAGAGCGCCAAAACGAAGAACGAGCCAAAGAGCAAGTCGAGCAAGGTCAAGCCCGTCGCGGTCAAGTCAGCTGCGACCGAGAGTGATGCTTCGAAGGGCGTGCAGGAGCTGTCGGGCAAGGACTACGACCGCGAACTCAAGAAACTGCACGTCGAGCTGGTGAAGCTGCAGCAGTGGGTCCAGGAGAAGGGACTCAAGGTCTGCATCGTGTTCGAGGGCCGTGACGGTGCCGGCAAGGGCGGCACGATCAAGGCGATCACCGAGCGCGTCAGCCCGCGCGTGTTCCGCGTCATCGCCCTGCCCTCTCCGACCGAGCGGGAGAAGTCGCAGATGTACGCGCAGCGCTACGTCCCGCATTTTCCGGCCGCAGGCGAGGTCGTCATCTTTGATCGCAGCTGGTACAACCGTGCGGGCGTCGAGCGCGTGATGGGCTTTTGCACCGAAGAGCAGGCCGAAGGCTTCCTGAAGGTCGTCCCACTCTTCGAAAAGCTGATGATTCAATCGGGGATCATTTTGCTCAAGTACTGGCTCGAAGTGAGTCCGGAGGAACAGACGCGGCGGCTCTCATCGCGGATCGACGACGGTCGCAAGGTCTGGAAGCTCTCGCCGATGGACGTGAAGTCCTACGATCGCTGGGACGATTACACGCGTGTCCGCGACGAAATGTTCAAGGCAAGCGATACGGCGTGGGCCCCCTGGTACGTCGCGCGCTCCGAAGACAAGAAGCGTGTGCGGCTCAACGTGATCAGCCACCTGCTGAAGCAGGTGCCTTACAAGGACGTGAAGGCCGACAAGGTCAAGCTGCCGAAGCGCAAGATCGGCAAGTACAAGGCGATCGACTATCCGTTCAAGTACGTGCCGGAGCGGTTCTGACGCGCTGCCATTGCCTCCGCTGCCGTTCGCTCAGTTCGGACAGCACCCGTCGGCGGCCGACAGTCATCGCGGCATGGATGTTCCGCCCGAACCGAGCAGCTCCCATGTGCACCAGACCGGTCGCCACGAGTAACTGAAGTGAGCGTCGAGCCCCTGCCCGCACCCGCGAAGCGCGAACCGCTGTTGAGTCCGGTGGATCGCGTCTCGGAGATGCTGTTTGGTCTGTTCATGGCGCTCACGTTCGTCGGCGCCGTGTCGGTGACCGAGGCTGGACGCGAAGACATCCGCGCGATGCTGGCTGCCGCGCTCGGCTGCAATCTCGCGTGGGGCCTCGTCGATGCTGTCATGTACCTGGTCCGCACCGTCGCCGATCGCGGCCGGCAGATCACGCTGATCCGCGCGGTGCGAGCGGCCCCCGACGCCGCGTCGGGACGGACGGTGATCCAGGATTCGCTCTCCAAAGTCGCCGCCGGGCTCGTCTCGGAGACCGAGGTCGAAGCGATCCGCGGACGGGTGGTCGCACTGGCATCGGTGCCCGTGCGACCGGCGCTGAAGTCCGACGACTACCTGGCCGCAGTGGCCGTATTCCTCTGGGTAGTGGTCTCGACGTTTCCAGTGGTGCTGCCCTTCGTACTGATCGCCGACGTCGGCACCGCGAAGAATGTGTCGCGTGGCATCGCGCTCGTGATGCTGTTCTTCGGCGGCCTCGCGCTGGGCCGCTACGCCGGCTACGGCAGCTGGAAGGTCGGCCTGTTGATGACAGGACTCGGCGCCGCGATCGTC
Source organism: uncultured beta proteobacterium (assembly GCA_963801405.1). Classification (GTDB taxonomy): domain Bacteria; phylum Pseudomonadota; class Gammaproteobacteria; order Burkholderiales; family Burkholderiaceae_F; genus JALORV01. The sequence continues at coordinate 58,111 of CAWDEO010000020.1, read as the reverse complement.
GCGGCGATCCGGGCTCTCGGCGGATGAGAAACCGGAGGTTGATCTTTCTTGCACTCGCTGCGACCACCGTCCCGGCGGCCTTTGCGGACGACGTCGCCGGCAGCGGGCGCCGGGCTTCGCCCCCTGCGCGGCCCGCGTGGGAGTTCGGGCTCACCGCCTACCCGACGTTCGTCCGCGACGGCGAAAACTACACCTCGGCGATCGCGGCTGCCGATCGCGGCCCGCTGCACCTCGAGGCACGGTACAACTACGAATCGATCGGTGCGCGGTCGGCCTTTGTCGGCTGGACATTCGACGGCGGCGAAGACTTCACGTGGGAGCTGACCCCGTTGCTGGGCGGCGTCTGGGGCACAACCCGCGGGTTCGTTCCCGGGCTGGAAGCGACCCTCGGCTGGAAGTCGCTCGATTTCTATATTGAGGGCGAGTATGTCCGCAGTGGAGTCGACGTGAGGGACAGTTACCTCTACGCCTGGAGCGAACTCGGCTACAGCCCGTTCGAGTGGCTGCGGATCGGGCTGGCTGGCCAACGGACCAACGCCTACGACAGCGGCCGCGACATCCAGCGCGGGCCGTTCGCACAATTCAAGTGGCGCCGCATTACCGTGGGCGGCTACTGGTTCAACCCGGGATCGAGCGACCAGATCGTCGTCAGCATGATCAGTATGTCGTTCTGAGCGAAGTTCACGATTCCCCTGTCATGAAGATGCAAGGATGACCCACGCACCTGCCTCAGTCACTACCGCCGACACCGGCGGCCCGGGCCTGCGCTTTGATGTCGTCGCCGGCCTGACCGCAGCCGCGGTCGTACTGCCGAAGGCGATGGCCTACGCCACCGTGGCCGGCCTGCCGGTCGAGGTCGGCCTGTATACGGCGTTCATTCCGATGGTGATCTACGCGCTGCTCGGCACGTCGCGCGTGCTCAGCGTCAGCTCCACCGCCACGCTCGCGATCCTGGCCGGCACGCAACTGGGGCTCACCGTGCCGGACGGCGATCCGGGGCAGCTCATCACCGCCACTGCCACGCTGACGGCGCTAGTCGGTGTGATGCTGCTGGCGGCGCGCGTGCTGCGGCTCGGCTTCGTCGCCAACTTCATTTCGACGCCGGTGCTGACGGGATTCAAGGCAGGTATCGGCCTCGTCATCGTGCTGGACCAGCTGCCGAAGCTCCTGGGGATTCACATCACCAAGCAAGGGTTCTTCCTCGATATCGCCAGCGTCCTCCAGCACCTGCCCCAGACCTCGATGATCACGTTGGCGGTGGCGGTCGCGACCTTCGTCGTGCTGATCGGCATGGAGCGGCTGTGGCCCCACTCGCCTGCGCCGCTGGTTGCCGTCGCGGGCGGCATCGCCGCGGCCTGGTTCTTCGGGCTGAAGGCAATGGGCGTGTCGATCGTCGGCAACATTCCGCAGGGATTGCCCTCGATCACGCTGCCCGACCTCTCACTGATCGCCAGTCTCGCACCCGGCGCGCTCGGCATCGCGCTGATGAGTTTCACCGAAACCATCGCGGCGGGCCGTGCCTTTGCGCGGCCGTCCGACTCACCGATCGACGCGAACCGCGATCTGGTCGCGACCGGACTCGGCAACGTGGGCGGCGCTCTGCTCGGCGCGATGCCGGCCGGCGGCGGCACCTCGCAGACCGCCGTGGTGCGCAACGCAGGCGGGCAATCGCAGAAGGCGTCGCTGGTGACGGGCGCCGCCGCGCTGGCGACGATGCTGCTGCTGGCGCCGCTGCTTGGACTGCTGCCGAACGCGACACTGGCCGCCATCGTCATCGTCTACTCGATCGGGTTGATCAAACCTGCAGAGTTCCTGGCCATCCGTGCCGTGCGCAGGATGGAGTTTCGCTGGGCGGTGATCGCGTGCGTTGGTGTGCTTATCTTCGGCACGCTCAAGGGCATTGTCATTGCGATCATCGTGTCGATGATCGGCCTGGCCAGCCAGACCGCCCACCCGCGCGTATCGGTCATCGGCCGCAAGCGCGGCGCCGACGTGCTGCGCCCGCTGTCGCCGGAACACCCGGATGACGAAACCTTCGAGGGACTGCTGATCGTGCGGCCTGAGGGGCGCCTGTTCTTCGTCAATGCGCAGAACGTGTCGGATCAGATCAAGGCCCTGATCGACAAGTACCAGCCGCGCGTGGTGGCGCTCGACATGAGCCGCGTGCCAGACCTCGAGTATTCGGCGCTTCAGGCGCTGATCGAGGGCGAGCAGCGTTTCACCGATCGTGGCACCATCTTGTGGTTGGTCGGGCTCAATCCAGGTGTGCTGGAAATCGTGCGCCATGCCGGCCTGGCCGATCGGCTCGGGCGCGAGCGGATGCTGTTCAATGCCCGCGCGGCGATCGAGCGTTATCAGGCGATGCAGTCGACAGCAGGATCGGCCGCGACGTCGTGAACGGCTTGCGGATCCCGCGACGAATTCAACTTTGATTGAGGAGACCCTATGTCCCGGTTATGGCTGACGAATGTCGCCCCCGAAGCCAGCGACGACGAGTTGCACGCGCTGGTGAAGAAATACGCTCCGCAACTCAACTGCGTGGCTCTGCAGCGCGAAGCGGGAGACGGGTCGCGGCCCATCGCCTTCATGACGTTCACAGGCGGTGAGTTCGGTTCGGTCGAGAATCTCGCGGAGCGTCTCAACGGCCTGTTCTGGAAGGAGCGCAAGCTCGGCTGCACGACCATCATCTGAGCGGTGCGCCTGGGCGTTATCACTTCCCCGCTCAACCGCCGCCGAGTTGCAGTCGGCAGATGCGCACCGCCCGATCTTCCGGATCGGGCGCGATGCTGAATCCCAGCCGCTCGGCAAGGCGCAGCATCGACTGGTTTTCGGCCAGCACAAAGCCTTCCATCAGCTTCAAGCCGCGGTCTCTGGCGGAGTCGATCAGCTTCTTCATCAGCGCGGTCGCCAAGCCCGCACCGCCGAACTTCGAATCGACCGTAATCGCAAATTCGCAAGCGCCCGGCGCGCTCTCGACAATCGCGATCGCGCTACCGACGATGTCGATGCCATCGGTGGCCGGCACGGTCGCGACGAGGCCGATGCCGCTTTCAGGAAACGACGAGAGCGCCTTGCGCAGCCGCTCAAGGTTGGGCTCGCGTACCACGCGCATGAAGCGCATGTAGCGTGCATCGTCGCTCATACGGTCGAAGGCCTGCAGGATCTCCGACTCGTCCTTCGCGCGTATCGCACGCACGTGAACAACGCGGCCATCGCGAAGCGTGATGTCGGCTTCCGGAATGCTGGTGCTCATAGTGAAACGCCGTCGTCTGCCTTCGAGTTGAAGTCGGATCCTAGCCCGGCGCATGCAGTCACAGGGCGCGAATACATCGCAAAACCTGATCGCAATGCGCGTCCCTGACATTGAGCGATGTCATGTCGCCGATTGTCCTCAGGAAGACAATGAGCGCATACCCGGTCCGGAACACCGACCGCGTTGAGGAGTTCCAGACCGACCCGATTACTAGGAACGGAGGGACTCATGACAACCGCGGTCAACCCCGGCAGCCTGCCGGTCAATGCACCAACTGCACTCGCTGCCAAGAAAGGCGGGCACGCCTTCCCCTGGAAGGCACTCGCACCGATTGGCGTTGCCCTGATCATCGCGGCATTCCCGCCGCCGGACGGTCTTGCGCAGCACGCCTGGTACTTCTTCGCCATCTTTGCCGGCGTCATCGTCGGTCTGATGCTCGAACCGCTGCCCGGTGCGGCGATCGGCCTGATCGGCGTGGTGCTGGTCACTGTGCTCGCGCCGTACGTCCTCTTCGGGCCTGCGGAGCTTGCCAAGGCCGGCTTCAAACCCGCCAATGCCGGCCTCACCTGGGCGCTGTCGGGCTTCTCGAACTCGACCGTGTGGCTCATCTTCGCCGCCTTCATGTTCGCGCTCGGCTACGAGAAGACGGGGCTCGGCCGCCGCATCTCGCTCGGCCTCGTCAAGACCATGGGGCGTCGCACGTTGACGCTCGGCTATGCGGTTGCGTTTGCCGACCTGCTGCTGGCACCGTTCACTCCGTCGAACACGGCACGCAGCGGCGGCACCGTGTTCCCGGTGATCCGCAACCTGCCGGCGCTCTATGACAGCAAGCCCAACGATCCATCGTCGCGTCGCATCGGCGGCTACCTGATGTGGACGGCAATCGCGGTGACCTGTGTGACAAGCTCGATGTTCATCACCGCGTTGGCACCCAACCTGCTCGCGATCGAGCTGATCAACAAGACAGCCAAAGTGTCGTTCAGCTGGACCGAGTGGTTCCTGGCGTTCGCGCCGGTCGGCATCCTGTTGCTGCTCGCGATCCCGCTGCTGACGTACGTGCTGTATCCACCGACTGTCAAGAGCGGCGACGAAGTACCGAACTGGGCGGCCAGCGAACTCAAGAAGATGGGTGGACTGACGACCCGCGAAGTCGGCCTCGCCGCGCTCGTGCTCCTGGCGCTGTCGCTGTGGATCTTCGGCGGCGATTTCATCAACGCCACGACCGTTGCGATCGCGGTCATCGCGATGATGGTCATCGGACGCGTCGTTACGTGGGACGACATCCTCTCCAACAAGTCGGCGTGGAACACGCTGGTGTGGTTCGCCACGCTGGTCGCGCTGGCCGACGGACTGGCTCGGGTCGGCTTCGTCAAGTGGTTCGCCGAGACGATCGGCGCGCAGATGAGTGGCGTCTCGCCGACGATGGCGATGCTGGTTCTGGTGGCGGTGTTCTTCTTCACGCACTACCTGTTCGCGAGCATCACGGCGCACGTAACGGCGATGCTGCCGGTCATGCTGGCCGTCGGGCTGGGTATCCCCGAAATGCCGATGGAAACGTTTGCGTTGCTGCTCGCACTGACGCTCGGCATCATGGGCATCCTGACACCGTATGCGACCGGTCCGAGTCCCGTGTACTACGGCAGTGGCTACATCCCGTCGAAGGACTACTGGCGCCTCGGTGCGATCTTCGGCCTGATCTTCTTCGTCGCGCTGCTGGTGATCGGCCTGCCCTGGATCGCGATCATTCGGTAGACTGAATAGAGCGGGATCGAAACGCCGACCTCCGGGTCGGCGTTTTCTTGTCAGGATTCCGGGGCGGGTTCGACCTCCAGAACCGCGGCAGAGCTCGGGTTGCTGTCTTCACGAGTCGATCTTTACCGGCGCTCCCGGCCGAGTCCCGCCTCGCGCACCGATTGCGACAGGCCCCGTGCCCGCGCGCTGTCCACCAGTGCGCAAGCGATGCCGGCTGCGACCTCCGGCGCTTTCTCGAACCAGGAATCCAGAGTCGCCGCCATCTCCTCCGGCGTGCGCACCGGTTCGGCGACGTCATAAGGTGTGCTTGCCCATGAACTGGCCGGCCGGTCCGTTCATGGTGGTGGGCCCAGGATCGTCCGACGGCTCACCACCGTCCACCTGCGTCCATATGAACCGCAAGCGTTTGGCGCCGCGACGTCTGCGTAGGACGATCGGCGCGCTCAGTGCGGTTGACCGCAGTTAACCGCTCGTGGCTGGCGAACCGTTCCTTGCGAGGAACGGGAGTTGGGTGTGGGTTCGGGCGCCGTTGTGATCGGCTCACTTGACGCACTGGAGTGCATAGGTCTTTGCCTGACCGGTGAAATGCTCGCTGACAACGCACGTCGCCGGGCCACACTGGCAATGAACGAGGTTGGTTCCAAGCGTCGCCACGGACGTGACGGGTGCGCAGGTGCATGCAGGGGTATTCTGCTGCGCTGCGGCCTTGCCGTCGTTGCCAGTCAGCAAGGTCAGCGTGCCCAGCAGCGCGAGTGTCATGGTGCCCGCAAGCGTCGCGGCGAATTTCGATGTGGTCATTTGGAAGTCCTTTCTTAGCAGAGTGCTGCCATTGGAGCGCGAGCTGCGCCAGCCGCGAGTCAGAGTGTTTCACCGAGAATGCGATGACCGAACAAGGCGGCCTTTCCATTAGACCGCTGATCGGCGAAGTGCGACAACCGGGCAGGCGCGTCCCGGATCGCGATCGAACCTGCACGGCCCAAACGGCATAGCAGCAAGGGCGTCCCGTACCCATCTGCCGGCCTGGCCACTTTGGTCCAAAGATCGCGGCGGCTCCTCCATTGATCTGCAGCGCTTCGGACGCGGCAGGCAGCTGCCACGACCGCTCGGCAAGACGCATGGATCGCCCATCTTCCCGCAGCATTTCGCCGCTTCACTCAATGGCGACGGTGTCCAGAATCGTGGACATGATGAGCACACTCTTCCGCAAGGCAACGACGGCAGGCGTCGCCGCGATGCTTGTCACGACGCTGCTTGCGGGTTGCTCGGCCGGGCTCGGCAAGGACGAATGCCGGACGGCCGACTGGCGAACGATCGGCTACGAGGACGGTCTGAACGGGCTCCCGGCCGAACGGATCGGCGCTCACCGTGTGGCCTGTGCGAAGTTCCAGGTCACGCCCAATCTCGCCGCCTACACCGAAGGACGTGAACGCGGCCTGCTGGAGTACTGCCAGCCACGGAACGGCTTCCGCGTCGGCCTCCACGGGCGCTCCTATGCGAACGTGTGCTCAGGTGCGACGGAGCCCGCCTTCGTCGCGGGGTATCGCTACGGCCGACAGATCCATGACGCTCGCGCCGAACTGCGCGACACCCAGGCGCGCCTGCACCGCGCCCGTGACGGTCTCCTACAAACCGACGCCGCGGTTCAAGGCATTGCAGTCGAGCTGGTGCAGCCGGAGGTGCCGACGCAACGTCGCATCTTCCTGGCGCAGGAACTGGTGCGGCTGGCGGAGGAGCGCAGCGAACTGCAAGCCCGGATCAATCGACTGACGCTACGGTCGCGCGAACTGGTCGTCAACGTCGCGGAACTGGAACGCCAGAGTCCTTACGCCCTGTGACCCAGGAGCCTGCACCGAGCTCAACCCCGACGGCGCGCCCCGATCGAACGCCTGCCGTCGGCATTGAGGACTAGGGCACCGCAGACGGCTGTCGGATCCGTCGGCCGCGCCGCCTAAGTCGAGGCAGAGCCGGCAATCACGTGCACCATAACTCGAGGTGCAGGCCGGACTTCAGAAATGAGACGCATCCGCTTCTCGGACAAGCCCATGCGCATCAAGGCGATCCAGAAGGCGGCGTGAAGCCGTCTTCGGATACGGCATCCATTACGACCTCACCCGCCCTTCGACCCGATGCGCACAGGATGCCCGACACCTTCGAGCGACAACTGGAGCGGCTCAACTCGGCGTCGACGGATCTCGATGTCCTGGCGGCCTCTCGGAGGCGGCGGTGCTTGAGGTGACCGTGGGCGCGAACCGGTTCAGTGAGACAGCGCGCTGCGCACGCTGGCGTGATCCGTGACCTAGGTTACAGTCCATGCCAAGGAAACGCGCTCCAATGGGGGCATGAAGGCGTAGCCTTCCCGAACCCGAACTCCTGGAGGCGTGTATGACCAAGAACGTTGGCACTGTTGACCGCACAGTTCGCATCCTGGCTGGAATCGTCCTGATAGCCCTGGCCGCCACCGGCACCGTCGGCTGGTGGGGCTGGCTGGGCATCGTGCCGCTTGCTACGGGCCTGACCGGGTGGTGTCCGCCCTATTCCATGCTGGGCATCAACACCTGCTCGGCGCGTTCGAAGGCCTGAGCTCGCCTTCTTTTGCCGGACCGACGGTCGGTGCTGTCCGTGCGTTCGATAGTGGTAGTCGTGTCTGCAGCTTGACGGGCGTCAAGGCCTCGAAAGCGCGTGCCGCTAGGTTGATCGGCATCGCGCCACGCGCATGCCGATGAGTGTGCGCGCCGCATTGTCCGCGTCGGAACGAGGAAGGCCATGTTCAGCACGCCCGTCAGGCATCTCATTGAACCTAGCAAGCTGCTGCTCGCAGCACCGGAGACCACGGTGCGCGAGGCCGCGGAGTTGATGGCATCGCGTGCTGTCGGCGCGGTGCTGGTCGTGCAGCACGACGAACTGCAGGGCATCTTCACGGAGCGGGATGTGGTTTTCCGGGTTGTCGCGCGCGGACTTGATCCCGATGTCACGCGCCTGTCCGAGGTGATGACACGTGAGCCGAAGACGATCGCTCCCGATAAGGCGTTCGGAGTCGCGATGGCGGTGATGCACGAAAATGGGTTTCGTCATCTGCCGGTCATCGACAAGGGCGTTCCGATCGGCGTGGTGTCCTCCCGCAGCGCACTGGATCCCGAGCTCGAGGAGTTCGTCGCTGAGGAGCGGCGACGCAAGCACATTCTCGAGCAGATCTAGCAGCCGGCACTGCCGTCGCTCACGGGCGCGGTGCGCGCTGCTCGGCGCGCGCGACCATCGCCCTCGTCATCCTGCGGAAGAGGAACAGGTGCGCCGGAATCATGGCGTACCAGTACAGGAGCCCCCAGACGCCACGCGGATGCCAGTAGGCCGTCTCCGTCAGGCGGGTTCCGCCCGCCGCTAGCGGCTCCAGTTCGAACTCGAGTATCCCGGAGCCCGGCGCCTTCATGCCGAAGTGCAGCGTGAGCCGGCGTTCCGGTTCGAGCGCGAGCACCGTCCAGTAGTCGATCGCATCGCCGACGCGCAGTTCGACGGGGTCGCGTCGTCCGTGCGTGAAGCCAGGGCCGCCCACCAGCCAGTCCAAGAGTTCACGCAGCCACCACAGGAAATTCAGCGTGTAGTAGCGGTTGTCGCCGCCGAGGGCCGTCACGACCGGCCAGACCGCAGCCGGTGTCGCCGCTGTCTCGGCCGCGCCGCCGGCGCGCTTGGCATAGAACGCGTGATCGTGCCGATAGGCACGATGCGGAAACGCGCCCTCGGTCCACCGGCCCGCGACCCGATGCCGTCGTTCCGAATCCAGTGCGGCCTGCACCGCTTCGCGAAACGTCGCGAGCCTTTGCGGCACCAGTGCACGCAGTTCGGCATCGTGCGCGGGAATGTCGTGCTTGAGGCCGCCGATCAGTGCCCGCGCGATGCTCGATGGCACCGACGTGACGAGGCCAAGCCAGTATGACGAAAGCCGCGGGCTCAGCACCGGCACGCGAACGATGCGCGGGCGTTTGCCGACCACCTCGCCAAACGCCAGCATCATGTCCTGGTACGTCAGCAGTTCCGGACCGCCCGCATCGAAGACGCGGCCGGCCGCGGCCGGTTCCGTCGCCACCGCCAGCAGGTAGTGCAGCAGGTTCTGCAGCGCGATCGGAGAAGACTTCGACCGGACCCATTTGGGTGCAACCATCCACGGCAGGTGATACACCAGGTCACGCATCACCTCGTAGGCGGCCGAACCGGCGCCGACGATGATGCCGGCGCGGATCTCGGTCACCGGCACAGACGTCGATCGCAACAGGTCGCCGCTTTCCTGGCGTGACACGAGGTGCTCGGAGTCAGCGCCCTGTGGCACCAGCCCACCCAGGTACACGATCCGCTGCACGCCCGCGCGTGCCGCCGCGTGCGCGAAGTTGAGCGCGGCCTGGCGGTCGAGCTGGGCGAAGTGGCTGCCGGCCGCCATTGAATGAACCAGGTAGTACGCAATGCCGCAGCCCGCGAGTGCGGCGCCCAGCGTGTCCGGGTCCAGGGCATCCGCCTCGACCAGTTCGACGCCCTGCCAGCCGCGCGGCTCGAGCACACGTCGCTGTCGCGCGACCGCGCGCACGCGGCGGCCTGCCTCAGCCAGATACGGCACCAGGTTCGAACCGACGTAGCCGCTTGCGCCGAAGACGACCGTGACCGCTTCGATGCGGGCTGACTCGACGCCTTGCACGGCTTCCGGGGCAATCATGCCGCGAGTCTACGGGCGCCCCTGGACCCGCGCGGTCCGCGGTCAGTAGCGACCGTGCTGCTTGTAGATGTAGTTGGCCAGTTCGACCGACTGGCTCGACAGCCGCCGCTGGATCGCGTGGGCGGTGCGGATGATCGCGCGCATCGCCCGATAGACGATCTCGCGGATCCGATTTCAGCAGTGACTCGAGCGCGGGGCGTCGCAGTGACATCACGCGCGTCGGCCCTTCCGCCTGGAGCGACGCATAGCGTTCGGTGCCATCGATGAACGACAGTTCGCCCGCCAGGTCCCCCGGCACCAGGGTATGCAAAGCGCACCGGCGGCTCGCCCTCCGGGTGCCGCACCACGCCGAGCGCTCCGCTGACGACGACGAAGAGGTGGTCGTCCGAGGTGCCTTCGCGCACGAGGACGTCGCCGTCCTTGAGTTCCATCAATTCCATCAGGCCGGCGAGCTGTCCGGCACTGGGCCTCGTCGAGTTCGGCGGCCAGGCGCGAACCGCGTAATGCGTCGAAGCGATCCTGCGACATCGTGACCTCGTGATGTGAAGCGCCGACGCAACGACCAGCCGGCAATCGAGATTTAACGGCCCTTCGTGTTGGTCGGACTTGCAGTAGCTCAAGGATAGCCTCACTCGAGCCCGCTCAGACTGTAACGCGTCCCGTTACAGCCACGATCGAAATCATTGCGCTGCTGCTCCCGATCGCTTCCCTCGCGTTGACGTGCATCAACGGGTTCGGCACGCAAAGGAGAAGCATGCGGCCATGCGGTGAAAGCAGCGCGACTGCTCTAGCTACACGCGAAGACACGACCCAGGGGAGATTGACCATGCTCGAAACGTCATACGAAGTGATGCGGCGGCAGGGGATCACGCGGCGGAGCTTCCTGAAGTTCTGCAGCCTGACCGCGGCTTCGCTCGGGCTCGGCGACGCCGGCGCACAGGAGATCGCCAAGGCGCTGCAGACCAAGCCGCGCACGCCGGTCGATCTGGCTGCACGGCCTGGAGTGCACCTGCTGCACGGAATCGTTCATCCGCTCGGCGCATCCGCTGGCCAAGGACGTCGTGCTGTCGATGATTTCGCTCGACTACGACGACACGCTGATGGCCGCCGCGGGTCACCAGGCCGAGGAAGCGCTCGAGCAGACGATCGCCAAGTACAAGGGCAACTACATCCTGGCGGTGCGAAGGCAATCCGCCGCTCGCCGACGACGGCATCTACTGCATCCCGGGCGGCAAGCCCTTCGTCGAGAAGCTCAAGCACGTCGCCAAGGACGCGAAGGCGATCATCTCCTGGGGCTCGTGCGCCTCGTGGGGCTGCGTGCAGGCCGCGAAGCCCAATCCGACACAGGCAACTCCGTGCACAAGGTCATCTTCGACAAGCCGATCATCAAGGTGCCGGGCTGCCCGCCGATCGCCGAAGTGATGACGGGCGTGGTCACCTACGTGCTGACGTTCGATCGGCTGCCCGAGATGGACGCGCAGGGACGGCCGAAGATGTTCTACAGCGTGCGCGTGCACGACAAGTGCTATCGCCGGCCGAACTTCGACGCCGGCCAGTTCGTCGAGAAGTTCGACGACGCAGGCGCGCGCCAGGGCTACTGCCTGTACAAGGTCGGCTGCAAGGGCCCGGTCACCTACAACGCCTGCTCGGCCACGCGCTGGAACGAAGGGCTGAGCTTCCCGATCCAGTCGGGCCACGGCTGCATCGGCTGCTCGGAAGACGACTTCTGGGACAAGGGCTCCTTCTACGATCACCTGACGACGATCCGCCCGCCGGGCGTGGCGGGCGTCGGCATCGAAGGCACGGCCACGCGGCTTCGGTGTCGGCGCGCTCGCGGTCACCGGCGCGGCGCTGGCGGCGCACGCCGCCGTCAGCGCGATCAAGCAGGCGCGCAGTTCCGGGCGCAATGACAAAGTCAACGAGACGGTGGAGAAGTAATCATGCCGACCATCCAGACACAAGGCTTCACCCTCGACAACAGCGGCCGGCGCATCGTCGTCGATCCGATCACCCGCATCGAGGGCCACCTGCGCATCGAAGTCAACGTCGACAAGGACAACGTCATCCGCAACGCGGTGTCGACCGGCACGATGTGGCGCGGCCTCGAGGTCATCCTCAAGGGCCGCGACCCGCGCGACGCGTGGGCGTTCGTCGAACGCATCTGCGGTGTGTGCACGGGCGTGCACGCGCTGGCGTCGGTGCGCTCGGTCGAGGACGCGCTCGGGATCAAGATCCCGAAGAACGCGAACATCATCCGCAACCTGATGCACTCGACGCTGTATGCGCAGGACCACCTGGTGCACTTCTACCACCTGCACGCGCTCGACTGGGTCGACGTCGTCTCGGCGCTGAAGGCCGACCCGAAGAAGATCGAGCGAGATCCAGCAGTCGATCTCGCCGTGGCCCAACAGCTCGCCGGCGTACTTCCGCGAAGTGCAGAGCCGGCTGAAGAAGTTCGTCGAGAGCGGCCAGCTCGGCATCTTCGCCAACGCCTACTGGGGCAACCCGGCGTACAAGCTGCCGCCGGAAGTGAACCTGCTGGCGACGACGCACTACCTCGAGGCGCTCGACTTCCAGAAGGAGATCGTCAAGATCCAGACGATCTTCGGCGGCAAGAACCCGCACCCGAACTGGCTGGTCGGCGGCGTGCCCTCGCCGATCAATGTCGACGGCACCGGCGCGGTCGGCGCGGTCAACATGGCCACGCTGAACATGGTCAAGGACATCTGTCGACCGCACGATCGAGTTCATCGACCAGGTCTACATCCCTGACCTGCTGGCGATCGCCGGCTACTACAAGGACTGGGCCAAGTGGGGCGGCGGCCTGTCGAGCCAGAACGTCATGTCCTACGGCGAGTTCCCCGACATCCCGAACGACTACAGCAACAACAGCATGCTGCTGCCGTCCGGCGTGATCCTGGGCGGCGACCTGAAGAAGGTCCATGAAGTCGACCTCAAGGATCCCGAGCAGGTGCAGGAGTGGGTCACGCACAGCTGGTACAAGTACGCCGACGAGGCCAAGGGCCTGCATCCGTTCGACGGCGTCACCGACCCGAACTTCGTGCTTGGCAAGGGCACCAAGGGCACGCGACCAACATCCAGGAGATCGACGAGTCGGCCAAGTACTCGTGGGTCAAGTCGCCGCGCTGGAAGGGCTACCCGGTCGAAGTCGGGCCGCTGGCGCGCTACCTCGTCGCCTATGCCCGCGGCAACAAGGAGATCCAGGAGCAGGTCAACGGCGCGCTCGAAGGCGCTCGACGTGCCGATCACGGCGCTGTTCTCGACCCTGGGCCGCACGGCCGCGCGCGGCCTCGAGTGCCAGTGGGCGGCGCACAAGATGCGCTACTTCTACGACCAGCTGATCGCCAACATCAAGGCCGGCGACCTGGCGACCGCCAACGTCGAGAAGTGGGAACCGTCGACCTGGGCCACCGAAGCCAAGGGCGTCGCCCCGTGCGAAGCGCCGCGCGGCGCGCTCGCGCACTGGGTCAAGATCAAGAACGGTCGCATCGACAGCTACCAGTGCGTCGTGCCGACGACGTGGAACGCCGGTCCGCGCGACGCCAAGGGGCAGATCGGTGCCTACGAGGCGGCGCTGCTGAACACGCCGATGGCGAAGCCCGACCAGCCGGTCGAGATCCTGCGCACCATCCACAGCTTCGACCCGTGCCTAGCGTGCGCCACGCACGTGATGTCGCCGGAAGGCGAAGAAATCGTCTCCGTGAAAGTTCGCTGACAAGGAGCCACAATGTCGAAACATGGCTACGGCGCGATGAAAGTCGATCCGGTCAGCGGTGCAGTGCTGGGCGGAACGCTTCAGCAGGTGTACGTGTACGAGGCCCCGGTGCGCATCTGGCACTGGGTGATGATGATCGCGATGTTCGTGCTGATCCCGACCGGCTACCTGATCGGCTCGCCGTGGAGCGGACCGCGCGAAGAGGCCACGTTCACCTACTTCTTCGGCAACGTGCGGATGATTCACTTCATCGCCGCGATGGTGTTCGTGGTCGCCTTCCTGGTGCGACTCTACTGGGCGATCATTGGCAACCACCACGCGCGCGCGATCTTCATTCCGCCGGTGTGGAGCTTCAGCTGGTGGAAGGGGCTCTTCAGCCAGGCGATGTACTACGTGTTCCTGAAGAAGGAATCGGCCGCTGTGGATCGGGCACAACCCGCTGGCGCAGTTCGCGATGTTCGCGATGTACGTGCTGGGAGCCGATCGTCATCATCCTGACCGGCTTCGCGCTGTTCGCCGAGCAGTTCGGCTGGGGCTCGATCGTGGATGAACGTGTTCGGCTGGGTCAACACGCTGCTGGGCAGCTCGCAGATGGTGCGCACGGTGCATCACTTCGCGATGTACTACCTGATGATCTTTGCGATCGTGCACATGTACATGGTGTTCCGCGAGGACATCATGAGCCAGCGAGAGCGTGGTCGGCACGATGATCAGCGGCGTGCGCACGTTCAAGGCCGGCGCGAAGATCGAGAAGGTGTGAGCGCGACGCATCCACTCGACTGATGTCATGATGGCAGCACAAAATTCCCGACGAGGCCAGCTGGCTTCGTTGGGAATTCCCGCGCGGCGACCACCGCAGCCCGGGCAGTTCCTCGAGTCCCGGTTCATGAAGCCGCTCGGCATCAGCCAGACCGAGCTGGCCGACGGCGCTGGGCGTCTCGCGCCGGCGCGTCAACGAACTGATCAACGGGCGGCGCGCCATCACCCCGGACACGGCCGTGCGCCTGGCGATGTTCTTCGGCAACGAAGCCGCCTTCTGGATGCACCTGCAGGTCGCCTGGGACATGCACACCGCCGCGCGCGAAGTGCGCGCCTCGCTGCGCAGCCGCTGAATTCCCGATCGGCACCGCAGCGCCGTTGCGCGTGTCCTCCTCGCGCGTTGACGTAGCGCAAGCGCACCTGCCACTACCGCCGTTACTGTTCGTGTAACCACGAGGGTTACACGTTTCATGAATACGCGTCGCGAAGTGCTGGTGCTGGGGATCGGCAATCTGCTGTGGGCCGACGAAGGCTTCGGTGTCCGCGCAGTCGAGGCACTGAACCAGGCCTTTCACTATCCCGACGGGGTCGAACTGGTGGACGGCGGCACGCTCGGCCTCAACCTGCTGCCCTACGTCGAAACCAGCCGCCGCGTGCTCGTATTCGACGCGATCGACTTCGGGCTCGCGCCCGGCGAACTCAGGGTTCTGCGCGACAGCGAAGTCCCGGCCTGGGGTGCGCGCAAGTTGAGTCCGCACCAGAACGGCTTCAACGATGTCCTGGCGCTTGCGCAACTGCACGAAGCGCGCGCCCGGAACAGATCGTCGCGATCGGCGTGCAGCCGCTGACGCTCGACGACTTCGGTGGCAGCCTGACAGAGCCGGTTCGGGCACGCCTGCGAGAGGCCATCGCCCTGGCCGCGCGACGAGCTGGCGCGCTGGGGCTTTCCCGGCCGGCGTCGCGCCGCCGACGAGGCGGTTGCTCCGCTCAATGCGCAGTCGGTCGCCCTTACGCGCCTACGAAAGCGAGCGTCCCGCCGCCGACACCGCCTGCCGCATCGGCGATCCGCGCCTGCTCGAGTTGCACCAGCGCGCGCGAGGGCTGAGCCATGTGCGTCGGCATTCCGCTGCAGGTGGTCGAATGCGATGAGCAATTCGCCGTCTGCGAGGCCGGCGGTCGTCGCGAGCGACTCAACGTCATGCTGGTGGGCCGACAGCCCGCCGGGACGTGGCTGCTCGCGTTCCAGGGCTCGGCCGTACGCGTGATGAGCGAGGACGATGCGCTGCAAACGCGCACCGCGCTGGCCGCGCTCGACGCCGCGATGAACGGCGTCGGCGATCTGGACGTCTTCTTTGCTGATCTGGCGGCGCGCGAACCGTCGCTGCCGCCGCACCTCAACCCACGCGCCAAGGAATTCACGCCATGAGTGCACTCGCCCCCGCGCCGGCGGCGGTACTGCATCCGCTGCTCGAGCAACTGGTGTCGCGCCACGGTTTCACGGCCGCTCGATGTCGATTCGATCGACGCGTTCATCCGCGCCCCGGGCCCCGCGATGCTGGTATTCACCGAAGATCCCGTGCGCTACAAGGAAACGCTCGACCTCGCCGTGATTGCACCGGAAGTCGCGCGCGCCTTCGCCGGGCAGTTTCGCGTCGGCGTTCTGTATCCGGAGGCGGCGCGCAAGGTGGCACCGCGTTTCGGCTTCGCCCGCTGGCCAGCGCTGGTCATGGTGCGCGACGGCGCTTACGTCGGAGCGATCGACGGACTGCGCAACTGGGACGAATACCTCGAAGCAGACGGTGCAACTGTTGACCGTCGGAGCCGACACGGCCGCCGTCGGTGGGCATCGCCGTCAAGTCGGCCGGCGCGCAGGCCGGCTGTGGTCACTGAATCCGTGCTGCAGGTGTGACGATGAAATCCATTTCCGCTTCCCGATCCGAATGGTCGGCGCTGGCTCGCACGTCGAGGACGAGGCACTGCAGTACCTCGACATGCCGCGCGACATGCGCACGTTCTCGATGCCGCGAGTCCCCGAGACCGACGACACGCGAGCGCTGACCGCGGCGCGCGATCTGCTGGCCGACAGTGCTTGCGCAGCTGGACCGCCGGGCAGCCCGCGCAACGGCGGCAACCTGCGCTTCGATATGCGCGGGATCGAACCGCGCGTGCTCGGCGTCACCAACGAGATGCTCGGCGATGGCGAGGTCAGCATCCAGGTCAACGGCGCGCGCCGGGTGCGCATCCAGGAAAGCGTGTTCACCGGGCTTGTGGCGCGCGGTTGAACTCGACGGCGACGACCACCTGATCGACGACTGGATCGAGGCCGGCCCCCTGCCCGAAGTCGTGATCGAGGCCGCCCGCAGCGGTTCGCGCGCCGAGTTGCCGCTCGTCGAGATTCCCTCCGGCGCGATGAATTCACCGGCACTGCTGCACGAGCTGCGCGCGCAGATCGGACGGGCGCCACCAGGGCGACCCCGCGCACGTGCTGAACCTGACGCTCTTCCCGCTGACGCCGGACGACCACCAGGTCCTCGAGCGCGCGCTGCCGGTCGGGGCGGTCGCGATCATCTCGCGCGGGTTCGGCAACTGCCGCATCACCTCGACGGGCGCGCGCGACATCTGGCGCGTGCAGTACTTCAACAGCATGAATACGCTGATCCTGAACACGATCGAAGTGGTCGACGTGCCCGAAGTGGCGCTGGCCGCCGACGAAGACCTCGCCGACACGCGCGGGCGCCTCGCCGAACTGATCGACTGGATGAGCGAGTCCTGCCCGGCCTGACCGTGTCGACGCTACGCCAGGCGGCCATCGGGCCGCTGACCCGCCTCGAATGCAAGGTCTGCTGGCACGTCTACGACCCGGCCGAAGGCGATCCGGCGTGGCAGATCCCGCCGCAGACGGCGTTCAACGACCTGCCGAGCCACTGGACCTGCCCGAACTGCTCCACGCCGAAGGACGGCTTTCTGGTGCTGAGCGATGACGACTGAAACCCTGCTGCCAGATCCGAGCTTGAGCCTCGAGCAGGCCTTCAGCGCGGTCGCCCGGCGCATGACGGGTCTGGGCTTCGTCAATCCTGCGCTGCGGGTGCAGGCGGTCGCGTTCGAGCCGTGGGAGGGCCATTGGCTGGGCGTGATGGTCACGCCCTGGTCCATCAACCTCATGCTCTTGCCGCGCAATCCGGCGGCCTGGCATCGGATTCGCGCCGGAGAGAAGCGGCGCTATGAGTTTCCGGCCGGTCGCTACGACTTCATCGATGCCGCTCGACAGCCTGGTGGGCGAATACCGCATGTGTTCCTTGTTCTCGCCGGCACTCGAATTCGAGGATCACGCGGCCGCCGTGCTCGTGGCGAAGCTCGCGCGCGCTGCGCTTTTCGATCCGGCGCATGCCGCACCGGACGATGTACCAACGCCCGAGGAGGCGAAACCAGGTCCGCTGGCGCGGGTCGAGGAACAGGCCAAATCACCCATGAGCAAGCGCGACTTCCTGCATGGACGTTTTCTGCGCACGGACGAACCCAATGTTCCGGGAAGGTGAACTGACCGTGCGGCTCGCCATACAGGCCGACCGGATCCGTGAGGTCGACCTCGCATCAACGCGTGTGCCGTTGCCCGCGCGCCTGACGCATGGCCGGCCAGCGGAGGAAGTGGAACGCACAATTCCCTTGCTCTTTTCGATCTGCGCGCAGGCCCAGGGCGCCGCGGCCAGCGGTGCGCTCGCGGCGGCCCGTGGCGTGAAGGTCGATCGCGACCAGTTCGCGCAACGCAGTGCTGACGTGCGGCGGGAGGCCATCGTCGAACTGCTGACGCGCCTGCTGATCGATTGGCCGAAGGCGCTGGGCATCGCGCCCAACGTGAGCCCGGTCGCGCGCGTCCGCCAGTCGCCGTCCGCGCAGCAACTCGGGACCTGCGGCGACACAGCCCACACGCACGTCTTCGGAATGGACGCCCCCCGCTGGCTGGCTGGAATGACCGCCGACACGCTCGAGACGTGGACCGCAGAGGGCCTGACGCTACCGGCGCGCGTGCTGCAACAGATCCAGCTCGAAGCGCCGGATCTGGGATGCAGTGACATCGAGACGATGCCCGATGCCACCATCGAAGCGCTGTGCGGCATCCTGCCGCCGCTCGGCGCCGACGCGGGATTCAGCCGCGCGCCCCACTGGCTCGGCAAGCCAGTTGAAGGTGGTCCGCTCGCACGACAGGCGCACCATCCGCTGGTCGCAGCCTTCGTCCAACGTTACGGCAACAGTGTCGCGCGCCCGCTTCCTCGCCCAGCTCGTCGAGCTCGCGAGCTGGCTGTCGCCCGAGAGCACGGCAACGCCCGCCGCGCAACAGCTCACCGTCGCGCCGGGCGTCGGGCTCGGCCTCGCCGAGACCGCGCGCGGACTGCTCCTGCATCAGGCTCACGTCAGCGACGGTCGTGTGCAGCACTACCGCATCGTCGCCCCCACGGAGTGGAACTTCCACCCGGACGGCGCGCTGGCGCGGGGCCTGATCGATCGGCCGGTGCACGGCGGCGCAGCGGCCCGTCGCGCGGCTGCGCTGCTGGTACAGGCGCTCGACCCCTGCGTGAGCTGCTCGATCGAGATCGCCGATGCATGAAATGTCGCTCGCCGAGGGCATCCTGCAGATCGTGGAAGACACCGCGCGTGCCAATGCGGCGGCACAAGTACGCGCCGTGCTGCTCGAGATCGGCGCGCTGTCGCACGTCGAGGAGCAGGCGCTGCGGTTCTGCTTCGATGCGGTGACCCGCGGCACCCTGGCCGACGGTGCCCGACTCGACGTGCACGCCTCCCCTGGGCGCGCCTGGTGCATGCCGTGTGGCGAAAGCGTGGCGCTTGCGCGACTGGGCGAGGCCTGCCCGCTGTGCGGCGGCTACCAGCTGCAGGTAACCCAGGGCGAAGAGATGAAGGTCAAGGAAATCGAAGTCGTCTGACGCGACCTCGAGGAGAACGGACATGTGTACAACCTGCGGCTGCGGCAACGGCGAAACGAAGATCGAAGGCGATGGCCACGAGCATGTGCATGCGGACGGTACGGTGCATCGTCACACTCCTGCGCACGAGCACGAGGCTGCACATGAACACGGTGGCGAGCATGAGCACGTCCATCACCATGGCCACGTGCACGAGGGCGGCGCACCTCGCCACCACGAGCACGACCACGTGCACGTGATGCCCGACGGCAGCGTGGTGCGCCATACGCACGCTCATGACGGCGCCACTGACCTGCACTACGGGGAAGGCCCAGCGCACGCCCACGCGCCCGGCATGAGTCAGGCGAAAATGGTGCAGATCGAGCAGGACATCCTGTCCAAGAACGACCGTCACGCGCGCTACAACCGCGAGTTCCTGGCCGAGCGCGGCATCTTCGCGGTAAACCTGGTGTCAAGCCCCGGGTCAGGCAAGACCACACTGCTGACGGAAACGATCCAGCGCCTGCAGCCGACCACGCCGGTGACGGTCATCGAAGGCGACCAGCAGACGACGAACGACGCCGATCGCATCCGTGCCACCGGCGCGAAGGCGCTGCAGATCAATACCGGCAAGGGCTGCCACCTCGATGCCAGCATGGTGGAGCGCGCACTGGAGCGCCTGCAACCCGACGAGAACTCGGTGCTGTTCATCGAGAACGTCGGCAACCTCGTGTGTCCGGCGGCTTTCGATCTCGGCGAAGCGCACAAGATCGTCGTGCTCTCCGTGACCGAGGGCGAGGACAAACCGCTGAAATACCCGGACATGTTTCGCGCCGCCTCGCTGATGCTGCTGAACAAGGTCGACCTGCTGCCCTACGTTTCCTTCGACGTCGCGCGTTGCATCGAATACGCACGCCGCATCCATCCGGAGATCGAGGTGATGCGGGTCTCCGCGACCAAGGGCGACGGCATGGACCTGTGGGTCAACTGGGTCCGCATGCACGCCGTGACGGCGCGCCACGCGCGCGACCAGCAGGACGCAGCACTGACGCGTCGCGCGAGCGAGCTCGAAGCCAAGCTCGGCGCGCGCGGGTAGGCGGTACCGATGGACTGCGTCGCCCCACTTCTGACTCGACGCGCATTGCGTGTGCGCGGCCAGGTCCAAGGGGTCGGGTTCCGCCCGTTCGTGTACCGGCTCGCGCATGATCTCGCGCTGTCCGGTCGCGTGCTGAACGACGGGATGGGCGTACACATCGAGGTGCAGGGTGCAGCTGAGCAGCTCGACACCTTCGTGCAGCGCCTCGAGCGCGAAGCGCCGCGGCTCGCACGCATCGACACAGTCGAATCGCGCATGGCGCGGCCCAGGCCAGAGGAATCGCGTTTCGTCATCGATGCCAGTGGCGCGGGCCCGGTCGTGACCGGCATAACACCCGACTCCGCGCCCTGCCCCGACTGCCTGGCCGAGATGTTGAACCCGGCCGACCGCCGCTGGCGCTATGCCTTCACCAACTGCACCAACTGCGGCCCGCGCTACACGATTACGGCCAAGCTGCCGTACGACCGGCCGAACACCAGCATGGCGCGCTTTGCCCTGTGCCCGGCCTGCCGGCGCGAGTACGACGACCCCGAGAATCGACGCTTCCATGCGCAGCCCAATGCCTGCCCCGTATGCGGCCCGCGCCTCGAGCTGTGGCGCGCCGACGGCACCCAGCTCCGCAGCGCCGACCCGGTTGCCGACGCGATCGCGTGCCTGCTGGCAGGGCAGATCGTGGCAATCAAGGGACTGGGCGGTTTTCAGCTGGCCTGTGACGCCCGCAATGCGATCGCCGTTGCCCAGTTGCGCGAGCGGAAGGCGCGGGAAGAAAAGCCGTTCGCGGTAATGGTGGCCAACAGCGCGAGTGCGTGTGCCTTTGCCGACGTCCGCGCGGCAGCCCGCGAGCTGCTCGAGTCGGCCGAGCGTCCCATCGTGCTGCTGCCGCAGCGAGAAGCAACGGCGACCGCACTGGCCGGCATCGCCCCGGGCATGACGACGATCGGCATCATGCTGCCGTCCACGCCCTTGCACCTGCTGCTGTTTCACGAGGCGGCCGGCCGACCCCACGGTACCGACTGGATCGCCGCGCTGCAGCCGCTCGTGCTGGTGATGACCAGCGCCAATCCCGGCGGAGAACCGCTGGTGACGGACAATGGCGAAGCCGTGCGGCGCCTCGGCGGGATCGCCGACGTCCTTCTCGTGCACGACCGCGATGTGCTCGTGCGGTGCGACGACAGCGTCGTTCGATCGGCACATTCGACCACCGCGAAGTCGCAGCCGGCTTTCGTGCGGCGGGCGCGTGGCTATACGCCGGCGCCGATCCGCCTTGCCCGCAGCGGTCCTCCGGTGCTCGCGGTCGGTGCGTTTCTCAAGAACACCGTGTGCGTGACGCGCGGTGACGAGGCATTCCTCTCGCAGCACATCGGATCGCTCGACAACGCGCCGACGTGTCGTGCGCTCGACGAGGCCGTCGAGCACCTGTGCTCCGTGCTCGAGATCGAGCCGCAGATCGTCGCGCACGACCTCCATCCGGACTTCTACAGCTCGCGCTTTGCATCGCAGTGGGCACGCTCACGTGGCGTCCCGGCAGTGGCGGTCCAGCATCACGCGGCCCACATCGCCGCGGTCATGGCCGAGCATCAGATTCGCGGCCCGGTTCTCGGCCTCGCACTCGACGGCGTCGGCCTGGGAACCGACGGGTCGGCCTGGGGCGGAGAACTGCTGCGTGTGGACGAGAGCGGGTTCGAGCGGCTGGCCCACCTGCGTGAACTACCGCTGCCGGGCGGCGACCGCGCGGCACGCGAGCCGTGGCGCATGGCGGCGTCGGTCCTGCATGCGCTGGACCGCGCTCACGAAATTCCAGTGCGCTTCGACAATCCGGCTGCGTCCACCGTACAACAGATGCTGCGGCAGAACGTCCACTGCCCCACCACCAGCAGCATGGGCCGCTGGTTTGACGCCGCCGCGGGCCTGCTCGGCGTGCGCACTCGACAGAGCTTCGAGGGCCAGGCGCCGATGCTGCTCGAAGGACTGGCGTGCCGTCATGGTGCCGTTGAAGCGCGTACCGGCGGCTACCGGCTCGACGCCGGCAATCTCGACCTCCTGCCGCTGGCTGCCGCGCTGATCGACGAGATCGACGCCGGGCGGGGCGCGGCACTGTTCCACGCCACCCTGGTCGAGGCGCTGGCGCACTGGTGTCTGTCGCATGCGCGTGCGCAGCGGCTCGGTACCGTGGTCTTCGGCGGGGGCTGCTTCATGAATGACCTGCTCGCCCGCGGCCTGCGCGCGCGACTCCGTGCCGAGGGCCTTGCGGTGGCCGAGGCGATACAGGCGCCGCCCAACGACGGCGGCATCAGCCTGGGTCAGGCGTGGTCTGCGCAATCCGCAGCCGCAGCGCCGGTCACGCATTGAAGGGGCATTTGAATGTGTCTCGCTCTCCCCGCCCGCATCGTCGAGTTGCTGCCCGACTCGCAAGGCCTGATCGAGGTCGGTGGCGTCCGCAAGCGGATCTCGCTGGAACTGGTAGTGGACACCCAGCCTGGCGACTACGTCATCGTCCACGTGGGCTATGCGCTGCAGAAGCTAGACCCGGTGGAAGCCGAACGGACGCTGCAGCTCTTTGCCGAGGCGGGGCTCGACGGAGCACTGTCGCAATGAAGTACATCGACGAGTTCCGCGACGGTGACGTGGCACGTGGCATCGCTGCGCGCATCCGCGCCGAAGCCCGACCCGAACGACGCTATCACCTGATGGAGTTCTGTGGCGGGCACACGCACGCGATCTCGCGCTACGGAATCAAGGACCTGCTGCCGCCGAACGTCGAAATGATCCACGGGCCGGGCTGCCCGGTGTGTGTGCTGCCGATCGGGCGGATCGACAACGCAATCGCACTGGCGCGTGACCACGGCGCCATCGTCTGCACCTACGCGGACACGATGCGCGTGCCCGCCTCGGGCGGCCTGTCGCTGATAAAGGCCAAGGCACGCGGGGCGGATATCCGCATGGTCTACAGCGCAGCCGACGCCATAAGGATCGCGCAGGACACTCCCGAGCGCCAGGTGGTCTTCTTCGCCATCGGCTTTGAGACGACCACACCGCCGACGGCCATTGTGATCCGGCAGGCCAGGACGCTCACGCTCGCCAACTTTTCCGTGTTCTGCAACCACGTGCTGACCCCGGCCGCGATCACGCACATCCTTGAGTCGCCAGAAGTGCGCGAGCTCGGCATCGTCCCGCTCGACGGCTTCATCGGCCCGGCGCACGTCAGCACTGTGATTGGCAGCCAACCCTACGAGTACTTCGCCGAGGAGTACCAGCGCCCGGTGGTGATTGCGGGCTTCGAGCCACTGGACGTCATGCAGGCAATCCTGATGCTGGTGCGCCAGTTGAACGATGGCCGCGCCGAGGTGGAGAACGAATTCACGCGCGCCGTGACCCGCGACGGCAATGCGAAGGCAAAGTCACTGGTGGCGGACGTATTCGAGCTGCGCCCGTCCTTCGAATGGCGCGGCCTCGGCGAAGTGCCGTACTCCGCGTTGCGCATCAAGCCGGAGTACGCGCAGTTCGATGCGGAACGGCGCTTCGGCATCACCTATCGATCGGTGCCCGACAACAAGGCCTGCGAGTGCGGCGCGATCCTGCGCGGTGTCAAGAAGCCGGTGGACTGCAAGCTCTTCGGCACCGTATGCACACCCGAGAACCCGATGGGCTCGTGCATGGTCAGCTCCGAAGGCGCGTGCGCCGCACACTACAGCTACGGCCGCTTCAAGGACGTCGAGGTGCGGGCGGCATGAGCAGGCTGCAATGACCAAAGTGCGCAGCGACTACATCCGGCCGGTCGACTTCAAGAACGGTCGGGTGGATATGACCCACGGCGGCGGCGGGCGCGCGATGGCGCAACTGATCGAGGAGCTGTTCACGCGTGCGTTCGCCAACGAGTGGCTGGCGCAGGGCAACGACAACGCGCTGTTCACCGTGCCCGGGGGCCGCATGGTCATGGCCACCGACAGCCACGTCGTGTCGCCCCTCGAGTTTCCCGGCGGCGACATCGGCTGCCTCGCGGTGCATGGAACGATCAACGACGTCGCCATGTCGGGCGCGCAGCCGCTTTACCTCGCGGCCGGCTTCATCCTGGAGGAAGGCTTCCCGCTCGCGAACCTGAAGCGGATCGTTGAATCGATGGCGGCCGCCGCGCGCGACGCCGGCGTGCCGATTGTCACGGGCGACACCAAAGTCGTCGAGAAAGGCAAGGGCGACGGCGTGTTCATCACCACCACCGGCATCGGCGTGGTGCCGTCCGGCGTCGAGATCTCCGGCAATCGCGCGCGGCCGGGTGACGCAGTGCTGGTGTCGGGCACGATGGGCGACCACGGTGTCGCAATCATGTCTCTGCGCGAGAACCTTAGTTTTGAAACGACGATCCACTCGGACACCGCGGCATTGCACGGCCTCGTCGCCGCCATGGTGTCCGCGGTGCCCACCATCCGCTGTTTGCGCGACCCTACCCGCGGCGGGCTCGGCACGACGCTGAACGAATTCGCACGGCAGTCCGGGGTCGGCATGCTGATCCACGAGGCAAAGATTCCGGTGCGTGCAGAAGTCAATGCGGCGTGCGAGTTCCTCGGGCTCGACCCGCTGTACGTCGCCAACGAAGGCAAGCTGATCGCCATCTGCCCGCCGGAAGATGCCTCTTGCCTGCTCGCCGCAATGCGCGCCCACCCTCTGGGGGCGGATGCCGCGATCATTGGCGAGGTTGTCGCCGATAGCCACTGCTTTGTCCAGATGGAGACCAGCTTCGGCGGCCGCCGCGTGGTCGACTGGCTCACGGGCGAACAGCTGCCACGAATCTGCTGACGGGCCCTGCCGGTGCGCATCCTGCTGCTGGCGCATTCCTTCAACAGCCTCACGCAGCGACTCTGGATCGAGCTCGCGGACTGGGGTCACGAAGTCTCGCTCGAGCTCGACGTGAACGACGCCGTGACAAGCGACGCCGTACGCCGCTGGTCGCCCGATGTCGTCATCGCTCCATTCCTGAAGCGCGCCATTCCCGAGGCGGTGTGGCGCACGGTGCGCTGCCTAGTCGTGCATCCGGGTATCGTCGGCGATCGCGGCCCCTCGGCGCTTGATTGGGCGGTGCAGGAGCACGAGACCCGCTGGGGGGTGACGGTGTTGCAGGCGAATGCCGAAATGGACGCCGGCGATGTCTGGGCCAGCGTCGAGTTCGACATGCGAGACGCCAGCAAGGGAAGCCTGTACCGCAACGAAGTCACCGAGGCGGCGCTCAAGGCCGTCTGCACCGCCCTTGCACGCATCGAGCAGGGCGAGCGACCCGCTCCGCTGCAATCGGCTCCACACGCCCGTGGCCGGCTGCGGCCCCTGATGCGCCAGGCCGACCGCGCGATCGACTGGCAGCGCGACGCGACCGACCTGGTCCTGCGCAAGCTGCGCGCTGCGGACGGCACGCCGGGTGTCGCAGACGAAATCCTGGGACGACGCGTGCATTGCTACGACGCTCATTCCGAGGGCGCGTTGCGCGGCCCCGCCGGTGAGATCATCGCCCAGCGCGACGGGGCCATTTGCCGTGCCACGCGTGACGGCGCGGTCTGGATCACGCACCTGAAGGACGCAGACGAACCAAGCCGGCCTTTCAAGCTACCTGCCGCGATGGTGTTGGGGGAGCGGCTGCAGAACGTACCCCACGCGCCGCTTGCCATCGAAGCGCCAGACGCCGGACCGACCTGGCGCGAAATCCGCTACGAAGAGCGCGCGCACGTTGGCATCCTGCACTTCCCCTTCTACAACGGCGCGATGTCCGCCGCGCAGTGCGAACGCCTGACCGCGGCCTACGGCTATGCCAGCCGTCGACCAACCAAGGTCATCGTGCTCACGGGCGGACCCGACTTCTGGTCCAACGGCCTCCATCTCAACGTCATCGAAGCGTCCGACCAACCGGCCGAGGAGTCCTGGCGCAACATCAACGCCATCGACGACTTTGTGCTGGCGCTGCTGACCACGGACACGCACCTCACCGTCGCGGCTCTGCAAGGCAACGCCGGTGCGGGCGGCGTCTTCATCGCGCTGGCGGCCGACCGGGTGTTCGCGCGCAGCGGAATCGTGCTCAATCCGCACTACAAAGGGATGGGCAATCTGTACGGCTCCGAATACTGGACCTACCTGCTGCCGAAACGTGTCGGCGCTGAGGGCGCACGTGAACTCACCGAAGGTCGGTTGCCGATGGGCACGCGCGAGGCGTTGCAGCGAGGACTGATCGATGGTCACTTCGGAGCCTCGCCGTCCGACTTCCGGGACCGTGCCATCGACGAGGCTCGCTCGCTGACGCGTGCGGACATCGAAGCGCTGCTTGCGGCCAAGCGCAGAACACGTGAGGCCGACGAAGCCAGCAAGCCGCTGGCCACCCACCGTGCCGAGGAACTCGAGCGGATGAAGCTCAACTTTTTCGGCTTCGACTCGAGCTACCACGTGGCGCGGCACAACTTCGTCCGCAAGGTGCCGAAGGCGCGCACGCCCTCCTACCTCGCGCGCCATTGTTCCGTGAGTGCTAAGACCGCGCGACCGCCGATGTGAAAACCGTCCTCGCCCCATTGCCCGCTGCGGGATCACGGCGTCCTGGGCGAGTGGCGGATGAAAGGCATGACCTCAACGGAGGCCGTATCAGAGGCGAACCAGACGTGACCGTCCTGGATCGTGCAGGACAGTTTCATCGAGCGCGTCGCCAGAGTCTGCAGCGCCGCAGTGTCCTGGTCCGACAACGTGAGAACGCGGAGGTTCACCAGTCGCACCAGTGCGGCGGCGTTGACCTCCCACCATGTTTCGGTGCGGCGTTCGCCATACGCCAGCACCACAACATTGCGCGCCCGACCACAGGCTTTGCGCAAGTCCTTTTCGTCCGGCAGGCCGACATCGATCCAAAGGTCGATGACGCCCGTGTCATCGCGCTTCCAGAGGTCGGGTTCGCCCTCGGTCGACAGGCCACGCCCGAATGCCAGCGACGCGTCCGAGTGCAGAGCGAACGCCAGCAGTCGCACCATCATGCGCTCCTCGGTTTCGGAGGGATGACGCGCCAACGTCAGTACGTGCCGCTCGAATGCATTGCGATCCAGATCCGCCATGGAGAGTTCAGCGCGATAGATCGCGGCTCGGAGGGCCATGCGGCATTGTAGGGGCGCTTCCTATCGGCGAATGTCAGTGCATCGCAGTAACGAAACGCCAAAGAACCCAAGCGCGCGACGCCAAGAAATTGCCTAAGAGCCTAGGCGCGAAGTCGCCGTCAACCGCGGCCGAAGCGGATGCGCTGATTCTTCTGGCAGCAGAGTGCGGGACGATCGGCCGAGCGCAGCCCGTTGCGGAAGTTCAGCCGCCCCGAAAGCGGACGGGGTTCGCGCTCCCGCAAGCGGACCCGTCCACTCCACACGCTTGGAGGCGGCCAAGCGTCTGCGCGAATCGCAGACGCAACGGATACTGGACTTGGCTCCAAGCGCAGCGGCCGGGACGCACCCCAACCCAGGCGACGGCGGTCGCGCACGTCTCGAGTGGTTGATGTAAGGCAATCGCACATTTGTCTGCTGGGCTTAAGTGGTTACGTGGGTGTTCCGGCCTCGAGTGGATGGACGTCATGGCGAAGTGATCTCGGGGTTTCGAGGAGACCGCTATGACGAACACTAGAAGACTTGCAGCCGTTCTCGTATCGGCGGCCTCGCTCGTCGTCGGCGGCTGCGGCGGAAGCTCGGACGATGATTCGTCGTCGGGCGGCCTGAGCCCCGTGATGGAAATTTCTATTTGGCACTCCGACCTCGCTTTCGACGCGACACGGTCGCAGCTCTATGCCAGTTCGGCAGATTTCAACGCCGCTACGGGGAAGACGCGGTTGGTGAGCATCGATATTGCGACCGGAGCGCTGCGCGAGCTCCTGCCGCCCACAACCGAAGGGCCGCGGACAGCAATGACTAACGCCCTTGACGGAACCCTTGCGCTATCAGCGAACGCGCGGGTGCTCTATTTCGTCACCAGGAACGGCAAGGTGTCACGCCTGGATCTGGCGACCGGACAGCTTGACTACACCGTGGCGGCACCCGCCGGAGCGCGGGAAACACTGAAGGCCGGAAGCGTAGTGGCATCGCGCAAGGATGATGCACTGGTCTATGTCATGTTGTACGACGACATCGGCGCGGTCGATGACGCTGTGGCGGCGCTTCGAGGCCCCGTCTGGCTGCCCGGCTGGGTCGATCTGCCGTCGCAGCCGTCCCTCTTCGTTGGAGACGGCACGCTGGGGCTGGCGGCAGATGACAGCGAACTGTTCCCCAATCCGCCCTTGCAGCGGATCGGCGTTTCGGCAACTGGTCCGACCGCAGTCTTGCAGCGAGGTATGACCGAGCCAGGCGTGTGGGTGCCGCAACCCCAACCCGTCGTCCAGGGGATCTTGGCCGGCACGCGCATTTACGACGCGACGACGCTCGAGGTCCTGTTCGGGATCGCCGGAGCATCCCACTGCGCACCGCTTCCGAGTCAGGTGCGGGTCGTGTGCACCGGACCCGCCCTGCAGACTGGACATCAGTTATTCGTGATCGACCTGCGCACACGAGCGCGGATTGCCGAATGGACCGCAGGCTTCGATACCGGGACACCGTTCGCGGTGACGGAGCCCATGCTGATTCGATCCGCTGGAATCGGGAGGGTGGCGATCAGCTATGGCGCCGGGGTGAAGCTGGGAACCTATGGCCCCAGCAGTGTCGCGTTCTACAGCCACCCGGCGTTCGAGTAGTCGCCGCCAAGGCGGTGCCAGGCGGGCCATCCGGTCCAGTGCCACCGTCGCGGAATGCTCGTTTTCGTGCGCAGCGGGCGTGTGGACGCCGGGACAGCCCATGGCCGACGCCGGCCGTCGGACCGCGAAATGATCTGCCACCGGTTGCCAGCGAGCCGATGCAGTGATCGTCGCGTGTAACCCTGGGGCGCCGATAAAGCGCACAATGACCATTGCCAATCGGCCAACTCTTGTTGGTCCCCATGCCCCAGGCCGCAAAGGCCCGCAGCAGATCCGACTGAACGAATGTTGGTCGCGATTCCCGGCCACTCGGGGTGCCGCAGATGCCGTTTGTCTTGTTCCTTCTGTTATTGCCGCTGCTCGCCGCAGCGAGTCCCGCTCCGGTAACAGTGCTGACCATCGATGGCCCGATCACACCGGCCTCGGCGGCCTACTTCTCGCAAGGCCTGAAGCGGTCGCTTGAAAGCGGCTCGAGTCTGGTCGTGCTGAAGCTGGATACGCCAGGCGGTCTGGACACCGCGATGCGCGACATCATCAAGGGCATCCTTGCGTCCCCAATCCCAGTCGCCACCTTGGTAACTCCAAGCGGGGCGCGGGCAGCCAGCGCAGGCACCTACATCCTGTACGCGAGCCACATTGCCGCGATGACACCCGGCACCAATCTTGGCGCCGCAACACCCGTGCAAATCGGTATTGGCGGGCCCGGAAGCGAGCCGGCCACACCCGCCGCGCAGCCGCAGAAGGACGCGAAATCCGAGAAGGACGGACCGTCACCGACGGCGCAACGAAGCGCGCTCACTGAAAAGCAGATCAATGACGCGGCCGCCTACATTCGCAGTCTCGCCCAACTGCGCGGCCGCAACGTTGAATGGGCGGAGAAGGCCGTGCGCGAGGCGGTCAGCCTTACCGCGGCCGAGGCACAACAGCTTCATGTCGTCGACTACGTCGCGCAGGACGTGCGCAGCCTCCTGGATCGCGCGCAGGGATCAGAGGTTTCCGTGGCCGGCAAGAAGGTGACAGTGGATACGGCGGGGGCAGAACTCGTGGCGTTCGATCCCGACTGGCGTACGCAGTTGCTGTCGGTGATCGCCTCCCCGAGTCTCGCCCTCGTGTTGATGATGCTCGGAATCTATGGCCTGCTATTCGAGTTTTCGCACCCCGGCTTGGTGCTGCCGGGCGTGATCGGCGGCATCTGTCTGTTGCTGGCGCTGTTTGCGTTCCAGATGCTTCCCATCAACTTCGCTGGGTTGGGCCTGATCGCGTTGGGAATTGCCTTTCTCGTGGCCGAGGTCTTCCTCCCCACGTCTGGCGTCCTCGGCATCGGCGGAGGTATCGCCTTCGTGATCGGCGCCATCATTCTCGTTGACACGGATGTTCCGGGCTACGGCATTCCGATGCCTTTGATCGTGACGCTCGCCGTCATCAGTGGCCTGTTTGTGTTCATGATCGTTCGGATCGGAGTGCAGGCACGCTTGCGCCCGGTGGTCAGTGGCCAGAAGACGCTGATTGGTGTTGCCGGCGAAGTGCTCGAAGCGTTCACCGGCGTTGGCTGGGCGACCTTCCGCGGTGAAATCTGGCACGTGCGCAGCAC
Source organism: uncultured beta proteobacterium (assembly GCA_963801405.1). Taxonomy (GTDB): domain Bacteria; phylum Pseudomonadota; class Gammaproteobacteria; order Burkholderiales; family Burkholderiaceae_F; genus JALORV01. The sequence continues at coordinate 27,596 of CAWDEO010000020.1, read as the reverse complement.
CTTACCCTTGGCGCAGGGTCAGCGGGTTCGTGTCAGCGGAATCGATGGCTCCATTTTGATCGTCGAACCACAATCGAACGCACCGCAGTCGAACGCACCGCAGTCGAACGACCGCAGTCGAACGAACCCAAAGGAGGCCTCTCATGATCTGGGACTTTGCCTGGGCAGGCGTCTTCATCCTCGTGGCCATAGTGGTGGCCTTGTCGATTCGGATCCTGCGCGAGTACGAGCGCGGCGTGGTCTTCACGCTGGGACGCTTTTGGAAAGTGAAAGGCCCAGGTCTCGTGATCCTTGTTCCTGGGATTCAGCAACTGGTCAAAGTGGATCTGCGCACCTTCGTGCTCGAGGTGCCGACGCAGGACGTGATTTCACGCGATAACGTGTCCGTCAAAGTGAGTGCGGTCGTCTATTTTCGAGTGATCGATCCGGAAAAAGCGATCATCCAGGTGGAGAACTATCGCAACGCGACGAGTCAGCTGGCGCAGACCACCTTGCGATCGGTCCTGGGCAAGCACGAGCTGGACGACATGCTGGCCGGTCGGGAGAAACTCAATCTCGATATTCAGCAGGCGCTGGATGCGCAAACCAACTCGTGGGGCATCAAGGTGTCCAACGTCGAGATCAAGCAGGTCGATCTGACCGAATCCATGATCCGGGCGATCGCGCGGCAGGCCGAGGCAGAACGCGAACGACGCGCCAAGGTGATCCACGCCGAGGGCGAGCTGCAGGCGTCGGAAAAGCTCTACCAGGCCGCCAAGGTCCTGGCCCAGGAGCCGCAGGCCATCCAGCTGCGCTACCTGGAAACCCTGACGGTGATCGGTGCGGACAAGAACACGACCATTGTCTTTCCGCTGCCGATGGACGTTCTGAGCCCGTTCTTGCGCAAGGCGGCCGGTGGTCCACTAGCGCCCTGAGGCGGACCCTTGAGGGCGCACTCGGAAGCGCCTGCGGATGGCCCGTTGCGACTGAACTCGCGCATGGCCGCCAGTCCAGGGGCCGTCACCGCCCAGGCCTAGGTGTCTTTCCTCAGCGCGCGACGCTGATAGTCGAAGGTCGACCCGAACACCTGGTCGATCTCAACCAGTTCGCCAATCGTTGCGCCACTCTGCCGCAGTTTGTCCTGCAGGACATGCTCCGTCTCGAGCAGCTGGCGCGTGCTGCGCAGAAGATCGTCGGCCGCGGCCGCGGGCACGACCACGACCCCATTCTCATCGGCCACGATGATGTCGCCGGGTGTCACCGCCTGGCCGGCACATTGGACCCGGACATTGACTTCGCCGTAGCCCGCGATGGCCGCGACATTCGGGACGATGCCCTTGCTGAACACCGGAAACTTGAGACGCCGTATCTCCACGACGTCGCGACACGCACCGTCGATGACGGCACCGACCACTCCCCGGTTCTGCGCGGAGAGCGTCATGTTCTCGCCCCAGAAAGCGGTGTCACGCGAGCCATGGGCATCGACGACGACGACGTCGCCCGGCTCGCAGACATCGATCGCCTTGAATACGGCCGCCAGGTCGCTCGCCAGCGTCCGGGCCGTCACCGCGGGCCCCGCGAAGCGGATGGAATCGAAGAGCGGACGCAAGTCCCCGGTCATGGCCCCGAAGCGCCCCATGCAGTCGGACAGCGCGCACGTCACGGAGTCGAATTTCAACAGCTCGCGGTAGCCGCGGACGACGGGCTCAGGCGGACGTACGTTCGGCCGATGCGTCATGGCGATTCCGGTCAAAGAGGTGAGGCGCGGATTTTCGCCCAAACCGCGGCATACATGGAGCGTGATGACGGTCAATAGTGCACCGAGCCGTGTGCCCGCGGACGATTGCTTTGCCGCAAGCGTGCCGCGGCCGTTCGCGCCTATAAAGGGCACGCGAGGCCTGTGCGCCCGCCGCATTGCGGTGGGTGACGCAGGAGTTGGACACGATGGCAACGCCCCCGCACACCACGACCACCCATGGGGTGGATGATGCGATCGCACGCGTGCTCGAGGCCGAGCGAACCGCGCGCGGGGCGGTCACTTTGTGTTCGGAGCAGGCGGAGGCGATTCGCCAGGCCGCACGGGCCCGCGCACATGGGATCGCCGAACGTGCGGCGGAGCGCGCGGCCGCCGTCCACCGCTGGACGGATGCATCGATCCGGGCTCGCGTCGATGCACTGAACCAGGAACGTGCCGCACTTCGCCAGGCGACGACAACCGCGGCGGATGAACCGCAGCGTCTGGCGCGTGCGCTGGACCGGCTGGCCGAAGAACTCGCCGGCGGCTCCGGATGATCAGCGGCCTGTCGCTCGAGTATGCGCTGGCGCGCGTGGGCGCGCGGCTTGCGCAGCGGCCGGACGAACGCCTGTGGCAGCAGGTGCGTTCGGCACGCAGCGTTTCCGCCTTGCTTGAGACGGTGCGCGCCTCCGTCGCGGCGCCCATCGTGAGTGGCATTGCCGTGACGGCCGACGGTGACACCATCGAACTCGCTTTCCGCCAGCAATGGCGCACGCGGGTCGACGAGGTCGCCAGCTGGACGCCGCAGCGGTGGCGCAACGCCGTCGGCTATACGAGATTCCTGAGCGACCTTCCGGCGCTCGTGCATCTGCTGTCGGATGAACGCCCACCGCGCTGGCTGACTGCGGATCCCGAACTGGCCCGGTATGCCCTTGCCACGACGGCCGAGCGCCGCACCGCGCTCGCCACGGGGCCGCTCGCCCCGGTGGCGGCGGCGGTCAGGGCATCCGAGCTGGACCCGACTTCCCGCCGCGACGAGCCGCTGGCCCGCACGCTGAAGCGCCTGCGTGCCGGGCGCACCTTGCACGCGGCGCTGGTCGCGTGGGAGCGCGAGTGGCGCCCGCGCTGGCCGCAGGCGGCGAGCGAGGTCGTTGCCGCAATGGACTCGGTCGCACAGTTGCTGCGCACACACCTGCTGCGCTTCGGTGCCCTTCCCGTGGCCGACGCGACGCCGGCACGGCAGTTGCTCGCAGCACGGCTGGCTGCGCATGTCCGCCGCGCCGCACTGCAACCTGCGGCGCTGTTCGCCTACCTCGCGCTGTTTGCGCTCGATCTCGAGCGTTTGCGGGGCGAGTTCGTTGTCCGCGCCAGGGCGGCCGCCGCGTCATGATTCGCCCGCAGCCGTGCTCCTGGTTCGAGATCGTGATCGGGCAGGACGACGCCTTCGTCACACTGGAGTCGCTCGCCGCCGCGGGCTGCGCCGAGGTCGAATGGCACGAGACCAAGGCGCCAGGCGCGGCCATCCCACCGGAACTGCTGAAGGAATTCACTACTCTCGCCCGCACGTACCGGCCCTATTGGCCACGACCGACGACAGCGCATCGGGCGGAGCGACGTGCGCCGGCACAGGCGCTGGCCGACGGCATCAGCCTGGCGCGGGCCTGGGCCGTGCAGGCCGATGACGTGGTCCGGGACCTGCAGATTGCCGAGGCGGAGGCCGCCGAACTTGAGCTCGCAGCAACGGCCTTGCGCGAGATGGCCGAGAGCCGCATCGACTTCTCCGCCCTGGCGCAGGCGAGCAACGGCATCACGGCGGCGCTCTTCGCGTTGCCGCCGGGCGTGGACATCGATGTCCCGCACGACACGATCGCCCGCTTCGCCACGACGGCGAGCGAACGCCTACTGCTCGCGCTGGGTGCGCCCGAGGCGATCGAGGCGATTGCCCGAGCCGTGTCGGAAGTGAACGGGCGGCGTGCGCACTTTCCCGACTGGCTGCAACCCAGCGCCAAGGCCAACCTCGCGCTGGTCGAGGACAAGCGAGCCGAGGCACAGGCGACGATCGATCGCCTGCGCCACCAACTGACGGCGCTGTCCGAACAGCATGGCCTGGCCCGCGCGCTGGGCGACGTCGCGCTCGCGACCTGGTGTTTCGAGCATGGCGGCGCGATCGAGTACGGTGATGTGTTCGCCCGCATCACCGGCTGGACCGCCGACCGGGAGCGGCTGGTGCGAGCGCTCGAGAGCTGCGATGCACGCGCACTCGCCACATTCCCGCGGCCGCCGCGCGGGGTGCGCCCGCCCCTCGTGCTGCGCAACCCCTGGTGGGCCCAGCCGTTCGAGATCTTCACGCGCATGGTCGGCATGCCGGGCACGGGAGGCGCGGATCCGAGCACGCTGCTGGCGCTGGCGGTGCCCGTGATCTTCGGCTACATGTTCGGAGACGTCGGGCAGGGCCTGGTACTGGCTGCGGCCGGGTGGCTGCTGCGTCACCGAATGCCGGTGCTGAGACTGCTGGTTCCGGGCGGCATTGCCGCAGCGATGTTCGGCTTCGTCTTCGGCAGCGTGTTCGGTCGAGAAGATCTGCTCAAGCCTCTGTGGCTGCACCCGATCGAGCATCCGCTGCCGGTGCTGCTGGTGCCGATTGTCGGCGGCGCCGCGCTGCTGATTCTGGGTCTGCTGTTGGGGGCGCTCGAGGCCTGGTGGGAGCGGAGACTCGCGGAGTGGGGACGCGAGGAGGCACCGGTCCTGCTGACCTACGGTGGTGCGCTGGCGGCCTTCGTGACACCACTCGGTGGCTGGATCGCGGCCGCCGGCATTGTCTGGGCCGTCGTCGCGGCGCTACTACAGACGCCCAGGGTCGGGGCGGCGTTCGGCGCCCTGGGCGAGCTGCTCGAACACACCGTTCAGGTGCTGATCAACACGCTCTCGTTCGCGCGCGTCGGCGCGTTCGCCCTGGCACACGCGGGCCTGTGCTCGGCCGTCATCGCGCTCGCCGAGGCCGGCGGCAATGTCGTCGTGTACGGCCTCATCCTGGTACTGGGCAACGTGTTGATCCTGATCGTCGAAGGACTGGTCGTATCGATCCAGACTACCCGCCTGGTGTTGTTCGAGTTCTTTACGCGCTTCTTCCGTCCGGAAGGGCGCGAATTCAGGCCATTGGCTGCGCCGCCCGTCACGCTTGATCTTTGAGGAGTCACCATGCGTCGATTCGCCGTTCCCCTGCTCGTGATTGCCGGCATGGCCGTCCTGGCAGCCTTCGGCACCCTTCTCGTTGCGCTGCCGGAGGTCGCGACGGCACAGACCGCGGGCCGCGCCGGCTTGCCGCCCGACGCCTGGAGTTGGGGACTGCTGGCGGCCGCACTCGCCACGGGTGCGTCGTCGCTGGCCGGCGGCTACGCGGTCGCCAAGCTCGGCGCCGCCGCTGTGGGTGCGCTCGCGGAGAAGCCGGACCTTTTCGGTCGACTGCTGATCTTTGTCGGACTGGCGGAAGGCATCGCGATCTACGGCCTGATCATCTCGATCCTGATCCTCAATCGACTCGCCTAGAGCGCGGCATGGCGGCCTTCGCCTACGTCGGAACCGCAGTCGACGCCGCTGCTTTCCGGCTCATCGGGGCGCGGTGCTGGGCGCCCCTGCCGGGTGAAGAGCGGGCTGCGGTGCGCGCCGCCTTGCGTGCCGCCGAGTCGGTGTTCATCACCTGCGAGGTCGCGCAACGACTGCCGCGCGCGGAGCTCGACGCGTCCCTCGCGGCCGGTCGGCCATTGCTGCTCATCATGCCTGCGCCGGAGGCTCAACCGTGCGCGCTCGACCCTGCCGAGCGCGCGCGCGCCCAGCTGGGCCTCGAGCGCTGAGCAGGCACCGATGAACCTGCAACAACGAACCTCGGCCCTGCTCGATCTGGTCGAGCAGTACAAGGCCAGGCGCTGTGCGCAACTGCTCGAACCGGCGCAGGCGGAGGCGCGTGCGACGATCCGCACCGCGTTGGCCGAGGCGCGACGGCGCGTGTCCACCGCGATCGCAGAGGAGCGCAAGCGCCGCGCGCTGGAAGTCGGCGCCATCGAGGCGGCGCTGGCCACCGATCGCCGACTGGCTGCGCAACGGCACGCGGTGCAACTGCTCGCCGGGGCCTGGCGCGATCTGCGCTCGCGACTGATCGCGCACTGGGCCGCGGCACCGACCCGCACCCAGTGGATCGACGCGCACTCTGCAGCGCGCCTTGCGGGCCGTTCCACCCACGGCCGGATGGCGGATCGAATATCACCCGCTGTGGTCGGAAGCCGAGCGCGCGCGCGAACACCCGCGTCTGCGGGCGGGCGGCGTGACCGAGGTCTGCTTCGAAGAGGCGCCGGACATCGCCGCCGGCTTCCGGATCGTGGGCGGCCACAACGTGCTCGATGCGACGATCGACGGCCTGCTCGCCGATCGAACCCAGCTCGAAGGACGCCTGCTGCAGCACCTGCAGCAGCCGGAGCGCGCATGAGCCAGGCTAAAGGCGTCGCACGCGCGCGCATTCGCTGGATCAGCGGGCCCGTGCTGCGCGCACGTGCCGAAGGCTCCTTTGCCTTGCGTGAAGCCATCCGCGTGGGCCCCGCCGGACTGCTCGGCGAAGTGATCCGGATCAACGAGGACGAGATCGTCGCCCAGGTCTACGAAGACACGACCGGGCTGCGACCCGGCGTGGAAGTCACAGGCACCGGCAACCTGCTCGGCATCCGCATCGGCCCCGCCCTGCTCGGCCACATCTTCGATGGCCTGCTGCGGCCGCTTGCGGCCGGCACGGCCGAAGTCTTCGGCTTCGAGCCCACGGTCGCGGCGGGCGCGACCCTCGGGGCGGGGGCAGTCTTCGGCGGTGTCACCTCGGCGCGCGGCCGGCCGCAATGCGCGCTGCTGCCGCCCGACGTGGCAGGCCGCATTGACTGGGTGGCCGCGCGCGGCGACTACGGCGACACCGCAACCGTGCTGCGCGTGATCGCCGGCGATGGCACGGTCCACGAGGTCGCGCTCAGCCACTTCTGGCCGGTGCGGACTCCCCGTCCGGCACGCGCGCGGCTCGCCTCCGACGAGCCGCTCGTCACGGGGCAGCGCATCCTCGACTCGCTCTTTCCGGTCGCGCTCGGTGGCAAGGCCGCGATCCCCGGCGGTTTCGGCACCGGCAAGACCATCCTGCTCGAAAGCTTGGCCAAGGGCTGCAGCGCCGATGTCATCGTCTACCTCGGCTGCGGCGAACGCGGCAACGAGATGGCCGGTGTGCTGGAGGAGTTCCCGCAGCTGGTCGACCCGCGCACCGGACGCTCGCTGATGGAACGCACGGTGATCATCGCCAATACCTCGAACATGCCGGTGGCGGCACGCGAGGCGAGCATCTACTCCGCCGTCACAGTGGCGGAGTACTTCCGCGACCAGGGCCTGCACGTCGCGCTGATGGCGGACTCGACCTCGCGCTGGGCCGAAGCGCTGCGCGAAGTGTCAGGCCGCTTCGGCGAGTTGCCTGGCGAGGGCGGATACCCGACCTACCTGTCGAGCCGGCTGGCCGACTTCTACGAGCGTGCGGCCAAGGTCACGACACTGAATGGCGACAGCGGATCCGTCACCGTGCTCGCGTCGATCAGCCCACCGTCGGGCGATTTCTCCGAACCGGTGACGAGCCACAGCAAGCGCTACGTTCGCAGCTACTGGGCGCTCGATGCCCGGCGCGCGCAGGCGCGTTTCTATCCGGCGATCAACCCGCTGCTGTCGTACTCGGAAGATGCGCTCGACGTCGCCGGCTGGTGGCTGGACCGCTATGGCGCCGTGCCGACCGCGCGCGCGCGCGCCGCCTCCGGCGAAAACGAATGGCTCGAGCTGCGCCGCCGCGTGCTGACGCTGCTCGACGAGCAGGCACGGCTGGAACGCATGGCACGCATCATCGGCAAGGACGCGCTGCCGGCGCGCCAGCGGCTGACGCTGATGTGCGCCGAGCTCGTCAACGACGCCTTCCTGCGCCAGTCGGCCTTCTCGGCGGTCGATCACTACTGCGGCCCGGAGCGGCAGGCCGCGATGCTGCGTCTGCTTGTGCACTTCATCGAACTGGCCGAGTCGCGCCGCTGCGGTCGGCGTGGCGCCGGAGCAGATCGCCGCCCTCGACGTCATGCGGCCGCTCGTCGCGCATGGGCGAGGACATCGGCGAAGGCCAACTGGAGCAGCTCGCCGAACTGGAACGCAGGGTCGCATTGGCCTTCTCGACGCTGGTGGTGACCAGCGCACCGGAGGCCGCCGCGGAAGGCCAGCATGCAACCTAGGGTGACCGTACATGACGCCGCGATGCGACTCGACGGCCCGCTGCTCTTCCTGCGGCGCACGCTCGAGGTCGGATTGAACGAGGCCGTGGTCGTCACCGGTCGCGACGGTGCTCCGCGCCTCGGCCGGATCGCGGCCATCGACGAGGAACTGGTCACCATCGAAATGCTCGAGCCCACCGCCGGACTCGGGCTGGCCGATACCGTCGTGCGCTTTCTCGGCGAACCGATCGATTTCGGCGTCGGCCCGGGCATTCTCGGACGCGTATTCAACGGCATCGGCGTCGTTATCGACGGCGGCCCGCCGCTGGCCGTGGAAAAGCGGCTGCGCATCGACGGCGTGCCGCTGAATCCCGTCGCGCGGGCCACGCCGCGGGCGTTCATCGAGACCGGCGTGACGGCCGTGGACCTGATGAACTCGCTGGTGCGAGGCCAGAAGCTGCCGATCTTCTCGGGCGGCGGCCTGCCGCACGACCGCATCGCGGTCGAGATCGCCGCCAATGCGCGCTGCGCGGCAGCGAGGCGTCCGATTTCGCCATCGTGTTCGCTGGCATCGGCGTGCCCTACACCACCGCCGACTACTTCCGCCGCTCGCTCGAGCAATCCGGGGCGCTCGAGCGCTCGGCGCTGTTCCTCAATCTCGCCAGCGACTCGTCCACACAGCGCCTGCTGACGCCGCGCTTCGCGCTGACCGCCGCCGAGTACCTGGCGTTCGAGCAGGGCAAGCACGTGCTGGTGATCGTCACCGATCTCACCAACTACTGCGAGGCGCTGCGCGAAGTGGCCGGTGCCAAGAGTGAAATCCCGGGCCGCAAGGGCTATCCGGGCTACATGTATTCGGACCTCGCGACGCTGTATGAACGGGCGGGTTGCCTGCACGGGGTCAAGGGAACACTGACGCAGCTGCCGATCCTGACCATGCCGTCGGACGACATCGGCCACCCGATCCCGGATCTGTCCGGCTACATCACCGAGGGCCAGATCGTCCTGTCGCGCGAACTCGATCGCGCCGGTGTGTATCCGCCTGTGAATGTGCTGCCCAGCCTGTCGCGGCTGATGAAGGACGGCACCGGCAAGGGCTACACGCACGCGGACCATCCCGCGCTGGCGAGCCAGCTGTATGCCGCGTACGCGCGCTCCACCCAGGCACGGCTGCTGGCGAGCGTGGTGGGCGAAGATGGCCTGTCCGACACCGATCGGCGCTACCTCACGTTCGGCTCCGACTTCGAACGCACGCTGATCAGCCAACCCGCCGCCCGCACGCTCGAGGAGAGCATGGCGGTGGGTTGGGACCTCCTGCGTCAGCTGCCAATCGCCGAACTCTCGCGGCTGTCGGACGCGCAGATCACCGAGCACCTCGCGCCGGCCGTGGAAGGCGCACCGGGCTTCGGGCAGGTCGCATGAGTGACCTGACTCCCACGCGCAGCCTGCTGATTGCGCTCGCCGAGGAGCGACGCACGATGCGCGAGGGCTATGCCTTCCTCGATGAAAAGTGCCTGTTGCTGGCCGGCGAAATGTTACGGCAGGTGCGGCAGCATCAGGCGCTCGCGCGGGAACTGGCCGTGCTGCAGCGAGACGCGGCCGCCGCGCTCGTCGCCGCACTGGCGCGCCACGGGCTGCACGGGCTGCAGGTCTACCCGCCCACCGCCGCGCAGGAGCGGATCCGGATCGACTATCGCCCCTTGCTCGGGGTGACCACGATGCGGGCTCAGGTGACGGGTGAACGCGGCGCGGCACCGGCCGCCGTCTTTCCATCACCCGAGGCCGAGGCCTGCCGCACCGCCTATCGAGGCGTGGCCGACCGGCTGGCAGCACTGGCAGCGATCTCGACGTCACTCGCGCGACTGCTCGCCGAGTATCGCCGCACCGTGCGCCGGGTCCGCGCGTTGCAGGACGTCCTCTTGCCGGAGCTCGACGCCGACATCGCTGACATCGACACCCGCCTGGAAGATCTCGAGCGCGACGACGCGATCGCCGTGCGCTTCGGCCGCTGAGCGACTCGGCTGGACTACGCTAGGCGCAGTTCATTACGCTGGTCCGTCATGCGAAAGATCCGCCGCGAGGCGCTGGTGCCGTTTTCGGCGCCCGCCATGTTCGATCTGATCGAGCGGGTCGAGGACTACCCACAGTTTTTGCCGTGGTGCCTGGCAACGCACCTGCTGGAGCGTACGGAAGACACCGTCAGCGCCACCGTGGAAGTCGGTGTGCGCGACCTGCGTGTGCGCGTGACGACACGCAACGACAAGCGTCCGCCCGAGTACATGGCGATCCATCTCGAGAGCGGGTCCTTCCGGCACTTCCACGGCGAGTGGATCCTGCGGCCACTCGGTCCCGGCGGGTGTCACGTCACGTTCATGCTGCGCTACGAGCTCGCACTGCGCGCCGAGGCCATCGCCGGCCGCTGGATCGATCAGGCTGCGGACCGCATGGTCGACGCGTTCGTGCAGCGCGCCGAGTCGCGCTTTGTCACGCCTGCCGTTACAGCGGTTGCAAGGGTTGGTCCCGCCGACCCGTCAACCTGAACGAGCCTGATGCGTTAGACTTTTCGTAGCCGGCGGTCGTTGCTGGCGCACAAGGTGATGCCGCCCTTTGCGGTGACTCTATGGGAGACGAGGAAAACATGAAATCAATGATCGTTGCTGTCATCGCAACTGCCGGCCTGACCATCGCCGGCACCGCCGCCGCTCAGGCTGACCTGGCACAGAAGAACTGTGGCAGCTGCCACGCGCTCGACACGAAGAAAATGGGCCCGGCGTTCAAGGACATCGCGAAGAAGTACAAGGGCAACGCCACCGCTCAGGCCGACCTCGTCGCCAAGGTGGGCGGCGGCAAGGGTCACCCGGCCGTCAAGGCCTCCCCGAGGACCTGAACAACATCATGAAGTGGGTCCTGGCGCAGTAATCCTTCGTTCAGGCCGGCTGCCTGCGCGGCGGCCGGCCTGACCTGCTGATCCTGACCGCGCAACTTTCACTGGGGGAAGAATGAAGTCGAAGATCGCCGTTGCCGTTGCCGCCGTCCTGCTGACGATGGGTGTGGCCCAGGCCAGCCCGGAACTCGCCGACAAGGCCGGCTGCAACAAGTGCCACGCCGTGGACACGAAGAAAATGGGCCCGTCCTACAAGGACATTTCGGCCAAGACCAAGAGCACGCCGGATGCCGACCTCGTCAAGAAACTGGCGACGGGCACGGGCCATCCGAAGGCAAGCGCCTCCGAGGCCGACCTCACCGCCATCGTGAAGTGGATCAAGTCGCTGTAGGACGCTGCGGGCACAGACGAAAAAGCCGGCTCACGCCGGCTTTTTTGTCGCCCGCCGCGTTGGTCGACGTGGCGGAGCGCCCGTTCGCGGGAGCGTGCGCCCCCGCACCGGGTCTTATCTTCGTGCAGTGCTGCTCAGCTGAGGTTTCGGGCTGGCCAACTGGTGCTTGCCCGTGTTCGTGGGCGCTGGGACGGGCGCTGAGGCCTCGGCCAAGCCATTGGGCTTCAGATGGCAGGCGCCGCAGACCGTTTCCCAGTCTTCGCTGTTCGAGTAGCTCTCCCACAGCCGCGAGTACGCATTCCACTGCTTGTCCAGGAACTGATGCCCGTCCGATCCGGGAACCTTGACGAGATAGCGTTGCTTCCACTTCGACCCGACGACCATGACGACGTCGTCGAGGCCATAAGCCCGGCCGTCGACATTGCCGGTCCTAGGGCCCACCGAGCCTTTCGAATCGCGCGTCCAGTGGTCCGCCGCGCCTTTCAGGAGTCCGTCAGAGACGGGACGAACCATCTTGCCGTGGTAGTTCTCCTTCCACGTGACGGAGTCGCCCACGTGACAGCCGCGGCACTTTTCACTCGCGGGGGTGCCGTTTCCGCTCGCCGCCCGAACGTCCGGAGCGTGTCCCGCCATCGAAAGGAAGACCGCCAATGCCGCGATCCGGGCCGCCCAGCGCACTGCTCCCATCATTCATCCCAACCGCTACGCACAGTGGCGGCCACTATGCCGCGGGCGGCCCGCCAGCCGCTTGCGTTGGGACAACTCGCGCAAAATGGTTCGCCGGGCCGCCATCGGCGACTTGATCTTCATCACCCCACTGACGCTTCCGCCGCCAGCGCATGCGATAGTCGCGCCTTTGCGCAGCCCCGAACTCATGCCTCCGGAACATCCTTGGCCGCCCCTGCTTGGCACGCCCGCGACCGCCGCCGCCGTCCGGGTCCTCCTGCTGGGCGCCGGCGAACTGGGCAAGGAAGTGCTGATCGCCCTGCAGCGACTGGGCGTCGAAACCATTGCAGTTGACCGCTACGCCGGCGCCCCCGGCCACCAGGTCGCGCACCGCGCCCACGTCATCGACATGACCGATCCCGCAGCGCTGCGTAGCCTGATCGAAGCGGAGCGACCGCACATCGTTGTGCCGGAGATCGAGGCGATCGCCACCGACGCCTTGCTCGGAATCGAGCGTGCCGGACTGGCCCGCGTCGTCCCGACGGCACGAGCGGCTCAGCTGACGATGAACCGCGAGGGTATCCGTCGCCTCGCGGCTGAAACACTCGGGCTGCCCACATCCCGGTACCGCTTTGCCGGCGCCTTCGACGAATTCCGGGCCGCCGCTGCGGCGGTGGGCTTTCCGTGCGTCGTCAAGCCCGTGATGTCGTCGTCCGGCAAGGGCCAGAGTCGGGTCGACTCGGCCGTCGAGCTGGAGAAAGCCTGGGCCTATGCGAACGCCGGCGGCCGTGTCGCGCTGGGCCGCGTGATCGTCGAGGGCTTCATCGACTTCGACTATGAGATCACGCTGCTTACGGTGCGCGCGCGCGGCGCCTCCGGCGCGATCGAGACATCCTTCTGCGAGCCGATCGGCCATGTCCAGGTCGCCGGCGACTACGTCGAGAGCTGGCAGCCGCAGCCGATGAGCCCCGCCGCGCTGGCCAAGGCGCGCGAGTTTGCCCGCCGCATCACGGACGACCTGGGCGGGACCGGAATCTTCGGCGTCGAACTCTTCGTCAAGGGCGACGAGGTCTGGTTCTCCGAGGTCAGCCCCCGACCGCACGACACGGGCATGGTGACCATGGCCACCCAGTGGCAGAACGAGTTCGAACTGCATGCGCGGGCGCTCCTCGGACTCCCGGTCGATGCGAGCCTGCGCAATGCGGGGGCCAGTGCGGTGATCTATGGCGGCCACGACGCGCACGCGATGGTGTTCGACGGCGTGCCGCAGGCACTCCTGCTGCCCGGCGTGGACGTGCGCCTGTTCGGCAAACCGGAGTCCTTCGTCAAGCGCCGCATGGGCGTGGCGCTCGCCCGGGCGGCGACCACCGACCTGGCCCGCGTGACCGCCAAGTCCGCCGCCGCGTTGGTCCGCCCCCGGCCCGCCGACTGAGAGCAATCGCTGCGGGCGCCGGCGAAAGCGCTCGCTTTCCGCCGTCTTGGAGCCCGATGCGCGCGGTCTACAATGGCCGGATTGGCAAAGGCCGCGCCCGCTCTCCGAAGCACGCCACATGAAAATCCTGGTTGTCGACGACCACTCCCTCATCACGGATGCCCTGTCGGTACTGTTCCTTGACCTCGATCCCGAGGCCGAGGTCCTGACCACCCGCACCGCGGAATCGGCGCTCGAGCTGCAGCAGCAGCATCCCGACCTCGACCTGGTCGTGCTCGATCTCGGCCTGCCCGGGGTGTCCGGCACGTCCCTGCTCGAGGCGATGGTGGCGCAGGCGCCAGAGATGAAGATCCTGGTGCTGTCCGGCCAGCAGGACCCGCGCAACGTGATGCGCGTGCTGCAGCTGGGCGCCGCCGGCTTCGTGCCGAAGTCAATGGCGTCCGAGACGCTGCTATCGGCCGTGAAGTTCGTGCTGTCGGGCGGCGTCTACATCCCGGCCGACCTGCTGGATGAAGTGAACCGCGCCAACATGATGGCCGCGCCCGATCGCCCGCGCGAAGCCGGCGGCGGTCGAATCGAACTCACGGAACGGCAGGAGCAGGTGTTGCAACTGCTGGCGCGCGGGGCGCCGATCAAGATCATCTGCCGGGAACTGGGTCTGTCCGAAGGAACGGTCAAGACCCACGTCACGGCCATTTACCGCGCCTTTGGTGCGTCCAACCGCACCGAAGCCCTGCTGGCCGCCCGCCGCCAGGGCTACGACATCGGCTAAGCGCCCCTGCGCGCTGTCGGCGCGGCCACAGCCTGCGGTTCCTTCAACCGGCCGCCGCCTTCGGTGGCACCGTATCGGCGATCCCGGCCGGCGGCAGCGGCGCCCGCACCATCGGCAGCGTCGTCAACCCCAGGAGTTCGCCCAGGCTGTTATTGAGCACCGCCGCCGTCGTCGGTTTCTGCAGCACGATCGGCTCCTCCGTCGGGCTGCGTGCCACGGCCGTGGAGTTGGGATCGGCCAGCAGGTGTTCCTGCATAACGCGCTGGAACTCGTTGACGACATCGCCCCGCTGAACCGCGGTCAGCATGATGATCGGCACCGGCATACCGACCAGTTCCCGGATCTTGAACACTGCCTCAACGCCGCTGATCGAATGCGGCCCCAGGTTGTGGTCGGCGATCACGGCGTCGATCCGCTCGTGCAGGCTGATGCGCTTTATGAGCTGCGCGTTGTACCCGGTCGAGGGCACAACCTCTGCGCCCCAGGAGCGCAGCAGGCGCGTGAGGCTGTTCAGGATCTCGGCGTTGTCCTCGAGCACGACGAACGTGAACCCGTTCAGCGTCCGGATGGCGACGTCGATGGTTTCGGGCGAAGTCCGCTTCGCACGCAAGGGAGCGATCGAGACGGGTACTTCGACGCGGAACACTGTTCCCGTGCCCGGGCGCGTCGTCACGATCAGCGGGTGGCCGAGCAGGCCACAGATCCGCTTGACGATCGAGAGCCCCAGACCGAATCCGGCGCCGCTGTTTTCCGCCTTCGAGCTTTCGCCGCGGTAGAACTCCTCGAAGATCCGGTCGAGTTCGCCCTGCCGGATACCGGGCCCGGTGTCCCAGATCTCGAGACTGATGAGTCCACCGCGCGGGCGTGCCGCCAGCAGGACGCCGCCGCGCTGCGTGTAGCGGATCGCATTGGCCAGCAGATTGCGGATCACGCGCTGCAGCAGCAACGGGTCGCTGTCGATGGCAAAGCCGGAGCGCCGCACGCGCAGCGAAAGCCCCTTGGACGCGGACAGCGGCGTGAACTCCTGCTCCAGCAGCGTGAACACGTCGTCGAGCAGGATCTGGTCCACACGCGGCTGGATTGCGCCCGAGTCCAGGCGCGAGATTTCGAGCAGTTCCTCGACCAACTTCGACAGGGATTCAACCGCGGTCGCAAGGTTGTTGACCAGCGGCTCGAGCGGCCCCTGCGCGCGCTTCTTCAGCAGCGAGACGTAGATGCCGATGGCCTGCAGCGGCTGGCGTAGGTCATGGCTCGCTGCCGCGAAGAACTGGGTCTTCGAGCGCGTGGCGTTCTCGGCGTCACGGCGCGCCTCCTCGGCCAGGCGCTTTTCGTTGAGCAACTGCTCGACCAGCACCTCGTTCTCGTAGTTGTTCTTGACCGACTCGAACACCGCATCGCCGAAGGTTCGTCCGTAGAACACGGTGAAGAAGAACACCGCCGCCATCACGACCGACGCCGTGTAGTAGGTCGGATCCTGCTCCCACACCATGCGGCCGATCAGCGGCAGCAGCGCAAGCAGCATGAACGAGTAGAACGCCGGCCGGTAGCTGGCGTACAGCGTCAGCGAACCGAACGCGACGCTCAGCACCACGGCCACCAGCACGACCTGGTGCAGCGGCTGGTAGTTCGAAAAGAAGAGGGACCCCGCCGTACCCCACAACAGGCCGGCCGCGACGGCGAGCGCGACCCAGCGCACCGCCCAGCGCTGCACCTGGTCGACCACGCCGGTGGCGTGCCGGAAGCGATAGGCGACGCGCACCCGGATCAGCGACTCGAGCAGGATCAGCACGAACCAGCCCATCAGCAGGTTCTGGTTCATCGCGTTCCAGAACACGACGACCATCGCGAACGCGCCGACGATGCTGACAAGCACCGATTGAGGCACCTGTCGATACACCGATGCCATCACGCCCGCGAGGATCTTCTCCTTGCGCTGTTCCTGTGTCTCGACAACCAGGCCGAAGCGGGTTAATGGACCTGACATGGGGCGCGTGTGGGATGGACAGGCCGGATCATAGGCGAGCGCCACGTTCGCGCACAGGGAAGCGATCGCGCGAAATTCGCCCGCGTTGGGTCATCCCAACGGCCTTCGGACCGGGCGCTGGCTCACCCGATGGCGATTCACGAATCCGCCCGCGCGTCGATTTGACGTGCCGGCGTGCTTTCCGAATACTTGCGCGTCCCGCAGACCCGCCATCCGCCCCACTGGAGTTTCGCAGTAATGATCAGCCGCCGCATCGTTTCCATCGCCACCGCCTGTGTCCTCGCGACGCTCGTGGCGCCTGTCGCCGCCAAGCCCGCCGAGCAGGTCCGCGTCGGCTTTTCGACATCGATCTCCGGACCATTTGCTGCGCTCGGGGCCGAGGCGCGTGACGGCTTCAACCTCGCGATCAAGCAGCTCGGGGGCAAGCTCGGCGGCATCCCGGTGGAGGTCTTCGCCACCGACGAGGCGGGCAATCCGGACACCGCGCGCCAGCATGTCGATCGCTATCTCAAGCGCGACCGCATCCACTTTTACACCGGACCGATCGGCTCGAACGTTGCGCTCGCCGTCGGTCCGACGCTCTTTGCTGCCGAAGTGTTCTACTTGAGCAACAACGCCGGCCCCTCGCAGCTCGCCGGCGCGCAGTGCAACGCGTTCTTCTTCGGGACCGCCTGGCAGAACGACGACTATCACGAAGCCGCCGGCAAGTTCGCTTCCGAGCGCAACTTCAGAAAGGTCGCCGTGCTGGCGCCGAACTATCCGGCCGGCCAGGACGCCATCACCGGCTTCAAGCGCGGCTATGGCAAGCCGATCGGCTCTGAGACCTTCACCAAGCTCGGCCAGCTCGACTATGCGGCCGAACTCGCGAAGCTGCGCGCCGAAGCCCCCGACGCTCTCTACATCTTCCTGCCGGGCGGCATGGGCATCAACTTCATCAAGCAATTCGTCGGAGCCGGACTGTCCACGAACACGCAGATCGTCGGACCCGGCTTCTCGGCGGACGAGGATGTGATCCGCGCGGTCGGTGACCCGATGCTGGGCATGTTCAACACCGCGCACTGGAACCACGACTTCACGAACCCGGCGAGCCAGGGCTTTGTACAGGCGTACCAGAAGGAATACGGGCGGCTGCCGTCGATCTACGCGGCCCAGGCCTATGACACGGTGCTGATGATGGATGCGGCCGTGCGCGACGTGAAGGGTGATCTCGACAACAAGGCGGCGCTGCGCGCGGCGCTGAAGAAGGCCAACTTCAAGTCGGTGCGCGGCGAGTTCAGGTTCGGCAACAACCAGTTTCCGATCCAGGACTATTTCCTGCGCACGGTCGTGAAGGACACTCAGGGCCGCACGACGAACCGCACGTTGAGCAAAGTATTCGCCAATCACCAGGACGCCTACGCGTCGCAGTGCAAGCTGCCCTAGCGGTCGCACCGATGGCCGACTGCGGCGCTGCCACCGCGGCGCCGCCCTTCGTCGCGCAGACGGATTGGGCGTGTGCTGACCGCCCGCGACGGCCGCGGGCCATAGCGCTGCCTCCCCTGCCCCGGCCATGACAGCCACTCTGCTGTTTGAGCAGCTTCTGAACGGACTGCAGTTCGGCCTGATGCTGTTCCTGATCGCGGCTGGTCTGACACTGGTGTTCGGCATCATGGACGTGCTGAACCTCGCCCACGGTTCGCTCTACATGATCGGCGCGTACGTCGCGGCCAGCGTGGCGCAGGCGACGGGTTCGTTCTGGCTCGCGGTGCCGGCCGCCGTCGTCGCGACCGGCCTCGTCGGACTGGCACTCGAGGTGACGCTGATACGCAAGCTCTACCTGCGCGACCACCTGTCCCAAGTGCTCGCGACCTTCGCGCTCATCCTGATCGCCAACGATGCCGTCAAGATCCTCTGGGGACCGGCCCCGATCATGCTGTCGGCGCCAGCGGCGCTGTCGGGGCCGGTGGAGATTGCGCCGGGTCTGCTGTATCCCGCGTACCGGCTGCTGCTCATCGCGGTCGGCCTCGCGCTGGCGCTGGGCCTGTTTCTGTTCATTACGAAGACCCGCACCGGCATGCTGGTGCGCGCCGGCAGCAGCAATCGCGAGATGGCGACGATCATGGGGGTGCGAGTCGATCGCCTCTTCGCGGCGATTTTCACGCTAGGGGCGATGCTGTCGGCTGTCGCCGGAGCGCTGCTCGGTCCTTTGTTCGCCGTAGAGATCGGCATGGGCGAGAACATCCTCATCCTTGCCCTCGTGGTGATCGTGATCGGCGGCATCGGCTCGATCCGTGGCGCCTTCGTCGGGGCGCTGCTGGTCGGCATCGTCGATACGGCCGGCCGCGCGTTCCTGCCCGACCTGCTGAATCGGATCTTCTCGAACGCCGTCGCCGCCCAGCTCGGCCCTGCGCTGGCCGCAATCGCCATCTACGTCCTGATGGCCGCGGTGCTGTTCTTCCGGCCGCAGGGACTTTTTCCGGCGCGTGGCTGACGTGGACCTCCCTGCCGCCGGCCGTATTCGCACCCACCTGCGGCGCGCCCTTCCGTGGGTTCTGCTGCTTGCGGCGGCCGTGCTTCCGTGGCTCGCCGACGCGCTGGGTCAGAGCTACTACATCGGGCTGGTGCGTCGGGTGATGATCTTTGCCATCGCCGCAGCGAGCCTGAATTTCATCATGGGCTTCGGCGGCATGGTGAGCCTCGGCCATGCGGCTTTCTTCGGCCTCGGTGCCTACGCCGTGGCGATCGCTGCGACGGTCGGCCTCACCAGCGCCTGGGTCGTGTGGCCGCTGGCGATGATCGTTGCGGCTACGGCTGCACTCGCCATCGGCGCCATCTCGCTGCGCACACGCGGCGTGTACTTCATCATGATCACGCTCGCATTCGCGCAGATGATCTACTACCTCGCGGTCGGCCTGAAGCAGTATGGCGGCGACGACGGCCTGAACCTGCCAGTCCGGTCACAGCTCGGATTCGGACTCGATCTCGGTCACGAGGCCACGCTGTACTGGGTCGTTCTGGCGCTCTTGGCGGCCGTCATGCTGGCGCTGAATCGGGCGGTCGATGCCCGCTTCGGCCGCGTACTGCTGGGCGTCCGCGAGAACGAAACGCGGATGGAGGCGATCGGCTTTCCTACCTTCCGCTATCGCCTGGTCGCCTTCACGATCGCGGGCGCGATCGCCGGTCTCGGCGGGGCGCTCTTCGCCAATCACAACCTGTTCGTGAGTCCGGCCACGTTGCACTGGACGCAATCGGCAACACTGGTCGTGATGGTGCTGCTCGGTGGCATTGGCTACCGTTACGGCGGCGTGCTGGGAGCGGCGACACTGCTGCTGCTCGAGGAAATCCTCGCGGCATTTACCGACTACTGGCATCTGCCGCTCGGGCTGATCCTGCTGGCGATCGTGTTTTTTGCGCCGCGCGGATTGGCGGGCGCGATCTTGAGGCGGCGATCGACATGACGCTGCTCCAGGTGCGCGGCCTGACCAAGCGCTTCGGTGGACTGGTGGCCACCGATGCGCTCGACCTCGACTTCATCGCGGGCGAAGTCCATGCCGTCATCGGCCCGAATGGCGCCGGCAAGACGACGCTGATCAGCCAGTTGGCCGGAGCGCTCAAGCCCGATGCAGGCAGCATCCGCCTGGCAGGCGAAGACGTCACCGGCCTGAGCGCCCATGAACGGGTACGACGCGGCATTGCACGTTCCTATCAGGTGACCAACGTCTTTCGCACGTTCACCGCGCTCGACAACGTCGCGCTCGCCGTGCAGGCGGGAGACGGCTCCAGCTTCGACTTCTGGTTGCCTGTGCAGCGGGAACGACACCTATTCGACCGCGCGCGCGAGTTACTGTCGCAGGTTGGCCTTGCGGGCCGAAGTGACGTGCCCGCCGGCGCGCTCGCCCATGGTGAACAGCGTCAACTCGAGGTCGCGCTTGCACTCGCGACGTGCCCGAAACTGCTGCTGCTCGACGAGCCGATGGCGGGCATGGGGCCCGACGAATCGTCGCGCATGGTCACCCTGATCGAGGGCCTGCGAGACAGCCTCACGATCATCCTGATCGAGCACGACATGGACGCCGTGTTCCGGCTTGCGGACCGCATCTCCGTTCTCGTGTATGGCCGTCTGCTGGCGACGGGAACGGCCGATTCCGTGCGGGCCGACGCCGAAGTCCGTCGTGCCTACCTCGGGGCGGAGACCACCTGATGCTGCTGGAACTGCAGGCCGTCGAAGCGGGCTATGGCGCAAGCCAGGTGCTGTTTGGTGTCGACCTTGCCGTGCCCGAAGGCGCTGTGGTCACACTGCTAGGGCGAAATGGCATGGGAAAGTCGACGACGCTGCGCGCGACGTTCGGATTGCTGCCGCTGCGTCATGGTCAGATTCACTTCGCCGGCGAGCGCATCGACGGCCTGTGCCACCGATGCGATCGCTCGCCGTGGGCTCGCGCTCGTGCCGGAAGGCCGGCAGATCTTCCCCAATCTCTCGTTGAGAGAAAACCTGGCGGCCTTCGCCGACAACCGCAGCGGCTCGCGCCAGCCCTGGACGATCGAGCGCGTGTTCGCGCTCTTCCCGCAACTGGCACGGCGCGCCACCGCGATGGGTGACCAGCTGTCGGGCGGCGAACAGCAGATGCTTGCCATCGGGCGCGCCCTGATGACGAACCCTCGTCTGCTGGTGCTGGACGAGGCCACCGAAGGTCTGGCCCCGCGAGTGCGCGACGACATCTGGCGCTGCCTCGCGGATCTCAAGGCCTCCGGCCAGGCGATCCTGGTAATCGACAAGTACGTCCAGCGTCTGTTGCAGGTGGCCGACCGGCACACGATCCTCGAGCGCGGCTGCGTCGTGTGGCAGCGGCTCCTCCGGCCAGCTCGCGGCGCAGCCGGAGCTCTGGCACCGCTATCTCGGCATCTAGGGGAGCGCTGCTTCGGAGGGATCGCCGCCGCTCGTCAGCAGCCGGTAGCCGACCCCGATCTCGGTCCTCAGGAATTGCGGTCGGGTCGGATCGGGCTCGATCTTCTCGCGCAGCTGCTTCATGTAGATGCGGAGGTAGTGGGGCTGGTCGGTACGGTCGGGGCCCCAGACTTCCCTGAGCAGCTGGCGCTGCGTAGCCACGGCGCCGTCGTGGCGAGCGAGCGCTGCGAGCAGCCGATATTCCAGCGGCGTGAAGTGAATTTCTCCGGCCGGCCCCTGGGCCGTGCGTTGCGTGAGGTTGATCGTCACCCTGCCGAGGTGCAGCGGCTTGTCGACGTCGGCCGGTCGCGCCGCGCGCCTGAGTGCTGCGCGCACACGCGCGAGCAATTCGCCGACGGCGAACGGCTTGGTGACGTAGTCGTCGGCGCCGGCGTCGAGTGCAGCGATCTTCTGCTCCTCCTCAACGCGCGCCGACAGCACCACGATTGGCAGGGACGACCACTCGCGAATTCCACGTACGACGGTATCTCCCTCGGCGTCCGGCAGTCCGAGGTCGAGGATCACCAGATCGGGCTTGTGGCTCGCCGCCTCGATCAGTCCGCGCCGCGCCGTCTCGGCTTCGAAGACGCGGAAACCCTCTGCCGACAGCGTCGCGTGCAGCAGTCGACGCAGCTGTGGCTCGTCGTCGATGACGAGTACGGCATGGACCGCCGTCGTCATGCAGACTCCTCGCTCGGGATCTCCGGAACGTCGGCAGGCAGAGGCAGTCGGGTCACGAACAGCGCCCCGCCGCCTGGCGCTCGCTCGGCACGTATGTCTCCGCCGTGGGCACGCGCAATCGCACGGCAGATCGCCAGCCCCAGGCCGACACCGCCGATCGCGCCCTCGGCCCGGCCGCGCTGGAACTTTTCGAAGAGAGAGTCAGGTTCAATGTCGGGCGGAAAGCCTGGACCGTTGTCGGCGACTGTCAGCTCGACCTCGTCGCGACGCCGCGCAGCACCGACGACGACTCGCGTGCCCAGCGGCGTGTACTTCGCGGCGTTTTCGAGCAGGTTGAAGAAAAGCTGCTCGAGCAACACAGGGTCTGCAAAGACAAGCGGCGGCGCGTCGTCCAGGTGTGTTTCCACTTGGCGGCTGCCGAGGACCCCCTGCAGGCGCTGCAGCGCTGACCCCACCACCTCCTGCAACGACACCCACTCGGGCTTTGCAACCGCGCGCCCCGACTCCAGCCGTGTCATGTCGAGGACATTGGCAATCAGCTGCGTCATCTGGGTCGACTCGTCGACGATGGTCTCGGCGAGTTCGCGTCTGGCATCCGGCGGCAGCCTCGAATCCGGTTGCGCCAGACTGCTGGCGGCACCGCTGATCACCGCCAGCGGAGTTCGCATGTCGTGCGAGATGGCCGACAGCAGGCTGTTGCGCACCGACTCGGTTTCCGCTGCCACCGTCGCTGCCTGCGCATGCTCGGCCAGGCGGGCGCGCTCGAGCGCGAGAGCGAGCTGCCCGGCAAAGGTGTCGAGCAGATGCGCCTGCTCGGGCAGCAGGATCCGGCGCGGATTCGCCGGAAGCACTGCCAGCACACCAAGTGCGCGGCGCGCCGTATCGCTGCCGATCAGTGGCAGGTAGCGCGCCGCAGCTCCCGGTAGCGTATTGGTGCCGAGTCCCGCAGGTTGCGCGTGCTCCTGCACCCATTGCGCCACCGGAAGGTCGGCACCCCGAAGCGACGCCGCTTCCGGTTCGGCGCGGGGCATTCGCAGTACGCCTTGCTCATCGGGCAGCAGGACGACGGCCTGTGACTCGAACGCTTCGCCAATATGACGGACGGCAACCCGCGACATCCCGTCGACGCCACGCACCACCGCCAGCTCCCGGCTCATCGCATACAGGAGCGCCGTGCGCCGTTCGCGGTGGCCGGCCACGCGCGCCTGCAGGCGCACGCTGTCCATCAGCGTACCGATCAGGATCCCGACCGCGGTCAGCACCGCGAAGGTGATCAAGTACTGGCCGTCGGCGATATTCAGTGTGAATAGCGGCGGCACGAAGAAGAAGTTGTAGGCCGCCGTGCTCGCGAGCGCGGCAGCGACGGAAGGGCCGCGGCCGAAGCGCCATGCGACCAGCGCAATCGTCAGCAGATAGATCATCACGACGTTGGGCTCGTTGAGCACCGAGGTCGTCACCCACGCCAACGCCGTGGCCGCGGCCACGCCGGCCGCTGCCCACGCGTAGCGCGGCCAGCGGCGCTTGCCGGACGGCGGCGCATCGAGGTAGGCGGCGCTGCGCGCCAGCAGCGGGCTCTTCGCAATGCGCATCGCCTCAGTCGTCTTCACGACCGTGACATCGATGCCGCGTACGCGTGCCAGCACCTGGTCTACGGTTGATGGCCGCAGCCAGCGCGCCAGCCCCTTGCGGCTCGGTTCACCGAGCAGAATGCGCGTCGCGTTGCGTGCCTGCGCGTAGTGCTGCAGTTCGGCGCCGGCGGAATGGCCGCCGAGCGTCACCGTCTCTGCCCCTAGCGTTTCGGCCAGACGCAACCATGCGATGCGCCGATTGCGTTCGGCCTCCGGCAGGCGGATCAGGTCGGGCGTTTCAACGTAAACGACGATCCACTCTGCGTGCAGCGCGGCGGCCAGGCGCTTGCCGGCGCGAACGAGGGTTTCGCCGTCGCTGCGCGGACCGACTCCGACGAGGATGCGCTCCCCGGCCGCCCACGGCACGCCGATGCCCTCGGTCGCGCGGTAGCGGTCCATGGCCGCATCGACGCGCTCCGCCGTCTTGCGCAGCGCCAGCTCGCGCAGCGCGATCAGGTTACCTTTGCGGAAGAAATTCTCGAGCGCGACGCGCACCCGCTCCGGCACGTAGACCTTGCCTTCGCGCAGTCGCTGTAGCAGGTCGTCGGGTGGCAGATCGACCAGTTCGACCTCATCGGCCGACTCGAACACCGTGTCCGGCACGGTCTCCATCATCCGCACCGTCGTGATGCCTGCGACGACATCGTTCAGGCTCTCGATATGCTGGACATTGACCGTCGTCCAGACGTCGATGCCCGCATCGCGCAGCTCCTCTATGTCCTGCCAGCGCTTGGCGTGGCGGCTGCCTTCGGCGTTGGTGTGGGCGAGCTCGTCGACCAGCAGCAGTTTCGGCCTGCGCTGCAGTGCGCGGTCGAGGTCGAACTCGCGCACCGTTCCCGGGCCCTGCTGCAACAGCAGGAAAGGGATCGCCTCCAGCCCCTCGAGCAATCGCTCGGTTTCCGAACGCCCGTGCGGCTCGACATAGCCGACCACGACATCGACGCCTTCGGCCTGCATGCGGCGCGCAGCCTCCAGCATTGCGTAGGTCTTGCCAACGCCGGCCGTGGCACCGAAGAAGATCTTCAGCTTGCCTCGGCGCGCGGTCCGCTCTTCGGACTGGAGGTGCGCAAGGAGGGCGTCCGGATCGGCGCGGCGGTCTTCCATCTGTCTAGCGTAGTCGATCGCGCGGCAGCCTCAGGTGCCAGTGTCGCCGCATCGAGCGGGCCAGGCGAACTGCCGAGAACGCAAGCACCACCGCCGCGACCATGATAACGAGGACGGCGTCGTCCCACACCAGCGCCTCGCTCACTTTGTCGCGTCGAGTGCGAGGTTCAGTGGCACGACGTTGACGCGCGGCTCGCCCAGGACGCCGAACTGACGCGGTTCCGTGTAGGCGGCAACCAAAGCACGCACCTTGCTCTCCTCCAGGCCACGCACTCGCGCGATGCGCCGCACCTGATAGTCCGCCGCGGCCGGACTGATATGCGGATCAAGGCCGCTCGCCGAAGCCGTCACCAGGTCCTGCGGCACTGGAGCCTTGCTATCCGGATCTGCCTCACGCAACGCGGCGACACGTTCTTTCACCGCGTCGACCAGCGCCGGATTGGTCGGGCCCTGGTTGGATCCGCTCGAGCCCAGCCCGTTGTAGGGCTGTGGACCGGTCGCCGACGGACGGCTCCAGAAGTACTTCGGATCCGAAAACGGCTGGCCGATCAGCGTCGAGCCGACCGCCTTGCCGTCGCGCATGATCAGGCTGCCATTGGCCGCATCGCGCATCGCGATCTGCGCGATGCCGGTGACGACTCCCGGATACACGAGCCCGGTCACGATTGTCAGCAGGACGAACAGGATCGCCGCGGTAGAAATGTCGCGTTTCATATGTACTCCTAAACCAGGCCGACACCGACCAGGAACAGGTCGACCGCCTTGATGCCGATGAATGGAACGATCAGTCCGCCGAGCCCGTAGATCAGCAGATTCCTGCGCAGCAGCGCTGCAGCAGTGTCCGCACGCGTCGCAATGCCGCGCAACGCCAGCGGGATCAGCGCAACGATGATCAGCGCGTTGAAGATCACTGCCGACAGGATTGCAGAGTTCGGCGAGGCGAGCCCCATCACGTTGAGCGCATTGAGTTGCGGGTAGGTCGCAGCGAATGCGGCCGGAATGATCGCGAAGTACTTGGCCACGTCATTGGCGATTGAAAATGTCGTCAGTGCACCGCGTGTGATCAGCATCTGCTTGCCGATCTCGACCACCTCGATCAGCTTGGTCGGATTGGAATCAAGGTCGACCATGTTGCCGGCTTCCTTGGCCGCCTGCGTGCCGGAATTCATAGCCACGGCGACGTCGGCCTGCGCGAGCGCTGGCGCATCGTTGGTGCCGTCGCCGCACATCGCCACCAGGCGTCCCTGCGCCTGTTGCTCGCGGATCAGCTTGAGCTTGGCCTCCGGCGTGGCCTCGGCGAGAAAGTCGTCGACTCCCGACTCGGCTGCGATCGCGGCGGCGGTCAGTCGGTTGTCACCGGTGACCATCACGGTCTTGATCCCCATCCGGCGCAGCTGCGCGAACCGTTCCTTGATGCCACCCTTGACGATGTCGCGCAGCTCGATCACGCCCAATGCGCGCGCGCCTTCGGCCACCACGAGCGGCGTGGCGCCCTTGCTCGCCACCTGGTCGATGTGCGTACGGAGCTGGCGATCAAGCACCGTGCCCTGCGCCTTCAACCAAACCTCGATCGCGTCGGGCGCGCCCTTGCGGATGCGCCGCTCGCCGATGTCGATGCCGCTCATCCGCGTCTGCGCGGTAAACGGGACAAAGGTCGCGTTCATCTCGTGCAGTTCGCGGCCGCGGATGCCGAAGTTCTTCGCCAGCACGACGATCGAACGTCCTTCGGGCGTTTCGTCAGCCAGCGATGCCAGCTGCGCGGCGTCGGCGAGTTCGCGCTCCGACACGCCGCCGGGAGCCGGCCGAACTTCGCGGCCTGGCGATTGCCGAGCGTGATCGTCCCGGTCTTGTCGAGCAGCAGCACGTCGACGTCGCCGGCCGCCTCGATCGCGCGGCCGGAGGTCGCGCACGACGTTGGCCTGGATCATGCGATCCATCCCCGCAATGCCGATAGCCGACAGCAGGCCGCCGATCGTCGTCGGGATCAGGCAGACGAGCAGCGCCACCAATACCGTCAGGCCGATCACCTGCCCCTGGCCGGATGAAGCAACCGAGTAGATCGAATACGGCAGCAGCGTCGCCACTGCAACGAGGAACACCAGCGTCAGGGCCGCAAGCAGAATTGCCAGCGCGATTTCGTTCGGCGTGCGCTGACGCTTGGCGCCCTCCACCATCGCGATCATCCGGTCGAGAAAACTGTCGCCCGGGTTGGCGGAAATGCGCACCACGAGCCAGTCGGACAGCACGCGCGTTCCGCCCGTCACCGACGAGCGATCGCCGCCTGCGGCGCGCACGACCGGAGCCGATTCGCCCGTGATGGCCGATTCGTCGACCGAGGCCACGCCGTCGATGACGTCGCCATCGCCGGGCAAGAGCTGACCAGCATCGACCAGCACAACGTCGCCCTTGCGCAGTTGGCTCGAGTTGACCGTCGTGTGCGGCGCACCGCGGCGCGTGCCTTCGAGCTTGATGGCCACTGTGTCCTGCTTGGCGCCGCGCAGGCTGGCCGCCTGCGCCTTGCCGCGCCCCTCGGCCAGCGCTTCCGCGAAGTTGGCGAACAGCACCGTGAACCACAACCAGACCGAGATCGCGGCCGTGAAGCCGTCGCGATCGACGATCGCCAGCACCGTCGTCAGGAAGGCGCCTAGCCAGGTGACGAACATCACCGGATTGCGCCATTGCGCCATCGGCGTCATGCGCTTCATCGAATCGATCACGGCCTGACCCATCAGCGCCGGGTCGAACGTGCGGACTGCGTGTTTGTGTGTGGTCATGTCAGGTTCCTGCCTACTTCGCGGCAAAAAGCATCAGGTGCTCGACGATCGGCCCGAGCGCCAGCGCCGGCACGAACGTCAGCGCGCCGACCAGCAGCACCGTGCCGATTAGCAACCCAACGAAAAGCGGCGTATGTGTCGGCAGTGTTCCGCTCGAAACCGGCACGATCTTCTTCGCCGCCAGACTGCCGGCGATCGCCAAAACCGGCACGGCCAGCCAATAGCGCGACAGCCACATCGCCACGCCGAGCGCGGAGTTGTAGAAAGGTGTGTTAGCCGACAGCCCCGCGAATGCGCTGCCGTTGTTGTTACCGGCGGAGCTGAATGCATAGAGCACCTGCGAAAAGCCGTGCACACCGGGGTTCGACATGCTGGACACGCCGGG
>CAWDEO010000019.1:0-77449 GCA_963801405.1 uncultured beta proteobacterium | reverse complement strand
GGCGCCGTGCACGCCGCCACCCTTCCGCGCTAACGGACAGGGTCCGGGCCCTCCCGGCCGCTCTCGGTCGCCACTCGCTCGCAGGTGACCCCCCGAAAGCGGGGCGGTAACCTTCGCTGCGTGGTCGAGCGAAAATCCCCCGACAGCGGGCCGCGCACGCGGGTCTACAAGGCGACGCATGAACCGTTGGTTGCGACGGCGAGTGACCGAAGGGGCGGTCCAGCGTGCGATGCGAGGCTGAAGACTCGTTCTCAAGATGCGCTTGACCGACTGTCACAACTTCCACGACTTCCGCCGGCTCGCGCAGCGACGCCTGCCCGGTCCGATCTTCAACTACATCGACGGCGGCGCCGACGACGAAGTCACCTATCGGCGCAACAGCGAAAGCTTCGAGCGCTGCGACCTGGTGCCGAACGTGCTGCGCGGCGTGGGAGCGGTCGACCTGTCCGTCACCGTGATGGGCCAGAAGCTGGCGCTGCCGGTCTACTGCTCGCCCACCGCGCTGCAGCGGCTGTTCCACCACGACGGCGAGCGCGCAGTCGCCGCGGCCGCGGCTGGATTCGGAACCATGTTCGGAGTGTCGTCGCTGGGCACGGTGAGCCTCGAGGAGCTGCGCCGCCGGTACTCGAACCCGCAGGTCTACCAGTTCTACTTCCACAAGGATCGCGGACTGAACCGCGCCATGCTCGAGCGGGCGAAAGCGGCCGGAGTCGACGTGATGATGCTGACCGTGGACAGCATCACGGGCGGCAACCGCGAGCGCGACAAGCGCACCGGATTCTCGATCCCGTTCCGGCTGACCGTCGGCGGCGTGCTGCAGTTCGCGCTCAAGCCGCGCTGGGCGATCGATTACCTGCTGCACGAGCGCTTCCGGCTGCCGCAACTCGAGGAGCACGTCGACATGGGCGGCGGGACGATGTCGATCGAGCGCTACTTCACCGAGATGCTCGAACCGTCGATGAACTGGAACGACGTCGAAGCGATGGTGCGCGCGTGGAACGGCCAGTTCTGCCTGAAGGGCGTGATGTCGGTCGAGGATGCGCGGCGCGCGGCCGACATCGGCTGCACCGGCATCGTCCTGTCGAACCACGGCGGCCGTCAGCTCGACGGCTCGCGCGCGGCGTTCGACCAGCTGGCCGAGATCGTCGATGCCGTCGGTGATCGCCTCGACGTGATGATGGACGGCGGCGTGCAGCGCGGCACGCATGTGCTCAAGGCGCTGTCGCTCGGTGCCAAGGCCGTCGGCATCGGCCGCTACTACCTGTTCCCGCTGGCCGCGGCCGGCCAGGCCGGCGTCGAGCGCGCGCTGGGGCTGCTGCGTGAGGAGTTGGAACGGGACATGAAGCTGATGGGCTGCAGCGCTATCGCGAGCTCACGCGCGCGAATCTGCGGTTCCGCTAGCTGACGTGGGTCACTCCGCAGCATCGGCAGCGCGCGCCTTGCAGTGCTGCCCAACGCACCGTGCTCTGCCGCTCAGCCACTGCGCTTCGGGGCTCGTGCCGGGCCGCTTCGGCCGGCGGCACGTCGATGACTGAACTGACTTGATGCAAACAGGCGTGAACGCTTGGCAAACTATCCCGACTTCACAGCGGACCAACGAAGTCATGGCGACCGATCTCACTTCCAGCGACCGCGCCGCGGTCGAACGCATCGTCGAACGGCTCGAGACCGCCTGGAACGCCATGGACGGTCCGGCTTTCGCCGCCGCGTTCGCCGCGGAGGCGGACTTCGTCAACATTCGCGGCGAGCACCACCGTGGCCGGCCGGCCATCGCCGCCGGACACGCGGCAATCTTCCGAACGATCTACTCCGGGAGCACGAACCGCTACACCATCGAGGCCGCCCGACTGTTGCGTCCACAGGTCGCGCTCGTTCACGTGCACTCCGTGCTGCACGCACCTCAGGGCCCGCTCGCGGGGCGACACTCGGCTCGGTTCTCGTTGGTGCTCACCAAGGAGCCCGCAGGATGGGAGATCGCCGCGCTGCATAACACGCTGGAGGCGCCACCCGAGCCGCCGCGCTGATGGCAGACCGGCGAGTCGGTCGTGGCTGGCCTCCGCTCCGAATGCGACGCTCGTCCTCGGTCGGACACCGCAGATGCCAATGGACGCGGATGCACGCGTACGAACACCCGTGCACCGCCGAGCATGCCGGGGCTAGGTCGTGAGCAGTGTGCGTGCGAACTGCAACAGCAAGAGTCCGCACGTTGCCACGACGGCCACTTTCGTGGCACGCATCGAAATCGCGTCGTGTAGCTCAAGGAACCGGCGTTCGCGTCTGCGCCGGCGCTTCTCTCCGCTGCTTGCACTCATATCGCTCCTCGACATTCCCCGCCGAAGTCGGCCGCTCTCACCAGGTGCGGCCGGAAGTGCCATAGAACGGCGGAGCAAAATCAAGCCGAGGGCCAAAAAGAAAATGGAATCAGGTATTTGCGGCGGCGTTCCGCCCGCCTCGCACGGAGGATGTAAAGCGATCCGACATTTGGCCTAGCGCTTGCATGCCACGCGACTGTGCGGCTCGAGATTCAGGCGCCGCCAGGCCATTGGGTCAGGAAGTAGAAGCAGCGGCACCACGCCCCGGTGGGGCGAAGTGCCAGCAGCCCGGCGAAGATCCGGGTGGCGGCACCGCGCGAAACGCGCTGCGATGACTCTCGGCCGATGACATGACATGTCGCACCCGCGGGTCGTACTTGAGCCGCTGCACCAACCGGCACAGCGGGCACTGAAACACGTCGGTCACGGCCCGAACCGAGCGGGCGCCACAGTCCGGACATGTCGCCAGCAGTGTACTTGGGATCGGGGCGTAGCCACAGTACGCGATCGGAGGCGCACGACCGCGCAGGTTGGCCACCAGGTGGAACGCGCGATCAAACGTCAGCGTGTCCTCGGACTGGCCGCGCTCGATGCGCGTGCGCTCATGAATCATTGGCTGATAGTTACGGGCGAACTCGCGGTAGGCCACCACCATCGACACCGACGATCCGTGACCGGCCATGCGCAGTCGCTCGAACAGATGGCAGAAGATCGCGGCCTCGATCCGACACAGCAGCGGCGCCTCCGACGCCCAGTGGTCGCTGCTGGGGGGCACCCCGCGCGGAACCCTGCCGCGCCCACGGCTGAACAAGCGCGCGACATCGCGATAGGGCAGGCATGAAAAACACGCGGCCACCGCCTTGTTGCGTGCGCCGAGTGCCGCCGCCTCCGCGCGCCAGCGCAAGACGCTGGATGTGGGTATCAACGTAGGGTGTTGTCATGCGGCGGTCGAGGCAGGGGCCTGGACGCGGGACGGCGGATGGCCGTAGAGGGTGCCGAGCAGAGTCTGCACAGCCGGATGCGTGCCAGCCATCGAGAGCAGAACGGACGGGGTCATGCGCAGCGTGGCGATGCACTCATTGAGACTGCCGGCCAGGGTGTGGACGGCCTCGAGTGAGAGGCCCCTGATCTGCTCGGCGTCCTCGGCCGACAGGGCCGTACAGGGCGCAGGCCCTGACCGAATCCTCGTTGACGCACTTCTGGACCGCCAACAGGTACATCAGATTGAGGACATGGACGTCATGAACGTTCGGTGCAGTCGTCATACCTTCCTCCTCAGTGTTGCGACGCCCTTGCCGGGCCTGGCTTTGCGGAATGCCAAGCCGGGTGTCCCCGCGGCCATCGTCGCTGCCGGTTCTTTCCTGTGCGAATCGATTCCGGTGACGCGCCATCAAGGTAATGCAGGAAGCAAATCGAAGTCAAACAATCGTCCAATCAATTGGACGTTTTTCTTGCAATCCCACCCATCTGGGTGATCCGGAGCAGTCCGTGACAGCGGCGGCTTGCCGCGCTAGCCTTGCGCACCGTTTCAGGGAGTTGCGGATGGCGCGCGCGAAAAAGGCTGCGCCGGGCACGAAGTCAAGACGAAGCCCGGCTGAGCCAAAGAAGGACAACTGGAACGAAGCGCGCGAGCGGCGAGAGCTCCAGGAAGGCCTCAAGGAAAGGCTGCTCGAGGTTTTGGCGGCGAGCAACATGCCCGAGCGCGGGCGCGGAGCGTACCTCGCGGCCGTAACGCACCGATCGAAGCAGGCCACGTCGCGCTGGCTGCGGGCCGGGTCGGCGGGCGGGATCCCGGATGCCATCGCGCTGCGCCAACTGGCGTCGGCCTTCAATATCGACCCCGCCTACCTGATGGGACTGAGCAAGGTGCCGCGGCGGCGCGGATTTCGGAGCCAGGCGCGACGAGGCGGCCAGCACGGCGCGCGAATCCTGGTTGCAAGCCGTGGACGACGAGATGACTCGCCGGGTCGCCGGTGCGCAACCGCTTCTCATGGATAGCGACGAGATGGAGCCGACGATCGGCCGCGGCGCTCTGGTCTTCGTCAACACCAAGTCGGCCTCGGCGGGCAGCGGCGGCCTGTACGCGATCGAATCGGCGGGCCGAACGACGGTCCGCATGATCGAAACCCGCCTGGGCGGCGGGCTTGTCATCCGCTGCGACAACCCACGCTACTCGGAGCAGCTGTCGGTGAACAAGGAGGTGGAGCTCAAGCGTCATTCGGTTCGCATCCTCGGCCGGGTGGAAGGCTGGCTGAACGCGCACTGGCGCTGAGCGGTCGATTCGCGCACGGCGCCTGGACGATCGCCCACGCGTGCGGTTCGGGGCCGAGACCCGCACGGCGTATCGGTGGGTCCGGACAGCGCCAGGCCACCGACCCGCCTGCGTGCGTGCGACGTCATGGGCGGCCTGGATGGCCCGGATGACCCGGGCGCACGTCACTGCAGGACTGACACCGCGCGGGACGACGCGGTGCCCAACGCTCGGCATCCGACGCGCACCGGGATCGCCCAAGCGGAATGCGCCCGACTCAGCCGCGCTGACGGCCGCTTCGGCCGCCGTTGGCCGGCGAGCGTCGCGTCTTCCAGGCTGTCCGGCGCGGCGGGTGCGCGTGCGCGGCCTCGGTTATCGAGCGGAAGATCACGTCGAGCCCGAACTCGAAAATTGCGTCGAGGTTTGCCACGCGCAGGTGAGGTCGGACCGCGGCGACGTGCGGGTACCGACTCGCGTCAGCCCCGTGTTCGAGCTTCGCCGGCGTCGCATCGGGCGCCCGCGCCCGGCTCGCAATGTCGGCCAGCCCGGCTCCGCTGACGTAGTACCCGATCAGCCGGAAAAAGCGCGCTGCGAGGGCGGCGTCGAGACCGGCATCGGCCAGCGTCACCAGCACGTTCTCGTAGAGCGCGAACGCCGGATCGGTGTTAAAGCGACGGTACGTCAGCAGGATGAATGCGTGCGGGTGATCGATGGCAATGCGACGATACGATCGCACGAAGCTACGCAGGCGTTCGAGCGGCGGCATCGACCCGCGCTCGGGCAGCACGGCCTCGGCGAGCAGCCACTCCATGACGGCATCCAGCAGCCGCCCCTTGCTCGGGAAGTGGTGATACAGCGCCATCGCCTCAACGCCCAATGCGGCGCCCAAACCACGCATTGAGAATCCGTCCAGGCCCTTCGCATCGATCTGCGCGAGCGCCGCTTCGACGACGACGGCGGGCGTGAGCGGCACACGCCCGGCGGCGGCCCGATGGCGCACGCGTGGCGACTGTGACGCTCGTGGCATGGCGGTACTTTACACCGTAAGGCGAATCGTGCATACTGCCCTTACAGTGTAAGGTCGTCTGGCCCGATCGCCACTGACCCAGGAGGCTCACCATGAACGCCGAAGACGCCGTGGCCCTGATGATCCCTGTCACCTACCTGGCGATGCTCGTCGGCGAGCAGTTTGGACCGGCCCGTCGCTGGCCCGCGATCCGGTTCTGGCGAAGCACGGGGCGTGGTCTTCTTCGTCATGCTGATGACGATCAACGCGCTCCTGCCGTCGCTGCTGCCCGAGACCACGGCTGCGCAACACCATCTGTTCGAGGGTGCCCGTCTGGGAACCGTGGGCGGCGTGGTCGTGGGATTCCTTTGCGTCTCGCTCGCGAACGCGTTGGTGCACCGGGCCTATCATCGCTTCGACCTCCTATGGCGCTGGGTCGCGCACCAGTTGCACCACTCACCGCAGCGTGTCGACATTCCGGGAGCGGCGTATTTCACGCCTTTCGAGGTCGTGAACAACGTGAGCGTATTTCTCGCCATCACGGTGCTCGTCCTCGGGCTCGAACCGCTGACGGCGGCGATCGTCGGCTACGTCGCCGCGTTCTACGGCATCTTTCAGCACTTCAATATCGCGACACCGCACTGGCTCGGCTACGTGATCCAGCGGCCGGAGTCGCATTGCGTGCATCACCGGCGCGACTTCCACGCGTACAACTACTCCGACTTTCCGCCGTGGGACATGCTGATGGGTACGTTTCGCAACCCGAAGACGTTCAAGGGCGACGTGGGCTTTGACGACGCGGCATCCGGGCGCGTCGGTGCGATGCTCGTGGGTCGCGACGCGAACGCGCCTCTGTATGGACCCGCGAACCGTGGCCGCCATGACGTGACGGTCAACCCTGCATGAACGCGTACGCAATGGCGGCGGCGGCTGACGTTCTCGAGGCGGCGGCTTTCGTGGATTTCTACGCAGGCGCGCCGCGCGACCTCGCGGCGGAACTCGGCCTGCAAACGGCGGATGTCAATGGCACCACGGTCCTTCTCGCGCCGCGCCTCCCCGCCACGATCTTCAATCGGGCCATCGGGCTCGGCATGCGCCGTCCGGCGACCGAGGCCGATCTGAATGCCGTCATCACGCGATTTCGAGAAGCCGGCGAAGGCAAGCTCGACTACTGGATCCATGCCAATCCTCTTGCAGTGCCCGGGCATCTTCCGCAGTGGCTGCAGGCCCGTGGCTTCGTGACAGCGGCACGACCGACGTGGGCCAAGATGCTTCGCGGTACGGCGCCGCCCCCGGTTATCCCGACCTCGCTCGAGGTGCGGCACGCGCACAGCGGTGAGGAGAGGGCGATCGCGGCTCGGATCGCGGAGGCATTCGGCATGCCGCCGCCAATCGTGCGCTGGATCGAGGCGATCCTCGCGCGACCCCGCTGGCGCGGCTATGCGGTGCTGGCCGATGGCGCGGTCGTCGGGGGCGGCGCACTGTTCATCGACGGCCCCGGTGCGTGGCTCGGACTCGGCGCTGTCGCGAGCCCATTCCGGGGCCGGGGCGGTCAGGGCGCGCTCATGGCGCTGCGCATCGCGGACGCGATCGCTGCGGGTTGCACCCGGATCGCAACCGAGACGGGTGAGCCGATCGCAGGCGAACCGAATCCGTCGCTGGCCAACATGCTTCGGTGCGGATTTGAGAAGGTGAGCTCGCGCGTGAACTTCGCAGCACCCAAGCGCTAGCGATCAGTAGGCTTCCCCTGAGCGATCGCCTTCTTAGTCTCCCGGCGGCTTGCGGCCCGCCCATGGGCGACGGCCTGTGTTCCCGCAGGGCTGGATTGCCCCGGCAATGGCATTCGGCTTAAATTGGCCGCATGGATGCTTTGTCCGAAATCCTGAAGGTCGTGCAGCTCAATGGGGCGATCTTCTTCAACGCCCGCTTCACCGCACCCTGGTGCCTCGCATCGCCGGCCGAGGCGTCACTCGCGCATACGCTGGGGCTGGGCGCGGAACGCGTGCTGCTCTATCACTACTTGGTCGAAGGCTCGTGCCTCGTCACGCTGGAAGGCGTGGCACCGCTGCGCCTGAACGCCGGCGACATCATCGTTTTTCCCCACGGCGACGCGCACACCATGGCGTCGTCCACGGGCGTGCAGCCGCAGCCGATGGACGCCCAGGCGATCCTGCGCGAGCGCCCCAAGGTGCTGCACTTCGGCGGCGGCGGCGAAACGACGCGCGTGATCTGCGGCTACCTGGTGTGCGACCCACGCCTGTTCCAGCCGATCCTGGCGGCGCTGCCACGCGTGGTGACGGTGAGCTTGCGTGGCATGGACGAGGCGCGCTGGCTGGAAGCCTCGCTGCAGCACGCCGTCGAAGAGGCGAGCTCGCCGCGGCCCGGGGCTGAAGGCGTGCTGGCCAAGCTTTCCGAGGTGATCGTGGTGGAAACGTTGCGCCGGTATGTGGCGCAACTCTCGCCCGAGCACGCCGGCTGGCTCTCGGGCCTGCGCGACCGAGCCGTCGGCAAGTGCCTGGCCCTGATGCACGAGCAGCCCGCGCACCCCTGGACGGTTGATTCCCTGGCCCGCAAGGTGGGCGCCTCCCGCTCGGTGCTGGCCGAGCGGTTCACGCATTTCGTGGGCCAGTCGCCCATGCAGTATCTCGGCCGCTGGCGAATGGCGCTCGCCACCAACTACCTGCGGCGCAGCTCGCTGAACGTGGCCAACATCGCCGAGGAAGTGGGCTACGAAACCGATGCCGCGTTCAGCCGCGCATTCCGTCGCGAGTTTGGGGTGCCGCCTGCCACTTGGCGGCGGATGCACGCAGGCCAACTTGCGGCTTCCACGGCGCCCCAGTCGATTGCGCAGCGGCAGCTCAGGCCCGCCGGCGCACGATCCGGCAACCCGCCCGAGGAAGCGCTCGAGCCCGATAAGGAGGACGGTGGCGCGCGCCACAACGGCGGGCTCGGCCAGCACACGGCGGGGGTGAACCCGCGACGGCCCGAGGCAGTGGCTGGGTCGCACGATCGGCGTTGGCCACGGCCTTCAGCACGGCGCGGGCTCGCTGCACTCGGGCGTCGCGGTGCGAGCTCGGCCACGATGGTGAATTGAGCCAGGGCGAATTCGCCCACCACCGCGCCAGAGTGACCGCAATGCCCGTCAGTGTCGCGCCACCAAGCGCCGGATCGCCATGAAATAGAGCACGGGGATGACGACCAGGGTCAGCACGGTGCTGATGGAAATACCGAAGATCAGCGAGGTGGCCAGGCCGTTGAAGATCGGGTCGTCCAGGATGAACACGGCCCCCAGCATTGCAGCCGCCGCGGTGAGCAAGATCGGTTGCGCCCGGGTGGCCGCCGAGCGGATCACCGCTTCCTTCAGCGGCATGCCTTCGGCCAGCTTGAGGTCGATGAAGTCCACCAGCAGGATCGAGTTGCGCACGATGATGCCCGCCAAGGCGATCATGCCGATCATGCTGGTGGCGGTGTATTCCGCGCCCAGTAGCGCATGGCCCGGCATGACGCCCACCACGGTGAGCGGAATCGGCGCCATGATGATCAGCGGGATCCGGTACGAGCGGAAATGCGCCACCACCAGGAGATAGATCAGGATCAGCCCGATCGCATAGGTAATGGCCATGTCGCGGAAGGTTTCGTAGGTGACCTTCCATTCGCCGTCCCATTTGAGGGCGTAGTCGCGGTAGGGGTCGCTCGGCGGCTGGACGAAGTATTCCACCGGTGAGCCGCCGCCCGGCGTCTTGACGGCAGCGACGGCAGCGCGGGCGGCGAACATGCCGTAGAGCGGGCTGTCCACTCGGCCGGCCACGTCGCCGATGACGAAGTTCACCGGCAGCAGGTCCTTGTGAAAGACCGGCTGCTCGCGCAGTGTGTCGGTGACGGTGACCAGCTCGCGGATCGGCACCAGCTGCCCAACCCCACCGCGCACCTGCAGCTGCAGCAGTGCATCCAACTCGCCGTGGCGATCAGCGGGCAGCTGCAGCAGCGCCGGCGCGGGGTATTTGCTCTCGTCATGCAGGTACACCGCCTCTTCCCCGGCCAAGCCGGTGCGCAAGGTGCTCACGATGGCGGCCTGCGGCACGCCCAGCAGGGCGGCCTTGCGGCGGTCGATCAGCAGGAGCTTGCGCGGCGCGGCGGCGATGCTGCTGTCGTCGACGTCGACCACGCCGGGTGTCGTCTCCAGCACGGCGCGCACGGCGCCTGCCACGCGCTGGCGACCCTGGGCGTCCGGCCCATAGATCTCGGCCACCAACGGCGCCAGCACCGGCGGGCCGGGCGGTACTTCGACCAGCTTGACGTTGGCGCCCAGGCGCCGGCCGATCTCCTGCAAGCCGGGCCGCAGCCGTTTGACGATGGTGTGACTCTTTTCCGAGCGCTTCGCCTTGTCCCGCAGCGTCACCTGCATGTCACCCACCTCGCCGCCGCTGCGCAGGTAGTACTGCCGCATCAGGCCGTTGAAGTTGATGGGCGAAGCCGTGCCGGCATAGGCCTGGTAGTGGCTCACCTCGGGCTGGCTGCCCAGAAAGGCGCCGAGCTCGTGCAGCACGCCGGCGGTCTGCTCCAGCGGTGTGCCCACGGGCATGTCCACGACCACCTGGAACTCCGACTTGTTATCGAAGGGCAGCATCTTCAGGATGACCAGGCCCATCGCGGGCAAGGCAAGCGACACCGCGATCAGCACCGCCACGCCCGCACCCAGCAGGCCCCGGTTGTGCCGGCCGGTACGATCGTCGAGCAGCGGCGTGAACACCCGCTCGAACAGGCGGTCCAGCCACGCCGCGAACGTGCCGCCGCCGGGGTGGCTGCGGCCCGCGGCTGGCTTCATCCACAACCGCGCCAGCCAGGGTGTGACGCTGAACGCGATGCCCAGCGACAGCAGCATGCCCATGCTGGCGTTGATCGGGATGGGACTCATGTACGGCCCGGTCAGGCCGGTGAGGAAGGCCATCGGCAA
Organism: uncultured beta proteobacterium; assembly: GCA_963801405.1. Taxonomy (GTDB): domain Bacteria; phylum Pseudomonadota; class Gammaproteobacteria; order Burkholderiales; family Burkholderiaceae_F; genus JALORV01. The sequence continues at coordinate 66,926 of CAWDEO010000019.1, read as the reverse complement.
CAGTGCCGCGATCACCGTCAGCGTGGCGAGCACCGTCGGGCCGCCCACCTCGTCCACCGCAGCGGGGATCAGCTGCACGAGCGTCCTGTCGGGATGACGTTGCTGCTGCCGATGGATGTTCTCCACCACGACGATGGCGTCGTCAACCAGGATGCCGATGGAGAAGATCAGGGCGAACAGCGACACTCGGTTGAGTGTGAAGCCCCAGGCCCAGGACGCGAACAACGTGCCGGCCAGCGTCAGCACCACGGCGGCCCCGACAATGGCCGCCTCGCGCCGCCCCAGCGCGAGGAAGACCAGGGCCACCACGCAGGCGGTGGCGAACAGCAGCTTCTGGATCAGCGCCTGGGCCTTGTCGTTGGCCGTGATGCCGTAGTTACGGCTCTGGACCACGGTCACCCCCTGCGGGATCACCGTATTGCGCAGCTCGTCGACGCGCCGCAGTACTCCATTGGCCACGTCGATCGCGTTCTCGCCGGGCTTCTTGGAAATCTGGATCGTCACGGCCGGATACTCGGCCGGCTCGGCGCCACCCACACCGTGCCACACGTACTGCTTCGCGGGCGGCACGCCTTCGCGGACCGTCGCCACCTCCTGCAGGTAGATGGGCTTGCCGTTGCGCACGCCGACCACCAGCTCGCCCACCTCCTGCGCGTCGCGCAGAAAGGGCCCCGCCTCGACCGCCACGGAGCGGTTGCCGCCCAGCAGCTCGCCCACCGGTGCACCCATGTTGGCCGCCTGCAGCGCCTGGCGCAGCTCCGCCACGGTGACGCCGGCGCTGGCCATGCGTTGCGGATCGAGCTCCACCAGAGCGGCACGGCCGGGGCCTCCCAGCGTGGAAACTTCGCGCGTGCCGGGCACGCGCTTGAGATCGATTTCCAGGCTGTGCGCCACCCGCTCCAGTTCCTGCGGACCGACCACCGGATCCTGGGCGAACAACGTCAGGGCCGCGATCGGGACGTCGTCGATGCCTCTGGGCTTGATGAGCGGCGGACCCACACCCAGACCGCGCGGCAGCCAGTCCGCATTGGCGTTGACCGCGTCGTACAGGCGCACCAGCGCCTCCGTGCGCGGCACGCCCACCTTGAACTGCACCGCCAGCGCGGCGACACCCGGCTTCGAGATCGATAGGACGTGCTCGACACCCGTGATCTGGCTGAGCACCTGCTCGGCCGGCGTCGTGACCATCTGTTCCACGTCACGCACCGACGCCCCCTGGAAAGGGGATGAACACATTGGCCATCGTGACGTTGATCTGCGGTTCCTCCTCGCGCGGCGTCAGCAGCACGGCAGTAACGCCCAACAGCAGGACGACCAGCGCCAGCAGCGGCGTGATCGGCGCCGCTTGGAAATACGCGGCGATGCGGCCCGACAGGCCCAGGCGTTCGGTCATCGCGAGGCTTCAGTGAATCCGCGCCGCCGCCTGCGGATCGAGCGCAACGCGTTCGCCGGCCGCCACGCCGCTGAGGATCTCGACCTGGCTGCCGTCGTTGCGGCCGGGCCGCACCTGGCGCAGCATGGGCTTGCCGTTTCTGCCGATCACGTAAACGGCCGCCAGCTCCGAGCGACGCACCAGCGCCTGCGACGGCACGAAAAGCCTCGTCTCTCCCGCGCCAGGGCCCGTACCGGGGCCGGACGAGCCAGGCCCGGGCGAACATGCCGGGCGCAGCATTCGTGTTGGGGGGCAGATCCAAGCGCAATTCGAGCGTGTGGCTGGCCGCATCAACCGTGGGCAGCAACTGGACATGGACCGGCGTGACCAGGCCTGAAGTAGCGCCGGGAATCTCGGCCTCGGGCGCGAGTTGCCCCCCCAACCTGGCCACGACCGTCTGCGGGATCGCCGCGGTGACGCGCAGCGCTGTCGGGTCATACAGGGTCAGGAGCGGCCGTCCGGGCATCGCCAGGTCACCCAGCACCACGGACACGTTGGCAACCACACCGTCATAGGGAGCCTTGACGATGTACAAGTCGGACTGCGTTCTTGCGGCTCCGGCGGTGGCCAGTTGCGCGGCGGCTTCCGCCTGCGCCGTCTTGAAATGGGCATCCGCCTGGTCGAGCGCCGCGCGGCTGATGAAGCCCTGCGTGAACAGCTGTTGCTGCCGCTCGAACTCACGGGTGGCCGCTTCCATCGCCGCCCGTGCCGCGCGCGCCTGGGCCGCCCCGGCCGCCGCGGTCTGGTCCGCCGCACGCGCATCGATGCGCATCAGGACTTGGCCGGCGCGCACCTGGTCACCGGCGCGGACCTGAAGCGCTAACACCGCGCCGGGCACCTGCGCGGCCAGGACGGTCCGGCGCACCGCCTCGACCACACCTTCATACGCCGTGCGGTCGGAGCCGCCGTGTGCCGCGACCGCTGCGCTGGGCACAGCCTGCGGTGCATCGGCCGGAGCCGTCACGGAGGGGCTGGCCAGGGCCGCAGTCGCCGCGACCACGAAAGCAGCCTGCAGGCCGCGGCGGGCCAGCCGGGCGGAAAGCACGCGCACAGGCACCGGCGGCCGTTTACGAAGGGACAAGGTCATCGGATTCGGCCCGTCAAGAAATTGACAAAGGAAAAAGCGTTCGAGGCCAGTACAGAGGTGCGGGTCGCGTTCGGTTGGCGCCCGCGTACGACATCGTCTTCGATGTGCCCGCGCACGCGCCAGGAATGGGCGATGACCGTGGCGTACGAGTCGGTGCTGGCGGAAGCGGCGTGCACGAAGTGCTCCTTGCAAAACAACTGGAGCGCATTCTTCGCGGCAGGCTCCGCGCTGGCTATGGCAGGCTCTCGGTCAAATCTGTCCGAGGCTCCGGCGATAGGCCCCCAGGCAGTCGTGCCAGGGGTTGCTAGCCCCTCCGGGTCGGGACCGTTCGCCGATTGGGTCTTGGTTTGATGCGCGGTCGGGCGCATGCGCCCGACTGCGCGCCGCAAACGGGAGATTGGGACCCATGGCTTTGCATGGCCGCGCATTGGAACCGTAACTCTGCAGCGTCTGCAAAAGTTCGATTGCCGGAACGGCCGCAGGCGCAGCACGCATGTCACAGTCAATGTCAAGCGTGAATATTCGGCTTTACCGAAGCGCGCGCGCGCGGCATCGTGGTCGGCCTTGCGTGACAACCCGTGCCGATGCTGGCCTCTCCGATCGTCATCGTCGAGTACGACACCGCGTGGCCGGCCGTGTTCGAAGCGGAACGCAGGGCACTGGCTCGCCTGTTAGGGGCGCTCGCGCGCCGCATCGATCACGTCGGATCAACGGCCGTGCCGGGGCTGGCGGCAAAGCCGGTCATCGACATCCAGGTGTCGGTTGCCAGCCTGGATCCGAGAGCGGCCTATCACGAACTGCTGGGCATCCGCGGCTACGTGCACGTTCCGCTGGGGGAATGGGACCGGGTGTATCCGTTCTACCAGCGGCCCGCGATGTGGCCGACGACACATCACCTGCATCTGTGTGTCGTGGGATCCGAACAGGAGAGAAATCATCTCGCCTTTCGCGACTACCTGCGGGACCACGACGAGGTGGCGCGTGAGTACGCGACCTTGAAGCGACAGTTGGCCGCCAGCGCGGCCGGTTCCGCCCTGGATGACCGCGAGTCCTACTCGACGGCCAAGACGACGTTCATATCGGCCGTCGTGGCGAGCGCGATCGAGGCCGGATACCCCTTGGAACGTTGGCGCCCGTAAGTCGCACATCAGGCCGTGGCAACGCTCAACCAACACCAGAGGAGGGGCAGGGCTCAACGGTCACTGCAACGCCCGCAGGCCGTGGATGGCGTGACCGCCTGATGGCGCCCCCGTGCGGGCATACCGTCCAATGGCGATGCCCGCCTGGCGTCGATGTCGAATCTTCCGTAGCCGGCCGGCGTCGTGGGGGCTACCTTGGAGAGCGGGTGGGACTTCGTTGCGTACCGGAGGCGCGCTGTGCGCCTGAGCGAGGTCACGCACGTCACAGGTTGGCCGGGCGCGACCCGGTTCGGCGTCCGGCCGGAATCCAATATGCGGAGGAGTCATGGCGAACACCGAGCGCGCAGTCCTGACCGTCGCTGCAGTACGTGCCCGCGACGGGCGACCGACGGAAGTGCTGTTTAACGAGCGACAGCGCGTCTTCGTACTGGACGAAAAGAGCGAGGCACGCGCCGCGCTGCTCAAGCAGCTCCAATCCACCGTCAGAAAGGAGGCCCCGGTCAAGGTCTCGCTCGACCTGGATCGCGGCACCGTGCAGGCGGTCGAGGTCGCCTCGGCCAAGGAACTCGAGGAGTTCACGGCGAACCGCATCCTGCTGGAAAAGCCGGAGAAACCGGTCGCAGTGACGGTGAGCAAGATCGACCCTACGATCTTCAACTTCGTCGATGTGCACCAGAAGTGGAAGCACTTCCGGCTCTGCACCCGGATCATTCCAAGCTATGCCAAGGCGAAGGAGATCTTCGACTACTGCGCCGGCTTGTCCTGTCATCTGCCAGGGCCGCCGGCCACGCCGCCTTGCATTCCATTCCAGTACGTTCGCGACGGCTGCTACGCGCGGGCCCACCAGATGCGCCGGATCATCACCACGAAGTACCGTTACTGCTGCGAGAAGGTGTTCAGTTTCGCGAACAACGACCGGGACGTCCTCTCCGTCAAGGCGGACAAGTGGGGCGGCTGTTGCGTCACGTGGTGGTACCACGTCGCCCCGCTGGTGAGAGTGCGGCTGCGCCTGAGGCTGCCGCGCCGGGCGCCCCTCGATCTGACGTTGGCCATGGTCATCGACCCCGGCATGTTTGACAAGCCCGTGCTGCTGAGCACCTGGCTCGCGGCGCAGGAGAACACCACCTGCGATGCGCGGGCGAACGTCACGATGTACTCGATCCAACCGGGAAGCGCCTATTGGCCCGCCAACCGCGCCGGTACCGCGTTCGGAACGGACCCAAACTACACCCAGACGCTGCAGACACTGCAGAATTACGCCAACCTCACAACCTGCTAGCGGACCCTTGGCGGCAGCCCATGACAACGGCGGAGCCGGACTCGACCGGTGACAGCAACCCGCGCGAGCGCCGCATGACGGTCGCGCGGGTGCGGATAGCGAGCGAACTCACCGAGGTCTTGTTCCTCGAGTCGGCCCGCATCTACCGGCTACCTCCCACGACGCCGCGCTACGAGGATCTGCTGCAACGCCTGCGCGCAAGCGAGGCGAGCGGTCGTCGGGTCCGTGTGCGCCTCACGGAAGCGCATGGCGAGGTCATCGAGGATGTCGAGTAGCGGCGCGACGCAGCGGGCACCCCGGGTGTTGAAGATCGCCTGAAACTGACTCCATTCAACACTTGCTCCGAGTGGCCTCACGCGACCCCCGCGCGCGCAAGCGGGGCGGCACTCGCTGACATGAGATTCAGCTGTTGTCTGCGCGTATCTCCGCGCCCCAGGGTCGCCTGCACGTCCAGTTTCAGCTCATGCCCATTGCGTCGGGACGAACTCCAACGTTGCTCGGTCGTGACTGAACACCACGCGGTCCTGCTGCACCCGTGCCGCCCATGATTGTCGTGACATCGGCCGCGGCAGAGAAAGCGCGCGGACATCGAATACCGCGCCGCATGGAGCTTGCGCAGGATCGCGCACGGAAGAGTAGCGCAGCCACTGGATGCCGCGGTCACGAGCAGCCTCCGCGAGTTCATGACAGGCCGGGTAGTCCTTCGGGTCGGTCCACAGCGCGGCAGCACTCGTCCAGGGCTTGACAGTGAGATCGAGCGCACGGCCCGCGACGCGCGCTTCAAGCAGCGTGAACTCCACGACCAGGCGTCGATCGCGCAGTCCGTCGCTCTCCATCAGGAAGCGCCACCGCCAGTACCCGACTTTCGCGCAGGCCGTTTCGATGCGCTCCGCGCCGTACCAGACGCCGGGCTCGCCTGCGGGCCGGAAACGGCTGGCGTGTGGCGATACATAACGCAACGGCGTGCTGTGAAGGTAGTCCAGGCGGCGTGCGTCCTCCGGTAAGGGAGGCTTGCTGCCCTCGAGCATGCGTTCGAGCAACTCCTGATCCGCTGCGGTATCGACCAGTCGCATCGTGGCGACCCGGTGCTGCGCCTCGACTGCGCGCCACAGATCCGCGGTTCGAGATGCCGCCTTCTTCAGCCACTCAACGCGCCACGCACTCAGAGGCGGGCCCGGGCGCTGTCGAGGTACGCCACCGTGCTGACCAGCCCGCTCGCCGTAGCGAGAAGATCGGCGTGCCGCGCGTTCATGAAGCGGTTGGTCGAACGTAACCAAGCGAGCCGCTGTTCCTTGTCGCCACCGACCAGCGCGTTCAGCGACCGGTAGACACGGACGAGAAGCAGCGCGACAAGCACCGGCATGGGGCTCCCTCAGGGCGAGCTGCGACACGCCGGGCCGAGCCGGCGCCAATGGCGCGTCCACGGCTACCCCCGCCGCACCCGACTGAACGGCTGATTGCGGCCACGCCGCGGCGCGCGGATATTTTCACGCATGCGACAGCTTTCTCTTGAGATCGACGAAGCGGCGAATCTCGTCCTGACGCGCCTCGCCAACCAGTGGGGCACCACCCCGGGGCGCGTGGTTGGTCTACTCTGCCAGTCCGTCGACCACGAGCTGATCGCCAGGATCTCGCTGAAGCTGCTCGATCGGCCGCCAGCCGACACCGAGCCCGGCATCGCCAAGCTGCCCGAGCGCCGCCACCTTTGTCGCACAAGCTGACGCGCTCGTCGCGCGCGCGGCGACGAACCCGTTCTGGACCGTTGACCCCTCCACTGGCTCCCGTACCTTGGCCGCGCGACACGACCAACCGAACACTCACAGCCAAGCGCGAAGCCATGTCCTGCTGCCCTTCGTGCGGCCACCCGTGGCCGCCAGCTGATACGCGCTTCTGTCCGCGCGCGCCGGCACGACGGTGCCGTACGTGACCTTCAGGGTGGCAGTGTCTGCCCCTTCACCGCGAAAGGCTTGGCCGTGCGCATAACACGTGAAGAGTTCGACGCCGTGACCCCCGGGGTTCAACTCGCCGTGTTCGAGACGGTCTGGCCCAGCTTCGTCGATCTGAGACGCCTACTGTGTAGCGTCGATGCCAGCGGCCAGTTGCACTTCGTCATCGAATGGAATGGCGTCCCGACCGACGCAGACCGACACGACTGCGAGTACCTGTTGCGCGAAATTGGTCAAGCGGCCTTCGGCCCGCACCGCGTCTGCCGCATCACCTGGGCCGAGCAGGCTTCAGCGGCGGGCTACTGCGAGGTGATGTCCGATGCGGTGTTCCGCAGCATCGCGAGCGAGGTGGCGCCCCACCGACTCGCGGCGGGGCGCTGAATACGGGCGGTCACGCCGTCGCGCGCCGTCGCCGACGCAATGTGGCGGGCTGATTCAAATCCGCTCGACAGTTCACGAACCAGGCGTCAGTCTGACGACCCATTCCGCTTTCCCGGCCGAGGCACGCGCAGTCGATCTACAGCAGTCAGCCTGCGCGGCGATGTTTTCGGGCCATCTAAGGCAGAGCTTCGCGGACGAGGGAAGCGGCGGGCGGAAGTGAAGACTCAAGCAGTTTGTCCGCGTCCAAGATCCCCGTGCCGAACGAGCCGGGCTGCCACAGAGGCTGATTGTTGACACTGACGTCCGGCACGCGTGTGGAACTGCGTGCGAGCAGCCGGAACGCCGCCACGCGCTGCCAAGGTTCCGAGTACTCACGCGCGAGATCGCTGCGCCGATGCTGCAGCCAGAGCGCCGCCACGCCGGTTGTCATGGCGGCGGCGTACGACGTGCCGTCGCCCCCGGGGCCGTAGATGTACTTGTTCCGGCGGATCCCGCGCTTGACGTTGCCGCGGCGCAGATCAGCCGCCGGCGCACTGAAGTCCACCTGCGGCCCGTAGCTGCTGCCGGACCACGGCACTTCAGCCTGAGTGACGCCACCGACCGCGATCGTGCGGTTGAGCCGAGCCGGCACCACGACCGGATCGACTTCATTGCCCGCCGCGCAGACCACGATCGTCCCGGCCTCGTAGGCCTCGCTCAGAGCGCGCTTGAGATCGTCATCGGTGAGTCCCGGGGGAAGGAAGCCAAGGCTGATGTTGATCGCGCTGACCTGCGCGATGCCTGAAAGATAGCGAAGCGCCTGTGCCATCTCCGCCTGTCGGTCGGGAACGATCACGCTGTCCGCGATCCGTACCATTACGAGCGGAACCTTGGGCGCCACGCCATAGAAGGAACCCCCGGTGGCGCTCGGATCGTAGCCGCAGATAGTGCTGGAGATTCGCGTACCGTGGCCCCCATAGAAGCCCGTCAATGGGTCAATCCCGCGGCCGGGCTCGGCCTCGAGCCAGTTCTCGCGCGACGTCGGGTCGGGAACGAACGTCTCTGAATCAGCGACCTGCAGCCACGGCAGTGCGGCACCAAATCCGAGTGCCGGGTGTTCCGTATAGCCCGTGTCGATTTGCCCGACGCGCACTGACCAGTCGATGCCGTCGGGACCGCCCACGCGATCCCATGCGGCTGCCACGTTGCATGTGCCGAGGTGCCAGTCGAGACCATCGACGCGCGTCGCGCGACGTGTCTCCCGTGCCGGAAGCTCAACGGGGCTCCGTGCACTGAGCCGTGCCAGGGTCTGCTCGGCATCGATCGGCTGGGCCCGCGTGCCGAGTCGCGAAAGGAATTCCGCGAGATCGACGCCAGGGTTCGCAACTCGGAAGGCGTCCGCGAGGTGCCCGCGCAGCAGCGCCGTTTGGCCGGTGAGCGGCAGCAGTCGGACGTCGAGCTGCGGCGGCAGCTTTGCCCGTAACGCCTGCTCGACATCCTGGGGCGTCCCGGACCCGATCTCCAGCAAGAACCCGCCATTGCTCATGGAACCCTCCGTGTTCGTTGGGCTGATTCACCACGCGCGCTCTTCTTAGCGACTTCGGATGCATTGTTCAAGTGAACATTCGACACGCTAGCCTTTCGGAGAATGAACTTGAACTTGAACGCGATCCGGCGTCCGGTTTGCGCGCTATTCGGTTGAATGACAACCAGCTCTGCGCTGCCAAGCCTGGGTGGAATCAAGAAACGCAGACACCCCATACAAGCACTCCTAAGTGCAGCACGACGACGTTGATTGGGAGGCCATGCGATCGTGAAGAGCCATACGTGCTTTCGGGCGATGTGGTCGCGCCTCGCCATCGTCGGCTTCTCTAATCGGGCGTTGTTGTCAAGGGTCGAAGCTCCTGTTGGTTTGAAGTTTAGGTCCGGTTGGTGTGTGGGTCACGCTTCTCTACGCAGTCGGGCGCGGTGGTGCTGGCACGCTGCAGGCATTGGTCGGATCAGTCGGACGAGCCATGCTCATGGTCGCGCTCGAAGCGCAGCCGACATTTGCGGCTTCATCCAGGACCATCGTCCACACAGTCAACACAGAAACAAATCGGTGGGTCGTAGGCGCGGCTCAGTTCATGCAGCCCCCTGCAGCCGTGCAGCCCGGAAGTCGGTGCCGTCGACCCACATCCGGTGCAGGATCACCGCCAGCTTGCGAGCCACCGCGATCACGGCCCGGCGATGGCCGCGCACCTTGGCCAGTCGCAGCCCCCAGGCCTTCAGCGTCGACCAGGCGTCGGAGCGCGTCATCAGCGCGTGCGCGGCCGTGTACAGCGCCATGCGCACGTCGCGATCGCCGGCCTTGGAGATGCGCCCCGGGTTGTCGGTCTCGCCCGACTGGTAGCGCCGTGGCGTCAGCCCGAAGTGCGCGGCAACGTTGCGTGAGGAGCGGAAGCGATCCGCGTCATCGACGCCGGCCTTGAAGGTGAGCGAGGTGACCGGCCCGACCCCGGGAACGGTCATCAGCCGCTGGCAGACCGGATCGGTCCGCACCACGGCCTTCACCGCGTTGTCGAGCTTCAGGTAGGTCTTGTACAGCACCGTGCGCGCATCGAGCAGCGGCACCAGCGCGCGCGCCAGCAGCGGCTCGGATCGTGATGGCGCCGCGCACCGCTTCGTCGAAGCTGCCGTGGCCAACGCGGGATGCCAGCCGCACGCCGAAGATCTTGAGCAAGCCGCGCAGCTCGTTCTCCAGATCCACGCACTTGGTCAGGATCGCCTTGCGGCTGGCGAGCAGCGCCCGCACCTGGTGGCTCTCGAGGCTCTTCACATGAACGGTGCGGTACCAGCCGCTGCGCAGGATCTGCGCCAGCCCACGGGCGTCGTTGCGGTCGGTCTTGTTGCGCATGGCAGCCAGCGTGGCGGCGGTCTGGCGCGCCTCCAGGCAGATCACCTCGAAGCCTGCCTTCTGCAAGCCGTACGTCAGGTACTGCGTCAGGGTGCCGGCTTCAAGACCGACCTGCTTGATGTCGAGGCTGAGCCGACGCAGGCTGGCCACGATCAGATCCACCTCGGCGGGGACCTTGCCTTCGTACTGCACCACACCCGCTTCGTCGACCACGCAGATCGACACGGAACGCAGTGACACATCGATACCGGTGAAGTACTTCATCGCGATCTCTCCTTCGCAGGGTGGGTGTCCTGCGAGTCTATGGAGAGCTCGACCCTATGCAGTGGTCAGCCCGATTACCGATGCTCATGGCCGATCTCCGAAGTAGAGCAGGGCGCGCGGCAGCAGCGCAATAATGTCAACAGGTGGGAGGAGGGCGGCTGACGTCTGCTCTGCTCGGAAAGCAGCCTCACACGTTGCCCGCCGGGAATTCGGAACCCGGCCACTTTCTGCCATTCGGTTGCGCCGCACGATTTGCCTGACAGCGGACGCTTCTCTGCGACGCGCCCGCGCGCTAGATTGCGTCCATGGCCAAGGCGCTGGCGCTAGATCACTTGCAGGTTGCAATGCCGCGGGGCGAGGAAGCGGCCGCGCGAGACTTCTACGGACGTGTCCTTGGACTGATAGAGATTCCAAAGCCGGAGCCGTTGGCGGGGCGCGGAGGCCTGTGGTTCCAGTGCGGAACTCAACAATTGCACCTTGGCGTGGAAGATGACTTCCGTCCCGCCAAGAAGGCTCATCCCGCCTTCGTTGTGGACGACCTCGAGGCAATCACAAGTGACCTCGAGGCGAATGGGTTTCGCGTGGTGGTTGACTCGGTTAAGCTCCAAGGCGGCCAGCGGGCTTTCACGGAAGATCCCTTCGGCAATCGGATCGAGCTGACACGGCCCGAGCGACAACACAGCGCCGGGACTGATCCGGCGTGACCATCCGCCGGCTCCTTGCTGCCGACGCAGCAGCCTTTCAGGAACTGCGCCTTCGCGCGCTACTGGATAGCCCGCAGTCGTTCACCTCCAGCTACGAAGAAGAAGCACAACTCAGCATCGCGGAAGTTGCGAGTCGGCTGGAGCCGACGGCAGACCGGGCCGTCTTTGGGGCATTCGAGGCCGACCAGCTGATTGGGATGGCGGGACTCGGTCGGGAGCAGATGCAGAAGATCCGCCACAAGGCCTACGTGTGGGGCATGTACGTGGGCCCGGAAAGCCGAGGGAAAGGGCTGGGCCGACGCTTGCTGGAGGCAGCCATCGATATCGCGGCCCAAGCGCCCGGGATTACGCAGGTCTGCATCTCCGTATACAGCGGCAACAGCGTGGCGCGGTCGCTCTACGTGTTGGCAGGGTCTGTGCCGTACGGAATTGAGATTGCGGCAATGCAAATAGATGGGCGCTTCCTCGATGAGGAGCACATGATTCGATTCCTGCCCGCCAAAGTTCATCCGTGACGGACCGTTGCTGACGGTCATGACCGGCCGTTGTGACACAAGGTCCATTTGACCCGAAACCAGACGCTTCCCGGATCTCTGCCTTCGCGATAGATTGAAGTCCAATTCGCTTTTGTCACGAGCCCGGCAGTTGATGAACGATCCGCCTTGGCTGGAGATCGCGCGCGCAGAGATCGGTGTGTGCGTGCATCCGAACGGCTCAAGCCATCCCCGAATCAGCGAGTATCACGAGCACGCCGGCATCCCTGGCTACGACGACAAGGTGTCCTGGTGTTCGTCGTTCATCAACTGGTCTCTCGCTCAGGCTGGCATCGCCGGCACCAGCTCGGCGCTGGCGCGATCGTGGCTGGACTGGGGTCAGCCACTTGACGAGCCAATTCTGGGATGTGTCACCGTTCTGTGGCGGGAAGATCCAACGAGCTGGAAAGGCCACGTCGGTTACTACCTTCGCCACGATGCCGAGCACGTTTACCTGCTTGGAGGAAATCAACTCGAGCAAGTTCGAGAACACTTCTACCCGCGTTCAACGATCCTCGCTCACCGCTGGCCGGTTGGCTTGCCAATAACATGACGTCACAGGCGGTCTCGGCCATCCGCGACAAAGGGCTCTTGGGGCTCCTCGCAATTGGGGAAGCGCGACGGAAGACCTGCATGGCTACAAGTGAGGATCGACGAATGCGCGGTGCGCGATGAAAGTCCGGGTCGCCCTAGTCTTCGGCGGGCGGTCGTCGGAGCACGAGATCTCCTGTGCTACAGCCGCGGGCGTGCTGGCCGCCCTAGACCGCTCCCGCTTCGAGGTGGTCCCGATCGGGATCACGAAGGAAGGGGCGTTCACGCTGCAGCCGGATGACCCCGAGTTCTTCCGAATGAATCCGGCGTCGATGCCGACCGTGCCGGATAACGGAACGCGGATCCTCTGGCCCTTCTCGGCGACGAGCCGTGAGCTCGCGATCATCCATACCGATAGTCGCATCGAGTCGCTGGGCAACATTGACGTCGCATTCCCACTGCTGCATGGACCCTTTGGCGAGGACGGCACCATCCAGGGGATGTGGGACCTAATCGGCTTGCCATACGTCGGCTCCGGCGTGCTCGCCTCCGCCTCCGCGATAGACAAGCACGCCACGAAGACGCTGCTGGCCGCCGCTGGCATCGAGGTGGCGCCGTGGGTGACCTTCACCCGGGAGGATTGGACCGCCGACCCGGTCCAGGGCATGGCCCGGGCAAGCGGACTCGGCCTCCCGGTGTTCGTCAAACCAGCTCGCGCCGGCTCCAGCGTCGGAGTGACGAAGGTGAAGTCGTGGGATGACCTCGAGGCCGCCCTCGAAGTCGCGTGGGCTGAGGACCGCGTCGCGCTGATCGAGCAGGCGATGCTCGGCCGCGAGATCGAGTGCGGGGTGCTCTCGGCGCGGACGCCTGGAACGGCCCCTCGGGTCTCACTGGCGGGTGAGATTGTTGTGCATGGGCGAGAGTTCTACGACTACCAAGCGAAGTATCTCGACGGCAACGCCGCCGAGTTGATCTGCCCGGCGCACCTTCACGACGGCGAGTTGCACGAGATACAGCGCCTAGCCTCCCGCGTCTTCGAGACGATAGGCTGCGATGGCCTGGCCCGGGTCGACTTCTTCTACGACGGGATGACTTTCGTCGTGAACGAGCTCAACACAATGCCCGGCTTCACGCCGATCTCGATGTTCCCCAAATGCTGGGAGGCATCGGGGCTCAGTTATCCGGCACTGATCACCGAACTGGTTGACCTTGCGCTCATTTCCCGTCGCTGATCGGCCAACAGCTGTCGTCTCCCGGTGCCTTCCGATTCGCCTCATAGCGGTCGTTCCTACCGTCCCCAATTGTTGCCGTTTCAGGGCCATTACTACTGACTTGCGGTAGTAGCACACGGGTGCTACATTGGGTGACCTTATGTCAGGGAACGCCGATGTCCACCACCACGATCCGAATCGACGAGAACTTGAAGGCCCGCATTGCGGCCGCAGCCGAACGCGCTGGCAAGACCTCGCATGGCTTCATCCTCGACGCCATTGCTAAGACTGTGGAGCAGGCCGAAATGTCGGATAGCTTTCATCGCGAGGCGGACGAGCGCTGGGCCAAGATCCTCGCCAAGGGAAAGACGGTCGCTTGGGAAGACATGAGAGCCTACCTTGCCGCTCGTGCGAGCGGGCATGCGCCTCGCAAGCCGCGTCCTAGGAAACTGGCGCGGTAGCTTGTCCATGGCCAGAATCGAAGCAGCACCGGAGCTCATTGATGATTTTGACCGGATCTTCGATCACCTCGCGCAATTCGATGTTGCCGCCGCGCCGAGTCGTATAGAGACGATCCTGCAAGCGGTGCAGATCTTGTCCAGCAGTCCGTTGATCGGACGGCCGGTGAAAGCAGGCAAGCGCGAGTTAGTGATCGGGCGAGGATCGCGTGGCTACGTGGCCTTGTATCGCTATGTACAGGAAGTGGATACCGTCTTCCTGCTGGCCATCCGGAGCCAGCGTGAAGCCGGCTATGCGCGAGATCTTTGAGACTTGCGACGGGACAAGTCCCGGCCAGCAGCGGCCATTCCACTTGAGCTAGCGATTCCCCCAGAAGAAGACGCAAATTTGCGTCGTGAGGCACCGACAAGCGGACGTTTGAGCGGCTAGACAGGGAACGCTGGACCGGCTGAAATCCCTCCCCACAATGGAGGCACGATGCTCACCACTCTGCGTGCAGTTCTAGTCGTCGCTGCAGTTGCGTCTGCGTCTTGCAGTTCCATGCCGCGGCAAAGTGACGCGGTACGCAACAGCCGGCCGCTGCCGGAGTCTCTCGCGCCTGCGCTCCCGCAGGCCGCGATGCTCGTGAATGTGTCACAGGCAAGCATCGTTGCGGACGAACAAATTTCGATATTGGGTCCTGGTTTTGGCCTGGCGATCGTATTGCTGAATGTGGCCTATGAGGAAAGTATCAATCGCGATGCAAACGCATCGTTGGCGCCCATACGGAGCGCTCTCTCGACGGAGAACGTGCCTGCACGACTTGATCATGCGATCCAAAAGGCGGTCGCCGCCGTCCAACCCAACCTTCGAGCGCCGACTCGGCTTGTTTCCGCAAGGACTTCAGATGAACTTAACCGCCAGATAGTCGATCTGCCCGCACCGTCAGCGCTAGTCGTTGATGTCCGCTATTCGATGTCTCCCGATGCCAAATATCTAACGTTGCAGACCTTCGTAATGCTCATCCCAAAGGACCCGGACTTAAGGCGCGCTCAGGCGAACCACTTCCCCAAGAGTGCCGGGGCCGCGACGGCCGGTCGCGAGGCGTTCACTAATCCAGAGAACTCGAGCTACTTCAATCGTTTCTCCTACACGGTCAAGCTTGACGACACCGGACATCCAGACGCGCTGAGAGCAGTTTGGCTAAAGGATGGTGCAAAGAAGCTTCGCGACGGCTTGGACGAGGCTGCAACGGGTACGGCAATGATGATGCTGGTTGATCTGCGCTTGGCTTCCGCGAAAACGCTGGCGTCGGGGAACAGCGAACGGTTTGAGATGACGGTGGGGGGCAAGTCGGTGGAAGTCGGACGAGAAGCGGACGGCGGATTGGTAGCGATTACGTCGTGACGCGGTTCGGCCAGAAGCGGACTTGGCCGCGCTGCTTAATATGTTCCGCAAAGCGGCCGTTGTGGCTGATGTAGACGGTGCCCGGAAGATTGGCGAAACTCGGCCACTTGTAACTGACCTTCAACCGCTGGCTGACCTCGAGGTGGACATCCACCATGCGCAGGGCTCTCGTCCTCTGGCTTTTCGTCGTGCCGATGGCTGTGGCAGGACAGGTGAGGCCGTCGGTGTCTGAGAAGCCGAGTATTGAGGCTCAAGCCCTCGAATCGTTCATTGCCAAGAAGAAGTTCGAGCCTGAAGGGAGGTACCCCGGAACAGTGGACGAGGCGGTCCGAAACCAATTGGAGGGCCAAATCAATGCACTGGCCGAGCGGCTCTTGAAGAACGCGAGTTCGGCGCCACTGAAGGAGCGGGTCCTCGGGGAATTCAAGGCGGCCCTGCCTGCGTTCGAGATTGCCGACTCAGAAGAGCGCGCGCACACGTTGGACTATCTCGTGGAAATCATGGACATCTACGGGATTGAAAGCTCGGATGGGCTCTTGAACACGTGGTTCTACGGTTTCGATCCGTCGCAATCCGCGGCTGACTGGACGAGGGAAGCACGTGCGGCGATGTCCAAGCCAGAAAGTGAGTTTGCAGCGCTATTGGATCAACTCACGTTGACTACAGCCGTGACCGCACTTACTCAAGCCCTCGGCGAGCCGACTGCGGCCGCCGGTCCTACTTACATGTGGATAAGTGCAAGTGACCCCAATCGGGCCGTCGCAGTCAGTACCAAAGGTGACAAGACGACTCTGATCTGGATGAACAAGGGCCAGTTCGTCTACTCGCGGGATCTCCAATAGTGGACGTTGGAGAATGCGGATTCCGGCAATGACCTGCCATCGCTGCGTTAGCCCAAGTTCGCCCGATAGAGGACGTCCCCGTTGAACTCTTTGAGCCGAGGAACGGCCCCATGTCGTACTCGACAGCAGCGCTGCTAGACGACTTCGCAATCCGAAGCTTTAGGGATAGGGGCGACCAAGACTATGTTTCGGCGCGACTTTGCTACCGCCACGCCCTCATTCCGCAATTCCATTGGGCAAGCCTTCAAGCATTGGAGAAGTACCTCAAGTGCATCCTCGTCCTCAATCGCATTCGCGCACCGAGAAGTCACGACCTTGGTGCGTTGCTGGCAGTAGTGAACCAGCAGGGTGGCCTTGAGCTCGGACTTTCTGCTCGTACCGCGGCGTTTCTCGTTCATCTGGACACCTATGGTCGACATCGCTACTTCGAGTCTTCCTGGCATGTCTTGGGCAAGGAGTTGCTCTGGCTGATCTCGCCGTTTGGGATGTTCGACGCTTTGCGCGCCTTCTGGTCCCCCACCAAGTTCTTGGGAACTCTGAGCGATTACGAGTCTTGGCTGAAGAGCTCCGCCGCATCAAAGGTTCAAGCGACGCGCACCCTCAGCGGTATGCAATACCTGGTGGCTTGCTTGAGCAGATCCTTGCGGATACTAATCACCCAGCACGTGCAGCGCTGGTTTGGCAGAACGGCCACTTCGGCCGGTCATACCGCAAGAAGGTCAAGTACTGGCCGAACCTCCGCGCGTCCAACTCCCCGTTGACGCTGCGGCCAGATATTCTGGACGAAGTCCTCAAGTACGTCTGGCTTCCGAGGGACGTCAAGCAGGCCTACCGTGAGTATCAAGTCGCGACCTAGCCCCTCAATAGTCTCGACCCGGCCATGACCGGCCAGCGACCAGCACCATCCGATCGACCCAATTGCGGCCGTTCCACTCCGCACCCATATGCGCTGAAGCGGACGGGAATACGGCGTAGTTGGGCGGCGTGCTGGATCGCTTACGCCAATAGTTGACATTCAGGCCGTCATCGGTGCCGACCTAGGCCGGTGTGGCGACGCCCGTGCTGCTTTGGGCGCTTTGAGAGAGGTTCGACAGTTCTTGAGCGGGCTTTTCGACGAATGTAGGGGGCTCTGCCCCCTACATTCGTCGAGGTATGCGGAATGCATGTCTACGACTTCTTCGTGACCGGCTGAAGCGGGTCACGGTGGCGTAGATGCCAGGTTGGCAGTCCGTGTCTTAGTCAGCGCCTGCCAGGCGAGCGCCAGAGCCACCAGCACCCAGACGATCACCGGGCCGCTCGGCAGATCGAGCGCGGTCGACACGACGAGTCCGATCGCGTAACCCGCCAGGCCGAGCAGCCACGCGGCGGACAGCCGTCGGCGGGTCATGCGACGGGTCGCGAGCGGCGGCACGATCAGCGTCGCGAAGACGAGATAGAGCCCGACCAGCTGGACCGACACGGTGACCGTGACGGCGAACAGCGTGTAGAAGCCGATGTGACCGAGACGGGTCCGTGCACCGAACCACAGCGCGAGAACCGCCGCATAGACGGCCGCCGCCCACGCGAGGCGCGACGGTTGTGCCCACAAGATCTGGCCGACGAGCAGATCGCGCAGGTGTTCGCTGCCGTGCACGTTGCTCGCGAGCAGCAGGACGCTTCCGGTCGCTCCGAGCACGAACGTGACGCCGATCACCGCCTCCTGCACTTCGGGCCAGATGCGCTCGGTCCAGGTCAGCAACAGCGCCCCGGCGAGCGCTGCCGTGAGTGCTGCGATCTGGACCGCGATGCCCTCCGGTTCGAACCCGAGTTGGTCGGCCAGCAACACGCCGCAGCCGGCAATCTGTGCGATGGCGAGATCGATGAAGACAATGCCACGCGCCAGGACCTGCATGCCGAGTGGCACATGCGTCGCGGTCACCAGAGCACCGGCAATGAATGCCGGCAGCAGTATCGAGAATTCAGCCGAGGAGAGATTCACTGGGCCCCCTTGAGCAGGCGCGCGATCGTGTCGTCGAACAGGCCATAGAGATCCTTGGCTGCATCGTCGCCGCCGACGGTGAACGGCAGCATCACGGCGTTGATCTTTGCCCGTTCGGCGATCCACTGCGATGGGCGGTCGCTCTGGTAAGCGGCGCGGATCACCATCTTGACCGGCTGCCGCTGCAAGGTCGCAAGGACTTCCGTGAGGTGCGCGGTGGTCGGCTCGACGCCCGGCTTGGGTTCGAGCGCCGCGACCTGATTGAGGCCGAGCCAGGCTTCGAGGTAGGTGAACGCCTTGTGCTGGACCAGGATCGGCGTGCCACGCAATGGCGCTGCCTGCTTCTCCCAGTTGGCGATAGCCGCATTCCAGCGCTCGGAGAACGCCTTGTAGCGCGCCTGGTAGTAGGCGCTGTTCGCGGGGTCGAGCTCGGCGAGCTTCGCCGCCAGCGGCCCGGCCACGCGGCCGATATTGCGCGCATCGGTCTGGATGTGCGGATTGCCTCCCGGGTGCACGTCGCCTTCGGCGCGGTCGAGTCTCGTCGGTTTATCGAGCAGGGTCACGTAACTCGTCGCTTCGAAATAGCCGGGCTTGCCGGGCTGGATCTTCGGGTTGCCGGCTTGCTGGATCACGAGCGGCAGCCAGCCAATCTCGAGTTCGGCGCCCGTTGCCACGACCAGATCGGCGCTGCGGGCCCGGGCGATGAGGCTCGGCTTCGCCTCGACGTGGTGCGCATCCTGCAGTGCGTTGGTGGCGGTGTAGATCGTCACCTTGTCGCCACCGAGTTCCGCTGTCAGGGCGCCCCATTCGGGCATCGTCGCAAACACATTGAGCGCGGCCAGCGCCGGTTGCGCGAGCACGGCAAGTAGGGTTGCCGCAAGAAGCTTGAGAGTTGAAATCATTCGGAACCTCATCAGAATTTGTGGGCGCCATGCGCGCCCAGAGTCAGGATGTATTGGACGAACAGCTGGTAGTCGGTGAAGTCGCGCTGGATCTGGCTCGTCTGCCACTGCAGCCGGAAGCGGCTGAACTCCGAGGGCGTGTAGTCGAACATCACCGAGTAACGCCACGGCGTGTACGACTCCTGCGCGAGGTAGGCACCGTTCGCCCCGTAGTCGATGCTGCCGGTGGAGAGCCGGTCATAGCGCGCGCCGACGCGCCAGGACGGCAGGAACTTGTAGACGCCGTCGAGGTACCAGCCGGTCTGGCGCGACGTGTAGTCCGACGTCGAGGTCAGTCCGTACGTGCCGTCGCTGTCGTAAGTGAGGTCGCCCGATTCCTTGCGCCAGAAGTACTCGCCCTGCAGCTTGAGGCTGGTGTTCGTGGCATTGCCGTTCGGCGCCCACTTCCAGACGAAGTCGGCGATCGTGAGTTGGCTCCTGCCGGAAAAGCCCAGCAACACCGCGTTGCCGAAGAGATCGTTCTGCGTGTACTGGCGATCGTCCGGCCGTAGTGCCAGATACGAAAGACCGGCGCGCCACTCATTGCTCGGGCCGAGCTCGCCGCCGGCGTGCACGTAGACCGCACCGCTGCCGATGCCGTTCTTGTTGCGGTCGGTGCCGGGGAAGCTCGAACCATCGCCGATCTCGCCGCCGAACTCGAGATAGATGTCGGTCGGCGCAACCCACTTGAGCTGCAGGCCGTCGCTTTTGAACTGACCGCCGAGAAACGCCTGGTACGGTAGCGGAGCGTCGTAGAAGTCCCACACGTGCTGATGCTGGTCGTTGAGGTAGCCGATGCTCGACAGGAAGCGTCCGAACTTGGGCACAAGGCCATACGGCAACGACGTGAACATGCCGTAGGCTTCCTCGACCTCGACCGAGTTGTCGGGCGCGAGCGAGAAGGTCAGGTTGCCGTAGATCTTGTCGTCAACGCTGGCAGACAGCGTCAGCTCCGACTCCGCGATGCTGAACCCGCGCTTGGCGGGCGCGATGTCGCCGCTCGGCACGAATCCGGTGATCGCGTAGTTGTTCGGGTCCTGCGACAGGCTCGCGTACGCACCCTGCAGCACCGCCGAGATTGCCGGGTTGAACGCACTGGCCGATGCCTTTGCGGGTGCGGTCGATGGAGGCGCGGCCGGAGGCGCCGTTGCCACCGCGGGCGCGGGCGGCGCTGCGGGCTCGACAGTCCGCGCGCTGGCGGCCTTGGTTTCCGCTTCCTTCAGCCGCTCCTCGAGCGCGCGGATGCGCGCTTCGTACGATTCCTTCAGTTGCTGGATCTGCGCGCGGATTTCGGCGAGATCGGCGTCAGTCGCCGCGTGCGCTGCAGGCGGCAGTAGTCCGGCAAGCGCGAACATGCCGGTCCATCCAATAGATCGAGACACGATGGCACTCCCTTCGAGAGCGTGAAGATGCTGTGCCGCCGAGGAGGCGGCACACCGATGTCACGTCACGAAAGCGAGGGCGGCGCGCGGCTTTGATTGGGAGTGAAGCGGGCAAGCGTCGGCGCGACGTGCGCCGGAAGGCTGACGACATGCGCGACTGGGCTGGGACAAAGAACCGGCGCGCCGGAGGGTAACGCCAAGGATCCGGTGGCTAGTAACGCGCACTCGAGACACGCGCCGTCGGCCGGGGCAGATAGTTCCTGTTGTTCCTGCGCCGGCTTGAAGTGCGACAGCGCATGCCGCAGCGCCTCCTGCTGCATGCCCAGCAGCAGAAGGAAAAATACGACCGTGAAGCTGCCGCGACTACGTCGCGACAGCGCGATCAACGAACGCTCCTAAGCTGCATGGCGCCAAGAGTGTAGCGGCTAATAACGGGTCATTTTCATGCTGCGGTTGTCGAACTCTCTGCCAGAAGCGGCCGGCAGCCTATTCGCCGGTGCAAGCGTCCCGTTTTGAGTCAGGGACGTTGGGTCAACTGGCTCAACGCGACGAATCGACCAACTCCGGACACGCGGTCCACTCAGCAGTTTCGCCTAAGAGTGGACGCAATCCTGAATCGATTGTGCGCTGCAAACGGCCCACTTTCCGCGCTTGAGTTCCTCACTGCCCCACTGAATCCTTCGGTGAGTGACAAGTGCTCTGAATTACCGACTCATCAAGCGCTCGAGAACTCACACTCTTCTTGAAGTTCTGGCGCCCGCGGAATCGAATCCCGGTCTGGGTGCGCATTGTCGAAGTTAAGCTGTCGCGTCACCAAGGTTACGGCCCAACTTTGGTCAGCGGCCAGCGCAAGCTTTCGCAGCGCCGAGGGGGACAGAGATCGGCGGCGGACTCTCGACCTTTGCGTTCCGGGCCGAGCAGCGGACGCGCCGCTGGTCCCCACTGCGGACAAAGTTGGTCGTATCAACATGGAAGCGATGTGGACCCACACCGCGCTGGATGACGCAGCGCGTGCCTATCTGACCGGCAGCCTCTGAGTCGCGTTGATCCTGCCGCTATTGCCGGGGAGCCTCGCCCGATGCAGGGTGTGAAAGTCGGATCGCGCGCATGTTGAAAGGCTGCGACGCCAGAGCCACGTCCGTTGGCAACTACTTCGGGTGCGCTCATCAGTGCTTACGCTACATACTGACCCTGGGTTCATCCGTACCGGCGCAGTCGAAGCGAGTCTCACTCCTCCTTGAGGAGCGCCCTTACATCGCTCGCGATGTGGGCCGGGGCCATGTTGTACTTAATTCGAAGGCGCGTGCGACCAACCGGGTCGATTGCATACCCGAAGGCAGAGTGATCGACCAGGATTTCGCCCTTGTAGCGCAGAATCTGATAGCTCACGTCGAATGCCCCGGTGACCCGGTGCGTCTGCTTATGCGTGCCGCGTAGACCCAGAAATCCTGAATTGAAGGCGGGTATGTAGTGCGCCAAGAGGTCCTGGGTGTCGCGATCCGGATCAACCGTCACCCACAGCACCTGTACTCTTCCAGCTGCCTCGCCTAGCAACTGAACCACTTCGTTCAACTGAATCAGCGTTGTCGGACAAACGTCGGGGCAGTGCGTGTAGCCGAAGAAGATCAGCACAACCTTGCCGCGAAAGTCTGCCAACGTGCGTTTCCGTCCATGGTGATCCGTGAGATCCAGGACCCCGCCGAGCCCCTCGGCGGTAACGTCCTTACCGTTGAACGCCCACGCGCTGCCTGCACTCCACAGCGACAGCAGGACGACTATCGCGGACAGCAGGCGATTCAGCCTTGGCAACGACATACGATTCGCACTCCGTCCCACGGCTACTTCATCGGCATCTTCATGTCGGACTGAGCGGCAATGTCGCGCACTTCCACCATGATCTCTTTTGAGGTCTTCTTGCCGTCCTTGCCCTGAAATCGCAGTGTCAGCGGTACCTTGTCTCCCTTGGCCAAGGGCTTCGCCACGCCAATCAGCATCACGTGATAGCCGCCGGGTTCGAGGCGCACAGAGCCGTTGGCCGGTACCTGCAAGCGATCCAGCGGCCGCATCTTCATGACACCCTGGTCCATGCTCATCTGATGGATCTCCACCTTGCTGGCCACCGGGGAAGAGGCCCCGACCAGGGCGGTCGCTTCATTGCTACTGATTGTCATGAAGGCGCCGGTGGCGGACTGCCCCGCGACCATGCCTCGGATCCACGGCTCCGAAATGGTCACCTCGGCGCTTGCGGCCATGGTACCGAGAGCCAGCACCGCTGGCAGTAAGAACTTCATACGACTTGCGTACATGGACATTGTCCTTTCAGTTGGATGAACAGAGAAACGATCGAACCTGGAACGCCTCCAATCGGGTGACTATTGGCCTGCACGACCTTGTGAGTCGCCTATAGATTTCTTGCCCGTACACACCGCGAAAGTACCGATCGCGAGAGCCAGGGTTTCAATCGAGAGCGCCCGTACACGCGGATCACTCAGATCGCAGGGGAGTAGCAGCGTCGCGGCCGGCTGCCTTGACGCTTCTTGCAAAGCGTCCTCGACAGGCGCGACTGATGAAGTCTCGAGCCGAATGCACATTTGTGCCTCCTGGAAGTCAAAGGGAAACGCCGCAGACCCCGAATTCGGTAGTCAGGCGGGACCGATTGGATTCAGAAAACCGGTGGCGGGGCTCGGGTCCGCGGCGTTCGCCAGGCAGGTTGTCCTCGTGGGGCGAAGTCAACCAGCCCACTTGCCTGCACTTCCGCGACCGCTGAATGGATCGGGCTTTGATCAGAAGGCGGGGCAGCATGCGACGCGGAATTGGATCCGCAGTACGGACAGTGATCGAAAGTGACAACGTCGGACCTGTCCTGGTCGCCCGCCTGGCAGGTCGGTTCCCTTTTGAACGCGATCGACACCTGCGGTAGAACAGATCGACGCCCACACTGCCGCACGTTGCGTCGCGATCGCGTGGGAAATTCCGGGAGCAGTCGCATTCAGCAGAATCGCGCCAATCGCGACCCAGCCGAAAATCCGTTTGGTACCGATGGACAGACATCAGATGTTCATTCCTGCGCAAGCATCAGCGCATGCGAGACAGCCAAGCTTCAGCCCAGCGACGGTCAAGTCGGCCGGAAACGACCTCTACGGCGTGGGCACCATCGTAGAAATACGTTCGCGGCAACTCGCCGCGCCAGGAACGATCGACGGAATAGCGTATGCGCTCCTCGAAGTCATCGGCAAATGCCCACCTTTCGAACGTCACCCGGTGTGTAGGCCGCGAGGACCTGCGATACGCGGGTGCGCTCAGCAGGCGGGTCAGTCGTCACGAGTAGGACCGGCACCTCGGGATGACTGCGCCTTAGCGCACGCCAATCCGGCATGTCTTCGATGCACGGTGCGCAGTGAATTGACCAGAAGGCAAGGATGAAGGCTCGCCCCGCATAGGCCGTCCTGATCGCCTCCATGCTGTTGGCATCGAAGGGTCGAAATTCGGAGGCGGCCCCGATGTCCGCTGCAAGTAACGCAGCCGCGAGCAGCGCACGAATGATTTTGCTGATCTTCATGGAAGCGGGACAACGCGCAGCGGCTCGCTGCGCGTGTTCCAAAAGACGTAGAACCGTTTGTCGTGCACGAGGAGGCGTGGCTGGTCCGACGCGTTGGCCGTTTCGCCGATTTCGCGTTCCGAGAATGTCGAGCCACGATCGGACGACCGCAATGCTCGCAGCGTGACGCGCTGACCGTCGAATTCTTTCCAGACGACGGCGATCTGATCGCCGAGGATGGACAGGTCGGCGTGCTCTGCCGTTTCCCCGCCTACACGCCTCACTCCTGCCACGCCGCCGGGCTCCAGCCGACCGTAGTACACGCCCGCCTTACCTTTGGCGCCGGTGTACCAAACAGCATGCAGGTGGCCTTCGCTGTCGGCCGCGAGCGAGGGCCCGTGGTGCGGGCAGACATCGACGCGCCAGTCATCGAAGGTTGCCCGCCGGAACCCGCTGACCTTGCCGTCGCTGCCGAGACTTGCCAATGCATGATCGCGGACATTCGGCGGAAAGACGTGGCGCCAGAGGCCGAGGACGCTGCCATCGGCCTGCGGCAACAAGGCGATGCGACAGCATTCGCAGCTGTGGTCGGCGACCTTGTAGTCGTCGCGGAAAGTCTCGCCGCGATCATCGGAGACCGCGTAGTAGACGGCCGCTCCGGCGTAGTTCGGACGCCTTGCCGCCGGCGGCCACGCCGTCGCGCTTGTCGATCCAGGCGACGAGAAGGCGGCCGTCGCGGGTCACCGTCATTGCATCGAAGCGATGCGTTATTTCCTGGCGGTCGGCATGCACGATACGCGGCGCGTCGAACGTCCTGCCGCCGTCGATGGACCGCGCGAGCTTGATCTCGCCCGTGTAGGGTTTCGAGAGCGGCTTGGTCCACGTCACATAGAGATCCCCCTGTCGGCCGACCGCGATATTGGGCCTCGCGTCGCCGCCGGTGTCCATGGGCTCCGGGCTCGATGACACCCGCACGGGCTGCGACCAGTGGCTGCCGAAGTCCTCTGATTTGTGCACGACGAGATATTTTCCGTCGTAACTGACAGACCACAGATTGCCCGAGAAATCGAAGGCCGCCGCCGCCGCGAGGCTTGCTCCCTTGGCAGTGGCCGCTTTGGAAGCGCCGTGTCCATGCTCATGGCCGCCCGTTTCGTGGCCAAAAGCGGGGCTGGCGATCGCGAGCAGGAACAGTCCCAAGGCTAAGAACTTCTCTGTCACTTCATTTCCGCCGTACGGCCGCATGCCGGATTTCCCTTCTGAGATGCCAGGTTCAGAACTGCCACCGCAAACCTGCCGTCAGCGCAAATGGCATACCGAGCGTGCTCGACGACGCGCTGGTGGTCGCGCTGTCGGAGTACTTTTCATTGAGCAGATTGACGATGCTGCCATACAGTTCAACATCGCTGCGCAGGCGGTACGAGCTGCTCAGATTGACGACGACAAAGCCGCCCTGAGGAATTGTATGGTTCACGTCCAGGTACATGCCGGCCGTGTAGCGAACGCCGATGAAGTTTCGCCAAACAGGCGTGGTCTGCCAGGTGAGTCCGCCCGTGAAGAGATTGGTCGGAACGGCACCCAGCTGGTTGCCGAGGGGATCGCCCACACTGCTCCACGTGTAATAGCTGCGCGTGTACATGTAGGCGGCATTCAACGAGACTGTCGGCGTGACGTCCCAGCGTCCCACGAGTTCGAGACCGTACGAGCGTCCGTCCTGTGCATTGGTGTTGAAGTTAACCGTCGCGGGACAGTTGGACAAGGTCGGACCGCAAATGGCAATCACCTGTGGCGGCGCGTTGGCGGCATTGAGTATCCGGTACGAGGCGATCAGGTCCTTGATGTCATAGAGAAACACCGTCGCGTTCACTTCCCGACCGGGTGCGCGGTAGTCGGCACCGATCTCGCCGCCCGTCAGCGTTTCCGGGTACAGGAGGGGATTGGCGATAGTGATGGCCGTAGCCGAAGAGAAGCTGCGATAGAGATTGTTGAGCCCGGGCGCGCGGAATGACTTGTACGCCGCGGCGCGCAGGTCGAATTCATCCGTAAGCGTGTATCGCACGGCCAGCGTCGGATCGAAGGCCCCCTTGTTCGAGTCCGGAACATCGCCGCCTCTTTGTGGGCCTGGTACACCGTTGGTATACCTCGTCATCAGCGCAATGCCGTCGGTGTTCGTCCAGTAGTCGTAGCGCGCGCTCAGCGTCAGTTGCAACTCCTCCAGCGGAACCATGCGGAACTGCGCGAAGCCGCCCAGGAACTGCTGCTTGCCCTGGCCGAAATTGGTGCGGTTGACGGTTGCACTGGCTCCATCCGTCGTGGTCGGTCGGTTGTAGGTTGTCGAGTAGTCCTGCCCGAAGAGCTTCCGGTAGTCGGCGCCTAGCTGCATGGACGTCGCCCATGTCTTGAAGTCCAGCGAGTAGACCGCCGAGGCACCGACCTCGCGGTAGGGATTCCAGTCGTGCGAGTTCGCATACTGGACAAGCGGCGAGGTTATTGACGTCGTGTTGCAGTTCGTCGGGCTCTGCAAGTAACAACCGGCACCATTGCTCTTGTCGAAGCCGACATACTGGGTCCACAGATTCGCGGCCAGGCGACCGGCCTCGCCGAAGCTCTTCACGATGCCGCCCGCAGCATCCGGACTTTCCTGCAGATTCGTTCCATAGGTATAGCCGCCTATGTCCTGGTTCTGCCGGTGGTATCCAGCGCGGAAGAATGCACTGAGGTCGGAGGATGGAGTGAAGTAGGCCGCGAAGCGCACGTTGGTGATGGTTGCCGAGGAATCGGACTTGCCGGGGAAGCTGCTCAGGTACTGTTCCGGTGTGGTCTGGTAGCCGTCGGTATTCAGCACATCGGCGGAAACATTCATCGCGACCGCGGAGTTCAGCACAAAGTCCTTGGCCACCGAACCTGTGGCGGTATTCATCGAGCCGTAGCTCCCTGTGACCTCGCCCCGTCCATCGGTGGGCCTGCGCGTGACGATGTTGACCACGCCAGCCACGGCAAGGTTGCCCCAGAGGCTCGAATTGCCGCCGCGAATGACCTCGACCCGCTCAACAGAGGTCAATGGCACCTTGAACCACTGGACGGTCGTGTAGAACGGATCGAGCACCGGGATGCCATCGAGCATCACGAGTACCTTTGAGTTCGTTGTCCCGCGCATTCGAATCTGGTTGCCGGTGGGATCCGTGACAAAGTAGGGCGCCCCGGAAAGGTTGATGCCGGGAACCTGGCGCAAGAGCTGGTCCAGCGTCTGAGCAGGCGACTTACGGATCTCTTCCTGCGTGATCACCGTCGTGAACAGGGGCATTTCCGTCAGTTGCGTGTCGCTGCGGGACGCGGTGATGATCACGCCCGCCATCGTCTCCGGTTTGGTTGGGTCGGCCATTTGGGCGTGCGCAATGCCGCCGCCAATCGCAACGATGGCTGTCAAGAAGAGCAGTGTTCGTCTGAGCACAGTGTCCCCCACGCTGATCCGCTGGCGACAGCGAAGACTCGTTGTCGAACGCAGTGATCAGCGACTGATGCACGAGTTGCAGGTCGACCTGACCGGTCGTTGAGAGAGCGCGTCGCTTGCCTGCTACCACGGCCCGTTCTGAACTGACGCAGAGACAGGCCTAGAGCCTTGCCTCGAAGCCAGAAGAGGCCGTCAGTTGCCCGGCGATCGGGAAGTGCCGACCAACGGCTATTGCCAGTCGATCAGGCAGAGGTGGCCGCGGCGGATGCCGCTCGGCGCTCTGAGACTCAGGAAATCAGGGGAGGTGCGCGGGACTGCGGTGTGCGCCAATGCAGGAGCGTGCGAATAACCGCGCCCGTCGGCGCATTGGCCGGTTGGGATTCGACGACTGCTATCAGCAAGACCCCGTCGGGAGGCGGTGCGCCGTGTGACGCGGGGTGGGAGCAACAGTAGGAACAGTGCCCAGCGGTGCCCCAGTGAGAATTGGCCGGCTTGTCACCCGTCGGCATGCCTGTCTTAGCAGCAGGCTCGACTCTGTCCGTCGTACATATGTCCGCCCAGGCCAACGTTCCATCGGCTGCGCGCTTGTGCGCCACGACCGGCACGAACGCATTCAGCAGGACCGCGCAAACTGCGATCCAGCCGACGATGCGTGTGTGCACAGGGCGTGCCATGGCGGGGATCTTATGGGCGTCCTGAGTCAAGCGCAATGATCGATGGGCGCGGCAATTCCATATGCCGCCCTGGGGACATTCCCCCATTCGCAAGCTGCATCTAAGACCATTCCAGCTCGATTAATCCGCTTGCCGGGCCATAGTCCGCTTGCGTCATGAAATCGACGGCCGCTTCTCTAATCGGGCGATGTTGTCAAGGGTCGAAGCTCCGGTTGGATTGAAGTTCAGGTCTGGTTGGTGTGTGGGTCACGCTTCTCTACGCAGTCGGGCGCGGTGCGGCTGGCGCGCTGCAGGCATGGGTCGGAAGGTTTGGACGAGCCATGCTTTCGGGCGCGCTCGAAGCGCAGCGGTCGTTTGCGGCTTCATCCATGACCATCGTCCACACAGTCAACGCAGAATCGAGTTTGAGGAGCCGGCGATTGCGCTACCTCATGCGGTCTGCTGCAAACGTGAGGCCCGGAAGTCGGTGCCGTCGACCCACATCCGGTGCAGGATTACCGCCAGCTTGCGGGCCACCGCGATGACGGCCCGGCGATGGCCGCGCACCTTGGCGAGTCGCAAGCCCCAGGCCTTCAGCGTCGACCAGGCGTTGGAGCGCGTCATCAGGGCGTGCGCGGCCGTGTACAGCGCCTGGCGCACCTCGACATCGCCGGCCTTGGAGATACGCCCCGGGTTGTCGGTTTCCCCGGATTGGTAGCGCCGCGGCGTAAGCCCGAAGTGCGCAGCGACGTTGCGTGAGGACCTGAAGCGCGCGGCATCATCCACGCCTGCCTTGAAGGTGAGCGAGGTGACGGGCCCGACTCCAGGGACTGTCATCAGCCGCTGGCAGACGGGATCGTGGCGCACGACGCCCTTCACGGCGCTGTCGAGCTTCAGGTAGGTCTTGTACAGCACCGTGCGCGCATCGAGCAGCGGCAGCAGGCTCGTGTTGAGCTCCGGAGTCGTCGACACTGCGGCGCGCACGGTCTCGTCGAAGCGGCCATGAGCGACGTGGGGCGCCAGGCGCACACCGAAGATCCTGAGCAACCCCCGCAACTCGTTCTCGAGATCCACGCACTTGGCGAGGATCGCCTTGCGGCTGGCGAGCAGCGCCCGCTCCTGGTGGCTCTCCAGGCTCTTCACATGCACGGTGCGGTACCAGCCGCTGCGCAGGATCTGCGCCAGGCCGCGGGCATCGTTGCGATCGGTCTTGTTGCGCATCGCGGCCAGTGTGGCGGCGGTCTGACGCGCCTCCAGGCAGATCACCTCGTAACCTGCCTTCTGCAAACCGTACGTCATGTACTGCGTCAGGGTGCCGGCCTCAAGACCGACCTGCTTGATGTCGAGGCTGAGCCGACGCAGGCTGGCCACGATGACATCGACCTCCGCGGCAACCTTGTTCTCGTACCGCACCACACCCGCGTCGTCGACCACACAGATCGACACGGAACGCAGCGACACATCGATACCGGTGAAGTACTTCATCGCGATCTCTCCTTCGCAGGGTGGGTGTCCTGCGAGTCTAGGGAGAGCTCGACCCTATGCCACGGTCAGCCCGATTACCGATGCTTTCGGAAACTGGGGACGGCAGCTCGGGGTCGCGTACGGCCGGCAACCGCACGCCGCAAATTGACCGCTCTGTCCTGCTAGCAGACCTCCAGGCGCATCTCGTATGGCAGGGGAGTTGGCCTTCGGGGCGTAATGTCAAGAATCGAAAGGGAGCCGGAAGGCTCGCTGTCGACTCGAGGCGGCCCGAGTTGCGCGCCAAGAGCGGTTGGTGCTCCTATGTCGGTACCTGACCCCGAGGCTATCTGCGTCTTCAAAGACAAAGAGTGCTGGGTAGCTCGTTAGTTGACTTGTTTGCCCGAACTCAAGCGGGAGCGCACGTCAACTGCTAGCCCAAGCGAACCTTTGCGGCTCGACCACTGCTGCAGGAGCGAAGTCGAAATCCACGACTTCGTGCGCCCATACGATATTCGCTGCTGTTCCGGAAGCGGATTTGGGCACTTCTGCGCCACCGCCTGACTAAGCTTCTACAGCTTCGTTTCAGGAACCGCCGATGAAACTCCAGGACTTCAAGGTGCTGACCTTCGACGTGGTCGGCACGCTGATCGATTTCGAACGCGGGATGCTCGACTACCTGCGTGGCCTCGCGCCCCAGTCGTCGGTCGGCGACGACGCTTTCCTGCGCGCCTATCGCAATGCGCGCAAGTCGAACGACGCGATCGCCTTCCCGGACGACCTCGAGCGCGTCTGGCACGACATTGCGCCCTCGCTTGGTTTGCCAGACAGCGCCGCGATCGCTCGCGGCTTCCGCGACTCGGTACGCGAGTGGCCGGCATTCGCAGACTCGGCCGACGCGCTGCAGCGGCTGCGGCGGCGGTTCCGGTTGGTAACGATGACCAATGCGCAGGCGTGGGCGCTCGCGCTGTTCTCGCGAACCCTCGGGCGGCCGTTCGACATGGAGCTCAGCTGCGACGATGCCCTGTGCGAGAAACCCGATCCGCGCTACTTCGCCTATGCCCGCGGACGTATCGAAAGCGCCTGGGGCTGGCGCCAGCCGGACAATCTGCACGTGGCCCAGAGCCAGTACCACGACATGGGCATCGCCAGGCGCCTTGGTATCGCCACCTGTTGGATCGAGCGCCGCCACGGCATGAAGGACTCCGGCGGCACGATTGAGTCCGAACATGTCGTGCCCGATTGGCACTTTCACACGCTGGACGAACTCGCGGACGCCGTCGACGCGGGCCGTTGAAGCGACATGGCGATCGAAGTCGATGATCTTTTGGTAGACCTGGTTGCGCTGCGACGCGACCTGCACGCTCACCCGGAGCTTGCCTTCGAGGAACGCCGCACCGCAGGCATCGTCGCCGCGGCGCTGCGACTGCTGGGGCTCGATGTGCACGAGGGCCTGGCCGGCACCGGCGTGGTCGGCACGCTGCGCCACGGCCGCAGCCGCAGGAGCATCGGCCTGCGCGCCGACATGGACGCGCTGCCGATCGCCGAGCAGTCCGCGCTCGCCTACGCCAGTCGGCACGCAGGCGTGCACCACGGCTGCGGCCACGACGGCCACACCGCGATGCTGCTCGGCGCGGCACGGCAGCTTGTGCGCAGCGCAACTTCGACGGCACGGTGCACTTCATCTTTCAGCCGGCCGAGGAAGGCAAGGGCGGCGCGCGGGTGATGGTCGAGCAGGGCCTGTTCGAGCGCTTTCCCTGCGACGCGGTGTACGCCCTGCACAACTGGCCCGACCTGCCGCTCGGCTGCGCGCAGACGCGGCCCGGGCCGATCATGGCCGCGGCCGACCGCTTCGACATCGTGCTGCGCGGTCGCGGCGGCCACGCGGCGCAGCCGCATCGCACGCCGGACGTGCTGCTCGCCGCGAGCCAGCTCGTCATGCAGCTGAACACCATCGTCGCGCGGCGCATCGATCCGGCCGAGTCCGCCGTGCTGTCGGTCACACGCGTCCAGGGCGGCGCGAGCCACAACGTGCTGCCGGCCGAGGCGACGATCACCGGCACGGTGCGCAGCTTCGACCCCGCTGCGCAGGATCGGATCGAGGCGGCGCTGCGCGACGCGGCCGCTGGCGTTGCGCTCGGCCACGGCATCGAGGCGGAAGTCTCCTACGTGCGCTACTACCCGGCCACCGTCAACAGCGCCGCCGAAGCTGCGCTGGCGCTGGAAGCGGCGGAGGCTGCGGGTCTGAAGACGAGTGTCGCGCCGCGGCCGGCGTTCACCGCCGAGGACTTCGCCTTCCTGCTGCGCGAGCGGCCCGGCGCCTATCTCTGGCTTGGCCAGGGCCGCGCTGATTTGGGCCCGGACGGCGAACGCCCGCTGCATCACCCGGGCTACGACTTTAACGACGCGGCGCTCCCGTACGGCGTGCGCTGGTTCTGCGCCGTCGCCGAGCGCGCCCTGCCGTTTGCAGAGTGAATCCGATGAACGATCCGGCCCGCCTCACCGTGCTGCTCTAGTCCGCCACGCTGTCGGGTCTCCACGACAAGGTCCTGCCCGCGCTGCCGAATCATGCGACAGCTTGCCGAAGCGGAGGCGAAGCATATTGTCGCCGGCCGCGGCCGCTTCAAATCGGCGGGCGGCAAACCGATCGCGTTCCTCGCGGGCGATAAGCGTTCATTTTCGCGCGCACCGCCGGCGAGAGGCAGATCGAAGAGACCTGCGCAATGTCTTCGTCGTGCTAGCGGGGCGCTGACGCTGCTTGGTGCTCCGATGGCATTGCGCGACGCTTAGGCTGCCCGCCGCGCGGCCGCAGCAAACCGCGCGACCGAAAACGCGTCGATCGGCGTCGACGTCGTGCCGGTCGCGAGCAACTCGGCCATCGCCTCGCCCACGCCCGGGCCGATCGCGAAGCCTTCGCCGTTGAAGCCGAACGCGTAATGCAGGCCCGGCGCGCGCGCGCTCGGCCCATCACCGGCCCCAATCAGCGACGTAGCCCTCGATGCCGCTCCAGACGCGGATCAGCTGCACGCGCGCGAGCGCCGGCACCAGCGCTGCAGCTCGCGCAACTGGCGCAGCGTATTGTCGGGGTTGACGTAGGCGCGGACCTCGTCGGTCCACGTGCGCGGGCCCTTCAGGCCGCCGCCGAAGACGATATTGCCGCGGCGCGACCTGGCGGAAGTACACGCCTTCGTACTCGACGCGCGAGGAGACGCCGATCGACGGGCCGATCGCGTACGGCAGCGGTTCGGTCACCCCCATCTGCGGCCCGCGCGCTCATCGGCACGCGCTTCGCCGAAGAGCGCCGCCAGCGGATTCGACCATGCGCCGGCGGCGATCAATCAGCTGCGCGCCGCGATAGCGCTCGCCGTCAGCCGTGTGGGCGACGAAATCGCCGCCGTCTTTCTCGACGTGCAGCACCTCCTTGTGTTCGAGCACTTGCGCACCCGCGCGCGCGCGCGCCCGGGCGAACGCGGGACCGGCCAGGCGCGGGTTGGCGTGTCCATCCTGCGGCGAGAGCGAACCGGCGACCACCTGGTCGCTGAAGAAGCCGTAGCGCTCGCTCAGCTCGCGGCGGTGAAGAGTTCCGAGTTCCAGGCCGAGCGCGCGCACCTCGCCCGCGTAGCTGCTCCAGGTTGGCGGCCTGCTCCTCGGTGTAGCAGACGCGCAGGTGGCCGAGCGGCACGAACTCCAGGTCTTCGCCCAGCAGTTCCGCACCCGCCCCCAGACCGCGCGCGCGCGGTTGGCGAGCGGCATCTGCTCCGGCCGCGGCCCTGGCGGCGCACATTGCCGAAGTTGGTGCCGCTGGCCTGGCGGCCGACGAGTTCGCGCTCGAGCAACGTCACGCTGCGGCCGTGCTGGTGCCGCAGAAAGAACGCGGTCGTCGTGCCCATCAGCCCGCCGCCGATGCATGAGCACGTCGCTGCGCATGCGCCTCGCCGCTCATCGCGGCACCTCGACCGCGTCCATCAGCAGCGGCTTGACCGGCGCCTGCGTGCGCAGCCTGCCGACCTGTTCGATCGGATGCCCGCGGCGTGCGCCACCACCTCGGCAGACGGCGTGGCCGCAGTAGCGGCCCTGGCAGCGGCCCATGCCGACGCGGCTGAACGTCTTGGCGCGGTTGACCTCGCGGCTGTCCAGGTCGCGCACGCTGCGCCGCAATTCGCCCGCGGTGACGGCTTCGCAGCGGCACACCACCGCGTCGTCGGGCAGCGCGGCGGCCGTGGGCGTGCGGCCACGGAAAGGCGCGCACCAGGCCTTCGCGAAACGCATCCATTCGCGCCAGCGTTCGGCGCAGCGCCGGCGCCTCGGCATCGAACAGCGCGCGTCCGCGTGCATGATCCAGATCGTTCAGTGCGGCCAGCGCGGCCAGCCGGCCCGCGGCCTCGGCGCCGTCGGCGCCGAGGATCCGCGCGCCGTCGCCCGCGAGATACACACCGCGCACGCTGCTGCGGCCGTCGGCGTCGATGCGCGGCAGCCATTGGCGGCTCTGCGCCTCGAAGACGAATTCGCATTGGGCCAGATCGGCGAGTTGGGTTTCGGCGCGCAGGTGATAGCCCAGCGCGACGGCGTCGCAGGCGAAGCGTGTGCTCGGCGCCGTGGCGTCGCGCACGCTTGATGCCGCGCACCCCGTCGTTACTGTCGCCGTCGATGGCGAGCGGCGTCACGCCGCGCCACAGCGCACCCCGGCGCGGCGCAGCGCGGCGATCAGTCCCAGGCCGCGCAGCAGCACGCGCCGGGCGGCGCCAGCAGCTTGCGCAACGCGGCCAGCCGGCACGCGGGCGAAGTGTCGAGCACCGCTTCGACGCGCGCGCCGGCCTTCGGGTACTGCGCGGCCACGAGATACAGCAGCGGACCGGTGCCGGCGAACACCACGCGCGAGCCGATCGCGCAGGCCTGTGCCTTGAGCGCGATCTGCGCCGCGCCCAGGCTGTAGCAGCCGGCGAGATTCCAGCCCGGCAACGGCAGCAGCCGGTCGGTGGCGCCGGCGCAGATCGATCAGCGCGTCGAAGGCAAGCGTCTCGGCCTGTCTGCTCGCGCATCGATATGCAGCCGCGCCCGCCGTCACGTTCCAGACCAGCGTCTCGCTGCGGTAGTCGAGTTGCGCGCGCAGCCGGTCGAAGTCGCCGTGCAGGCCCTTCGCCTTCGCGGCCTCGCTGCCATAGAGCGTTTGCGTCGGAACGCGTGAAGCCCTCCGGCTGCCGGCGGTAGATCTGGCCGCCGTCGCGCCGTCCTTCGTCGATGACGATCGGCTGCACGCCGGCCTCGCACCAGTGCCTGCGCCGCGCGTACGCCCGCCGGTCCCGCGCCGACGACCACGATGCGCGGGCTTGCTCAGTGCTGCGCCGAATCGGCGCCGGCCATGTCGCGCAGTCGGGCGTCACCGGTCACAGCGCGGCGGCGGGCGCGTGAGACCTCCATGCCCGCCTGACCGGCGTCGAGCAGGCGCGCAAGCGCTGCGCCGCTTCGTCCACACCCAGCAATCCTGGCAGGCGCCCATCAGGCAGAAGCCGGCGCGCGTCGCCGTCGCCGAATTCGGTGTCGCGCACGCGGCGGCCGTTGGTCAGCAGCGCGACCAGCAGCGTGTCGCCTGCGAGCGCCCGCACGGAAGTGCCATCGATGCGAAGCTGGATCGCGGCGCGGTCGTGTTCGGCCAAGGCGCGAACGAACCGTGGACATTCATTCCAGCGTCAACTCGGGAAACAGCTTCTCGATCGGGCAATGCGTCTTGACGAACGGCGACTTGATGACGATGTAGCTGAAGTACTTCTCGATGCCGATGTTGCGCTCGAGCAGGCCTTCGATGACCTCCTGGTAGTGGTTGACGCCGCGCGTCAGGAAGCGCAGCAGGTAGTCGTAGCCGCCGCTGACCAGGTGGCATTCGAGGATCTCGTCGACGTCGCGGATCGCGGTCTCGAAGCGGACGAAGTCCTCGCGGTGGTGGTCGTTCAGCGTGACCTCGGTGAACACGGTCAGCGTGTCGCCGAGCTTTTCCAGCCGCAGGTGCGCGCCGTAGCCGCTGATGTAGCCGGCCTGTTCGAGCCGCTTGACGCGGATCAGGCAGGGGCTGGGCGACAGCGCCACGGCGTCGGCGAGGTCGACGTTGGTGATGCGGCCGTTCTTCTGCAGCTGCGCCAGGATGCGCAGGTCGAGGCGGTCGAGCTTGAAGGCTTCTGCCATGGCGATCCCGCGGACGAGCGTGGGGATGCGATTGTGTCCCAGCCGGCCGGCGGCGCGGATACTCGTCAGCCCGCCAGCGCCGCGCGCACCTCGGGCGCCGCCAGCACGTCGTCCAGTGTCTTGCCGAGGCGCGCGAACAGCTGCTCGAAGTCGGCCTCGGTATAGGTGAGCGCCGGCGCAAAGCCGAGGATGCCGTCGCCGAAGCAGCGGAAGACCACGCCGTTGCGCCACGCGGCGGCGAAGACGCGGTCCGGCAGGCCGAGCGCTGGGTCGAAGCCGCGCTTGGTCTGCTTGTTGCTGACCAGTTCGAGCGCGCCGAGCAGGCCGCGATGGCGCGCGTCGCCGACCAGCGGGTGCGCGCGCAGCGCCTCCAGCCCGGCGGCGAAACGCGGCGCGACGCGCTGCGCGTTCGCGAGCACGCCGCCTTCCTCGTACAGCCGCAGCACTTCCAGCGCCACCGCGGCGCCGACCGGGTGCGCCGAGTAGGTGGCGCCGTGGCCGATCGGCACGCCGGCGGGCGCGCCGTCGGCGATGGTCGCGTAGACCTCCTCCGAGAGCATGGTCGCGCCCATCGGCACGTAGCCCGAGGTCAGGCCCTTGGCCAGGGTCATCAGGTCGGGCTCGCACGCCTTCGGCGTCGCAGGCGAACATCGGCCCGGTGCGGCCGAAGCCGGTGATGACCTCGTCGACGACGAACAGGATGCCGAGCTCGCGCGCCGCCTCCCGCATCGCCTTCAGCCAGCCGGCCGGCGGCACGATCACGCCGCCCGAACCCTGGATCGGCTCGCAGAAGAACGCCGCCACGTTGTCGGCGCCGAGTTCAGCCACCTTGTCGCGCAGCGACTGCACCGAGGCCGCGATCAGCGCCTGTGCGTCGCCGCCCTGCGGGTGGCGGTAGGGGTTGGGCGAGGGGATGTAGTGCTGCGTGGCCAGCGGCAGGTCGAAGCCGCGGTGGAAGACGGGCAGCGCGGTCAGCCCGGCACCGGTGGACGACGAGCCGTGGTAGCCGCGCTCGAGCGCGATGAAGTGCTTCTTGGCCGGCCGGCCGCGCGCGTTCCAGTACTGCACGATGAAGCGCACCGCGGCGTCCACCGCCTCCGAGCCGCCCAGCGTGAGGTAGGCGCGCGTCAGCGAGGCGGGCGTGATCTCGGCCAGCTTGGCGGCCAGGCGGATCGCCGGCTCGCTGGCGAAGCCGAAGTAGCCGGTGGCGTAGGGCAGCTGGCGCATCTGCGCGGTGGCGGCCTGCACCACGCTTTCCTGGCCGTAGCCGACGTTCACGCACCACAGGCCGGCGAAGGCGTCCAGCAGTTCGTGGCCCTGTCCGTCGGTGAGCCAGGCACCGCGCGCGCCGGTCAGCAGCAGCGGGCCGCGCGCTTCATGCTGGCGCCAGGCGGCGACGGGGTGGACGAGGTGCGCGCGGTCGAGCGCGGCGAGTTCAGCGCGGTCGAGGGCGGCAAGTTCATCGGGGCGGTTCGTGCTCATCGGCGGTCCTGGTGTGTCGTCGTGCCGAAGAGCTTAAGTGCGGGGCCGCGCAGCGTGGTGCTGCTTTGGGGGCCCGAGGCCGCGCTTCATGTGGTTGTGGAGCGGGCCTCGGCAGATGATGCTTTGGCGGCGCTGCCCTCCCATCGCATGCACCCCCAAACTCGAGAGCGATCATTCACCGCGTCGAAAGACCTTCGGCAAGGTCGCACAGATCCCAGTTGCCGCCTGTCAACACCACACAGACCTTTTCCTGCGGCGTCACGTTGAGTCCGCCCGCCAGCAGGGCACCAATGCCGATCGAGGCAGCCGGCTCTGCGATCAGCTTGGCGTCCTTGGCCAGCATGCGCATGCCCTCAATGATGTGTTCGTCCTCCACCAGCACGATCTCATCGACGTACCTTTCGATGATGGGGTAGGGGTTCTGGCCCGGCACACTGATGCGCAAACCGTCGGCGATCGTGTTCTTCAGCGGCAGTGAGGTGCGCTCCTTGTTGATGCGGCTGTGGAAGTACTTGGGGGTCAGCGCCGGTTCCGCCCCCACCACACGTACGGAGGGTTTGGTTTCCTTGATGGCGGTGGCAATGCCGGAGATGAGACCCCCGCCGCCCATGGGGACGATGACAGTGTCCACGTCGGCCAGGTCTTCCAGGATTTCGCAGCCAATGGTTCCCTGGCCCGCCATGACCATGGGGTCCTCGAATGCGTGCACCACGGCGTAGTGGTTTTCTGCCGCGATCTCGTAAACCCGTTTCCATCGCGCCGCGGTGTCGCCGTCAAACAGAATCACCTCCGCGCCGAGCGCCCGGGTGTTTTCCACCTTGATTTTCGGGGTGGTGACGGGCACCACCAGAAGCGCCTTGACACCCAGCATCCGCGCTGCGTAGGCCAGCCCCTGGGCATGGTTGCCTGAAGACGTGGCGATGATGCCGTTGGCAATGGCCTCGCGGGGCAGCGACAGGGCCTTGTTCAGCGCGCCCCGGATCTTGAAGGCCCCGGTGATCTGCAGCGTCTCGGGTTTGAGGTACACCTCGCACCCGAGGGTGGTCTCCATCTTCTCGGCGCGCAGCATGGGCGTGTGACGGATGTGCGGTTTCAGCCGCTCCCGTGCTTGGTGGATGTCGCGGAGGGTGGGGTGTTCAAGCAGGGGCGTCATGATCGAATGAACTCAAAGGCCGTGCCGGTGTTGCTGGCGATGGCGTTGCGATAGATCAGGTTCGACGTCGTGTTGTCCTGGATGGCCATGCCCGTCGAGTCGAAGATCGTGATCTCGTCGTCGGTCTCGCGCCCCGGTTTCTTGCCCAGCAGGATCTCGCCGATCTCGGCGTGGATGTCGTCCTTGCTGATGATGTTCTTGTGCAGCGGGTGCCAGGTTTCGCCCTTCTCGACGCACTGCGCGATCGAATCGTTGACGATCTTGGCGTTCCTGAAGATCTCCGGCTCCAGTTCCTGCTTGCCTTGCGTGTCCGTGCCGATGGCGACGATATGCGTGCCGGGTCGGACCCAGGCGGCTTCCACCAGCGAGCCTTTGCCGCGGGTGGTGGTGACGAGGATGTCCGCCTGTTCCACCGCGTCTTGTTTCGAGCGGGCCATCACCACCGGGATGCCGAACTCGCGCTCGATGTCGGCCTTGTATTGGGCGAGTGTCTGGGGTTGGTGGTCCCACGCATGGATGGTTTCGATCGTCATCACCTCCCGGATCGCGCGGATCTGCATCCGGGCCTGATTGCCGGTCCCGATGGAGGTGATGGTCTTCGCGTTCTTGCGGGCCAGCGCCTTCACCGAAACTGCTCCGGCGGCGCCAGTTCTCAGGCCGGTAATGAGGCTGCCATCCATCACGCAGATGAGCGCGCAGGTTCTGGCGTCGAACAGGAGGATGGTTCCCATGCCGCTGGGCACGCCGTGCTCGGTGGGGTTGTTCGGGAATCCCCCGGATGAGGCCTTCATCGAGATGATCTCGTTGGCCTCGCAGTATCCCAATTTGAAGTCGATTTCGCCCCGGGGTGGTGGGAGGTGGATGCATGTATAGGCCGGTTGAATCACCTGGCCGCTGTTGAAGGCCTTGTACGCCTCCTCCACCGTTCCGATGACTTCCTTCATGGAAATCAGGCCTCCTACATCCTGTTTGTTCAGCAACAGTGTCTTCATCGGTGTGATCTCTCCATGAATCAAGGCCTCGGGC
This sequence comes from uncultured beta proteobacterium, assembly GCA_963801405.1. Classification (GTDB taxonomy): domain Bacteria; phylum Pseudomonadota; class Gammaproteobacteria; order Burkholderiales; family Burkholderiaceae_F; genus JALORV01. The sequence continues at coordinate 27,618 of CAWDEO010000019.1, read as the reverse complement.
GGACTGCTCCCGGTAGTGGACGCGTCAGCACGACCATCGGCATGCCGCGCCAGCTCGAGCTCTGTGATCAAGCCACGCACCGCTGACCCAGAACCTAGAAATCAGCCACCTTGCCCCACGTCGACTCCGTTGAACCGTGCGGGGTCGAAAGGCGCGGGATCGAAGATCGGCTTGGCCCCGGTCACCAGGTCGGCGATCAGGTGGCCGGCGCCGGGACCGATGCCGAAACCGTGTCCCGAGAAGCCCGCGGCCAGGATGAGCCCGGGCACCTGCGGCAGCTCGCCGATGCCCGGCACGCCGTCGGGCGTGCTGTCGATGTAGCCCGCCCAGGTATTGACGATGCGGGCTTCGCGCAGCGCAGGCAACAAGTCGACGGCACGGCGGTGGATTTCGCGCACACCCGCGGGGTCGGGCTTCGGGTCGAGGATGCGCGCCCGTTCCATCGGTGTGGGAGCGTCCAGCTTCCATTTCGCCCGGGTTTCGTGGCCCCAGCGCATGCCTTCCAGGCCGCCGGGAAACACGTTGCGCCAGCGCTTGGCGAACATCGGGATGAACTGCGGCGCGAAGCGCAGCAGCTGCGCCGTGGGGTCGGCACGCCCGCGGCCGCTGATGGCCAGGACGTAGTGGCCGTCGGGGCGGCGGGTGATGGCGACGCGTGGGCTGGTCAGGGCGGCCGGCAGCTGCTGCTCCACCGGTGCCAGACGCACCATCGATTGGCGAATCGTGGCGACCGGAAACTGCACGCCGAGCTGGTTGCAGAACGAGGACGCCCACGCACCGCCTGCGAGCACGGCGGTGCGGGTCTTGATGGTCCCGGCTTCGGTCACGACGCCGCTGAGCCGGCCGCCTTCCATCTCGATGCCGCGCGCGGCGCAGTTCTGGTGGACGGTGCCGCCGAGTTTCATCAGCGCGGCGGCGACGGCGGGCGCCGCCTTGGCCGTATCGGCCGTGCCGTCGCTGGGCGAGAAGACGCCGCCCTTCCACGCGCGGCCGGTCGCCTGGCCCCGCTCCGAGGCCTCGCGGCCGCTGAGCATGTGCGTGGTCACGCCAGCCGTCTTCGCGAACTCGCGCCACTTGGCCCAGCCGGCAATCTGGGCTTCGTCGTCGCTGAGGTACAGCAAGCCGCAGCGCTTGAAGCCCGTGTCTTCGCCGCTGTCGGCGGCAAACTGATCCCACAGCTCGAGGCTGCGGGTGGCCATGGGCAGTTCGCGCGCGTCGCGGTTCTGCTGGCGGCACCAGCCCCAGTTGCGGCTCGATTGCTCGGCGCCGATGCGGCCCTTTTCGACCAGGGCGACCGAAATGCCGCGCTGGGCCAGGTAGTAGGCGGTGAAGACACCGATGATCCCGCCGCCGATCACGACGACGTCGGCACGGGCCGGCGGGTTGGGCGAAGACTCGACAAGGCGCAGTGGGTGTGACATGGCTGGGGCTCGATCGTCGCTTCAGGCGGGGACGGTTTGGCACACGTAGAACTTCGCCACGCGATCGCTGCTTTCCCAGCCGATCGGTGCGCCCTGCGGCACGAACAGCGCATCGCCGGTGCCTGCGGACAGCACGCTGCCGTCGGGGGCCGCGAACCGCACGCTGCCGGCCAGCAGGTACATGAACTCGTTGAGGCGATGGGCGCGGACGATCCGGTGGTAAGGGGTCGAATCCCAGGTGCCCGCGAGGTACTCCCGCGACTCGTCGGTGAAGACGTTGTCGCTGCGGCACTGCGGGCGTCGGGCCGAGCAGCATCTCGGCCGGCGGCGGGTTGGACGGCTTGAAGTCCGCGTCGGCGCGCAGCGGCGTGACGCCGGCTTCGTCGGCTTCTCGCCGCGGCCGCGCAGAACACGAATCAGCGTGCGCGATGCGGCCTGGATGCGAAGCGCGGTGCCGCGATCGATGACGGCGCCTTCGCCGCGGCCCAGCACCAGCGGCGCGTGCTCCGGCCGCGGTCAGGGTGAGCTTGCCTTCCACGACGACGATCGTCTCGATGTGGGGAAAGTGCGCGACGTCGACTTCACCGACGAAGCTGACGCGGCCCGCGCTCATCGCGCCCGGCCCTTCCCAGGCGATCTCGCGATCGCGCGCGAAGGGATCGGCCTTGCCGAACGCGGCCTTGCGGAAGGAGGTTGAAGCGGGCGCGCCATCGGCGCGATGCAGCAGCAGGGCCACGGTCATGGTCGTGGTTCCTTCGGGTTGCGGATGTTCATGGCGGGCGCCGGGCCGTTCCCGTAGCCGAGGATGGCCTTGGTCTCGAGGTATTCCTCCAGGCCTTCGACGCCGTATTCGCGTCCGTTGCCCGAGCGCTTGTAGCCGCCGAAGGGCGCATCGGGGCTCCAGGGCGGGTTGTTGATGTGCACCTGCCCGGAGCGGATGCGCACGGCCACTGCACGCGCGGCCGCGAGGTCCCGGCCCTGCACGTGCGCGCCCAGGCCGTATTCCGTGCCGTTGGCGATCTCCACGGCCTCGTCGACGCTGTCGTAGGCGATGATCACCAGCACCGGGCCGAAGATCTCTTCCTGCGCGATCTGCATCTGCGGCTGCACCGTCGGAGAAGATGGTCGGGCGGCAGTAGAAGCCGCGGCTCCAGCCCCTCTGGCCGGCCGGGGCCGCCACAGATGAGCCGCGCGCCTTCGGCGATGCCGACGCCGATCATCTCCTGCACGCGGTTGAACTGCGCGCGGTTGGCCACCGGGCCGTGCGTGGTCTGCGGCGAACGCGGATCGCCCACGACGAACGCGGACGCCGCCTCGCACGCGAGGCGCTCGACCTCCGCGAGGCGTTCGCGCGGCACGATGATGCGCGTCGGGGCGCTGCAGGACTGGCCGACGTTGCGCATGCCCGCCGCCACCGCGGCCGGTATGGCGCGGGCGAAATCGGCATCGGGCAGGATGACGTTGGGCGACTTGCCGCCGAGTTCCTGCGCCACGCGCTTGACGGTCGGCGCGGCCGCCTGCGCCACCAGCACGCCGGCCCGGGTGGAGCCGGTGATCGAGATCATGTCCACGTCGGGGTGCGTGGCCAGCGCGGCGCCGACCTCCGGCCCTTCGCCGTTGACCAGGTTGAACACACCCGCCGGAACGCCGGCGTCGTGCATCACCTCCGCGAACAGCAGCGCGCTCAGCGGCGACAGTTCGCTGGGCTTCAGGACGACTGTGCATCCCGCCGCCAGGGCGGGGCCCACCTTCGCGGTGATCTGGTAGAGCGGCCAGTTCCACGGGGTGATCAGGCCGCACACGCCGATGGCCTCGCGCACGATGGCCGTGTCGCCACGATGCGTGAGGAAGGGATAGCTGGCCGCGAGGTCGCGCGCCACGCGGATGTGCTCCGCCGCGATCGGCACCTGCGCGCCGCGCGCCACGCTGATGGCGCAGCCCATCTCCTGCGAGATCGCCTGGGCGAACACTTCGGTCCGCTCCAGGATCAGGCCGTGGATGCGGTCGAGCAGCGCGGCCCGGCTCTGCGGCGAACTCACCGACCAGGTCGCGAAGGCGCGCCGCGCCGCGGCCACGGCCGCGGCGACGTCCTGTGCGTTTCCCAAAGCGATCTCCGCGACGGGTTCTTCCGTCGACGGGTCGATGACGGTGCTTCGGGCCTGCCCGGCGGGCAGCACCCACTCACCGCCGATGAAGATGCGATCCAGACGGCCGGCGCCGGCGAGGCGTTCGATGACGGAGGACTTCATGCGGGTCGATCCTTTGCAGCGGTGCCGCGGCTTGCCAAGCGGATTTCCTGGCGGCGAGCAGTGGCGGCAAGGTTCTACAGTCGGTCAGCGGTCGATGACGAGAAAGCCCGACTGGCCCTGACGCAGACAGGCACGGAGGCGGCGTCGTTCATCGCTTGATTGCTGGGCTGAGTCGCAGGCCGGACCTGCAGTCGCAGCGGTGGCGCGCGTTGGCGGCGGTCGATGCCAAGCCCTCCGACGTCGACATCCGGCCTGCGGCAGAACACCAAGTCGTCGATCAACTCGTCGGACTGCAGCGCCATGGGAAACCGTCGGCCGAGCAATAATGGCGACGCATCGAAAGGAGAACGATGTGATAGCGCCTGCGACTACCGCCGGGGCTTCCGATTGCGTGGCCCTGCCCGCGATGACCCGGCCGACCTGTACGCAGCCGACGCGCTGAACGGCGACCTGCACTGGCCGCATCGCTGTGGAATGGGTCGGCTCCATCAGTAACCGCGCGCCCGGTCCACCAGCCCGACCAGCGCTTCGCCGCGCGCAAAGCGGCGCAGGTTCTCCAGCACGACGCGCGCCGCGGTGACCGGCTGCGTCACGCTGGCAATGTGCGGCGTGATGCGCACGCGCACGTGCGACCACAACGGGTGCTCGGGCGGCAGGGGCTCGGGCTCGATGACGTCGAGCACCGCCTCGGCGATGCGGCCGCTGTCGAGCGCAGCCATGAGGTCCGGCACATCGAGCTGCGGGCCGCGGCCAACGTGCACCAGCGCCGCGCCCTGCGGCAGCCGCGCGAACAGCTCTGCGTTCAGGAAGCCACGCGTTTCCGCCGTCAGCGGCAGCAGGCACACCAGGATCTCGGTGCGGGACAGGAAGTCGGGCAGTTCCGCGTCGCCGGCAAAGCAGTGCACGCCGGCGATGGCGTGCTGCGAGCGGCTCCAGCCGGCGCAGTCGAAGTGCAACGTCCCCAGTTGCGTCAGCACTGCCTGTCCTAGCGAACCGAGCCCGAGCACGCCGACCCGCCGCTCGCTCGCGGTCTTCACCGGCAGCACCTGCCATTCTCGGCGCTGCTGCGCGCGCCGGTATGCCGGCATGTCGCGGTGCAGGTCGAGCACTGCGTGGGTGACGTACTCGACCATGCCGCCGACGATGCCCGGCTCGATCATGCGCACGACCGGCAGATCGCGCGGCAGTGCGGCGAGGTCGAACTGGTCGATGCCGGCGCCGGTGGAAAAGAGCAGCTTCAGGTTCGGGAAACGCGCGCCGATCTTCTCGGGCGGCTCCCAGGCGGCGAGGTAGCGCACGCGCAGCGGGTCACCGATGTCGGGCCAGATGCGGAAGTCGATTTCGGGCGCCTCGCGGCGAAAGACCTCGGCCCACCCGCGGCCGCGTTCGGGGTCGGCCTTGTAGACGAAGACCTCGGCCATCAACCCAGCGCCTGGGTGACGATCGCGAACAGCCGCGCCTCGCGCGACGTTGCCAGCGCCGGCCCGCGCACCATCGTCGTCGGCGCGTCGACGCGCAGCAGGCCGAGGCTTTCCAGCCACTCGCCCAGGCCGGTTGCGAAGTCGATGTCGATGCGCGTGAAGCGCCCGGCGTTCAGGCCGGAAAGATGCGCGATCAGCGCCCTGGCACCGGTCGCGTCGCCGGCGACGACCGGCCCGATCACGTGGCCGCGGCCGAAGCGGCGCAGCATGGCAAAGCCGCACGCGCGGTCGTCGTGGTCGAGCACGACCGTGGCCTCGGCGCCGGCGAAGAGATCGGCGATCAGTTCCCGCCGCGGCATGCCGCGCGCCTGCACGTCTAGCGCGGCCAGCGCGTCGAGGTCGGCCTGCCCGGCCGGACGCAACCGCCAGCCGGCACCGAGCGCGATCGGCGGCGACGGCAGGGCCTTGCCCTGGTGCTGGCGCAGTTCGCCGGTGCGCACGAAGCCGAGCCGCTCGTACAGGCCGCGTCCTTCCGCGGTGGCGTGCAGCAGCACGCTGCAGTCGTCGAGCCCTTCGAGCAGCGCGTGCATCAGCCGGTGGCCGATGCGGCGGCCCTGGCAGGCCGGCGAGACGATGATCAGCCCGAGCGTCGCGTGCCGTGGTCCCCAGCGCCAGCGCAGCCCGGTGCCGACCACCTTGCCGTCGCGCTCGGCGATCAGTCCTTCACCGTGGCGCAACGCCTGCTCCCAGTCGCTGGCACGGTGCGGCCAGCGCACCTCGGCGGTCAGCGCGAGCGCCGCTTCGAGGTCCTGCGCGGCCATCGCGCGCAGGCTGACGCCATCCGACACCGGCGTCTCGTGGGTGACCATCGCTTTCATCTCCCGTTGTCGTTGGCTGCGAATCTTGCGGGCAATCGGCGCTCGGCGCCACCGCCAAACCGGCCTTTGGGGCAATTCGCAAGCTTCGACTGTGCAGGCGATGTGATTTGCGATTTCGCCGCGCCGCGGCCCGCGGCAATGACAGCAAATGCGGCGGCTCCGCCGCGAGAATGCTCGCCACTTCTGCGTCCATCGAGCCCTGCGATGCCGTTCCAACCCGAGGCGATCCGCGAGCCCGGCGGCCACTTCATCGGTGGTCGCCTGGTGCCGGCAGCGGACGCGGTGACCGTCAACCGAACTTCGTCTGCACGGCCTCATGCGGGCCTGCCGGTGGCCGATGCGGCCACAGTCGAAGCGGCGTTGCGAGCCGCCACCGCGCGGGACGCCCCTTTCAGCGGTTCAAGAGCGTGCTGATCGACTTCAGCGCCGCCCCTGCCGCCGCGGCGGTCAGCGCATGGGCGGCATTCCATGCCGTCGCCGGCCATGCAAACGATAGCTTCGGCGCTGCCGGCGCCACAAATCGCCACACGCTCGCCAGGCACGCGTGCTGAAATTTCACCCCACGGACACCCTTCCAACTTCGCCAAGAAACCGATGAGCCTCCGACCCAAGTACATCACCTTCGACTGCTACGGCACGCTGACCCGCATCGCATGGGCGACATGGCGCGCGAGATGTTCGCCGACCGCATCCCGGCCGATCGCATGGAGCAGTTCCTCGCCGACTTCAGCGCCTACCGCTTTGACGAGGTTCTGGGCGACTGGCAGCCGTACGAGGTGGTGCTGAAGAACGTCGATGCGGCGTCTGTGCCGCAAATGGAAGCTGCAGTACCTCGACGACGAGGCGCAGCAGTACTACGACGCGGTGCCGACCTGGGGCCCGCACGACGACGTGCCGGCCGGGCTGGCGAAGATCGCCAACGAGATCCCGCTGGTGATCCTGTCCAACGCCTCGGACGACCAGATCCAGCAGAACGTCGCCATGCTCGGCGCGCCGTTCCACCGCGTCTACACCGCGCAGCAGGCGCAGGCCTACAAGCCGCGGCTGCAGGCCTTCGAGTTCATGCTCGACTCGCTGGGCTGCAACCCGGAAGACGTGCTGCACGTGTCCTCCAGCCTGCGCTACGACCTGATGTCGGCCGACGACATGGGCATCGTCAACAAGGTCTTCGTCAATCGCGGTCACGGCCCCGGCAACCCGGCCTACCGCTATGTCGAGATCAAGGACATCGGCGGCCTGCCCGGCGTGGTCGGCCTCTGATCCCGCTCATCGTCGCCCAAAGCCGCCACGCCACATGAAGCTCGAGTCGTACTGGACCGCCAGCGCGCCGGCCTTTACGCCAAAGGCCGCGGACCTGCCGGCGCAGGTTGATGTCGCGGTCGTCGGCGCCGGATTCACGGGGCTGTCGGCAGCGCGGGCGTTGGCGCGGGGTGGGGCGAAGGTGCTGGTACTCGAGGCCGGCGACGTGTCGCCGCCGAGGCCTCAGGGCGCAACGGCGGCCATGTCAACAACGGACTGTCGCTGGACTACGCCGAGGTCGCGACGCGCGTCGGCGTCGAGCGCGCGCGGCAGTGGTACCACGCCTACGACGACGCGGTCGACACCGTCGAGCGCATCGTCCGCGACGAAGGCATCGACTGCGACTTCGTGCGCCACGGCAAGCTGAAGCTCGCCACCAGGCCGGCGCACATGGACGCCCTGCGGCGCATGGCCGACCGGCTGGCGCAGGACCGAGTCGACAGCGATATCGAGATCCTCGACGCGCCACAGGTCCAGGCAGAAGTGGCCAGCGAGCGCTTCATCGGCGGCATGCTGTACAAGCGCAGCGGCCAGATGCACATGGGCCGCTTCGCCAATGGCCTGGCGGCGGCGGCCGAACGCGCCGGCGCACAGATCCGGACCGGCTGCTGCGTGCAGCGACTCGAACGCACGGGCAGCGGCCGCGAGCACGTGCTGCACACCACGCGCGGAAGCGTGCAAGCTGGCGCAGGTGGTGCTCGCCACCGGCGCGACGCGGCACGGCGGCTACTCGAGCTTTGGCTGGCTGCGCCGGCGCATCGTCCCGGTCGGCAGCTTCATCGTCGTCACCGAACCCTTGGGCGAGGCAGGCGCCAACGCGCTGCTGCGCGGGCGCCGCACCTACGTGACGATCGCCAACATCCACCACTACTTCCGCCTGACGCCGGATCACCGGCTGGTGTTCGGCGGCCGGGCGCGGTTCGCGGTCTCCAGCCCGCAGTCGGACGCGAAGAGCGGCGAGATCCTGCGCCGCGGGCTGGCGGAAATCTTTCCGCAGCTTGCGGGGGTGCGGCATCGACTACTGCTTCGGCGGGCTGGTGGACATGACCCGCGACCGCCTGCCGCACGCCGGCGAGCGAGACGGCGTCTTCTATTCGATGGGCTACAGCGGCCACGGCACGCAGATGTCGGTGCTGATGGGCGAGCGCATGGCCGCGGTGATGGCCGGGGACCTGCGGGCCAACCCCTGGCGCGGTCGTGACTGGCCGGCGATCCCCGGGCACTTCGGCCCGCCGTGGTTCCTGCCGGCAGTCGGCTTCTATTTCCGCCTGAAGGACCGGTTCGCTTGAGCGGGCCCACCTTTTTCCGCAGCACCCACCCAGGGAAACAATAGAGGAGCAAGCACCATGAGCGAACAGCAGCAGCTGGACATACTCGTCGGCCCGATCGAAAGCCAGCGTCTGATGGGTGCGCTGCAACGCGGTGCGACGCGCCGCGACGTCCTTGCCATGCTGGTGGCGGGCGGCATGCAGGTCACGCTGGCCGGCAGCCTTGCCTCGACCGCGCTGTCGGCACACGCGCAGACCCCCAAGCGCGGCGGCAAGCTCCGTGTGGCGGGCGCGACTGCGGCGGCGACCGACACGCTCGACCCGTCCAAGTCGTCGAACCAGACCGACTACTCTCGCTGCAACATGCTCTACAACGGGCTGACCTGGCTCGACGGCAGCCTGACACCGCAACCGGCGCTGGCCGAGTCGTTCACGACCAAGGACGCGAAGACCTGGGTGTTCACGCTGCGCAAGGGCGTGCACCTTCCACGACGGCAAGCCGCTGACTCCCGCCGACGTCGTGTTCTCGATCAGCCGCCACAAGGACCCGGCAACCGCCTCGAAGGCCAAGGTGCTGGCCGACCAGATCGAAAGCGTCAAGGCCTCCGGGCCAAACGAAGTGACGGTGGTGCTCACGTCGCCGAACGCGGACCTGCCGGTGATCCTCGGCACCTTCCACTTTCATATCGTCAAGGACGGCACGACCGACTTCAATGCCGGCATCGGCACCGGTCCGTTCAAGCTGAAGGAGTTCAAGCCCGGCGTGCGCTCGATGGTCGTGCGCAACGACAACTACTGGAAGCCGGGCAGGCCCTATCTGGACGAGATCGAGTTCGTCGGCATCGGCGACGAGAGCGCGCGCGTCAACGCGCTGCTGTCCGGCGGCATGGACCTGGTCGGCGCGGTCAACCCGCGCTCGGTCGCAGCGCGTCACGCGGCACGCCGGCTTCGCCATCTTCGAGACGCAGTCGGGCCAGTACACCGACCTGATCATGCGGCTGCGACATGGCGCCCGGGCTCGAACCCCGACTTCGTGCTGGCGCATGAAGTACCTGTTCGACCGCGAGCAGATGCGCAGGTCGATCGCGCTCGGCCAGGCGGTGGTCGCCAACGACCAGCCGATCGACCCGACCAACCGCTTCTATTTCGCCGGGCCTGCCGCAGCGGCCGTTCGACCCCGAGAAGGCGAAGTTCCACCTGCAGAAGTCCGGCCTCGGCAGCGCGCCGATTCCGATCGTCGCGTCGCCGGCCGCGCTGTACTCGGTCGAGATGGCGCTGGTGATGCAGCAGACGGCCAAGAGATCGGCCTGAACCTGGACGTCAAGCGCATGCCGGCCGACGGCTACTGGTCCAACCACTGGATGAAGCAGCCCGGTGGGCTTCGGCAACATCAACCCGCGCCCCAGCGCCGACATCGCTGCTGACGCAGTTCTTCAAGTCCGACGCGCCGTGGAACGAGTCGCGCTTGGAAGAATCGAGAAGTTCGACCAGCTGCTGGTCGCCGCGCGCGCCGAAACCGACCTGGCCAAGCGCAAGCAGATGTACGCCGACATGCAGGTGATGATCCACAACGAGGCCGGCATCGGCATTCCGCTGTTCCTTGCCAGTCTCGATGGCCACACCGCAGAAGCTCAAGGGCCTGACGCCGATTCCGCTCGGCGGCCTGATGGGCTACAACTTCGCCGAGCACGTCTGGCTCGACGCCTGAACTCGAGCCAGGCACAGGGGATCGCTGCGATGAACACAATCGTCGTCAAGCTGCTGGCGCAGCGCATCGCGATCGGCGGCGCTGTCGCTGCTGGCGGTGTCGGTGGTCGTGTTCGCGATCACCGCGCGTGCTGCCGGGCGACGCCGCGCAGGAGCAGCTCGGCCAGGAAGCGACGCCCGAGGCGCTGGCCGCGCTGCGCGCCAGATGGGGCTCGACGTGCCGGCGCCTCAGCGCTACGTGCGCTGGCTCGCCGGCCTGCTGCGTGGCGACCTCGGCATCTCGTCGCAGCGACGCAGTTGCCGGTCGCCGAGCTGATCGGCAGCCGGCTGCCGAACTCGCTGCTGCTCGCCGCCGTCACCGCGCTGTTCGCGGTGCCGCTGGCGCTGGCGCTACGGCATCGCGGCAGCGGTGTGGCGCGGTTCCTGGTTCGACCGCTTCGCATCGACCGGCGCGGTGGCGATCGTCTCGGTGCCCGAATTCCTGGTCGCCACGCTCGCCGTCTTGATCTTCGCGGTGCAGCTGCGCTGGCTGCCGGCGCTGTCCTACGTCGAGCGATATCGAATCGCTCGGTCAGCTGCTGCGCGCCTTCGCGATGCCGGTGCGTCACGCTGACCTGCGTCGATCGTCGCGCAGATGATGCGCATGACCCGCGCCGCGGTGATCGACCAGCTCGAGGCGCCCTACATCGAGATGGTGCGGCTCAAGGGCGCCTCGCCGCTCGCGGATGGTGCTCGCGCATGCGCTGCCCAACGCGGTCGGCCCGATCGCCAACGCGGTGGCGCTGAGCCTGTCGTACCTGCTGGGCGGCGTGATCATCGTCGAGACGATCTTCAACTACCCCGGCATCGCCAAGCTGATGGTCGACGGCGTCACGCAGCGCGACATGCCGCTGGTGCAAGCCTGCGCGATGATGTTCTGCGCCGGCTACCTGATCCTGGTGACGATCGCCGACCTGTGCGGCATCCTCGCCAACCCGCGGCTGCGGCACCGATGAGGCGACTCTGCACATGGCATCTCGCCGTTCCCTGCAGTCCGACGCCGGCCGCAGTCGCCGGCCGCGCGCTGCTCGCGCTGGCCACTTCGGCGTCCGGGCTGCTCGGCCTGGCGATCATCGCCTTCTGGCTGCTGGCCGCGATCTTCGGCCCGGCGCTGCTGTCGCACGACGCGGCGGCGATGGGCGGCGGCGAGGTGTTCGCGCCGATCAGCGCTGCGCACTGGCTCGGCACCGACTATCTCGGCCGCGACATGCTGGCGCGCGTGATCGAAGGCGCGCGCTACACCGTCGGCGTCGCCTTCGTCGCCGACGCTGCTCGCCAGCGGCACCGGCACGGTGCTGGCTCTGCTGGCCGCGGCCAGCGGGCGGCTGGATCGACGCCGCGCTCAGCCGCGCGCTGGACACGCTGACGTCGATCCCGAGCAAGATGTTCGCGCTGCTGATGGTCGCCGGCTTCGGCTCGTCGATGCCGATGCTGATCGTCACCGCGGCCGATCATCTACATGCCCGGCGCCTACCGGATCGCGCGCTCGCTGGCGGTCAACATCAACGCGCTCGACTACGTGACGGTCGCGCGCACGCGCGGCGAAGGCACCGCGTACATCATGCTGCACGAGATCCTGCCCAACATCACCGGGCCGATGCTGGCCGACATCGGACTGCGTTTCGTCTACGTGGTGCTGCTGCTGGCCAGCTCTGAGCTTCCTCGGCCTGGGCGTGCAGCCGCCGGCGGCCGACTGGGGCTCGCTGGTGCGCGAGAACATCGGCGCGCTGGCCGATGGCGGCGCCTCGGTGATCGCGCCGTCGCTGGCGATTGCCAGCCTGACGATCGCGGTCAACCTCGTGATCGACAACCTGCCGGGCCGCACGGCCCGCGAACGCGGAGTGCGCTGATGGGCGCCCATTGGTCGTGGTCGACAGGACTGACCGTCAGTCGCCGGCGGCGCAACCGGCATCGTCGACGACGTCAGCTTCATCGATCGCGCCCGGCGAGGTGCTGGCGCTGATCGGCGAATCGGGCTCGGGCAAGACCACCACCGCGCTGGCGCTGATGGGCCATGCGCGCCACGGCTGCCGCATCGCCGGCGGCAGCGTGCGCATCGGCGACGTCGACGTGCTCGGCCTCGATGCGCGGCAGCTGCGCGCGCTGCGCGGCGACACCGTGTCCCTACATCGCGCAGAGCGCGGCGGCGTCGTTCAACCCGTCGCGCACGATCCTGGACCAGGTGGTCGAGCCCGTCGGCGCTGCACGGCACGCTGCCGCCGCGCCGAAGCCGAGCTCAAGGCGATCGCGCTGTTCCGCGAGCTGGCGCTGCCGGAGCCCGAGACCATCGGCTCAGCGCTACCCGCACCAGGTCTCCGGCGGCCAGCTGCAGCGGCTGATGGCGGCGATGGCGCTGATCACCGACCCCGAGGTGGTGATCCTCGACGAGCCGACCACCGCGCTCGACGTGACCACGCAGATCGAGGTGCTGCGCGCCTTCCGCCGCGTCGTGCGCGAGCGCCAGGTCACCGCGGTCTACGTCAGCCACGACCTGGCGGTGGTGGCGCAGATGGCCGACCACATCCTCGTGCTGCGCGACGGCCAGCATGCGCGAGCTGGGCAGCACCGAGCGGCTGCTCGCAGCGCCGGAGAACGACTACACGCAGAGCCTGCTCGCCGCGGCGCGCCCGGTCGTGCGCGGCGCACGGCCAGGCCGGAGGCGAACGCCGACCTGCTGCTCGAGGTGCGCGGCCTCATCGCCGGGTACGGCGCGCACGGGCGCGAACGGCCGGCCGGCGACGATGATCGCTCGAGGACATCGACCTGCAGCTGCAAGCGCGGCCAGGCGATCGGCGTGATCGGCGAATCCGGCTCGGGCAAGACGACGCTGGCGCGCGTCTGTCGCCGGGCTGCTCGCGCCCTGCGCCGGCACGATGCGAGTTCGACGGCCAGCGAGCTGACGCCGACGCTCGCGCGAGCGCAGCCGCGACGAGCTGCGCCGCATCCAGATCGTCTTCCAGTCGGCCGACACGGCGCTCAATCCGTCGCAGACCATCGAGAGCATCCTCGCGCGGCCGCTGCAGTTCTACCACGGGCTGAAGGGCGCGGCCGCTGAAGCGGCGCATCGACGAGCTGCTCGACCTGGTGCAAGCTGCCGCGCGCGCTGGCCGGCGCGGCTGCCGGGCGGGCTGTCGGGCGGACAGAAGCAGCGCGTCAACCTGGCGCGCGCGCTGGCCGCCGAGCCGGACCTGATCCTCTGCGACGAAGTGACCTCGGCGCTCGATACCGTGGTCGGCGCCGCGGTGCTCGACCTGATCGCCGAACTGCGGCGCGAGCTCGGCGTGTCGTACCTGTTCATCAGCCACGACCTGCACACCGTGCGCGCCGTCTGCGACGAGATCGTCGTCATGCAGCACGGCCGCAAGCTGGCGCAGGTGGCGCGCGCCGACTACGACCGCGGGCCGCACCATCCCGTACTACGAGCAGCTGGCGCGCGCGGTGCCCGAACTGCGCCGCGGCTGGCTCGACGAGATCGACGCGCAGCGCGCGGCGGCCTGAATCCCGGATATGACCGAACCCATGACACCCACCTTCCGCATCGCCGCGATCGCCGGCGACGGCATCGGCAAGGAAGTGCTGCCCGAGGGCCTGCGCGTGCTGCAGGCCGCGGCCGAGCGCTTCGACTTCGAGCTCGACATCCGCCATATCGAGTGGGCGAGCTGCGACTACTACGCAGGAGCACGGCAGCATGATGCCGGACGACTGGAAGGAGCAGCTCGCCGGCATCGACGCGATCTACTTCGGCGCGGTCGGCTGGCCCGCGACCGTGCCCGACCACGTCTCGCTGTGGGGGTCGCTGCTCAAGTTCCGGCGCGAGTTCGACCAGTACATCAACCTGCGGCCGGTGCGGCTGTTCGACGGCGTGCCCTGTCCGCTGGCCGGCCGCAAGCCTGGCGACATCGACTACCTCGTGGTGCGCGAGAACACCGAGGGCGAATACACCTCGCTCGGCGGCGTCATGTACGAGGGCACCGAGCGCGAGATCGTGATCCAGGAATCGGTGTTCTCGCGCCACGGCGCCGACCGCGTGCTGCGCTTCGCCTTCGAAGCTGGCGCAGGCGCGCGAACGCGCAAGCACCTGACGGTGGCCACCAAGAGCAACGGCATCGCCATCAGCATGCCGTGGTGGGACTCGCGCGCCGACGCGATCGGCCGGGAGTATCCCGAGGTGACGGTCGACAAGCAGCACATCGACATCCTGTCCGCACGCTTCGTGCTGCAGCCGGGGCGCTTCGACGTGGTCGTCGCCAGCAATCTGTTCGGCGACATCCTGTCCGACCTCGGACCGGCGACCACCGGCACGATCGGCCTGGCGCCGTCGGCGAACCTGAATCCGGAACGGCGCTTCCCGTCGCTGTTCGAACCGGTGCACGGCTCGGCGCCCGACATCTACGGCAAGAACATCGCCAACCCGATCGCGATGATCTGGTCCGGCGCGCTGATGCTCGACTTCCTCACCCAGGGCCAGGGTGCCGGCCGCGCCGCGCACGACGCGATCCTGCGGGCGATCGAGACCGTGCTCGCCAACGGCCCGCGAACGCCGGACCTGGGCGGCAACGCCTCGACCACCGAAATCGGCAAGGCGATCGCCGCGCTGGTCGCCGGCTGAGTGCCAGCGAACGACAAGACATTGTGCCAAGCGCAAGGAGTCTCCATGCCTCTGACCCTGCAACGAAGTGACCTGCTTCCCGGCAAGAACCTGATCGGCACCTGGCGCGAGGCGCGCAGCGGCCGCCGCTTCGACGTCAGCGATCCGGCCACCGACACGGTCTTCGCCAGCGCTCCCGACAGCGGCGCCGACGATGCACGCGCCGCGGTCGATGCCGCATACGCCGCCTTCCCCGCCTGGCGCGCGGTGCCGGCCAAGCAGCCGCGCGGCGATCATCAAGCGCTGGAACGACCTCATCCTCGCCCACCAGGAGGATCTTGGAAGGCTGATCTCGCGAGAGCAGGGCAAGCCGCTCGCCGAAGGAAAGGGCGAGGTCGCTTACGCGGCGAGCTACGTCGAGTGGTTTGCCGAGGAGGCGACGCGCGCCAACGGCGACATCATCCCGGCGCCGGTCGCCGGCCGAAAGATGTTCGCTTTGAAGGAGCCGGTCGGCGTCGTCGCGGCCATCACGCCGTGGAATTTCCCGGCGGCGATGATCGCCCGCAAGATCGCGCCGGCGCTGGCGGCAGGATGCACCGTGATCTGCAAGCCGGCGGAGGACACGCCGCTCACGTCACTCGCCTTGGTCAAGCTGGCCGAGGAAGCGGGCGTGCCCGCCGGGGTGCTCAACATCGTTACCGCCTCGCGTGCGCAGGCGGCCGAGGTCGTCGATATCTGGCTCGACGATCCGCGGGTGCGCAAGATTACGCTTCACCGGCTCCACCCCGGTCGGCAAGCATCTGGCGCGCCGCTCGGCCGAGACGCTGAAGCGCCTGTCGCTTGAACTCGGCGGCAACGCGCCGTTCATCGTCTTCGACGACGCCGACCTCGACGCCGCCGCCGACGGCCTGATGGCCGCCAAGTTCCGCAATGGCGGCCAGACCTGCGTGTGCCCGAACCGGGTGTTCGTTCAGTCGGGAGTGCACGACCGTTTCGTCGAGAAGATGGCGTCTCGCGTCGCCGCGCTCAAGGTCGGGCCGGCGAGCGACCCGGCCTCGCAGATCGGGCCGATGATCAATGCCCGCGCGGTCGAGAAGATCGACCGTCATGTCGGCGACGCGCTCGAACGCGGCGCGCGCGTCGTCACCGGCGGCAAGCGGCTGCCGGCGCTCGGGCCGAACTACTACGCGCCGACGCTGCTCGTCGGCGCCGATGCACGGATGGCCTGCTCCTGCGAGGAGACCTTCGGCCCGGTGGTGCCAGTGACGCGCTTCGACACCGAGGAGGAGGTGATCGCCGCCGCCAACGACACGCCGTACGGTCTGGCCGCGTACTTCTTCAGCACCGACGTGCGCCAGATCTGGCGCGTCGCCGAGGCGCTGCAGTCGGGGCTGGTCGGCGTCAACGAAGGCGCGTTGGCAGCGGAGGCGGCGCCGTTTGGTGGCGTCAAGGAGTCCGGTTACGGGCGTGAAGGCTCGGTGCACGGGCTGGACGACTACATGCAGTTCAAGTACGTGTGCCAGGGGCAGCTGTGAACTGGCCCGACGCCGCCACCTGTTGAGACGCAAGGAACAGACATGCATGTCGCCGTACTCGGCAGCGGTGTGATCGGCAGCACGATTGCCTACTACCTCGCGCGCGACGGGCACCAGGTCACCGTCGTCGACCGGCAGCCGGGGCCGGCGATGGAGACCAGCTACGCCAACGCCGGCGAAGTGTCGCCTGGCTACTCGGCGCCATGGGCCGGGCCGGGTGTCCCGGTCAAGGCGATCAAGTGGATGCTGATGACGCACGGCCCGCTGGTGATCTGGCCACTGCTTGACGCGGCGATGTGGCGCTGGGGCTGGTCGATGCTGATGAACTGCACCGAGCGCGCCTATCGGCTGAACAAGAGCCGGATGCTGCCGATCGCCGAGTACAGCCGCGACTGCATGAAGCAACTGCGAGCCGACTCAGGCATTGCGTACGACGAGCGGATGCAGGGCACGCTGCAGCTCTTTCGCACGCAGAAGCAGCTCGATAGTATCGGCAAGGACGTCGAAATACTGAGGGACTACGGCGTGCCGTTCGAGGTGCTCGACCGCGCCGGCTTCTGCAGGGTCGAGCCGGCACTCGCTCTCACTCAGCAGAAATTTGTCGGCGCATTGCGTATGCCGAACGACGAGACCGGCGACTGTTTCAAGTTCACGCAGAAGATCGCCGAGCTCTCGCAGCGCCTCGGCGCGACGTTCCGCTTCAACACGGCGATCGATGGGCTTACGGCCGAAGGCGGGCGAGTCACCGGCCTGCGCACCGCCAACGGGGAGATCCGCGCGGACACCTACGTTTGCGCCCTCGGCAGCTACTCGACGCGACTGCTGAAGCCGCTGGGTATCGACTTGCCGGTGTACCCGGTCAAGGGCTACTCGATCACCGTGCCGATCACCGACAGCGCGCACGCGCCGGAGTCGACGATCATGGACGAGACGCACAAAGTCGCGGTCACCAGGCTCGGCGACCGGATCCGAGTCGGCGGCACCGCGGAACTGGCGGGCTACAGCCTGGCGCTGCGCGCGCCGCGCCGGCGCACGCTCGAGCACGTGGTGACCGACCTGTTCCCACGCGGCAGCGATGTGACGCGCGCGGAGTTCTGGTGCGGCCTGCGGCCGATGACTCCGGACGGTACCCCAGTCATTGGTGGCACTCGCTATCCCAACCTGCACCTTGCCACCGGCCACGGAACGCTCGGCTGGACCATGGCAGCCGGCACCGGCCGCGTGCTCGCCGACCTGCTCGGCGGTCGCCAGCCCGAGATTCCGCTTGAGGGACTGACGATGGCGCGCTACGCGTGAAGGGATTCCCGCCGAAGGCCTCTCGTCGTTCGCTCCCAAAGCATGAAGCCGTGGTTAATCCACAGGCTTAGCGATGTCCGCTCTGAAGCGATTGTGCAACCGCCTCCAAACGACGGCTTTTGGCCGGCTCCGGCTCAAATGTCGCAGTCCAAGCCGTACTGACGCCGAAATGCGGCTGCCTGGTCGGGCGGCTCGCGGGTCAGCAGCGCACAAGCCGTGTAGTTCCCGATCATCTTGTTGCTACGCGCGTCCACGAACATCCAATCCACAATCTGCGGACGACTGAACTCGTAGCTCTGGCCCATCCGCACTCTCTTGACTAGGCGTGGATGATTGGTGATCAAACCAGTAAATCGGTCGCCGCTCTGCACGACCTTCGCGATCCAGAAGAACTCAGTCTGGTCACCCTCCGATATTCCAACTTTGACCGCCGGTGATCGCATGTAGGTGGGAGCATCGCGCATTAGAACGAGGAACTGATCAAGACTCGTGCGAGCCTTGTTGATGGCTCGTGCCATCGCGAGATCATCCTTCGGAACAAAGGAAAGTTCGTCCCTTTGCGCCTTGTCCAGTGCGGTCTGGCCGAGCGCGGCAACGCTCCCCGTCAGGATTACCAGCGCTGCCAATGCGCGGGATGCGCGGGTCACAGCAGTTCTCCTTGCAAAGTCACTTCAAAGGATTCTGTCTGCTTTCAGGCGCTTTGGGGAGCCACTTGCGACGACGGCTTCTGGCCGGCTGCTGCATATGTCATCCCGATTGGAGAACGGCCTTTCGCAAGAACCCCTGCGAGTTACTTCTGGAGAGCGTCCCTTCGATCAAGCGTCGGACAAATTCCGTCCCTTCCTGCAGGCTCATTGGCTTCTCGGGCGGCACAAACTTCCCGCTCGCGTGCCGAGCGTCCTTACCTGCAATTTCTGCGGTGTTGGCCGTTCGGTTGAATCATTCAAGATCGTTTTGCGAGCACAGGCCTTCTCGGTCGGGCGACGTTCGACTAACCATCCCAAGCCGGCGTGATGACCTGCCCCCAAGCCCTAGAAGACACCTCGCACGCCCGCCATGACTGCGCGTGCTCCACTCGGTGCGATGTCCTTGAGACTTGATGTGCTGTAGCGGATGGTGTCGTCGAGCAGGTTGGTTCCCTGCACGAACAGTTCGAGCTCGGTCGTGGCATCGAATTGGAAGCGGTAGGACGCGTTCAGGTACAGGTTCGTGTAGCCCGGCGTCGTGGTTTGGAACTGCGGCACGCGATCCTGGCTGGACGCGACCAGAGCGCCTAAGGTAGCGGTCAGTGCCGCGCGCTGATATGTGAAGGAGGCGCCAAAGCGCAGCGGCGGGATGAACGGCAGCGGTTGACCGTTGTCGCGATCGGTAGCGCGGACGTAGTCGGCCTGCACCTTCATCGAGAGCAGGTGGCCATCCTCCTTCCATAGCGGAAATCCAACCTGCGCCTCAAACCCGTAGAAGCGGGCGCGCACCTGGACATAGTTGAACTGCTGGATCGGCGTGACCTCTTCGCCGGTCGTGGGATCGAGGTAAGGCTCGGGCCCGGGAGCGACGCTGCGGTCGTCCGGATTGCGGTAGATGCCCGTCGGGAACAGTCCGATGAAGTTCGAGAAGTCCGAGTAAAAGCCACCGAACGTGCTGGTGAAGAAGTCGCTGCTCTGTTTGAGCGTCAGATCGATCGATGTGGAGGTGGCCTTGTCCAGCGTGCGGCTGCCGACCTCGAACTGGTCGGTGGCGATGTGCGGACCGTCCGCAAACAGCTCCTGGGAGGACGGGGCGCGCTGCGTGTACTGCACGTTGGCACCGAGGCCCCACTCCTTGTTGAAGGTGTAGAACGTGCCGAAGGCAGCGCTCCACGGCGTGAAGCTGACCGAATCGGCAGGCAATCCGGCCGCTGTAAACTCTTCGGCGTCGATCTTGGAATTTTCGATCCGCGCCCCGAGCGAGAACTTCCAGGCGTCCTGCCTCATCTCCTCGTAGACAAATCCGGCAATGTTCTTGGACGTCGTCGACGGCACAAAGGCCTCGTCGCCCAGTGCCGAGAAGTCGACACTCGCCATTTCCAGTCCGATCGCCCCTTCGAAAGGACCGATCCTGGCGTGCAGCCCTTCCAGGCGCAGGTTCCAGCCCCTGGACTCGAACACCGTCCCGGCTTCACTGCCCTCGAACTCGGTGTGCTCGTAGTCGTTGTAGCCGTACTTGAGCCGCACGGCATTGAATCCGGGGACGGTATTGCGCAGTTCACTGGCAAAGTTCCAGGCCTGTTGCTTGAGGTCGATCGTCACGTCAGGCTCGGCAACGGTGCCGTAGTTCGTCGTGAAGCGGCTGTACGACAGGCCCGCGTAGCCGCGGTTGTCGAAGAACGTCGTGGCACCCAGGCCGTAGGACTGCGAATCACCCTGGCTATTGGGCAGCGTTCCGGACGGACCCGCTTCGCCGCGGGAGGCCTGCACCTCCGGGGTCCAGGCATAGCCGGGGATCTTCAGGTCGCCGTTTCGACTCGCGTAGGCATCGGCGTGCAGGGCGAAACGCTCATTGCCGCCATCGACCCGTGCGCCACCGGCACTCAGGTCGTTCTGCGCGTCATAGCGGTAGCTTGCAGTGCCTGCAAACGGTCGATCGAGGGGCTGCAGGGCGATGCGGCTGTCGATCGTGTTGACCACGCCGCCAATCGCGCCGCCGCCATACATGACCGCGGCCGGCCCGCGCACGACTTCAATCCGATCGACAGCGAAAGGCGAAACCGCCACGGCGTGATCCGGGCTCGCCGACGAAGCATCGAACAGGCCGATGCCGTTGTTGAGAAGTCGAATGTCGAAGCCGCCCAGGCCGCGAATGATGGGACGGCTGGCGTTGGGACCGAAGTTGGTGGCGCTGACGCCCACTTCCTGCTCGAGCGTGGCGCCCAGCGTCGGCTGCTGCTTCAGAAGCAGGCCTCGGCCCTGGAGTACGTTCACCGGATCGGCCAGCTCGAAGAGATTCGAGCCAAGCGGCGAGCCCGTCACGAAGACGGGCGACAGCCTCTGTACCGGCGTGCCCGGCGCGGTTTGCTTCGAAGGGGGCGTCTGCGCCAGCGTGGTGTGCGAAAACGCCGCGGCGATCGCCCAAACGAGTGGCGTGTGCCTGAATTGCATGTTCTTTCTCCTGGGCCGCGCGAAGGCGGCGAGGCGACGCTGTGCGCGTCTTCACCGAACGTCGTCAGTGCAACGGACGCAGGCGGTCGTTGCAGTGGCCCGCAACGGTCACGCCGGCAATGAGGTGATCAGGAGAGAGAAGGAGGTGGTGCGCGCGCGTGGAACGGACGGAGAGCCGCTGTCTCGGGGTCCGGCTGACTGCGAAAAGCGAACGGCGTTGCAACGGGCTCGCTGAACAGCAATGGCGGGGCGGACGCCGGCGGGCCGTTACCCAGCGCCAGCGCATCGAGGGCCGCGCAGTCGTGGGTGACCGGATCCTGGTGCCCGGCCACAGGCCCGGCCGATTTGTGCTCGGCATGGACGCCGTTTATCCATCCGCTTGCCGTGCCGTGCTTGACGCGGTGATGCACGCCGATTGTCTGCGTGCCGATCAGCGCGACCGCGACCGCGATCAGCAGCGACCGCTGCAGCGATCGGAACTTGCCAAGGTCGACATGGAAACGGCGCATCGGCGCAGTATAGGTGCGTCGAGCGGAACGCTGACCTTGATGCTTGCGACCAGCGCGCGACGCGCACTCGCGGCTGTTCAGAAACACCTGACTGGTCACGGCGCTCAGCCCCAAGGGCGTGATGTTCTTCGTGGCGTTCCTGCCGCAATTTGTAGACCCCAGCGCCGAGGTCGCGCGCCGGCGCCGGACGCTTGTCATCACCTTCGTGACCATGGACACGCTCAACACCACGTTGTACGGTGTTCGGCGGCACGGCACGCAAGCCCTTGCTGTTTTCAGTGGCCGACGTATGGGCTCTGCTCGCAAAGCGTCCCGCATGAAGGCGGCTTACTCCGTGAGTCCACACCGGCGCTTGCCGGCCATCTTGGAACCTCCGTCGCTCAAGCGACAGTGATACTCTTTCACTCTCCTCTGCTGAGGCCCTCCCCGGTGCACTGGGTACGTTTCCCGTCGGCAGTCCTACTGGCGTTCCTGCTGGTATTTGTCCAGCACGGTGCATTCGCTCACGCCATTTCGCACCTCGGAAATGGGCCCGACACGGAACAGCTCGGCGGGCTCGCATCGACCGAATCACCTTGCAACCAGTGTCTGGCGTTTGACGCGGTCGCGGGAGGACTGCCACCCGCGCCTGCCCTGGCTGCGCTGGCTAAAGCTACGTATCGGCCCGCGACCGAGCATTTCCAATCCGCGCCCGATCGCACGACTGCGCCCTACCGGAGCCGCGGCCCGCCCCGACTCATCTGACGCCGCCGGTGCCGCGCTCAACCGCGGCGCTGCGTGTTCCCGCGTATCAGGAGATCGGCATGGACAAGCGCACTATCGCGCTGCTCGCTATCAGCATTGCAACAACCTTCACCCCGCATGCCGCCGGACAGACGCATCAACATGGCGCGGTCAGTCTCAACGTCGCCGTCGAAGCAAGCAGCATTTCTCTCCAGATGGAGGCGCCGCTGGACAGCATCGTCGGCTTTGAACACCCGCCGCGCAATACAGCGCAATCGCAGGCCGTGCAGGCCATGTTCGAGCGATTCAAAACGCCTCAGAAGTTGTTCGGGCTTGATGCAGCGGGCGAATGCACGCTGAAGAGCCACAGCGCCGAATCGGATGCTCTGAAGCAGGGTGGCGCCGGGAAGGCGGATGGCGCCAATGAACACGCGGACCTTGATGTCCGCGTCGAATTCGACTGCAAACGGGCGAGCGCGGTGCGATCTGTCGACCTTTCCGGCCTGCTCGCCGCTTTCCCGCGCATCCAGCGGATCGACGCGAAGATCGCCAGTCCGGCGGGACAATTCAAGGTAAGTCTGCGACGACCGAACGAGGTCCTGCGATGGGGTCGGTGAGCGCGCACGCTGCAGCGCTGAGTCTGCGTGATCTGAAATTCCGCTGGCCACGCGCTTCGCACGATCTGATCGACATCGAAGCGCTTGACGTGCAATCCGGCGAGACGTTGTTCATGCACGGTCCCAGTGGCTGCGGTAAGAGCACGCTGCTGTCGCTGCTGGCCGGAGTGCTCACGGCGAGCAGCGGCGAAGTGATGCTGCTGGGGAAAGACTGGCGCCGTCTGGCATCAACGCAGCGTGATCATCACCGGGCCGGTCATGTCGGCTACATCTTTCAGCAGTTCAACCTGCTGCCGTATCTCTCCGTAATGGACAACGTGCGGCTGCCGTGTCGTTTCTCTGCCCGACGGGCGGCGCGCGCGAGCGCCGGCGAAAGCGCCGAACTTCTGCTCGAGCGACTCGGTCTGGCCACGGAACTCTGGAAACACCGCGCGGTGGAGCTCTCGGTCGGACAGCAGCAGAGGGTCGCGGCCGCGCGCGCCCTCATCGGCAGGCCTGAACTCGTCATCGCCGATGAACCCACGTCGGCCCTCGACGAAGCCCTGCGTGCGTCCTTTATGCGGCTGCTCCTGGAGTCATGCGCAGCCGCCGGCAGCGCGCTCATCTTCGTCAGTCACGATGCGCGCCTGGCGGGACACTTTGCGCGACAGATCGATCTGCCGCGTCTGAACCGCGGCGGCCTGCGCGAAGCGGAAGCAGCATGAGCGCACTGCTCAGTCTGGCGGCGCAGAGCGCATGGAACCGCCGATTCGTCCTGTCGCTGATTGTGCTCTCCATTGCACTGTCGACTTTCCTGCTGCTGGGTATCGAGCGTATTCGCGCCGACGTGCGAGAGAATTTTTCGCAAAGTGTCTCCGGCACTGATTTGATCGTCGGTGCGCGCACCGGCTCGGTTCAGCTGTTGCTTTACTCGGTCTTCCATATCGGCGCTGCCTCGAACAACATTCGGTGGCAAAGCGCTCAGGCGGTGGCTCAGAACCGCGCGGTGGCATGGATGGTCCCGATTTCACTCGGCGATTCGCACCGTGGTTTCCCAGTAGTGGCCTCCACGCGTTCGTTCTTCGAACATTTTCAGTACGGCGATCATCAGCCGCTGCAGATCGCGTCGGGGAAACCATTCGATAGTGTTTTCGACCTAGTTCTCGGCGCCGAGGTCGCGCGGCGCCTTGGCTACAAGCTGGGCGACCGTATCGTGCTGAGCCACGGCGATGGCGTGCTCGCCGCCAATGACCACGCCGACAAGCCTTTCACGGTCGTGGGTGTGCTGGAAGCCACCGGCACGCCGGTGGACCGATCGCTTTACATCGGCCTCGAGGGGATGGAGGCGATGCACATCGACTGGGTTGCCGGCGCGCCACTTCCGGGCCTGAGTGTGTCAGCCAGCGAGGTCACGAAGCACGACCTGACGCCGAAGAACGTCACGGCAGTATTGCTCGGACTCAAGAGTCGCGCGGCCGTGTTTGCGGTCCAGCGTTTCGTCTCCGAATACGCTGGTGAGCCGCTGATGGGAGTCCTGCCGGGCGTCGCGCTGGACGAGTTGTGGGATGTCGTAGGGATCGGCGAACGCGGTCTGCTTGCGATGAGTGCTCTAGTCTCTCTGGTGAGCCTAGCCGGCCTCGTGGCCGTGATCATGGCAGGGCTCAATGAAAGACGGCGCGAGCTCGCCATTTTGCGCGCCGTCGGCGCGGGCCCGCGCCAGATGTTGCTACTGCTGGCCATCGAGGGTGCGCTTGTCACCCTGTGCGGGGTCGTGTTGGGCGCGATCACCTCGTCGATCGTGATTGCGGCGCTCGGCAGCTGGGTCCAGTTGCATTTTGGCATTGCGCTTCGCTTGCACTCGCCCTCGGCCAGCGAATGGAGCCTGCTCGTCGCAGTTCTCGGTGCGGGCTGGCTGGCGAGCCTGGTACCGGGGTTCCACGCCTACCGACTGTCACTTGCTGACGGCCTGTCTCCGAGGAGTTGAGTTATGAAACCGTCATTGCCATCCGTCGCTCTGCTGGCTGTTATCTTGACTCTCGTGATGACCTCGGCGATCGCAGCCGGAGGCGTTGCTCGGCCTTCTGCGACCGCGGAGGCCAAGGAACCGCGCGAGATCAAATGGGAAGAACTCGTGCCGCCCGGCTGGGATCCGATGGCCGAACTGCGCGACAAGCTGAAGAACCCTGCGACCGGTTTCATGAGTGACGCGGACCCTCGAATGCTTGCATTGCTGGGCGAATTGCGCGAGGTTTGGGACAACGCTCCGATCAACGAGGGCATGGACGGCGTTCTCGTCAAGCTGCCGGGATACCTGGTGCCTCTGGAGGAAGCCAACGGTGCGGTGAAGGAATTTCTGCTGGTCCCCTACTTTGGCGCCTGCATCCATTCACCACCGCCACCGGCCAACCAGATCGTTCATGTCGTGCTCGGCAAGCCTGCGCGCGGGTTGCGCGCGATGGATGTCGTCTGGATCAGCGGCAAGATGCAGGCGAAGAGAGTCGACTCCTACATGGGCAAGAGCGGCTATCACATGGCGGCAGACAAGGTCGAACCGTATGTGGCACCGAGGAAGTGACGACAGGTGACAACCGTAGTTGCGCTTGCCAGGCCACAATGAAGCTGAAGGTCGCTACCAAGCAGGCGATCAGCCAACGCGGTTCGGCGAGATCGCCTTATCTTCCGGATTCAGTTGCCGGTAAAGAGCCGCCAGCGCTGGCAGATCCTCCGTGGTGGCGAGCCGTATCGCTAGTTGCATGCGGCTGTTGGCTGAATGGACTCAGGACGCGCCGTGTCCGCTTACGCGCATTCTCCACTGGGTCCAAACGTCTGCTCTGAGGCCGATCGTGCGGCGCAGCGGAATGGCAGCAGTTGGCCGCGACCGTCACTTCGTGACGCCAACCACGTGGGTTTGAATCTTGCCGTCCACGGCGCCGCGCCCGAACTGGCGGGCGATCGCTGCGGCGGCGATGTCGGTGGCTTCACCTAGCCGCAGCGCATCGCGCGCTTCGATTTCATTGCGCAGGGGTGTGCCCTGACAGTACGCGATGGCGGGAATGCGGGCCGATGCAGCCTGGCTACGAGCCGAGATCGTGGTGATGTCGGCGCCGAAGAAAGCCCGCCTGGACAAGCTCCCGCGCGATGAGTTGGCGGTCATGGTAGCCATGTGGCGTGCGCGCGAGGAAGCGCGGCGGGTCAGCAGGAAACAACTCTTCGAGAACCCTGGTCACCGTATCGGCAAACTGGTTGTCTTCGATCCGGTCCCAGACGCTGAATATGAAATGTCCGCCCGTTCGAAGTACGCGGCGTGCTTCCGCATAGGCTATCGGTCGGTCGGGAAAGAACATGACACCGAACTGGCAGGCAACAGCGTCGAACGTGCCGTCTTCGAAGGGCAGCTGCATTGCGTCCGCTTGCTGCCATTGCACGATGCGCCTCGTTCTCACTGCAGCTGCCTGATCAAGCATGGGTTGGTAAAGGTCGGTCGCCGTGATGGCGACGTGATCCGGCAATACCGCATCGAGCGCGCGCGTGGCCACACCTGTGCCCGCCGCGATTTCGAGAACGCGTGAGGGCAGCCGCTTAGCCACCCTGTTGGCGAGATCGCCAGCGTACGACGCGAAGATCAGCGGCACCAAGTGCATTTCGTACAGCAGCGGGATCGAACCGCTGAACAGTAGGTCCGTGCCATGTTTAGCCATTGGTCGCTGCCTCCCATGTCAGGCAACTGCTTTGCATCGCAGTCCCACGCCGTTAAAGAGTAGGCCGATTGCCCCGATCGAGTTCTGGCCCCTTCGAACCTCGGCTTCGGAGCAATCCTCGTAGTGAATGCCACAGTCCGGATTTGGCCGGGTGCCGTCTTGAGTCAGCTAGGGGGCCAATAGGGAATTCTCAGCAACCTTGACTCAGAATCTTCACTAGCTGTGACGGAAATTCCGATGAAAGCGACTGCCTACAGTCCGCGCCGACTGCATGAATCGCGTTGCTGGTCGCGTACCTACACGTGCGACGACGCCGGCGCCCTCCCGCGGTATCAACGCCTAGCGAGCTTCCGCGAACTGCTCGGGTGGCCACCGCCACCGAGCGCCTTGTACAGATCCACCAGAGCCACCTGTCGCGCACGCAAGGCGAGCACGCGCTGGCGTTCGGCTTCCAGCAGATTGCGCTGAGTGTCGAGCACGTCGATGTAGCTCACGTAGCCGCTGCGATAGCGCGCATCGGCGAGCGTGTAGGCCTCGGCATACAGGGCCCGCCTCTCATTCTGGGCGATGTAACTTTCGCGCGCGCTGCGATGGGCGATCAGCGCGTCGTGGGTATCGCGAAAGGCGGACTGCACGGTCTGGAGGTAGTCGAGCTCCACCTGCTGCCTTCGCGCGGTCGCCGCATCCACTTGCGCCGAGATCCGGCCTCCCTCAAAGATCGGCTGCAGTGCGCTGGCAGCGACGGACCAGATCAGTCCCGGACCGGAGAACAGATTTGCCAGGTCCGAGCTTTCGCTGCCGTAGCGCCCGGTGAGTATCAGTGACGGAAAATACTGGGCCCGCGCTTCCGTAATCCGTGCACTTGCCCCGGCAAGCTGCGCCTCCGACTGTCGGATATCGGGCCGGCGCGCCAGCACGTCGGAAGGCAGACCGGGCGGGACATCGGGCACCGCCATTTCCTGCAGCCCGGCCCCGCGCGCGATCACTGGCGTGAACACGGCGCGCGCGCTGCGTCCGGCGAGCGACGCCAGCGCCGCTTCCGTCTGTGCCCGCGCCCGTTCCAGCGGCGGTACCGACGCCGCCACGCTGGCCCGGTCAGCTTCCGCGAGCCGCAGGTCGTACTGGCTGATGAGCCCGGCCTCGTAGCGCAGGCTTTGCAGCGAGACACTTTCGTCGCGCGCCACCAGGGTGTCGCGCGAGATCTGCAACTCGGCGTCCAGCGCAAGCAGCGTGAAGTAGGTCGTGGCAACCTGG
>CAWDEO010000018.1:0-64470 GCA_963801405.1 uncultured beta proteobacterium | reverse complement strand
AGAACATGATGCAGCTCACTGAGGAGCTGACAGGCACCGAGAACAAGATCTCGTTCGCGCGCCAGGCCTTCAACGACTCGGTGATGACGTACAACACGGCGGCACAGCAATTCCCGACCAATGTCATCGCCGGCATGTTTTCGTTTGCACCGGCCGAACTGCTCCAGGCGACGGAAGGCGAAGAAGAGCGCAAGCCTGTCCGCGTCCAGTTCTAACGCACGCAGCTGAGCGGACATCGGACCCGCACGCGGGCTGACGGGCCAGCGCCTCCGGCGCGCGCACGATGAATTTCTTTGAACACCAGGAGACCGCCCGGCGCAACAGCCGGCGGCTCGTCGTGCTGTTTGTGCTGGCCGTGGTCGCGATCGTCCTCGCGGTCAACATCGCTGCGGCCGTACTGTTCCACGTCTTCGCGGCCCCGGTCGGCCTGCGCTGGCAAGGTGGCGCCCTTCCGACTGGCTTCTATTTCACCAACACCGCGGTGGTGCTCGGTCTGATCTTCGGCGGGACGCTTATCGAGATGAACCGCCGCTAAGGCCGGCGGCGTCGCGGTGGCGCAAATGGTGGCCGCGCGTGAAGTCGATACCTCGACCCGTGACCTGCTCGACCGCCGGCTGCTCAACATTGTCGAGGAGATGGCGATCGCCTCCGGCGTGCCGATGCCACGGGCGTTCGTGATGGACGCCGAGACCTCCATCAACGCATTCGCGGCTGGGCACTCGATTAACGATGCCGTGGTGACCGTGACCCGCGGCGCGCTCACCCGGCTCAGCCGGGACGAATTACAGGGCGTGATCGCGCACGAGTTCTCGCACATCCTGAATGGCGACATGCGGCTCAACCTGCGCCTGATCGGTGTGTTGTACGGTCTGCTGATTGTTGCGCTGGCCGGGCGATTCCTGCTTGAGCTCGGCGGTCGCACTCGCGGTGGAAGCCGCAGCAGCGGCAGCGCCATCGCGGCGCTGGTGGCGGCCGGGCTGGCCCTGTGGATCCTCGGGTACATCGGTGTATTTTTCGGTCGGCTGATCAAGGCCGGTGTGTCACGCCAGCGCGAGTTCCTGGCCGACGCCAGTGCCGTGCAGTTCACCCGGAATCCGGATGGCATCGGGGGCGCGCTGCGCAAGATCGCCGGTCTTACCGAGCAGTCCGGGCTCGGCTCGCGGATCGATCATCCGCAGGCGGAGTCGCTTTCACACCTGTTCCTCGGTGCAGCGCGACCGAGTTTCGTGCGCGGTATCTTCGCGACCCATCCGCCGATGGACGAGCGACTGCGTCGCATATACGGCCGGGCCGTGGGCTCCTTGCCGGCGCCGGAGAATGCCGTCGCGCTCGCGCTGGGCGGCCTCGAACCGGCGCAGGAACCCATGCGGCCGCGCTCGCCTATCCAGTACGTGCCGTCGGTGGCCGCCCTGACCGCGGTGGCGCAGTCGGCCGACGTACTGCCGGACCACACCAGTCCGGTCGCGGGCCTGATGGCAGCCGGTACGGGTGCCGCCGCGAGTGTCGCTGCCGAGATCGGAACGGTGCGGCCACCGCGCAATCGTGACTTCGCGCTCGACGAGAATCAGCGCGCGCTGATCGAGTCACTGCGGCGTGCAGCCAGCGACGGCATGCGGGCTCAGCTCCTGGTGTTGGCCATGCTCGTTGACAAGGATCAGGATTTGCGCGGCCAGCAGCGTGCGCTGATCGCGGAAGCCTACGGGGCCGAAGCAGCGACGATTGCCGATGGCTGTCATGACCAGATCCAGCGTCTGCCGCCGGGCGCACGTCAGCCGCTGGTGGACGTCGCCATGCCCGCGCTACGCAAGCTGCCGCTTGAAGCGCGGACGTCGTTGCTGCGCACCGCACACTTGCTGATTGCGGCCGATGGCCGCTTGACTGTGCCCGAGTTCCTGCTGTTCACGATATTGAAGCGGCGCCTCGGTCCAGACTCCGGTCGCGCCGTCCCGGTGCGCTTTGCTGAACTCGCGCCGCTTTCAGGCGAGGTCGGCCTGGTGCTGTCGCTGGTCGCTGCCGTACGTGCGCCGGACCGTGCCGAGCACGCGTTCAACGCCGGGGCCGTCACGCTGCGCGACGTGGAACTGGTGTTCGTACCGGCCGCCGACGTTCGCCTTGACGACGTCACAGCCGCGCTGGATCGGCTCAATCAGCTGGCACCGCTGGTCAAACCCCTGTTGATCAAGGCCGCGACCGCGCTCGCGTTCGTGGACGGCGAGACGAACTGGAAATCGGCGGTCTGTCTGAGGATGGTCTGCGCGGCGCTCGACGCGCCGCTCCCGCCGCAGGTGCTCGAGGCGGAAGCCGGCTGACGGTCACCCCACAGGCGGCGCCGGAACACTAGCGCCAGATTTCGCCCAGCGCGGCGACCACGCCGGCGATCAGCGCGACGACGCCCAGAACGATGGCACCGGTGCGCAATGCCCGCAGGCCAGCGGAGCCGTCGCGCGTGAAGGCAAATCCGACCAGCGGCAGTACCACCGCCAGCACCAGTGCGGTGACGGCGATCTTCAGCGAGAGTTCCTGCCAGGGCAGCATTGGGGCGCTTCGCGGTGAGATGGCTGACGGCTGTTCAACAGAACAGAATCCAGCGTAGTGCATTAGGCTTCGGTCGCGCTACGGGCCGGAGCCGATAAAAGCGCTCCCAACGGCCGGTAATTCGACGAAGCGGGCGTCGGAGTCGCTCGCTCAGGCTTGCGAGCCCCTTTGCAGCCGCGGCACGATCGAGCCCGCCGGCACTGATTGCCCTGCTGACTGGCAGCGATATTTCGATCACGTCGCGGCGACGAGTGTCAATTTCATCGTCAATGGGGCTACGGCATCGCCTGTCGGCACGATTTTCCAGGAGGTATCGTGGCGCTTGGCGGCGGTGCTTTAGGTGATCGAAGCACTTACGACACAACGGATGGCGACTGCTATGTAAAACCTCACCGTCGTCGGCCCTGCCAAGCGGGCGAAGTAGCTACCCTGGTTCCTACGGACAGGGATCCTTGGAGGGCCCGCTTTGCGCCCGGCTTGAGTGCATGGGTGACCGCCGCAGCCGCTGAGTCAAAAAGTTGACTGGTCGGTTTACGCGTTTAGTGTCCGACGGAGACCAAAGAAGGTACCTTACTGGACTGTCGTTTACGACTTTGGCTGCGAGACTATGTCAAACGGGACCTCGGAAAGCGGCGCGTTTGCGAGGTCAGCGTTTACGACATTGATGTCGCGGAACACAAATCCTCGGGCTCTTAAGACAACCGAAGTTCTGCCGTTATGCAGACGTTGGGGTTCCGAGCAGCAACGCACAGTTGTGGCTCGTTAGGAAACCGGCGTCGCGATTAAACGGCGTGCACGCGGTCGCACAGGTCGGTCGCCACCGCTCGTCTCGCGGTCGCAATTGAATGGGTACATTGCCGGTATGCCAACGATCGCTCTCTCGTCCGCCAACCCCTCGCCGCAACCGCAACCGCCCTTGGCGACAGCGCTGCGGGAAGGGACCGCTGAGCTGCATCGCGAGGCAGAGAGGGCCGGGATCATGCGCGACTTGTTTCGCGGTCGCGTCGCCCGTGGCGGGTACTGTGCCTTGCTGCGTAACCTGCATGCACTGTATTGGACGCTGGAGGCCAACCTGGCACGGCACGCCGCAGACCCTGCGATAGGGCAGATGTCGCTTCCGGTGCTCGCCCGCTGCGCGGCGCTGGCGAGCGACCTTGAATCGCTGCACGGCGTGCGCTGGGCGCACGAGATTCCGCTAAAGCCGACGCTGATTCGCTACGTCGAGCGGCTCGACGAAGTGGCCCGGGCCGATCCGCGCGCGCTGATATCGCACGCCTACGTCCGCTATCTCGGCGACCTGAGCGGCGGACAGATCGTCCGCCGCGCGATTGCATCGGCTCTCGCCCTCACGAAGGACTCTGGACAGGAGTTTTATCGGTTCTCGGAAGAACCCGAAGTGCTCGCGGTACGGCTGCGAGCGGCGCTTGACTCGATCACGCTGACGCCCGAAGAACAAGCGCGGCTGGTGGACGAAGCCAGGCTCGCCTTTCGCTACCACATCAAACTCTTCGAGCAGCTTGGCGACGTGCCAGCGCTTCCTGTCGCTTCGATAACGCCGCCGCCAACTTAGCGGCCGTGGGCGCGAATCTGGGTGTACAGCGCGGCGGCGCGCCGCGCCGAGGCCTCAACTTCCTCGAGCAACGGGGCCATTTCCGGCCCGACGCCGGCGTCGGCAATGTCCATAGCTGCAAGGCTCGCGTTTGCCATGATCGCGCCAATCACTTTATCGGGCGTCCGCTCTCCGGTCTCGTCCAGCGCGTTTGATAGCGACTGTTCAAGCTGCAGCCGCGCCGCTGCGGTGCGCTTTCTGTCCGTCAGGTCCATCAGGGTCAGCATGTAGCCGAGGACCGAGCCATCCTGGCCCGGCACGACTTCGGCGCGCAGATGTACCGGTACGAGTCTCGTACCGCTGGAACGCAGTATCAGCTCGCCGCGCCACGAGGTGCGCTCCTCGAGCAGTCGTGCGAGCAGTTCACGAACGCTTGTGGCGTCATCGAAAACGCCGGCCAGCCCCTGCAGGCTTTGCAGTTCGACGTGGGTGCGGCCGGCCAGGCGATAGAACGCATCGTTCGAAAACAGCAGCCGCCCGGCTGGGTTGGCGATGGCGACCGGCTCGTTGGAAGTCAGCACCGTACAGCGCAACTGCGTTACCTGATGCTCGGCGATGAGCAGACGCACCGCGTGAACCTGGACGATGATGTCGATCAGCGCGGTGCCGATCGCGCGCGCCAAGACGAGCTCAGCACTGGACCAAGGCAGCGCCGTGCCGCGCACGATTTCCGACCACGCGGCAAACGAGCGACGGGGCGAGAGTTGCATCGGATCGTCGCCGATCACCGGCTTGGACGGGTCTCCCGCCCATGTCACCGACTGCAGCTGCTCCTTGCGAAACCACATCAGGAAGTCCGGCCGCGACGTTGAAAGGCGCATCGCCAGTACGCCGCTCGCCATGGGCGTCAGTGACTCGAGCGCGTGATCAAGCCTGCCGATTGCGTTGGTCGCGTACAGCGACTCACTGCCTTGTGCGTCGACCCACCGCAATATCGCCTGCAACTCCGGCGTGGACGGCACTTCGCCCGCGCAGGTGATCTCGCCACCATGAAAGAGTGCAGCGCCGGTCGCGTCGAGCGGCTGCAGCAATACACGTGGATTGCGAAACAGCGCGAGCCGCCAGTCACCGTCGGTGGAAGTTGCCTCGATCAAACGCTGCTCGAGGCGGCGCACCAGAATCGCCACCTGCGCGTGCGCGTAGTTCTCGATGGCGGCGATGCGCGTGGCAATCACTTCGGCGAGAAGTTCGCAGGCGGCGCGCACGGCGTAACGAAGGTTACGCGGGGTGTAGTGGTGGCAGGCAATCAGTCCCCAAAGCCGGCCCTCGCGCACCAACGAGGCGACCAGGGTTGCCGTGACGCCCATGTTCTTCAGGTACTGGATGTGCAACGGCGACATGCTGCGCAGGTAGGAGCGCGACATGTCAAGCTGCTTGCCGTCCGGCAGCAGCGGTGGCTCTAGAGGAGCGGCCTGGTACCCGACATCGACCAGGACACGCACACGGTTGCGGATGTACAGCTCGCGCGCGCGCTGAGGGATGTCGGTGGCGGGATAGTGGTGACCCAGCAACGACTCGAGCCGTGCATGCCGAGCCTCGGCAATGATCTTGCCGTGCCCGTCGGGGTCGAAGCGGTAAACCATGACCCGGTCGTAGCCGGTCAGGTCGCGGATCGCGCCGACCACGGCGTGACTGAGTGCGCCAATATTGGAGGCGACACTGAAGCGCTCGACTGCGGCGTTCACTCGCTCCAGCAGCGCGTCGGTGTCGCAGTCGACCGTCTCGATGCCGGTGTCCCGCGGGTCGACCGCTGCCAGGGGTTCCAGTTCGAGCACCAGGCCAACGCCCGCGATCCGGTGAACGCTACCTTCGAAATCGATGACTCCGGATCCAATCTGCACGCGAGCGCGCAGCCGAGACGGTTCGACCAAAGGTTCCTTGGCAACGCCCTCGACCGCGGCGGTCAGGTCACTGCCCAGATCGGCGAGCGGACGTTGCAGCACTTGCGGTGCGCTGCGGCCGAGCAGGTGGTCGCAGTTGGCGCTGACCTGGATGATCGCAAAGTCGGGCTCGCGTAGTACCAGCAGAAGGCCATGGGGCTGCACCGAGCCCGCGAGGTGAATGAGCTCACGCTCGCAGTTGGTGAGGTCCGCCTGCCCGAATGCCGGACTACCGAGCACGGTCAGCTGGCGCGCGGCGGCGCGTCTTCCGACTGGGCGCTGGGGCCGATGTTCAGACGCAGCAAACCGGTCTGCAACGCGTTTTCGGTGATGCCGAGAAGGCGCGCCGCCTCGCCGGTGCGGCCCGCCGAGCGGTCAAGCGCCGTGCGAACGAAGTGCCGCTCGGCGTGTTCTGCGACCTCACGCATCAGGTTTGGCAGATCGAGAGTGCCCATTTGCACGGTTAACACTTCGACCAGGGCTGCCAGGGCGTTGGCGGACGTAGCCGCTTCCTCGCTGCGACGGATAGTGAAGCCGATGCACTCCTGGTCACCGTCGGGCAGCAAGACGGCGGTGCACTCCACCATGGCCCCGGAGGTGGTCGTCGCATTAAAGGAAGGAACGATGCCGCCCTGCCGGGCCGCGGCAAGCACTGCGCCAAAGCCTCTGACTGGCGCGACCCAGTCCGCCAGCGATCGCCCCAGTAGGTTCGCTTCGTCGCGCTCGGCGGCCAGGCTGACGAACGCCGGATTGGCCATCCTTACGCGACCGCTGGAATCGGCAATCACCACGGCGTCTGGCAGTCGTTCCACCAGATTGGCAAGCCGGACGTGATCAGGCTCGGCCTCCTGCGAATCGACCGCGTGCGCCCGCACCATCAGCAGCGTGGTTTCGGGCGAGCGGAGCGGCGTGGCCGAAATGTTGACCATCAGGCTGCGCCCGGCGATACGCGACCGCACTTCAGCCGGGCTGCCGCTGCTCCGTGCCTGCGCCAGTAGTTCGTCGATAGCTGGCCGTGAACTCGGATCGATGTGTGCGATAAAGGGCGCACCGGCCAGGCTTGCAAGTGGTGAGTCCAGCAGCTGCGCGGCCGCCTGGTTGGCCTCGACGATCGTCAACGTCGCTGCATCGAGCACGAAGACGGCATCGGTCGCGACGTGGAACAGCGCGCGGTATCGGGCTTCCGCCTGGCGGCCCTTCCAGTAGTCGCGTTCCAGCCGCTGCTGCGCTTCGACGAAGCGCTGCTGAATCGCGGTTATCGCGCGCAGATCCCTGCCGACGGCGAGAACCCGCCCCTGCTCGCCCAGGCGGATCGCCGCCCACGCAATCGGGAAGTCGACGCCGGAGGAGGACGGATGATTGACCTCGCGACGCCTGGAAACCCCGGTGCTGAAAGCTTCCTTCAGCAACTGCTCGATCTTGCGGCGGGTTTCCAGTGTTGCGGTTTCGACCCAGGAACGGCCCGTCCATTCCTGCATCGAAGGCGCCAGCGCATCGCCGCCGAGTTCGACTGCCTGTATGACGCCGTCGGCGTCGAGAACGAGTGCGATGTCGCCCGCCACGCGAACGAAGGTGGCTGCCAGCTCAGGCGCGTAATCGGATAGCGCGCTGAGGTCCATGCGCCGAGCAGGATCTTGTGTCACTCCCTTTTCCCAGGGCGGAGCTTCCGCTCCGTCGACCTACCGGAACAACCGAGTCCGTCGAGTTTACGCCACAAGACTGCAGCGCAATCGATGTTGCTCGTGGCGCTCGTCCTTTATTGCGGCTTGCGCCAGAC
This sequence comes from uncultured beta proteobacterium, assembly GCA_963801405.1. Classification (GTDB taxonomy): domain Bacteria; phylum Pseudomonadota; class Gammaproteobacteria; order Burkholderiales; family Burkholderiaceae_F; genus JALORV01. The sequence continues at coordinate 56,669 of CAWDEO010000018.1, read as the reverse complement.
CAACGGCATTGCGCCGGCACTGCGGCCACGGCCGTTCGCGGCCAAGACGCCTAGCTCGCGTGGCGACGGACGGGCGGATCCGGGCAACGCGGACCCAGCTCCTCGGTTTCGTGGCGAGCCGGCAGCAAGTTCCCGCCGTGATAGCGGCTCGTCCGAACCGGCTGTTCAAGAAACCGCCGACCCGTCTTCGCCACGTGCCGGTATGCTCGCGCCGCACCTACTCACACATACCTCCATGGCAGCTGCGTTTCCGTTTTCCGCGATCGTCGGCCAGGACGAGATGAAGCTGGCGCTGCTGATCGCCGCGGTCGATGCATCGATCGGCGGCGTGCTCGTGTTTGGAGACCGCGGCACCGGCAAGTCCACCGCGGTCCGCGCGCTGGCCGCGTTGCTGCCGCCGATGCGGGTCGTGGTCGGCTGCATGTACGCCTGCGATCCGGCGGCGCCAGCGAAACTGTGCGATACCTGCCGCTCCGGCAACAGCGGGACGCTGAAGGCACGGCAGGTGCCGGTTCCGGTCGTTGACATGCCGCTCGGTGCGACCGAGGACCGCGTGGTCGGCGCACTCGACCTCGAGCGTGCACTGTCTCAGGGCATCAAGGCGTTCGAGCCCGGGCTGCTTGCGCGTGCACATCGTGGCTTTCTCTATATCGACGAGGTGAATCTGCTCGAAGATCACCTGGTGGATCTTCTGCTCGATGTCGCGGCCTCGGGTGAGAACGTCGTCGAGCGTGAAGGCATCAGCGTGCGGCATCCGGCTCGTTTCGTGCTGGTCGGAAGCGGCAATCCGGAGGAAGGCGAACTGCGGCCGCAGCTGCTCGACCGCTTCGGGCTGTCGGTCGAAGTGAAGACACCGATCGATCTGCCGGCGCGCATCGCCGTCGTGCGGCGACGCGACGACTATGAGCGTGCGCCGGATGCGTTCATTGAGGGTTGGAAGAAGGATGAGGCACGGCTGCGCCGGCAGGTCGTCGCCGCGCGCGCGAGATTGGCTACTGTGCAGGTGACGGACGCAACATTGACACGCGCGGCACAGCTCTGCATGAAACTCGGCACGGACGGCCTGCGCGGTGAACTCACGTTGATGCGCGCGGCGCGTGCGCTGGCCGCGCTCGACGGCGATGCCGCGGTAGGGGATGCGCATCTGAAGCGGGTCGCGCCGTCGGCGCTGCGCCATCGGCTGCGGCGCAGTCCGCTGGATGATGCCGGCTCGACGACACGCGTCGAACGGGCGCTCGCGGAGTTCTTCGGCGCTGAGCGCGCGGCCGCGTGACTTCTTCGACTTCCGATAGCTCCGCGTGGACGGATGCGACCCGCGCGGCGCTGCTGCTAGCGGTCGACACGGCCGGCCTCGGCGGCGCCTGGATACGGGCCTCGCCGGGACCGGTACGTGATCAGTGGCTGGAGTCGATGCGCGCAGGCCTGCCGGCAGACACGCCGTGGCGCCGCGCACCCCTGCACATCGCAGACGATCGCCTGCTCGGCGGGCTTGACTTGACGGCGACGCTGGCGGCGGGACGTCCGATCGCCCAGCGCGGCCTGCTGGCGGAGGCCGATGGCGGCATCGTCATCCTGCCCATGGCCGATCGCCTGGCGCCGTCGGCCGCGGCACGCATCGCCACCGTGCTGGACTCGGGCGAAGTGCAACTCGAGCGGGACGGACTGGCGCAGCGTCTGCGCGCACGCATCGGCATCGTCGCACTCGACGAGCGCACCGACGACGATGCACCCGTCGCACACGCACTGCTCGACCGGGTGGCGTTTCACCTCGATCTGACCGCCGTGTCGACGCGCGAGGTGCGACCCATCTCGATCGACGAGCGTGCCATCTCCCGAGCGCGCGCGCACCTTGGGCGGGTGCAGGTGGACGAGCAAACGGTAGGCGCCCTCACGGCGACGGCCGCCGCGCTCGGCATCGGCTCATTGCGCGCGCCGCTGCTGGCGTTGCGTGCGGCCCGCGTGCTGGCCGCGCTGGACCGTAAGGACGCCGTCGAACCGCAGCATGCCGCCGAAGCAGCGCGCCTGGTGCTCGCGCCGCGCGCGACGCAGTTGCCGTCGGAGGAGGCCGATTCAGCGCCTGCCGAGGACGGCAGCCCGCCGCCGCCCACAGGGCAGGGCGAGCACGACGAAGCGACGGATCGCCCGCTGGACGATGTCGTGCTTGCGGCGGCGCAGGCGGCGATTCCGGCCGGATTGCTGGCGCGCCTCGTGAGCGATCGCCTGCGATCGCCGGCTCGTGCGCATGGACGCGCCGGCGCGCTGCAGGCCTCACGCTCGCGTGGGCGGCCCGTCGGAACGCGCCGCGGCGAGCTGCATGCAGGCCTGCGTCTCAACGTCATCGAAACGCTACGCGCCGCGGCGCCTTGGCAACTGCTGCGGCGGAGCGCTTCGCGCCCCGGGTCGCAGGCGCGCATCTCGGTGCGGCCAGACGATTTCCGCATCACGCGCACCAAGCAGCACCGCCAAACGACGACGATCTTCGTGGTCGACGCCTCGGGCTCGCAGGCGTTGCATCGTATGGCGGAAGCCAAGGGGGCGGTCGAATTGCTGTTGGCCGATTGCTATGTGCGACGCGACCGCGTCGCCTTGGTCGTTTTCCGTGGGCAGCACGCCGAACTCGTGCTGCCGCCAACTCGCTCCCTCGTGCGTGCCAAGCGCAGCCTCGCCGGCCTGCCGGGGGGCGGCGGCACACCGTTGGCCGCGGGGGTGGAAGCCGCCGCGCAACTGGCGGAATCAATTGCGCGGCGGGGCGATACGCCAGTGCTGGTGTTTCTGACGGACGGTCGCGCCAACGTCGCGCGCGATGGCAGTAGTGGCCGTGCGCAGGCGGAACAGGACGCACTCGCCGCAGCGCGCCAAACGCGTGCGCTGGGCTTTTCGGCGCTGCTGATCGACACGTCGCCGCGGCCCGAGCCTCTGGCCGAGCGCGTAGCTAGGGAACTGGGTGCGCGCTACCTCCCGCTGCCGCACGCGGATGCCACCGTAATGTCGCGAGCCGTGCGGGCCGCGACGCCGAACTGAACCAGGTCCGGCCACACGCATCCAGAGGCACGAGTGGCAGGCCAAGGCCTTGCGCAAGTGTCAATTATGCGGTACACAGATGGTGTCTACATTTGTTGACATCGCTCAAGTGTCTCGGGCGCGACTTGGCTAGCGTGGGCGGCCAGGCTTCGGCCTTTGGAGGGCCCATGCGCGTCCTGCTGTTGCATCCGAACTACCACTCCGGCGGCGCCGAAATCGCTGGCAACTGGCCGCCGGCCTGGGTCGCCTACCTCGCGGGCTACCTGAAGGCGGGCGGCGTACTCCGACGTCGTCTTCGTCGACGCAATGACGCATCACCTGGACGATGATGAGGTGCGTGCGCGAGATTGCCTCGTATCGCCCGGACATCGTCGGCTGCACCGCGATCACGCCGGCGATCTACAAGGCCGAACGGCTGCTAGCCCTTGCCAAGGAGGTCGACCCGACGATTGTCACGGTGCTGGGGGGCATCCACGGCACGTTCATGTACCCGCAGGTGCTGCGCGAGGCGCCTTGGATCGACGCGGTTGTGCGCGGCGAAGGCGAACAGGTTTTCCTGAACTTGGTTCGCGCGGTCGACGATGGTACGTGGGCCGTCGACCGCGGCGCGGTGAAAGGCATCGCCTATCTCGCCGGCGGCAAAGTGATCGCGACGCCGGCCGAGCCGCCGATCGCGGATCTCGACCGCATCCTGCCCGACTGGGGCATCCTCGAGTGGGACAAGTACATCTACATCCCGATGGGGGTGCGCGTTGCGATCCCGAACTTCGCGCGTGGCTGTCCGTTTACGTGCAGCTTCTGCAGCCAGTGGAAGTTCTGGCGCGACTACCGGGTACGCGATCCGAAGGCGGTGGTCGACGAGATCGAAGTCGCTGGTGCGCGAGCACAAGGTCGGCTTCTTCATCCTCGCGGACGAGGAGCCGACGATCCACCGCAAGAAGTTCATCGCGTTCTGCGAGGAGCTGATCGCGCGCGACCTCGGCTTGCAGTGGGGCATCAACACCCGCGTGACCGACATCCTGCGCGACGAGAAGCTACTGCCGATGTTCCGCCGGGCCGGGCTGGTCCACGTCTCGCTCGGCACCGAGGCGGCAGCGCAGCTCAAGCTCGACCGCTTCCGCAAGGAAACGACGATCGCGCAGAACAAGAAGGCGATCCAGCTGCTGCGCGACGCGGGCATCGTCGCCGAAGCGCAGTTCATCGTGGGGCTCGAGAACGAGACGCGCCGAGACGCTGGAAGAGACCTATCGCATGGCGCGCGACTGGAAGCCCGACATGGCCAACTGGGCGATGTACACGCCATGGCCGTTCTCGGACCTGTTCCAGGAGCTCGGCGACAAGGTCGAGGTGTTCGACTTCGAGAAGTACAACTTCGTGACGCCGATCATGAAGCCCGACGCCATGGACCGCGCGGAACTGCTCGATCGCGTGATGCACAACTACCGCCGCTTCTTTATGAGCAAGGCGTTTCTGCAGTATCCGTGGACCAAGGACAAGCGGCGGCGCAGTTACCTGATGGGATGCCTGAAGGCCTTTGCGAAGAGCGGCTTTGCGCGCACGTTCTATGACCTCGGCCGCGTCGGCTACTGGGGTCCGCAAAGCAAGAAGAACGTCGACTTCGCGTTCGACAACGCGCGTCGCATCGATCGTGTCGACGTCGAGGCGCTGGCGCAGGTCGACGCGGGTTGGATCACGATGCACGGCCCCAAGATCGAGCGCAAGCGGCGCAAGGGCGAGCAGATCGCTGCGATGGCGTGCGGCGGCGGCACCGAACAGCTCGCGGAGAACGACACCCGCACGCCGGCGTGACGGAAAGACACGGCGAGGACCGACGATGGCGACCATGGCTCATGAAATGCCTTCGTCACGCATCGGACCAAATGCGGTTACGCGCATCGCCGAAGTGCTTGTTGAACGCTTCGGCGCCCCGCGCACGGCCGCGATCTTAAGGCGCGCCGGCCTGGCGCGGTACGTCGACGCACTGCCGACACAGATGATCGACGAAGCGGAAGTGATACGCCTGCACACGGAGGTGCGCGCGACATTTGATGCCGCCGCGGCGCGTGACGTGGCGCGCGAGGCGGGCCGACGCACCGGGTCCTACCTTCTCGCGCACCGGATTCCGAGTCTCGTGCAGTGGTTGCTCAAGTGCCTGCCCCCCGCACTTGCGGCGCGGGTGTTGCTGGCCGCGGTCACACGGCACGCGTGGACGTTCGCCGGCAGTGGCCGCTTCGAGGTACTTGAGTACTCGCCGGTGCGCGTGTCGATCTCCGGTAATCCGCTCGCACGCGCCGTCCGCGCCGACACGCCACAGTGCGACTACTATGCCGCGACCTTCGAGCGGCTGTTCTGCGCTTTGGTCAGTCGGTACTCGGTCGTCGTTGAAACAAGTTGTGAATCGGCCGGGGCGGCTGCCTGCATATTCGAAATGCGCTGGGCGCGCACTGCCGCGGGAACGTGCACGATCGCGGAATCGTCCAAAGAACACCGGACCATCCAGCAGTGATCCCCACCGCAAGCGGCGTTTGGCGAGTGCGGCACGGCGATGCCGCGGCGGTTGCGCCGGCGCCCGCGCTCAACGCCGCGCTTGACTGGGAGGTCGACGGCCCCGACTGGCCCAACCGTGAGGCAAGCCGCTTCGTGGACGCCGGCGGACTGCGCTGGCATGTTCAGGTCAGTGGCCGCGGGCCGGTGGCGCTGCTGCTGCACGGGACCGGCGCCTCGACGCACTCGTGGCGCGATTTGGGTCCGCTGCTCTCTAGGCGCTTCACCGTGGTAGCTCCCGACCTTCCAGGGCATGGTTTCACGGAGCGGCCGGCCGTGGCCGGCCTATCGCTTCCGCGAATTGCTGCCAGCGTGCGGCAGCTGCTAGACGCGCTCGCCATCAAGCCTGTCCTTGGCCTCGGGCATTCGGCGGGCGCCGCGATCCTTGCGCGCTTGTATCTCGATGGTGCATTCGGACTGCGCGCGCTCGTCAGCCTGAACGGTGCGTTCCTGCCGTTTCGTGGGATCCCCGGCGCGGTGTTCTCGCCATTCGCGAAGTTGCTGGCGGCAACGCCCTGGGTGCCGCAACTCCTGGCATGGCGCGCCGCCGACCGAACGGCGGTGCAACGGCTGATCCGCAGCACCGGGTCCACCCTGGACGCAGCGGGCGTCGACGGCTACGCCCGTCTGGTGCGGGATCCGTCGCACATCGCCGGCGTCCTGGGCATGATGGCCGCATGGGATCTCGTGGCGCTCGACCGTGACCTGGACCGGCTCGATGTTCCGGTCGCGCTGTTGGTCGGCGGCCGCGACCGCACCGTGAGTCCGGTCGAGGCGGAGGTCGTCGCGCAGCGGCTGCCGCGTGCCGAAGTGCAGCGGCTGCCGGCCTATGGCCACCTGATGCACGAGGAAGCGCCAAGCAAGGTCGCCGACGCCGTCATCGACTTCGCGCGCCGCCAGGGGGTGCTGCGCCGCTAGTTCGAGACTGTCAACGTTGCGTTACAAATAGCTGACAAGTAGACTTGACGCTGCTATTGTGGCGGCGTCATGTACACAAGTTTCCTGCCTGCCGCACCGACCGCCCCAAAAAGGCGATGCCGCGCCCATGCGGTCGTAATCGGCAGCGGCTTTGGCGGTCTGGCCGCCGCCGTACGGCTCGGTGCGCGTGGCTATCGCGTCACGGTGCTCGAACGGTTGGATGCTCCGGGCGGACGTGCCTACGTATTCCGGCAGGATGGTTATACCTTCGACGCCGGTCCGACGATCGTCACCGCGCCGTTCCTGTTCGAGGAACTGTGGTCGCTGGCAGGCCGCCGCCTGGCCGATGACGTCGAACTGCGCGCGGTCGATCCCTTTTACCGCATCCTCTTCGCCGACGGTGCCACTTTCGACTGCTCGTCCGATCCGCAGGCGATGCGCGCGCAGATCGCGAAGTTCTCGGCCGACGATGTCGCCGGCTACGACGCCTTCATGCGTGCGAGCGAAGCGGTCTACGAGGTCGGCTTCGAGCAGCTGGGCCACGTGCCGTTCAACTCGTGGATCGACATGGCGCGCATCCTTCCCAAGATGGCGCGCCTTGGCAGCCAGCGCAGCCTCTACAGCTTGGTGTCGCGGTACCTGCGCAACGAGCGATTGCGTTTCGTGTTCAGCTTTCACCCGCTGTTCGTTGGCGGCAATCCGTTCAACGTCACGTCGATTTATGGGCTGATTGCATTCCTCGAGCGACGCCATGGCGTGCATTGCGCGATTGGCGGCACCAACCGTCTCGTCGATGGGCTCGTGCGCCTGATCGAGGGCCAGGGCAACTCGCTGCGGATGAATTCCGAGGTGACGGCCATCACGCATCGGCTTGGTCGTGCGACAGGAGTGCAGCTCGCGAGCGGCGAGCAGATCAAGGCTGATGTCGTGGTCTCTAACGCCGATCCGGCCTGGACGTACGGACAACTGCTGCGCGACCTGCCGCGCCGCCGCTGGAACGATCGCAAGCTCGGGCGCGCGAGATATTCGATGAGTCTTTTCGTCTGGTACTTCGGCACGCGCCGGCGCTTCGACAACGTTCCGCATCACACGATCCTGGTCGGGCCGCGCTATCGAAAGCTGCTCGAGGACATCTTCGAACGCAAAGAGCTGGCATCGGACTTCAGCCTTTACCTGCACCGGCCGACCGCCGGCGATCCATCCTTGGCGCCCGGGGGCGGCGATACGTTCTACGTGCTGTCGCCGGTGCCGCATCTGGACAGCGGCGTGGACTGGGCCACGCAGGCGGAGCCGTATCGCCAGTCGATCGAACGTCACCTCGAAGCGACGCTGCTGCCGGGCCTGCGCGACGCGATTGTCACCTCGCGCGTGATGACGCCACTCGACTTCCGCGATCGACTGCTCTCCCCCAAGGGTGCGGCGTTTAGCTTCGAGCCGGTGCTGACGCAGAGCGCCTGGTTCCGACCACACAACCGTAGCGAAGAGCTCGACAGTCTCTACCTGGTCGGGGCCGGCACGCATCCCGGAGCGGGCCTGCCCGGAGTCCTGTCATCGGCTCGCGTTCTCGACGCCGTGGTTCCTGATGCCGCCGCATTCGCCTGACCGGCCTTTCGCGACCGCGGGCGACGCGGCCGCCTGCGCGACTTTGCTGAGAAGCGGATCATTGACGTTCTTCCTCGCCTCGCGCGTGCTGCCGGCCAGCGTGCGTGCGGACGCGACGGCGCTCTATGCCTTCTGCCGGATGGCCGATGACGCCATCGACCTGGGCGATAACTACGAGCGCGCGCTGGATCAGCTGCGTGCACGGCTTGACGGCATCTACGCGGCGGATCCGCTGCCGTTCCCGGTCGATCGTGCGTTGGCGGATGTTGTCCGCGCGCATGCCGTGCCGCGCACGCTGCTCGAGGCGCTGCTGGAAGGCTTCGAGTGGGACGCCGGCGGACGCCAGTACGAGACGCTGGAGCAGCTGACGGACTACGCGGCGCGCGTGGCCGGTACGGTTGGCGCGATGATGGCGCTACTGATGGGGGTGCGCGCATCCGACGCCGTGGCACGCGCGTGCGACCTTGGCGTCGCGATGCAGCTCACCAACATCGCGCGCGATGTCGGCGAGGATGCGTTCCGTGGACGTCTGTATCTACCCCGCGTATGGATGCGCGAAGAGGGACTCGACCCCGAGGGCTGGCTCTGTGCTCCAGAACACAACGCGGCGCTGGCGCGCGTCATCGAGCACGTCCTAGTTGCGGCGGATCGTCTGTACCGGCAGGCTGATGCGGGCATCGCGGCTTTGCCGCGCGGGTGCCGCCCGGCGATCCGGGCGGCCCGCCTGCTGTACGCAGAGATCGGTCACGAAGTGCGACGACGCGGGCACGACTCCATCTCCAGTCGCGCAGTTGTTCCGGCGCGACGCAAGGCGGTGTTGCTGGCGCAGGCGCTGTCGGTCGGCAATGGCCTGAAGCATGAGGCGTCAGTGCAGACGCTTGATGCCATCCTGTTCCTGGTGGATGCGGTGCAACGCATGCCGCATCCCGTCGCCGCGCGCATGCCGGCCGCATGGTGGCGCTACGACCAGCGTCTGCTGCGTGTTCTGGCGTTGTTCGAAGACCTTGGCCATCGCGACCGGCTGGCCTACGCGCCTGCCACGCCGCGACGCCTCGCCTGAGTCCGCGTCAGTCGACCTTGATGCGTCGACGGATTCGGGTCACGCCCCGCCACACTGCGAAGGCGATGACCGGGATCAGCGCGGCCGTGATCCATTCGATCTTCAATCCCGGCCAAACCGTCGCCAGCGGCTTCAGCAGGTAGCCGGCTAGCCCGACCATGTAGTAGGCGATCGCCGCCACCGACAGACCCTCGACCGTCTGCTGCAGCCGGAGCTGCAGTTTGCTGCGGCGATCCATCGCGGTGAGGAGTTGCTGGTTCTGTTCTTCGCGCGCGATGTCGACGCGAGTGCGCAAGAGGCTGCCGGCGCGCTCGATTCGGGCGGACAGCGCTTCCTGGCGGCGCGCTGCCGCCGCGCAGGAGTTCATCGCAGGCGCCAGGCGCCGGCTCAGGAAGCCGCTCAGCGTGCGCAGGTCCCCCAGTCGCTGCTCGCGCAGTTCCGCGACACGCGAGCGCACGATCTCCCAGTATGCCTGCGAGGCCGAGTAGCGAAACGCACTCGCCGCGGTCATGCGCTCGACCTCTGCGGCGACCCGCGTCAGCTCGTCCAGCAGACGCCGCTCTTCGTTCCGAGTGGCCGGCGTCGCTGCTTCGGCGTGCAGCGCGGCAGTCGCAGCCGTGATGGTTTCGAGTTCCCGCTCGACACGGTTGAGTTCGCCGAACGCGGCCCGCGCCAGCGGGAAGCCGAGTAGCGCCACCATGCGGTATACCTCGACCTCGATGACCCGTTGCACGGTGCGCGCCGTCTGTGCACGACCCATGCGGACGTCAAGGACCAGCCAGCGGCTGCGCCCGTTCGGCCGGACCACGAAGTCCGTGAACATCCAGGCGGCTTCGTCGAGAATTGACGAACCTGCTAGCGCATCACGGTCGAAGAGTTGCGCGAAGGCGCCGGGCTGCGGCTCCTCGGCGCCAAACGGCAGCACGAGGATGTCGGCTGCCGCGATGACGCGGCCCGGCAGCCGCGCCAGCCAGTCGCTTGGCACCATGTCGAACGCCGAGGGGTAGCCAGCATCGCTGACTTCACCGAGCGTCGCGACCGGCGCCGGGGCAATGAGCGTCAGGCTCGAGAACTCGCCGTGACGCTCCCATTTGATGCGCAGCGCCGGCAGTTCAACGATCGCATGTGCAGCGCGCGGCGTGGCCGTCGCCTCGACGCCACGGCTTTGTGCCAGTTCGATGACGGAATCCAGAACGGACTCCGCGGGCGCATCTGACAGTGCCAGTATCGACACCACGGCGGGACTCGACACTGCCGCCGGCGGTCGCGCGTGAACCTCATCGGCCAGCGAACGCCGCAGGGGGTGATCGGCCGGAAGCTGCGCCAAGGTCAGTCCGTCGTCGTACCCGAGCCCGGGCGCGGGGCGCCGGAGGAGCTACGCTCGCGTTGCTTGATTGAGAGGACCGCGATCGCGGGATGACATCGTGTTCGCATGGATGATCCAGTACGAATGGCTGCTCTTCTTCGGGCTGATTGTGGCGCTTGCAATCGCTGACCTCGCCGCGACGCGCCGTGCGTCGCGTCGCTCGTGCGAGCAGGACGCAAGCAAACATAACAGCACAGGCAAGGGAGGTTAGCGCGCTGCGCGATTGTCACGATCATGTTCCGGTTCGCCGCGGCATGCGGAAAGGGAGCAGGGCGCGCACCCACGGCGCACGAAAGCGCTCCAGTGACAGGCTTTCGTGCATCGCCGTCACGGTCTGTCCTTCCCATTGCAGGGCGAGCAGCGAGCGGGCATAAAACGGGGTGTCCTCCAGCGTTCGCAGCACGCGCGCTGCTGCGGAGTGCGACGGGTCGCCGCGAGTTGAACGTGCAATGCGCCAACCGGTGGCTGGAAGGTCCACGTGCGGCGGCAGCACGACATCGTGATCTCCACCTGCCGCGTCGAAGCGAATCGCGAACGCGCCTTGGGTACCATCGCGCCGCATCGTCTCGTAGAGGACGACCGTTTCGCCGTCACTTTCGTGGCATTGCGCATTTGACGCGATCCGCGCGCGGCTCCAGTGCCAGCCGTCGAAGGCTACTTCCAGCGGCTCGTCACCGGCATTGGAGTCAAGGTAGGCATGACCCGACCAGCGCAGCCCGGGGCGGTCAAAGTCCACGTCCACGTGTGCGCCAGGTGCAATTGGCCGCCAGCGGTGACTCCCCGACGCATCCAGCTGCACGATCCGGTTTGCGAGCGCCAACGGGCGCAGGCGGACGGTCCCGCGCAGACGCGATGGCCACGGGCAGGTCACTTCGTCAACCGTAGCCGTCAGCGTTCGCCCGTTCCAGTCGAGGCGGCTCGGACCGATGGCGAGCGTATTCGCGGTGCGCGCCAGCGCTGTTTCACCGCGTTCTGTCATCGACCAGCCAGTCGGGGTCCGGCGGCGGTCCGCGCGATTCGCGCTGGTGGAATACAGCGCCACGTTGAGGGCGCAGTAATTCTCGGGTCGCGTCTCCTCACGCCGGCGCGCGGCGACGTAGTACGGCGAAAACACGCTGCCGATGAAGGCAATCAGCGTCAGTCCGCAGCGCCCGTCATCGCTCAGGGCATCCAGGTACCACCAGTGGTAGCCGCCCTTCGCGACCGGTACATCGAACGCCAGCGCCCGCCGCGGGTCCGCGCGCGCTGACCTGGCGCTGGACCGATTGGCAGGTCGCGCATCATCCATCGGGGCGCCTCAAACTGGTGCCAGCACCGCCGCGGCGGCGAGCCGGCCCGACAGTGCGGTCATCGGCACGCCAGCTCCCGGATGGACGCCGCCGCCCGCGAGGAAGAGGCCCGGCAGGCGGCTGCGCGAACCCGGTCGGACAAAGGACGAACGCCAGCCTTGCGAGGCGCTGCCGTACAACGCACCACCGCTGCCGGGAAAGAGGCGGTCGAAATCGTGCGGCGTCATTCGTTGGATCCCGTCCAGTCGTCGCTCGACTTGCAGTCCGCAGCGCTCGAGGGCGGCGAACGCGTTTGACTCGCATGCCGCGAGGTGGCGTTCGTTCTGAGCGGCAGCGTCCCTGATCGCTGGGGCATTCACCAGACACAGCAGGCGCTCGCGCGCGTCGGCGGCCGCATCGTCGTTGCCGACCTGCGGACGATCCTGGGCGCACACGTAGACCGTGGGGTCGGCTGGCAGGCTGCCTTTGCTCAGAGATTCGAATTCGCGGCCGCAGTCGCGCGAAAAGAAAACGTTGTGCCGCTCGAGCGGAAATCCTTCCGTTCGTGCCACCATGGACCAGGTGACGGCGGAAAGCGATCGCGCGTTGGGCGGGGAGGCCGGCACCGCACGCAACGCGTCTTTGCCCATCCTTCCCGCAGCGAGCGCATTCAGATCGCCGTTGTAGATCACGGCATCGGCGTTGAGCCGGGTGCCGTCCGCCAGCTGCACACCGCTGACGCGCCCGGCTGCCGTCACCAGATCAGTGACCGAGGTCCCGTAGCGGAACTCGACGCTGCACGCCTGCGCCAAGCGCTCCAGCCCCTGAGCGAGACGCTGCATGCCGCCCTCGACCAACCACACTCCCCGCTGTTCGACATGCGCGACCAGCATTAGGGTGGCCGGCGACTCGAAGGGAGATGACCCGCAATAAGTTGCGTAGCGGCCGAAGAGCTGGCGCAGGCGCGGGTCGTGGAAGTGATCGCCGAGTGCGCGCCACAGTGTCGTGAACGGCCGAATTCGCCAAAGGTCCGCCAGATGCGTCCAGCCGATCGCACGCGTCAGCCGAAGGACGCTGGGACGCTCCGAACGCAGGAAGGGGCGCTCGAGGGTGCGATATATGCGCGCTGCCTCGCGGCAGAAGCCCGCGAAGCGCCGGGCCTCGCCCAATCCGGCGAGACGGCCGATGGCTGCTTCCGAAGCGTTGACATCCGCGAAGAGATCGAGTCGTTCGCATGCGCTCCATGCGTGGCGCGCTAGCACGGCGGTCGGCCGCAGTTCGACGTAGTCCTCGAGGCGGGCGCCGGCGTGGTCAAACAGCTCGTCGAAGACGTGGCGCAATGTGAGCACGGTTGGACCCGCGTCGATGCGCTGGCCGGCCACTTCGACCTCCCGCATCTTGCCGCCGGGACCCGCGGCCCGCTCTATCACTACGACCCGGGCGCCACGAGCCGCAAGGTCAATGGCCGCGGCTAGCCCTGCCATGCCGGCGCCTATGACGGCCACCACCTTCGCGCCTTGTGTCATGCAGCCACCTTCCAGTGTTGCCTGCCGAAGTGTACATACAACTTGACAAACAAAAATGACAAGTAGACATTACACTGGCGAAAACCAACGAAAGGGCGAGCATGGAAGCGAGCGATCGGATCGAACACGCATTGACGACGGCGCTCGAGGGCGCCGAGGCCGGGTCGCCGCCGCGCCTGGCGGCAGCGATGCGGCACGCAGTTTTCCCGGGCGGGGCACGCATCCGGCCGCGGCTTTGCCTCGCCATCGCGGCCGCTTCGGGCGACAACGAGCCGGGCATCGCGGAGGCCGCCGCCGCGTCAATCGAGTTACTCCACTGTGCGTCGCTGGTCCACGACGACCTGCCGTGCTTCGACAACGCCGCCACGCGGCGTGGCCGTGCCTCTGTGCACCAAGCATTCGGTGAGCGACTGGCCGTGCTCGCGGGCGACGCATTGATCGTGCTGGCCTTCGAGACGCTCGCAAAGCGCGCCGCGCATGCACCGGATCGCCTGGTTCGCCTGCTTGCTACGGTGACACGCGCGGTCGGAGCGCCCAATGGCATCGCGGCGGGACAGGCCTGGGAATGCGAGCCCACCGCCGATCTTGCGAGGTACCACCGGTCAAAGACTGGCGTGCTGTTCGTTGCGGCCGTGACGGCGGGGGCCGAAGCCGCGGGCAGCAACCCGGTGCCGTGGCGTGCCCTCGGCGAACGTCTTGGCGAGGCCTACCAGGTCGCCGATGACATCCGCGACGTGGCATCGACGGAGCTGGATCTGGGCAAGCCCACTCAAAAGGACATCGAGCTCGGTCGCCCCAACGCCGTCGACCAGCTTGGCCTCGCCAGCGCGGTCGAGCGCTTTGATGACCTCGTCTTCAAGGCCGTGAGCGCGATTCCACGCTGCGCGGGGTCGTCAATGCTGCGGCACCTGATACGGCAGGAGGCCGAGCGGCTGATTCCGGAGCAGTTCATTCGTCGCGCGGCCTGACGCCGCGTCGCGATGGCGAGCGTCCCGCCGGAGGTCGAGCGGGCCATGTCGTCCGCACTTGCCAGCGGCGGCTTCGGCGATCGCTGGCGCCAGTTCCGCAATCGCCTGCTCGAGAGTTCGCGCTTCCAGGCGTGGGCCGCGTCGTTTCCTTTCACACGCCGTGTCGCTGCCCGGCACGCACGCGCCCTCTTCGACCTCTGTGCGGGTTTCGTCTATTCGCAAGTGCTTTACGCCTGCGTGAAGCTCGATGTGTTCGAGCAGCTGGCGGCCGGTCCCCGGGCGGCCGCGGATCTGGCGCTGCGCTGGCAGATGCCGATTGCCTCGGCGCAGCGGCTGCTCGCCGCAGCGGCGTCACTGCAACTGCTCGAGCGGCGACCTGACGGGCGCTACGGACTCGGGACGCTCGGCGCGGCCGTGCGTGGCAATCCGGGCGTCGCGGCGATGATCGAGCACCACGCAGTGCTTTACGCGGACCTTGCCGATCCGGTCGCCGTGCTGCGCGAGGGTGCCGCAGTCACGCGACTGTCCCACTACTGGGCGTATGCCGGCGGTCGTTCGGGCACTGGGCTGGACGTGGACAGAGTGCGTGACTACACCCAGCTGATGGCTCGCTCGCAACACCTGGTGGCGCGCGACATCCTCGATGCCTACCCGCTGATGCGGCATCGCCGTCTGCTCGATATCGGTGGCGGTGATGGGTCATTTGCCATCGGCGCCGTGGGCCGCTGGGCCGCACTCAGCGCCATCGTTGCCGACCTTCCTGGCGTGGCGGCGGCGGCGCGCCAGCACATCGCTGCGCGCGGCCTTGCGGATCGCATCGCCGCGAGCGAATGCGACGCGTTGCTCCAGCCGCTGCCGACCGGTGCTGACGTTGCCTCACTGGTTCGCGTGATCCACGACCACAACGACGGACCCGCGCTGACCCTGCTTAAGCGGGCGCACGAGGCGCTGCCGCCCGGCGGCGCGCTGCTCATCGCAGAACCCATGGCCGGGACCGCCGGCGCTGAGCCAATGGGTGACGCGTACTTCGGCTTCTACCTGTTGGCGATGGGGAGCGGCCGTCCGCGGACGGCGGCCGAACTCTCCGCGTTGGCGCGCAGCGCCGGCTTTGCCGAGGCAAGGCTGTTGCCGACACGCCGGCCTCTGCTGGTTCGGGTGCTGCTTTGCCGCAAAGCTGGATGACGCGCGGGCAACTGTCCGCAGTCAGTGTTAAGAGTACTTGACACCTTAAAACGTCAGCGTAAAGTGACACACATGATGACCCACCGTTCCCCCGTTGTCGCCGGAGCGCAAGAGCGTGGGCGGAGAAGCGAATTGGAGACACTCGCGGTCGTTCTGGAACATCCAGAGCAACTCGTGCTCAGCCGGCTTGCGCTGACTCCACCCGGCGTCTCCGACGTCATCGTCGACATCGACTGGAGCGGGATCTCCACCGGAACCGAACGCCTGCTGTACAGCGGCCGCATGCCGCCGTTTCCCGGCTTGGGCTACCCGCTGGTGCCGGGCTATGAGTCAGTGGGCACCGTGACGTATGCCGGTGCTTCGACGGACCGCCGCGTGGGTGAGCGCGTCTTCGTGCCGGGTGCGCGCTGCTATGGCGCCGTGCGCGGCCTGTTCGGCGGGGCCGCGGCGCGCGTCGTCGTACCCAGCGCGCGCGTTGTTCCCATCGGGGAAGAAATGGGCGAAACCGGCGTGCTGATCGCCCTGGCCGCCACGGCCCACCATGCGCTGGTCGACGGCGACGGGCGCTTGCCCGACCTGATCGTCGGCCATGGCGTGCTCGGTCGGCTGCTGGCGCGCGTCGCGCAGGTGCTCGGCGGGCAGCCCGTGGTCTGGGAACGCAATGCCGAGCGCGCGCAGGGTGCGACGGGCTACCAAGTGCTGAATCCCGGCGACGACACTCGCCACGACTACCGCTCCATCGTCGATGTCAGCGGCGACCCGACCATTCTCGATTCGCTGATCGCGCGCCTCGCGCCGGCCGGCGAGATCGTGCTGGCGGGCTTCTACGACCAGCCGCTGGCGTTCAAATTTCCGCCGGCCTTCATGCGCGAGACGCGGCTGCGCGTCGCGGCGCAGTGGCGCGACGCGGATCTCGTCGCCGTGACGCAGATGGCCGAGTCCGGTCGGCTTTCGCTGGACGGATTGATCACACACCGCCAGCCGGCCAGCGCTGCAGCCAGTGCGTACCGCACGGCCTTCAGTGACCCAGCCTGCCTGAAGATGATCCTCGACTGGAGAACATGCGCATGAGTGCCTGCAGCAGCAACGCCGCGGGCACTGCCCGCATCGAAATCCTGAAGCTGCAACTGCGTGCCGAGGCGGCAATCGAGCCCGCGCCGGTGCACACCTCGCCCGCCGCCAAGACCACTCAGATCATCGCGATCTACGGCAAGGGCGGCATCGGCAAGAGTTTCACGCTTGCCAACCTCAGCTACATGATGGCGCAGCAGGGCAAGAAGGTCCTGCTGATCGGCTGCGACCCGAAGAGCGACACGACATCGCTACTCTTCGGTGGCAAGGCATGCCCGACCATCATCGAGACCAGCTCGAAGAAGAAGCTGGCCGGCGAAGCGGTCGCGATCGGCGACGTCTGCTTCAAGCGCGACGGCGTCTTTGCGATGGAGCTGGGCGGCCCTGAAGTCGGGCGCGGCTGCGGCGGGCGCGGAATCATCCACGGCTTCGAGACGCTCGAGAAGCTCGGCTTCCATGACTGGGGCTTCGACTACGTGCTGCTCGACTTCCTGGGCGACGTCGTCTGCGGCGGCTTTGGGTTGCCGATCGCGCGCGACATGTGCCAGAAAGTGATCGTCGTCGGCAGCAATGACCTGCAGTCGCTGTACGTCGCCAACAATGTCTGCAGCGCGGTCGAGTACTTCCGCAAGCTCGGCGGCAATGTTGGAGTCGCGGGCCTCGTCATCAACAAAGACGACGGCACCGGAGAGGCGCAGGCGTTTGCGAAGGAAGCAGGCATTCCCGTGCTGGCAGCAATTCCTGCGCACGAGGACATCCGCCGCAAGAGTGCCAACTACGAAATAATCGGACGTCCCGGCGCGCAGTGGGCCGCGGTGTTCGAGGAACTCGCGACGAACGTCGGGGAAGCGCCGCCACTGCGGCCGAAGCCACTGACCCAGGACGGACTGCTGGGACTCTTCTCGAGCGATGTCACCGGCCGCAATGTCGTGCTGGAACCCGCGACGACCTTCGACATGGTGGGCCGTAACGATGTCGCGAAGAAATCGCTTGAAGTCGTCTACGACGCGGTCTGACAGAACGAGTTGAGATGAACGCGCGCACTCCACCTGACGCCCTGCTTTCCCGCGAGCCGCTAACCGGCGAGGTCGTTTACGACGACGCGGCGCGGACACCGATGGCCAATGATGGCGACGTACCCGTAGCGCCGCGCGTGATCCCGATCCAAGCTGCAGCGACGCAGACTGATGGCCTGGGCTGCCATGCCGGCAAGGATGAGTTGAAGCGCGCCGCGGCCGCGGCTGGCGCAAGCGAACTACTCGATCGCTACGCGGCCGACTATCCGCAGGGGCCGCACGATCAGCCGCAGAGCATGTGCCCGGCCTTCGGGTCGCTGCGCGTCGGTCTGCGCATGCGCCGCACCGCGACGATCCTGTCCGGCTCGGCCTGCTGCGTTTACGGGCTGACCTTCACCTCGCACTTCTATGGCGCACGCCGCTCGGTTGGTTACGTGCCATTCAACTCGGAAACTCTGGTCACCGGCAAGCTCTTCGAAGACATCCGCGAAGCCGTCTACAAGACGGCTGATCCCGCAAAGTACGACACGATCGTCGTCACCAACCTGTGCGTGCCGACCGCCTCCGGTGTGCCGCTGCGGCTGCTGCCGAAGGAGATCAACGGCGTGCGCATTGTCGGCATCGATGTGCCGGGCTTCGGTGTGCCGACGCACGCGGAAGCCAAGGACGTGCTGGCCGGGGCGATGCTCTCGTACGCGCGCAGCGAAGCCGAGGCGGGTCCGGTAGCGGCGCCGCGCAACGGCATCACGGCAAAGCCCACTGTCACGCTGCTGGGCGAGATGTTCCCGGCCGACCCGGTTGGCATCGGCATGATGCTCGAGCCGCTGGGACTCGCCGCCGGCCCCGGTGTGCCGACGCGCGAATGGCGCGAACTGTATGCGGCACTCGATTGCGCCGTCGTTGCGGCGATTCATCCCTTCTACACGGCGGCGGTGCGCGAGTTCGAGGCGGCCGGACGAAGCGTCGTCGGCTCGGCGCCAGTCGGGCACGACGGCACCGCCGCATGGCTCGACGCGATCGGCGCGGCATGTGGCGTCGCGCAGGCTCACGTCGACGCCGTAAAGAACCGGCTGCTGCCTGGCATCCGCGGAGCGCTCGCGAAGCTGCCGATCAAGGGCCGCATCACGCTCTCCGGCTACGAAGGTTCGGAACTGTTGGTCGCGCGGCTGCTGGTCGAGTCCGGCGCCGACTTGCGCTACGTCGGTACCGCCTGCCCGCGGACGAAATGGTCAGAGCCGGACCGCGAGTGGCTCGACGCTCACGGCGTGAAGGTCACCTACCGCGCCTCGCTCGAGCAGGATCTTGCCGCGTTCGAAGAGTTCAACCCCGATCTCGCGATCGGTACAACCCCGGTCGTGCAGCACGCGAAGCAGAAGGCGACACCGGCGCTGTACTTCACCAACCTGATTTCGGCGCGCCCGCTGATGGGACCCGCCGGTGCCGGCTCGCTGGCGCAGGTGATCAATGCGGCGCTGGCGAGCAAGGGCCGGTTCGACACGATGAAGGAATTCTTCGGTGATGTCGGCCAGGGCGCGAGCGCGGGCGTCTGGCACGACCGCAACAGCGTGCCGGCGGACCGCCCCGAGTTCCGCTCGTACTACAAGCGGCAGCTCGAGAAGGCCGCGAAGAAGCGCAAATCGGAGGAGATGATATGAGGCGGGCAAAAGTGCACCTCTACTTCTGCCCGATTGGATGGCAAAAGATCGCTGGCAGAACCAGCCGACTTTTTGAGGCAACTGCCAGTCGGGAAGCAATCGCGCCCATGCTGGCGGACGGAGCGTGTCGGTGCTAGTCCTCGACCACGATCGGGCCGGCGGCTACTGGGGAGCCGTGTATGCCTTCACGGCAATAAGGGGCCTGCAGGTCATCATTGACGGCCCGGTCGGCTGCGAGAACCTGCCGGTCACGTCGGTGCTGCACTACACCGATGCGCTGCCACCGCACGAGCTGCCGATCGTCGTTACCGGTCTAGGCGAAGAGGAACTCGGCCAGCACGGCACCGAAGGCGCGATGAAGCGCGCGCACAAGACACTCGATCCTGAATTGCCGGCCGTGGTGGTCACGGGTTCGATCGCCGAGATGATCGGCGGCGGCGTGACGCCCGAGGGCACCAACATCCAGCGATTCCTGCCGCGCACCATCGACGAAGACCAGTGGCAGAGCGCCGACCGCGCGCTGTTCTGGCTGTGGAGCGAATACGGACTGCGCAAGATCCCGGAACGCAAGCCACGCAAGGACACGGAAAGGCCCCGCGTCAACATCATCGGTCCGATCTACGGCACTTTCAACATGCCGAGCGATCTGGCCGAGATCAAGCGGCTGGTCGAAGGCATCGGCGCCGATATCAACATGGTGTTCCCGCTCGGCAGCCACTTGGCGGATGTGCAGAAACTGGCCGATGCCGACGTCAACATCTGCCTGTACCGCGAGTTCGGACGCATGCTTTGCGAAGCGCTCGAGCGCCCGTATCTGCAGGCGCCGATTGGCCTGCACTCGACAACCAAGTTCCTGCGCACGCTCGGCGAACTCACCGGACTCGATCCGGAGCCCTTCATCGAGCGCGAGAAGCACTCGACGATCAAGCCGCTGTGGGATCTCTGGCGCTCGGTCACGCAGGACTTCTTCGGCACCGCGAGCTTCGCCATCGTCGCCAACGAGACTTACGCACGCGGCGTGCGCCACTTCCTCGAGACCGAGATGGGGCTGCCCTGCACCTTCTCGTTCGCGCGCAGCGCTGGTATCAAGCCGGACAATGAAGCCGTACGCGAGGCGGTGAAGACGAAGACGCCGCTGGTGCTGTTCGGCTCGTACAACGAACGCATGTATCTCGCTGAAGTCGGCGGACGCGCGAGTTACGTCCCTGCGTCCTTCCCGGGAGCGCTGATCCGGCGCCACACCGGCACGCCTTACATGGGCTACTCCGGCGCGACCTACCTGGTGCAGGAAGTGTGCAACGCGCTGTTCGACGCACTGTTCCACATCCTGCCGCTGGCCACCGACATGGACCGCATCGATGCGACGCCCGCCCGCGCGGTCGGACGGGTGGATGCCACGCCCTGGGACGAAGAGGCGCAGGTTCTGCTCGACGAACTGCTTGAGAAGGAGCCGGTGCTCGTTCGTATCTCCGCTGCAAAGCGGCTGCGCGATCGCGCCGAGGCCTCTGCGCGCGCTGCCGGCGAAGCACGCGTCACGGTCGAGCGGGTGTCGCGTGCGGCCGCGCCGAAAGAGCACGCATGAGCGGTCGGTCCGATGTCAGCCACGCGATGGCCCGCTTCCAACATGCCCGGTCACCGGGCGAACGGCTCGACATGGCTTGCCCATGGCGACCTCAGCCGCGCGGGGTGGGCGCGGCATTCGGCCTAAGACTTCCTAGGAGGTACCACATATATGGCTGACGAAAGGAAAGGCTCGTTATCTGGCCTGACAGAAAACGAGGCGAGGGAGTTTCATGGGGTGTTCATGACGAGCTTCATCGGCTTCACTGTCATCGCCATCATCGCCCACGTTCTTGCCTGGAGCTGGCGTCCCTGGCTGTAGACGCTGCTGAAGGAGCTCAACGATGTCACACACCCATCGAGACCTGCTCAGAGAAGTTCCGGGGTCCCCGTCCGCGGGTTACTTCGTCATTTTTCTGGTGAGTTTTACCGTGTTTCTCGCGGTCGCACTGGCCGCCGGAATCGCGGGGCTGCAGTGGCGTCAATGGTTCCCAGGCGCCGAAGGCGACTCTTCGTTGTTCACGGGCGTGAAGCATGCGGTCTACAGCTTCATGTCCCACCTCACATGATTAAGGAGGACATCTCACATGTGGAGAATCTGGCTCTTATTTGATCCTCGCAGGACTCTGATTGCGCTTTTCACGTTCCTGTTCGCGCTGGCTCTGCTGATTCACTTCATCCTGTTGAGCACCAACAAGTACAACTGGATCGAAGGGGCTCGGGCCAAGCCGATGGCGACGCAGATGGCGCCCGTCCCGCCGCCGCAAAAGTAGTAGCGAAACGCGGAGTGCCGCGGGCGGGGCGTGACAACCCGCCTGCGACACACGCAAAGACGTCGGCGCCTTCGTGCAGTCGACGCAGCGGTTGTGAGAGGAGAACCGGCGATGGCCATGCTTAGCTTTGAGAGAAAGTACCGTGTCCGCGGGGGAACGCTGCTCGGCGGAGACCTGTTCGACTTCTGGGTGGGGCCGTTCTATGTTGGCTTCTTCGGAGTCACCACTATCTTCTTCTCGGTCCTGGGGACGGCGCTGATCGTCTACGGCGCATCGCAGGGTCCGACCTGGAACATCTGGCGCATTAGCATTGCGCCGCCCGACCTGAGCTACGGCCTGGGCTTGGCTCCGCTGCTCGAGGGCGGTCTCTGGCAGATCATCACGCTCTGTGCGATCGGCGCCTTCGTGTCTTGGGCGCTGCGCGAGGTCGAGATCTGTCGCAAGCTCGGCATGGGGTATCACGTGCCGTTCGGGTTCAGCGTCGCGATCTTCGCCTACATCACGCTGGTCGTGATCCGCCCGCTGCTGCTCGGCGCCTGGGGCCATGGCTTTCCGTACGGGATCTTCAGCCACCTCGATTGGGTGTCGAACGTGGGCTACCAGTACCTGAACTTCCACTACAACCCGGCGCACATGATCGCGGTGAGTTTCTTCTTCACCACGACGTTGGCGCTCGCGCTGCACGGCTCGCTGATTCTGTCAGCTACCAACCCGAAAAAGGGAGAACGCGTCAAGGCGCCGGAGCACGAGAACGCGTACTTCCGGGACATCGTCGGCTACTCGATCGGCTCGCTTGGCATCCATCGTCTCGGGCTCTTCCTGGCGCTGTCGGCCGGCTTCTGGAGCGCGGTCTGCATCGTTATCAGTGGACCTTTCTGGACGCGCGGCTGGCCCGAGTGGTGGGGCTGGTGGTTGAAGCTGCCGATCTGGAGCCAGTGACGGAGACCAACCATGGCTGAGTACCAAAACATTTTCACGCGAGTTCAGGTCCGCGCGCACCCGCACATGGGCGTGGCGATTCCCGCCGGCGCGTGGGCGCGCGGCAAGGACACCTGGTTCTCCTACTGGCTGGGCAAGATCGGCGACGCGCAGATCGGGCCGTTCTACCTCGGCTTCACGGGACTGGCATCACTCATCTGCGGCTTCATCGCGATCGAGATCATGGGCCTCAACATGTGGGCGTCGGTGAACTGGGATCCGGTGCAGTTCGTGCGGCAGCTGCCGTGGCTCGCACTCGAGCCGCCGGGTCCGCAGTGGGGCTTGTCGATCCCGCCGTTGAATGAAGGCGGCTGGTGGCTGATGGCGGGATTCTTCCTGACCGCATCGATCATGCTGTGGTGGGTGCGCACGTATCGCCGCGCGCGCGCACTTGGGCTGGGCACGCACGTGGCCTGGGCGTTTCTCTCGGCGATCTGGCTGTACCTCGTGCTCGGCTTCATCCGTCCAGTGCTGATGGGCAGCTGGTCCGAAGCGGTGCCGTTCGGGATCTTCCCGCACCTTGACTGGACGGCGGCGTTCTCGTTGCGCTACGGCAACCTCTTTTACAACCCGTTCCATGCCTTGTCGATTGCGTTCCTCTACGGATCGACGCTGCTGTTCGCGATGCACGCCGGCACGATCCTCGCCGTCAGCCGCTTCGGCGGTGAACGTGAGATCGAGCAGGTGGTCGATCGAGGTACGGCGTCGGAGCGCGCCGCCCTCTTCTGGCGCTGGACGATGGGCTTCAACGCGACGATGGAATCGATCCACCGCTGGGCGTGGTGGTTCGCTGTGCTCACGACGTTGACCGGCGGTATCGGCATCCTGCTGACGGGGACGGTGGTGGACAACTGGTACCTGTGGGCGGTCAAGCATGGTGTCGCGCCCCCCTATCCGGACGTGTTTCCTTCGGTGATCGATCCGGCGACGGCGGCACCGAAGTGAAATCGCTTGCGCTGTTGTTGGGAGCGTTGACGGACGTGGCCGCCGCAGGCGCCGCGGTCATGACCGACGCGCTATCCGCAGCGCCCACGCCGACACATCGCGGTGCGCCCCGCAGCGTACAGGCCGAGCCTGGGACGGAGCGTTCCGCCCACACTGCAATCGCTTTCGCACACTCCGCAGGGCTGGCGGTAGAGCAGGAGGAACAGTCATGAATGAATTGAGGTCGAACACGCTCGGTGTGCTCGCGCTGACCGCTGTGGTGCTGGCCACGGGCTGCGAACGGCCCCCGGTCGAGTCGATACAGCGCGGCTACCGCGGAACGGGCATGGTGCAGATTTTCAATCCACGCACGCAGGCCGTGGTACTCGACAGGAATGTGGCGCCCGAGCCGACGCCTCCCGTGCCGCCGGGCGGGCCTCTCGCGAAGGATGTCTACAAGAATGTCAGGGTGCTGACCGATCTCGACGTCGGTGCCTTCACCCGGCTGATGGTTGCCATGACGGCGTGGGTTTCACCTGAGCAGGGCTGCAACTACTGCCACGCGGAGGGCAATTTTGAGTCCGACGATCTCTACACCAAGATCGTCTCGCGCCGCATGCTGCAGATGAACCGGCATGTCAACCAGGATTGGCAGAGCCACGTGGGTCAGACCGGCGTTACCTGCTACACCTGCCATCGGGGACAGCCGGTGCCGGCGTACGTGTGGTTCGCGAATCCCGGTCCACCGCAGGCGGCCGGACTGACGCGCGGCCGTGCCGGACAGAACACTCCCGGCGGAGCCGTTGGGCTGACGTCGTTGCCCTACGACCCGTTCACGCCGTACCTGCTTGAGAAGCGGCCGATCCGGGTCCAGACGACAGGCGCGCTGCCGGATCCCAAATCCACAGGCGGCATCATGCACGCCGAGTGGACGTACGGGCTGATGCACCACTTCTCGGACGCCCTCGGCGTGAACTGCACCTTCTGCCACAACACCCGCTCGTTTGCGTCGTGGGAAGGCCCGCCGCAGCGGGCCACGGCCTTTCACGGAATCGACATGGTGCGCGATCTCAACGCCAACTACCTGACGCCGCTGCAGGCCACGTATCCCGCACAGCGCCTGGGACCACTGGGCGATGCGCCGAAGGCAAACTGCGCCACCTGCCACCAGGGCCTGTTCAAGCCGGTGAATGGCATGGCGATGTTGAAGGACTATCCGGCGCTCGCGAAAGTCGCACTGCCCGTCGTCGAGGTCCCGACGCCCGAACCCGTGGTGCAGGGCGACCTGGTGATCATCTTCTTTGCGGTGGGCTCGTTCAACCTGCACGACGCCGCGCCAAAGTCGCTCGAGACACTGGTCGCGAAGCTCAAGACCAATCCCAAGGCGCATGCAGCGATTTCGGGCTATCACTCGGCCACCGGTGACGCGGCCTCGAACCAGGAGCTCGCCAAGAATCGCGCGCTGGCGGTGCAGGGCGCGCTGAAGAACGCCGGCGTTGCCGATAATCGCGTCGTGCTCGAGAAGCCGATCGTTGTGCAGGCCAACGTCTCCGGCGAGGATCCAACCGCGCGCCGCGTCGAAGTCACCGTCAAGTGACGTTGTGCGGCAGCCAGTCGCTGCCGCGCGGACCTGTCCTCTGCACCTCCCCCTGGAGCGGGCCGCTCTCCAAAGGAGCGGCCGTTTTTCTCGGTGGCCGATCAAGTGACAATTGCGCTGAGGAAGCGACACGACTTTGAACGCTGGCGATGGAAGCCAAGCGTCGCGTCTCGGCGCGAGACATTCGCGGACCGCAAGTCGAACCAGTAGCGCCGCCGCAAACGTGCCTTGGCGCGCCGCGCTTGTCGATTCGAATTTTCACATCGCTTGATGTGTAATCGTCACTATGTACGCATGACCACGCCTCGGTAACTTGGCGCAGGCCGCTTAAGTTCGGTCGGCGTCTCAAGACTCCCGAGGACACATGATCTATCTGCAATTGCTTACGACGGGCCTGCTGGGCGGTTTTCTTGCGGGCCTCCTTGGCATCGGCGGCGGCTTCGTGGTCGTGCCGGTGCTGATGCTACTGCTGCCTGCTTTCGGCGTGGCGCCGGATCTGGTGCCGCAGGTCGCCGTCGCTACGTCACTGGCTGCCATGGTGCCGACTGCTTGCTCAGCGGTGCTGGCACAGTAGGGGCGCGGCGGCCTTGACCTGGCTTGGGTGCGGCGGCTTGCGCCCGGAGCGGCTTTCGGAGCCGTCATAGGTAGCCAGCTGGCGTCGGCGGTGCACGGCGCCTGGGTGGCTGTCGCCTTCGTTGTCTACGCTGGCTACTTTGCAGTCAAGATGGTGCAGGACTCAGCCATGCAGCGGGAACCGGCTGGGCGCCTCGCGCGGTGGGTGGGAACTTTGCCCGTTCCGGCCGTCGCGGCGCTCATCGGCGCGTTCTCGGCCGTCGCCGGTGTCGGCGGGGCGAGCATGACGATCCCCTTTCTGCTTGCAGCGAACGTCGACATGAAACGTGCCGTGGCGATTTCCAGCGCAGCAGGCCTCGTCATCGCCGTGGTTGGCGGTTTGAGCTTTGCCGTGACATCGCAGGCCGCGACCGAACTGTCGCCTGCGCTGCTCGGACTCGTCTGCTGGCCTGCCGCACTGACGCTCGCGGCCAGCGCGATCGTCATGGCACCACGCGGCGTGGCGGCCTCGCACCGCTTGCCAGTGCGGCGCCTCAAGCAGGTTTTTGGGGCGGTACTGATTTTCGCCTGCGCAAGCACTCTGGTGAAGGCAACAGAAGCGGCGCGACGACTCGAAAGTGCGACGCAAGCCAGTGTTGCCTCGATGCGCTAACGCGTCGGTTGGCACTGGCTTGCGAGTCGCTGTTCTCGCGCGGCGGGACACGAATGCCCCGGTCGATGTCGCGGGCGTTGCAGTCAGGCCACGAGGTGTACCCGCGAGCGCGGGTGCTCGAATGCCCGGCGCTCCGCGATCGCGGAGGCAACGCTCGAGCGATCCAGTCCGGCATCGCGCAGCGCTTCGTCTCGCGTACCGTGCTCGATGGGTCGGTCCGGCAGGCCCAGTATGAGAAGGTCGACGCGGAGACGGTGCGCCGACAGGCACTGAGCCACAGCACTGCCCGCTCCGCCGGCAACCACACTCTCCTCCAGCGTCACCAGCAGCTCGTGCGTGCGCGCTAGGTGCAGCACCGTGTCGATGTCGAGTGGCTTGACGAAGCGCATGTTGATGACGGTGGCGCCGATCGCCTCGCCGACGGCAAGCGCGGTGCCGAGCATCGAGCCGAACGCGAGCAGCGCGACGCCTTTTCCTTGCCTGCGCGGCTCGGCCTTGCCGATGGGCAGGGAGCGCGGCGCGGCGTCTGGCTCGAAGGCGCCGGCGGAAGTGCGTGGATAGCGCACGGCAACCGGCCCGTCGTGGCCGAGTCCTGTATGCAACATGTCGCGCAGTTCGTTGCCGTCGCTTGGCGTCATCACAACCATGTCGGGAACGCAGCGTAGGTAAGTGAGGTCAAGGCTGCCGTTGTGTGTGGCGCCGTCAGGACCGACCAGGCCCGCGCGATCAATGGCAAACAGGACTGGCAGCTTCTGGAGCGCGACGTCGTGCACCAGCTGGTCGAACGCACGCTGCAGGAACGTCGAGTAGATGGCGACGACCGGCTTCAGGCCCTGTGTTGCCAAGCCGGCGGAGAACGTGACGCTGTGCTGTTCGGCAATACCGACGTCGAAGTAGCGATCCGGGAAGCGCTGCGCGTACTTCACGAGGCCCGAGCCTTCGCGCATCGCCGGTGTGACGGCGACGACACGGTCATCGCGCTCCGCCGCGGCGCAGAGCCACTGACCGAAAACGTCCGTATAGGTGATCGCGGCGGGCGCGGCAGACGCAGCGCCCTGCAGCGGATCGAACGGCGTGACAGCGTGGTACTTGATCGGCTCGGCCGCTGCGCGCGCGTATCCATGACCCTTGTGGGTCACGATATGCAGGAGTCGCGGGCCCCTGGCCTCGCGCATCTCGATCAGCGTGTCAACCAGCTGCGCAACGTCGTGGCCGTCGACCGGTCCCGCGTAGAGGAATCCCAGCTGCTCGAATAGCGTCGCCGGTACGTCGCGGTCCCCGCGGCCGCCGTTGAGTGACGACGCGCTCTGGATAAGCGCCTTGCAATAGTCCGAAAGCGCGCCGACGTTCGGCGAGATAGACATATGGTTGTCGTTCAGCACCACGAGCAGGTCAACATCGGTAGCGCCGGCATGGTTGAGCGCCTCGAAGGCGAGCCCCGCAGTCATCCCTCCGTCTCCGATCACTGCGATGGCGCGTGCATCGCGCTCGAGGCGCGCGTTGGCGACTGCGATACCGAGCGCGGCGCTGATTGAGGTGCTTGAATGGCCGGCGCCGAAGGCGTCAAAGTCGCTTTCATCGCGGCGAAGAAAGCCGGACAAGCCGCCCCGTTTACGCACTGTCGGCAGCCGATCCCGCCGGCCGGTGAGAATCTTGTGCGGATAGCATTGATGCCCGACGTCCCACACGATGGCGTCGCGCGGCGTTTCGAACACGTAGTGCAGGGCCACCGTCAGTTCGACTGCGCCGAGCCCGGCCGCGAAGTGCCCGCCGCTCGAGGCGACACTCTCGATCAGCTGGGCACGCACTTCATCGACGAGTGCAGGCAGTTGCGCCGCGCTCAACCTGCGCACGTCTGCCGGCGAGTCGATTGTGGCAAGCAGCGGCCGCGCGTCAGTCTGGGCGGCCGCACGCTTCAGGGCATCGCGCGAGGCGGCCAACGAGAGCGAATCGAGAGGCGCGTTCACGTTTCGACCTTCACCGGGATTGCGGCGGCGTGGCACGGCGAGGCGAGGCTTGCAGCCGATTCACGCTGGCGCGACTTCATTCCCCATTGCCACAGTGCGTCCATCGGCACCGGCAGGACCAGGAACAAGTGCTCGAGCGCTGCCAGGCCCAGCAACGTCGCGAGCAGCAATTGCGCCGTCACCTGGAACGGCTCCACTCCCGGAACGAGCGCCGTCCACGCGAGCAGGACCGCGAGGCCGCCGGAGCCGATGACAGAGATCGGCAGCAGCGGATTCATCGCGCGCCGGCGGAAGTAGCCCTTGAGGTAATGCAGGTGCTCGGGCAGCAGCGATTCGCCAAGATTGCGCACGCCCAGGAAGAGATTCAGCTTCGCGCTCTGGCGCATCACCCACAAGGCGAGGTAGGTCCACGCACCGACCTGATTGGCGCCGTCCCAGGTCAGCGCGAATGCGAGGACACCGCCGGCGATGAGTGCCAGCTCGTGATGCAGGATCGCGTGCACGCCATGCAGGAAGTGGCGCCAGCCGCGGCAGCCAGGTGTGCAAGAGTGTTTGCGCGGTCCGGTAAGAAAGCCCATCAGGAAAGCCATCTCCTGCCAGGCCCAGACCGCGATGCCGCAGGCAAAGGCGAGGTACGCGCCGGCAGGTGTGGCGTGGCGACTCGTCACGGCGAGCCCGACGAACGCCAGCAGCGCCAGCAGGCTCGCTGACATCATGCTGTGACGATATGTTGAGCGCGGCAGGCGGTCGAGGTACAGGATCGCGCCGGTGGCGAACCACCAGGCAAACAGCGCGGCGAGTACCGGCAGCGCGATCGTGGTCATCGCGGATTACCAGGCTGGAGCCATGCGGACGTGTTGCGGCAGTTCGTTCGGCACTGTGGGCAGCAGGTACAGACGCGCGAATGTAACCGCGGCGGCGGAGGCATACGCCGCGCGCTTGAGCGCGCCGACGAGGCCGCCTTGCTGCTTTGCGCTTTCCATGCGCTGCGCCAGACGGAACAGCCGGTCCATGCCGGCGCGGAACGCCGGATGGTCCGTGTCGAGCGTCAGCGGGAACACCTGCTTGCTGATCTCGCTGGTGATGCGGAACACCGTGTAGTCGTATTCGGTGGACTCGAGACCCATCGCCTCGTGCAGCATTGGACGCATATGGTCGCGTACGTACATCGTCGCGTACACCGCCAGCAGGAAGAAGCGGATCCACAGCCGGTTGCCGCCGGTGAGCAGACTGGGGTTCGCGCGCATGATCAGCGCGAACGACTCGCCGTGGCGAAACTCGTCGTTGCACCACCGCTCGAACCAACGAAAGATCGGATGAAATCGCTTGTCGGGATGACGCTCGAGCTGCCGGAAGATTGTGATGTAGCGCGCGTAGCCGATCTTCTCCGACAGGTAGGTCGCGTAGAAGATGTACTTTGGCTTGAAGAAGGTGTACTTCTTCGTCCGCTTCAACCCGCCGAGATCGACCCCTAAGCCGTAGTCCTTCAGCGACTGGTTGATGAAGCCGGCGTGGCGGCTCTCGTCGCGCGCCATGTAGCCCATCAGCGCCTTGATGTCGGGGTTGCTGACGTTCTTCTTGATTTCGTTGTAGAGCACGCAGCCCGAGAACTCGGAGGTGATCGAGCTGATCAGGAAGTCGATGAACTCCTGCTTCAGCGCGGGCGGAAGATCCCGGATCTCCGCCGCGAACTCGGCCGTGCGCTGGAAGTGGTCGTGGTTGTTGTCGCCCTCGTACTCGGCGAGCATGGCGTCCCATTCGCCGCGCAGCGGCGACACGTCGATGCGGTCCATCGCCGCAAAGTCGGTCGTGTAGAAGCGGGGGGAGAGCAGCGTGCTGACGCGTGCCTTGCGGGTCGCTTCGTCGGAGTTGTTCGGCAGTGCGATCGTTTCCATCGTTCCTCCTGGGCCGCGGCTAGCGCGCTGCCGTCGTTTCGCTCATCAGGCGCGCGAAAGCGCCGGCATTGGTGGGCCCGAAGGCCTTCAGGTCGATGCGCTGGCGGGTGGCCGAGTCTTCGATCGTCAGGCGGCCGTCGGCCGTGGTCTGCAGCAGGAAAACCGGTTCCGCGCCGATTCCCTGGCGCTTGCGGTCGCGCGCGAGTGAACGCAGCGTGACGCGCACAAAGCCGCCTTCGCCAGGCTCCAGTACCGCAACGCTGCGGCCACTCGGGGCGTCGAGCACGTCAACCCCGCCATCGGACCGGTCCGCAAAGCGCAAGGCGCGCTCCTGCGTGATGGGCGCCTCGGAGTGGGTCGTCGCGCCGATGCCCGTCAGGCGTACCGCCGCGGCCGCGATGAGCGCGACCACGGCGAGGCTGCCGGCCGCGAGCAGCGGGCCGCGCGGAACGGGATGGTCGGCAAACGGGTCGCTCATTTGAATTCCTCCTCAGTCGACGCTATGCCGCGACGCGATTGTCTTCAGGTGCGACCATGACGCCACCCAGCTTCGGTGTGCCACGCGCCGGAGCTGTTTTGCTGCGAGTGGCCGCGACGGGAGGCGTCAGAGCCAGACGCTCGGCAAGCAGCTGGCCCACCGTGGAGGCCTCCGGCAGCGCTCTCAACATGGGCTGCGGATGCGCCATCTGCCACGGTCTCGCGTGCGGCCAAAGGTGCAGATAGGCAAGACGGACGTCCTCCTTCAGCGCAAGCGGAATGTCTCCGCTGCCGTCGCGGTACGCCCTGAGGGCCGCCGCCTCGATGCCGCCGAACGGAATATTGACGAAGATCGGCATCGCCACGCCGACACGCATAACGACGCGCTCGGTGGTGATCGCGTAGATCGTCGTGCGCGCTGCCAGCCATGCGAAGCCGGCGATCAGGCCCAGGGCGACCAGCGCAAGAACAGCCAGCGCTGCGCAGCTCAGCAGGGCGTCGCCGAAGGATCGCCCATCCGCCAGCGACGAGGTCAGGCGCCAGCCGAGCATCAGTGCGAAGTAAAGCGCGAACGTGCGGATGTGCAAGGCCGTCCGTGCAAGCGCGCGCCAGTCCGGCGTGCCCTGCCACAGCACCTGCTCGCCCGGCGGCAACGGCTCGTTGATGCCGCGGATCTGAGTGGGTTCGGCTGCGTTCACAGCAGCGGCTCCGAACGTGCCGCCGAGGCGTAGAGCGTACCGCCGCCGTAGTACGCGCAGATCTTGTCTTCTTCGAGCCGGGTGACCTGGTCCGGATGACGCAAACCCGGAACGCCGGCGAAGTGATGGCCAAAGATCGATCGCACGTGCACCGCGTTGGCCTGCACCTTGGCAAACGTTGCAGGCAGCAGTACGCGTCGTGCCGTGGCACCGCTGCCGACTTCGACTTCGAAGTAGCGGATCAGCTCTTCAGAGCGGTCCACCCAGATGTCGCGAACGACGCCGCCGACGGTGCCGTCCCCGCCGATGACGGGCTTGCCGCGCGGATCGGGGTCGCGCGATTCGATGCTGTGGCCAGTCGCGACGCGCAACGGCACGATGCGCGGGTTCCCGTGTGCCGTGAGATCGGGGGTGTCGGAACGCAGCGCATAGGATGCGGGCCCGACGCCATCGGCCAGCGGATTGCCGGTGGGTTCCAGCGGCGCGCCGGGGTGGCCGGCAACCGGTCGAGCGGCCACGGCTTGCGGCTCTTCGGCGCGCGGGATCTGCACCTCACCGCCA
This sequence comes from uncultured beta proteobacterium, assembly GCA_963801405.1. Lineage (GTDB taxonomy): Bacteria > Pseudomonadota > Gammaproteobacteria > Burkholderiales > Burkholderiaceae_F > JALORV01. The sequence goes on along the minus strand of CAWDEO010000018.1, from coordinate 24,817 downwards.
TGGGCCAGCTTGTAGGTCTTCGGCGTCGGCACGGCCGGAAAGCCTTGCACGGCGACGCGCGCGTTGCTGCGATCCGAGAACAGTGGATAGCCCTCGCGCTTGTTTTCCCGATGCAGGTACCAGATCAGCCCGGCAAAGAAGATCCAGAACGCATACAGCACGAGTTGCGCGACGTCGATAGTTCCTGTGATGGCTCCGGTTGGCATGGTGACCTCCGCTTCGAAGTGGGTTTCAGCCGGGAAATTCGGCGAGTCCAAAGGTTGGGGACCGGGACGTGCGTGTCTCGGTACGGTGACGCACGAGCGGCCCGATCGCCACGAGCGTCATGAACAGCAACAGCAGTTCTATCTGGTAGACCACGCCGTAGCCCACGGCGCCGCTACTGAGCGTGGTGCCCAACGTTCCCTGTGTGGCAAGTCCGCCAACGATGTCTCGCAATGCGCCGCCGAGCGCGATGGCCACGCCCGCTGCGGTGGCCTGGATCGCACCCCACGCCCCGAGGGCGAGTCCGGTCGCGCCGGCAAGTTCGATGTTCATCGCAGCCGTCAGCGTGCCGACCGCGAACAGTCCGCCCCCGAAGCCGATCAGCGTGGTTCCGGCACGGAAAAGACCCGGCGCGTCGAGCGGTGCCGCGAGGATCACGGCCGCGAAGGCGAAGAGGCCCGCGGTGGCGCCATAGGCGGCGAGTCGGCAGGGGTCCATGCCACGCGTCAGCACGCGCGCTGCGAGTGCGAACGCGGCCAGCGCCCCCAAAGCCAGCAGTGCGGTCAGGGACGTCGTTGCGCTTACGGAAAGCCCGAGCACCTCGCCGCCGTAGGGCTCGAGCACGATGTCCTGCATGTTGAATGCCGCCGTTCCGAGCGCGACGGTGACGAGGAAGCGTCGCGCGCGCGGGACCTGCATCAGGCGGGACCACGACTGCGAGAACGTCTCGTGCACCTGATCGAAGGCGGTGCGCGCCGGATCGCGCGCTTCCTGCTTCCACAGCGCGATCAGGTTGAAGATCACGGTCAGCAGGGCCGCGCCCTGCACGACCTGCACCAGGCGGAGCGGATTGAAGTCGGCCAGCAACCGGCTGAAGGTGAGGCCGCTCGCCACCATGCCCAGCAGCAACATCACGTACATCAGCGACACCACGCGTGGCCGCGAGGTGGCTGTGGCGAGGTCGGTCGCTAGCGCCAGCCCCGCCGTCTGTGTCGTCTGCAGGCCTGCGCCTACCAAAAGGAAGGCCAGTGCCGCGCCGAGTTGTCCGACCCAGACCGGTCCCTGCCCATCGCCGGAAAGCACCAGCAGCGCGAATGGCATGATCGCGAGGCCGCCGAACTGCAGCAGCGTTCCGAACCAGATGTAAGGCACGCGTCGCCAGCCAAGGAACGACCGATGCGTGTCGGAGCGATGCCCGATCAGTGCGCGGAACGGCGCGAAGACAAGCGGTAGCGAGACCATCAGCGCTACGAGCCACGCCGGGACACCGAGTTCTACGATCATCACGCGGTTCAGGGTGCCGACAAGCAGCACCGTCGCCATGCCGACGGAGATCTGGAACAGCGACAGCCGCAGCAGGCGTGCAAGTGGCAGGTCGGCCGTCGCCACATCGGCAAACGGCAGGAAGCGCGTCCCGACCCGGGTCCAGGCCGTCGCGATGCTGAGGCCGCGGCGCGTCGTCATAGGCGGGCGAGTTCCATGGCCTGCGAGATGTAGAAGCTGCTGACGACGCGTTGGCTGCGCCCGCGACGCCACTCGCCGAACTCCGGATGGCGGATCAGTTCCGAGTCCAGGCGCCGCTCAGACACCGGCTCGATCATCGGCGACCGATTCCCGCGCGGGAACCACTGCCCGACCGCGTGCATCACCGCCAGGAACGCGGTTCGCGGCGCGAACGTGAATACGATCGAGTGCGCAGTACGCGCCGCCAGCCTGGCCAGTACGTCCACCATGTCGGGCGTGTCGTAGTGGATCAGCGAGTCCATCGCCACGACATGGTCGAACACCCCAAGCGTCGGGTCGAGCAGATCACCGACGCGGAAATCGATGCTGCCATTGCCCAGCAGATGCGGTTGCCGCTCGCGTGCCAGGCTGATCAGCGTCGGGGAGAGATCGATCGCAACTACGTGCGCGCCGCGCCGCGCGACTTCGATCGCGAGCGCACCCGTGCCGCAGCCGGCGTCGAGCACACGCCGTCCGCGCAGGTCAGACGGCAACCACGACAGCAGTGCTCGTCGCATCTCGTCGCGTCCCGCGCGTACGGTCGCACGGATGCTGTTGACGGGCGCGTCCGACGTCAGTCGTTTCCATGCGTCGACCGCAGTGCGGTCGAAATACTGTTCGAGTTCGCCTCGCCGTGCGGCGTAGCGGTCATTGGGTGACATCACGGCGGACATCGGTCGAGCCCTTTCAGTCGAATCCCAGCAGGTCGAAGATGTCGCGGTCCTTCATCGGTGCCACGACCAGCGGATCGGTGCCCGCCCACAACTGCGCGGCAAGCCGCAGGTATTCCTTCTGCACGGCATCGACCTCCGGCGAGCTTTCCATTTCGAACAGCGTCGCCTTCTTCAGCCGGCTCTTGCGGATCACGTCAAGCGCCGGGAAGCACGCCATGGTCTGCAGGCCGACAACCTGGTTGAACTTGTCGATCTGGTCGGTGGCGTCGGAGCGGTTGGCAATCACGCCGCCTATGCGCACGTCGTAGTTCTTCGACTTGGCCAGGATCGCGCCGAGTATGCGGTTCATCGCGAACACCGAGTCGAAGTCGTTGGCCGTGACGATCAGCGCGCGGTCGGCGTGCTGCAATGGGGCCGCGAACCCGCCACAGACGACGTCTCCGAGTACGTCGAAGATCACGACGTCGGTGTCCTCGAGCAGGTGGTGCTCCTTCAGCAGCTTGACCGTCTGCCCGACGACGTAGCCGCCGCAACCAGTGCCGGCCGGCGGGCCGCCCGCTTCGACGCACATGACGCCGTTGTAGCCCTCGAACACGAAGTCTTCAGTGCGCAGTTCCTCGGCGTGGAAGTCGGCCTGTTCGAGCACGTCGATCACCGTCGGCACCAGGCGCTTGGTCAGTGTGAAAGTCGAGTCGTGCTTGGGATCGCAGCCGATCTGCAGCACGCGCTTGCCAAGCTTGGAAAACGCCACCGAGAGGTTCGACGAGGTCGTGCTCTTGCCGATGCCACCCTTGCCGTACACGGCAAACACTTTCGCCTTGCCGATCTTGAGGTTGGGGTCGAGCTGCACCTGCACGCTGCCTTCGCCGTCCGGCCGCTTTGGCAGGCTGCGCTGCAACTCTCGCAGCGGTACGGTTGCAATGTCATTCATGCTGCCATCCTTATGCCGACCCCTTCGAGGCGGTCTTCGAGTTCATCGCTTGCGGCGCGCAGCGCATCGAGCGTGGCGGCGTCGGGATTCCAGTAACGGCGCTCGTGCGCCTCCAGCAGCCGGTTCGCGACCTTGGCCGATGCGGTGGGATTCAATCGTGCAAGACGGTCACGCATCGCGGCGTCGAGCACGAAGGTGCTGCTGATCTGCTGGTAGACCCACGGTGCGACCTGGCCGGTCGTGGCGGACCAGCCCATCGTGTTGGTCACCTGCACTTCGATCTGGCGTACGCCCTCGTAGCCGTGCTCGAGCATGCCCTCGTACCACTTGGGATTGAGCGTGCGAGTGCGGGTCTCCAGCGCCACCTGCTCGGCCAGCGTGCGCACCTTGCCGTCGCCCGAGGTCTGGTCACTGATATAAACGGGAATGTCCTGTTTGCGGGCGCGCTTCACGGCCCGGCTGATGCCGCCGAGCGTGTCGAAGTAGTGGTCGACCGTCGTCACCCCGATCTCCACTGAATCCAGGTTCTGATAGGCCAGCGTCACGTCGGCCAGCGCGTGCTGCAGCAAAGCGGTCTGCTGTAGGGGCCGCCCGGCACGCCCGTAGGCAAAGCTCTTGCGCCGCGTGTAGCACTCGGCCAGGTCGTCTTCGTCGTCCCAGCGGCTGCTGTCGATCAGATGATTGACATTCGCGCCGTATGCGCCGTCGGCGTTGGAGAACACACGCAGCGCCGCGGTCTCGAGATCGCCGCCGTGCTGCTGCTGGTACGCCAGCGCGTGCTTGCGCACGAAATTCTGTTCGAGTGGCTCGTCGGAACTGGCGGCCTGGAACGCCGCATCGGCGAGCAGCTTGATCTGCAGCGGCAGCAGGTCGCGGAAGATGCCCGACAGCGTCATCACGACGTCCACGCGCGGACGGCCAAGTTCCGCAAGGGGAATCAGTGTGGCGCCGGCGAGGCGCCCGTACGTGTCGAAGCGGGGCCTCGCGCCCAGCAGAGCGAGTGCCTGCGCGATCGGCGCGCCTTCGGTCTTCAGGTTGTCGGTGCCCCAGAGCACCAGCGCGATCGACTCCGGCATTGGATGCCCGTCGGCGGCATGGCGTGCCAGCAAGCGCTCGGCCTGGCGCGCGCCGTCGGCGACGGCATAGGCGCTGGGAATGCGGAACGGGTCAAAGCCGTGAAGATTGCGGCCGGTCGGCAGCACCTGCGGCGTGCGCAGCAGATCGCCGCCCGGCGCCGGCCGCACAAAGCGCCCGTCTAGCGCGTGCAGCAATGCTGGCAGCTCATGATCGGTGGCGAGCTGGCGATCGGTCTCCGCCAGTGCCTGCAGCAAGGCGAGCGCGCCATCTTCGCTCTTGCCCGCGAGCGTCAGTGCGGCATCCGGCGTGGCGCCATCGACCAGCGCCTCGATGACCGCGCGATCGGGATGCGCGCCGTGGGACGCTTCGGCGACTGCCAGCAGCAGGTCGACGCGTTGCTCGCGGCTCGGCGCCTGGCCCACCACGTGCAGGCCGTGTGGAATCAGGCTGTGCTCGACCTCGACCATCGCCTGCATCACGCGGGCGATCTGGGCCTCGGCGTCATCGCTCCAGGCAGGTTCGGCGGTGGCGAGTTCGACGGCTGCGGCCTGCGTCTGGATCAGCAGCGCAAGCTCGCCGTGGTCGGCCAACTCATCCGGGGAAAGCGCGCGCCAGCGCTCGATCGACGCTTTCAGGTCCAGCAGGCCACGGTAGAGGCCTGCCTGCGCGATCGGCGGCGTCAGGTAACTCACCAGCGTCGCGGCCGCGCGCCGCTTGGCGATTGTCCCTTCAGACGGATTGTTCGAGGCATAGAGGTAGAGGTTCGGCAGATCGCCGATCAGACGATCCGGCCAGCACTTGCCCGACAGTCCGGTCTGCTTGCCCGGCATGAATTCGAGCGCGCCGTGCGTGCCGAAGTGCAGCACCGCGTGTGCTCCGAAGTCCTCACGCAGCCAGCGGTAGAAAGCCGAGAAGGCGTGCGTCGGGGCGAAGCCCTTCTCGAACAGCAGCCGCATCGGGTCGCCCTCGTAGCCGAAGGCCGGTTGGATGCCGACAAAAACATTGCCGAACTGCGCACCCAGCACGAAGATCGACGCGCCATCGCTCTGATGCTTTCCAGGCGCGCTGCCCCACTGCGTTTCAATCTCGCTGAGCCAGCGCTCGCGGCGCACGTGATCATCGACGCCGATGCGGGCGTGCACATTGGCATTGGCGCCATTGGACGCCGCATTACCGGCAATGACGCACTCGCGCAGTTCTTCAACGTTTGCGGGCACATCGAGTGTGTAGCCTCCCGCCTTCATCGCGTTCAACAGCCGGTGCAGCGATTCGAACACCGACAGGTGCGCGCGCCGTGCCGGTGCTGCCGGCATTGGGCGGGAAGTTGAACAGCACCACGGCGACCCTGCGCTCGGCACGCTCGGAGCGCCGCAACGCGACCAGGCGGGCGACGCGCGCCGCAAGCATGTCGGTGCGCTCGGAGCAGATGTTCATGTCGCGCGCGCTCATTGCCGATTCGAACGTGCAGTGCCGCTCGCAGCCATGGCACTCGTGGGTGCCGGCGGCGGCGCGGCCGCCGTAGACCATCGGGCTGGTGGCGCCGTCGAGTTCAGGGATCGCCACCATGATGGTGCTCTCGACCGGCAGCAGGCCACGCTCGGAAGTGCTCCACTGAGGGATGTTCTGGAACTCGACCGGATGCGCGGCGATGTACGGGACGTCGAGGCGGGCGAGCATCTCCTCGGCGGCCTTGGAGTCGTTGTAGGCGGGGCCGCCGACGAGCGAAAAGCCGGTGAGCGAGACGACCGCATCCACGCTGGCTACACCGTCGCGCATGAAGAACGCCTCGACGGCCGGGCGGGCATCCAGTCCGCTGGCAAAGGACGGGATCACTCGCAGGCCGCGCGTTTCCAGCGCTGCAATGACGCCGTCGTAGTGCACTGCGTTGCCGGCCAGCACGTAAGAACGCATGACGAGCAGCCCAACGGCGCCCTGTTGCGCTCCGCGCGATCGCGGCAGGTCTTCCGCGCGGTCGCTGATGCGGCCCTTCATGCGAGGGTGATAGACGCCGACTTCCGGGTAATCGGCCGGCGGCTGGGCTTTCAGCGTGCCGCGCAGCCCGAGTCGTGCGCCGTCGGCATAGCGGTCGACCAGGAAGCGCACCAGGTTCGCGACGTTGTCGTCGGAGCCGGCGAGCCAGTATTGCAGCGTCAGGAAATAGGCGCGCACATCCTGTGCCGTGCCGGGAATGAAACGCAGGATCTTCGGCAGCCGCCGCAGCATCTTCATCTGCTGCGCCCCGGCGCTGCCCGGCTTGCCCTTGTCGCTGCTCTTGGCGCCGCGCAGGCGCTTGAGCAGCGCCATCATCCCGGTCTGCGGGGCGCTCATGTCGAAGCGGCCGATGCGGGTCAGCTTCACGACCTCACCCTCGGACATGCAGGCGATCATCGCGTCGCACTGGTCGCGCCGCGCGCGCAGTGCGGGCAGCACGGCCTGGATGTGGTCCTCCATGAACATCATCGTCACGACGATGATGTCGCCCTGCGCGATATCAGCCTTGCAGCGGTCGAGCGCCGAGGGATCGTCGGTCCATTCGGCCGCCGCGTGCAGGCTCAGCCTCAGGCCCGGCAATTCGCGCAGGAGCAGGTGCTGCGCGCGCTCCGTCGCGCTCGCCAGATGGCTGTCGAGCGTGATGATGACCACGCGCACCGGAGGGACGCCGAGCGCCTCAGCGGCCGACGTGCGCCTTGGCTTCATAGAGAGTCTCGACGGTGATGGTCCGCACGCCACGCTCCAGCGCGTAGCGCTCGGTGTTGCGGCGCGCCTTGGCGCGCACAAAGAACGGGATCTTCTTCAGCTCGCGCTCGCCGTCCGCGCTCCACTGCAGCGCTGCATCGGCGGCGTTGACCTCGGCTTCGTTGGTCGCAGGCGCCGGATCGACTGCGGCTCCGCGCGCGGCCGGCGACGTCGCGTGATGCAGGTGCGACGGCGGCGCGGCGTCGTGGAATTCGAAGTCGTCTCGGAACATTTGCAGCAGGTGTTCTTCCAGCCCCATGACGAGCGGGTGCACCCAGCTGTCGAACAGCACATTGGCACCCTCGAAGCCGAACACCGGGCTGCTGCGCGCCGGGACATCCTGGACATGGATCGGCGCCGAGATCACGGCACAGGCAATGCCGAGGCGCTTGGCGATGTGACGCTCCATCTGCGTGCCGAGCACCAGTTCGGGTGTCGCAGTCTGGATCGCCGCCTCGACTTCGAGGTAGTCATCCGTGATCAATGCTGTGAGCCCGATGGCCTCGGCGGCGGCGCGCGTCTCGCGCGCGAACTCGCGGCTGTAGGTACCGAGGCCCACGACCTCGAAACCCAGTTCTTCGCGCGCAACCCGTGCGGCGCAGATGGCATGCGAGGCATCGCCGAAAATGAAGACGCGCTTGCCGGTCAGGTAGGTCGCGTCGACCGAGCGCGTGTACCACGGCAGGCGCGAGTGCGACGCGCCGAACGACGCTACGCCCGGTTGCTCGCGATCCAGCAACGGCGCGGCATCGACGCCGGCCAGTTGCGCCACTTCTGCGATGAAGTCGCGCGTCGCGCCGACGCCCATCGGAACGACAGTCGTATGCGGCTGGCGGAACGTGCGCTTCAGCCAGCTTGCCGTCGTGCGCGAGACCTCCGGATAGAGATCGATGTTGAAGTCAGCGTCCGGCAGGCGTGCCAGTTCGGCCGCCGTGGCGCCGAGCGGTACAACCGCGTTGACGGCGATGCCCAGCGCGTCCAGCAGGCGCCGAATCTCGACGACGTCGTCACGGCAGCGGAAGCCGAGCGTTGTCGGGCCGAGGATGTTCGCGCGCGGCGTGGTCCCCGGCGCACGCACCGAGATTGTGCCTGCACTGGCCGCGCGATCGGCCAGCACGCTGCGCACGAGGTGATACAGCGTTTCGGCGGCGCCCCAGTTTTCCTTCTTCGAGTAGGCGGGAAGCTCGAGCGGCACGACCGGAACCGCCAAGCCGAGCGTCTGACCGAGGTGGCCGGCCTGGTCTTGCAGCAGCTCGGCGGTGCAGGACTCGCCGACCAGCAGTATTTCGCGGCCTGAAGCGCTCGTAGGCGTCGGCCACCGATTGTTTGACGAGGTCCGCGGTGCTGCCGCCGAGGTCGCGCGCCTGGAACGTCGTGTACGACACCGGCGGGCGCACGTCCTGGCGTTGGATCATCGTGAACAAGAGGTCGGCGTAGGTGTCGCCCTGCGGGGCGTGCAGCACGAGGTGCACGTCCTTCATCGACGCGGCGATGCGCATCGCACCGATGTGCGGTGGGCCTTCGTAGGTCCAGAGGGTCAGTTGCATCGCTACACCGCCAGCCGTGTGCGACGGCCGAAGGGCCGTGCAAAGAGTTCGGCCAGGTCGCCCGCCTGGTCGAAGCCATGGATCGGCGAGAACACCAGTTCGATCGACCACTTGGTCGCGAGGCCCTCGGCCTCGAGCGGGTTCGCGAGCCCCAGGCCGCAGACCGTCAGGTCCGGCCGGCTCGTGCGGACCCGGTCCAGCTGCCGCTCGAGATGCTGGCCTTCGCTCAGCGTGACCGACGGTGGCAGCAGCGGCAGTTCCGACTGCAGCATCTGGCGGTCCAGGTATGGCGTCCCTACCTCGATCGGCTCCATGCCGAGTTCGCGGTGCAGGAAGCGTGCGAGCGGGATCTCCAGCTGCGAGTCGGGCAGCATGAAGAGGCGCTTGCCATCAAGCTGTGGCCGCAGGCGTCCGATGGCCGCGCGCGCGCGCCCGGCGGGCGCCCGCAGCGCACGCGCAATGTGCGGCGGCTCGATATCCCACGCCTGCGCCGCCGCGGTGAACCAGGCGGTCGACCCTTCTTCGCCGAAGGGATACGGCGCCGCAAGCAGTTCTGCGCCGCGCGCGATGAGCGCCCGCACGGTCTCGCCGTTGAAAGGCTGCGCCGCCAGCACCCGTGTGCCAGGACCGACGCCTGGAAGCTCTGTCGCACGCCGCGCGGGCAGGAACGCGACCGGCCCGACGCCCAGCTCTGCGAACAGGCGTGTGAACTGATCCTCGACGACCTCTGGCAGACACCCGACGACTAGAAGCTGACGCGCCTGCGTGGCGGGCATCAGCGGCACCATGGCCCTGAGCGCGCCGTCCTCGCCCTGCGTGAACGTCGTCTCGATGCCGGAGCCCGAGTAGTTGATCACGCGGACGCGGGGCAGCAGGCGCGCGTTCAGCCGCTCGGCCGCCTTAGCGAGGTCGAGCTTGATGACTTCGGAAGGGCAGGAGCCGACCAGGAAGAGCGCACGGATGTCGGGTCGCCGCTCGAGCAGCGTCAGGCAGATGCGATCGAGTTCTGCATTGGCATCCGCCAATCCCGCGAGGTCACGGTCGGTGAGGATCGCCGTGCCGAAGCGCGGTTCGGCGAAGATCATCACGCCGGCGGCGCTCTGCAGCAGGTGAGCACACGTGCGCGAGCCTACGACAAGAAAGAAGGCGTCCTGCATCTTGCGATGCAGCCAGACGATGCTGGTGAGCCCGCAGAACACCTCACGCTGACCGCGCTCGCGCAGTACCGGCTGCGGCTGCAGCCGGACAGCGCGGGCCACGGCCGCGAGATCGTTCATTCGCCCCCCGCCAGTTGAGCGACCGCGAAATCGGGCCGCTCGCGCCGCGCCATGCGCAACTTGATCAGGAACTGCGCGGCGTTGACGACATAGGTCGCGTAGGCGGCCAGCGCCAGCCACATCTGCTGCTGTGGGGTCAGCAGATCTGTGAAGAGTGCGACGAGGTAAGCAGTATGGAGCGCGAGCACCAGCATGCTCACAACGTCTTCCCAGTAGAACGCCGGCGCGAACAGGTACTGGCCGAAGACGTCGCGTTCCCACAGCGAGCCGGTGACCATGATCGTGTAGAGCACCAGAGTCTTCAGCACCACCGAGGCGCTAGCGATGCCCCAGCCCTCGCCGGTGGCGAGAAAGCGCAGCACCAGGACAGCGCTCACGAGGAAGACGAGGAACTGCAGCGGCGCGAGGATGCCCTGCACCAGGGTCCAGCGCGAAGCGTCACGGCGCCTGCGCTGCTCCGGGGTGTACAGCGTCGGCTCGCTGCCGCCTTGCCGCTGCTCCATTGCTTCCTCTTCACCGGGTTCGTCGCCCACTCTAGTCCGCGGGAAAGCGAACTGTCAACTAAACAAGACGTCAATACTTGTTGACAAATGGGAGGGGGTTGGCATTACGATCGATCCCGTCTGTTTGTGGTCCGTTCATGTATTGACCCAGCCCGGTTCCGGCACGACACTCGCGCTGCCGGGGGTCCACTGAAAGGAATCAGATGCCCCGCGGAGACATGGCCGATCCTCGCCCGGCCAGCAAGGTCGGATTGGCGTGGGGCGCTGACGCAAGTCCGCGACCGATAACATCAAGGAGGCTTCCGATGGCGGGGACGGACGTGGACTGCTGGGCCGACGAAGGAGGATTGGGGGCCGGTCAGTCGCCCTCCCAGCCGCCGCCGGTCGAGCCGACGCTGACCGGCGAGATGCTGGCGCGACTGGTGCGGACAATCGAAGGCGAGATCGTTCCGAGGCTGATGCTGGTCCAGCGGGCAAGCGCGCGCATCGTGGCGCCCGCCGCGGTCGACCAGACAGTGGCCAAGCCCGACGTCACCGTCTTCGTCACCGCGCTGCTGCGCAGTGATGTTTCGGAACTGAGCGCCTACGTCGAATCGCTCGTGGCGCGTGGCATCGCGGTCGAGGAACTGCTGCTCGAACTGTTCGCGCCCGCCGCCCGGCGGCTGGGTCGCATGTGGGAAGAAGACGCCTGCAGCTTCACCGATGTGACGCTGGCGCTTTCGCACCTGCACCGCTTGGTACACGAACTGAGGCACGACGAGCAGCCGCAGCCACGAGCGGTGACTGCCGAACCTCGCATCCTGTTGACGGTCACCGACCGCGAGCAGCACCTATTCGGGCTGCTCGTCGTCGCGGATTGCTTCCGCAACGCCGGATGGCGCGTCGATGAAGATCACGTCGGCGCGCCGCGCGGTATCGCCGCGACCGTGCGCTCGACCCACTTCGACCTGGTCGGCGTCTCGGTCAGCAGCGAGGAGCGGGTCGAACCGGCCGCCGTCCTGGTGCGGACTGTCCGCAGGGCGTCCTGCAATGCCAGGCTCGCCGTCATGGCCGGCGGGCCGGTTTTCCTGCGGGTGCCGGAGGTTGCCGACCGACTCGGCGTCGATGCGATCGCGACCGACGGCCGCGAGGCCGTCGCTAGGGCGCGTCAGCTGCTTGCTAACATTGCGTCTTCGAAGACACGCCGCGTGTAAGTCTGAAATGACATTTCGTTCACGGACGCCGCGACAATGACAGGATCGCGCGTACCGTGAGAAAGTTGATGGCGCCCCAGCAGACGCTGGGCAATCTTGACGCAGAGGCCGCAGCCCGCATCATCGTCGCCGCCACAGATGTCGCTCTGGTGATGGACGCTGATGGCACCATCCGTGACGTCGCCTTCGGCAGCAACGACATTCCATTGGACGGTGACAGCAAGTGGATCGGCCAGTCCTGGTCCGACATCGTCACCAGCGAAAGCCGCCCCAAGGTCGAGGCTCTGCTGAAGGACGCGGCGGAGGATGCCGCGCCGCGCTGGCGCCAGCTGAATCACCCCGCTTCTGGCGGCGCGGATGTTCCCATTCTCTATTCCGCGGTTCGCACCGGTCGGCGCGGACGCGTGGTCGCGCTGGGTCGCGACTTGCGGACCATGTCGTCGCTGCAGCAGAGCCTGATGGACGCGCAGCGGTCGATGGAGCGCGAGTACTCGCGCCTGCGTCACGCGGAAACGCGCTATCGGCTGCTGTTCCAGCTGGCTTCCGAGGCGGTGCTGATCATCAATGCGTCGACGATGAAGGTCGTCGAAGCCAATCCGACGGCGATGCGGCTGCTGAACGAAGGCGGCAAGCGAACCGCCACTGCCCGCGCATTCCCCTACGGCTTCGACGCCGACGGGCTGCGCTCGGTGCACGCCCAGCTGGCCACGCTGAAGGCGACCGGACGTGCCGAGGACGTCGTCGCGCGCAGCGCCGACGGCCAGGCGCGCCACGTCGTTTCGGTCTCGCTGTTCCGTCACGAAGCCGAGGCGTTCTGCCTGGTGCGGCTGCTGCCTTTGCACGGCGATCCGCACGCGGCCGTGGTCACGCCGGCGCAGTCGCGGCTGTTGCAGGTGGTTGAGCGCCTGCCCGAGGGCCTGGTGGTCACCGATCCGAGCGGCAAGATCCTCACGGCCAACACGGCATTCCTCGACCTGGCGCAGCTGGGCTCCGAGGAGCAGGTGCGCGGGGAATTGCTGTCGCGCTGGCTTGGCCGACCGGGAGTCGATCTTGAAGTGCTGTTGTCGAACCTGCGGCAGCACGGCTCGGTGCGCATGTTTTCGACGGAGGTGCGCGGGCAGTTCGGATCCGCGACCAAGGTCGAAATCTCAGCGGTGTCGGCGCCCGAAGGGGATCCGCCGTGCTTGGGCTTCATCGTGCGCAATGCCAGCCACTTTGGCGAGAACCGCAGCGCGGCCGAACTGCCACGCACGATCGAGCACTTCACCGAGTTGATCGGGCGCGTGCCGCTGAAGGACTTGGTACGCGATACGACCGACGTTATCGAACGCCTCTGCATCGAGGCCGCGCTCGAACTGACGAACGACAATCGGGCGTCGGCCGCCGAAATGCTGGGGCTGAGCCGGCAGAGTCTGTACGTCAAGTTGCGCCGTTATGGCCTGAGCGACGAACACGAAGCCGACGAGTCCGAGCCGGCGGACCGCAGCACGTAGCCTGCAATGCCACCCCTTCTGGCCGGTTGACACTGTTTCTGTAAGCACAGATTGACACATTGCGTTGTCGCGCCTAAGGTGGCGCGATGGCGACTTCGCTAGCTCCATGGCCCGCCCCGGGCGCGGTTCTGCAGCTGCTCAAGCCCATCACGTGGTTTCCTCCGATGTGGGCATTCGGCTGCGGGGTCGTGTCGTCCGGGGTTTCACCTGACCGGCACTGGCCGGTGATCGCACTCGGGATCTTTCTCGCCGGCCCGATGGTGTGTGCGACGAGTCAGGCCGTGAACGACTGGTTCGACCGCCATGTCGACGCGATCAACGAACCGGATCGTCCGATCCCCTCGGGCCGCATCCCTGGTCGTTGGGGGCTCAACATCGCGATTCTCTGGACCACGCTGTCGTTTGCCGTGGCCGCCTTGCTGGGGCCGTGGGTCATGGCCGCGGCGACGTTCGGTGTGGTACTGGCATGGCTGTACAGCGCGCCACCGATACGACTGAAGCAGAACGGCTGGTGGGGCAACGCTGCCGTCGGCCTCTGCTACGAGGGCCTGCCATGGATCACCGGCGCGGCGGTGATGCTCGGCGGCGGCGCACCAAGAGCGGAAATCCAGCTGCTGGCGGGGCTCTACAGCCTCGGGGCGCACGGCATCATGACCCTCAACGATTTCAAGTCGATGCGCGGCGATGCGCACATGGGAATCGCCTCGCTGCCGGTGCAACTGGGAGCGCAGCGGGCCGCCTGGCTTGCGTGCGCCGTCATGGCGCTCCCGCAGGCGATCGTTGTGGCGCTGTTGCTTGGCTGGGGAGCGCCGTTTCACGCGCTCGCGGTCGCCGCGCTGCTGGCGATCCAGCTGCTGCTGATGTGGCGCTTTCTGCAGCAGCCCGTGGAGCGGGCCACCTGGTACAGCGCGCTCGGCGTCAATTTCTATGTGCTCGGCATGCTGGTCAGCGCCTTCGCCGTCGGCGCGATGGCCCGAGGTGGCGCTTGAAGCCGCTGGGCTGGCTCGGCATCGTGCGCCTCGGCCTGGTGCAGACCGCGCTCGGTGCCATCGTGATCCTCACGACCTCGACGATGAATCGCGTGATGGTGGTCGAGCTGGCGCTGCCGGCGACCCTGCCTGGCGCGCTGGTCGGCCTGCACTACGCCATCCAGATGCTGCGGCCGCGCCTCGGCTACGGTTCCGATGTCGGCGGCCGGCGCACGCCGTGGATTGTCGGCGGCATGGTGATCCTGGGCGCGGGTGCCGTGCTTGCTGCGATCGCGATTGCCTTGCTGCCGTCGCTGCCAATCGGTGGCACGCTGCTCGCGGCGCTGGCGTTTTGCGCGGTCGGGATCGGAGTCGGCGCCTCGGGGACCACGCTGCTGGTCGTGCTCGCGCAGCGTGTCGCCGAGGAGCGGCGGCCGGCCGCCGCGACGATTACTTGGATGATGATGATTTGCGGCTTCGTCGTCACGGCGGCGGTCGCGGGGAAGCTGCTCGACCCGTACTCCTCGGCGCGTTTGGTCGCTGTGACGGCCAGCGTTGCCGTCGTTGCACTCGTGATCACCACGGCCGCGGTGTGGGGCATGGAAGGGCCGCGCACGCCGTCAACCGCGGGCGGTGCAAGTACTCGTCCCACCTCGGTGCCGTTCCTGACAGCGTTGCTACAGGTGTGGTCCGAACCGGCTGCGCGCCGCTTTACCGTGTTCGTGTTCCTGTCAATGCTGGCGTACAGCCTGCAGGACCTGATACTCGAGCCCTACGCGGGGCTGGTCTTCGGATTCACCCCGGGTGAGTCAACCCAGCTCGCCAGCGTGCAGCACGGCGGCGTGCTGGTCGGGATGATCTGCGTTGCATTGTCGAGCAGCGGCATCGGCGGTCGCATCCTGGGGTCGATGCGATTGTGGATAGTCGGCGGCTGCCTGGCATCGGCGCTCGCGCTCTTCGGACTCGCCGTCAGTGGGTTCATCCCATCGTGGCCACTGCGGACGAATGTTTTCGCCCTGGGTGCGGCCAACGGCTCCTTTGCGGTGGCCGCCATCGGCTCGATGATGACGCTCGCCGGGCAGGGGTCCGGCCACCGGCAAGGTCTGCGCATGGGACTCTGGGGCGCGTCGCAGGCGATCGCCTTCGGGCTCGGCGGTGTCCTCGGCACGCTCGCGATCGACATCGCGCGCTGGCTGCTGAACAGCGCCGAGATCGCGTACGCCACCGTGTTTGGCGGCGAGGCAGTGCTATTCGTGATCTCGGCGGCAATTGCTGCGCGCCTGGCGCTCCCAGCGGCTCGCTCTCGCACAGCAAGGCGCTCGCTGCCGGGCCTCGTCACTTCTTTCGCACGGCGGTAAAAAGATGAGCCTTCAGACTTACGACGTGATCGTTGTCGGTGGCGGTCCGGCCGGCGCTACGGCAGCAACGGACCTGGCGCGCCGCGGCCGATCGGTGCTGCTGCTCGATCGCGCCGGTCGCATCAAGCCGTGCGGGGGGGCGATGCCACCGCGGCTGATCGAGGAGTTCGCGATTCCGGAGTCACTGCTGGTGGCGCGTATCGCGTCGGCCCGCATGCTGTCGCCGTCGGACCGTCGCGTCGAAATGCCGATCAGCGGTGGCTTCGTCGGCATGGTGGATCGCGAACACTTCGACGAGTGGTTGCGCGCGCGCGCTGCATCGGTCGGGGCGACGCGCGCCACGGGCGACTATCGATCGATGCGGCGCCTAGACGACGGCCTCACCGTAATCACCTACCGCGACGAGGCGGGGCAAGACCGTGCGGCCGGTGCACGTGCGGTGATCGGCGCGGACGGTGCACGCTCCGCGGTCGCGCGCGACGCGGTGGCCTGTGCCGACGAGGGCTGCTTCGTGTTCGCGTATCACGAGATCATCCGCGCGCCGCAAGCGCCGGGCGCCGATTACGTGGCGAGCCGTTGCGACGTGATCTATCGGGGCAAACTGTCCCCGGATTTCTACTCATGGGTGTTCCCGCACGGCGATACCGTCAGCATCGGCACCGGCACGGCGATAAAGGGGTTCTCGATGCGTGATGCCGTCACGCAGCTGCGTCGTGAGATGGGCCTGGAGCACCAGGAGACGCTGCGACGCGAAGGGGCGCCGATTCCGCTGCGGCCGTTGCGTCGCTGGGACAATGGTCGCGATGTCGTGCTGGCGGGCGATGCTGCCGGAGTGGTGGCTCCTGCGTCCGGCGAAGGCATTTACTACGCAATGGTGGGCGGCCGCATGGCCGCAACGGCGGTCGACGAGTTCCTGGCTACCGGAGATGCACGCGCGCTTGGCAATGCACGCCGCCAGTTCATGCGGGCCCATGGCCGCGTCTTCATGGTGCTTGGAATCATGCAGCGCTTCTGGTACGCGAGCGATGCGCGACGCGAGCGCTTCGTCAGCATCTGCCGCGACAAGGATGTGCAGGACCTGACCTGGCAGGCCTATATGCACAAGAAACTGGTGCGCGCGCGGCCGCTGGCGCATCTGCGCATCTTCGCCAAGGACGTCGCGCACCTGCTCGGCCTCGCCCGCGTATGACCATGCGCGCGGCCGCAGGCCGGCGCACGTTGACTCCGGTCGTTGTCGCTGCGCTTTCTGCGTTGGCGGTGGCGGTGCTGGGCGGGCTGATGACCGAACTCGGCGACTGGTACTACGGACTGCGACAGCCGCCCTGGAAGCCGCCCGACTGGCTGTTCGGGCCGGCATGGACACTGATCTTCGCGCTCGCCGCGGCCGCCGGAGTTACCGCTTGGCGTGCAATCGAGCAGAATGCGCGGCGCGAGTGGCTGCTGGTGCTGTTTGCGCTGAATGCCTTTCTCAACGTGCTGTGGAGCCTGCTTTTCTTCCGGTTGCAGCGTCCCGACTGGGCGCAGTTTGAGGTCGCGTTCCTGTGGCTGTCGATCGTTGTGCTGGTTGTGTTTGTTCGGCGTCACTCGCGACGGGCGGCCTGGCTGCTGCTGCCATACCTTGCCTGGGTGTCGTTCGCAGCGGTGCTCAATGGCGCCGTCCTGCGGCTCAACACTCCGTTCGGAGCGGGTTGAGGCGCGAGATCAGAGACACGGCGCCATCAAATGCAGCAACTCATTGTTTCCGGCCGCATCGTCGACCTGATCCTCTTGCTGGTCGCCCTAGAAGTCGTGTTACTTGGGTACATAAGGGCGCGCCGCGGGAGCGGCATTGCGTGGCGCGCGCTGTTGCCCAATCTGCTAGCCGGTGTCGCGCTGCTGCTGGCGCTGCGCGCGGCCATCACCGGTGCGGCGTGGCTGTGGATCGCGACCTGGCTGGCTGCCGCCGGACTGGCGCATGTGGCTGACTTGCGGACTCGTTGGGACCGGAAGGCGCACTGATCAGCTTGTCCACGTCGCGCCACAGGAAGGTTGCTTAGATGTGGGTTTGCACCGTTTTGACAGTACGCGCGAACGCTGGTAGCCCCGATCCACCGATTATCGCTGCGATCGACGACGGCCTCGCCATTTGGGCGCTTCGGCCACTCATTTATGTCTCTCGGCAGGCCACATGGCGAAACACCCGGCCCGTTACATGGACAGTCCCGGGAGCGCACCCATACCGACTGCGAAGAAAAGTTTCTATTTGCGGACTGGCTGCAGAAATATCTCACTGGTGCGATGCAAGTGGTTGACCCAATTCGGGGACGAACTGCAGCACTTTGGGTCCAACGGTTGGCAAAACGATGTGTCCGGATACAGCTGCTACTACGCAGCCACTGACCGCGCACCGAAGCACGGGGAGCACAAGCAGCCTAACCAAGGTGCGGTGGCTGCTCGAGACCTGTTCGTGACGCGTTCACCGTTCTGTGCAACGACGGAGCAGAGCAAAAGGCTCCTGGGGCTCTCGCGACGGTTCGAGGCATCAAACGGGTGCCGCCAAAGTAGACACCCGCGGCCATGACTGGCCATTGAGTCGCACTGCACTCTTGACCCAAAAGCCGACTATTTCGCTCAATGGCGAGCTCCGTCAGATAGTGCAGATGGACCTGGCGCGCGGCCCGCAGCTCACCAAAAGTGGTTGTAGCAGTAGCGTGCTTCGAAATCGCGCATATGGGCTTCCGAGTAAGGCCTGTCGTCGCCCGCGCCTGAGATCAGACCCACTCAAAACGAAGTCGGCGCACGTCAGCGCGCGCGGGTCATCAACCGCAAGGAAACCCAATCGCGGCATCCTGGAGTACTCGAGCTGCCGATACCTGATCAAGCCCTTGACGTCGAGGTGTTGGGGCAGCAGTGGGTTGAGCAGATAGGCCCAGTGTGAACTTTTCTGCGGCGTGCGGTGATCGCAGACAAATTCGCGATCGCGCACGCGCTCGTTCGTATCCGACGTTGCGAGCACCTCGCCGCTTGCTGCCAGCCACTCGACACGACGCATCGATTGCAATGCCTGGCCGTTCTCATCCCGGCTGGCCGGATACGCGCGCCCGAAGCAGTAAAGGACCTCCAGCGCACGTGCCAGCGTCGCCCCCCGCACAGCAGCCGCACGGCGCATTGCACTACCTGCCCGACCTAGGCGGCGACCCGAACTTGGATCTCAATGCATCGATGAAGGCGCGCGTCTTTGTAGGCTTCAGCTTGGGGGTATTCGGCCGCCTTCAGCGATGGACATGTCAACGATGCCGGCCGCGTGCGCCTGTTGGTCGGCGTGGTAGCTCGAGCGCACCATCGCGCCGCAGGCGGCGTGCGAGAACCCCATCTTCGCGGCTTCAGTCTCGAACATCCGAAAAACGTCCGGATGCACGTAGCGGCGCACCGGCAGGTGATGATGGGTGGGTGCAAGGTACTGGCCAACCGTCAGCATGTCGACCTCGTGCGCGCGCAGGTCGCGCATCACCTGCAGGATCTCGTCGTCCGTCTCGCCGAGGCCAACCATCAGCCCGCTCTTGGTCGGCACGCCAGGCACGCGCCTTTTGAACTCCATCAGCAGAGTCAGCGAGTGTTGGTAGTCGGAACCCGGGCGCGACTCGCGATACAAGCGCGGCACTGTCTCCAAGTTGTGATTCATCACGTCGGGTGGCGCCGCCTCGAGGATTGCGAGCGCCCGCTCGAGCCGGCCGCGGAAGTCGGGCACTAGCACCTCGATCCGCGTCGTGGGCGACAGCTCGCGCGTGGCGCGGATGCAGTCGACGAAGTGCTGCGCGCCACCGTCCTTGAGATCGTCGCGATCGACCGAGGTTATGACGACGTAGTTGAGCTTCAGCGCTGCGATCGTCCTGGCCAAGTTCATTGGCTCGCTTGCGTCGAGCGGATCGGGCCGGCCATGGCCGACGTCACAGAACGGGCAGCGGCGCGTGCACTTGTCGCCCATGATCATGAAGGTCGCCGTGCCCTTGCCGAAGCACTCCCCGATGTTGGGGCAGGTCGCTTCTTCGCACACCGTGTGAAGGCTGTGCTCACGCAGGATCGCTTTAATCTCGTAGAAGCGCGTCGACGCCGAAGCTGCCTTCACGCGGATCCATTCCGGTTTCTTCAGTGCGTCACCGGCTGCAACCGGCTTGATGTCGAATTTCTTGAAGACCTTGCCCGTCTTGGCTTCGCCCTTGAGCTTGGCGTAGGGGTCGCGGGTCACGGGTGGCGTGTCGCTGGACATGGTGGTGGGCCGTGGGTGCGGCCGACGGCGCAGTGAGGCAATGAATGCGCAAGTGTAGCCAACGGTGTTCGATTCAAGCCCCGAAATGAGTCGTGAATCGTTCCGCGAGACGGGTGGCAACCGCTTCCAGCTCTACCGTCACCCCGAGCCTCGCGAGGTCGACGATGGGCAAGCCCGCGTAGCCGCAGGGGTTGATCAATGCAAAGGGCGAGAGGTCCATTTTCACGTTCAGAGCGACGCCGTGATAACTGCGCCCACGGGTCACCTTGATGCCCAGCGCGGCAATCTTCGCGCGGCCCACCAATTCCCCGCTGGCGCGCCCGCTCGGCCAGGGAACGTATACGCCCGGTGCACCATTGACGCGGCGGGCGTCGACGCCAAAGCCTTCCAGCGTCTGAATCACCACCTGCTCGATCCGGAACACCAGCTCCTTGACATAGATGCCGAGCCGCCGCAAGTCGACGAGCGGATAGGCAACGATCTGGCCGGGACCGTGGTAGGTGACCTGGCCGCCGCGGTCCGTCTGCACGATGGGAATGTCCGTGACCGCCAGCAGGTGTTCGCGGCGGCCAGCCTGGCCGAGCGTAAACACCGGTGGGTGTTCCACTATCCAGAGCTCGTCCTCAGTGTCGGCGTTGCGCTGGTCAGTGAAGTCGCGCATCGCCTGCCAGGTCGGCAGATACTCCGCGTGGCCGAGACTGCGCACGATCATCGCGGCACCGGCCCTTTCTTAGAGCACGATCTTGACCATCGGGTGGCTGGTCAGTGCGCGATACAACGCGTCGAGCTGCTCGCGCGAAACCGCGTGTATCGTGGCCGTCAGCGACAGATAGTTTCCGTCCTTCGAACTGCGCATTTCGAGCGTGGAGGCATCGAAGTCAGGCGCATGCTGCAACACCACCTCGACGATCGTCTGGGCAAACCCCTCGTCGCGCCGACCCATGATTTTGATTGGAAAGTCGGTCGGAAACACGAGCCCGTGCGGCCCATCGTTTGACGTACCGTCGCTCATGCCGCAAGGGCGCCGCGCGCGCGCGCGGCCTTGCGCGCCTGCCAGCGCTTCGCATCGGCGCGCTTGGCGGCCTGGAACCAGGACCACATGCGCTTGTACACCGCACCTGGCACCCCATCGCCGACCGGGCGGCCATCGAGTGTCGTAATCGGCAGCACCTCGCGCCCCGAGGAACTCAGCCACAGTTCATCGGCGTTGCGGACTTCAGCCTCGGTGACTGGGCGCAGCTCCAGCGCGAGCCCGTGTTCCTGCGCGAGCAGGTAGCTCGTGTCGCAGGTGATCCCAGGCAGAATCTGCTGCGACGGGCGCGGCGCGAGCACGCGGCCATCATTCACCACCAAGACGTTCGCGCTCGAACCCTCCGTAAGGTACCCGTCACGCAGCATCACGGTTTCGAACGCGTCGTGATCGGTTGCATACTGCTTCATCAGCACATTGCCGAGCAGCGAGATACTCTTGATGTCGCAATGCAGCCAGCGCTCGTCGGCATGGGTCACAGCGGCGACGCCTCGTTCGATCTGCGCCGCCGGAATTGCCGCCCATGGCGAAGTGCTGATGAACACCGTCGGCGGGACACCCGCGGGGAAGGCATGGTCCCGCTTGGCGACGCCGCGCGTGAGCTGCAGGTAGACAGACTGCCGCGGCCACGGATGGCGCTCAATGATCTCGTTGAGCAGATCAACCCACTGTGTTTCGTCGTAAGGATTGGCGAGCCCTATGCCATCGCAACTGCGCTGCAGGCGCGCGAAGTGCTCGGCCGCGCGAAACGGCGCACGGACGCCATCCATCGTATCGACTGGTATGACTTCATAGACGCCATCGCCGAAAATGAATCCGCGGTCGAGAACCGAAATGGTCGCCTCGCCGAGTGGCCGCCACACCCCGTTCAGGAAGCAAGTTGCCTCGTGCCATTCCATCAGTTGCCCCTCCTCCACCAAAGTCTGATCGCATCGTACGCGCGGCCGAATAGCCCTGCTGGCTGAACGCTTTCGAGCGCGACGATAGGGGCATCGGCGACGACCCGGCCGGCCAGGCTCACCTTGAGACGGCCGACGGTCTCGCCTTTCGACAGCGGCGCAATCAGAGGATCCGGACGTTCGAGCGCCGAGTGCAATTGGCGCTCGCCCAGGCGCTGCAACTCCGCCGCAGGAACCGTCACGAATACGTCGCGTTCCGGCCCAATCGGCAACTCGGAGCGGTCGCCCTTCAGGACTTCCGGGCGAGCCAGGACCTGCTCGCGCCGAAAGAGCCGGACCGTTTCGTACTCGGTGAACCCGTAGTTGAGGAGTCGCAACGCCTCCTGCGCGCGCACGCTGTCGCTCGGAGCGCCCAGCACCACTGCAATCAGGCAACGCTCGTAGCCATCGTTCGCGCTACCGCGCGAGCGGACGGCGGTTGCGACGATCGACCATCCGCTCGCCTCCAGATGTCCGGTCTTCATACCGTCGACCGAAGGATCACTCCAGAGGAGCCGGTTGCGATTGGCCTGAGCAATCCGGTTGTAGGTGAACTCGCGCTCGCGGAAGAGCGCGATGTGCTGCGGGAAGTCGGTGCGCAGCCGCTGCACGAGTCGTGCGAGGTCGCGCGCGGTCGAGTACTGCTGCGGATCGGTGAGACCCGTCGGATTGGCGAAGTGGGTGTCGACCAGCCCGAGTCGCCGCGCCTCAGCATTCATGCGCTCGACGAACGCGGCCTGCGATCCCGCCGTGTGCTCGGCCAGTGCGACGCCAGCGTCGTTGCCCGATACCACGATCATGCCGCGCAACAGTTCTTCAACCGTGACAGCGCTTCCGGATTCGATGAACATGCGTGCGCCGTCACGTCCCGGCGCGGCGAACGCCGCGTTCGAGACCGTTACCCGGTCGTCGAGCGCAATCCGCTTCTCGCCGAGCGCAATGAAGACCACGTAGGCTGTCATCAGCGTGGTAAGCGACGCGGGCTCCAAGCGCCGCGCGGGCTCGTGGCTGATCAGCGTCGTGCCACTGTTTGCATCCAGCAACAGCCAGGAACGTGCCGACAGCAGGGGCGCTTGTGCTGCTGCGCTGGTCGCTAGGAAGCAGGCCGAGAGCCAAACGGCGGCCTGGCGCAGAAGGGACGAGAGGAAGGGCACTTCGGAAGCGGAGACGACACCGCGCGACGCGGAGTTTCGTACGATAGCGCGCGGCGGCAAGAGTTCCCGTCCGCGTCCCGACTTATCGTTTGCGGAGAGCGCGCAGATACTCCTGGGCTGCGGCGGGTCCGAGTGCGGCGGTTACCAGGCGCTCGGCCTCGCGCACCCGCTCGCGGAAGTCCTCGATCGTCTTGCAGCCCTCGATACGGATCGCTTGGGTCTCGGCACCCGGTCCGAGCCGGTCGTTGAGCTCGCGCACAGCCCGGCGCTTGGCCTCGTCGAGGGTCATCGGGTTCTGGTCGTCGGGCACTCCGCCCTGTGTCGACGGGGAGACCGAATCCAACATCCGACCGGTAACGGTCGGTACATCGATGGCGTGGGTGGCCGAGTTGCGCTGGATCAGGCCCGCGCCTTCGAGCTGGGTGATAACGGCATCGATTTCACCGGGACGAAGCAGCACTGCGAGTTCGTCAATGGTGCGCTTGCCGTCGACCATAATCAAAACGCGGCGTGTCGTCATCGAAAGCTGCGCGCTGCGCGCCGCGACTTCCGCAACTCCCTTTGGAGTCTTTGAGTAGACGATTGTGCCGTCCATGGTTCCCTGTCGCCGTCAGTGGCGCTTCTTTTGCCAGGGGCCACGGCGACCCGCGGCCTCGAACCCAAACCTTTTAATGGCTTTGCTCGGCGGCGTCAAACTGAGACATGCCCCGGATGTGTGCGCTTATTCGGGCTTTGAGTACAGGCAGTCGGCGGTGGAAGAAGTGATCCGCCCCGGGGATGACGAGCACCGGGTAATCCTTGCGGCCGCGCCCAGTCGAGCACCGCCGCAAGCGCGATCGTCTCGTCGTGTTCGCCGTGGATCACCAGCGTGTCGGCGCGCACTTCCGGCATGCGCAATTTCCCTGTCCGCAGCGCGCCGACGAGGATGAGGTAATCCGCGGGCCGTGCATTTTCCGCGAGCGAGCGGGGCGGCCGGACCTGCAATCCAGCTGCCCGAGGAGAACCCGGCGAGTGCCACAGGGTACGTGGCATCAGTCGTTCCCGCACGCTGTCGAGCGCAGGCACTGCGCGCAGCACATGAGGAAGTCCGAGCGTCCACCCTGCCCATGGTCTCGTCATCCTTTTGATAAGCGCCAACGCCGCGAAATTTGAACTGGATTGCGAGCCATCCTGAGCGTGGGAAACGTGCGCGCCATGGTCGGTGGTCACCTTGTTTTCCATCGTGCCGCCGTAGAGCGGATGCGGGTGGCCGATGCACGCGACACCAGTTGGCCTTCCGGCCAGCGGCCAATCGAGGGCGAGTTCGATGCGGCCGACGCCGGTTTCACGCTTCTCCGCGCGCGGGGTCATCAAAGGTACAGGTGTTCGACTACGCGGCCATTCACCAAGTGCGAGTCGATGATCTCGTCAATGTCGTGGCGGTCAACGTACGTGTACCAGGTGCCCTCAGGGTAGACCACGACACATGGCCCCTCGTCGCAGCGGTCCAGACAACCGGATTTGTTGATTCGAACGTGACCTTCGCCACTAAGCCCAAGCTGCTTGATGCGCGACTTTGCGTATTGCTGCAATTCGCCTGCCTGGTGCCGGCCGCAGCAGGCTGCACCGTCGTCGCGCTCGTTGAGGCAGAAGAAGACGTGATGCTTGTAATAGCTCATGTCGCGCCGGGGGGTCTGGGATGGGTTACTGATTATAGGAACCACCTCACGTCTAGCTGCGCTCCGGGGCAAAAAAAAAGGTGAGCAGTCCTACGGCAAGCGCCGGCGGCCAAAGCAATTGCGAGCCAGTGGGTCAGTGTGTTGAAGTTGAGCAGGCGTCCTCGGCGCCACTCCTGCATCCGTGCCAGGTGATAAGGATCGTCGGGCACCACGTTGACGGCGACCAACAGGGCGACGAGCGCGACCAGCGCGAGCCTGGCTGTAGGACCCCTGTTGTCCGCCAGTGGCGGCGCCTAGCGATAGCAGCCCCAGCGCCAGGCCGCCGGC
>CAWDEO010000017.1:0-44021 GCA_963801405.1 uncultured beta proteobacterium | reverse complement strand
CGGCAGCATGTGCCTGACGGTCGGCGTGATAGCTCGAGCGAACCATGGCGCCGCACGCGGCGTGCGAGAAGCCCATCTTCGCGGCCTCGGCCTCGAACATCCGAAACACGTCCGGATGCACATAGCGGCGCACCGGCAGGTGATGCTGGGTGGGCGCGAGGTACTGGCCGACGGTCAGCATGTCGACCTCGTGCGCGCGCAGGTCGCGCATCACCTCGACGATCTCGTCGTCCGTCTCGCCCAGGCCAACCATCAGCCCGCTCTTGGTCGGCACGCCAGGCACGCGCCGTTTGAACTCCCTCAGCAGAGTCAGCGAGTGTTGGTAGTCGGAACCCGGGCGCGACTCGCGATACAAGCGCGGCACTGTCTCCAAGTTGTGATTCATCACGTCGGGTGGCGCCGCCTCGAGGATTGCGAGCGCCCGCTCGAGCCGGCCGCGGAAGTCGGGCACCAGAACCTCGATCCGCGTCGCGGGCGACAGCTCGCGCGTGGCGCGGATGCAGTCGACGAAGTGCTGCGCGCCACCGTCCTTGAGATCGTCGCGATCGACCGAGGTGATGACGACGTAGTTGAGCTTCAGCGCTGCGATCGTCCTGGCCAGGTTCATTGGCTCGCGTACGTCGAGCGGATCGGGCCGGCCATGGCCGACGTCACAGAACGGGCAGCGGCGCGTGCACTTGTCGCCCATGATCATGAAGGTCGCCGTGCCCTTGCCGAAGCACTCCCCGATGTTGGGGCAGGTCGCTTCTTCGCACACCGTGTGAAGGCTGTGCTCACGCAGGATCGCTTTGATCTCGTAGAAGCGCGTCGACGCCGAAGCCTGCCTTCACGCGGATCCATTCCGGCTTCTTCAGTGCGTCACCGGCTGCAACCGGCTTGATGTCGAATTTCTTGAAGACCTTGCCCGTCTTGGCTTCGCCCTTGAGCTTGGCGTAGGGGTCGCGGGTCACGGGTGGCGTGTCGCTGGACATGGTGGTGGGCCGTGGGTGCGGCCGACGGCGCAGTGAGGCAATGAATGCGCAAGTGTAGCCAACGGTGTTCGATTCAAGCAGCGAGATGAGTCGTGAATCGTTCCGCGAGACGGGTGGCAACCGCTTCCAGCTCCACCGTGACCCCGAGCATCGCGAGGTCGACGATGGGCAAGCCCGCGTAGCCGCAGGGGTTGATCAACGCAAACGGCGAGAGGTCCATTTTCACGTTCAGAGCGACGCCGTGATAACTGCGCCCGCGCGTCACCTTGATGCCGAGCGCGGCGATCTTCGCGCGGCCCACCAATTCCCCGCTGGCGCGCCCGGTCGGCCACGGAACGTATACGCCCGGTGCACCATTGACGCGGCGCGCGTCGACGCCAAACCCTTCCAGCGTCTGGATCACCACCTGCTCGATCCGGAACACCAGTTCCTTGACGTAGATGCCGAGCCGCCGCAGGTCGACGAGCGGATAGGCGACGATCTGGCCGGGACCGTGGTAGGTGACCTGGCCGCCGCGGTCCGTCTGCACGATGGGAATGTCCGTGACCGCCAGCAGGTGTTCGCGGCGGCCAGCCTGGCCGAGCGTAAACACCGGCGGGTGTTCCACTATCCAGAGCTCGTCCTCGGTGTCGGCGTTGCGCTGCTCAGTGAAGTCGCGCATCGCCTGCCAGGTCGGCAGATACTCCGCGTGGCCGAGACTGCGCACGATCATCGCGGCACCGGCCCTTTCTAGAGCACGATCTTGACCATCGGGTGGCTCGTCAGTGCGCGATACAACGCGTCGAGCTGCTCGCGCGAAACCGCGTGTATCGTGGCCGTCAGCGACAGATAGTTGCCGTCCTTCGAACTGCGCATTTCGAGCGTCGAGGCATCGAAGTCAGGCGCGTGCTGCAACACCACCTCGACGATCGTCTGCGCAAACCCGTCGTCGCGCCGACCCATGATCTTGATTGGAAAGTCGGTCGGAAACACGAGCCCGTGCGGCCCATCGTTTGACGTACCGTCGCTCATGCCGCAAGGGCGCCGCGCGCGCGCGCGGCCTTGCGCGCCTGCCAGCGCTTCGCATCGGCGCGCTTCGCGTCCTGGAACCAGGACCACATGCGCTTGTACACCGGACCTGGCACCCCATCGCCGACCGGGCGGCCATCGAGCGTCGTAATCGGCAGCACCTCGCGCCCCGAGGAACTCAGCCACAGTTCGTCGGCGTTGCGGACTTCAGCCTCGGTGACCGGGCGCAGCTCCAGCGCGAGTCCGTGCTCCTGCGCGAGCAGGTAGCTCGTGTCGCAGGTGATCCCGGGCAGGATCTGCTGCGACGGGCGCGGCGCGATCACGCGGCCATCCTTCACCACCATGACGTTCGCGCTCGAACCTTCCGTAAGGTACCCGTCGCGCAGCATCACGGTTTCGAACGCGTCGTGATCGGTCGCATACTGCTTCATCAGCACATTGCCGAGCAGCGAGATGCTCTTGATGTCGCAATGCAGCCAGCGCTCGTCGGCATGGGTCACAGCGGCGACGCCTCGTTCGATCTGCGCCGCCGGAATCGCCGCCCATGGCGAAGTGCTGATGAACACCGTCGGCGGGACACCCGCCGGGAACGCATGGTCCCGCTTGGCGACGCCGCGCGTGACCTGCAGGTAGACAGACTGCCGCGGCCACGGATGGCGCTCGATGATCGCGTTGAGCAGATCAAGCCACTGTGTTTCGTCGTAAGGATTGGCGAGCCCATGCCATCGCAGCTGCGCTGCAGGCGCGCGAAGTGCTCGGCCGCGCGAAACGGCGCGCGGACGCCATCCATCGTATCGACCGGGATGACTTCATAGACGCCGTCGCCGAAAATGAATCCGCGATCGAGAACCGAAATGGTCGCCTCGCCGAGTGGCCGCCACACCCCGTTCAGGAAGCAAGTTGCCTCGTGCCATTCCATCAGTTGCCCCTCCTCCACCAAAGTCTGATCGCATCGTACGCGCGGCCGAATAGCCCTGCTGGCTGAACGCTTTCGAGCGCGACGATAGGGGCATCGGCGACGACCCGGCCGGCCAGGCTCACCTTGAGACGGCCGACGGTCTCGCCTTTCGACAGCGGCGCAATCAGAGGATCCGGGCGTTCGAGCGCCGAGTGCAATTCGCGCTCGCCCAGGCGCTGCAACTCCGCCGCAGGAACCGTCACGAATACGTCGCGTTCCGGCCCGATCGGCAACTCGGCGCGGTCGCCCTTCAGGACTTCCGGGCGAGCCAGGACCTGCTCGCGCCGAAAGAGCCGGACCGTTTCGTACTCGCGTGAACCCGTAGTTGAGGAGTCGCAACGCCTCCTGCGCGCGCACGCTGTCGCTCGGAGCGCCCAGCACCACGGCGATCAGGCAACGCTCGTAGCCATCGTTCGCGCTACCGCGCGAGCGGACGGCGGTTGCGACGATCGACCATCCGCTCGCCTCCAGATGTCCGGTCTTCATACCGTCGACCGAAGGATCACTCCAGAGCAGCCGGTTGCGATTGGCCTGCGCAATCCGGTTGTAGGTGAACTCGCGCTCGCGGAAGAGCGCGATGTGCTGCGGGAAGTCGATGCGCAGCCGCTGCACGAGTCGCGCGAGGTCGCGCGCGGTCGAGTACTGCTGCGGATCGGTGAGTCCCGTCGGATTGGCGAAGTGGGTGTCGGTCAGCCCGAGTCGCCGCGCCTCAGCATTCATGCGCTCGACGAACGCGGCCTGCGATCCCGCCGTGTGCTCGGCCAGCGCGACGCCGCGTCGTTGCCCGATACCACGATCATGCCGCGCAACAGTTCGTCAACCGTGACAGCGCTTCCGGATTCGATGAACATGCGTGCGCCGTCACGTCCCGGCGCGGCGAACGCCGCGTTCGAGACCGTCACCCGGTCGTCGAGCGCAATCCGCTTCTCGCCGAGCGCAATGAAGACGACGTAGGCCGTCATCAGCTTGGTGAGCGACGCGGGCTCCAAGCGCCGCGCGGGCTCGTGGCTGATCAGCGTCGTGCCACTGTTTGCATCCAGCAACAGCCAGGAACGTGCCGACAGCAGGGGCGCTTGTGCTGCTGCGCTGGTCGCTAGGAAGCAGGCCGAGAGCCAAACGGCGGCCTGGCGCAGAAGGGACGAGAGGAAGGGCACTTCGGAAGCGGAGACGACACCGCGCGACGCGGAGTCTCGTACGATAGCGCGCGGCGGCAAGAGTTCCCGTCCGCGTCCCGACTTATCGTTTGCGGAGCGCGCGCAGATACTCCTGGGCTGCGGCGGGTCCGAGTGCGGCGGTTACCAGGCGCTCGGCCTCGCGCACCCGCTCGCGGAAGTCCTCGATCGTCTTGCAGCCCTCGATACGGATCGCTTGGGTCTCGGCACCCGGTCCGAGCCGGTCGTTGAGCTCGCGCACAGCCCGGCGCTTGGCCTCGTCGAGGGTCATCGGGTTCTGGTCGTCGGGCACTCCGCCCTGTGTCGACGGGGAGACCGAATCCAACATCCGACCGGTAACGGTCGGTACATCGATGGCGTGGGTGGCCGAGTTGCGCTGGATCAGGCCCGCGCCTTCGAGCTGGGTGATAACGGCATCGATTTCACCGGGACGAAGCAGCACTGCGAGTTCGTCAATGGTGCGCTTGCCGTCGACCATAATCAAAACGCGGCGTGTCGTCATCGAAAGCTGCGCGCTGCGCGCCGCGACTTCCGCAACTCCCTTTGGAGTCTTTGAGTAGACGATTGAGCCGTCCATGGTTCCCTGTCGCCGTCAGTGGCGCTTCTTTTGCCAGGGGCCACGGCGACCCGCGGCCTCGAACCCAAACCTTTTAATGGCTTTGCTCGGCGGCGTCAAACTGAGACATGCCCCGGATGTGTGCGCTTATTCGGGCTTTGAGTACAGGCAGTCGGCGGTGGAAGAAGTGATCCGCCCCGGGGATGACGAGCACCGGCAATCCTTGCGGCCGCGCCCAGTCGAGCACCGCCGCAAGCGCGATCGTCTCGTCGTGCTCGCCGTGGATCACCAGCGTGTCGGCGCGCACTTCCGGCATGGGCCATTTCCCGGCCGCAGCGCCGACGAGGATGAGGTAATCCGCCGGCCGTGCATTTTCCGCGAGCGAGCGGGCGGCCTGCGCTGCAACGAAGCTGCCGAAGGAGAACCCGGCGAGTGCCACAGGGTACGTGGCATCGAGTCGTTCCCGCACGCCGTCGAGCGCAGGCACTGCGCGCAGCACATGCAGGAAGTCCGAGGTCTCACCCTGCCCATGGTCGTGCGATCCTTCAGAAGCGCCAACGCCGCGAAAATTGAACCGGATCGCGAGCCATCCGAGCGCGGCAAACGTGCGCGCCATGGTCGTGGTCACCTTGTTTTCCATCGTGCCGCCGTAGAGCGGATGCGGGTGGCCGATGCACGCGACACCAGTTGGCCTTCCGGCCAGCGGCCAATCGAGGGCGAGTTCGATGCGGCCGACCGGCCCGTCGACCAGCCGCTTCTCCGCGCGCGGGGTCATCAAAGGAGCAGGCGTTCGACTACGCGGCCATTCACCAAGTGCGAGTCGATGATCTCGTCAATGTCGTGGCGGTCAACGTACGTGTACCAGGTGCCCTCAGGGTAGACCACGACACATGGCCCCTCGTCGCAGCGGTCCAGACAACCGGATTTGTTGATTCGAACGTGACCTTCGCCACTAAGCCCAAGCTGCTTGATGCGCGACTTTGCGTATTGCTGCAATTCGCTCGCCTGGTGCCGGCCGCAGCAGGCTGCACCGTCGTCGCGCTCGTTGAGGCAGAAGAAGACGTGATGCTTGTAATAGCTCATGTCGCGCCGGGGGCTTGGGATGGATGACGCATTATAGGAACCACCTCACGCTCAGCTGCGCTCCGGGCGCAAAGGCGAGCAGTCCTACGGCAAGCGCCGGCGGCCAGAGCATCGCGAGCCAGTGGGTCAGTGCGTTGAAGTTGAGCAGGCGTCCTTGGCGCCACTCCTGCATCTGTGCCAGGTGATAAGGATTGTCGGGCACCACGTTGACGGCGACCAACAGGGCGACGAGCGCGACCAGCGCGAGCCTGGCCTGCAGCACCCGTCGTCCGCCAGTGGCGGCAGCCTAGCGATAGCAACCCCAGCGCCAGGCCGCCGGCGGCGCCTGGGGTCAGCCAGGCGAGCGCGCGATCGGGCCCGAACTGGACGCCGTTGGCGAGCGACTTGGTCGCGAGCGCGGCACACAGCAAGACGGTCAGCAGTCGGTAGCGCGGCGCGGACGGTCGCATCGACCGAAGACAGCGCAAGGCCGGCAGCGAGCACCGAGGCGGCGACGACGAACGCTTCGGCCAGTACGAATTCGGCAGGCCCGAAGTCGGCATTGAACACCCACCAATGGCCTCCGAGTGCTTCGACAAAAGGCTCTAGAGCCACGCGCAACTCACCGTTGCCGAACAGCATCGAAGCCGGATAGATC
Organism: uncultured beta proteobacterium; assembly: GCA_963801405.1. GTDB lineage: Bacteria > Pseudomonadota > Gammaproteobacteria > Burkholderiales > Burkholderiaceae_F > JALORV01. Next base: position 37,636 of record CAWDEO010000017.1, on the reverse strand, counting down.
TGGGCGACGGGCCACAGAGCAATGGCGATCAGCACCGCCGTCGCGCGCCGCTCGAACCAGCGTCGGCGCCAGTCGGCAAGACGACCGCGATCGATCAAGGTCGATGCCAGCGGCGCGGCGACGATGGCGCCCGCGAATGCACCCAAGGAGTTGGTTAGCAGGTCGATGTTCGAGGCAATGCGTGTCGGAAGATAGGTCTGCACGGCCTCGATCGAAGCCGACAGGAACACGCCGCGCGAGCGTGGCCAGAGCGATCGCGGCTAGGCCGCGCAGACGCGGGTGAAACGCCAGAACGACGAGCGCACCGAACGGCAAGTACGCCAGTACGTTGGCGACCAGGTCAAAGGTCGTGATGTAGCGCGGGGCCGGAGCGTTCAGGTAAGCCCAGGCGTCGATGCCCAGATCGCGCCATCCCGACCACGGCGCGAGCCCGGAGTAGAGCAGCAACATCCCGTAGACCACGCAGGCGGCGCGTGCGATCGGAGAAGCCTGCATACGCTGGGTCGGAATCAGACGCGTGTCCATCGTGGCGCTACTCTAGGCCATGAACTGACAATCACAAGTGGAAGGTCGCTGCGGCTGCGTGCCGATGCTAAAGTCGATCGGTCGTCAACTTCTTTGCGCACGTGAGTCCTTCCACCCCAGTGTCGGCTGCTGGCGCGGCCGTTGAGCGCATCGAGGCGCCCCCGTTGTCGGCGGACGCCATCGAACGCTGGCTAGCGGATGCCGGTGTGGCCAACGATTGCCAGGTTGAAGTGGTCGCAACGACGGGCTCGACCAACGAGGATTTGCTGATTCGGGCGCGCCAGCGGCAATCCAAGTACCCGATCCTGCGCGCCGCCGATGAGCAGACGGCTGGACGCGGCCGCCAGAGACGAGCATGGCTCGCTAGGCCGCGGTCGGCACTGCTGTTTTCGTTGGCGGTGCCGCTCGACTCTCTGCCAGCGGCGTTGCCGGCTATTACCCTGGCCAATGGAGTCGCGTTGGCAGAGTATCTCCGCGGACGCGGGGTGCCGGTCGATCTGAAGTGGCCGAACGATGTGCTGCTTGAGGGACGCAAGCTGGCCGGCATCCTGTGCGAGGTGGGGGTCGACGCCGACGGAAAAGCCACAGTCGTGGTCGGCGTCGGCGTGAACTGCTGGCTGACGGACGAAGGGCGGGCCCTCATCGATCAGCCAGCAGCCGCGCTGTCGGAACTTATCGCGCCATCACTGCTCGCGACCGAGCGCGAGGCTTGGATCGCCCAGATGGCTGCAGCGGTGCTTGCGACGGTGTCACGCTATGTTGAAGACGGCTTTGTCCCCGTGCGCGAGCGCTACAACGCCCTGCTGCATGCGCGCGGCGACGATGTCGACATCGTCGACGATGGCCAGGTCACTGCCAGCGGCCGCGTCATCGAGGTCGACACGATCGGTCGACTGGTGCTGGCCGCCGCCGATGGAATGCGCACGATCAACGTCGGCGATGTCTCGCTACGCCGAGTGAACGGCTAACGATGACGCTGCTAATCGATGTCGGCAACACAGCATTGAAGTGGGCAGTGGCGGACGCTACCGGTGCGCCCGGACCGGTCAGGGTCGAACATCACCGCGGCATCGATGACCTCACCGGGCGCCTCGGTTCAGCCTGGCACGACCTGCCGCGCGGCAGTGCTGCATTTGGCTGCAGCGTGGCATCGGGCGCGATCCGGACGGCGGTCGAGGCGGCCGCCTACGCGCGCGGCACGAGCGTCGAATGGCTGCGGTCCGAGCCGCGTTATGCCGGCGAATTCATGCTGCTCAATGGCTACCGGAACCCGACACAGCTGGGAGCGGATCGCTGGCATGGCATGCTCGGGGCATGCCAGCGCGTCCCGCGGCGATCGTTCGTGCTCGTCGCCGCCGGGACTGCGACGACGATCGACTGCGTCGAGGCGGGCGACGGGCAGGCACGCTTCGTTGGCGGTTGCATTGCGCCCGGCCAGCGCCTGATGCTGGACGCGTTGGCGAACCAGACTGCGGGCTTGCCACTGGCCGACGGGGCAGCGGTCGACTTTCCTGACACGACGGACAACGCGATCGTGACGGGTGTCCTTGATGCCCAGGCCGGCCTGATCGAGCGGTTCGTCCGGCGTTTCGGCCGTCGCCTGGGACGTCTGCCGGCGGTGCTCATTTCCGGTGGCGACGCCGAGCCGGTTGCTGCGCGCCTGACGGGCAGCGAGTTTGATGTTTCGATCGAACATAATCTGGTTCTCGCGGGCCTCGCCGTTCGGGTCCGCGCCTTGCGTCCTGTCGTCGATCGATGAAACTGGCCTTCCTCCTGCTTGTGCTCGTGAATGTCGCGCTCTTCGCGTGGCAGCACGGCGTGTTTGGTCGATTTGCGGAAAGCGGGCGCGAGCCCGAGCGCATCGCTCGGCAAGTCGAGCCCGAGCGCATTCGCGTCCTCAGCGAGCGTGAAGTGCAGGTCTTGCGCGACCGGGCGGCGGCCCAATCGCGTGCCGCGGCAGCCGCGGCGCCGCCGGCCCATGCGGCAAGTGCTGGGATCGACCTGTCAGTCGCCCAGGCCTGCGTCGAATTTGGTGACTTTATCGGTCCGGACCTCGCGCGTGCTGAAACCGCACTCCTCAAGCTCGGACTCGGATCGCGCCAGTCGGCGCGAACGGTCGAGGCTCCTGGCTGGTACCTTGTTTACTTGCCGCCGTTCAAGACCCGCGCCGAAGTCGATCGTGCAGTGGCGGACCTGAAGCAGACCGGCGTCAAGGACCTGCTTGTGCTCACCGACGGTCCGCTGCGGTTGGGCGTGAGCCTGGGATCATTTCGCGATCCGGAACTCGCAAAGGCGCACGTGGCTGCATTGGCGAAGCTCGGCGTCAAGAATGCGCGCGTTTCGGACAAGCCAACGGCGGTGTCCGCCACGCGGCTGCAGCTGCGCGAGCTCGACGCCGATGCGACCCAGCAATTGGGAGCGATCGCGAAGGAATTCCCGTCCCAGAGCGTGCGCGCCTGCAGTTCCGGCTGAGTGATGCTAGTTTCGCGCCGACGCGAGCGGTCGATGCGCGAGCAGTCGGCCCCTTCAGGCCGCCCGCCTGCTCGAGCCGCGTTATGTACTCAAGATCAATTTTCCAGCTGGAGCCCTGGATGCGCTTACCTGCACTCGTGACATTGGCCGCCGCGGCCCTGTCAGTATCTCTGACTGGGTGCGCGACACCCGAGGAACTTGCCGCCGTCGAAAGAAGGCGTCAGGAGAACCAGACGCAGACCGGCACCAACATCGTCCGGCGCGACACTGGCGCGCGCACGGACGCGGTCACTGACAAGGACGCCCAGGACGCGCTTCTCAGGGAAATGCGCAACATCCCCGTGCAGCCCGTCAACGGGCAGGCCCCCGGGCGCTGAGTCAACGAGCGGCGGAGCCCAGCGCGGCCGCGATCTCACGGGTAAGTTCGGGCACGAGCGCCTGCCGCCGTGCCAGGGCGCCGCCCTCGGCTGGACGCAATCGCTCGGCCCACACCGGTTTCGGAAAGTGGGCGTCGTCCTCGAAGCGGGGGATGACGTGCCAGTGCACGTGCGGCGTCATGTTGCCTAGGCTGGCGACGTTTACCTTGTGCGGGCGCATGACCTCGCGCTGCGCCCGCTCTACCGCAAACACTGCCTGCATCAGGTGCGCACGCTCGGCCGCTGACAGGTCGGTCAGCTCGCGCACATGTGCATTCCAGACCACGCGGACGAAGCCGGGGTAATCCGGCTCGTCGACCACGACAACGCGCAGCCGTCCATCGTCGTGGATCAGGGCCCCGCCCGGTCCAGCGCACAGCTCGCAGGTTCGTGCATTCATCGCAGTTCCTTCTTCAAGCGCAGGTCGGTCGCTACCGGCATGAAGCCCAGCGCTCGATTCACTGCGAGCATGTCTGTGTTCGCCTCGTCGTTAAAGGTCCTGATCTCACCTGCGTCCACCTCTAGCGCGTAGCGGATCGAATGCAGCTTCAGCCAGTGTGCCAGTCCGCGACGGCGCCAGCGGCGTACAGTGCCGGTCATCGAAGTAAGCAAATGGTCGCTCCCCACGGATTGGGCGCACAGGCCCACCCAGCGCGTCCCGTCGAGCGCGACAAAGGTACCCGCGGGCCGGAATGCCGGATCGTCGAGTTCCTCGGCGAGGAAGCTCTCGTACGTTGGGTCGTCGCCGCGAACGCCGAACGGAACATCGCGCCACAGTTCGACGAACAGCTCGTACAGGCGGCGCGGCGCCTGTTCGCCTAGCGTGAGCTGCCGGTAGCTCGCGATGCGAAGGCCAGTGGCGAAGAATCGATCGGTGGCGACGTCGATGCCGCGCGCGACCCGCCCGGGATTGACTGCGCATAGCCGCAGTCGGCTTTCGATTCGGCGGTTGTAGACGACGAAACCGCGGTCGAGCGCGAAGCGCTGCGCCCTGGGATGTGCGGCGAGAACTTCGCAACATAACCCTGTCGCACCGCGCCGCGGTGCTTCGGATTCGAGGGTTTTGTAGAGTGCCGCGCCGATGCACTGACCGAACCACGAAGGGTCAACCGTGACCCGGACCCGGAATCGCCCCTCCGTCGCGGCCACGTCCGGCAGCTCGAGGAAGCCGAACCCGGCGAGTTGCCCCGGCGCGCGTTCGGCAACGAACTTCCGGTGAAACCGCGCCCTACGGCGGTATGCAGCGGCGGCGATGTCCGCCCCGGAGCGTGGCCAGTCAGGATTCGCCGCCGAAACGATGCGGGCAATCTCGTCATTGTCCGCACTGGCATGCGCCGGACGCACGGTGATCCGCCGGTTCATGCGGCTCGATCTTAGGCGCGCGTCCGCCGGTAATGCTAGACCAGCACGCGTTCGATGCCGCCCGTGTTGGCCATTGAAACGTAGTCCGCCATCCAGTCTTTGCCCAGCACGTGCTTCGCCATCTCAACGACGATGTAATCGGCATCAATGTCGGCATCATCGTTATAGCGCTTCAGTCCCTGCAGGCAGGAGGGGCAGGAGGTCAGCACCTTGACCTCGCCGCGAAAGCCATCGGCGCGCAGATTCGCGGCTCCGCGCTCGACCTCCTGCTCCTTGCGGAACCGCACCTGCGTCGCGACGTCCGGCCGCGAGATCGCGAACGTGCCGGATTCGCCGCAGCAGCGGTCGCTCTTCTCGATTTGCGTGCCGTCGCCGGTCGTCAGGAGCGAATTGACCGTCTTCAGCGGATCCTGCTGTTTCATAGGCGAGTGGCACGGGTCGTGGTACAGGTAGCGAACACCGTTGACGCCTTGAGTGCGGATGCCCTTTTCGAGCAGGTATTCATGGATGTCGATGATGCGGCAACCCGGAAAGATCTCCTCGAACTTGTATCCAAGCAGCTGGTCGTAACAGGTGCCGCAACTGACCACGACGGTCTTGATGTCGAGGTAGTTCAGCGTGTTGGCCACACGGTGGAACAGCACCCGATTGTCGGTGATGATCTTTTCGGCCTTGTCGAACTGTCCCGAGCCGCGCTGCGGGTACCCGCAGCAGAGATATCCGGGCGGCAGCACCGTCTGCACACCGGCGTGCCACAGCATTGCCTGTGTCGCGAGCCCAACCTGGCTGAACAGACGCTCCGAGCCGCAGCCGGGAAAGTAGAAGACGGCCTCGCTGTCGCCGCTGGTCCGCTGCGGATCTCGGATGATCGGCACGTAGCGTGCGTCCTCGATGTCGAGCAACGCCCGGGCGGTCTTCTTTGGCAGGCCTGCCGGCATCTTCTTGTTGACAAAGTGGATGACCTGCTGCGTGGCCGCAGGGCGGCCACCGGTTGTGGCTGGCGGCCTGCTGGTCTGCTGCTTGGCGGCGAGTCGGAAGAAGCGGTTTCCCAGGCGCTGTGCCTTGTAGCCCCACTCGAGCATCAGCGTGCGGGCGATCCTGATTGTCTGCGGATCCTTGACGTTGAGGAAGAACATCGAGGCTGCGGTGCCCGGATTGAATTTCTTCTTGCCCATGCGACGCAACAGATCGCGCATCGCCATGCTGACGTCGCCGAAATCGATGTCGACCGGACACGGTGCCAGGCACTTGTGGCAGACAGTGCAGTGGTCCGCGACGTCACTGAACTCGTCCCAGTGCTTGATCGAGATACCGCGCCGCGTCTGCTCCTCATAGAGGAAGGCCTCGATCAGCAGCGAGGTCGCCAAGATCTTGTTGCGCGGCGAATACAGCAAATTCGCGCCCGGTACATGCGTCGAGCACACCGGCTTGCATTTGCCGCAGCGCAGGCAATCCTTGATGGCGTCGGAGATGCCCTTGATGTCGCTCTGCTGCATGATCAGCGACTCATGACCCATCAGGCCGAAGCTCGGCGTGTACGCATTGCGCAGGTCAGCGCCCGGCAGGAGCTTGCCCTTGTTGAAGCGGCCTTCGGGGTCGACCGCATTCTTGTAGCGGCGGAACTCTGCGGTCTCGTCGTCGGTCAGGTACTCGAGCTTGGTGATGCCAATGCCATGTTCGCCCGAAATCACGCCGTCGAGCTCGCGCGCGATCTTCATGATGCGCGCCACCGCGGCGTTGGCCCGCTGCAGCATCGCGTAGTTGTCGGAGTTGACCGGAATGTTCGTGTGCACGTTGCCGTCACCGGCGTGCATGTGCAGCGCGACGAACACACGTCCGCGCAGGACGCGCTGGTGGATCGCCTCACACTCGGCGAGCACCGAAGCAAACGCTGCGCCCGAGAATGTGCGTTCGAGCGACGTTCGTATTTCGCTCTTCCACGAGACGCGGATCGTGTGATCCTGCAGTAGGTCGATGACGCGCGCCGTCGAACGCGGGCCGGAATCGCTGCTCAGGTGCGTGAGGCCGAGCCCTGCCAGTTCGGATAGCGATGTCGCCAGCGGTGCGTCGAAGTGGGATAACAGCCACTGCCAGCGTTGCCGCGTATAGGAGATCAGCTCACGTGCCTGCTCAACGCGATCACCGAGGATCTCCTCGCGCGGCAGCCGATCGAGGTCCGCGACCTCCGACTTGCCCAATGCAAACGGCGACGCCAAGTAGGCATCGAGCGCGTCCAGCAGCTCGAGCTTGTTCTCGATCGAAAGTTCGATGTTGATGCGCTCGATGGCGTCGGTGTACTCGCCCATGCGTGGCAGCGGGATGACGACGTCCTCGTTCAGCTTGAACGCATTCGTGTGTTTGGAGATCGCCGCGGTTTTGGCGCGGTCGAGCCAGAATTTCTTGCGTGCCTCGCTACTCACGGCGATGAAGCCTTCGCCGGTCCGCGCGTTGGCCATGCGCACGACCTCGGAGGCGGCGCGCGCCACCGCGTCGTCGTCGTCGCCAACGACGTCACCGATCAGAACCATCTTCGGCAGGCTGCCGCGGCGCGACTTGGTCGCGTAACCGACTGCGCGCAGGTAGCGCTCGTCGAGGTGCTCGAGCCCGGCCAGGATCGCTCCCTCAGGTCGACGCGCGAGGTAGTCGGTGATCTCGACGATCGACGGCACCGCCTCCTGTGCCCGCCCGAAGAACTCCAGGCAGACGGTGCGGATGTACTTCGGCATGCGATGCACGACCCAGCGGGCAGACGTAATCAACCCGTCGCAACCTTCTTTCTGCACGCCGGGGACGCCGCCCAGGAACTTGTCGGTGACGTCCTTCCCCAGGCCGGCCTTGCGGAAGCGCGCGCCAGGCACCGCAATGCGCCCGGTGCGCAACACCTTGGCCCTGGTGACGGGCTGGCGGCCGTCCTTCCAAGTCAGTTCGAACACAGCTTCGGCAGCGTCATGGATTTTGCCGAGGTTATGCCCGACGCGTTGCACTTCGAGCCAGTTGCCGTCCGGGTCGACCATGCGCCACCAGGCGAGGTTGTCGACCGCCGTGCCCCACAGCACTGCCTTCTTGCCGCCGGCGTTCATCGCAATGTTGCCGCCGACGCACGACGAATCGGCCGAGGTTGGATCGACGGCGAACACGAAGCCGCCACGCTCGGCGGCCTCCGCCACACGCTTGGTGACGACACCGGCTTCGGAGAGGACGGTCGCCACCGGCGCGCCGACACCGGGGAGCTCGACGGTCTCGACCTCCGACAAGGCTTCCAGCTTTTCCGTGTTGATGACGGCCGTCAGCGGCGTCAGCGGCACCGCGCTGCCGGTGTATCCGGTGCCGCCGCCGCGCGGAATGATGGTGAGCCCCAGTTCGACGCAGGCCCGCACCAGGCCCGGAACTTCATTCTCGGAATCGGGCTGCAATACGACGAACGGGTACTCGACACGCCAGTCTGTCGCGTCGGTGACGTGGGACACGCGCGCAAAGCCGTCGCAGCGAATGTTGTCGTCGCGCGTGTGGCGCGCCAACTCGCGTCGGGCCTTCTTGCGCAAGTCCCAGGTGGCGCGGAAGCCGGATTCGAACGATTGCACCGCCTTGCGCGCAGCAGACAGCAACAGGCCGACTTTCGCATCGCGCCCGACGTCCGCCGGTTCGCGTCGCTTCTCGATCTCGGCCAGGCGGTGGTGCAGCGCTTCGACTAGTGCCGCGCGTCGCTTTGGGTTGTCGAGCAGGTCGTCCTCGAGATACGGATTGCGCTGCACCACCCAGATGTCACCCAGCACTTCGTACAGCATCCGAGCCGAGCGGCCGGTGCGGCGCTCGCTGCGTAGCTCGTCGAGCACGCGCCACGCCTCGGTCCCGAGCAAGCGGATGACGATCTCGCGATCCGAGAAGGATGTGTAGTTGTACGGGATCTCGCGCAGCCGAACCGGCGGTTCGAGCACGGCGGAATCAGGTCGCAAGCCCAGCGGAGGGACGGGAGCGTTCATCGGATTCGGACCAGAGGTCCACAACTCCTGGGACAGGATTGTAACTATTGCGCTGCAGCGAACGGAAAAAGGCCCCGCGTGTTGCGCGGGTAGGATCCGCGGGGCGGTTTATGCCGCCAGCGGCGCTTCCTGCATCGCGGCAACCTGCTCGCGCAACTCGAGAATCCGTTCCTCCCAGTAGCGCTGAGTGTTGAACCAGGGAAACGCCGCCGGAAAAGCCGGGTCGGTCCAGCGGCGGGCGATCCACGCGGCGTAATGGATCAGGCGCAAGGTGCGCAGCGCCTCGATCAGGTGCAGCTCACGCCGATCGAACTCACAGAAGTCCTCATAGCCGGCCAGCAGGTCGGCAAGGCGCTGCGTCTGCTCGGCGCGGTCGGCGCCCAGCATCATCCACAGATCCTGCACGGCCGGGCCCATGCGCGCATCGTCGAAATCGACGAAGTGCGGCCCGCGCTCGCTCAACCCGTCGTACCAGAGCACGTTGCCTTCGTGCACGTCACCGTGCAACCGAAGGCTGGCAACGTCGCCGGCGCGTTCATAGGCACGATTGATCTCGTCGAGCGCCTGTTGCGACACGCCGGCGTAGACGCCACGCAGTTCGCGTGGCAGCCAGTCGCGCTCCAGCAAAAAGGCGCGTGGTTCAACGCCGAAGCTTGTACGGTCGAGCGCGGGCCGCTCGCGGAATGGGTGCGCATGGCCGACGGCATGCAACCGGCCGAGGAAGCGCCCGATCCACTCCAGCACCTCGGGATCATCGAGCAGTGGCGCGCGCCCACCGCGACGCGAAAAGACGGCGAATCGAAATCCGCCAAACGTGTTGAGCGTGCGGCCCAGCAGGATCTGCGGCGGTACTGCCGGGACTTCAGCCGCGGCCAGTTCGGCCACGAACGCATGCTCTTCGAGAATCTGCGCATCGCTCCAGCGACCCGGTCGGTAAAACTTGGCGACGACGAATCCGCTGCCGCCATCGGACGTCTCGATGCCCGCCTGGAACACCCGGTTCTCGTAGCTGTTGAGTGCGAGCAGCGAACCGGACGTGATGAGTCCGGTGCTGTCCAGCGCGTTCAGCACGGTATCGGGCGTGAGGGCAGCGTAGGGCGGCGTGGCTGGTTCGGTCGAAGTCTGCATGCCGCTATCGTACGGGGCGGGGCCGAGTGCGCTGAGGAGGGGACTTATGATGGTTGCCGGCAGAGCGACAATGCCGCGACCGCGCGGTGTCGGCGCAGCCTTCTGCTTCTGGGTGAATCGTCCCGCAGCACAGCGACAGTCATGCTGATTTTCCGTCAGTTGTTTGATCCGCAGTCTTCGACCTACTCCTACGTGTTAGGCGAGCCGCGCTCGCGCGAAGCCGTGCTGATCGATCCTGTATTCGAGCACGCGCGCCGCGACGCCGCGTTGGTTCGTGAACTCGGACTCACGTTGCGGGCAACGCTCGAGACCCACATACATGCCGACCATGTAACGGGCGCCTGGCTGCTCAAGCGCCAGTTCGGCGGTTCGATCATGCTGGCGACCGCCAGCGGCGCCGACGGTGCGGACCGTTATCTCGAACATGGCGATCGTGTGGCCTTCGGCGATCGCCATCTCGAGGTGCGTGCCACGCCCGGCCATACGGCTGGCTGCCTCACGTATGTCCTCGACGACGCGAGCATGGCCTTCACCGGAGATTGTCTGCTGATCCGCGCGAGCGGCCGCACGGACTTTCAGCAGGGCGATGCGCACGCGATGTTTCGTTCGGTGCGCGAGAGGATCCTGACGCTGCCGCCGGACTGCCTGCTCTACCCGGCGCACGACTACCGCGGACTGACCGTGACCAGCGTGGCCGAAGAGATGCGCTTCAATCCGCGCCTGGGCGGAGCCGCAGGCGAAGCGGACTTCGTCGTCTATATGAACAACCTCGGATTGCCGCATCCCAAGCTGATGGACATTGCGGTGCCGGCCAACTTGCGCTGTGGCCGCCCCGCGTCGGATGCGGAACAGTCGTCCGAGCCAATCTGGGCGCCGCTGACCTACACCTTCGCCGGGTTTTGGGAAATCCAGCCGGCGGCACTGGAGGAGTACGCGGCGGGACTGCAGATCGTCGATGTGCGCGAGCGGGATGAATTTGATGCGCCGCTCGGACGCATTCGTGGCGCGCTGGCGATCCCGCTGTCGGAGCTGGTGGCTCGTAGCGGCGAACTGGCGCGTGAGCGGCCGGTCGTCACGGTCTGTCGCGTGGGCGCGCGTTCGGCCCAGGCGGTGGTGCTGCTGCAACGAGCCGGTTTCGAAAGCCTTGCAAATCTCGCCGGTGGCATGGTCCGCTGGCGCGCCGAAGGGCACCCGGTCGAGCCTGCATAGCGGGCGCGCATGTCTCGCGCCGTCGTGGCCGGCTGGGCCGCGTGACCGGGCATTGCGGCGGACCGGCCCGGCTGCCTGGGCAGGCAGGCGGCTTCGCCGCCTCCCATGAGGCCATGCGCCACGCCAACGAGCGCGCGGCGCCAGCGTGATAACTTGTGCCGTCTCAGAGGAACGAAGGAAGTCCACCGAATGCCGGCCCAGGAATATCTCCGCCGCATCCTGACGGCGCGCGTGTATGACGTCGCGATCGAATCGCCGCTCGAAGAGGCGCCCAAGCTGTCGGGGCGGACGCATAACCGAGTGCTGCTCAAACGCGAGGACCTGCAGCCTGTAAAGAGCTTCAAGTTGCGCGGCGCCTACAACAAGATGGCACGCCTGCCGCGCGAGCAGCTCAAGCGTGGCGTCATCGCGGCGTCGGCCGGCAACCATGCGCAGGGGGTGGCGCTCGCCGCGCAGAAGCTCGGCTGTCGTGCTGTCATCGTAATGCCAATCACGACGCCCCAGGTGAAGGTCGAGGCGGTGCAGGCGCGCGGTGCTGAGGTGGTGCTGCATGGCGACTCGTATTCGGACGCCTACGCACATGCGCTGAAACTGCAGGCGAAGAAGAAGCTGACGTTCGTGCATCCGTTCGATGATCCGGACGTCATCGCCGGGCAGGGCACGATCGCGATGGAGATTCTGCGCCAGCACCATCCGGTCGAGCACGGGCCGATTCATGCGGTGTTCGTCGCGATCGGCGGCGGCGGCCTGATCTCGGGTGTCGCGGCGTACTTCAAGGCTCTCGCGCCCGAGGTGAAGGTCATCGGTGTGCAGACGGTTGACTCGGACGCCATGGCGCGCTCGCTCGCTGCAGGCCGGCGCGTTCAGCTGCACGAGGTGGGTCTGTTCTCCGACGGCACCGCGGTGCGCCAGGTGGGCGAGGAAACCTTCCGCCTATGCCGCCAGTTTGTCGACGAGATCGTGCTGGTCGACACCGATGCGATCTGCGCTGCCATCAAGGATGTGTTCCAGGACACGCGCTCGATCCTCGAGCCGGCTGGCGCGCTGGCAATCGCGGGCATGAAGGCGTATGTCGCACGCGAACGTCTGAAGGGCAAGACGCTGGTGGCGATCGCCTGCGGCGCCAACATGAACTTCGACCGGCTGCGCTTTGTCGCCGAGCGCACCGAGGTGGGGGAAGCGCGCGAGGCCTTGTTCGCGGTCACGATTCCCGAGAAGCGCGGCAGCTTCAAGCGTTTCTGCGAACTGGTGGGCCATCGCAACGTCACGGAGTTCAACTACCGCATCAGCGATGCCGCGGTCGCGCAGGTGTTCGTTGGCATCAGCACGACGAGCGCCGGGGACAACGAAAGGCTGGCGAAGAACTTCCAGCAGCATGGCTACCCCACGGTCGACCTGACGCATGACGAATTGGCGGCCGAGCATGTGCGCTACATGGTCGGCGGCAAGAGCGTGCTGGCGCAGGGCGAACGCGTCTACCGCTTCGAGTTCCCGGAGCGACCCGGGGCGCTGATGAAATTCCTGACAAGCATGGCGCCGAGCTGGAACATCTCGATGTTCCACTACCGCAATCAGGGTGCCGATTATTCGCGCGTACTGGTCGGGCTACAGGTGCCGCACGCGGAACGGCGTGGTTTCAGCACGTTCCTGGAGGAGCTTGGCTACCGCCACTGGGATGAAACCGCTAACCCGGCCTATCGACTGTTTCTCGCTTGAAGGAGCATGCCGGTGCTGCGCTCGATCCTCAATGCAAGTCGGTACCTAGTCATCGCGGCGGTCGTAGGCGCGCTCGCCGCCTCGCTCGCACTGTTCGTCTACGGCCTGGCCGAAACGGTCCTCGTAATTGTGCAGGCGGTCGCCAAGGCCGAGGTCAATAGCAAGGGCGCCAAAGCGCTGGCGCTTGAGTTCATCGAGATCGTCGACCTGTTCCTGCTCGGCACCGTGCTGTTGATGATCTCGCTGGGGCTCTACGAATTGTTCATCAACTCGGATCTCAAGCTGCCGGAATGGCTGCAGATCCGCACCTTCGACGACCTCAAGCTGAAGCTGGTCGGCGTCGTCATCGTCGTTCTGGCCGTTCTCTTTCTTGGCCATGTCGTCGCCTGGAATGGCGAGCGGGACCTGCTGCGCCTGGGGGCGGGAATCGCCGCCGTCATCGCCGCGCTGACTTACTTCCTGTCGACCTCCAAGGGCGGCAAGGGCTGACGGCGGCGCGCCGTCGTCCCGGCCGGCCAAGATAGGCGGCAGCCATTCACCGCCGCCGTCGAATCTTCCCCGTCGAAGTTGCCGCAGCCGTCGCAGCGACGACCCGCCACGATGCCTCCGGTCCGGCGATCGCCGGACATTCAACCGGGCGGGGGCCGACATGAATGCTAGGTATGACGCGTCGTGGGCACTCAGCACGACCGGCGCGACGGTGCAGGACTGGCTGACGGCGATGACCCTGCTGCGCCAGTCGGCCGTGCTGGTCGCGGCGCCCGGTGGACCTCGCCTGGGTCGGAGGGCATGTGCGGCCGGGCGTTCGGTGCCTGGCCCCGCCTCGCGGTCGACGTCGCGCCACCTCCGCCCCGGATGAGCTCGACCACATAACGTCGCGCGTGTATGGCGCGGCCCGCCCTCGGGGTGCTGCTGGCGGCCTCCCTCGCGTTCCTGCTGGTGTTCTGAGCGGTCCCGGCTTTACGTGGCGGGTGCGGCACTGCGCGTCGCCGGCTCCTCGCGCGAGAATTGCTTGAGCTGACGCGTCCTGCCTCCATATTCGCGCCACGAATGACAGGAGCCCGAAGTGGTCACCATCGTACATGCCACACCAATTCGCAACCACACTGAGCGCAGACGCCTGGCGCGCGAGCGCCTGGTCTGGATTTCACACTTGATGGATGCCGCGATCGAGGTGCCGGTCCTGCGTACCAAGGTGGGACTGGATGCGGTGCTGGGTCTGGTTCCGGTGGCGGGTGATCTGCTGTCCGCCGGCATTGGCCTTTTCCTGGTCGCACAGGCGCGTGAACTCGGTGCCTCGCGCTGGCTGCAGGCGAAGATGATCGGCAACCTGCTGGCCGATGCCGCGCTCGGTGCGGTACCGCTGGCCGGCGATATCGCCGACGTCTACTTCCGTGCGCATCTGCGCAACCTGAAGTTGCTGCAGAAGGAACTTGGCGAGCCGTACCTCGATACGGCGGACGTGCCGCGGGGCCGCTACCGGGGCCGATCGCGCGACGGCATGCGATAAAGCCAGATCGCGAGTCCAACGCCCATCAGGGCGAGCAGTCCCTTCAGCCACAGGGGTTTGACGAAGAACACGATCGACGTGCCGAGCGTCAGCGACATCAGCACGACGGCGGTGATCTTGGTCCGGTACGGAATACTGCGGTGACGCCGCCATTCCAGCACGATTGGGCCGAACGTTCGGTTCGCGAGCAGCCATTCGTAGAAGCGGCGCGAACCTCGTGCATAACAGGCGGCAGCAAGCAGGACGAAGGGCGTGGTCGGCAGCAGCGGCAGGAAGATGCCCAGCAGCCCGAGCACGAGCGCAAACGTGCCGGCGGCGAGAAAGAAGGCTCGCACCCAGGCTGATCGATGCTCACCGGGATCGACCTGCGATTCGGTGGCCTTCAATGCGCGTCCTGCTTCGGGTCCGCCAGGAGCGGCGTATCGCGCGGCGGCCAGAGAAACTCGCTCGGGCGCTCGACCAGTCGCCGGCGAATCGCGCGATACACGCGCGCGCGGTCGGCCGCGGAAATGTCGACGGCGCGCATGGCCACGCGCAGCGCGAGGCCGAAGCTGACGCCTACGTTCAGCGCGCCGATCAGGGCGAGTCCCGCCACGGCCAGCCAGAACGGCGACGACTTCAGCGATTCGGTGCCAAGGGAGAACACCGCGGCCGCCACCTGGCCGGTCGACAGCGTCACGTGGCGCACTTCGATCGGCAGGCCGAAGAACGCGAAGATCATCGGCGTAAGTCCGAGCAGCACGCCGAGACCGATGTTTCCGGCCAGTCCGGCGATGTTGTCGCGCCACCAATCGGCGCGCCGACGCGCGCCCTCGACTCCGAAACGGCGAACCCGGCGGTGGTTGGATGATAGTGCAGCATGTATCTGGCGCAGGGTAAAGACGTTGTCGGCCCAGCCAGAGAACAGTCCCGATAGCCATAGCAGCACGCCGGTATAGGCCGCAAACAGGAACGACGGCCCGAGGATCGACTGCGAACGCAGGACCTCGCGCGCCTTGTCCTCCGACAACGGCCCCGTGCCCTCGATGGCCCACCACAGGAGCGCGACTGCCAGCACGACGGGCGCAACGGCCATCAGGTTGCCGAAGACCGACGCGACCTGCGAGCGGACCAGCGCGGCGCTTTCCGCGATCAGAGCGTCGATCTCGCCGGCACCGCCCAGGTCACGCATGCGGGCCGCCAGCGCCGGCGCCGTCATGGCCGGCTGCTTGGTGGCGACCGTGAAGTGCGCCACCGCGATCAGCACGAACACGCCGGCGTAATTGAGCGAGGCGAAGAAGCCTTCCCAGAACGGCGGCATGTGCGCTGCCGTGATCGCGAATTTCAGGTACACCGCGATTGCCATCAGGGCGCCGCCGCCGGCGCTGATCGCGAGCATGTCGCGGTACTGCGCGCGCGTGCCGGCGATGTAGTGCTCGCCAGTCTCGGCGTTGCGCTCGGCGATGCGGCGCGACAGCAGGCGCATGTTCTCGCGCCACAGCGCGCGCACGCCCTGGAAACGCCGTTCGACGCGCACCGTGTTCATCACGTCGCGCAACACATGCAGGGAGTCCTCGCCGCTGAGCCACCGCGCGAGGAGCGCGATGCGCTCAAGCTGAGCGCGGGTCCGCTCGGTCCGGTAGAACAGATCGACGGACACGCCGGTTTCGGCGTGGCGCGCGTGCACCGTGTCTAGCAGTTGCCGGCAGTCGAGTGCAACCTGCTGCAGTTCGTCGCGCGAGACCGGGTCGGGGGCGGCGAGGTATGCCTCGACGGCACCCACCAGCTTGCCGAACGGACTGTCGAGCGCGCTGCTGTCGACGAAGCGCCGCCTCATGTCAGAGGCCAGGCCGACCGCCTGCGCCTCTGAAGCAAGCGTAAGCATCGCAGCACCGAGCTCCTGCGCCGTGGTCGCCGCTGGATGCGCGCGGCCGAAGAGGTGGGCCAGGCGCCGCGCGTCCTCGCCGGGCAGCAGGTCGATCCAGGCCATCGTGCGCGACCGGCCCAGCACTGCGCTGGCGAGCGTTGCCGGTTCGCGCCGGAAATCGGGCTGAGGCAGCACGAGCGCCAGGCAACGTTCCCAGAATTCGCGACCGAAGCCAGCGCGGCGCGGTATGCCGCCGACGCCGCAAAACTGTTCCAGGTCGAGGTCTTCCGCCAGCTTGGAGAGCACGTCGCGCACCGCGCGGCCGCCGTCCGTCTCGCGTTCCGCGACCTGGAGCAGGAAGCGCACCCGGGCGTGGGCGCGCGCGATGCCAAGGTCGGTCGCTTCAGCGCCTATATCCTTCTCGACCCAGCGCAGCGCAGAGCGCACCCACTCGACGCGCTCGATGTAGCTGCGGGCGCGGATCGACGCTGCGATCAACTGGTCGAGCTCAGGCGCCTCTGTCGCGACGTCGGCTTGGCGCCGTTTTAAGGGCCAGCGCATGTCGCTTCACTCCGCCTCAGCGAAGCGAATCACGCCGGCGGTCGGTTCGGCGTCGGCGGACGCACAGGGTTCTTCGTCGAACGCGATGTCACCGTCGGGCAACGGCTCGCCGGTGACACGCAGGCCGGAGAAGTCGAACAGCGCGCCGTCCATAAGATGCGAGGGCGTGATGCGTGACAGCGCATTGAAAGTATTCTCGACGCGCCCGGGATAGCGCCGCTGCCACTCAAGCAGCATGCGCTTGACTTCCTTGCGCTTTAGGTTGTCCTGCGAGCCGCACAGGTTGCAGGGAATGATCGGAAACTGCTTGGCCTGCGCGTAGCGTGCGAGATCGGTCTCCTTCACGTACGCCAATGGCCGGATGACAACGTTGCGTCCGTCGTCGGAAACGAGTTTCGGCGGCATGGCCTTGAGCCGGCCGCCGTAGAACATATTGAGGAAAAACGTGCCGAGGATGTCGTCGCGATGGTGACCCAGGGCGATCTTCGTTGCGCCCAGTTCTCGGGCCACCCGGTACAGGATGCCGCGCCGCAGGCGCGAGCACAGCGAGCAAAAGGTCTTGCCTTCCGGGATGACGCGCGTGACGACCGAATAGGTGTCCTGCGTCTCGATGTGAAAGTCGATGCCGCGCGCGCGCAAGTACTGCGGCAGGACGTCGGCCGGAAAGCCCGGCTGCTTCTGGTCGAGATTGACGGCCACGATGTCGAAACGGATGGGAGCGCGGTCGCGCAGCAGCCGCAGCACCTCGAGCAGGCTGTAACTGTCCTTGCCGCCGGACAGACAGACCATCAACTTGTCGCCGGGCTCGATCATGTTGAAGTCGGCGATGGCCTGGCCGGTCATGCGCAGCAGGCGCTTTTCCAGCTTCACGTTTTCGCGCGCGGCCTTCTCCGCGCCGTCGCGATCGGAAACCACCGTCGCGCCGTGCGTCGTGCTCATGCCAGATCCTTGAAATGCAGCACCTCGACACCGACCGCGTCGACATCGAGGTAGACATCCGGCTTTTCGCTGGACACTCGCACCGCACGCACGGCCGGATGTGCCAGCAGGCTGCGCGCGATGTCGTCGACCAGCGTTTCCTGCAGGTTGATGTGGCCCTGCTCGATGCGATGGCGGATCGTCAGACGGATGAAGTCGTAGTCGACCACTTCGTGGATGCGATCATGGCGCGGGGTCGAGAGTGCCAATGGCACATACAGGTCGACATTGAGCGCCAAGCGCTGCGCGCCTTCCTTCTCGGAGGCGTGGATGCCGATGTTTGCGTCGACGACGTAGTTGCGCAGGAAGAGCCGGCGACAGTCGGCCAGCCGCGGGTCCATGAGTCGGCTGCTCATGCGGCAGCCGGCGGCGCGGCCGGTTCGGCGAGGAACATCACGTCACGCGAACTGGCGAAGAGGTGCTGGCCGCCGTCGACCAGCAAGGTCGTACCGGTGATGGCGGTCGCCTTCGCGAGAAACGCCACCGCCGACGCAATGTCGTCCGGGCGGCTCGAGTGTCCCAGCGGCGTACGTGTGTGGGCGCTCTCGAACCCGGCTTCGGTCTGGTCGCCCGATGGCAAGGTGATGCCCGGAGCCACGCCAACCACCCGTACTTTCGGTGCAAGCGCGATTGCAAGCAGGCGCGTTGCTTCGGCCAGTGCCGCTTTCGAGAGCGTGTACGAAAGGAAATCGGGATTGGGATTCCACAGCTTCTGGTCGAGCAGGTTGATCACCACGCCCTGATCGTGATCCGGCAAGGTCGCATGCAGGCCCTGCGCCAGCAGCACCGGCGCTGCGACATTCGAGCGCATGCTGCGCATCAGGTTGTCGGCGCTGAAACTGGCGGCGTCGTCGTACTCGAAGACGGACGCGTTGTTAACGACGCAGGTCACGTTGCCGAGGTCATGGGCACATTCGGCGAGCAGGCTACGCACGCCGGCTTCGACCGCAAGGTCACGGTTCACCGCGACCGCCCGACGCCCGAGCGCTTCGATCTCGTCGACCGTGGCGAGGGCCTCGTCGCGCGACGTGGCGTAGTGCACGGCGATGTCCCAGCCATCGCGGGCAAGCGCCAGCGCGATCTCGTGACCGATACGCCGCGCCGCGCCCGTAACGAGCGCCGCGCCGGCAGATGGGGTTCTGCGGCGATGGGCCATGAACACTCCGGAAGGGAGGAAGTGTAACGGGCGGGCATTGCGCCAGCGGGCAGGCCCTTGGCTACCATGCCGGTCAATGCCACTTCCACGAGCCTCACTTCCCGAGCCGTCGGCCGAACAGCACGCACACAGCGAACGGCTGCGCGCACTGATCGAAGCCGATATCCGCGCCAGCGGCGGCTGGATTCCGTTTGATCGCTTTATGCGGCAGGTGCTCTACGCGCCGGGACTCGGCTACTACGGCGCGGGCGCAACCAAGCTCGGCGATGTCGCAGCGGGTGGGGACTTTGTTACAGCCCCCGAGATCTCGCCGTTGTTCGCGCAAGCGCTCGCAGCCCAGGTCGCGCAGATCTTCGAGCACACGCCGGCACAGATCGTCGAGTTTGGCGCCGGCTCCGGTCGGCTCGCTGCCGACCTAATCGCCGCGTTGCGCGCGCGAGGCGTGTCGTGCGCGCGTTACGCCATCGTTGAAGTTTCGCCCGACCTGCGCCAGAGACAGCAGCAGCGACTGTCGAATGCACCGATCGAGTGGCTCGACGCCCCGCCCGCAGGATTCGAAGGCGTCATGCTCGCCAACGAGGTGCTCGATGTCATGCCGGTGCGACTGTTCGCCCGGCGCGATGGCACGACGGTAGAGCGTGGGGTCGGGCTGCAGGATGACACCTTTGCTCTCGTTGAGCGGGCAGCGCCGCCCGATCTGTCGGCGGTGGTCGCGGAGATCGAAAACGACGTCGGACCGTTACCCGAGGGCTACGCCTCGGAAATCGGCTTCGAGGCGCGCGCCTGGATGGCCTCGGTGGGCGACTGGCTGCAGCGTGGTGCGCTGCTCGCGATTGACTACGGCTTTCCCAGTCGCGAGTACTACCACCCGCAGCGCCTGATGGGCACGATCATGTGCCACTACCGCCATCACGCGCACGCGGACCCCTTCTGGCTCCCGGGGCTCAACGACCTCACCGCCCACGTCGACTTCAGCGCGATGGCCGAGGCGGCGCATGCGGCCGGGCTCGACGTCCTGGGCTACACGTCGCAGGCGCACTTCCTGCTCAATTGCGGACTGATTGAGCGGCTGGGCGAACACCACGTCCCGGCGAGCAGCGCTGCCGCGCACCGACTGCTGTCGGAGGCCGAAATGGGTGAATTGTTCAAGGTGCTCGCCGTCGGGCGAGGCGTCAGCCGTTCGCTGATGGGCTTTGCGCGGGGTGACCGCCTGCATTGCCTCTAAACTGCGCACCACATGAAGTGGCTTCTTACCACCTTCCTTGCGCTGCTGATCCTGACAGCGCTGCAGCCATGGCTGCAGAAACTGGGCATCGGGCGACTGCCGGGCGATATCCGCTTCAAGGTCAACGGCAAGGAAGTGCTGCTGCCGTTCACCAGCACCATCGTTCTGTCGTTACTGCTGATGCTGCTGGCGCGGATCATCTGAAGCCTTGATGGAGCAGGCGTATCCCGGTTCGTGCATCTTCTGCGACATCGTCGCGGGCCGGGCACCCGCCAGCATCGTCTACCGCGATGAGCGGGTGTGCGCTGTCATGGACATCCAGCCGGTCAACCCGGGACACTTGCTCGTCATTCCGATCGCCCACGCGCCGGACCTTGCGGCGCTGGAGCCGGACACCGGAGCGCAGATGTTCCGGGTCGGGCAGCGCGTGGCGGCAGCGGTTCGACGCTGTGGGGCGCGGTGCGAGGGCATCAACTTCTTTCTTGCCGACGGCGAGGCGGCGGGCCAGGAGGTTTTCCATGTTCATCTGCACGTGTTCCCCCGCTATGTGGGCGATGGGTTCGCTCTGAATTACGGGCCGAGATACAACAGCTTGCCGGCTCGTTCGGCACTCGAAGCCATGGCTAGCGCGGTGCGCGGTGCATTGACTGACACGCACGCCTGACCGCGGCGAAGTTGTCTGATCGACGCGGCCATTGCTTTGGGGGACTGCTGAGCGCCTTCTTGGCCGAGGACCTTGACCATCAGCGAGGATGACGAGAAGCTTCGGGTCGGCGTTCTTTGCAGCATTCTTTGAGTCAGGAGTCATTCGCATGCTCCGTTTCGTTTGCGCAGCCGGGATGCTGGCTGCGGCCATGTCGCTCGCCATGCCGGCGGCAAACGCTGAGGCGGGCGACGTGCCGCCAACCGAAGGGGAGTCGCTGCTGAAGTGGTTGCAGGCGGGCAGCTATAAGAAGTGGCCCAAGGAGTCTGCACCGCACCGGTCGATGGGCCCGCACAAAGTCCTGGTGCTCACGTACCTGAGCCCGTTGCTCGATCGGTCATTGGAGGCGAAGGGATCGATCCACCCGAAGGGCTCGGCGGCCGTGAAGGAACTGCTCGATGAAGTTGGCAAAGTTGCCGGTTGGGGCGTATCCGTGAAGAGCTCGACGGACAGCGACGGCGGCAAGGGCTGGTACTGGTACGAGATATTGGGCACCACTTCAAGTGGCAGCGTGGTATCCCAGGCGCACGGCCAGCCGCTGTGTTCGGGTTGTCATACGGGTGGGCGCGACTTCGTGCTCATCCCTCATCCGCTCGACTAGCAGTGCGGCCCTCGCCGGACGTTGACTGCCAAAGCGTCTGGGGTGGTATCGGTCCTTACTTCGTCGGAAACTTGTAGTACGTCTCGTTGAGAAACGCCGCGACATGTTCCTCTTCTTCCGGGAACAGCCCGGCTTTGAGCATGGTGTTGCAGGCGGCCACCTGCGACTTGAGCTTCGCCCAACTCGTGACCTTGCGGTCTTTGCGCAGATAGATGGTGCCCACCGGGCCGTAGACTTTTTCCTGGTGGCAGGTCTCGCATTTATGGCTTTGCACGAGCCTGCGCCCCTCCGTGGCGTCGGGCGTGGCGAAGGCGGCGAGTGGGACCAGAACGGCGAGGCAGGTTACGGCGCGCAGGTTCATCTCGACTCCTCCAGCTAGGGTAGCCGGCGCAGTCTAGTCGGGCGGGCGTCGTCCTGTCGAAGGCTGCAGGGCGGCTGAGGCGGCGTGCGCGCCCCGTCCGTGATCGGCAGGGGCTAGCTGCCCCCAGCCGTGATAGTCACCGGCTAGTCCGGGCAGTTCGACGTTGGACTGCACGAGTCCGTGGGGGCGCGTCGCCCTATAAGATCGTTCATCGTCCGAGAACGAGCGTTCCATGACGTCGATGGCTGACTACTTCCGCGAGCTGGAAAGATCGCGCATTCGCGCATTGGTAGGGTGCGATATGGAGCTGCTTTGGCGACTCCATGCAGAGGAGTATCAACTCGTTACACCGTCGGGCCGCTCGTTTACGCGCGAGCGCTACCTGCGAGAGATTGAATTGGGAAACCTGCGATATTGCCGATGGGAGCCGGGGCCGATCGAAGTCAGGGTGACTGAGCGCATGGCAATCGTCCGGTATCAAGCGACGCTCGAACTTGAATCGTCTGGTGGCCACGGCACCCCCGTTCAATGCTGGCACACGGACTCGTACGAACTGAAGCGCGAGCACTGGCGGGCGGTCTGGTCCCAGGCAACGGCAATTCGTGAACAGGGTTGATTCTGGGCCAGCGACAGAGGACGCTTCGTGCCTCCTTGACTGATCCAGCCCGCGCACGCCGGGGCCACCACGCCGACCGTGGCCGTTCCGAGGAAAGCTCCCGCAAAGCCGCCGTTGCGCGCCTCGGGACGTTAGTTGAGGTCGAATTCACCCGCTTCTCGATGGCGCTGCGGTGGGTCTCGTATGCTGAAATCGCCTACAGGCCCTCCTCTCGAGGGCCCCCATGACGCGGACCGGACTGGGGACCCCCGGGGCTTGTCCGCGTGAAAGCGCCTGGCATGCCTGTCGTCGCGGTTGTCAATCGGAAAGGGGGGAGTGGCAAGAGCACGTTAGCCACGCACCTTGCGGCCTATTGCGCCAGCACCGGCGCTGCCGTGATGCTTGGAGACGTGGATCGCCAGCAGTCGACGCGAACCTGGCTGCGCCAGCGCAACGCCCTTCCGTCCGGCGAGCGACTTGAGATCGTCGGGTGGACCGTCGATCCGAAGTCGTTCGTCCGTCCGCCGGCTGGCATCGACCATGTCGTGATGGACACTCCGGGCGGCCTCACGGGTTTCGACCTGGCGCGCGTCGTGATGTATGCCGATGCGATCCTGATGCCGGTGTGCAACTCGATTTTCGACCGGGAGTCGGCTGCCGAATGCCTCGCCGAGCTACGGACCCTGCCGCGCGTGGCCTCCGGTCGCTGCAAGCTGGCTGTGATCGGCATGAGGCTGGACAGTCGTACCGAAGCGGCCGAAATCGTGAAGGCGTGGGCGATGAATCAGGGCCTGTCGTTCATCGCGGCACTGCGCGAGTCGCAGGCATATGTCCGTTGCATCGAGCGGGGGCTCACGTTGTTCGATCTGCCGGCAGTCGAAGTCGAGGCCGACCTCGAACAGTGGAAACCGATCCTGCACTGGTTGCGCCCGGTCCTCCAAGTGGCTCACGCTGCAGCCCATGTCGAGCAAGGCCACGCAACGCGCGCCGCTGTCCCGCGACGGGAGACGTCGCCAATACTCCACCGCAAGACGCCTGAACTGTCGAGACTGGAGGCGAGGTCCGTTACGCCCGTTCGTACAGGCGAATCCCGGCCGGTCCAAGGTCTGCGACCGGCTGCTAACAGCTCACCCATGAGTCGGCTGCTTGAAGCATTGCCGATACCGCGATTCCTGCAGCGCACGCCGTAGCGCCGTGAGGTGGCGTTCTGCGGTTGGTTCTGTTTGCACTGAATGACAGCGGCCTAGAGGTTGGATTGGTTGGCACCTGCCACCCCATTCTTCCTCGCTTGACGTGTGCCGCATCGAATGGGCCGGCCCTTCAATGGTCGGTCAGGCCCGGGCCTGAAGCTCAAGCTGGCATCACACGTCCCGATGAGGATCGGTCTCACTCGAGCCTGTCCGACCGCTCTCTAGAGATTCCAGAGTGCAGTGCTCGACTGATGGCCACAATGCGGGCTTGGCGTACCGCGCGCGGAATCTCGCTGGCGTCGTAGCGATGCAGGCTTGCAAGAGCGCCGGCGTCCACTTCGGCCGCGGCTTGCAGCGCTTTGCGAAAGCGATCGGCCGAGGTCTGGTAGACGGCCTCGACGCCCTGGAGCAGCAGCTCGAAGCGCTCGGGACGGCGAAACGCGTCGCTGCGCTCCAGCGCTTCGACAATGGTCGATGACGATTCTGCGCCGTTGAGGGTATCGCGCAGTTCGACCAGCAGCCGCGCCAGTTGCGCGGCCTCCTGTGGCACCCGCAGTTTTCCTATGAAGTCGGCCACGGTACGCGGACTGCGGCACGCACTCGCCAGCACCGCGAAGCGCGCGGGCAGGACGAGCCCGCGCTCTGCCGCTCGGTCAAGTGCCGCGCTGGCGGTCGGCAGATCCTCGAGTTCGCTGTACAGCCGGTCGACCAGCCCACTGGCGACGAGGACTTCCAGCATGCGCGAGGGCTTGCGCTCCATCAGGCCGCGCGAGATCTCCTGCATCACCCGCTCGGCAACCAGCGCGTCGGCCTCGCCGTTGCGGACCATTTCGCGCACGAGTTCAGCCGTCTCCGGCGCGACGCGGAAGTCGGGAAAGCGCGCTGCAAAACGTGCGAGCCGGAGGATGCGCACCGGATCTTCGACAAACGCCGGCCCGACGTGCCGCAGGACGCCCGCGCGGAGATCGCGCGCACCGTTGTGGGGGTCAATCAGGCGTCCGTCTTCGTCGAGCGCCATCGCATTGATCGTCAGGTCGCGGCGCGCAAGATCCGCCTCGAGCGTGACGTCGGGTGCGGCATGAAAGACAAAGCCGCGGTAGCCGGGCGCTGTCTTGCGTTCAGTACGCGCAAGCGCGTATTCCTCGTTCGTCTCGGGATGGAGAAAAACCGGGAAGTCCTTGCCGACGGGGCGGAACCCACGAGCGATCATCTCCTCGGCCGTGCCGCCTACAACGACCCAGTCGCGATCAGTTTCGAGAGCGGCGTCGAGGTCGCCGCGGCGTCGTCTGTCCTCGCCCAGCAACGCGTCGCGTACATAGCCGCCGACGCGATAGAACTTCATCCGTAGTGGATGACTTCGGTCTCGGCGTGCGCAGCCTCGGTCCAGCGCACCATCGCGGGCAAGGCCAGCACGGATTCGACGTAAGCGGCGAGCGGCGGTGGCAGGCTGACACCGTAGGTGCGAAATCGCGTCACGACCGGGGCGAAGAACGCGTCGGCGATTGAGAAGGTGCCGAACAGGAAGGGACCGCCGCTGCGTTCGAGGCAGTCGGTCCAGAGGGCCTGGATGCGAGCGATGTCGGTGGCCACGTCGAGCGCGCTGCCGAGCGGTGGCGCCGCTCTCGGTCCAGCGCGAACGAATGTCCATCGACATGTGCGTGCGCAGCGCGGCGAAGCCGGAATGCATCTCCGCGCTCACCGCGCGCGCACGGGCGCGTGCATCGGCGGCCGACGGCCACAGCGCGCCGCCCGCATAGCGCTCGTTGGCGGTCTCGCAGATCGCGAGCGAGTCCCAGACCACGAGCGGTCCGTCGATCAGGCACGGCACCTTGCCGCTCGGCGAATGGCGAAGGATCTCCGACTTGGTCTGTGGCTGGTCGAGCGGGATGCGCATCTCTTCGAATGCAATGCCGGCCTGCGTCAGCGCGAGCCAAGGGCGCAGCGACCAGCTGGAATAGTTCTTGTTGCCGATGACGAGAATGCGGCTCATTGCTGCGGTTCCCTGGCTGCGGCGCACGGCGGGCGCAACAGCTTCACGTTTCCGCGGCACATCCTGCAATGCTCGCCGATGACGTCGTTGGCGGCGTCGAGAAAGTCGGCGGGAACTTTGTCGTCGCATTCGGCCACGGTTGTTCCTCAGCGGCGCGCGCGCGCGCGGAAGGCGCCCAGGCGCGACCGCGAGTTCTGGCCGGCCAGATAGAGAGCGGCTTCGGATTCCATCGGACGCAGTTCGAGTCCAAGCTCCGGGGCAGGAACGTACGGTTGGGTGCTCGCGACGTTGTCCCGCTGCATCGAGTCGAGGTTGTCACGCGACATCATCGGCTCGCCCGGCGCGAGCTCCAGCAGGATCGCCTGGGCACGCGCCAAGCTGCCTGGCAGACTGAGCACCGGCCGTGGGTGACCCGATGCGCGTGCCGCGAACTGCACCAGTTCTTTCAGGGTGTAGATGCGCGGCCCGACCAGTTCGTAGGATCTTGCGAACGGTGGCGCGATTGTCGAGCGCATTCACGAACGCATCGGCGACGTCGCCGACGTAGATGGGCTGGAACCGCGCGTTCGCATTGGCGATCGGCAGCGCAGGCGCGATCGCGGCCAGCGTGGCGAACGTGTTCAGGAACTTGTCCTCCGGTCCGAAGACGACCGAGGGCTGGAAAATGGTCCAGTCGAGCGTGGAGGCGCGCACGGCCGCTTCGCCGTCGCCCTTGCTGCGCTGGTACATCGAAGGTCCCGTCGAGTCGGCGCCGAGCGAACTCATGTGCAGGTAGCGCCGCACCGAATGCGCCTCGCAGCTGCGCACGATACGGCGGGGCAAATCGACATGGGCGCGGGCAAACTCCGGCCCGTACGGCGATGCCGCGCGACCCCTGCAGGATGCCGACCAGGTTGATCACGGCGTCGCGCCCTGCGATCAGTCGTCCCAGGTCGCGTCGTCGTTGTGCACGTCGGCTTCGACCACATCGATCGTCGGCAGCGTGATCAGGTGACCCGCGCGTGCGCGGTGTCGAGTCGGCACCGTGACGCGGATTCCGCGATCGATCAGCCGATTGACGATGTGGCGTCCGATGAAGCCGGCGCCGCCGATGACGAGCACGTTGGAGTAGGGCACGTAGGAAGCCGAGCAGTGGATGAGGCGAGATTCTATGCTGCGTGTCGTCGCGTTGATGGGTCGGGCCCGAGACGATGCGAGCACGGCGGCACGCTGCGCTCCGTCCGGCCTCCTGGCCTCGACGGTTCCCGGCCATCGGACGGGGGAGCACCCGGGCACCCGCCGATTGTGATCGGCGTGCCGGTGAGAGACTGCGGCGGCGCTGGCAGCACGCCCGCCGAGGGATCAAGGAAGTTCGGAGTTGCCGGCCGCTTTGGGGGCGATCGTGCCGAGCCGCGACCTGAGCGACTGCGCCGTGTTCTCGAACAGCGCCGCGTAGTACACGCTGTTCGACATGACCTTCTTCACGTAGTCACGCGTCTCGTTGAACGGGATCGTCTCGGCGAACACCGCCCCTTCGACCGGGCGGGCGAGCGTCGCGCGCCACGCGCGCGGGCGGCCCGGGCCGGCGTTGTACGCCGCGGTCGCCAGCACCGTATTGCCGTCGAGATCGTCCAGCACCAGCTTCAGGTAGCCGGTGCCGAGCTGCAGGTTCATGTCGCGCTCGCTGCACGCGTGCCGGCGAGAAGTCGCTGACGTTCATCTTGCGCGCGACGTAGCGTGGCGGTGGCCGGCATCAGCTGCATCAGGCCCGACGCGCCGACGTGAGAACGCGCATCCATGATGAAGCGCGACTCCTGCCGGATCAGGCCATAGACCCAGGTCGCGTCGAGGCCGAGCGGTGCGGCGTACTGCACCATCGCGTCGCGAAACGGCGACGGAAAGCGCTGCGTGAAGTCGTACTCGGCGCGCGTGCGGTCCGAGGTGTTGATCATGCGATCGAGCAGCGCCTGCGCCCGGGCGTACTCCGCGGCGGCGAGCAATTGCGCGATCGCTCATGCCGCGCAGCTGCCAGTTCCACTCCCGGTTGCCTTCGACGCGCAGCCCCAGTTCGTAAAACTTCTGGGCGCGCGCAAAGCCCGCGTTGTTCGCCATCGGCGCCAGTTCCTCCGGCGTCGGCGCCGGCGCCTGCGGCGGCAGCACGATCGGCCGACCGAGCTCCTCGGCGGCGAGCTTGCCGTAGAAGTTGAACTGGGCGGCGATCTGCGTGAAGTGATCCTGCGCCTCGGCCGGTCGGCGCTCGGCCTTCAGCGCGCGCCCATACCAGTACACCCAGGCCGGATCGGTGCGCAGCGCCACCGGCATGCGATCGATCGTGCGCTTCACGGTCGACCAGTCGCCGGCCCGCAGGGCGGCGCGCACCTGCCATTCGAGCACTTCGTCCACCCGCGCCGCATCCGCGCCCGACCCCGACGTGCTCGCCGCCGCGCTGATACCACTCGTTGGCCTCCGGCATCAGCCGCAGCGCGGCCATGTGGCCAATGCGGCCCCAGACGATGCCGCGCTGCTCGGGCGTCAGGTGCAGGTTGAGCGCGGCCGCCGACTCGGCCGCCTCGCTCGGGCTGTCGCGGGCCAGCCGCACAATGGCCACGGTGGCGAGTTCGCGCTGGATCTGGGTCAGGCGCCGCTCGTGCGCGGTCAGAAACGCCGCCGGTCGATCGATCGCCTGGGCCAGCAGCTTCTGGTCGACCGGCTTGCCCTGCGCCATCGAGCGCACGCGCGCCCACCCGCTTGGCGGTCGGCAGCTGGTTCTGCTCGACCAGCGCACGGACCCGCTCCCACACCGCAATGCGCTCGTCGGCCAGCAGGGCCTCGGTCAAGGCCAGGCAGCCGTCGCCCGCCGAGTCGCGCGTATTGGCCAGCAGCTGGCGCGCCTCGCGCGCCACGACCTCGGTCTGCGCGTTGGCCGAGTTGCGGTAGCGCGCGAGCGTGCCGTAGCAGCGCAACTGCGTGTCGTCCGTGTTCCAGACCAGGCGGCCCGCCTCGCGCTCGAAGCCGGTGAAGTCACCCCGCTCGGCCAGCGCCAGGCTCCAGTCGAGTCGCAGCCGGTCCGCCAGGTACGTATCGGCATAGCGCGTGAAGAACTCCTCGACCGCCGCCGTGACCGTCGGGTCCGCGCTGCGCAGGCGCGGCGCCAGCTGCCAGTACTCGACATAGGCCACCAGCGGGTGGTTCGCAAGCTGCGGCGCCACCTGCGCCAGCTTGGCACGGTCGCCCGCACGCGCCGCCTCGCGCGCCACCAGGAACTGCTGATCCACCGCAGAAAGCGGCGGCCCTTCCGCCACCGGCGTGCGCGACCCGTTGGCGGCGAGCGCCGGGGCGCACGCCAGAACGCACGCGGTGAGGATCGTATAGACAGCAGTGAAGCGCATGCGTGAAGATTACCGTACGCGTGACCATTGCCGTGAGTGAATACTTCACTTGAGTGAAGCAACTTCGGGCCCTCCTTGGAAACTGAGCAGCGAAGAAAGTTGCAGCGCGAACACCTGGTGGCTGCGCGCGCCGAGCTCGCCGACCGCACCGAACGCGAACATGCACTGGGTCGCAATGTCGCCGAGTGGCTCGTGCGGGCCGAGGTTCGGGCCGTCGGTTTCTACTGGCCGATACGAGGCGAACCCGACTTGCGCAGTGTCATCGCAGACTGGCTCGACGTCGATGATCGCCGGGTGGCGGCCTTGCCGGTCGTGGCCGGAGAAGTGCTGCGCTTTCACGCCTGGGCGCGCGATGCGCCGATGCGCGCGGCCGAATTCGGCATCCCGGTGCCGGCCCGCGGTCGCCTGGTGCAGCCCGATTGCCTCCTCATTCCGTGTGTTGGCTTCGACTTGCGCCGCTTTCGGCTCGGCTACGGTGGCGGCTATTACGACCGCACTTTGGCGCAGACCGTGCCCTGGCCGCTGTGTGTTGGCATCGCCTTCGAGGTCACGCGCGTGGAGACGATCGACCCGCGGGCCCATGACATCGCGTTGGATGCCGTCATAACCGATACCGCGATCTACTGACGTCTTGCTGCTACCCGGCCACCGGGCCAGGTGCTGCAGGTCAAGGCGCGATACGCGGACGGAATTTCGAGGGACCTGCCTTCACGTCAGACGGTGCGGCCCGCGCTGGAACTCCGCCATGATCCAGTCGCGGAACGCCAAGACGTGCGGAACGGCGCTGCGCTGGCGATTGGCGATTAGGAAGTAGCGGTAGCCCGTGCGCATCCTCAGCTTGGGAAACGGCAGCACCAGATCGCCGCTGGCGACGAGGTCGTCGAGGAACGGGGTGCGCACGAGCGCCACACCCTGGCCCCGGACGGCCGCCTGCACCGACTGGTCCACGTAGGTGAAGTACAGGCGCGCGGCGCCGTCGAAGGGGGCGACACCGGCGAACTCGCACCAACGTGCCCAGCTGCTGTAGGGTGCGCTCGGCACGGTTTCGTCCATCGCAAGGATCGGCAACGAGGCAAGATCGGACGGCTCCGTCAGCGGTGCCGCGCGCGTGGCCAGCAGGCGTGGGCTCAGTGCCGGGCTCGCGTCCTCCGTAAGCAGGAGCGTGGCGTCGGTCGGCACCGGCGCCCCCGGGCGCAGCCAACGGATCGCCACGTCGATGTCTTCGGACTCCAGGTCGACCATCCGGTCGGACGCATCGATGCGGATGTCGATGCCTGGGTGTTGGCGCTGAAACTCCGGCAGTCGCGGCACCAGCCAGAGCGACGCAAATGATGCGTAGGTCGCGATTGTCACGCGCGGCACGCCCCCGTCGCCGCGGATCTCGTCGACGCAGCGATCGACGGCAAGCAGAGCCTGCCGCGCGATCGCATAGAGCCGTTCGCCCGCCGGCGTCAGCTCGAGCGCCCGCGTGCGTCGCTCGAACAGGGGCCGGCCAACCTGCCGCTCCAGCGAAGCCACCTGCCGGCTGATCGACGACTGCGTCAGAGCGAGTTCTTCGGCCGCGACGGTGAATGAGAGGTGGCGCGCCGCACTCTCGAAGCCCCGCATGGACGAGAGGGTTACCGGTCGGCGGCGGCGGCGGGCGGACGGTTGGGCCATACGTCACTATACATGCGTTTTGTGCATGCATAAGCTGCGAACATACCGTTTGTGGATCACTTTTCAGAGGTGTCCAATGCATCCGTGCCGATCAAGTGAATGCGGCCAATGCATAGGAGGACACCATGGATTGGGGCCCCACACTCGTCAGAACAGTCGATCTTGGCTATGAACAGATGCTGCTGCTGGAATCGCACCCGCGTACCCGCATCAAGGTCATCTACGGCGGCGTCTGGCTCACTGAAGAAGGCCAAGTGCAGGACATATTCGCTGCCAGCGGCGACGAGGTCGCCCTGAAGTCGCGCGGTCTGGCTGTGGTTGAAGGCCTGGGTTACGCCCGCGTGCAAGTGATGGAACCGCCCCTGGGGTGGCGCTCAGTGGCGGCAGGCCTTCGCCGGGTCGCTGATGCGCTGGCCGGCTATGCGCATCGGTTCCTGTCGCTGTCGCGCGGGTCGACGGTCCGATCGCACTCGGCGGTGTAACGCGCTCAATCCTCACGCGGGCCCGCGACCTCAGCGCCGCGGGTCCAGTCGCTGCCAGAGGGCGAGCGTCGGTTCGGCCTGGTTCATCGTGTAGAAGTGAAGGCCCGGCGCGCCAGCCACGAGCAATTGTTCGGCAAGGTCGGTCACGACATCGAGTCCGAAGCTGCGAATCGACTCGCGATCGTCACCGTAGCTCTCGAGGCGGCGCCGGATCCAACGGGGGATCTCCGCGCCGCAGGCATCGGAGAAGCGGGCGAGTTGCATGAAGTTGGTGATCGGCATGATGCCCGGCACCACCGGCACCGTGCAGCCCAGCGCTTCGGCCTCGTCGACGAAGCGGAAATACGCGTCCGAGTTGTAGAAGTACTGCGTGATCGCCGAATTGGCTCCGGCCCGGACCTTGTGAACGAAGTTGGCGAGGTCGTCGGCTGGCGATCTCGCCTGCGGGTGGTACTCGGGGTACGCCGCAACCTCGACGTGAAACCAGTCGCCCGTTTCGCGGCGGATGAATTCCACCAGTTCGTTCGCATATCGGAATTCACCGGCACCGCCGGCGGCCCCGGAGGGCATGTCGCCTCTGAGTGCAACCAGACGACGAATGCCGGCCTGCCGGTACCCGTTCAGAAGTTCACGCACCGACTCGTGCGTCGTGCCAATGCACGAAATGTGCGGCGCCACCGGATAGCCTTCGCCATGCAGTGCCATCACGGTGTTCCACGTGCCTTCCTTGGTCGAGCCTCCGGCGCCGAAGGTGACGGAGTAGAACTCAGGCTGAAGCGCCCCGAGCTTCTGTCGCACGGCGCGCAGCTTTTCTGCCCCTTCCGGTGTCTTGGGCGGGAAGAATTCGAAGCTGAAGGTCCGCAGCGACATTACTTGCGATCCGGGATGAGATTTGACAGCACCCAACCGATCACGCTGTACAGGATCGCGCCCAGAATTGCCGCCCAGAAGCCACTGACGTTGAACCCGGGCAGGACTTCGGCCACGCCCCAGAACAGCAGCGCATTGAGCACCACCAGGAAAAGTCCGAGCGTCAGGATCGTGACCGGCAGAGTCAGCAGCACCAGGATCGGCTTGACAAGCGTGTTCACGAGACCGAGCACAAGGGCGGCGATCGCGGCTGACTGCCAGCCCTGTACCTGCACTCCGGGATAGATGTAAGCCACACCCAACAGCGCGATGGCATTGAGTATCCAGACCAGCAGTAGTCGCATATATGTCCTCCGCCTCGAGCTGCATGCAGTTGAAATCGCCGCGTTCGCCGGTCCGTCCGACGGGCGCGGCGCAAACCAGTCGGAGGAAAGTATCGCGCACCGGGCGTGTAGCACCCGGTGCGAAACTTTCCGACGCCCTTCCTAGTACCGGTAGTGATCCGGCTTGTACGGCCCGTCGCGATGCACGCCGATGTAACGCGCCTGCACGTCACTGAGCTCGGTCAACTGCGCGTTCAGTTTTTTCAACTGCAGCCGCGCGACCTTCTCGTCCAGATGCTTCGGCAGCACGTACACGCCCACCGGGTACTTTTCGGTGTTGGTGAAAAGCTCGATCTGAGCGATCACCTGGTTAGCGAACGAACTCGACATTACGTAGCTCGGGTGGCCAGTGCCGCAACCGAGATTGACCAGGCGCCCCTGGGCCAGCAGGATGATGCGTTTGCCATCTGGGAAGATGATGTGGTCGACCTGCGGCTTGATCTCTTCCCAGCTGTACTGCTTCAGCGACGCGACATCGATCTCGTTGTCGAAATGGCCGATGTTGCAGACGATGGCCTGGTCCTTCATCTTCTTCATGTGGTCGTGCGTGATCACATGGAAGTTGCCGGTGGCCGTGACGAAGATGTCGGCCTTGTCGGCGGCATAGTCCATCGTCACGACGCGATAGCCCTCCATCGCCGCCTGCAGCGCGCAGATTGGGTCGACTTCCGTGACCCAGACCTGCGCCGACAGTGCGCGCAGTGCCTGCGCCGAGCCCTTGCCAACATCGCCGTAGCCGGCGACGACCGCAACCTTGCCCGCGACCATGACGTCGGTTGCGCGCTTGATGCCGTCGACCAGCGACTCGCGGCAGCCGTAGAGATTGTCAAACTTGCTCTTGGTCACCGAGTCGTTGACGTTGATTGCCGGAAACGCGAGGCGGCCTTCCTTCGCCATCTGGTAAAGGCGCTTGACGCCGGTCGTCGTCTCCTCGGTGACGCCCTTGACCTTCGCCAACCGCGTCGAGTACCAAGAAGGGCTCGTGGTGAGTTTGTCCTTGATCGACTTGAAGAGCGACACTTCCTCCTCGCTGGTCGGGTGCGAAATCACCGAGGCGTCCTTCTCGGCCTTGCTGCCCAGGTGCAGCAGCAGTGTTGCGTCGCCGCCGTCGTCGAGAATCATGTTCGAGTAGCCGCCGTCAGGCCACTCGAAGATGCGGTGCGTGTAGTCCCAGTAGGCGTCGAGTGACTCGCCCTTGACCGCGAATACCGCGGTGCCATTGGAGGCGATCGCGGCGGCTGCGTGGTCCTGCGTCGAGTAGATGTTGCAGCTGGCCCAGCGCACCTCTGCGCCAAGCGCGCGCAGTGTCTCGATCAGTACTGCGGTCTGAATCGTCATGTGCAACGATCCGGTGATGCGTGCGCCACGCAGCGGCTGCTGGCTGGCGAACTCGTCGCGGATCGCGATCAGGCCCGGCATCTCCGTTTCGGCGATGCGGATTTCCTTGCGGCCCCAGTCCGCAAGCGTGATGTCGGCGACGACATAGTCGGCACCAGCGGGGGTCTGTTTGAGTACGGCGCTCATCTCGCGCCCTCCTTTAGCTGTCAAAGAAGTGGGCGAGCGCCGTTCACACGGCCGGCGAGAAAAAACCGCCGGCGCCTCGAGCCTGGCAGGCCGCTTGTGCTAGGACAATGGCTGTCGCAACGCTCCTCGAAGCAATCGTTATTTTACACACGTCGCACGGCCGGCGGCGGCGCCGAATACCCAGGGGCGCTGAAGACTCAGCCGATCTCCTGCCGTGCGCGGGCATCGTTCGTGCGGTACAAACACGTGGATCGTCAGGTTTTTGCCTCCATGCCGCGCCCAGGCGCGGCGGGGGCGCCGGACTCGGAGCCGGTCGCGAAGCGCGCCGGGAGGCGACACCCCGGGGGAACGTGATCGGCGCTGCGATGAAGGTCGCTGGCGCGGCGTTCGACAGCGGAACGGGGATCGACGGTCGCGCGTGCACCTCGATGCGCCCGACTTCGCGTTCGCCGCGCGGAGGGTCGCGATAACCCCGCCGGGACTGGGGTATTGCGTTGATGGCTGGCGCGGTGACTGGCGAGTATCCAATGTCTTCGCGGGCCGTCAGCGTCACGCGGACCGGGTGGCCCGCGCGCAGCGTGTGTTTGGGAACGACACGATCCTGGTCTGCGGTGTAGTGAAGCGGGTGAGCGGTCGGTCGGCTGGCGACATCGCCGTCCGCGCCGACCGGCGCCTTCTTGACGGTGGACACCAGGTGCGGCGTCACCGGCCGTTGCGCGGCCGCGCCGCCGAAGCGCAATTCGATGCTCAGCGCCGCGACTGCGACATGTGGCAACCGCAAGGCAGTCTCCTAACGCTTTGTGATGACGACTTCCAGATACTCGCCGGGGACGACCAGTGACTGCGTGCCGCCGACATTCAGGCGGTCGAGCAGCGCAACGATGTCGGCCTCGAGTTCGTCCGCCTTCGCTTTGCTGACCGCGGCGAACGCCTTGTGCGTCGGGCCGTAGTAATCGCGGAAGATCTGGATCCAGTGCGCGGCCGAGCGGTAGCGGAAGTTGAAGTTCTTGCGATCGACGCGTATGTCAGCGGCCTGTGCGCCGAACAACTCGACGATGTGAGGCTCGGTGCCCCACAGCGCGGGAGACTTCAGGCCCGCCGGCGGCGGCACATAGGCACCGACGATCTTGAAGAGCTGCCCGATGAAGCCCTCGGGCGTCCAGTTGGCGAGACCGATGCGCCCGCCGCTGCGGACGACGCGCAGCATTTCAGCGGCCGGCCGGGAGTGCTGCGGTGTGAACATTGCGCCAAAGGTCGACAGGACGACATCGAACTCGCCGGACTCGAACGGCAGTTGCTCGGCATCTGCAACGCGGAACTCGACCTGCAGGCCTTCGGCGGCGGCACGAACCGCGCCCTTGTCGAGCAGGGCCGGCACGTAATCGGTCGAGGTCACGCGCGCGAAACGCCGCGCCGCAGCCAGAGTCGCGTTGCCGTTGCCGGCCGCGACATCGAGCACGCGTTCGCCTGCCCGCAGGTCGACTGCTTCCGTCAGCAATTCGCCAACGATCTGCAGTGTCGTGCCGATGACTGCGAAGTCGCCGCTGGCCCACGTGGCTTGCTGGCGTGCCTTGATGTCCGAGAACGCCAGGCTCGGGGCGGATGGCGCGGCGGTCGTCACCGGGCAATCGAGAAGGACTGTCATGTTGAACTCTCCGTGTGATTGAGCAGGTCGCGGACCGGGTGATCCACCGCAGCCACGGGTCCGCGACCGTGGCGTCGGATGGGATTCACGCGCGCCAGAACGGTTTGTCGGCCTCGACCAGCACCTCGCTGCGCGTCAGTCCGACGTCTCGCAGGTCACGCTCGTTCATTTCGGCGAGGACTGCGCGGTCGGCTTCGCGCTGCCGCCATGTCATGAGCAGTTCTATGCAGCGGTCCATGGCGGCCGCCAGGGCGGCGCTCAGTGCCGGCAGGAACCGCGGTAGCGGCCGGAGGTCGGGGCTAAGGATTGGCGGCGCGAGTAATGACTGAAGGCCTGGCATGGGTGCTCCTGCGGCATGGGGTCGATCGCACTCGGTATTGCTCGATCGGATTCGATGGACCGCATTGTTGGCATCACATGCAGTTGACGCTTCACCTCATGTCGTTCAAATTTGCTCGTGAGTCCGGATTTCGGATTGGCTAGATGGCAGTCTTGCTCGGATGTCGCGTGGACTTGATCGTGAGTTCGGCAAGCGGAGCGTATGAGACATCCTGTGTCAACCCATGGTTGGGTAGAGGAGGTTTTGAGCGCCGCGGTGCAGGGTGGGGTCGTATGGTTTGCGATCGCTCCAGGCGCGCCAGAGCACGCGGATCCAGGCGCGGGCGAGGATACGGACGGCGTGCGGGTGATCGCAGCCGCGTGCGCGAGCGTTGGCGTAGACGCTGGCGGCCCAGGGATGTGCGTGGCGCGAGTTGTCGGCGAGGCACGTGACGGCGCGCGCGCAAGCGATGGTTGCAGGCCCAGCGGAAGGCGACGCTGTGGCTCTTGCCCGACTGGTAGGTCAGCGGGGCGACGCCGGCCTCGGCGGCGAGTTGCTCGTCGCTGGCGAAGCGCTCGCGCACGTCGCCCAACTCGGCGAGGATCTGTGCGGCGCAGACGTGGCCGGCGCGCGGCAGCGACATGATGATGCTGGCCGTCGGGCGACTCGGCCACCGTGTGCTCGATGCGCGCGGTGAGTTGGCGTGATCTGCTCGACCAGGGCTGTCAAGCTCTGCGACGAGCGCTGCGCACGAGGGCGCGCTTGGCATCGGTTTCGAGTTCGTCGGCATGGCCGAGCGGCGCGGCACGCAGGCGTTCGAGCAAGTCGCTGCGGGGCTGCGCCGGCCGCAGTAGCGGTGCTGCGCGCAGAACGCGGCCATGCGCTTTTCGCCGCAGCGAGCGGCGCTGGCTGGGGTCGGATAGCGCTGCACGAAGGCCAGCGCGATGGGCGAGTCGATGTCGGCGAACACCGCCGCGGCGCCGGGCCAGAACGACTCCAGCAGACTGCGCAGCTGGTTGGCCAGCTGCACGCGGGTGGCCACCAGGTCATCGCGCCCGCGCACCAGCGCGCGCAGCGCGCGGATGGCGTCGGACTGCGGCGCAAGCGGCTGGAAGCGGGCGCCATCGGTGCGCAGCAGGTCGGCCAGCAGGTACGCATCCGTGGCGTCGCTCTTGGCGCCGTGGCTGCGATAGCGCGGTCGCGTGGCCTTGACGATGTTGGGGTGGATCGGCACGACCGGGTAGCCGGCCTCGACCAAGGTATCGACCAGCAGCCCCGA
This sequence comes from uncultured beta proteobacterium, assembly GCA_963801405.1. Classification (GTDB taxonomy): domain Bacteria; phylum Pseudomonadota; class Gammaproteobacteria; order Burkholderiales; family Burkholderiaceae_F; genus JALORV01. The sequence goes on along the minus strand of CAWDEO010000017.1, from coordinate 583 downwards.
GGGACGCTCGATGGCGATGGGCAACTGCGCCGGCGTGGCGCGCAGTGGCGCAGTCGCGCGAGCAGCTCGCGCAAACCGGCTGCGTCGTGGGTCGACTTCGAACTGCGCTCGACGACGGCGCGGTGTCATCGATGATGCACACCGCGTGGATTGCGCGCGGCCCAGTCCAGTCCTGCGAACAAGCGAGTCATGGACAACCTCCGGCAAGTTGGGGTAAGACTTGCCGTGCCGCAAGCCCACGCGGGTCGCTCATTGATCGGCGCTCCTGGCTCGCACACCCTGGCGCTACATCCTGTAGCCCGTCTGGGTCTTCCGGCACCTCGTGCGCTGCGGGTCTCATGCGGGCCTTCGCGAGGCCAGCGCGACAGGCAGTCAACACGAGGGCACGGAAGTCGAATCGACACCTTCGGCGCGACTGGCCTGCGCCGTCAAGGCACTCGTCCATCCCGATTCGTGCGCTGAACACGGGTTGCCCACCGCGGCGCTCGGTCGGTTCGTCGCAAGCGCCCACCGACCGCCGCCGTGGACAACCCTGCACCGCCCAAGCCGACGCCCACGGATGAATCGAGGGTAGTCCAGTGAG
>CAWDEO010000016.1:0-442460 GCA_963801405.1 uncultured beta proteobacterium | reverse complement strand
ACGGGGATAGGCGTGCAATTTTCGCCAGTGCCCATCGCCCGGCCAAGCAGCGCGCCGAAGGCACGATAGACGACGATCTTGAGAAAACGCGGTCCAGCGGCGGCCTCTGCCGAGGGTGTGGGCGAGCATTGGCCCGCCGCACCAGTCGGTCCACGGCTCTGCGCCACGCGGGTTCGCTCGAGACGAGGTCGAGACGAGGGGCGGCGCGACACTGCCGATCACGACGTTGGGGCACTGCGCCGGATGCCAACAAGAGCACGAGGATGCGCACTCGCCTGAAGCCGTGCAAGCCCGCTCCTTCGTTCGCGCGGGCGGCCAGCGCGAGCTCCTCGGTCGTGGCGTAGTCGCGGTCCCACGCCGAGCACCTTGGGCGTCATCAGCTTGTGCCAGAGGGGCGGGAGCATGGCGACCATGATCGGTGGTCAGGTAGCCGTTGATCATCATCGGCGCGTCGGGGTAGGGCTTGAGGTCCTGGTAGGGGACCTCGCCCTGCGCGTGGTGGTGCGAGTGGCGCGTCAGGTTGAACATCGTCCACGAGCTGATGCGGCGGTTCGTGTTCCACGAGTGGCGCGGCTGCACCGGCGTGGCGGGGTTCCGCACCATGCCGTAGTGCTCCATGTAGTTGACGATCTCGAGCAGCGCCTTGCCCCACAGCGCGCACGCGATGAAGAAGGCCGCTCCCTTCACGCCGCCCATGGCGAACGCGAGCGGCGACGAGCACCGCGCTCATCAGCTGGCCGCGGATCACGGCGTTGTGCCACGAGAACACGCCGAGCCCTTCTGCCGCAGGCGCTCGGCACTCGATCCTCCACGCGCTGAGGTTGCCCTTGATTGTCGAGGCGACGATGTGCACGTAGACGTTCCGCCCGCGCGGTGACGTCGCCGGGTCTTCCATCGGTCGAAACATAGCGATGATGGCCGTAGACGTGTTCGACGGCGAACACGGTGTCGAAGCTGAACGCCAGCAGCCAGCGACCGACGATCATCGACACCCGATCCCAGGTGCGGTGAGTCAGTTCGTGTCCGGTGATCGTGCCCATCATCCCGATCATCAGGCCCGTGAGAATCACGGCCGCGCCATGATGCGCGAGTCCAGCCGCAGTCTTGGCCGCCAGCACATCGACACCGCTCCATTGCATGACCCAGACGCCAAAGCCGAGCGGGTCGCCCGGGCTCACACCCCAGACAGCCGCGAAGACAATCAGCGCCAGCAACGGCAGGGCCGACCAGAGCTGCACGGTCAGAATTTCCGGATGCCGATACCGCGGCGTCGAGGTGTCGTTGCCACCGACCGCGTCGCCCAGCAGGTAGATCACCAGTACTGCCAGCAGGCCTGCGGTGATCGCCGGACCGCCCGCGACCAGCGCCACTAAGCTCAGCAGGCCGACAGCGTGGAACAGGAAGAACTTCAGATAATCCAGCACACCGGCCTCGCTGGCTGCCGACGCGGATTCCGGCCCGCCTCGCGACGACGTCCGCGGCGGTGCCGCTGCGGAGTGCGGCACGGTTGTGAAGCTGTCCGCATGGATGTGCGAGCGGCGCACGCCATGCTGTTCCAGCAACGCCACAGCGGTCGTGATCATCGTCGGCGGGCCACACAAGTACGCGTGCGTCTCAGGCAGCAGAGCGTCGAGGATGTGGTCGGTGACCAGACCGTGTGCGCCGCTCCAATCGGTGTCGTCTCGTTCCTCCGACAACACCGGGACAAAGCGCAGACCGCCGCGCCAGCGCCGACTGATGGCGGCGATCTCATCCAGGGCGTAGAGGTCGCGCTGCTCGCGCGCGCCGAATAGCAGCGTGGCCGGCCGCTGATCAGCACCCGTTTCGACGGCGTCCTGCAGCATCGCCAGTACCGGCGCCAGGCCGCTGCCGCCGGCCACAAACAGCAGCGGCACCGCCGCCGCTCGCAGCCAGAAGTCGCCGAGCGGCCCGTCCACCTGAACCGGCTGGCCAATAATGTCGTGCTCGTTGGCCAGGGTAGAGAACAATCCCTGCGGCACCTTGCGCACGAAAAACTCGAGCCGCGCGTCCGGCCTCACCGGCGACGCAAACGAGTAGTTGCGGCTCACGCCCGGCAGGGCGCCGATACTGAGCTGCGCGTACTGGCCGGCTTTGTAGGGCAGGCCCTGGTCGAGTTGCACGTCAAGCGCCATGATGTCGTGCGTGAGTCGGCGTTGCCCGATCACACGGCCTGAAGCGCTGCGCCGCGAAGGCTGGGCAGCAACGTCCACTTCGATCCGGACGTCGGTCTGCGGCACGCTCTGGCAGGCGAGGATGACACCCTGAGCGAGCTCTTCGTCGGACAGGATGTATCCGGTCTCCGTCAGTTCCTTCACGCGGCCGCTGATCAGCCTGCACTTGCAGGTGCCGCAGCCGCCGACGCGGCAACTGTATGGGATCGCCACACCCTGGCGCTGCGCCGCTTGCAGCAGGGTTTCGCGCGGGCCGACATCGATCGGCCGACCGTTGATCGCGGCCGTCGTCGGCCCTGTATGAAATGAACGTCGGAACATGGCAATGGATCCGCTCAGTCAGAAGTCTGCGATGACGCGCATCGTAGGTGGACCGTGTCGCATCCAGGAGGTCATTTCTTGACAATCAGTGGCCACTCGCGCGCTGGGCAAACGCGTTGTCAATAAATGACCCCTGCTCGCCTGCACAATTGCCGCTGCATTCCCACGCCCGAGCGGCCTGCCTCGTAACGCGCGCCCGTCGTTCCTGACTAGCCCATGTCTCGTCGTCACTCGCTGCCGCATTACCATTCGTGACTCCATGGGGGCCACTCAAATAGCACGCCGCGCCCGCTCGCGCAGCGTCGACCTGACGCAGCCCGCGACCTATGTTCGGCACGTCGGAGAACGTCTCGCCGAGATGGGCGTGGACGTACCCGCCTGGCTTGCGCGCAGCGGGCTGAGACCGTCGCAGCTGGACGACGCCGCGCTGCAGGTTCCCGTGCCCGTGTTCCGCCGCCTGGTGGCCGACGCGCTGCGGACCTCGGGCGAGCCGGCGCTCGGCCTCCTCGTCGGGGAGCGGCTGCTCGTCCACACGCACGGGAACGTGGGCGCGGCAGCGCTCAGCGGCGCAACGCTGCGCGAGGCGGTCGAAGTCTTCGAACAGTACTTTGGCCTGCGCACGCCGCTGGCGCACATCTCACACGAGGCTCGGGGACGAGAGGTTCGGATCATCGTCCACGAACGCGTCGGGCTCGGCGACGTCCGTCAGGCTGTACTGGAAGCGGTGGTGCTCGCGATCAAGAACGTTATCGACTTCGTGGCGCTGGGCCTGCGGCCCGTGCGCCAGGTGTACTTCCCGTTTGAGAAGCCGAAATACGCCAACCTGGCGCGCGACGTCCTGCGCTGCAAAGTCCGCTATCGGAGCGCCTGGGCCGGCATGACTGTGCCATTGGAGATCTTCGAGCAACCTTTGAAGAAGGCCGATCCCGCCGCGTTTCGCGAAGCGGCGCGCCTGTGCGAGCGCGAATTGGGACAGCTGACGGAACGCAACGCCGTCGAATCGCGCGTCCGAAACCTGCTGCTCGGCAAAGGCACCACGGGCTTTCCGTCACTGCAGGTGTCCGCACGCCTGATGCACATGACCCCGCGGACCCTGCACCGGCATCTCGTGCAGGAAGGGACGTCGTTCCAGCAGGTGCTGAAGGATGTTCGCCATACGCTCGCGCTGGAACATCTGCAGACCGGACAACTGACTATCGCGGAGATCGCGAGCGCGTTGGGCTACACCGACGTTGCGAATTTCAGGAGGGCATTCAGGCGGTGGGAAGGTGAAGCGCCGTCGGCGAGCCGTGGGCGCCAACAGGCAGCCCGCGGAAAGCCCACAAGGCGAGGTAACTGAGTCCGGCGATTCTTCGAGGGCGCTAGAACCCGATTCGCGCCTTCCGCGACGTCCGGTCCTCGACGATGTCTTCCGGCAGCACTTCATTGCGTCCGTCGAGCTTGGCGTTGCCGAAGGCCGCCAGCAGAACGCGGCGCATCTCGCGCGGTTTGAACCGCGCCACGCGATCGAGGCTTTCGGCCGCAAGCGCAGGTGGGAACGCCCGACCCCACGCGTGCTCGCCGCGCAGTTCCTCGTAGATGCTGTGCGCGATCCGGCGCGAGCCTTCTAGGTCCGGTGCCTCTATCGCGTATACATTCATGCGGTTGAGGATTGGTTCGGGAATGCCGCGAGCATCGTTCGCGGTGGCGATCCACACCACTTCGGACGCATCGATCGGCACCTCGGCAAACTCGTCGATGAAGTCGCAGGCAGTGTCGTGCTCCAGCAGCGTGTACAGGCTTCCCAGCGGGTCGTACTGGCTGTCACCGCTTGCCTTGTCGATTTCATCGACCACGATCACTGGGTTCGCATAATCACCGTTGACGAGTGCGTCGAAGACCTTGCCCGGCTTCGCGTTTTTCCACTGCGCAGAGGCACCCGACAGGATCCAGCCGGCTGTCAGCGAACTCATGCCGATGAAGTTATACCCAGTGCCCAGCAGCTTGGAGAGGCGACGGGCGAAGTGCGTTTTGCCGATTCCCGGATCGCCGAGCAACAGCATTGGTTCGAGCTCGAGCGGGTCATCCGAGCAGAGGCATAGCGCGAGCTGCTTGCGGATGTCCTCGAGCGGTTCTTCGAAGTTCGGCAGCTCTTCAATGAGGCCATCGATATCGGGCAGCGCAGACGGCTTGATGACGAAGCGCTGCCCCCCGGTGCGAATCATCTTGACGTAGGTTGCGCGCAGGGCCTCGTTGGCGCCGTTGCCGAGATCCTGTAGATCTGACAGCGCTTCCTCAATGCGCGGGACCTGATAGACGTCCTTGAAACCGGCTATCGAGATAGGTGACGGGATCGTGGCAGGTACGCTCATGTAGCCCTCCGGTCTTCAGTCACTGGTCGTCCCAGTTGATGTAACGCTATCGCGCGGGTGCTCGATCATTCAATAAGCAAGTCCCTTGCCAGAAATGTTGCAAATCGGACAGAAAAATGCAAAGCACTCGGGAGGCTCGAGTGCTAACAGCCGACCGTCGGCGAATACCGACCGGCGGTGGAAGACACACCGCTGCAGAACTTGCGCACCGTCGTTAAGGCGACGTCCGCAGGCCCTGTTGCGAGGCCCACACCGCGGCTTCGACCCGCGAGCGGAAACCGAGCTTCTTCAGCAGGTGCTTGACGTGCACCTTAACGGTGCCCTCGGTGATCGAAAGGTTGCGCGCGATGACCTTGTTGCTCTGACCGCCGGCCACACAGCGAAGCACGGCGAGCTCGCGGTCCGTGAGGTCGCGCGCGTCTCGCCGTTGCCCGCGCACCTCGTCGCGCAACGCTCCGGCGAGTGCCGCTGTCAGCGCGTCGCTGATGACCGTGCGGCCCTCGAGGGCGCCGCGCACGCGCTCGAGCAGGTCCTCGGGTTCGGTGTCCTTCAACAGATAGCCGTCGGCGCCCGCGCGGATCGCGGCCATCAGGTCCTCCGGCGCGTCGGACACCGTGAGCATGACCACGCGCCGCGATGGATCGACGTCCTTCAGCGCCGCCAGGATCTCAAGGCCGCCGCTGCCCTTCAGATTGAGGTCAAGCAACGTGAGATCCGGATCTTGCTCCGACGCCAAGCGCACCGCGGTCGCAAGGTCACCGGCCTCGCCGACAACTTCCAGCGTGGGATCCAGCGCCAGCAGCTGCACCACGCCCTTGCGAAACAGCGGGTGATCGTCGACCACCAGTATCGTGTGCCGCCCTTCGCTCATACCGGTGTCGCTTCCCTCGGATCAGTTGCCGTTGTCGGCGCTGCGGCAAACGCCGTCTGCGGACAAAATCGCATCCGCACACGGGTGCCTACCGGGGCGCGCGCCTCGATATCGAGTCGACCCGAGACCAGCGACGCCCTGTCACGCATGATCGCGAGGCCGAAGTGTCCGTGCGGCGATTGGAGTTCACCGATGCCCACGCCATCGTCCTCGACAGACACCTCGATCGTGCCGTCGCCGCCGCGTCGAAGCGCCACCCAGGCATTGCGCGCACGTGCATGGTGCTCGATGTTCGTCAGGGCCTCGCGCACAACTTGCAGCACGTGCACCTGCTCGTTCGCTGACAGCTCGACCCGCAGCAGATCGTTGACGAGCGTCGCACGCACGCCGGAGCGCCGTTCGAATTCGGCCACAGTATCGCGCAGGGCGCCCGCAACGCCTTCCTCACCAAGACCGAGGCGGAAGGTCGTCAGGAGCTCGCGCAGCTGGCGGTAGGCGCTCGTCACGCCTTCCCGCAGTTCGGCCAGAACCCCGGTGGTCTGCGCTCCTCCTCCGTCGCGTTCGAGGGTGGCCGCCAGGCGCGCGATCTGGATCTTCGTGTAGGAAAGTGACTGCGCCAGCGAGTCGTGCAGCTCGCGTGCAATTGCAGCCCGCTCTTCCAGGACGCCGAGTCGCCGATGTTCCTCACGTCGCTCGACTGCCGCCAGGGCTGCGCCGACGTGCCGGCCCAGAGTCTCGGCCAGTTCCATCTGCCAGATCTCCAGTCCCTTGTTCGGAGGCAGCACGAGCGGCATCACGCCATAGCGCACTCCGCCTTCGACGAGTGGTATGCCGATCACGCGCCGCTCGCCGGTCGGGCCTGGCTCCGTACGCCAGGTGACACCGCCGTCGCCCGCGCACAGTTCACAGTCGCGTTCCATGCACGCCTTGATCACGGCTTCGTCCCGCGCCAGTGGCAGGCCGCGCTCGGCGCCGGCATGGATCGAACAGATGACTCCGCTTTCGACGCCGAGCACCTTTCGGATCAGCTCCAGCACTCGAGTGAGCGAGCCGGCATCGAGTGGCTTCTCGGCCAATGTCCGCGTGGCTTCGTAGAGCAACCCCAGCGACTCGTTGCGCCGCTCCAGGTCGCGCGTCTTTTCGGCCACCTGCTTTTCCAGGGACCCGTACAGGCGCGCCAGATCATCCAGCATGAAATTGAAGGCCTGGCCTAGTTGCCCGATTTCGTCGACCCCGGTGCTCTCCGCGCGCACGGTAAAGTCGCCGGTGCGAACCTGCTTCGCCACCTCGCCCAGCCGAGCAATGGGCTGGAACACTTCGACGTTAAGCAGGAACAGCGCCGAAACGACCAGCAGCATCATCACGAAGAAGCCGATACCCAGGATCAGGCGCAGTGACTGGATCCGGCTCTCGAGATCCGTTTCGATCTGGCGTACGAGGATATCGACCTTGCCGACGAAGGCCGGCACCACGGCCAGGAATTCAGCGCGATCGGTTTCGTCTTCGATCGCCATGCGCGCGAGCGGCTTGATGCGCGATTCCCACTCGTGGACAACACTCGAATACAGGCGGTGGGCCGGGTTCGAGCCATCGTCCGGGATGCCTGTCATCAGCGACGGACTCTTCAGGCGCCGTTCGAACTCGACGATCGCGTCCTCGGCCGATTCCTTGCGGTGCTCGGCACTGCCGCGCGTATCGGCCACGCGCGTTGACAGCGCATAGGACTGCATCCGCAGCGAGCCGGCAATGTTGATCGCGCTCGCCTTGCCGGTCGACTGCTCGGCAAAGATCGTCGCCGCAACGATCACCGACAGCGCCAGCAGCGCGACGACCGACAGCACGACGCCGACCCGCACCAGCGTCGAGCCGGACCACAGCCGTTGGAACCAGGAAACGCTCTTGATGGGCATCACCGTCGGCGCACAGTAGCCGCCCGCCGCTACCGGACACTGACCCGCGTCAACCCGCCCCCTGCCCCTGCCGACGGTAGGGTCGCGTCGCGCCGGGGTAGCTGACTTACCCCGGTCGAGGTAGCGCGCCGTTCCTCTGAGGGAGCGACTGCCGGTCCGCCTTGACGTGCATCACGAAAGGACCCTACCTCGCGCCTAGTTTGCTGGGTGCCGGCGCAAAACGCGTGATGGAAAGAGCAATGACGACCGGGGCAGGAAACGCGAGGGGATCCGGGGCCAGCCTAAAGACCCAGCAGTGGGCGGTCGCGATTCTGGATGTACCGCGCCAAAGTCAGCACGCGCGACGCCGTGCGTGGAATGCCGAAGCCCGCTAGCTGAGCCGCAGCGGCACGTAGACACAGCAAAGGGAGTCCACCATGAGCGCCGTTTCCCCCCTGCAGATCCCGCCCAAGCGGGCGTCCGCAGATATCGCCGACTGGCAACCCGAAGACCCGGCGTTCTGGGAGAGCACCGGCAAACGCATCGCCTACCGCAACCTCCTTCTGTCAGTGCCCGCACTTCTGTGCGGCTTCGCGGTCTGGGGCATGTGGGGAATCATCACGGTGCAGATGCTCAACCTGGGATTCCCGTTCACCCAGGCCGAGCTTTTCACGCTGACAGCGATCGCCGGGATTGCAGGCGCCACGATGCGCATCCCAGCCTCGTTCCTGATCCGCCTGGCCGGCGGCCGCAACACCATCTTCCTGACCACCGCGATGCTGCTCGCGCCCGCGATCGGCACCGGCATCGTGCTCCAGCACAAGGACTGGCCGCTGTGGGCGTTCCAGTTAATGGCGCTGTGGTCAGGCGTGGGTGGCGGCAACTTCGCTAGCTCGATGTCGAACATCAGCACCTTCTTCCCGAAACGCCTGCAGGGCACCGCGCTCGGCATCAACGCCGGCGTCGGCAACTTTGGCGTCACGACGATGCAGATCGTCATCCCGCTCGTGATGACGGTGGGCATCTTCGGCGCCTTCGGCGGCGCGCCGGAGACGCTGATCAAGGACAGCGGCTGGATCTTCGGCAAGATCCCCGCGGGCACGTCGACCTGGATCCAGAACGCTGGTTTCGCCTGGGTGCTGTCGTTGGTGCCGCTGTCGATCCTGTGCTGGGTCGGCATGAACAACCTTAAGACCGTATCGCCCGCCACCGGCAATCCGATTGTCGCGTTCGCCAAGATCACCTACCTGTACACGCTGGCCTTCATTCCGTCGATCCTCGGGCTGTACCTGTACCTGCCCAAGCCAACCGGCGTCGGCCTGATCAGCATGTGGGTCGCGATCCCGCTCGACGTCGTCGCTGCGCTCCTGATCATGCGGCTGGCAGCCTTCGGACCGATGAAGGAAGGCGTCGCCAAGCAGTTCGCCATCTTCAGGGACAAGCACACCTGGTCGATGACACTGCTCTACATCGTGACCTTCGGCTCGTTCATCGGCTTCTCGATGGCGCTGCCGCTGTCGATGAAGGTGATCTTCGGCGTGATCCACCAGCCGGACGCCAACGGCGTGATGCAGCACACGATCAACAACCCGAACGCCCCGACGGTTCTGGCCTATGCCTGGATCGGCCCATTCGTCGGCGCCGCGGTCCGGCCGATCGGCGGCTGGATCTCCGACAAACTCGGCGGCTCCATCGTCACGCAGGTCATCTCGGTGGTGATGGTGGTCGCCTCGGTCGCGGTGGGCTACGTGATGATGCAGGCCTATGCCTCGCCGACGCCGGAGCAGTACTTCCCGGCCTTCCTCGGCCTGTTCATCGTGCTGTTCTTTGCCAGCGGCATCGGTAACGGCTCGACGTTCCGCACCATCGGCGTGATCTTCGACCGCCAGCAGGCCGGCCCGGTGCTCGGCTGGACCTCGGCGATCGCCGCCTACGGCGCGTTCGTCGCCCCGATCGTCATCGGCGACCAGATCAAGGCCGGCACGCCGCAGTACGCGATGTACGGCTTCGCGATCTTCTATGCGCTGTGCCTGATCCTGAACTGGTGGTTCTATCTGCGCCGCAATGCGTACGTGAAGAACCCCTGATCCCTCTGCTGCGGAGACACACATGAGTCACTTTCTCGATCGCCTGACGCACTTCACGCTGCCGAAGGAGGAATTCGCCAACGGCCACGGCGTGGCCACCGGCGAAGACCGCACCTGGGAAGACGCCTACCGCAACCGCTGGTCGCACGACAAGATCGTGCGCTCCACCCACGGCGTCAACTGCACCGGTTCCTGCTCGTGGAAGATCTACGTCAAGGGCGGCATCGTCACCTGGGAGACGCAGCAGACCGACTACCCGCGCACGCGCGCCGACCTGCCGAACCACGAGCCGCGCGGCTGCGCCCGTGGCGCCTCGTACTCCTGGTACCTCTACAGCGCCAACCGGCTCGAAGTACCCGATGGTGCGCGGCCGGCTGCTCGAGCGCTGGCGCGCCGCGCTGAAAGTCGCGAAGACGCCCGTCGACGCCTGGGCCTGCAATCGTCGAGGACCCGGCCGCGCGTCGTGACTACCAGAAGGTGCGCGGCATGGGCGGCTTCGTGCGCTCGAGCTGGGAGGAAGTCAACCAGCTGATCGCCGCCGCCAACGTCTACACGATCAAGATCGCACGGCCCGGATCGCGTGATCGGCTTCTCGCCGATTCCGGCGATGAGCATGGTGAGCTACGCGGCCGGCAGCCGCTATCTGTCGCTGATCGGCGGCGTCTGCATGAGCTTCTACGACTGGTACTGCGACCTGCCGCCGGCGAGCCCGCAGATCTGGGGCGAGCAGACCGACGTGCCGGAGAGCGCCGACTGGTACAACTCGACGTACATCATCGCCTGGGGCAGCAACGTCCCGCAGACGCGCACCCCGGACGCGCACTTCTTCACCGAGGTCCGCTACAAGGGCGCGAAGACCGTTGCGGTCACGCCGGACTACTCCGAAGTCGCGAAGCTCGCCGACCTCTGGATGCACCCGAAGCAGGGCACCGATGCCGCGCTGGCGATGGCGATGGGTCACGTCGTGCTGAAGGAGTTCTACTTCAGCAAGCGATCCGCCTACTTCGACGACTACGCGCGCCGCTACACCGACCTGCCGCTGCTGCTGCGACTGGACGAAACAGACGCTGGCCGACGGCACGCAAGGTCATGGCGCCGGGCCGCTACGTCCGCGCCAGCGACTTCGCCGACGAGCTCGGCCAGGACAACAACCCCGAGTGGAAGACAGTCGCCTTCGACGCGGCCGGCACGGTCGTCGTGCCGAACGGCTCGATCGGCTTCCGCTGGGGCGCCGGAGGGCCGCGCGGACGCCGGCAAGTGGAACCTCGAAGCCAAGGAAGGCCGCACGCACGCCGACGTGAAGCTCAAGCTCTCCGTGCTCGAGGATGGTGCCAGAAGCACGAAGTCATCGAGGTCGCGTTCCCCTACTTCGCCGGCGCGAACACGCCGCACTTCCCGAACAACGCGCAGCAGGGCGAACTGAATCGCGCGAAAGTCCCCGCGGTACGGCTGCGGCTTCGCCGACGGCACCGAGGCCGCTGGTCGCGACCGTGTTCGACCTGCAGGTCGCGCAGTACGGCATCGACCGCGGGCTCGGCAGCGGTGCGAAGGACTACAACGACAACGCGCCCTACACGCCGGCCTGGCAGGAGAAGATCACCGGCGTGCCGCGCGACCAGGTCATCACCGTGGCGCGCCAGTTTGCCGACAACGCCGACAAGACGCACGGCAAGTCGATGATCATCATCGGCGCGGCGATGAACCACTGGTACCACTCCGACATGAACTACCGCGGCGTGATCAACCTGCTGATGCTGTGCGGCTGCGTCGGCCAGAGCGGCGGCGGCTGGGCGCACTACGTCGGCCAGGAGAAGCTGCGGCCGCAGACCGGCTGGACCGCGCTCGCGTTCGCGCTCGACTGGATCCGTCCGCCGCGCCAGCAGAACTCGACCTCGTTCTTCTACGCGCACACCGACCAGTGGCGCTACGAGAAGCTCGGCGTCGAGGAGGTTCTTTCGCCGCTGGCCGACAGGAAGGCCTTCGGCGGCAGCCTGATCGACTACAACGTGCGCGCCGAGCGCATGGGCTGGCTGCCCTCTGCGCCGCAGCTGAAGACCAATCCGCTGAAGGTGGTCAGGGATGCGCAGGCCGCGGGGCTCGACCCGAAGGACTACGTCGTGAAGGCGCTGAAGGACGGCAGCCTGCAGATGAGCTGCGAGGACCCGGACGCGCCGCAGAACTGGCCGCGCAACCTCTTCGTCTGGCGCAGCAACCTGCTCGGCTCGAGCGGCAAGGGCCACGAGTACTTCTGCAAGCACCTGCTGGGCACCGAAAACGGCGTGCAGGGCAAGGACCTCGGCAAGGACGAGGCCAAGCCGACCGAAGTCGAAGTGGCACGAGCAGGCGCCGGAGGGCAAGCTCGACCTGCTGGTCACGCTCGACTTCCGCATGAGCACGACCTGCCTGTACAGCGACATCGTGCTGCCGACCGCGAGCTGGTACGAGAAGAACGACCTCAATACCAGCGACATGCACCCGTTCATCCACCCGCTGTCGGCCGCGGTGGATCCGGTGTGGCAGTCGCGCAGCGACTGGGAGATCTACAAGGGCTTCGCCAAGGCCTTCAGCGAGGTCTGCGTCGGCCACCTCGGCGTCGAGAAGGAAGTCGTGCTGACGCCGCTGATGCACGACACGCCGGCCGAGCTCGCGCAGCCGTTCGACGTGAAGGAGTGGAAGAAGGGCCAGTGCGATCTCGTGCCGGGCAAGACCGCGCCGCAGATCGCGGTGGTCGAGCGCGACTATCCGAACGTCTACAAGCGCTTCACCTCGCTCGGCCCGCTGATGGCCAAGGTCGGCAACGGCGGCAAGGGCATCGGCTGGAACACCCAGACCGAGGTGCAGCAGCTCGGCGAGCTGAACGGCGTCGACGACCGACGGCCGGCCCGCGCATCGTCAGCGACGTCGACGCCTGCGAGGTGATCCTGCAGCTCGCCCCGGAGACAAACGGCCACGTCGCGGTGAAGGCCTGGGAGGCACTGTCGAAGATCACCGGCCGCGAGCACGCGCACCTCGCGCTGCACCGCGAGGACGAGAAGATCCGCTACCGCGACGTGCTGGCGCAGCCGCGCAAGATCATCAGCTTCGCCGACGTGGTCCGGACTCGAGAGCGAGAAGGTCTCGTACAACGCCGGCTACACCAACGTGCACGAGCTGATCCCGTGGCGCACGCTCACCGGCCGCCAGCAGTTCTACCAGGATCACCCCTGGATGATCGCGTTCGGCGAAGGCTTCTCGAGCTATCGGCCGCCGGTGGACCTGAAGACCACGTCGGGCATCCACAACATCAAGCCCAACGGCAACCCGGAGATCCTGCTCAACTTCATCACGCCGCACCAGAAGTGGGGCATCCACTCCACCTACAGCGACAACCTGATGATGCTGACGCTGAACCGCGGCGGCCCGGTGGTCTGGCTGTCGGAGGACGACGCGAAGAAGGCCGGCATCGAGGACAACGACTGGATCGAGATCTTCAACATCAACGGCGCCGATCGCAGCGCGCGCCGTGGTCAGCCAGCGCGTGAAGCCCGGCATGACGATGATGTATCACGCGCAGGAAAAGATCATCAACACGCCGGGCTCGGAGATCACCGGCGTCAGCGGCGGCATCCACAACTCGGTCACGCGCATCGTCACCAAGCCGACGCACATGATCGGCGGCTACGCGCAACTGTCCTATGGCTTCAACTACTACGGGACGATCGGCACCAACCGCGACGAGTTCGTCGTCGTGCGCAAGATGAAGAAGGTCGACTGGCTGGATACGCCGCGCGATGACTATCTCGCGAAGGCCTACCAGTCGCAGGGCGAGAACCCCTGATGCAACCCGCCGATCAAGGAGCATCACGACATGAAAGTACGCGCACAGATCGGCATGGTGCTGAATCTCGACAAGTGCATCGGTTGCCACACCTGCAGCGTCACCTGCAAGAACGTCTGGACCAGCCGGCCGGGTGTCGAATACGCCTGGTTCAACAACGTCGAGACCAAGCCCGGCATCGGCTATCCCAAGGAGTGGGAGAACCAGGACAAGTGGAACGGCGGCTGGGTCCGCAAGACCGACGGCTCGATCGTCCCGCGCCAGGGCGGCAAGTGGCAACTGCTGATGAAGATCTTCGCCAACCCGAACCTGCCGGAGATTGACGACTACTACGAGCCGTTCACGTTCGACTACGACCACCTGCACTCGGCGCCCGAGATGAAGGCCGCGCCGACCGCGCGCCCGCGCTCGCTGATCACCGGCCAGCGCATGGAGAAGATCGAGTGGGGGCCGAACTGGGAGGAAATCCTCGGCGGCGAGTTTTCCAAGCGCAGCAAGGACCGCAACTTCGACGACATCCAGAAGGAGATCTACGGCCAGTTCGAGAACACCTTCATGATGTACCTGCCGCGGCTGTGCGAGCACTGCCTCAATCCCGTCGTGCGTCGCGAGCTGCCCGTCGGGCTCGATCTACAAGCGCGAGGAAGACGGCATCGTGCTGATCGACCAGGACAAGTGCCGCGGCTGGCGCATGTGCGTGTCGGGCTGCCCGTACAAGAAGATCTACTACAACTGGAAGAGCGGCAAGGCCGAGAAGTGCATCTTCTGCTACCCGCGCATCGAGGCGGGCCAGCCGACGGTGTGCAGCGAAACCTGCGTCGGGCCGCATCCGCTACCTCGGCGTGCTGCTCTACGACGCCGACCGCATCGAGGAAGCCGCGAGCGCCGAGCACGACAGCAACCTGTACTCGGCACAGCTCGGCATCTTCCTCGACCCGAACGATCCGCGCGTGATCGAGCAGGCGCGCGCCGACGGCGTGCCCGAGGCGTGGCTCGCCGCGGCGAAGACCTCACCGGTCTACAAGATGGCCGTCGACTGGCGCGTCGCGCTGCCGCTGCACCCCGAGTACCGCACGCTGCCGATGGTCTGGTACATCCCGCCGCTGTCGCCGGTGCACCTCGCGCGCGCAGGCAGGCGAGATCGGCATGAACGGCGAACTGCCCGACGTGCGCAGCCTGCGCATCCCGCTGAAGTACCTCGCCAACCTGCTGACTGCCGGCGACGAGGAGCCGGTGGCGCGCGCGCTGGAACGGATGATGGCGATGCGCGTGTTCATGCGCAGCCGCCACGTCGACGGCGTCGACAAGCCCGCTGTGCTCGAGCGCGTCGGCCTGACGCGCGCCGAGGTCGAGGACATGTACCGCGTGATGGCGATTGCGAACTACGAGGACCGCTTCGTCATCCCGACCACGCATCGCGAATACGCGGAAAACGCGTTCAACGTGCGCGGTGGCTGCGGATTTTCGTTCGGCAACGGCTGCAGCGAGGGCGTGTCCGAGACGAGCCTGTTCGGCAGCGAGAAGAAACGCACGATCCCCATCAAGGCGACGGTGTGACGATGAAGCCCTTCGACTCCGCGCCACCGAAGATGACGCACACGCTGCGCGCACTGGCCTGGCTGCTGCGCTACCCCGACGCCGAGCTGCGCGCGGCTGCTGCCGCAACTGCGTGACGCGCTGCACGCAGAGGCCGCGCTCGACTCCGGTCGGCTGGCCGAACTCGACGCGCTGATCCGGCCAGCTCGCTCGGCACCGCGCCACTGCGCGCCGAGGCCGAGTACGTCGAACTCTTCGACCGCGGCCGCCGCACGGCGCTGCACCTGTTCGAGCACGTGCACGGCGACAGTCGCGACCGCGGCCCGGCGATGGTCGATCTCGCGCAGACCTACGAGCGCGCCGGCCTGCGCCGTGCCCGGGAGAGCTGCCCGACTACCTGCCGGTAGTGCTCGAGTTCGCCAGCACGCAGCCGCCGGCCCAGGCGCGCGAGTTCCTGCGCGAAATCGCCCATGTCGTGCGCGCGATCTTCAGCGCACTGCTGGAGCGTCAGAGCCCCTACGCCAGCGTGCTGGCCGCGGTACTCGACCTGGCAGGCGAACGGGCGCGAAAGGGTGCCGCTTGCCTGCCGAACCGGCGATCGACGAAAGCTGGGACGAGCCCGAGGCCTTCGGCGGCTGCAGTTCCCAGGGCCAGTCGCGCCCGAACGAAGCGCAGCCCGTCCACATCGTCCGCCCCGCCCGAGCGCCGCATCGCACGGCCGCCTGAGGAGCACCGCCATGACCCTGCTCAACGACTTCTTCTTCAACGTCTACCCGTACATCTGCCTGGCATTTTTCCTCATGGGCAGCCTGGCCCGCTTCGATCGCGATCAGTACACGTGGAAGAGCGATTCCTCGCAGATGCTGCGCGCGAAACAGCTGCGCTGGGGCAGCAACCTGTTCCACATCGGCATCCTGTTCCTGCTGTTCGGCCACACCGTCGGCCTGCTGACGCCGCACTGGGTCTACGAGCCCTTCATCAGCCCGCCGACCAAGCAGCTGTTTGCCATCGTCTCCGGCGGCATCGCGGGAACGATGTGCTTCGTCGGGCTGACGATGCTGCTGCATCGGCGCATGTTCGACCCTCGTATCCGGTTGACCAGTCACCGCACCGATCTCGCGATCCTGATCATCCTGTGGATCCAGCTGCTGCTCGGCCTGATCACGCTGCCGCTGTCGTACGCGCACCGCGTCGACGCGCACGCGATGCTGATCCTGTCGGCCTACCTGCAGGGCGTTGCGACCTTCCGTCCGGATGCCAACCTGCTGGCCGAGATCGCCTGGCCGTTCAAGGTGCACATGGTGCTCGGCATGACCATCTTCCTGCTGCTGCCGTTCAGCCGGCTGGTGCATGTGTGGAGCGGGCTGGCGTCGATCGTCTACCTGTTCCGCCCGTACCAGATCGTGCGGTCGCGGCGGCTCAATGTGCCCGCTGGCCAGAACCTGCCGGGCCGGGTGTCGTGATGCTTGCGACAGCCTGCTCCTCCGAGTCGACGACCGCGCCGCGCGTCAATGGCGTCGAACTCGCGGCCCTCGATGAAGTGCTGTCACCGAACGAACTGCGCAGCCGCGCCAACGTCGAACTCCTGCGTCAGGCCGCCATCGCATCCGGCCTGCTCGACGCCGACGATCCAGCGCCGGCGGACGGGGCGATCAGCGAAGCGGCCGCCGACGCCATCGAGGCGCTGCTCGAACGCGAGCTGGTGCGGCCCGAGGCCGACGAGTCGACCTGCCAGCGCTTCCATGCGGCCAACGCCGCCCGCTACGCCGTCGGCGAGAAGGTGCAGCTGCGTCACGTGCTGTTTGCCGTAACACCCGGAGTCGACCTCGACGCCCTGCGCAAGCGCGCCGAAGCCTGCCTCATCGATCTGCGCGCGCGCACGCACGGCGAGGCCGATCGATTTCCGCAGGCGGCGGCGCATTTGTCGAACTGCCCGAGTGGACAGGACGGTGGCCAGCTCGGCTGGCTGACCGCTGCGGAGTGCGCTCCCGAGTTCGCGCGCGAGATATTCGGGCAACCGGAAGTCGGAGTTCTGCCGCGACTGGTGCGTAGCCGCTTCGGCCTGCACGTCGTGGAGGTACTCGCCCGCGAGCCCGGCTCGGTACCCACCTACGAGGACGTCAAGGCAGCGGTGCGCCTGACCCTCGAGCGCCAGGGCTACGCGACGGCGCTGCGCCAGTATCTGCAACTGCTCGCCGGATGCGCCAGAATCGAAGGCGTCGACCTCGACGCCGCCAGCACGCCGCTGGTCCAATAGGCGGGACGGGCCTGGCAATGCCCGACGAACTGCTCGAGCGGCTGCGGCGCTTCAAGGACGATGCGTTTCCGCAGTACCGCGACCAGTTCCAGCAGCTCGTCGACGACGGCCAGCGACCGCTGACGCTGTTCATCGGCTGCAGCGACTCCCGCATCGTGCCGTACCTGCTGACGGGCGCTGGGCCGGGGGAACTCTTTCTCGTTCGCAACGTCGGCGCGTTCGTGCCGCCCTGCGATCAATCGCAAGGCTTTCATGGCACCGCCGCCGCGATCGAGTTCGCGGTGCTGAACCTTGAAGTTCGCCGCATCATTGTCTGCGGCCACAGCCATTGTGGCGCGGTGCGTGCCCTGTACGGCGAGGTGCTGTCCGCGGCCCGGAACCTCGTGCGGTGGCTCGAGCTCGGGCGCGAGGCCGTGCTGCCCGTGGCCGAGCCAGGCCCCGAAGTCCTGCGCCGTACTGAGCAGCGCGCCATCGTGCTGCAACTCGAGCGGCTGATGAACTATCCGATGGTGCGCGAGCGCGTCGAAGGCGGCACGTTGACGCTGCACGGGTGGCATTACGTGATCGAGGACGGCGAGGTCCACGTGTTCGATGTCCGGCGCGGAGGCTTTGTGGCGGCTTCGCTGGCCGAGCACGCCGGCACCGGGCCGTACTTGCCGCACGAGCAGATCCCGCTCGATGGCAGCGGCGTGCCGCTGGCGGACGACTGGGCAACTCGACAAGAACATCGAACAGCACAAGAGAGGGCATTGTGACGACAGCCAGCGCAATCAAACCGGCGTACAACCGCGAGCAGATATCGGCCCTGGCCGCGAGCACGATCGCCTTCGCCGTGAACTTCGCGGTCTGGGTGATGTTTTCCATCATCGGGGTGAAGATCAAGGCGGAGCTCAATCTCAGCGAGACCGAGTTCGGCCTGCTGGTGGCCACACCGATCCTGACCGGATCCCTGATACGCCTGCCGCTGGGCATCCTCACCGACCGCTACGGCGGGCGAATCGTCTACTTCTGTCAGATGCTTTCCGTGGTGGTCCCGACCTGGATGCTGTCGTATGCAACCGAGTACTGGGAGTACCTGGTGCTGGGGCTCTTCGTCGGCGTCGCCGGCGGCTCGTTCGCGGTCGGCATTGCCTACACGTCCGCCTGGTTCAGCAAGGAGCGGCAAGGCACGGCGATGGGGATCTTCGGTGCGGGCAACGCGGGCTCGTCGCTCACCAAGTTCATCGCCCCGCTGATCATCGCGGCCTCCGCGACTGCCTCGTGGCGGGCGGTTCCGAAGGTCTATGCGGTCGCCATGCTGGTGATGGCGATTGTGTTCTGGTTCACGACCACTCAAGACCCGCTGCATCGGAAGGACGCGCAGAAGGGCCGCAAGGTTCCCAAGCTGTCGGAGCAGTTGTTGCCCTTGCTCGACCTTCGGGTCTGGCGCTTCGGGCTCGCCTACTACTTCGTGTTCGGCGCCTTCGTCGCGCTGGCGCTGTGGCTGCCCAAGTACTACGTCGGCGAATTTGGCCTGCCGCTGGCGACCGCGGCCTTCCTGACGATCCTGTTCGACCTGCCGTCGGGGGCCATCCGTGCGCTCGGCGGATGGGCGTCCGACAAGTGGGGCGGGAATACGGTCACCTGGTGGGTCATGTGGATCAGCCTGATCTGCATGTTCATTCTGAGCTATCCGCCCACGACCATGATCATCCACGGAATCAAGGGCGACGTCGCGGTGGAAATCGGCGTGGGCCTCGTGATGTTCACGGTGCTGATCTTCATCGTCGGACTGGCACAGGGCTTCGGCAAGGCCAGCGTGTACCGCAGCCTTGCGGACCACTACCCGGGCAGCATGGGCGTGGTGGGCGGCATCGTCGGCGTCATCGGCGGCCTGGGCGGGTTCACGCTGCCGATCATGTTCGGCGTCGCGGCCGACGTCATCGGGGTGCGCAGCAGTTGCTTCATGCTGCTGACCCTCGTGATCATCGTCACGATGATCTGGATGTGGGTCGCCGAGCGTAACGAGCGCGCGGGCATCCTTGCCGAGCACGTCGACGCACGGGCGGCGCTGGAAGGCGCCGATCTGATCGAGCCGAGACGTCGCCGCCGCCACGTCCTCGTCGACTGGAAGCCGGACGACGAGGGGTTCTGGGCGGCAACGGGCCGGCGCATCGCGACCCGCAACCTGCTCGTGTCAATGCCCGCGCTGCTGCTGGCGTTCGCGGTGTGGGTGGTGTGGAGCGTGATCGTCGTCGAGCTGCCGCGCATTGGCTTCAAGTTCACGACCAACCAGCTCTTCTGGCTGGCGGCGCTGCCCGGGATCTCGGGTGCGGTGTTCCGCGCGCTGTATTCGTTCGTCGTACCGATCTTCGGTGGGCGCAACTGGACCGTGTGGAGCACGACGATGCTGCTGCTGCCGACGCTGTGGATCGGATTCGCGGTACAGGACCCGAACACCAACTACGCCGTGTTCGCGGCGATCGCGCTGTTGTGCGGCCTGGGCGCAGGCAATTTCTCGTCCTCGATGGCACACATCAGCTTCCTCTACCCGAAGCGCCTGCAGGGCACGGCGCTGGGCGCGAACGCCGGCGTGGGCAACCTGGGTGTCGGCCTCGCACAGCTCATTGCGCCGCTTGCGATGTACGGTGGCGCGCTGCTCGTCATGGGCGGCAGGGCGCAATCGCGCGAGGTCGCCGGCGCGGTGGTGTCAGTGTGGGTGCAGAACGCCGGCTTCATCTGGGTGCCGCTGATCGTGCTGGCCGTGATCGCGGCGTGGTTCGGCATGGACAACATCGCCAGTGTGCGGGCCGGTTTCGCCGAACAGGTGGCGATCCTCCGCAACAAGCAGCAGTGGCGGATGAGCTGGCTCTACCTGGGCACCTTTGGCTCGTTCATCGGCCTGGCGGCGGGCTTCCCGATGCTGGTCAACACCCAGTTTCCGGCGGTCGACGCGTTCAGCTTCGCGTTCGTCGGACCGCTGCTTGGCGCGCTGGTGCGACCCATCGGCGGCTGGCTGGCCGACCGTGTGGGCGGGGCCCGGATCACAGTGGGGGTCTTCCTCGTGATGACGATTGCGCCGCTGGCAGCGGCATTCTTCCTTCCCGGTGCGGGCACTGGGGGCAGCCTGATGGGCTTCGTGCTGACGTTCATCGCGATGTTCATCGCGGCTGGAGTGGGCAACGGATCGACGTTCCGGATGATTCCGATCATCTTTCGCACGCTGCGCGAGCGCGGGGTCAAGGACCCGGGCGACGAGTCAGCGCTGGCGGCGGCCCGCCGCGTCGGCGCCACCGAAGGCGCGGCGACGCTGGGCTTCAGTTCCGCCGTCGCGGCGCTCGGCCTGGCCTTCATCCCGATCGCCTACGGCACGTCGATCAACCTGACGGGCAGCCCGCTGGCCGCACTGGTCTTCTTCAGCGTGTTCTACCTGAGTTGCCTGATCGGGACCTGGCACTGGTACGCGCGGCGGGGCGCCGAGGTGTCATGCTAGGGGACAGCTCGACGAAACCCGGAAATCGGTCACCGCTGGCGGCAGTCGAACGCGCGGGCGACAATGCGGAAGGCTTGCCCATGAGCGCGACGATCGATTTCCGTTCTCCCTCCGGAGGCTTTGACGAGCCGCTCGAACTCTGGCTTGCGTGCCACGAACGAGTGCAGCGCTTCTGTCTCCTGCTCGAACGGCTGCGGCAATATATCGAGGAGCATGGCGCCGACATGGAGGCCGCAAGCTCGGCAACGTCGATCCGTCGCTACTTCAACGAAGCGGCACCGCGTCACCACGCCGACGAGGAGATCGACCTGTTCCCGCGCCTGCTCAGGCGGCTCGCCGGGCAGTCCACAGCGGTCGATGCCACCGATGCGGCGCGTGTTCGAACTGCGATCGACACGCTCACTGCCGAGCACCGCGCAAACGAGACCCTATGGACTGCACTCGATGCGACGCTCTCGCAGATCGAACGGGGTGTGGCTGCCCGGCTCGATGCCGGCCAGGTCGACACCTTCGGCCGAACTTACCGCCAGCACATCGAGCTGGAAGAATCGTTGGTAATGCCCGCGCTGCGGCGTCACCTTACCGCGACGGACTGGAAAGCGATCGGCACTGCCATGTCGCAGCGACGGGGCGTCATCCGCTGAGGGCCGGCAGTCACTGTCGCGACGTTGCGGAGCGATCAGGCGGGCGATGAGCGGAAGGCGTACGCGCGGCCGCCGGCGAACATATACTCAACGCGCAACACTTTCTTCGACGAATCCGCCAGCGCATAGCCGACCAGTTCAATTCGGTCGCCCGCCTTGAGCGGCTCCTTCAGGCCCCACGCCTCCATCCGCGACAGCGGTGCGAACTCGATCTCCCAGTCGCCCGTGGGGTTCGGCGGCAAAACCGTCTTCTTCATCAGTGCGCTGCCGTCGACGCGCTGTGTCTGCGCTGGCACCGCGCGCTGCGCCAGGTCAGGCGGCAGTGCCAGGCCCGGCCCAACCGTCAGCACGACCTCGGCGTGCGGGTTCTGCCAGCGCACCGACTTGACGGTTCCCACCAGGAAGAGCGGCCTGTCCTGGTCGAAGCTCGACCAGCCGTGATGGGCAAGCGCCGGCGCAGAGGCCAGCGCGAGGCCGGTGACGAGAAAGTGACGGCGATCGACCATGGCGACTTTCCTTCCGCGATTCTCAGAGGTAGGCCATCAAGCGGCCGGCGACGATAACCGCCAGCCAGATCAGGAGCGAGGTGCCCGCCTGCCAGCGCGCGACGTCGTCATGTCGTTGCAGTGACCCCCGTGCATGAAACACGAGTGCGTTCACTCCAGCCATCAGGATCAACACCAGCTTCAGGCGGAATGCGGGGTTCGCGGCGACCTCCGTTGCCGCCGAGATGAAGAGCAGGCCCCCGCTCGTCGCAGCCAGCGCAAATCCCGCCAATGCCGTCGTGCGCAGCGAGCCGACCGAGTGCCGCGAGCGGCACTGCGGGCTGTAGCGCCGAACACGCGCAGTTCCAGCAGCAGCAGGCTGCCCACCAGCGCGGCGAACGCCGAAATATGCACCGCCTCGAGCACCGGATACGCCCACACCGAGCGGCGAACCGCGCCGGCCAGCGGCCACGCTTCGACGACGGCCCAGTCGATCACGAACTACGGCGCAAGCCCCGCAAGGCCGCCGCCTCTACGGCTTGCGCCCTGCACGGAGGCCATCACGGGATCAGCGCCGACCCTTGGAGCCACCGAGCAGGCCGCCCAGCATGCCGCGCGTGATCTCGCGCGCGAGCGAGGAGCCGACCGAGCGCGCCGCGCTCTTGGCGGCGGCCTCGACCATCGCCTTCGCGTCGGCCGCCACGCGGTCCGGTCGAGCCGAACAGGATGTCGCCAAGGCTGTCCATCAGGCCGCCACCGGAAGGCGCGTCGGCGCCGAGCGTTTCGCTGCGCCCTTCGCCGGCGGGCAACGTCGCGCCGCCGCCGGCCCGCGCCTTCAGCTGCTCGTAGGCGGACTCGCGATCGACCGTCTTCTCGTAGGTCGCCGGCGACGACCGAGCCGCTGATCAGCTTCTTGCGATCGTCCGGTGTGATCGGTCCGAGCTGCGAGCCCGGGCGCGAGCACCCAGGCGCGCTCGGTGATGCCCGGCGTGCCCTTCGCGTCGAGGAACGACACCAGCGCCTCGCCGACGCCAAGTTCCATGATCGCCTTCGCGGCGTCGAGCTTCGGATTGGCGCGCATCGTCTCGGCCACCGACTTGACGGCCTTCTGGTCGCGCGGCGTGAAGGCGCGCAGCGCGTGCTGCACGCGGTTGCCGAGCTGGCCCAGCACCTTTTCGGGAATGTCGAGCGGGTTCTGCGTGACGAAGTACACGCCGACGCCCTTGGAGCGGATCAGCCGCACGACCTGCTCGACCTTCTCGATCAGCGCCGGCGGCGCGTCGGTGAACAGCAGATGGGCCTCGTCGAAGAAGAACACCAGCTTCGGCTTGTCGCGGTCGCCGACCTCGGGCAGGTTCTCGAACAGTTCCGACAGCAGCCACAGCAGGAACGTCGAGTACAGCCGCGGCTTGTTCATCAGCTTGTCGGCGGCGAGGATGTTGACGACGCCCTTGCCGTCGACGGTCTGCATCAGATCATCGATGTTCGAGCATCGGCTCGCCGAAGAAGCGGTCGCCGCCCTGCTCCTCGATCTGCAGCAGGCCGCGCTGGATCGCGCCGATCGAGGCCGACGACACGTTGCCGTACTCGGTCTTGATCTTCGCCGCGTTGTCGCCGACGAACTGCACCATCGCGCGCAGGTCCTTGAGGTCGAGCAGCAGCAGGCCGTTGTCGTCCGCGACCTTGAAGACGATCGACAGCACGCCTTCCTGCGTCTCGTTCAGGCCGAGCAGGCGCGACAGCAGCAGCGGACCCATGTCGGAGACCGTGGCGCGCACCGGATGGCCCTGCTCGCCCCAGACGTCCCAGAGCGTCGACCGGGCAGGCGCCCCACTGCGGCTCGGGCAGGCCGTGCTCCTGCAGCCGCGCCTTCATCTTGTCGCGTCAGCGCGCCGGCCTTCGCGATCCCGGTCAGGTCGCCCTTGACGTCGGCCATGAACACCGGCACGCCGATGCGCGAGAAGCTTTCGGCCAGCTTCTGCAGCGTGACCGTCTTGCCGGTGCCGGTCGCACCGGTGATGCAGCCGTGTCGGTTGGCCAGCGCGGGCAGCAGCCCGAGTTCGGTCTCGCCCGACTTGGCGATGATCAGTGGTTCGCTCATGCTTCTTCCTCTCGATGTCGAGCGCAGTCTAGCCAATGAACCGAGTCGGCGGCGAGCCTCGGGTTGCCGGTCCGCTAGACTCGCGTCCTCTTCCGCAACCTCGTTCCACTCACCACGTCGAGAGCAGCATCATGGCCGGTCATTCCAAATGGGCCAACATCCAGCACCGCAAGAACCGCCAGGACGCCAAGCGCGGTTCGCTCTGGACCAAGATCATCCGTGAGGTGACCGTCGCCGCGCGCGACGGCGGCCCCGACCCGGCGATGAATCCGCGCCTGCGGCTCGCGCTCGACAAGGCGCGGCTCGGCAACGTGCCGAAGGACAAGCTCACCAACGCGATCCAGCGCGGCGCCGGCAAGCTCGAAGGCGCCAGCTACGAGGAAATCCGCTACGAGGGCTACGGCATCGGCGGCGCCGCGCTGATGATCGACTGCATGACCGACAACCGCACCCGCACGGTCGCCGAAGTCCGCCATGCGCTCGCGAAGAACGGCGGCAACCTCGGCACCGACGGCTCCGTCGCATTCAACTTCAAGCACTGCGGCCAGTTCGTCTTCGCGCCGGGCACCTCGGAGGAGCAGGTGATGGACGCCGCGCTCGACGCCGGCGCCGAAGACGTGGTCGGCGAACGAAGACGGCACGGTCGAGGTCATCACTGCGCCCGCCGACTTCGAGGCGGTGCGCGAGGCGCTCGAGAAGGTCGGGCCTCAAGCCCGAACTGGCCGAAGTGACGATGAAGCCGCTCGCCGAGACCGTGCTGACCGGCGACGACGCGCAGAAGATGCAGAAGCTGATCGACGCACTCGACGACCTCGACGACGTGCAGCAGGTCTACACGACCGCGGCGCTCGAGGAGTGAGCGCGGTCCGGCGAGCCGCGATGAAGGTGCTGGTCGTCGGGCGGCGGCGGGCGCGAACATGCGCTGGCGTGGCGGCTGGCGCAGTCGCCGCGCGTGCAGCGCGTCTACGTCGCGCCCGGCAACGGCGGCACGGCGCGCGACCGGCAGCTGCGCAACGTGCCGCACGACGAGCCACGAGGCGCTGGCCGATTTCGTCGTGGCCGAGGAAGGCATCGCCCTCACGGTCGTCGGCCCGGAAGCGCCGCTCGCCTCCGGCATCGTCGACGTGTTTCGCGCGCGCGGACTGCGCGTCTTCGGACCGACGCGCGCCGCCGCCCAGCTCGAAAGCTCGAAGGACTTCGCCAAGGCGTTCATGCAGCGCCACGGCATCCCGACCGCGGCAGTACCGCACGTTCACCGACGCCGCCGAGGCGCGCGCCTACGTGCCGGCAGCGCGGCGCGCCGATCGTCGTCAAGGCCGACGGCCTGGCGGCCGGCAAGGGCGTCGTCGTTGCGGCAGACCGTCGGCGAAGCCGAGGCCGCGATCGAATCGATGCTGGTCGGCAACACGCTCGGCGCGAGCGGCGCGCGCGTCGTGATCGAGGACTTCCTCGAAGGCGAGGAAGCGAGCTTCATCGTCATGAGCGACGGCCGCAACGCGCTGGCGCTGGCGACCAGCCAGGACCACAAGCGGCTGCTCGACGGCGATCACGGTCCGAACACCGGCGGCATGGGCGCGTACTCGCCGGCGCCGATCGTCACGCCGACGCATCCATGCCCGCGTGATGCGCGAGATCATCCTGCCGACGATCCACGGCATGGCCGCCGACGGCATTCCGTACACCGGTTTCCTGTACGCGGGCCTGATGATCGATCGCGCACGGCGACGCGCAGCACGCTCGAGTTCAACTGCCGCATGGGCGACCCGGAGACGCAGCCGATCATGGCGCGCCTGAAGTCCGACTTCGTCGCGCTGCTCGAAGCCGCCATCGACGGCCGGCTCGACGAGGTCGAGGCCGAGTGGGATCGCCGAACCGCGCTCGGCGTGGTCGTGGCCGCGGCATGGCTATCCCGATGCGCCGCGCAAGGGCGATGTGATCATCCGGCCTGCCGCGCGGACCGCGACGACTGCATCACCTTCCACGCCGGCACGGCGCTCGCGGCGACCGGCTCGTCACCAACGGCGGCCGCGTGCTCTGCGTCACGGCGCTCGGCGACACGGTGCGTGCGGCGCAGAAGCTCGCCTACGATGCGGTCGAGCAGGTGGAGTTCGACGGCATGCAGTTCCGACGGGACATCGGCCACCGGGCGCTGAAGCCACGAACGCTGTAACGAGACGGCGCACCGCTCTTGATCGAACCCGCCGACCGGCGACAGGTGCCTTGCGGCGCGCTTTCCGCCACAATGCTCGACCTTTGCACTGGGCGGCTGGCGGCACTGAGACGCGAAACAGTTCCGCAACACAACACTGATCATGACGAACGTCCCGTACACCGTTGAGCAGCACATCGCGCTGAAGCGCGTCTCCTCGATCGCGCCCTCGCCCGACGGAACCTGGCTGGCCGTCGCCGTGCAGCGCCTCGACCGCGAAGGCGTCGAAGTACGTATCGGACCTGTGGAAGGTGCCGACCGACGGCAGCGCGGCGACGCAACTGACGCGCGGCGACAGCAAGGACGCGGCGCCCTGCTTCCGCCACGACGGCGCGCTCGGCTTCCTGTCCAACCGGCAGCCGAACGAGACTCAAGCCGGACGACGACGCGGACAAGCGCATGCAGGTGTGGATCCTGCCCGCCGACGGCGGCGAGCCGCAGCAGCTGACGGACGAGCCGCTCGGCGTCGAGTCCTTCCGCTTCGCGCAAGACGCCGCCGTGCTGGCGCTGTTTGCACCGGTGCTGTCGGACGTCGAGCACGACAAGCAGCGCGAGACCGCCACTGAGCGGCGCAAGAAGCAGCAAGCGCGCGCCACTTCCGCCAGCAGCCGGTGCGCCACTGGGACCACTGGCTGCACCAGAACGACAACATGGCCGACACGCACCTGATCGCGTACGCGGCCGACGGCACGAACCGCGTCGACCTGACGCCGCAGACGCGAAGCGCGAACTGTCGATCGAACCGGAGTTGGACATTTCGCGCCGACGGCACGCAGCTCGCCGTCACGTGGCAGTCGCCGGGCCAGGATCGCGAGACTCGACACCGCGATCCGGCTGATCGACGTCGCGACCAGGGCCACGCGCATGCTCGGCGCGGCCACCAACACGAACAACGAGACGCCGCTGTTCTCGCCCGACGGCCGCACGCTCGCCGTGGTGCGCTCGACCCGTTCGCGCGGCACAGGTGGTGCGGCCAACCGCTGACGCTGATCGATCTCGCCAGCGGGGCGATCCGCGAAATTGGCAACGGGCTTCGACGCCTGGCCGCATGCCGGCCGACTGGACCGCGGACGGAAAGCAGTTCGTGTTCACTGCCGACCTCGACGGTCACGTGCCGGTGTTCGCCATCGACATCGCCAGCGACAAGGTCGAGCGCATCACCGTGGCCCGCAGCGGCGGCGCGCACAGCGACGTGCGCGTGCTGAAGGACGGCCGCATCGTCGGCATCCGCTCGACCTTGCGCGAGCCGCCGGAGGCCTTCGCCGTCGCGAATCCAGCCCGGCTCGCCGCCGCAGGCGCTGGCGCGCCTGTCCGGCTTCGACGTTCCCGGACTGGGTCGAGGTCGAACACTGCACGGTGCCGTCGACCGACGGCACGCCGATCCAGTACTTCGTGACCAAGCCGGCGAAGACGCAGGGCAAGCTGCCGATGCTGCTGTGGATCCATGGCGGCCCGATCGGCATGGCGGCCGACGCCTGGCACTGGCGCTGGAATCCGCTGCTGCCGTGGC
This sequence comes from uncultured beta proteobacterium, assembly GCA_963801405.1. GTDB lineage: Bacteria > Pseudomonadota > Gammaproteobacteria > Burkholderiales > Burkholderiaceae_F > JALORV01. The sequence continues at coordinate 414,718 of CAWDEO010000016.1, read as the reverse complement.
CGCCGGCTACGCCGTCGTGCAGCCCAATCCGCGCGGCTCGACCGGATTCGGACAGGACTTCGTCCAGGGCATCTGGGGCAACGTCTGGGGCAAGCAGTGCTACGAAGACCTGATGGCCGTGACCGATGCGGTCGAGCAGCGCCCCGACGTCGATCGCGACGCGCATCATGGCGATGGGCGGCAGCTTCGGCGGCTACATGACCAACTGGATCGGCACGCAGACGCAGCGCTTCAACTGCCTGATCACGCATGCGTGCGTGACGACGATGGCGCAGTTCACCGGCACCACCGACCATCCGGCCTGGTGGTACCTGGAGATGGGCGGCGAGGATCCGTACGCCGACCCGGCGAAGCTTCGACCGCTACGCGCCGATCCGCCACGTCAAGCAGTGGAAGACGCCGGCGCTGATCATCCACGGCGAACTCGACTACCGCTGCCCGATCAGCGAGGGCCTCAACCTGTTCGAGGCGCTGCAGTACCACGGCGTGCCGAGCGAACTGCTGGTCTTCCCGGACGAGAACCACTGGATCCTGAAGCCGCGCAACATCGTCGCCTGGTACGAGACGGTGCTCGGCTTCATCGGCCGGCACATGAGGCGGCATGAGCGACACACGGCCGAGCCGGCTAGCCGGAGTTCGTCGACGCGCAGGCGGTCCGCGAGTACCTGCTCGGCCTGCAGCAGACGCATCGTCGCGACCTTCGAGACGCTTCGACGGCGCGCCCTTCCTCGCGACCCGTGGGAAAAGCCCGCCGGCGCGCCGCTCGGTGGCGGCGGACTCACGCGCATCATCGAGGACGGCAACCTGCTCGAGCGCGGCGGCGTCGGCTTCTCGCACGTGATCGGCGCGCAAGCTGCCACCGTCCGCGACGGCTCAGCGTCCCGAACTCGCCGGCCGCGGCTTCGAGGCGATGGGTGTGTCGCTGGTGTTCCACCCGCGCAATCCGTACGTGCCGACGGTGCACATGAACGTGCGGTTCTTCATCGCGAAGAGGCGCAAGGCCAGCCCGACGTGCTATCTGGTTTGGCGGCGGCATGGATCTCACGCCGTACTACGCCACCGAAGAGGACGCGCGGCACTTCCACGCCACCTGCAAGCAGGCGCTGGCGCCGTTCGGCGCGGACAAGCATCCGCGCTTCAAGAAGTGGTGCGACGAGTACTTCTTCCTGAAGCACCGCAACGAGCCGCGCGGCATCGGCGGCGTGTTCTTCGACGATTTCAACGAGCTCGGCTTCGACCGGAGCTTCGCGCATGATGCGCGCGGTCGGCGACGCCTTCCTCGACGCCTACGTGCCGATCGTCGAGCGTCATCGGCACCGCGACTATGGTCCGCGCGAACGCGAGTTCCAGGCGTACCGGCGCGGCCGCTACGTCGAGTTCAACCTCGTGTACGACCGCGGCACGCTGTTCGGCCTGCAATCGGGCGGACGCACCGAGTCGATCCTGATGTCGCTGCCGCCGGTGGTGCACTGGAAGTACGACTGGCATCCGGAACCCGGCAGCGCCGGAAGCGCGGCTGTACACCGACTTCCTGCGTCCGCGCGACTGGGCCTGATGGCGTCAATGATGGAACCGATCGGCCTGCTCGGCGGCAGCTTCGACCCGATCCACGTCGGGCACCTGCAGCTCGCGCGCGACGCGCTCGCCAACCTGCCGCATCGCCGAGGTCCACTCTGCTTCCGGCCGCCCAGCCATGGCAGAAGGAAGTCCTGACCGCGCCCCAGCAGCGTGCCCACATGATCGAGCTCGCGATCGAGCAGGAACTGCCGTTCACGCGGCGCCGGATGATCCTGACCTGCACGAGATCGAGCGCGGCGGGCCGACCTACACGATCGACACGCTGCGCGAGCTGCGTGCGTTCATGGGACCCGAGGTCCCGCTGGTGCTGATCATGGGGGCCGACCAGTTCGCGCGCTTCGACACCTGGCGCGAATGGGATGCGATCCCCGAGCTCGCGCACCTGGCCGTGGCGCGGCGCGCCGGCGCCGCGCCGGCACTGAACGAGCCGCTGCAGCGCTTGCGCACGGCGCGCTACCTGAAGTACGCCGGCGATCTCGTCGACAGCCCGGCCGGCCACATCGTCGATCTCGCGATGACCCCGGTCGACGCCTCGGCCACCGAAGTTCGCCAGCTGCTGGGCCGATCCCTGGATCCCAAGGATGCGGCGCGGCTGGCAGCGCTGGTTCCCCCGGCGGTGCTCGACTATATTCATTCGCAACACCTCTACGCCGGACCGCATGGACATTAGGAAACTGCAGCGCGTCATCGTCGACGCGCTCGAGGACGTCAAGGCGCAGGACATCAAGGTCTTCAACACCGCGCAGCTGTCGGACATGTTCGACCGCGTTGTCATTGCGAGCGGGACCTCCAATCGCCAGACCCGCGCGCTCGCCTCGTCCGTTTCGGAGAAGGTGAAGCTGGCCGGCGGCATCGTGGTCAGCATGGAAGGCGAGGACACCGGCGAGTGGGTGCTGGTCGACTGCGGAGATGCCGTCGTGCACATCCTGCAGCCGGCCATTCGGGCCTACTACAACCTCGAGGAAATTTGGGGTGGCAAACCCGTGCGACTCAAGTCCTCCGCCCCCGCGTCGATAGCGAGTAAGAAGGCCCGAAAAGTGTCGGGTCGGGGCTAGTCCGGCTCCTGCCCTGCGCTTTGACGCGATGAAAATCTCGATCGTGGCGATCGGGCAGCGGCAGCCGGCGTGGGCGGACGCCGCCGTCGACGACTATCTGGCCCGTTTTCCGTCGGACTTCAAGGTGGAGCTGAAAGCGTTGAAGGCCGAAGCACGCAGCGGACAGACGCAGGATCCGCGCCGCGCCCTTGCGGCCGAGGCCGCACGTATTCGATCCGCCTTACCGGCCGGGTGCACGGTCGTGGCGCTCGACGAGCGCGGCAAGGACTGGACCACCCAGCAGCTCGCACAGCAACTTTCCCGCTGGCGCGATGCGTCCGAGCCGGTCGCCTTCGTCATCGGCGGGCCGGACGGCCTCGACGAAACCATCAAGCGCGCTGCGCAGCTGCAGTTGCGGCTGTCGAGCATGACCCTGCCGCACGCGCTGGCCCGCGTGCTCCTTGCCGAGCAGTTGTACCGCGCCTGGTCGATCCTCGCGGGCCACCCGTACCATCGCGCCTGATGCCCGCCGCCATCTACCTTGCCTCGCGCAGTCCCCGCCGGCGCGAACTCCTGAAACAGATCGGCGTGCGGTTTGACCCGCTGTTGCTGCGACTGGCCACGCCGCGCGGACCCGACGTCGACGAGAGTCAGCACGCCAACGAATCGCCGGCCGACTACGTCGAGCGCACGGCCCGCCAAAAGGCAGCATTCGGCCTCGAAGTGCTCGGCATGCGCACGATGCTGTTCCGCCCCGTGCTCGCCGCCGACACCGTTGTAATTGTCGATGGCGAGGTGCTGGCCAAGCCAGCCAATCCGGCGCAGGCGGCTGAGTTCATGCAGCGGCTTTCGGGTCGGGCGCATGAGGTGCGCACCGCGGTTGCGCTGGCGATCCAGGGCCCACTGCTGAGCGCCACGTCGGTGTCGACCGTCACGTTCCGTCACCTCGACGCGGGCGAGATCAAGAGTTACTGCGAAACCTCCGAGCCGTACGACAAGGCCGGCGGCTACGGCATCCAGGGCCTCGCCGCCGTGTTCATCGAGCGCATCGAAGGCAGCTACACCGGCGTCATGGGCCTGCCGCTGTTCGAGACCGCGCACCTTCTGCAGCGGGCCGGAATCAAGGTGCTCTAACACCGCGCGGGGATCACGGGCCTGCACGGTCCGGGACACTCTGACCGCGGCCCGTCGCCTTCGACGTGCTCGCTGCGCCCTGCATCGGAGGATCCAGACAGCCCCACCCCTCGCAATGAGGGGTTCCGCCTCGGTCGGTTCTCATCCACTATTTCGCTTCACAGAGGCCATGCGCGGGGAAGATCACGATCGCGTCCGGCCCGAACCCGTCGGGTAAGCAAAGGTGTTGACATGCGCAATCAGCAGCGACCAAAGCTGGTGAAAGTCCTCTGCGTGCTGCTCCTGTTCAGCGCCGTCGTAATGGCACTGCTTGGATGGTCTGCGAGCGCCTATTACGTGCCGGCCGTGTGCTTACTGCTGCAGGCCATCCTGCTGTGGCGCGGCCGCGGCTTTGGGGCCTTCAGGTGGATCATGTTGCTTAACCAGCTCAGTGGCCTCGCGCTGATCCTCGTACTGTGGCTAGGCAGCGGCCTCGGCGACCTCAGGCTCGACCTCGCCGGCGTCATGCTGCTGGCCAACCTCCTGTCCGGCGGCCCGCTGATGGCTGTGCTCGCGCTAGCGATGCTGCCGAGCCTGCACCGTGGCCGGCGCCTGTTCGCGTGGTTTCACCCGCGGTCGGCCTGAGGATGACGATGAATCGCACCGTACGCTTGGCCCCCGTCTGCGGCGCGGTCGTTCTCGTCGCACTTGGCGCCGCCACGAGCGCCGATGCCGCAGGCTTCCGCGGCAAGATCACGAAGCCCGACGGCCAACCGGCCTTCGGCGCGATGGTCACGGTCTTCAATGCCGAAAAGACCGCACGGCAGACCGTCTACACCGCTGCCGACGGCAGTTACGCGATTCGCACCCCCTACGCCGGCAAGCTCGACGTGCGTGCGCGCCTAGCCAACTACGACGACCGCACCGAAATGGTCGACAGCAGGGCCGACACCGTCAACGCGCTCGACCTGGCCCTGAAGCCGTTTGCCTCGAAGGAGGCAGCGTCGGAGGCGCTGTCGGCCTCGGCCCACAACGTAAAGCTCGAGTGGCCGTCGGCCTCCGACAAGGCGGCGTTCGTCAGCCAATGCAACTACTGCCACCAGATGGGCAACTCCACGACGCGGCTACCTCAGAGCCACACGTGGTGGCTCGGCACGATCCGCAAGATGGAGGGCATGCTCGCGATGGTGACGCGCTGGCAGAAGGAGAACTTCGCCGCGGTGCTGTCGCACGGCTTCAACGGCAAGCCGGTCGACGCCCGGCACGACTACGGCGCGACCGCCGAGGTGACCCGCGCCAAGGTTGAGGAATGGTTGGTCGGCGACGCCCTTTCATTCATCCATGATCTCGACGTCGCCGCGGACGGACTTCTGTACGGGACCGACGAAGGGCACGACAAGCTGCACGTGCTCGATCCGACGACCGGCAAGATTGACATCTATCCGCTGCCAGACATCGACCTGCCCCGCGGCGGCAAGTTCTCGGGAATGCAGTTGCCGATCGGTGTCTTCAGCGGCAAGCACGGCCCGCACAGCATGGGCCAGACCTCGGACGGGCGGATCTGGATCACCAATTCGCTGTCCTCGACGCTTCAGTCGTTCGACCCGAAGACGAAGCAGTTCAAGGTCTACCCGGTGCCGAACGACGCGCTCTACCCGCACACAGTGCGCGTCGACCAGCACGATATCGTCTGGTTCACCATCGTGGCGAGCAATCAGCTCGGCCGTTTCGATCCGAAGACCGAGCAGATGACGGTCATGCGCCTGCCACACAACGGGTTCTGGCGCTGGGTCAGCGACATGATGCTGCCGACGCTGCTGCGCGTGTCGTCGTGGTTGCCGGACAGCGCGCTGATGCTCGAGTTCTCGCATGCGCGTTTTCTTGGCTTCGAGGTGATGGCGTTTCCGTACGGCATTGACATTCACCCGAAGGATGGAAGCGTCTGGTACGCCAAGCTCTATGCGAACAAGATCGGACGCGTAGATCCGAAGACGATGCAGGTGCAGGAGTTCGACACACCGCTGCGCGGCCCACGCCGTCCGCGCTTCGACGCCGATGGCATCCTGTGGATCCCGGCTTTCGACGAGGGTGCGTTGATGCGCTTCGACCCTGCTACCGCGACCTTCGACAGCTACCGCATCCCCGGCGTTGCCAAGGACGAATACGAGACGCCGTATGCGCTGAACGTGTGGCGTCCGACCGGAGAGGTCTGGCTGGCGGCCAATAACTCCGACCGCGTGTTGCGCTTTTCGCCCAAAACGAAGACCTTCACCAGCTATCCGAGCCCGACACGCGTCACCGTGCTGCGCGACTTCTCATTCATGAAGGATGGTCGCGTGTGCTCGTCACAATCAAACCTGCCGGCCTATGCGATCGAAGACCAGCGGCCGTCCTACCTCTGCATTGATCCGACCGGCGGAGAGAAGGATCGCGCAGCGCTGCAATAACGCTCCGCGTAGTCGTGACTCTGCCGGTCGCGCGTGCGCTCGCGGCGGAATGTCAAGATCTTTCAGCCGCGCTCCGGACCGGCCGCTCGATGGTTGCGCGCCTTACTATTCGCAGCGAGTGCACGTGCAATGGTGAGCTCCGCCTCGCCAGCGCCGACACGAGTCACGCAAGGAACCATGGAAGACATACTTATCAACATAACCCCGCAGGAAACGCGGGTCGCGGTGCTCAGCGCGGGCGTGGTGCAGGAACTGCACATCGAGCGCAATGCGCTGCGCGGCCTGGTGGGCAATATCTACCTCGGACGCGTGGCGCGCGTGCTCCCCGGCATGCAGTCCGCGTTCATCGACATCGGCCTCGAACGGGCAGCGTTCCTGCACGTGGCCGACATCTGGGAGTACCGCCAGTTCGCTCAGGTCAAGCCGCCGCCGATCGAGCGCCTGATCCACGAGGGCGACACGGTTATGGTCCAGGTCGTGAAGGATCCAATCGGGACCAAGGGCGCTCGGCTGTCGACGCAGGTGAGCCTCGCCGGCCGCATGCTGGTGTACCTGCCACAGGACCCGCACATCGGAATCTCGCAGCGCATCGAGGACGAGGCCGAACGCACGCAGTTGCGCGACACGCTGAAACGCCTCGTCCCACCGGACGAAAAGGGCGGCTACATCATCCGCACCAGTGCCGAAGACGCGACCGAGCAGGACCTGACCAACGATCTTGACTACCTGCGCGTGCTGTGGGGCCGCATCCGCGAGCGGCGGGCAAGCAGCAGCACGCCGTCCATGCTGTACCAGGAGCTTTCTCTCGCGCAACGTGTACTGCGCGACGTTGCGACGGAGGAGACGACGACGATTCACGTCGACTCGCGCGAGAACTTCCAGAAGCTGGAGCAGTTCGCTACGCAGTTTGTGCCACGCGTGGCCCACAAGCTTGCGCACTACACCGGCGAACGGCCGCTCTTCGACCTGTACTCGATCGACGCCGAAATCGAACGCGCCCTCGGCCGCCGCGTGGATCTGAAGTCCGGCGGCTACCTGATCATCGATCAGACCGAGGCCATGACGACGATCGACGTGAATACCGGCGGCTACGTCGGCACTCGCAACTTCGACGACACGATCTACAAAACCAACCTCGAGGCCTCGCAGGCAATCGCGCGACAGCTACGGCTGCGCAACCTGGGCGGAATCATCATCGTCGACTTCATCGACATGATGAACGTCGAGCACCGCGAGGCGGTGCTGACCGAGTTCAAGAAGGCGCTTGCGCGCGATCGCACGCGCATGACGGTCAGCGGTTTCACGCAGTTGGGACTCGTCGAGATGACGCGCAAGCGCACCCGCGAGTCGCTGGCGCACATCCTGTGCGAGCCGTGTCCGGTGTGCCAGGGCCGCGGCGAGTTGAAGACCGCACGCACCGTGTGTTTCGAGATCCTGCGCGAGATCCTGCGGGAGGCGCGCCAGTTTGACGAGACGCGCGAGTTCCGCATCCTGGCGTCGCAAACCGTGATCGATCTGTTCCTCGAGGAGGAATCACAGGCACTCGCGATGCTCTCGGATTTCATCGGCAAGCCGGTGTCGATGCAGGTGGAGTCGCTTTATCACCAAGAGCAATATGACATCGTCCTGATGTAGCGATTCAGCGCGCGCGTCGCAGCATCAGCGCGGACGCATCGATCACCCGCTCGGCGGGAAGGCGGTCGAGGCAGTCGGAGTGGCTGCCGCGATGCCGTTCGCAGCCTTCGAGCTGACACGGCACACAGGCAAGGTCCGGGTTCTGCAGTAGCAGCACGTTGCCGCGGCGCTGCTGCGCGTCGACGCGCATGTAGTTCGTCCCGTCGTGCGCCGGCCACGGGCCCCAGATGGCCGGGTCGGTGGGACCGTACAGGGCCACCGTTGGCGTGCCGCAGGCCGCAGCCAGATGCGTGGTCGCGGTGTCCGGTCCGACATAAAGGGACGCCAGGCGCAGCACGTCCGCGGTCTGGGCGAGCGACAGTCGACCGTCAATGCGCGTGAAGTGGGTTGCGGCAACACCCTGCAAGACCGCGTCGAGGTAGGCATGCTCCGCAGCCCCCGGTCCGCCGCTGATGACCACCCGCAGCCGCTGCGACCGCAAGTCATGGATCAGGCGGCGCCATCCTTCCGCCGTCCATTGCTTGTAGCGCCAGCGGGGCGAGGGATGAAGCACCGCGAACGGCTCAGCGGACGGATCAAAACCCAGGGCCACCGCAACGTCTGCCGCACCCCACCCGGCCGTGGGCGCGACCACCGCTGGCGCGCTTTCGATACCGAGCAAGGCGGCAATGCGCTGGTTTTCCAGCACGCGCGCACCACCGGGGTCGAACGTCGCGTGTCGATCGAGCAACGCGCGCTTCCACCACGACTTGCCGATCTCTGGCGACACCAATCCGACGCGCTGCCGGCCAGCAGCCCAGCCAAATAGGAACGGCCGCGTGCCTGTTTGCGCGATCACGGCAAGGTCGTACCGCCGCCATAGCTCGAAGAGCTGCCGCAGCGTGCGGGACGCCGACATCGCCTCGGGCACCGTGATCACGTTCGCGACATCCCGATTGCCCTCGAAGACGCCTTCAGTCGCCGCGAAGACCAGCACGTCGACTGTGCAGGTGGGGTAGCGTTGCTTCAGAGCCCGTACCAGCGGCGTCGACAGCAAGGCGTCCCCGAGGAAGCGCAGTGTCACGACGAGCGCGCTGCGCGGCGGTCCGATCGCGCTCATGGCAATGCCAGCGCCGCGTCAATCGCGGCGACGACCTGCGGCACGTCCGGCCAAGCGCCGTTCGCGCCCACGCAGACGGCACGCGCAGACCACGGGCCGGTGCGGCGGCGCTCCGTCACGCCGAAGATCGTCACCTGGCGTGCGCTCACGGCGGCCGCAACATGACTTGTGCCCGAGTCATTGGCGATCACCACGGTGGCAGTCGCCGCCAATGCAGCGAACACGCCGAGCGGTGTTGGTGGCAGCAGGGTGACGCCCGGCAGCACCGCTCGCACGGCCTCGACCTCTGCGGATGGCGGTGCCGCCACCGGCATCAGGCCGCGTTCGCGCAGCGGCGGCACCAGTCGCGCGAAATGGGCCCAATGCTTGATGCGACCTCGGTGCAAGCCGGTGGCCACCGGGGCGAGCAAGGCGTAGCGCTCCGCCACGCCGCCGGCGCGGCGCACGGCCACGGCTGCGCTGCGCTGGGTGGCCGTCAGCGGAAGATCCAGCGCGGGGGGCGGCGCCGTGCGGTTCGTGGTCAGGCCCCAGGCGCGCAGGGCCGCGACCGATGCGCTGTAAAACCGCTCGACCTCATGGCACTCGCCGGGTGCCGGACTGGGCCAGCGCAGCAGCAGTCGACGCTGTGCCGTCGCCAAGCCTGCACTCGGCACGCCAGCGAGCGCGAACAGCAGTGCCGAACCGAACGAATTGGGCAGCACCAGTCCGCGCGCTTCGCCGTCGATCGACACGCGGGCCTGGCGCACGCGCGCGACGTCCCGCAGCAGGCGGCCGTGGATCGGGACGTACGAGAACCGCAGGCCCTCGAACAGGCTCTCCGTCCAGCCACGGCCGATCAGCGCGCAGCGCAAGCCCGCCTCCCGCAGCAAATGCAGCGCCGGCAGCGCCATGCAGGCGTCGCCGACGTGATTCGGCAGGCGAACCAGAACGGTCGTCACTGCACAGTCCTCATGAGCTTGGTCGCGGCGGCTCGTGGCTGCTTTCGAAACGGCCCATCGGACGCGCCAGCATCGCACCGAGGAACAGTGCCAGAAGATGCCCCTCGGAAAACGTCTTGAAGTGCGAACTGAGCAGCGACGTTGCACACCACGCCAGCAGCATGCCGACCGCGACGACGCGCGCGCGCGTGCCGTCCCCACGATCCGCCAGTGCCGCAACGATGAATGCGAGGAAGGCGATCAGCCCGACGATGCCCTGCTCGGCGAGGAAGAACAGGTACTGGTTGTGCGGATCCACGGTCGGCAACACACGCCAGTCGGTGTACTTGTCCTTCACATGGGCCGTATAGGCCGCACCGAAGCCGCCGGTGCCGGTGCCGAGCCAGGGTCGCTCGCGGACGAGTTCGAGCGTGTTCTCGTAAAGCACAGCACGTATCCCCATTGGGGTCTTGATCGTCAGGGTCGAGGCGTTCTGCCATTCGTTCAGCGCCGAGGTCAGCCTATCGCGCGCCAGCGGTGACAGCGCCATCGCACCGGCCAGCAGGGCCGCCAGCACCCCCGCCGCCAAGGCGTTCCGCCAGCTGCGGACATTGAAGGCCGCGAGCATGACCAGCATGACCGCGAGCGCCAGGAAGCCGCTGCGCCCCGGCGTCACGAACGCCATGTTCAGCACGAAGAGCGCCGCAAGCACCCCGCAGGTCCAGCGCCAGCGGCGCGAGAGGTCCGGATCGGCCATCAGCCAGAGCGCCAGGAAGGCCGCCGTCGCGAACGCCATCGACTGCGCGCTGTGGTTGCGCAGCATCGATCCGGCGAGGTCGAAAACCGTCGTCGGCAGCCGGCCGGTCGCGACAACAACGCCGAACGACACCAGCACGGCCACGTCCACACACGGCAACATAGGCGATCGCCAGGCGTCGCTTCCACCGCAGCGGCCCGAACAGCGCCAGTGCCACCGGGATCATCCACAGCTTGCGCCAGGACCAGAACGCAACAGCACGTTCACGCCACGGCACGTCGGCCCACAGCATCGCGCGGCGATGACTCCGATCAGAATGAGTGTTGCCACGCCGAGCGGCTGGTGGCAGGCCTGGCGCAGACGCGGCAGCGCCTGTCCGCTCGCCAGCAGTCCGACCAACATCAGGGCCATCGCCGCGTTCGCGACGGGCGGCGAGATGATTACGCTGCACGCCGCGACGATCGTAGACCAGCGCGCCACGTCGATCCAGCGTGAATGCGGCGGACGTGTCGGTCGCCAGGGAGGTCGCACTCATGCCGGTTCGCTCAGGATGTCAGACTTAGCGCCACAACTGATAGAGGTACTTCCGCCGCAGGCGCTCGAATCGATAGCGCAGCGCCTGCAGCCAGTTCGGGCGGCGCCGCTCGAGCGACGTGCGGAACAGACCCAGCTTGCTGCCCTGCTCGACCACCGGGTCCTCAAGCCAGAGAAAGCGAATGCCGGCTGCGCGGTCGACGGACTCGAACACGACGTCAATCGGCTTCGTCATCGGCTGTGCCTCGATGCGCACCAGCCGCGCCGTCGCTTCCGGCGCGCCGATGATGTAGGAGTCGGTGAAGCGGCCCTTGCTCGCCGGATAGATCCTTCGCCCGGGTTCGCGCTGGCTGGCCGGCGTATAGAAATTGCCGCCGGCACCAAGGTAAATCACGTAAGGATGCGGCTCGCTCGCGCGTCTCGGCCAGCGCCGCGCGCACACCGTCCGGGAAGTCGTCGGCGAGCACGACGTCGTCTTCCAGCACCAGGCAATGCTGCCAGTCGCCGCTCGACGACCCGGCGCAGTACGCGACGTGCTTCAACGCACACGACTTCTGCCCGCGATTGAGCTCGGCACCTGCAAACCAGCGGCGATCAAGTTCCTCCGTGATCTCGTCTGCATCGAATTCGTGGATGAACTCGCCCCGCAGGCCGAAGCGGCCCAGTTGCGCCTCGACATGCCGCCGCGCTCGACGAAGCGCTTGACGTTGATGATGAGGATCGCGTCCAGGCCGAGCGCGTGCATTGCGTCGGCCGCCGTCTGCGCTGATCTGAGCCTTCACTCTCACTTGCGCGGCAGCCGCCCGAGCAGATAGAACTCGTCGTTCGGCCGCATGCTGATCAGGTTGGCCATGCGGTTCGACAACGCGAAGAACGCCGCAATGGCACCGATGTCCCAGATGTCCTCGTCGCTGAAGCCGTGCGCGCGCAGCGGCTCGAAATCCGCCGGCTCGATCGACGCCGAGTCTGCTCGCGACCTTCAGCGCAAACGCCAGCATCGCACGCTGGCGCGGCGAGATGTCGGCCTTGCGGTAGTTCGTGGCGACCTGGTCGGCGAGTCAGCGGGTTCTTCTCGTAGACGCGCAGGATCGCGCCGTGCGCCACGACGCAGTAGACGCACTCGTTGGCGCCGCTGGTGGCCACGACGATCATCTCCCGCTCGCCCTTGGTGAGGCCCGACTCGCGCAGCATCAGCGCGTCGTGATAGGCGAAGAAGGCACGGAACTCGTCCGGGCGGTGCGCCAGCGTCAGGAAGACGTTCGGAACGAAGCCCGCCTTGTCCTGCACCTCCTGCGATGCGGCCTTCGGATGTCCGCAGGCAATTCGGCCAGCTCGGGGACGGGCCAGCGGCTGATCGGGCGTGCGGTCGTGGTCATTGCGTCGCCTCCATCGGGTTCTCCACTGATGCGAACTGGATGCTGTGCAGGCGGGCGTACAGGCCGCCGCGGGCCAGCAGCTCCCTGTGCGATCCGACTTCGACCATGCGACCGTGCTCGAGCACGACGATGCGATCGGCGCGCTCGATCGTCGACAGCCGGTGCGCCACGACGAAGGTCGTGCGGCCCTTCATCAACCGCTGCAGCGACGCCTGGATATAGCGTTCGGACTCGGAGTCGAGCGCCGAGGTCGCTTCGTCGAGCAGCAGGATCGGCGCGTCCTTCAGCAGCGCGCGCGCGATCGACAGGCGCTGCCGCTGGCCGCCGGAGAGCTTCACCGCGTTCTCGCCGATGCGCGTCTCGAAGCCCTGCGGCAGCGACTCGATGAACGGCAGCAGGTAGGCGGCATCGGCCGCTTCCCGGATGCGTTCCATCGACGCGTCGCGCTGCGCGCCGTAGGCGATGTTGGCCGCGATGGTGTCGTCGAACAGCACGACGTCCTGCGACACCAGCGCGATCTGGCGGCGCAGGCTCGCGAGCGTCAGTTCCTCCAGCGGCACGCCGTCGAGCCGGATCTCGCCGGCGGTCGGGCGGATGAAGCGCGGGACCAGGTGCACGGCCGTGGTCTTGCCGGCCCCGGACGGACCGACGAAGGCGATCATCTCGCCGGCGCGTACCGCGAGATCGAAATCCGTCAGCGCGTCGGTCTCGGCCCCCGCGTAGCGGAACGAGACGCCGGCGAAACTCGACGTCGCCGCGTGCCCGGCCGATCTCGCGCTGTCCCCGGTCCTCCTCCGGCGCCGTGTCGATCATGCGGAACACGCTTTCCGACGCCGCACGCCATGCGCGCGAGCGGGCCGTTCAGCGATGAAAGATGGCGCAACGCCGGCAGCAGCAGCAGCGCGGCCGCGAGGAAGGTGACGAACTCGCCCGGCGACGCCTCGCGTGTCTGCGCCTGCCACAGCGCCACCGTCATCACGATCGCCACGCCGATGGCGCCGAGCACCTGCGCGATCGGCGTGGCGGCCGACCACGCGACCTGCATGCGCATCGCGAAGCCGCGCAGCTTGTCGTTGATCTGCAGGAAGCGACGGTTCTCGTAGTCCGCGCCCTCGTACACCTTGACCACGCGCTGGCCCTCGTGCGCCTCCTGGATCGCGCGCGTCATCTCGCCCAGCATCACCTGGTTCTCGAGGTTCAGGCGCCGCAGGCGGCGGCTGAACGCGCGCAGCGCGAGCCGATCGGCGGCGCGACGATCATCGTCAGCAGCGTCAGCTGCCAGTTGTAATAGAACGAGCATGACGAGCAGGCCGATGACGATCAGCGAATCGCGCACCGCCGTGCTCATCACCTCGGCCGCCAGGTTGAGCGCGTTGGTCGCCTCGTTGACGAACTTCGAGATCACGACGCCCGACGGCGTGTTCTCGAAGGTCGACGTCGGCCAGTGCAGCATGCGGTCGAACATCGACATGCGCAGGTCGACCAGCACCGCTTGCGACACGCGGTTCAGCAGGTACGAGCCGCCGAAGATCGCCAGGCCGCGCACGACGAAGAGGCCGACGAACGCGATCGGCATCCAGATGACTGCCGCGAACTCCTTCTGGAACAGCGCCTGGTCGGTCAGGACGCCCGGCCAGACGGGCGATCAGCGGCTCGGTGGCCGCGCTGATGCCAGTCGCGATCAATCCGAACACCAGGAGTCGCCGGTGCGAGAGGACCATGCGCAGCAGGCGGCGCAGGTTCGGATCGTCGAGCAGGCGGGGATGGGCGGAACTCATGTCGCGAAGGCGGTGGCGCCGTCCTCGGACGGAGCCGTAGCGCAGGCAGCGCGTAGTGTATGCGAAGGCGCATCCGCCATTCGGGGGCGACGCGGCCGTTAAGCTTGCGCCTGGAACCGGGAGCCGGAATGGCGCGCATCTCCGTCTACATCATCGCCTACAACGAAGCCGACAAGATCGAAGCGGCGCTGAAAAGCGTCACCTGGGCCGACGAGATCGTCGTTGCGGACTCGTATCTCGACCGACGGCACCGTCGAGATCGCCCGCAAGTACACCGAGCGCGTGCTGCAGGTGCCGTTCGAGGGCTTCGGCAAGCTGCGCAACGACGTCCTCGCGCAACTGACCGGTGACTGGATCTTTTCGCTCGATGCCGACGAACGCTGCACCGAGGCCGCGGCGGCCGAGATCCGCCGCATCGTCGAGCAGCCGACGCGGCCGACGCCTACCACGTGCCGCGCCGAAACTTCCTGCTCGGGCGCTGGATCCGCCATTCCGGCTGGTATCCGGACTACCGCCAGCCGCAGCTCTTCCGCCGCGGCAAGCTGCGCTACACCGACGACGCCGTGCACGAGACGCTACGTCCTCGACGGCGCGCTGGCATACATGACCGAACCGATCGCGCAGGTCCCGTTCAGGGACCTCGCGCAGATCGTCCACAAGATGCAGCGCTACTCGACGCTCGGCGTCGAGCGGCTGGCCGAGCGCAACACGCCGCCGTCGATGGGCAAGGCGCTCGCGCACGGCCTCGGCGCGTTCTTCCGCCATTACGTCGTGCGACTCGGCTTTCTCGATGGCTGGGCCGGATTCATCATCGCCTTCTCGAATTTCGAGGGCACGTTTTATCGCTACGCCAAGTACACCGAGCGCATGCAGCGGCTCACGCAGCGAGCCGCCGCTGCCGCCGAGCCTGAAGCGCTGCACGCACTCGACTGCTGATCTCGGTCGTCGTCACGACCTACAACCGGCCCGGACGCGTTGCGCGCCGTGCTCGACGGCCTGGCCGCGCAGGACGATCGCGGCTTCGAGGTACTGGTCGCCGACGACGGTTCGCGCGACGACACGCGCGCGCTCGTCAGGACGCGGTGCGTCCGAGTTGCCGGTGCCCCTCCGCACGTCTGGCAGGAAGACCGCGGCTTTCGCGCCGGCGCGGCACGCAACCGCGCGGCCGAGCAGCGCGTCCGGCGACTACCTGCTCTTCCTCGACGGCGACTGCATCCCGCGGCCGCAGCTTCATCGCGCGCCACCGCGCACTGGCCGAGCGCGGCTGGATGGTGGCCGGCAACCGAGTCCTGCTGTCGGAAGCGCTTCACGCGCACTGCGCTGGCCGACGGCCTGCCGCTGCACGCCTGGACGACGCCCGAATGGCGCGCCGCACGGCAACGCGGCGACATCAACCGCACGCTGCCGCTGGCATCACTGCCGCTCGGTCCGCTGCGCAAGCTCGCTGCGCACGCGCTGGCAGCGCGTGCGCACCTGCAACCTCGGCGTATGGACGCCGACTTCACGAACGGGTGGGCGGCTTCGACGAAACGTTCGAGGGCTGGGGCTTCGAGGACTCCGACCTTGCGGTGCGTCTGCTCAACGCCGGCGTGCGCCGCAAGGAAGGCGCCTTTGCGACCGGTGTGCTGCACCTGTGGCACCGCGAGAACGATCGGCGCGCACGAAGGGCGCAACTGGGAGCTGCTGCAGCAGCGAATCCAGTCCGGCGAGACGCGGCCGGCGAAGGGTCTGCGGCCGCGCCATGCGCAGCACGGCAACTTGAGCGCCGCACGCCGCAGAATTCACCGACGCATCGTCGCGCGCCGGCCTCGGGTCGCGCGCCTCCGCCACGGATCCGCGCTTTGCCAGGACACGCTCCAGCCGAAGGCCGCTACAAGAACATCGATGTGCTGCGCGGCGTCGCTGCGCTGTGCGTCGTGTGGCTTCACGCCAGCGAAGTCTTGGTGACGCTGCCGGCGGTGCGCGCCTCCGGTACCCTGCTTCACGATATTCCGAATTTTCTGCAGCTCGGTCGTGCCGGTGTCATCGCCTTCTTCGCCATCAGCGGGTTCGTGGTGGCGTCGACTATCAGGCTGCCAAAGTACGAAGCGACCCTGAACTTCGGCACGCGGCGTCTCTTCCGCCTGTATCCGGCGTACTGGACGGCGCTGGCTCTGACATACCTGGTGATCTGGTGGCCACAGGGCCGCGTACCAGGACTGGCGAGTGTGGTGGCGAATGCAACCATGCTCCCCACCGTTTTCGGCGTCGAATCGGCCATGGGCCACTTCTGGACGCTCGAGATCGAGTTCGTGTTCTACCTGCTGGTGGTCGTGCTGTTCCTCGCGGACAAACTCCGGGACCCGCGGCTCATCGTGGCGCTCATCGTCGTGCTGGCGCTGAAGCCTGCGGCGGTTCGTCATGGGCAAGCTTGCGCTGGACCGCCGGCCAGGGTCACTGGGGCGAGCTGCCTCTGTGCGCTGTGCGATCATGCTATGGGGCAGCCTGTTGCGCGCCCACTACGAGGCGGCCGCGCCTGCGCTGCTCAAGCTGCGGGCGTGGCTGACGTGGCCAATTGCTGATCAGTACCGTCGTCGTCATCGGTCGGTCGCTCAATCTCGGCGGCCTTCTGAAGGGCGTGGCGCCGACTGTCTGGCTCGCGGGGCTCGGCACGTTGTGGGGACTATTGCTATTCCTTGCCTTCGCGCTGTGTGGCCAGCGCTGGCCGAGGCTGATGGTCTGCGTGCGGGACCGTGCAGTTACTCGATTCTATCTGTTTCACCCGCGTGATCTTTTACCCGCTCTACTTCTTCCTCCTCGCACATCGCTCAATTCGCGGCCGCGCCATTGGCCGTTTGGCTGCTCGTGTCGGCATCAGCGACGGTCGCGCTGGCGTCGGTCACGCTACTTGCTCGTGGCAGGCACCGGCGAACCGCATCGCCGGCCAACTGACGCGCCGCCCAGTGGCGCTGATCGTCGGCAGTGCAGTCCGCGGCCCCTGACACGGCGCAGCACCGCGCGCCGCCGCGGCGGCGCTACGGGATACTTGAAATACGCGCGCCGCACCCTCGGCTGCGCGGCGAGCTCGGCGACCAGCCGATCTTCCGGCCGCACCCGCCAGTCCTCCGGCAGCGGAATGTCGACACTCCCCGTGCCGTTGCTGTAGTTGACGACGATGCGGCAGCCGCGTGCCGCTGTCCGTTCGTGGTCCGGTAGGGCGATCAGCGCATCGCGCAGCCGCGCGACGTCGCCGGCGCCGTCGACTTCGATGCGCAGCCGTGCCGCGGCCCTGGCGCGCGCCTCGGTCAGGTCCATCAGCTCGTCGGCCGAAATCGACAGCCGCTGCGCGAACTCGTCGTAGCGCACCTTGCCGACGACGAACAGCAGCTGGTCTTCCTTCAGCAGCGCGCGCTTGCGGTCGTACAGCTCCGAAAAGACCATCAGTTCGAGCTGCGCCGTGCGCATCGTCGAGCACGACGACCCCCATGCGGCCGCGACGCGTGTTCTGGCTGCGCGCCGACGACGATGACGCCGGTGAGCTTCACCTGCTCGCGCGCCTGCCTCACTTCGGCGAGCGGCGTGGGCGCGAGCCGCCGGGCCTCCGCCGCGTACTCGCGGAACAGATGGCCCGAGAAGTAGTAGCCGAGCGCCAGTTTCTCGTTCGACAGCTTCTCGCGCTTGCTCCAGCGCGGCGCCTTCACGTAGTCGACGTGCCGCGCCGATGCTTCGCCGCCGCCGAACAGGCTCGCCTGCCCGACGCAGGCCGCCCGCGCTGTCGGCCGCCTCGATCGCGCGGCCCACCGTCGCCAGCAGCGCGGCGCGATCGTCGAGCAGCAGGTCAAGCGCGCCGGCGCGCACGAGCGCCTCGACGACCCGCCGGTTGACGACATGCTTGTCGACCCGCGCGCACGAGGTCGAAGAGATCCGCGAACGGCCCGCCGGCAGCGCGCGCCGCCAGGATCGCCTCGATCGCGCCCTGCCCCGTCCCCTTGATGCGCGCCCAGCCCGTAGCGGATCGTCTTCGCGTCGACCGGCTCGAAGCGCCAGTTGCACGCATTGATGTCAGGCGCCAGTATCGTCAGGCCGAGCGCCTTGCAGTCCTCGATCAGGTCCTTGACCTTGTCCGTGTCGTCCATCACGGTCGACAGGTTGGCCGCCATGAACGCGGCCGGATAGTGCGCCTTGAAGTACGCGGTCTGGTAGGCGACGACGGCATAGGCGGCCGAGTGGCTCTTGTTGAAGCCGTAGCCCGCGAACTTCTCCATCAGGTTGAAGAGCTCGGTCGCCGTGTTGGCGTCCACGCCCTGCTTCGCCGGCGCCGTCGACGAAGATCGAGCGGTGCTTGGCCATCTCCTCGGGCTTCTTCTTGCCCATCGCGCGGCGCAGCAGGTCGGCGGCGCCGAGCGAGTAGCCGCCGACCACCTGCGCGATGCGCATCACCTGTTCCTGATAGACCATCACGCCGTAGGTCTCGGCCAGGATCGGCTCGACCGACGGATGCAGGTACTCGACGCGCTGGCGCCCGTGCTTGCGCTCGATGAAGTCCGGAATCAGGTCCATCGGGCCCGGGCCGGTAGAGCGCGTTCAGCGCGATCAGGTCTTCGAGGCGATCCGGCTTCGCGCGCTTGAGCAGTTCGCGCATGCCGCGCGATTCAAACTGGAAGATCGCCGTCGTCGCCGCCTGCTTGAACACGTCGTAGGTCTTCGCGTCGTCGAGCGGCAGCGTCTCCAGCGTGAGCGCGAACGACGGGTCGAGCTGCCGCACGTACTGCAGCGTCAGATCGAGGATCGTCAGCGTGGTCAGGCCGAGGAAGTCGAACTTCACGAGCCCGATCGCCTCGACGTCGTCCTTGTCGAACTGGCTGATCGCCGTGTCCTGCGCGCCCGGCGCGCAATACAGCGGGCAGAAGTCCGTCAGCTTGCCCGGCGCGATCAGCACGCCGCCGGCATGCATGCCGACGTTGCGCGTCAGCCCTTCGAGCGGCCTCGCCAGCGCGATGAGTTGCTGGTGCTCTTCGTCGCCGGCCACCGCCTCGGCGAACGCCGGTTCCTCCTTCAGCGCGCGTTCGAGCGTCCACGGATCGGCCGGGTTGTGCGGGATCAGCTTCGACAGCTGGTCGCACTTGGTGTACGGCATGTCGAGCACGCGGCCGGCGTCGCGCACGACGGCCTTGGCGCCCAGCGTGCCGAAGGTGGCGATCTGCGACACCGCGTCGTGGCCGTACTTGCGCTTGACGTAGTCGATCACCCGGTCGCGGTTGTCCTGGCAGAAGTCGATGTCGAAGTCCGGCATCGACACGCGCTCCGGATTCAGGAAGCGCTCGAACAGCAGTCCGTAGCGCAGCGGGTCGAGGTCCGTGATGCCGAGCGAATACGCGACCAGCGAGCCCGCCCCCGAGCCGCGCCCAGGACCCACCGGGATGCCGTTGCCCTTCGCCCAGTTGATGAAGTCGGCGACGATCAGGAAGTAGCCGGAAAAGCCCATCTTCGCGATCGTCTTCAGTTCGAGGTCGAGCCGCGCGGCGTACTCCGGCCGTCTGCTCCTCGCGCTCGCCTCATCCGGATACAGCGCGGCCAGGCGTTGCTCGAGCCCCGCCTGCGCCAGCGCGCGGCAGTGATCGTCGAGCGTGACACCCGCCGGCGTCGGGTAGTGCGGCAGTCGCGGCTTGCCCAGTTCCAGCGTCAGGTTGCAGCGGCGCGCGATCTCGACCGTGTTCGCAAGCGCGGCCGGCACATCCGCGAACAGCGCCTGCATCTCCGCCTGCGACTTGAAATACTGCTCGCGCGTGAAGCGTCGCGGCCGGCGCGGATCGGCGAGCGTGTAGCCCTCGGCGATGCAGAAGCGCGCCTCGTGCGCGCGAAAATCACCCGGCTCCAGGAACTGGATCGGATGCGTCGCGACGACCGGCAGCCGATGCTTGACCGCCAGTGCCAGCGACGCGTTGGTGCACGCGGCGTCGCGCGATTCGCCGGTGCGCTGCAGTTCGAGATAGAAGCGCCCCGGGAACGCCGCCGCCAGCCGCTGCGCCGCGAGCGTCGCCGCCTCGAAGCGGGCCTGCGAGCAGCTGCGCGCCCACTTCGCCGTGTCGCGCGCCGGACAACGCAATCAGGCCCGCGCGCAGCGCACCGCCGTCGTTCCTCGAACCACTCGGTCCGCAGTTCCGCCCGGTTGCGGTGCTGGTTCTCCAGAAACGCCCGCGTCAGCAGACGTACACAGGTTGAGGTAGCCGGCGTGGTCCTGCACCAGCAACGCCATCCGATACGGGTTGTCGCGTTCGGCGTCGTTGGTGATCCAGACGTCGCAACCGATGATCGGCTTCACGCCCTTGCGGCGCGCGGCCTGGTAGAAGCGCACGGCGCCGAACACGTTCGCGCTGTCGGTGATCGCCAGCGCGCCTTGCCCGTCAGCCGCGGCCTTGCCGACCGCATCGTCGATGCGGACGATCCCGTCGACCACCGAAAACTCAGAATGCAGGCGTAGGTGGACGAAATGCGTGCTGCTCATGACGAGGATTCTGCCACCCGGCGTCCCTGTACTCTGTGGATAACCACCGGCCGGGTGTCTGGGTGGTCCTTTCGGACGCACGGCTGATCGCCGGGAATGGTCGGTGCTTGCCCGCCGGTTGGCGATTTCGCCGCTGCGGCCAAAGGGCTATTGTTGGCGCACCACCGAATGGAGTGTTTGATGCATCGCTGGGTTCTGGCGGCGCTGTGCGCCGCACTACCGTGTCTGGCGGCGGCCCAGACGATCTACAAGGTGCAGATGCCCGACGGCAGCGTGATGTTCACTGACACACTGCCACCCGAGGCGAAGATCCTCGAGCAACGGGCGGGAAAGAGCCCGCCACGGCCGGCAGCCAGCAGCCCGGCGACGCCGGCCACGCCTACGACCCAGGTCCCGCCCCAAGGAATCGGGTTCGACGGCAGTGCGGTACAGCCCGCCCGCAAGTCAAGCGCACTCGAGACTGCGATGGCTGAAGTCAACGACGCGGAGCGCGCGCTGCAGGCCGCCAAGAAGAAGCTCGAACTTGGTCGCGAACCCTTGGCCGGTGAGCGACTCGGACTCAAGGGCGGCGGCTCGCGCTTGTCGCCCGAATACGAAGCGCGCGTCGAGGGTCTGGAGCGTGACGTCGCCAATGCTGAGTTGCGGCTGCAACGCGCCTACGAGGCACGCAACGCGGCGCGGTAGGCGTCTGGTTGGATAAACGCCGGAGTTTGTTGCTTTAGCCGCGGATGGCTCGGTGATTTAACCGAGAAAGGGTGCTTCCTCCAGCGTTTGGCCCGGATGGCAGCCCGCTACCTTGTCGGCCGTCCCGTTCAATCCCTCCACCTTTGCATGCCGGAAGTCCTCATCGGTGCCGCCGCCGTGGTCATCGTCGCACTGGGCGCGGGCATCGCGCTTGCGGTGCTGCGCGCAAGAAGCAACGAAGTCACATCCAAGGGCCATTGGCCGTTCAGCTTGCGACGGCCGTTGACCGAACCCGAACAGGTGCTCTACTTCCGCCTGCGCCAGGCGCTGCCGGATCACATGGTGCTCGCGCAGGTCGGAGTGTCGCGCTTCCTCGCTGTTCGTCGCGGCCACAACGCGCGCTGCCTGGTACAACCGCATCAACCGCATGAGCGTCGACTTCCTCGTATGCACCAAGGACGCTTCCGTCGTCGCCGCGATCGAACTCGATGACGCCTCGCATGAGCAGCCGGAGCGGGCGAGCGCGGACGCGAAGAAGGAACTCGCGCTGAGTGCGGCCGGCGTGCGACTGGTGCGGTGGAAGGTTGGCGCGATGCCGGATGAGGCAGCGATACAGCAGTCGATTGCGTCCGCCTCGTTAGCTCCAAGGAGGAAGCCTCTTAAGGTCGACGGCGGCGACACGGGAAGTTTTCGGACGGCGTGAGCGCGACTGTCACGCCACAATTGTTCGTGCGCGGGCACCGCAGGAGGCAGGTTCGCGATCAACTTCCGATGTCAAAACCATTGGAAATCGAGGTGACTTGCCGCGCCACTTGCGAGCCATTTAGCCCTGCGCGCTGGCTCGGTTGGGTGAAGGGGGTGCCGCCGCTGGATCTCATGACGCGTCATGTCCCGCAGGTCGCTGTGCGGCCGGACAGGCTCGTATGACTGCTCCAGTGGTCGATCACGACCCGCGCCTCGGTGCATGAGCGGAACCACTCCAGTCGCAGACATTCGTCACGCCCTTTAGGCAATTGCAGTCCTTCGGTCGTGCGACCTTCGGCGGGCCCTTGACAGGCATTCAAGCGGGGACTGCAGCGAAGCACGGCCCCCAAAAAAGAAGGGGCTATCTCTCGATAACCCCTTGAACTGACTGGCGTCCCCTACGAGATTCGAACTCGTGTTATCGCCGTGAAAGGGCGGTGTCCTAGGCCTCTAGACGAAGGGGACCGGTTCAGTTGAAGGCCCGCGTGAGCGGGCCTTCGAATCGGTCGGTGGTGGAGGTAAGCGGGATCGAACCGCTGACCTCTTGCATGCCATGCAAGCGCTCTCCCAGCTGAGCTATACCCCCACGGAAAAGACGCGGATTATAGCGGGCCGCGCGCGCACGGCAAATCGCTCGCCGCAGGCCGCGCCGCGCCGAGCGAAACCGGATCGCTGTAGGGCACGCAGTCAGTGCTGCCGCGCGTAGACAATCATCCCCTGGAAGTCGACGACCACGGCCGGTTTGTCGCCGACCACCCAGGCGCCATGGTCCGAGGCCAACAGCGCGACGTCGCCCGGCCTGCCGTCGAATTCGGTGCGGTCGTCCCAGTCTATGCGCGGCACGCCAGAAACGCGATGCCGGAAGCGTGGTGCCGCGCGGCTCGCGGCCTTTGCGATCGGCCGGGCCGAGATCGAACAGCGCCACCCGGGCTGAACTACGGACCGCCTGACCCTTGCGACTCCGATGGTGGTCCGTTCGAAGCGCCCGCGCGGAAACTCGCGCACGTCGTCCGACTTCGAGAGTTTCTTCAGCCGGCCGTTTCGTCGGCACGGGGCATCAAGTGGATTTCACTCATGGTGCCTTCTTGTCGGGAGGTTGACGTGCCGGGTCGCCGGCCGGCAGGACATCGGCGAACGCATCGAAGCGCTTCCACGCCGGCACGGGCGGTTCGCTACCGGGGCGTGGGACGTACTCGGATCGCTCGACTTCAGCCTGGCGGTGGATATAACGCGGGCAGTTGGGGAAGATCAGATCGACGCAGACGCGAACAATGAGTTGCGCGCCCGGAAACGTCGAATCAGGGTCGGTCAGGCTCGCCTTGCCGCTGACTCGCAGGCGGCGCGGGCGTTCCCAGTCGAGGAAGAGCAGCCCGACGCGCGGGTTGACCGCAATGTTGCCGAGGCTGCGGAACATGCCATTGCCGTCGTACGAGGGAAATACCACCGTCGTATCGTCGACCACGCGCACGAAGCCGGGGTCGCCGCCTTTGTACGAGCAGTCGGGCGCGCCCGCGGCATCGGCGGTTGCGAGGAAGAACATCGTCCGGCTCTCGACGAATGCCCGGTCTTCGTCGGTGAAGCGCTCGCGTGCGAGTGTCTCGGCGAGCCGGTCAGCCAGCCGCCGTGCATCGTAGCGGTCCTGCAGGCCGCGCATGCCCGCGTGGTAGCAGGCGTCGGGCGCAACCATTTCAGGCAACGTCCTCGTGGATGCAGAGGATGTTGCCCTCGGGGTCGTTGAACCAGGCGGCCTTCTCCGATCCCAGCACGCAGACGTGGCCGACGGTCTTGAAGTCCGGGAAGTCGTAGTCGTTGAAGACAACCCCGCGGCTCTTCAGTTCGGCGATCGCGGCCGCGACGTCGTCGACCCGGAAGCTGATCGCCGTGTGCTCGGCCTTCGTGCCCTCGGGTTTGGGAAACAGCGCAATTTCGGTGCCGCCGCAGCGGTAGATGAACTTGCCGTCCGGCCGCCCGCCAAGCGGCTCGAGGGCGAGGCCCTGCTCGTAGAAGCGACGCGCCCGCTCCAGGTCCTTGACCGGCAGCATGCAGGTCACCTGCGTCCCGCTGACACCTTTCATTGGCGCCCTCCAAATCCGTACGCTACGCAACTATACTTTCCTGCAGGCGCGACGTGGCCGAAATGGGCCGGATTGCGTCGGCGGGGGGTCGATGCTCCGCGCAGCCGATTACCGCAACGGCCTCAGGCTGATGCAACAACTGGCCGAGGCCTCGACGGAAGACGGCGCGTTTGCTCGGCACGGTGTCGAGTTGCTTGGCCGACTCGTAGCAGCGGACGTCACGACACTCTCGGTGTGCCACCTCGCCAGCGGCCGGTGTCAAGTCGTCGCCACGCCGGAGCGCGCAATCAGCGCCGTTGACCGCGCCTGTTTCGACTGCCGCTTCAACGAGCATCCGCTGGTGCGCTATCACGCCTAACAGCGCGCCCGGACACCCACCGTATCAGCGACTCCGTCACCTTTTCACGTTTCAGCGAGACGGCGCTGTACAACGACTACTACCGTCGCGTGGGCCTCGACCACGCCGTCGCGCTACCGCTGTGGATCGACGACCAGTCGCTGGTGAGCATCGTGCTGAACCGGCGCCGGCGTGACTTCAGCGAGCGCGAACGCGACGTGCTCGAACTGCTGCGTGGGGGACTCGCGGCTTTGCACCGGCAGACGCTCGCGTTGCAGCGGGCACGTGAGGGGTCGAGCCAGTGCGACCGGATGCCCGGGAGGGAGCACCCATCAGGACCGGACGTGCGCTGGCCGCTGACTGCGCGCGAGCGCGACGTGGTGCGCTGGCTGGCGCGCGGCAAGGCGGATCGCGACATTGCCACCATTCTCAAGATCAGCCCGCGCACCGTGCACAAGCACCTGCAGCGCCTCTACGCGAAGCTCGGTGTGGAGAATCGCACCGCCGCGGCCATGCGAGCGCTGGGTGGCGGCCTGCCATTGAAGTAGCCACGTGGACGTGGCCGCCACGGGTTCGTGGCTCGCTCGGTGCGGCGTTACGTGCGCCAGCGCGCCGGCGATGCGCGCGAGCGTCGTCTCGCGGCCGAACAGTTCGAGCACGGCGTCGATCGACGGCGTCTGGGTCTGGCCGGTGACGGCAACGCGCAGCGGCACCGCCACCTGCGGCATCTTGAGCTTGAGTTCGCCGACGATCTGCTTGATCAGCGCGTTCGAGCGAGGCGCGGTTCCCAGGCGACCGTCGCCGCGCGCTCGCCGAAGAGCCGCACCGCGTCGCGGCTGGCGCCGCTCAGGTGCTCGGCGAGCAATGTCGCCGTCGCGCATGCGGCTCCCGGTAGAACAGCAACGCCGCTTCGGCGAGTTCGTTCAGCGTGCGCGAGCGATCCTTCAGCAGGCCAACGACCCGCTCGAGCGGCGGTCCGGCCGCGAGTGACGCCGCCGCGCGACTCGATGCGCGGCGCGGCGAGCTGCGCGAGACGCCCATCGTCGGCCTCCTTCATGTACTCGCCATTGAGCCACAGCAGCTTGTCGAGGTTGTACTGCGCCGGCGCGCGGTTCACGTGCTCGAGGTCGAACCACTCGACGAGTTGCGCGCGCGAGAACTTCTCGGCATCGCCGTGGCTCCAGCCGAGCCGCGCGAGGTAGTTGAACAGCGCCTCGGGCAGGAAGCCGTCGGCGTCGTACTGCAAGACGCTGACCGCGCCATGCCGCTTCGAAAGCTTCTGGCCGTCCGGGCCGAGGATCATCGGCAGGTGACCGAACCGCGGCAGCGACGCGCCGAGCGCGCGGTAGATGTTGATCTGGCGCGGCGTGTTGTTGACGTGGTCGTCGCCGCGCAGCACGTGCGTGATGCGCCATGTCGATGTCGTCGACGACCACGGCGAAGTTGTAGGTCGGCACGCCGTCGCCGCGCGCGATCACGAGATCGTCGAGCTCGGCGTTGGAAAACGCGATCGGGCCCTTGACCAGGTCGTTCCAGCCGACGTCGCCGTCGTCCGGATTGCGGAAGCGCACGACCGGCTTCACGCCGGCCGGCGGGGTCATGCCTTGCGGCCTTCTCGGGCCGCCAGCGGCCGTCATAGCGCGGCTTCTCGCCGCGCGCCATCTGCGCCTCGCGCAATTGCTCGAGCTCGTCCT
Source organism: uncultured beta proteobacterium (assembly GCA_963801405.1). Taxonomy (GTDB): domain Bacteria; phylum Pseudomonadota; class Gammaproteobacteria; order Burkholderiales; family Burkholderiaceae_F; genus JALORV01. Next base: position 388,432 of record CAWDEO010000016.1, on the reverse strand, counting down.
TGCTCGCGTAGCAGTGGTAGGCCTTGCCTTCGGCCAGCAGGCGATCGATCGCCGCCCGGTAGCGGTCGAGCCGATCGGTCTGCCGCACGCGGGCCCTCGTCGTAATCGAGGTCGAGCCACTTCATGCTGTCGAGGATGACCTGCACCGCCTCCTCGGTCGAGCGCTCGAGATCGGTGTCCTCGATGCGCAGGATGAACTGGCCGCCGTGATGACGCGCGAAGGCCCAGCAGAACAGCGCTGTGCGGGCGGTGCCCAGGTGGAGCATGCCGGTCGGGCTGGGGGCGATGCGGGTGCGGACGGTGGTCATGAGCGTGCGGGCATCGGAGCCGTGGGCGCGCAACAGACACGGCGTCTCGTGTGTGGTACAGGGTTCGAACCTGTGACCCGTGCGTTATGCGAGCAAACGACAGGGATGGTAAATCAAATGCTTGCGAGCACGCCCCGTCCGTGGGCGCGACACCCACGCGCGCAGGTCTAGTCGCAGGCGGAGCGCGACGTCAGTCAGCGGGCGACGAAGTCAAACACAAGTGCTCGACAATGGCGTCGCCTGCCCAAATGAGGCTATTGTGCGACCGCGACTCCGCAGCTTCACGTGACTCGGTGCTTCGAGCGCGCGCGGAGCTGCTGTTTGGCGCCGGCTTTGTCTCTATTCCAGACTTGGAGGTCAAAGTGGCACGATGCCCGTTTGCGACGTGGCGCCCCATTTCGGGATCATGCGGACCGAACCTTGGCGGCCCCTTCAAGATCGTCCATCACACGACGGAAGGGCAGCACCGCTGAAGGTGCGCTGAGCGCCTTCCAGTCCCACCATTCAGACCCCCATTTCACCGTCGACGGGACGCGCATTTTCCAGCACATCGACACCTCCGAAGGTGCACGCGCCCTGCGCAACGATCCGGGCGGCGTGCAGACCAACCGGGACTCGGCGGTCCAGATCGAACTCGTGGGCTTCGCGCACCTGCCCAAGGATGGCCGTGCACTCACGAATCTGGCGCGCCTGTGTCGCTGGATCGAGCAAACCCATGGCGTGCCAAGGACATGGCCTGCGGGCCTGCCGCGTCCGGCACGCAACGGCCGCGATCCGGGCGGACACAATCGCGATCCTCAGATCTGGGACAGCACGAGCGGCCATTACGGTCACAGCCAGGTTCCGGAGAACACCCATTGGGATCCCGGATACACCCAGGCCGAGGCGACTTTCATCCTGGAGGCCACGTTCGACAATGCCGGACGGTTGATTTCACCGGAACCGCCGGCGCTGCCCTCGAGAATGCGGCGTGGCAAAGGACGCGCCCGCGCTCCCGAGTCGACCATGCCGGACCACGGCGTCGTGCCACTTGGGGTTGCCGCCTACATCCGTGACCTGTCGCTGCCGCCCGCAGCGGCGGGACCGACGCCAGTCGCAGCGCGGCGACAGGCTCGTGCCAAGAAAGCGGCGCCCACGCGCAGACGCACCGGGACGCTCGCGCCGGCCTACGACGCGAAAGTCAATGTCGGCAGCCTCATGTCGTTCGTCGAAGGCGTCAGCGAACAGGAGAAGACCGACATTCTTTACTCCGTGCAGTTGGCGCAACGCGGGGCGAGTGGCACCTACGACCGCTTCACCCAGACCCAGTCCTGGTACCAGAAGTACGTTGAGATCCTGGAAAACCTGGGCTGGGCGACTGAGCAGTTCGCCTTCTCACGCTTCGATCAGACCGAAGGCGAGTTCCGCATGGATCAGGCAGCGCTTGCCATCATCACGGCGATCGCGACGCAGAATCAGCTGGCGGTGCTGCAGCAATCCGTAGCGGCGCTCGCCAAGCTGACGGAAGACAACGCCACGATCCGGCTGTTCGACCTGCACTCCTCGATGGAGGGCAGCGGCAACTTCCAGCTCGGTGCCGTGCAGCGCTCGCCCAATGGCGCCCTGTCGATGGCGGTCGGGGCGTTCTACTTCCGCAGCGTCGACGATCGGAAGCGGTTCCTGTTCTTCAAGTGGGGCGCGCAACAAGTGAACTTCTGGACCGCGGCCCAGCGCATGACCCTCAACACCGACTTCTACGCGCGCCGGCGCGGGGAGGTCGTCGCCAAGCTGGAGTCAGACGCTTCGAAGTTCATCGGCGATCTGAAGCTGGGTTCCCGCTAGCCGGCGCCGGCCTGCGCGGCACACTATGTCGGTCAGCTAGACCACGCGGGCCGGGAAGATCGCGCGCAGCTGTTGCTGAAAGAGGTCGGCGAACTTCTCGAATCCGTCGCGGTTTGGATGAAGTTCGTTGTGCCATGCACTCGTGACTGGCGCGAGTGTTCCCTGAGTGTTGATGAATGTGACCTTCGGTCGCGCAACCAACGCCGTCAGCATTGCCGCAAACTGTTTCAGCATCGCTTCGACCACGGCGAACGCCGCGGCGCGCGTCGGGAAACCGCGCAGGTCGAACGTCGGTTTTAGCCACGGCCCTAGATGGCAGATACCGCGGCCATCCGGGATGGCGAAGTCGTAGCCGTGGAACACAAGGTGCGTGTTGGGACTCAACTGGTCTCGCAGGATGATGAGGTCTTCGTACCCGGCGCGTACGAGGGCGAGCGCCACGTCGAAGCGCGGCTGATTGATGTGTGCTGCGGGCGGAATAGCCGGATTCCAGTCGCTCACCCACAGCGCCATCGGATTGTCCACGATGTCATTGCCGCCGCCGGAAAACAACAGGACGTCCCACGGTCCGCCGGCCGGACAGCCTTCTTTCAAACACTCGGCGAGGCGCTTGCGCTGTTCCACCCCCAGCATGAAGCGGACTTCGTCACCGGCCTTTGCCATATTCAGGATCGGAACCCCGAGCCGACTCTCGAGGCGAGGAATGATGCCGCCCTTGAACAGAAACGGCGGATAGTCGAACCAGGAATCCCCTTCAGCAAAAACCTGGAGCGGCTGGAACGCCGCGGCCGGGGCACCCGGTGCACGCCGCCGACCTTGCGTCGTGCGCTTCGGCCCGGGCCGCTTGGCGCCGCGCCGCTTCATGATCTCCATCGTGTCCTTGTATTCGCGGATTCGGCGCTCGCGCTCTACGCGCTGCTGCTCCGCGAGGCGCTCGCGCTCTTCTCCAACGGTCGCCGGGGTGGCCGGCGCAACGGCCGCGGCCCGCCGCAGTGCGCGCTTCGGTTGCCGCGCGCGGGCGAGCGCCCGGGCTTCTTCAAGGGTGACAGGCCCTTCGACGGACGCCGCTTTGCGCGGACGTGCCGTGGACCGCACGGTGGCCGGTGACTTCGCCTTGCCCCGGACGTTCGCCTTCCCGGTCGGTTTTGCCTTGGGTTTCACCTTGGGTTTCGCCGTGGGTTTCGTTGCCATGTGCGTCACCTCGCTTTCAGCGGAAAACCTTTAGCAGCGCGTCGAGTGCCGGCAGATCGTCCGGGATGGCCTTCGCCACCTTCGCCCGGCAACTCCGGTCGAACGCCTGCGGCCCGACGATGTGTTTCAGGTCGCGCGCGTCGTTGGTCGCCATCGGACAATCCTTTGCACCGCGCGAGTGCGCATCGAGACCGCCGAGATAGCCCGCCAGCCCGGACACCATGACGTTCGCGATCGCCCGGTCCGTCTCGGGGCCTTCTGCCGGCAGCGCGTCGAAGCCGGCCACCGAGAAGATCACCACCGGCCCTTCGCCCTGTTCCGGCCACCAACCGTAGATGTTGAGGGTCTCGTCGTCGCGTAGCCAGTGTCGGGTGACACAGGCCACTACGTTTACATGCAGCTCGAGCGGCATGCGGCCCAGCCGATTCGCCAACTTCTCGGCCCACAGATACGGTGTTCCGTCGTCGGCCTTGTTTTCCAGATCCCACGCATCGATCGGGGCCGAAATATCCACCAGATCGAAACCGAATCGCTCCTGGGCTCCAGTCATGCGCTCCAGCGTGTCCTTCAGCGCAGGAAAGACATTGTCGATGTCCCAGACCGCCACTTCGATGGGCCGGGACGCGATGGCGCGACGGCTCGTCGCGCGGAACTTGGCGGGAGCGAGCTCGCTCAGTCCACGCGGACGGGCCGAGAGCGTCATGTTCGGATCGCGCGCGTAGACCACCGGAACGGCCCAGTCGATCATCTCGCCTTGCAAGGAGTAGTTGACGGCAATGCGTGCTTCGCGAGCGGCCTGCCCGATCGTCATTCCCTGTGCCAGGGCCCAGTAGAAGTGTTGCGCGAACTGTGTGGCCGACGAGTCCAGCACGCTGTACTGGTTGGCGACCAGAGCCGGAAGGCCATGCGCCACAAGCGACTGTGCGACGCCCTTGTTGAAGTCAGCACGACCGCCGGAGCCGGTCTGGCATGCGTTCAGGAACACCAGCGTGACGCCGCGCTGACAGAAAATCTCGCGCGCCGAGCGCTCGCCGAGCAGGAACTCGCCGCCGCGCGAGTCCTCGAATACCAGCGAGCCCTGCTGCGTCTTCTCGTCGAAGACTCCATGGCCGATGAAGTGCACGATGGTGAAACCACCGGTCGACAGACGCGCGTGGATGCTGCTCGGCGTCGCACGCGGCAGCACCTCGACTTCGGCCAGGCCCGCCGCGATCAGCGGGTCGAAGCCGCGCCGGATGACTTCGAGCTCCTGCTGGACCGAAAGTCGGCCAAAGCCCGCGGGCTGAGCCGACGCGACCAGGATCCGCAGCGGTCCCGCGCGCGGCGGGATCGCGTCGGCGGGAATGGCCGTCAAGACGTTGCGGACGAAATGGATGTCCTCGGTGGCGAGGAAGCTGCGGCGCGACGCGTCGTAGGCGAACTCCCAGGGCTTCTCGGCGATCCACGAGACCATCGATGTGAACACGAAGTCGAGCTTGCGGCCGTGCTGTCGCGACCGCGCCTCGTCGTACAGGCGCCTCACGTCGCCCTGGAACAGTGTCTCGAAAAGGTCGGTGCCGAACGCGATCAGTTCGGTGTCTTTGGGTAGCGTGCCCTTGTCCCGATTCGTGTACGCCTTGATGCGCTCATGCATGTCGATGATGGCGCGGAAGCGCGTGTGCTCCTCGCCCTTGTCGGTATTGAGTCGCATCGGGATGGTGACGCGGGCGCCGCCATAGGTCGCGAAAACGCGTGCGTACTTCTGTCGCCGGGCGGCCGCGGCCGAACCCGCCACATCGGGTTCGAACCGGTCCATCACGACGATGTGGAAGGTGTCCCCGTCCAATGCCGGCGCCAGAACAGTCGGCGCGGTGGCGCCGGCCGGCTCAGTCCGGCTCGAGGGCGGCGGCACCGCGCTGTCAGGCGCGCCAGCCGGCTCGACTGCCGCCGTCTCGCGCGAAGGCTTGGCGATCGGGTAGATCGTCGCCGCGAAGGCGTAGTCCTTGGGGGTGATGTCTTTGCCGCCCGGGATAGTCTTCCCGTCCTTCGTTATCTCGCCGGGAATCTGGTAGCACATCACCGAGTGGGGATCGCTCTCCGTCGTCCCCATGATCGAGGACTTCGACAGCGGCGTCAGGACCTGCTCGATCGTCTCCTGCGCGGTCCAGCCCTCGGTGCGATCGAAATACGCGATGGCCTTGCGCCGGTCGATCTTCTTGACGAGCTCGACGCGCATGTGTTCGTGCTCGAAACCCAGCGTGTGACCGGCCTCGTGCCGCACCACGCGCTTGAATTCCGCCTCGGTCGTGCGCATGGTGAAGCCCTCGAGGTTGAAGGTCGGCTGGTCCTCCTCGATGCCTAGGATTTCGGTGCCAACATAGGACCAGTACCCCGCCATTTCCGCGGGCTCATCGAGGCGGGCGATGCGTACCTGGCCGATGCTTGCGGTCTCCACGAACTGCACGTTTGTCGTCTTCGCCCACGCATTCATGTGCAGCAGGATGCGGGCGCGCAGGTCGCGCGACGGATTGTCAAGAAACTGCACCGTGAGTCGGACACCCGTCTCCGGCCACTTGCGTCCAATGACTACCGCGAGCCGCCGGGGCCCGCCGCGCCGTCCGACCGGCGTTCGGGCAAGGACGCGATGTTCCTCGGCATTCGCCGGATTGATCTCGATGCTGCGACGTAGAACCTGCGCGGCCTGAATGGGCGTGAGCGTCCTCGGCCTGCAAACGATCTTGGACATAAGCAGTATGTGCGAATGGCGTGGGCGACATCGGATCATGTTCCCATTTCGATCGAGTTGCCAAGGATCGGGCCCAGAATCCGTAGCCGACCGGAGCAATGGACAGCGCACAGCACGCGCGCTTCAAATACAGGGTTCCGCGTTGGGTGCCGCCTCCGAGCAACGTCGACGTGCTGACGGACGTCGTTGGCAGGCTGGCGCGGAACGGGTGGGTCGCCATCGAGCGCGACGACACCCGCCGTTCAACTTCGGGTAACTTCTCTGGCGAGGGGGACTGTCATGCCGGACCCTGCGGAGCCGCGTTTCAGCGGCGTGCCAACCAACCCGGCGCCGGAAGTGTTCGAACGGGCCCGCAGCAACAATCCGGCGGGCTACCGGATCCTCGAACGTGCGTATGCGCAGTTCGCCGCTCTGCCGGAGAACGCGGGCGTCTTTGCTGATCCCAAGGCGGGCGGCGCCTCGATCGAACAGATCTGGCTCATCCACACGCTGTTTGGCGTCGAGCCCTATTGTCTCCTTGCCCGACCGCTTCCGACCGCCTCGACACGGCGCATCTCGCGGCTCGTGAATTGCAGGGCAGCGCAAGTCGTCGACGCGCTCAAGGCGATCCAGGCGGCCGAAGGAGCCGTCAACGTATCGCTCGCGTACCACGACGGCAAGACGGGGCATTGCATCCGGATCACGGCTTACGACGTTGCGCGGGATCGTTTCGTCTACCACGACCCCTGGCCCGGTCGCTCATTGCTCGCGAGGGAGAACAACCCTGCCGGGGTCGATGCCCAGCCCGACGGCACGCGCTGGAGCGTGACCGCGCAGGAACTCGCGCGCGTCGCATTCGCCGCCTTCGTCGTCCCAAGCCACTGGGCGCGCGTGCGGGGTCAGGACTTCGACATCCACTATGACCAGTGGAAACAGAGCCACTTCTTCAAGTTCTTTCGCCTGAAGCAGCTCGACGAGCGCGCCGCGGGCGACCGAACGCAGCGAATCTTTGCGCCGGGGGCGTTTCAGCACGACATCGCTCTGGCCGTCGAGTGCAATCAGACGGGCAAGATCAAGCGAGGTTCGCTTCGGCTGACGCAGGACTGGACGATCAAGAACTTCACGCTGGCGCTCGATCTCGCGAAGGGCTTCGTGACCTGCTTTGCGCCCGGGCCTGACCGGTCGAAGTACGACGAAATCGCGAGCGCGCTGGGGGGTCTGCGTGATCCGCGGCTTCTCATCAAGGCGAAGGCGGCGGACCCGAACGAATCCGACGGTGCCCGCTGTGTGCATGCCTTCATGGGCTCGCTGGAGCGCGCCGATGTAACGACCGACTTCAGTCATCTCGCCGTCGGTGGCGCCGCACTCGGCGGGCGTCCGGCACGGTCCGTCGACATCGACCTGTCCTAAGCCAGGGATGACAGTGCCGCGACCACGCCGCACGTCGATCTCGTTCTCACGCTGACTCAGTCGAAGCTCAGGGTCAGGCCTTCGGCGGGATGGGTCGGGAAGCGGACGTCATAGTCCTGGAACTGGCTGGTCACTGCCGACTTGGACTCCTCCCATGGCCGAGTCGTATCCGCGCGATAGTTGAACAGAATCTCGGGCCGCGGCGTCACGTAGCGCAGGATGCGCAGCAGCGCCTGGTGATCCGGATGCCGATGCACCGAGCCGTCCGTGGAGACGAGGAAGCGGTGGCAATCGATCCGCTCGAGAACGTCTCGCGTGAGATTGTTCTCACTCGCATGGTGCGACAGCTTGAACGCGTCGAGCCGAAACGGGCTCGCCAAGGCCCGCTCAACACGGATTCGATCCACAGCCGCGGCCATGTCAGGCGCATAGCCGTCGCCGGCGAGCAGCAGCGCATGACCGCCGTACTCGGCGAGCAGCATGATGCTCGAACCATTGGCGACCGAAGGATCGCGACCTTCTCCGTCTTTCCAGACCGGCGGCCAGGTGTCGCGACGCCCCAGCAGATCGTCGGGTCCCACCGCCTGCGCCACCGCGGGCTCATCCCTACCCCCCAGCACATCGGCCCAGGCCGTGCAGAGCTTGTACAGTCGCTCTGCGTTCGGACCGAGCACCGTGAGCTTGAGATCGCCCTCGAGCAGCACGCTGGGCAGGGCACCACGGTCCGGAATCACCACCGCCCCGCCCTGCCAGAGGGAGTGCCTGTTCCAGGGCAGGTTGCGCGCCGCGAGCACTTTCGACAGCTGATCGCCCTGCTGCGGTCCAAGGAGGTCTGCAGCGGACGGCAACGCGGCGCGCCCAGGGACGCCCGGGCCGTCTTCTTCAGCCTCGTCCGAATCGCCGGCGCCACCCATGAGGTCCGCTGGACCTGCCGATGCTGCCCTGCGCGGTCGGCCGCCGCCGGTGCGGACGCCGCCGGAAGGCGGGGTGGGCAACCCGACCAGCTGGGGGCGTCCGTTGAACCAGATGTCCTTGACGCGCAGCCCAGGCGTTTCCGCTTTCAGCAACTCGATGACGCCGAGGATGTGATCGTTGTCGATGTGCGTGACAACCAGCAGTTCGACCTCGAGGGTGGCGACGCCACGTTCCTGACGCGCCTTTTCAATGCGTTGACGTAAGGCCGTCGCGGTCTCGGTGAGACCGCCATCGATGATCACGATGCGCCTTTCTGCGCCCGTGCCGTATTCCAGCCAAAGACAGTCGCCACAGCCAGCAGGAAGCATCTGCAGCGCCAGCATCATGGGCCTCCAAGTAGCCAGTCGCCGTCGCCGAAACCGACGAGTCCCAGCACGCCCGGGTGGCCAGCCTGCAGCAATTCGCGACGCAGCAGCGGCATGAGTTCGCCGAAGGCGGTGGGTTCAGCCTGCGTCAGACGATCGGCGAGGCGCGTGGCGATCTGCCTGGCGATCGGGACCGCATCCTTGCCGCGTATCGGCGCCACCGGCGCCACCACGATACTCACGCCCGCGTCGCGGAAGCACTCGGGATAGGGCTGGAAGTTTTCGGTGACATCGGCGGCAGAGCAGCCGAGCAGCAGCAGGATCTGAGGCTCCTCCTTGGCACCGCTCAACTTGGCGGAGATCTCCTGCCGGCCAAGGATCTGGCCGTCCCCGATCTCGAGGACCGGCGTCTCGTCCACGACATCGGTATGGGCGATCAGCACCAGCATATCCGGCTTCGACGCGGCCGCAGCGCGCCACTGGTCCCAGTCGGCGACCTCGGTCACGTGGCCGCCCAGCACACCCAGCGCCTGGACCAGGGCAGCGCGCTCCGCGGCCTGGGCAGCGGGATCGGTCTCATAGCGAAAGGCCTTCTGGCTTGCGGCAAAGAGCAGTGAGCCGACCTTGCCATAGGGACGCCTGCTCGGCGTGGTCGCCGCGTCGGCGGGCCCAGTCGCCGCTTCGTCGCTGGCCGGGCGCAGCACACCGTTGCGCTCGATGAGCCTGCGGAAGCCCCAGAAATGCATCGGGCAAAGGAAGTGCTCGTCGTTCGAGTTCGGACACGGAGTCGGTGTATCGGACGGACCCAGTGCGCGCTCGCAGGCACCTCGCTCCAGCCCACCCAGCAGGTTCTGGCAAGGCAATGCGTCCATGCGCGGCGGTGGGCCGTCGTAGACATACTCAAGCGGCAGGAACTCCTTCGTGTACGGCACGAGGTGAATCCGTTCCCAACGAGCGATCTCGTCCCCGCAGGTCCTGCGCAGGTGCTGTGCGAGTTCGCTGCCGGCCGCGGCCAGCGTCCGCAGGCTCGAGGCAAGCACCTTCTGTTGCAGGACCGGCAGCGCGTAATCCCAATTCCTCGCGGCGTTCTCCAGACCCTTCTGAATCCGGCCGATGGGACCCTGCAGCGCATCGAGTTGCACGGGGGTATCGCGGCCGTCGTGATGCACCTTCAGATGCAGCTTGCCACCGACGTCGCTCAGCTGGATCGCGACATCGTATTCGCGCCGCTCGTCGAGATCATCGTCGCGCGGGTGGATCGGCGGCCTCAGTGATGACCTCGACCCCTGCACCGCCAGCCGCGGCAATGCCGACCCCCACCGACAACCGTGCGGTCTGCAGAACACGGTTCTTGTGGATGATCGCGATGCGGCCATCGATCTTCTTGTCATGGACGGGCAACACAGCAAAGACCGCCACTGTGCTTTCCCCGGCGGGCGGCAGGACCAGCGTCGCCGCAGCGAGTCCGACGGTCGTCGCGGACGACGTGCCACCGGAGTCAATCGGCAGCTTCGCCAGAGGTCCACGCAGCAGCTTGCCGGACCGCTCGCCACCATCGCGCAGGTCGCTGGGGCGCAGGTCGCCGTTGAACATCCATTTGAGATCGGCGGCGTCGAGCGCCGTCACGTTCGCGCCTGACAGCTCCGCCTGCACCGACACAACGACGTCGCCACTGGAGAAGTCGATGGCCTGCGGCGGAAACGGCTCGTCGATCCGTTGCACCGCGCTCGGAGCGATGTACACACCAAGCAGATTCCATTGCTGCGGCGCGAGAGAGCCAGCGGCCAACTCCGGCGCGTCGGGACGCCAGGCGCTCGCCTGAATCCAGCGCGGGACGCGCGCCCCGTCGATCTCGTCTTTCTGGTTGGCGAGTTCGCGGACAGTCTGGACGCCGTCGACCGACTCGGCAACAAACGCCCGATTGCGCAGTTCGTTGGCCAGATTGCGGTGCGCGATCGGAACCCCCGTTGGCGCTGGCACCGGTGTGGACGGAATGATTGCGTCGGCACCGCCGGCGGGCCCGCCGAACGACGGCATCGCGTCGAGATCAATGCCGAGGGTGGCTGCGGGTTGCGCGAGTTGATCGCCACCCGTGGTGCCTTCGAGTGCCTCAACCACGCGATCCTGCCGCTGCGCGATGGCCAGGAGGCGACAGGTGTCGAGTGCCGCGGGATCCCCGACCAGGAACTGGTCGAGATTGAAGCGCCACCGTCCCGTACCCCAGACGGCGGCATGAATCGGCAGATCATGCGACACCTCTTGCAGCACCGCGACGAACCAATCGGCAAGCTGGAAGGACTTGTCGGTTTGGTTGATGGCCGCTACGCCGGCGGCCATCAGACGCTCACGCAGCGCGACGTAGGCGCTGGCGAGCCGCGCGAGATCAGGCGGCGAGTCTTCAAGACAAACGATGAAGCTGGCGCGGACGCGCGTCCGCGCCTGTCCCAGGATTTGGGTCACCGCGGAGGGTGTCAGGATCAACAGGTCGCAGGCCTCGCGCGCATCACCGACCGTGAAGCATCGCGACAGATCAGCGACCCACGATCGGCGACCCTGCGCCTGACGCAGGGTGGCGAGGACCGCCGCGCCCTCCGCTCCGGTCGGCACACCGACCTGTAGCGGCCAGTGCCAGCGCGGCCTGGCCAGGCTCGCGTACCCATCGGCCGTGACCAGCGCCTGCAGGCCGGTCTCCGGACGCGCGAGCCATGCGCTCAGGGTATCGAAGTCGAAGAGATCGGCGCGCGCGCGCCAGTCGGCCATCAGCGCCAGCCGGGGCCGTTGCCTTGGGTGCGTTGACGCCTGGCAGTACCTGCGCCATGCCTCGGCGAGCGCCGCTGCGTCCGTGTGCACGGTCGCGCGCCAGGAGGCGACCGTCGTGGCTTGTCCGACGTTCTGAGCATTGCGCCACACCGCGGTGTGCTCGCCGTTGAGAAACTCCCTGTTGGAGCGCGGCCAGGAGCTCGACGGGATCGGAACTGGCGCGATGCTGCTCGGCACGGGTCGCTTCGAGCACGCCGAGGGCCGCGAGGGCGCAGGCATAGTCGCCGTCGCTCAGTCCTTCACCCCAGTCGCCGACGATGTTCCTGAGCACTTGGTGCCTCCCGCTTCTCCAATGCTGCAACTCGAAAAAGTCAGCAGCTTCCGCTGCCGCCCGGGCCTGCACTGCTACTCAGACACCCCGCACGTACGGGAACTTCGTCGCAGCTGGGAGCGTCGGATCCACCCAGCGCCGCAGGGCGATGTCGCAGATTGCATAACCCCAGTTGATCAGTCGTTCCTGGGTCTCGTCGGACATGTCGGCCAGACGGGTCGCCACCCGCGCCAGTTCGCCGGTGCGCTCCGCAGGACAGGGCAAACCCGTCGTCGGACTGTAGCGATTCACGTCCGACCGGATGCTCCAATACGCGCCCTTGCGAATGCCAGCCTGGTAGCTCGCGACGAGCTGACGCTTGCGCAGCGCTCGAACCTGGTTATCGATCAGGTCGAGCACCCGCATCGCATGCGACGCCCAGTCGCCGCCCGGATCAGGGTCCGCGGACATTGCGAGGCCGGCATCGCTGACCAGAATCGTCTCGTAACGCTTCCACGCCGTCTCCAGGCCGAGGTTGTCATACACCCCACCGTCCGACAGGTAGACCTCCGAGGTGTACGGCGGCACGTGATACGGCTCGCCAGTGGCCGGTCCGAACCGCGCCGGATCCAGCTCCAGCTTGGCCGGCGACAGCACGGGCGGAAAGGCCGAGGAGGCGGCGACGGCCGTAGCGAGCGACACGGTGGGCGACTTGACTTCGCCGACCTGGTAGTCGCGCATGTACGGCTTCGAGAAGCGCCAGAGGGATCCGGTCTGAACGTTCGTCGCGTTGATGACAAAGCGCGGCGGATCGTCGGGCAGATCCTGCAGCGTGGCCTCGCCAAAAAGGTGTCGGCGATACGCGCCAGCAACCTTCTCGCTGATCGAACCCGGCAGGAAGACTCCCTTCAGCACCGAGTCAACGTCAATCGTCTCGTGGGCGAATGCACGGATCGGGTCTATAACCTCGGGGCCGAGTCGCTGCGCGATGCCACCGACAAACTGCAGTCGACTCCACTTCAGTCCCAAGAGGCCCGCGGTGATTGATCCGCCTGAAACACTGGAAATGCGACTGAGCCGCGACAGAAAACCGAGTTCGTTCAAGCGCCACAAGGAGCCCAGATGGAACACCATGGCGCGGTAACCGCCGCCGGACACGCAAAGCGCGATACCGGGCTCGGGCGAGCGCTCAGACGTCTCGCTGACCGGCGACAAGGCGTCCTGGACCTGCACATCATCGATCGGCATCGCGAGTCTCCATTCCGGTTTACTTTAAGTCCTGCCGGTGAAAGTGTCTGCCTAACACGAGGTCAGCCCCGAGAGTCTGATTCAACAACGCTTAGCATGCGGCTTGACTGCGTACCCGGCCCCGCGTGTCCGACGGGCCACGCAACATTCAATGTGGAATCCCTTGCCCCCCGATTGCGCAGTCAAGAGCACGAGCCTATGAACGCCAGCGGGCTGAAAGACTTGGTGTCGATCAAGCGCCCGCGCAGAGTCACTGCGCAGAACCGCGTGCGAGTCCCACGTTTGCGTGACCGAACATGCTCATGCCTGAGGCCGCTCTAAGCTTGCGTCTATACGCTTCCACACGGCTAACTACAACAACCATCCAATGCCAGCCAACAATTGTTGCGAACTCGACCTGAGCATTCTGTGGTGGCAAAAGCCCTTCCAATACCGCGTCGTCGGCAAGTTCAGCGACCCGACCAGCGATCGCGAGAACTACATCCTCGAACCGATCCATATCGACATCGACGTCGCCAAGCTTCAGCCGCTGGCGCTCGACTCCGACGGATATGGAAAAGCATTGACCGAGATGTTCTTCAACCAAGGCGATGGGGCGATCCGCGAGGTCTACGCCAAGGCACGCGCCGCGGCCGGGACTCGCGATGGCCTGCGCATTCGACTCAGCATCGAAAAGAATGCGCGGGAACTCCATGCGCTCCGCTGGGAGACGTTGCGCGACCCGACGCAGGACATTGCGCTCCTGACCCAGTCGAATGTCTGGTTCTCCAGATTCGTCAGTGATGAAACTTTCTCCACGCGTCCATCCAGTGGCTCCGGCAAGGTTGGAGCACTCGTCGTCATCGCGGATCCGAGCGACATCCACACCAAATGGGGCCAGGCGCAGCTCGACTCCAACGCGGTCTACGAGGCGACAAAGCGTGCGCTTTCTGCTGAACCGGGCGCGCGGGAGTTCGCGGTCGAACGGCTCGCGACAAAGGCGACAATCTTTAACATCGTCTCGAACCTGCGAGAGAACTATTCCCACGTCCTGTACCTCGTTTGTCATGGGCGACTGATCGACAGCGACGAGCCGCGGCTATTGCTGGAGAACGACGAGGGTGTTGGAGAGATCGTCAAGGGTGAGCTGCTGGTCGAGAAGCTTGCCGGCTTGAGCGCGCTGCCACGGCTGATCGTGCTGGCGTCCTGTCAAAGCGCAGGCGGACAGGACGGCGTTGCATTTGGCGCACTGGGGCCGCGCCTGGTGCAAAACGGGGTTGCGAGCGTCATCGCGATGCAGGGAGACATCAGCGTCGAGTCCGTTGACAAGTTCACCAGTCGACTGTTCAAGGAGCTTTCGAAGGACGGTCAGATCGATCGCGCCACGGCGGTCGCGCGCAACGACATCCGTGAAGAGAAGGACTGGTGGATGCCGGCGCTGTTCACGTGCTCGCGGACCGGCTGCTTGTGGCAAGGCCGTCCCCCAGAGGTCGACTCCTTCGATAAGTGGGAAGCAGTCGTTTCGGATGTCCGCGAAGGTGACTTCGTACCCGTACTCGGCCCTAGCCTTGTTGAGCCGATCTTCGGTTCGACGCGAGAAATTGCCCAGCAGTGGGCGGAAACCTACGAATTTCCACTCGCCCCTCGCAATCGGGACGACCTGGCACAGGTTGCGCAGTACATCAGGTACCGTCAAACGCCGATGTACACACTGGAGCAGCTTCGGGGCTACCTCACGCGCTTCATGCGAAAGAAGTTCGGCGAGAAACTGCCGCCCGAGTTGCGGGACAAGCCACTAAAAACAGGGGTGATCGATGAGCTGGTGTCGTACGTCGGGGCGATGCAGCGAGCAAGCAACCCCAATGACGTCCACCGCTTGCTGGCTCGACTGCCAGCGAAGATTTACGTCAACGCCAACCGCGACAACTTGCTCCGCGATGCACTTCGCGAACAGAAGCGTCAACCGCAGGTCCAGCTCTGCACCTGGCGCACCAGCAACAACAAGCCCCTTCCGATCGGTCCAGCGCTCCCATCGGGGTACGAGCCGAGCGTCGAGCAACCGCTGATTTTTCACGTCTTCGGCAACCTCGAATTCCCTGCGAGCCTCGTCCTTACTGAAGACGACTACTTCGACTTCCTTGTCGCGGTCACTCGCAACGAGGCGCTTGCAGCCATGAGCGTCACGTCCAAAGTGAGCTCAGCGCTCGCCACATCCGGTCTGCTGCTACTGGGCTTCCACGTGAACGACTGGGACTTTCGGGTTCTCTTCAGCAGCCTGCTGAAGCAGCCCGGGGCATCGCTCTCATACTTACGTGCTCGGGTGGCCATCCAGATGGACCCGAGCGAAGCCGGGATCATTGATCCCAATCGGGCGGTCCAGTACCTCAGCAGTTTCTTTAGTCAGCAGGCGCAGATCGGACTCTATCTGGGCTCGGCAGAGCAGTTTTTGACGCGTCTGATCGAGTTGTGCGAAAAAGAAGAGATCATTGCTAAATAGTTCGCTTGGATCCGGCGAGCGATCCGCGCGGCAGCGCTGGAGCAGGCATGACAACCGCTGAGACGAGTGGCTCACCGACAAACCCGTACGTTGGCCCGGTCCCTTTTCGCGAGGGCCAGAAGCTTTATGGCCGGGAGAAGGAGACCGACGAGCTGCTTGACCTGCTTGTCAGCAAGCGCATCGTCTTGCTGATCGCCCCGTCCGGCGCCGGCAAGACGTCGCTGATTCAGTCCGCCCTGATTCCTCGGTTGCGCGATCGTTACAAGTTGCAGGCCCTGCCGACGATCCGGCTGACCTATCGCAACGAGAAAATCGAAGGGCGCGGCGATGTCAATCGCTATGCGCTTTCGACCATGCGGTCCATTGAGAGTCACTTTCCCGCGGATCAACGGTACACGGACGAGCAGCTCGCCGATCTAGCCCTCGGCCGTTACTTCGAGCAGCGATTTCCCATCAGCCGCGACGGCGCCAGTCGCCAGCATTGGGTGCTCGTTCTTGACCAGTTCGAGGAGCTCTTCACGCTCGACCCGCTTGACGTTGTCAAGAAACGTGCGTTCCTGGAGGACCTCGGCAACGTTTTGGCTGGTGTCAGAGCGGACGGCGACACGCCCGAAAGCGCCGTGCCACCCACGCTCTGGGCGCTGTTCTCGATGCGAGAGGACTATGTCGCCGAGCTGCAGCCATTCCTGGGCCTGATTCCGACCGGGCTGGCGTTTCGCTACCGGATCGACCTTCTCGAACGAGACCGGGCGCTCGAACCCGTGGCGAAGCCCGCCGGTTCGGCGATGGACCCTGCGACGGCGCCGCGCCTGGTCGAAGGATTGCTCACCATCCAGTTGCGCACTCCGGAAGGCAAGGAGGTCACGCGCGAGGGGCGATTTGTCGAGCCGGTGCAACTGCAGGTTGTCTGCCTGCGCCTCTGGGACAAGATTGTCGATGGACAGAAGAGAAACATCAGCCCCGCCGATGTCGATCAGGCGGATATCGAGCAGGCGCTGAGCGAATATGTCGATACGTCTCTCCGAGAACGCTGCGCACGCCGGCCAGATGTCAGAAAAGGTGCTGCGCGACTGGATCGAGGACAACCTCATCACGTCGACCGGCATCCGGGCGCAGGCGCTGCGTGAGCCGGTGGTGCTCGGAAAGGTGGACGATGCCATCGCCGCGCTGATTGAGGCGCGCCTGATCCGTTCGGACAAGCGCAACGATCGCGAATGGATCGAGCTCGCCCACGACCGCCTTGTCGGACCGCTGCGCGCGGCGAACAAGGCGTGGCGCAGCCGCAATCTCAAGCCTTTCCAGCGGCAGGCGGAGCTTTACGCGAATACCGGACAAACTCACAAGGAAATGCTGTTCTGGGGCGATGAACTGATCGGGGCTGAGAAGTTTGCCGCCGAACACCCGGACGAACTCAATGACGATGAACGAAAGTTCCTGAAGGACTCCCGCGACGAGCGGGACCGCCTTACCAAAGAGCGGCGGAACAGGCAGAAGTTGCTGGCCGCCGGCGTCGTGGCCTTCGTCGTCATCGGAGGGCTCATCGTCCGGAACTCACAGGTCGCGAAGAAGAACGAAGCGCTGGTCGAAGACCCAGAACGAGAAGCTCGCGGAAGATGTCAAGCGATCGAAAACTTCGCCGAGAGATATCGGCCGCGCGCGAAGCCGGAAGGCCGGTCGTCGAATCAATTCGGGAACTGCTGCAGGTACATGATGAGATTTCCGTTCCCCAGACGAACAACCTCTGGCGCTACTTCGACAGCACCCTGCGCGAGACGCTGCAGAAGATTCCTCGTTCGTTGGAGCGCAAGGTCGGCAGCCGCGATGACCTTGTGCGTTCGCTCGCCTTCACCTCCGGCGGCAACCGCCTGATAGCGGGGTCGTGGGACGGAACCACGTCGATCTGGCGGGTTGATCGGCCCGGGCCTGCCGTGTTTGCAAGCGAGGACCAGGGCGCCGAAACCTACGCCACCGCCGTGCATGAAGCGACCAATACCCTGGCCTCGACCTACCTGGATGGCAGGATCATCCTCTGGCGCGTGACGGAAACCGGACTTGAGAGACTCAAGGTCCTCAACGCGGATAACTCCGGTTACAGAAAGCAGGTCACGACGGCCAGTTTCAACCGTGCCGGCACGCTGCTCGCGACGGCGGGGTGGGATAAGCAAATCCTTTTATGGGACGTCACGAACCCGAGCGAGCCCGTGCCCGTGGCCGCGTTCGGGTCAAAGTATCACCTGGCTCCGATCCAGCGCATCGTGTTCCTGCCCGCTGACCCGCAGGGGCAACGGTTGGCATCGACCGATCTCGATGGCAAGGTCGCCATCTGGCGAATCCCGGCAACTGCCTCGCAGGCAGCGGGCGAACTCAAGCCGGAACGAACGTTCGCCGTGAGCGACGTCCTGCAGCGCAACGTCGGCCTGTACAGCGTGGCAGTCAAGTCCGGATGGGCGATACCTGGTCGCCGGCGACTCGGAAGGATATGTCTACCTCTGGGACCTGCAATCGAATGGCCCGCAAGGTAGCCGCGGCGTGCGACTGACGAAGAGCCCGCCACGGGCACGAGAACGCGCTCACGCAGATCTTCGACATCGCCTTTTCACCCGACGGGCGCGAGTTCGCAAGCGTCGGCGTCGACGGGATACTGCTGCGGTGGACCATCCCCGGCGCCGCCAAGGACCTGGTGGATCTGGCAAGTCGGATCATGGTCGAGCGCGTTCCTGGGTTGGGCGAAAGGCTCTATAGCGTTGCCTATCACCCTTCGCGCAAAGGCGTCGTTGCGATAGGCGGTAAACGCAATATCGAACTCGTGAATATGGAGCAACGCGGCACCTTGCTCGCGAGCCCGCTCGTGTCCAGCGACGAAGCGGCGGGTCAGTGGCAAGCGGTTTCGATGGATCCAGCGGGTTCCACCGTCGCTGCGGCGAGGGGCGACAACTTCATCGTGTTCTGGCGCCGCCGACCCGATGGCATCGTTCCGATGCCTGAGTGGAAGACGATGCCGGCAAGGGCACGGGATTTGCGCTGCACCCCAGTGGGTTGATCCTGGTGACGGCCTCCTGCGGCGGTGAAGTCAAGAGCTGGCAACTCGAGGACGGCAAGGCACCGGTCGCAACAGTGATCGCCAAGGGAGAAGTCCAGTCGATGCCGTGCCGCGCGACGGCGCCGGCATTTAGTCGAGATGGCGTGTTCCTGGCGGTGGCCACGGGTCCGCGACTGCGGCTCTGGTCGCGGGCGAATGGTGGTGAGTGGGAACAACGCTTCAACGGCGCAATCGATGACGACCTTGGAGACGAGCCTGGCGCCCCAACGAGCAGGCGGGTCAGGATCATCAGCCTGACCATCAATGCAGCATCTGATCTGCTGGCTGCCGGCGGTGAATCCGGCCGCATTCGCTTCCTGGACATCAAGGACGGCAGGCCCGCAGGGGGCTTCCGCACGGCATCGGTCGATGCCGGCAGCGCCGCAATTTCGCTCGCCTTCCTGCCGGACGGGTCCGGACTTCTCTCCGGCGGTAAGGATGGCGTCATTTCCGAGTGGTCGCTGCCCGCCCTCAAGAAGGGGGCTTCGAGTGAGCGGCACCAGCGAGGAGTGTCCAGCATCGCCTTGGCGGACCGCGCTAAGGGTGCATCCGATGGCCGACCGATCCTCGTGTCGGCTGACTGGGGCGGCGCCATCTTGGAATGGAGCCAAGGCACCCTCGATGGCACAACGACACCGATCGCGTTCGCGAACGACCGGCCGGTCGAGGCCATGGCGCTGCGCGCCGACGGATCATTCCTGATCACGGCAGGCGACCAACTCCTTGCATGGGACTTCAGCCGTGCAGTGATGAAACAGAGCGCAGAACGCTTCCTTGCCACTCATTAATCGACGACGCGTGGATAGGTTGATTACGGCTGACAGGCCGTAGCCCGTGGACGGATCAATGCCTGCGGACGAGTTCGTCTTTAACGGCGTCGACGCCGCGACCGGGTCGTATCTGACGCCGGCGCTAACGGTCGCGCAGGTCGCACAGCTCGCGCAAGGCGAAACCCTGGATGCCGCACGCATGGACGAGCTGCGGGCACGGCACGAAGCACTGACGGCCAAGACGATGGGCGTGCCCTGGGGAATGGACGCCCAGGACCTCACTCAGACCGGCTGGGGCGTCCTATTCCCACAGGACGTCGGACCGGAACTCCGCGCCGCGCTCGCGCCATTGCTGAAACTGCGCGCTGAGACGGCCGGAGCGCGCTACAAGGAGTTTGTCGGTTCTGCCGGGTTTCGATCAGGCGATGTCGCGCGTGCCTGGCTGGCCCGGCAAGGCGTCGGACCCGGTCAGCCTCAAGTGACCAAGGTGCCCTATTACTTGCTCATCGTGGGTGATCCAGAAACCATTCCGTTCCGCTTCCAATACGAGCTCGGCCTGAATTATGCGGTCGGACGGATTGTCTTCGACAGTCTTGAGGAATACACGCGTTATGCAACAACCGTCGTCGCGCATGACGCCCCTGCCGCACGTGCTGCTGGGAAGACGTCGTGCTTCTTCGGCGTACAGAATCCGGACGATCAGGCGACAACGATGAGCGCCGAACGGCTGGTCGCGCCACTGGCCACCGCAATGGAGTCGACGCGTGCGGCCGCCGGCTGGAAGGTGGAACGGATGCTGGGCGCTGACGCGACCCGCGCGAAACTGCGCGCGCTGCTGAATGGCAGCGAGCCGCCGTCACTTCTGTTCACGGCAAGTCATGGCATGGGGTTTCCCAAGGAACATGCTCTGCAGCGCCGCCATCAAGGCGCCCTTCTCTGCCAGGAATGGCCAGGGCCGCGCGCGCACGGTGGGCCCGTTCCGCCGGAGTTCTACTTTTCCGCCGACGACTTAACCGATGCCGCGCAGCTTGGAGGAATGGTCGCGTTTCACTTTGCTTGCTATGGCGCGGGCACGCCAAAGCTGGACGACTACGCGCACCGGAACAACGTGCGCGAACAAATCGCGCCGAACGCGTTCGTTGCTGACCTTCCCCGGCGCATGCTGAGCCTGCCGGGTGGCGGAGCGCTCGCAGCGGTGGGTCACGTCGAACGCGCCTGGGGCTACTCGTTCATGTGGCCCGGGGCAGGAAACCAAACCGCGACCTTCGAGAACTGCCTGGGTGCGCTGATGGACGGATCACGCCTCGGTCCCGCGATGGAAGCGTTCGCCGCGAAACATGCAGACCTGGCGGTCAGCCTCAACAGCGAACAGGAAAATATGAAGTTCGGGGCGACACCGGACCCGGTCGCGCTCGCAAATCTGTGGACCGCCAACAACGACGCCCGGGCCTACGTGATCATCGGCGATCCCGCAGTCCGCCTTCCCGGCTAGTAGCCGGACAAGCGCGCTGTGTGTGGATTGGTGGGTGGTACAGGGTTCGAACCTGTGACCCCTGCCGTGTGAAGGCAGTGCTCTACCGCTGAGCTAACCACCCCGCTTGGTCGGAAACCCCTCGCACCGGGCCACCAGGGGCGGGAATTATTGCATAACAATACGTGCCTCCCGCCGCCGCACTAGGATATGCCAAGGCTTCGGAGACCCCATTGAATCTCGCCTACACGCTCTTCCGCACGGCACGCCGCCTGCCGCGCGCCATTGCGGTGATCGAGCGCGATCGCGTCGAGTGGTCGTACGAACAGCTTGCCACTCGGGTGCTCGGGTTGGCGGGTGGCCTGCACGCGATGGGCGTGCGCTCCGGCGACCATGTCGGCATGCTGATGAAAAATTGCGCGCAGTATGTCGAACTGCTGTATGCCTGCTGGTCGCTCGGCGTCTGCGTGATCCCGATCAATTCCCGGCTTCACGCGCGCGAGGTCGCCTTCATTCTCGACGACGCGCGTGCGCGCGTCTGCTTCCTCACTGAGGAGGCCGAGGCAGCGGCGATCGACGCGGCGCGCACGGGCGGGCGTACCGACTTCGTCGACGTCGACGGCGGCGACTACCGCCGGCTCTTTCGATCCGCGGCGGTCACACCACGGCGGGAATCGAGCGTCAATGAGTCCGCGTGGCTCTTCTACACCAGCGGCACGACCGGCCGGCCGAAGGGGGTCGTGCTGACCCACCGGAACCTGCTCGCCATGACGCTGAACTACTTGGCCGACGTCGATCCGGCCGTCGTCGGCGATCACCTGCTGCACGCCGCGCCGATGTCACATGGCTCGGGCCTCTATGCAGTTCCCAATGTGGCGGTCGGCGCGACGCAGGTGATCCCGGCAGCGCGCGGCTTCGACGTCGACGAGATCCAGCACATCCTTGCCTACACGCGGGCCGCGAAGTTCTTTGCCGCCCCGACGATGGTGATGCGACTGGTCGACGCGTACGCGGCGCGAGGCAGTGCGCCGGCGCACCTCAAGTCGATCATCTACGGCGGTGGACCGATGTACGTCGCAGACAGCCTCCGCGCAATCGAAGTACTTGGACCGCGCCTGGTGCAGATCTACGGGCAGGGCGAAACGCCGATGACGATCACCGTACTGACAGCAGCCGAACACATCGACGACCACGACGGCCACCGTCTCGAACGCCTAGGCTCGGTCGGACGGGCGCAGGTCGGTGTCGAGGTCGCGGTTCTCGACGAGCATGACCAGCCGGTGGCTACCGATGCGATCGGCGAAGTCTGCGTGCGCGGCGACACCGTCATGGCGGGCTACCTGCACAATCCACAGGCCACCGCGGAGACCCTGCGCAGCGGCTGGTTGCACACGGGAGATCTCGGTCGCTTCGACGCCGCGGGCTACCTGACGCTCGTCGACCGCAGTAAGGATCTCATCATCTCCGGCGGATCGAACATCTATCCGCGCGAGATCGAGGAGGTGCTGCTGATGCACCCCGCTGTGAAGGAAGTCGCCGTCATCGGCGAGCCGCACCCTGACTGGGGTGAGGCAGTCGTCGCCGTGCTGGTCAAGGAAGCGGGGCACACGCCGGACGAAAGGGAGCTTGACCTCTTCTGCCTTGAACGCATCGCCCGTTTCAAGCGACCCAAGCGCTACGTGTTTGTCGACGAGTTGCCGAAAAACGCCACCGGCAAGGTACTCAAGCGCGAACTGCGCGAGAAGATCAGGCCGGCCTGAACACCGCCGCGGTGCGCCATACAGAGGGCGCCTTGGTATCCTTTTCGATGCCGGCGAGCACGGCCTCGTGCGCGGCAACCTCTTCTGCCGCGGCTGCGACCACGATCAATTCGCTGGGATCGA
This sequence comes from uncultured beta proteobacterium, assembly GCA_963801405.1. Classification (GTDB taxonomy): domain Bacteria; phylum Pseudomonadota; class Gammaproteobacteria; order Burkholderiales; family Burkholderiaceae_F; genus JALORV01. The sequence goes on along the minus strand of CAWDEO010000016.1, from coordinate 365,721 downwards.
CCGGCCCGTAGCTTTCGATCAGACCGTCATCGGCCAGGTCGTCGATCGTCAGGCTGTCCTGCCCGCGCGTCATCGCGAGATAGACCTCGGCCAGCAGCCCGGCGTCGAGCAGCGCGCCGTGCAGTGTGCGGTGGGCATTGGAGACCTGGTAGCGCTCGCAAAGAGCGTCCAGCGAGTTGCGCTTGCCCGGATGCTGCTCGCGCGCCAGCTGGAGCGAATCGGTCACCTTCACGCAGTGCTGTGCGAAGGGCGGGCGCCCGAGTCGTCCAAGTTCGGCGTCGAGGAACTCGAGGTCAAACGCGGCGTTGTGAATGATGACCTCGGCGCCCTTCACGAAGGCGAGCAGGTCGTCGACGACCTCGACGAACTTCGGCTTGTCCTCGAGAAAGTGCCGCGTCAGGCCGTGCACCGCCAACGCGCCCTCGTCGCTGTCGCGCTCAGGATTCACGTAGTGATGGAAGCGACTCTCCGTGATGCGGCGACCGACGACTTCGATCGCGCCGACCTCAATGATGCGGTGGCCTTCCTTCGCTTCGAGACCGGTCGTCTCGGTGTCGAGCACTACGAGGCGCATCGGACCCCTATTCCGCGCCGGCGCCGTGCCGCGCCGGTTCGGCAGCCGGAGCGATGGGATGATGCTGATGCGACCCCATCCACTTGCCAAGCCACTGTTCCATCAGCGTGTACATCGTCGGCACGACGTAGAGCGTCAGCAGCGTTCCGAAGGTGAGTCCACCGACGATGACCCATCCGATCTGGATGCGGCTTTCGGCGCCGGCACCGACCGACATCGCCAGCGGCACCGCGCCCAGCACCATCGCGCCGGTGGTCATCAGGATGGGGCGCAGCCGCAGCACCGCGGCGTGCTTGACCGCCTCGACCAGCGACTCGCCGCGCTCCTGCAGCTGGTTGGCGAACTCCACGATCAGGATGCCGTGCTTGGTGATCAGCCCAACGAGCGTGATCATTCCGATCTGACTGTAGATGTTCCAAGTCCCGCCAGTCACCCACAGCGCAAACAGCGCACCGGTCATCGACAGCGGCACCGAGAGCATGATGACGAACGGATCGGCAAAGCTCTCGAACTGCGCCGCCAGCACCAGGTAGATGAATATCAGCGCAAGCGCAAAGGTGAGGTAGATCGAGCCCTGCGAATCGCGGAACTCGCGCGATTGGCCATTGAGGTCCGTCAGCGCACCCGGCGGCAGTACGCGCTTGGCCGTGTCGTCCATCATCTTCAGCGCATCGCCGAGCGCGTAGCCGGGAGCGACCTGGGCTGTGATCGACACGGCGCGCAAGCGCTGGAAGTGATTGAGTGACTGCGGCGAGACTCCCTCCAGCACATCCACGACGTTGGCAAGCTGGACCATCGAACCGTCACGTCCGCGCACGTAGATGTCGCTGATGTCGTTCGGTCGGCTGCGGTCGCGCGGTGCGACCTGCACGATCACGTCGTACTGCTCGCCATCCTTCTTGAAGCGCGTGACCTGGCGCCCGCCAAGCATCGTCTGCAGCGTGAGTCCGACTGTCTGCACCGAGATGCCGAGGTCACCCAGTTTGTCGCGGTTGACGTCCACGCGAAGTTCCGGGGTATTCAGGCGCAGGTCGGACTGCGGGTTCTGCACGATGCCCGTCTTGCTGATCTCGGCAATGAAGTTCTGCACGATGCGATCGAGCTCCGCATACGGCAACTGGGCCATGATCACGTATTCGACCGGAAGCGACCGTCCCGACTGTCCGAGTGACGGCGGATTGACCGCAAAGCCGATCACGCCCGGCAGCTGCGAAAATTTCGCATTCAGGTCGCGTGCAATGTCCTGCTGCTTGCGGGTGCGCTCTTCCCACGGCTTGAGCCGCAGGATCGCGTTACCGTAATCGACGGTGGGGAAGCCTGCCACCGCGTTGTAGGCCGAAGCCTCCGGGATTGTGTCGTAATAGCGCTCGACCGCTCGCAGCTGCTCCGAGGTGTAGTCCACGGTCGAGCCCGGGGGCGACTGCAGGCGCCCAAAGATCACGCCGCGATCCTCCAGCGGCGCCAGTTCCGAACGCAACAACGAAAAGAATAGCCCGCCAAGGCCGGCGACGACGGCCCAGGTGATGACGATGATCCAGCGCCGCTCGAGCACCCATGCGAGAGAGCGCGAATAGCCGCTGCTCAGCGCCTCGAGCCAGCCCTCGACCATCGTGAAGATCCTGCCGTGCTTCGGCTCATGCTTCAGCAGCTTGCTGCACATCATCGGCGACAGCGTGAGCGCAACGAAGCCCGAGACCAGCACGGCACCGGCCAGCGCGAGGGCGAACTCGATGAACAGTCGCCCGGTGCGCCCTGTCGCGAACGCCAGCGGCGCATACACGGCCGTCAACGTCAGCGTCATTGCCACGACGGCAAAACCGATCTCCTTGATACCCTTGACGGCCGCATCGACACGGTCCATCCCGGCCTCGATATTGCGGTAGATGTTCTCCAGCACGACGATTGCGTCGTCCACCACCAGGCCGATCGCGAGCACCATCGCCAGCAGCGTCAGCGTGTTGATCGTAAAGCCGAACACGTACATCAGCGCGAAGGCCCCGACCAGCGACAGCGGGATCGTCACCAGCGGGATCAGCGTCGCACGCAGGTTGCGCAGGAAGAAGAAGATCACCAGCACGACGAGAATCACCGCCTCGCCGATCGTCCTGAACACCGATCCGATCGAGCGGTCGATGAAGACCGACGAGTCGTACGCGACACTGATCTTCATTCCCGCCGGCAACGTTTCGTTGATCTTGTCGAGCTCCGCGCGCAGTGCACGCGACAGTTCGAGCGGATTGCCAGTCGCCTGCTTGACCAGCCCCATGTTGATCGACGGTAGTCCGCGGTATCGCGCGATCACGCGCTCCTCGGCGGGGCCGACGACGACTTGCGCGACGTCGCGCAAGCGCACCGGATAGCCGCTCGACTGGGCCACGATGAGGCTCTCGAACTGTTCGCGTGTGCTGACGTCGGTCGCCGCCACGATGGAGAATTCGCGCTTCGAGGACTCGATCCGTCCAGACGGCAGTTCGATGTTCTGTCGCCGCAGCGCATCCTCGACGTCTCCCGGCGTCAGCCGATAGGCTGCCAGCCGGTCGCGGTCCACATTGATGCGCATCGATGTCTTGCGTTCGCCGAAGATCCAGACATCGGCTGCGCCGGGCAACACCGAAAGACGCGGCTTGACGTAGCGATTTAGGTAATCGGACACCTCGAGCGACGAACGTTCGCCGGCTGTCACGGCCATCCAGATGACCGGGAACGAATCCGCCTCGACCTTGGCAATCACCGGCTCATCGACGTTGTCGGGCAACCGAGCACGGACGCGCGCGACCTTGTCGCGCACATCCGCCGCCGCCGAGTCCGGGTCGCGCGTGAGGCGGAAGCGGACATTGATGTTGCTTTGTTCCGACCGGCTAAACGACGTGAGCAGTTCAACCCCTTCGATGCCCGCCAGCGAATCCTCCAGCACCTTGGTGATCTGCGACTCGATGACTTCGGCCGAAGCACCGGCGTACTTGGTACTGACGCTGACCACTGGCTCGTCGATCTTCGGATACTCGCGCACCGCAAGCCGCGAGTACGAGATCAGGCCGATGACCAGCACGAGCAGCGAGAGCACGGTGGAAAGCACCGGCCTGCGAATGCAAAGTTCGAAGAGACTCATTTCGACCTCCGCTGTTTCACGCGTCAGGACTTGCCCGCGCTATCAGCCTTGGGAACCGCGGGCTTGGCGTCCTGTTCAGCGGCAGCGCCCGGCTTGGTTGCGCCGTCCTTTGTGTCCCCGCCCTTAGCCGGGATGCCCTCGCCCGGCGCGAGCACACGCACTGGCTGACCGTCGCGCGTCAGACGCATACCCGCGGTTACGACCTGGTCGCCCGGCGCGAGCCCGTCCAGTATCTCCACTTGGGCGTCGCGCCGTACACCGATCTTCACTGGCACGCGTCGCGCCGCGCCGTCCACGACCCTGTAGACATGGAACGCCTCGCCCTGCGGCACGATTGCCTCTTCAGGCACCATCAACGCATTGGCACGTTCGCCGACGAGCACGCGCACACGGACGAACATGCCCGGTCGCAGGCGGCCACTGGTGTTTTCAAGCAACCCACGGATCTCGAGTGCACGGCCGCCCGCATCCACGCGAGGATTGATGGCTTCGATCTGTCCCTGCCAGCGGTCGCCGGGGAGCGCGTCGGCCACCACTTCAATCGGCTGGCCCACACGGACCTGCGAGAAGTTCCGCTCGGGCAACCGGAAATCCACCTTCAGGATGCGCACGTCTTCGACGTTGACGAGATCCGTACCATCCTTGACGTAATCGCCGAGGCTGACGCTGCGGATACCGACCGCTCCGTCGAACGGCGCGATGATGCGCATCTTAGAGAGCCTTGCCTGCGCGAGCTTCAGCTTGGCTTCGGAAACCTGCGCGTTGGACGCCGCTGTTTCCTGTGCGCTCGAGCTGATGAACTTGCGGCTCGCCAGGTCTTCACTGCGCCTGAGGTTCGACAGTGCAAGGTCGTACTCGGCCTTCGCCTGCGCCACCTCGGCCTCGTTCAACGACGCGTCGAGCGCCACCAACAACTGGCCCTTGCGCACGGTCTGGCCATCCTTGAATCCAATCTGGGCGATTCGTCCGGAGACCTCCGGCCGCAGAATCACGCTTTCGTTCGATCGCAGCGACCCGACAGCCTGTAGATCCTCCTTGACCGTGGTCGGCTTGAGCTGCACGACTTCGACCGGGGTCGGCCCGCCGGGCCCTCCCTTGGAGGCCGCCTTGCTATCGCTCTTCACCTCGACTTTGGCCTCACCTTTCACACCGGCCACCGCGGCGGGGCCAGGAGTGAAAACGTCACGCGCGAAATAGGCGCCGCCCGCTACGGCGAGCAGGACGCCGATCGCAATGATCGTGACTCGATGTTTCATCGGAAATTGGCTGCAAAGAGGGTGCCGCGGAGTAGCGCGACTTTAACACCCGCTGCGCGCTGACTCAGCGACGATCAGGTTCCTGAGACAGCGATTCGACCCCGCGGTTCGCGAGTTCGTCGGCCCGTTCGTTGCCGTCGTGGCCGGCGTGCCCCTTGATCCAGCGCCAGTCGATGTCATGACGGGCCGCCGCGGTCTGCAACTGCTGCCACAAGTCCGCGTTCTTCACCGGCTTCTTGTCCGCCGTCTTCCAACCGCGCCGGATCCAGTTCGGCAGCCACTCGGTAATGCCAAGCTGCACGTACTTGGAGTCGGTGTGCAACACGACGCGGCAGCGGCGCTTCAACGACGAGAGTGCCTCGATAACCGCCGTCAGTTCCATGCGATTGTTGGTTGTCGAGGCCGCACCACCGAACAGTTCCCGCTCGTGGTCGCCGTACTTGAGGAGTGCGCCCCAGCCTCCCGGCCCGGGATTGCCCTTGCAGGCGCCGTCGGTCCAGATCTCGACCTGTGAGTCCGCGGACACTTCCGAACGGTCGGATGCGAGCGCAACGCTCTTCGCGTGTCTCATCCGCGCTTCGAACGGGGACGCGCATCATTGGCCGCATCGAGGTCGTCGATCACCACGGCGCTGTGCGCCTCCCCCGTCGCCAACGCGATGCGAGTCGTTGCTACCGGCGTGAGCTGGCGCGTGCGTTCCTCGGTGTGCTTCCAAACCTTGCCCACCAGCCGCATGCCGCGCACACGCTTCACCGCCGTCATCATGTAGATGGCACCCAGCACCGGCCACCAGCGATCGCCGGCCTTCTCCATGAAGCGCCAGCGGTTGAGCCAGGTTGCCGAGCGTGCCGACGGCGCGTAACAGCCGAAGCGGCCGCGCGCAAAGTCGAACGAAAGCAGCTTGAGCCAGTCCTTCACGCGCGGCAGCGAAATGAAGTGTCCTTCGCGCGGCAGGTAGGGCGAGGCGCCGAGCCGCGTACAGAACTGCCGCATGCCCCAGAGACTGGCGGGATTGAAACCCGTGATGATCACGTGGCCCTCAGGCACCAGAACGCGCTCGACCTCGCGCAGCACCTGGTGCGGATCGGCGGCAAACTCCAGGATGTGCGGCATCACGACGAGGTCGATCGAGTGCGTGGCGAACGGCAGTTCCTCGTAGCGGTTGATGATGGCGACACGGCGTTCGCCGTTGTTTGTTCCGACCTCCAGTTGCCGATCGGCGGCACAGAATCGCAAGGGCATGCGGTTTTCGCGCAGCGCGTCGATCTCCGGCAGTCCGAGCTGCAGCGCGTGGTAGCCAAAGATGTCGGCAACCGCCGCGTCGAGATGCAGTTGTTCCCAGTCGAGCACGTAACGCCCGGGCGGCGAGCACAGGAACTCGGATAGCTTCACAATCGAACCACTCGGATTCACGTGATGTCCCACATGACCAGTTCTGCCGAAATCTCCATTACTCCGCTTCCCGCGTTCAGCGACAACTACCTGTGGCTGCTGAGCCGCGACGGCCACGCGGCCATTGTCGATCCCGGCGACCCCGCGCCTGTCGAGCGTGCGCTCCACGAACGCCACCTGACGCTGGACGCGATTCTAGTCACCCATCACCACGCCGACCATGTGGGCGGCGTGACCGCGCTGCGCGCCACCGGCGCCAAGGTCTACGGGCCGAGCAGCGAAGACATCGATGGCGTCGATGTCCACGTTAGCGGCGGCGATCGCATCGAAGTGCTCGGAACGCCATTCAAGGTACTCGATGTGCCCGGCCATACTGCAGGTCACATTGCCTATTTCACCGACGCGCTCACTCAACCGGCGGTCTTCTGTGGCGACACGTTGTTCGCCTGTGGCTGCGGTCGGCTATTCGAGGGAACTCCGGCGCAGATGTTGGACTCGCTCGAGCGTCTGGCCGCGCTACCCGCCAACACGCGCGTTTACTGCGCGCACGAATACACGTTGGCCAATGTCCGGTTCGCGCTGGCCGTCGAGCCCGGCAATATCGACCTTCAGGCGCGCGCCGCCGCCGTCGCGGCAACCCGGCGCCTCGGCGCGCCGACGGTGCCTTCGACGATCGGCCTCGAACTTGCAACAAATCCCTTCATGCGTTGCGATGTGCCGGCGATACGGGATGCGGCCGCGCGCCGGGAAAAGGGCGCTGAAACCACGGCCGTTACGACATTTGCCGCTCTCAGGAAGTGGAAGAATGGGTTCGCTTGACATTGATTCGCCAGGCGATTGTCGACCCCACAGGGCCGGAATACTTCTGTAAATTCTGCCGATGCGCTCAGCAATCATCGCGGCCGCCTGCGCGGCATTGTGCGTTTTCGCGTTCAGCAGCGTAGCGGCCGCAAACGAGCCGCAGGCGGATGCGGCCCCGGCGGCCCCCGCGGCCACGACGGCGGCCGCGGCCGCGCCGTCGGCTGCGCCCTCGCGCGACCCGCTTGGCGAATTGCTCGAAACGCTGCCCGACGCCTATTCCGAATGGCCATACGACGAACGGGAGTGGGGTGCGCGACCGCGCCTCGTCGGGAAGCCGCCCTCGATGCGGGTTGTGGTGCCGCCCACGCCGCCCCCGGGCGACCTGTGGGTGCGTATACGGCGCGGCTTTCGCATTCCGGACCTGGAAACCAAACTCGCCGAGAACCGCACGCTCTGGTACGCAAACCAGCCCGATTACTTTGATCGCATGGCGCAGCGATCGAGCCGCTACCTGTATCACATCGTCGAGGAGATCGAGCGGCGCGACATGCCGACCGAACTCGCGTTGCTTCCCTTCGTCGAGTCAGCGTTCGTTCCCGAGGCAATCTCATCGGCGAAGGCTGCAGGCCTCTGGCAGTTCATCCCGTCGACGGGGAAGACCTACGAACTCGAGCAGAATATGTGGCTCGACGAACGGCGTGACGTCGTCGAGTCGACCCGCGCCGCGCTCGACTACCTCCAGAAGTTGTACGACCAGTTCGGTGACTGGCACCTGGCGCTCGCGGCCTACAACTGGGGCGAAGGCGCGGTGTCGCGGGCCATTGCGAAGAACCAGCGCGCGCGCAAGCCCGCCGGCTACACCGATCTCAGGATGCCGAATGAAACGCAGTACTACGTGCCGAAGCTGCAGGCGATCAAGAACATCGTCTCCGATCCCGGCAAGTACAGTGTGGTGCTGCCAAAGATTGACGACACTCCGTACTTTGTCGCTGTGCACAAGACGCGCGACATCGACGTGCACACAGCGGCCCGGCTCGCGGAACTGGACGTCGACGAATTCCTCGCGTTGAACCCTTCATTTAACCGGCCGGTCATCGTCGGAGCCGGTGGTGCGAAGCTGCTGCTGCCCGCCAAGAGCGTCGATCGGTTCCACGCCAACCTCGCCGCCTGGGATGCCACGGGCCAGCCGCTCGCGAGCTGGACTGTTTACAAGATGACGCCTGCGGATACGCTCGCCGCCGTGGCGCGCCGCGTGGGAATCAGCGAGGAAAAGCTGCGCGAGGCGAACCGCATCCCGCCGCGTTATGTGATCAGCGCCGGCTCGACCATCCTGATCCCGCGTGACGAGACGATGGAAAGCGACATTCCGGCCGACAGCCTGGATGCCCGCTTCGCCCTCGTGCCCGAGCAGTCGAACCTGCGAAAGGTCACTTACCGCGTGCGCCGGGGCGATACGCTGTTTTCGGTCGCACGCCGTTATCGCGTCGGCGAGAAGGACGTCATCGTCTGGAACCACTTGACGGCACCGACCCTGTTTGCCGGTCAGCGCCTCGAGTTGACTGTGCCGGCAGCGAAGGCACCTGTCACGGCCAAGGGCGGCAGCAAGGCCAAGCCGTCGGCGCGGGCCACTGCTGCCCAGTCGGGCAAAGCGCCCGCGGCGAAGGCGGTGACCAAATCACCGGCACGCGCACCGGGCAAGGTCATCGCCACTACCCGCTAGCGAAGAGGGCACCGGGCGGCGCAGGCGACCGCCTATACTGCGCGCCCGACTCCACAGCACGGCGAGTACCCAGACATCATGGCCTTCCTGTCCGGCAAGCGATTGCTGATCACCGGCGTGCTCTCCAACCGCTCGATCGCGTACGGCATCGCGCACGCCTGCAAGCGTGAAGGCGCAGAACTCGCATTCACCTATGTGGGCGACCGGTTCAAGGAGCGGATCACCGAGATCGCTGCCGAGTTCGGTTCCGATCTGGTGTTCGACATGGACGTTGCCGACGATGCGCAGATCAGTGCCGCCTTCGATGCGCTCAGACTGCGCTGGCCCGCACTCGACGGCCTGGTGCACTCAATCGGTTTTGCGCCGCGGGAAGCCATCGCGGGCGATTTCGTCGATGGCCTGTCACGCGAAGGTTTCCGCATCGCGCATGACATCTCCGCCTACAGTTTCCCCGCGCTCGCCAAGGCCGCTCTCCCATTGATGCAAGGCCGCAATGCGTCCTTGCTGACGCTGACCTATCTCGGTGCCGAACGTGCCGTGCCGAGCTACAACACGATGGGACTGGCCAAGGCGAGTCTCGAGGCCAGCGTGCGCTATCTCGCCGCCAGCCTCGGCCCACGCGGGATTCGCGTGAACGGGATCTCGGCCGGCCCGATCAAGACACTTGCCGCTGCCGGAATCAAGGGCTTCTCGAAGATCTTCTCGGTGGTCGAAAGCACGGCACCCATGCGGCGCAATGTGACGATCGAGGATGTCGGCAACGTGGCGGCGTTCCTGTTGTCCGACCTCGCTGCCGGCGTCACGGCGGAGATCACGCACGTCGATTGCGGCTTCAACGCCGTGATGGGGATTCCGACCGGGCTGGAGTAGCCGCTCAGACGTTGACGAGACTCGCCGGCAATCGCCCGCTCAGCAGGTAATCGATCAGTTCGCGCACGGGCCGGATCGCCGTGCCGAACGGCACCGTCGCGGCACCGCGGAAGAACAGTCCACGCGTGAGCTCACCCCGCAGTGCGGCGGCGAGCTGAGTGTCGATGCAGAACTGCCCAATTGTTGCGATGCCGTCGCGCAAGCCGCAGGTTGTCAGGCACTGCAAAGCACCGCTGCAGCGCCCGACCGGATCGGGTGGCAGCTTCCGTGCCATCCAATCCGCGGCCTCCTGCTGCAAGACCGATTCGCGACGCAGATAGCGATCCAGCCAGACCGTGCGCACCGCGCGGGCCGGCAAGCCTGCCACGCTAATGAATTCGACGATGTCCCGCGGCTGCGCTTCGGCCAGCACTTTCTTGAAGTTCGGGTGGGCATCGCCTTCCGTCGTCACCGCGAACGCAGTGCCGATCTGCACGGCGGCGTAACCCAGTGCGAGCACGTCGCGCATCTTCTCGTGGGAATTGATGCCACCGGCCGCGACGAGCGGAATCTTATCGGCTTCGAGTTGCAGATCGCGCAGCGTCAGCGATACGTCCTCGATCACGCGATCGAAGTTGAAACGTGGATCGTTGAGGTCCTCGATGCGTGTCGCACCGAGGTGACCTCCCGCATAGCGCGGATGCTCGATGACGATGGCATCCGGCACCCGGTGCTTGCGCAGCCAGCGGCGCAGAACGATCGCCACACCGCGCGCGTCCGACAGAATCGGAATCAGCGCCACGTCAGGGAAGTCGGCGCACAAGTCCGGCAGATCGAGCGGCAGGCCGGCCCCCATGACGATCGCATTGGCGCCTGACTCGCAGGACTGGCGAATCAGCGCCGCATGCTGATCGACGGCCTTCATCACGTTGACGGCAATCGCGCCGCGACCGCCGGACTGTTCACGGGCCAATCGAATTTCGCGATCGAGCGCGATCAGGTTCAGGCGGTCCAGCACGGCACGGTCACGCACGTCCTTGCACTGCGCCATCAGGTCCGCGTGGTGATGCCGCAGGTCTACCGAGGCGATCGTGCCGAGCGCGTCCTCGCGCGCTACCGCCGAGGCAAGGCGATGCGCCGAAATACCGACGCCCATGCCGCCCTGGACGATTGGCAGCAGCTCACGCTGCCGCAGTCGCAATGGGCGCAGGCCCTCCGGAAGTACTCGTTGCACCCTGGCTCCTCGCGGGCAAAGCGTGCAGGCTAGCCCGGCACCGGCCGGAGCCCTTGATCCGGGTCAGCGGCGGCGGTCGGCGGGGCTATCCTATACTCGGCGGCCGCGCGGCTGGCGTCTTCCGAGGTCAGGACACGACCGACACTGCCAGACGACCGCCGCCTGCAACATTTGCTGGAGAACGACATGGCCTCTGCCGCCGACCTCGATATCTCGATGGACGCCACCTCGCTGTATCGCGAGGAGATCTACACCGACCGCAAGATTGGAACGATTCGCACGCTCGTGCCGGTCACCCCGCAGGGCGCCACCGACGGCATGCGCGCCATCGTCTACACCGGCGAAGCGCAGATCATGACGCAGATGGGTCCGCTACCCATTACCTTCGAAATCGAAGCGAAGTCGCTCGCTGAAGCAGTCGAGGGCTACGCCGGAGCCGCGAAGGTCGCCGTCGAACGTACCGTCAGAGAGTTGCAGGACCTGCGGCGCCAGGCGGCGTCTTCGATCGTGTTGCCCGGCCAGGGCGGTGCGGGGTTCCCGCCAGGCGGCATGGGCGGCGGCGGCAAGATCCAGATTCCGTAGTCGCGCCGCGCATCGGACTCGATGCGCGGTATCGGTGACGCCGCTACGCCCCGCGACCGTCAGGGCCGACGTAACCCACCTCAGCTTGACCGGCACCCAGGGCGAATCCCCGTCCAAGCGGCACCGAACTTCCCGCCCACCGCGGGAAGATCGCCTCGCCGCTGCCCTTGCGGGCGTGTGTCACCGGACAGCACATCGCCGCAGGCATACGCAGCGTCGCGTGCCCGCTGGCCACGGTCAGGGGCGACATCCCGCTACCCGTGAGGACGTGCTCTTACCGTCGGTCAACGTCGCCGATGCGTCCGCCGACACCCAACGGCCGCTCGAATTGATCACGCTCGCCTGTGCGGTCGTCGAGTACACCCGCCGCCCGCCGCTGGCCAAGGAGAGTTTCTGGCCGACAGTCGTGCTGACGTTCGACCTCCGGCAGAGCCAGATTCTTTGGCGCGGCGGCGCGTAAAGCGCGACTACCGGTGACAGTCCGCCGATCCTTCGTCGCGCGGCGCGCCACCATCGACCGGAACGAACGCCCAGCGAAAGTCGCTCGCGCCCAACATCAGGCGCAGCACGCCGTGCGTCGACGCATCGCGTACCTCGCTGTTTGGCTGCGGCGAGCGCAGGGAATAGAGACGCGCACCGCCCGTTCCCACCGTGAAGCTGCGGACTCCACGCGCAGGATCGGCCACTCCAGCGGCGTCCTGCGGGGCGAATCGTTCATAGATGTGGTCATGACCCACCAGCACGACCTCGGTCCCCGCGGCGTGCAGCAACCTGAATATGTCCGCCATGCGTGGATTGTTCCCGTGCGGCCCCGAGGTAAACACGGGGTGATGCCAGTACGCGAGCGTGCAGCGCGCACCCGAAGCGGCAGCGAGGTCCGCCTGCAACCACGCGTACTGCGCCGACCCGACGCTTGCGTCGATGTTGCTGTTGAGCGACAGGAGATGCCAGCTGCCGACATCGAAGCTGTAGTAGCCGCGCCGGTCCGGCCCGGCGGCTGCGCCGAAGTAATCGAAATAGGCATCGGCGCCGTTCGTCATGTAGTCATGATTGCCAGGACTGGGTCGGATCCGGTCCTTGAACCGGCCCCAGGTCGACTGGAAACAGTCCGCGAACTCCGCCGGGGCGCCGACGGGATAGGTGTTGTCGCCCAGCGTCAGCACAATGGAGTCCGTCGATGCAATCAAATCGGCCGTGCGGAACGCGTTGGGAAACTGCAGACCATCCGAACCGCAGTCGGCAATGTCGCCCGCAGCGACCACGATGACTGGCGGCGGCGGAACGGTCTGACCTGGGTCGGGTGCGTCCGTGGCAGCGCAGACTGTCAGCCACAGGCCCGCAATGGCACAGGCGATTGAGCGCATGGTTCGGTGGGGTGTTCCGAGCGGCCTTCTCGCCCGCCCTCAGTTGACGAAGCGCATGTGGATGTAGAGGTAGAACGGCGCGCGCGGCGGCGGCGCGAAGCGGTCGAACAGCAGCCGCCCTCGCATGCACTGGTAGACGTTGGTGCTGCGATCGCTCCACAGACGCAGCACGCGGCCATCGGCGCCGATCGCTGCCACGAATGAAAACGGGGTGGACTCCGGCTGCGGCACGCTTGCCGTGCAGTCCCGGAAATGCGCGCGATAGCGCTCGCTGAATTGCGGCAGCAGGACGTCGCGGTGATAGTCACGTGTCGCCTCGTCCGATTCGTCGCGGCGACCCCGCTCCTGCGCCTCGACGTAGCTAGCCGCCAGTTCTGTCGTCGCTGGCGCCTGCGCGTGAAGCGACGTCCCGAAAAGCCAAAGGACTGAGGCCACGGCCAACCGCCGCAGGCCGCGCGTGAAGGTGAATCGTTTTTTCATGGCGCGCAGTATTCCGGAAACTGGCGGTGCGTCAAAACAGGAATATCGGGATCGCGGTCGCCGCTGCGCACCGGCCACTTGACCGCATATCGACCGATCAGCCGCGCACCGGTCGGATTGCACCTCCCTATACTCGTCAGAGCCATGACGAGCGCGCCGGCCCCCTCGAGCGCACCGATCCGCACCTCCTGCGTTGAACGCTTCCCGACCATCCGTCTGCATCGTCACACCGGCATCGCGCGCGGCGAACACCGGCAACTGGCACACGGCAGTGCGCTGGGCGCGCTTCCTGCGACCGGATCACCGCGTGCGAGTGCTCGAGCAATGGGACGGCGAGCCATGCGACGTGATGATCGCACTGCATGCGCGACGCTCGGCCGATTCGATTTCGGCATTCCGCGGCGCGCATCCGGACCGCGGCCTCGGCGTTGTGCTCACCGGCACCGACCTGTACCGTGACCTTCCAGCGAACCGCGAGGCACAACGGTCGCTTGCACTTGCCGACCGCCTCGTGGTGCTGCAGGAGCTCGCCGCACAGGCTCTGCCCGCGCACCATCGCACCAAGACCACGGTCATCTTCCAATCAGCACCGGCGCTGAAGCGCGGCGCCCGGCGGCGCCGGACCTTCGATGTCGCCGTGGTCGGCCATCTACGCTACGAGAAGGATCCGCAAACCGTGATGCGGGTCGCGCTCGGGCTGCCTGCGACCTCGCGCGTCCGCATCCTCCACGCCGGCGCGGCGCTTGAGGAGCGCTATGCCGCCGCCGCCCGGCGCACCGAGGCGCGCACGTCGCGCTACCGGTGGTTGGGTGAACTGACCCGCGCCCGCGCGCGCCAGTTGATGCGCCATGCCGCGCTGTTGCTGCATCCGTCGAAATTGGAAGGCGGTGCGCAGGCGGTGCTCGAAGCGATTCGCAGCGGCACGCCAGTGCTGATCTCCAACGCCGATGGCAACGTCGGCATGGTCGGAGGCCGCTATCCGGGCGTGTTCCGGATTGGCGACGTACGCGAGGCAACCGAGCTGGTGGAACGCGCCTCGACGGACCGTGCGTTCCTGCGCCGGCTCGCCTCAGCATGTCGCGCCCGCGCCTGGCTCTTCAGCCCCAAGGTCGAGCGGGCCGCCGTGCGCGACCTTGTGCACCAGCTCCTCCATAATCGTGAGATTCCACGCCGCAAGGCCACACGATGAACGCCGCCACCGATTTCCAAATCAAACTCACGTCCTTCTCGCACGGCGGCGGCTGCGGTTGCAAGATCGCGCCCGGCGTGCTGGGCGAAATCCTGAAGGGCTCGCAGGGCATCGTGCCGCCGCAGTTGCTGGTCGGCATCGAGACCTCGGACGACGCCGCCGTCTACCAGATCAACGACGAGCAGGCGCTGATCGCCACCACCGACTTCTTCATGCCGATCGTCGACGACCCGTACGAATTCGGCCGCATCGCGGCGACCAACGCGCTTTCCGATGTGTATGCGATGGGTGGCACGCCGTTCATGGCGCTCGCCCTGCTCGCGATGCCGGTCAACCAGTTGCCCCTCGAAGTGATCCGCCGCATCGTCGAGGGCGGGCAGGACGTCTGTGCCGCGGCCGGTATCCCGATCGCGGGCGGCCATACGATCGACTCGGTCGAACCGATCTACGGGCTGGTGGCGCTCGGCCTCGTGCACCCAAAGAAGGTCAAGAAGAACTCGAGTGCCAAGGCAGGCGATGCGCTGATCCTCGGCAAGCCGCTCGGCGTCGGCATCTATTCGGCCGCGCTGAAGAAGGACGCGCTCGATGCCGCCGGCTACGCGCAGATGATCGCCAACACGACGAAGCTCAACACACCCGGGCGACGCTTGTCCGAAATGGATGCTGTGCATGCGATGACGGACGTCACGGGCTTCGGTCTGCTCGGCCACCTAAACGAGATCGCGCTCGGCAGCGGACTGGCTGCGCAGTTGCGCACCCCGGATATCCCGCTGCTGCCAGGCGCTTCGCGGCTCGCCGCCCAGGGCTTCATCACCGGCGCGTCCGGGCCGCAACTGGGCGGGCTACGGGCCGCACGTGACCCTGAAGAACGTCGACGACACGATGAAGGCGCTGCTGACCGATCCACAGACGAGCGGCGGTCTGCTCGTTGCCTGCGCACCCAACGCGGTCAACGCGGTGTTGGAGGTCTTCCGATCCGAGGGCTTCGGCGCTGCCGCCGAGATCGGCGAACTCGCGGCCGGGTCCGGCATCACCGTCGAGGGCTGAACGCCGCTGACCGCAGTCTTGGCCGGGCGCGGCCCGCACTGTCGAACGGGGGCCATCAGCAGGGCACGATTGGCTTGCCACGAGGAGGACCTGCTTTCATTGGCCAGTTCGGCAAGTGTTTGGCGTCGTGCAGCAAAGGGCCTCATCTAGCCTTATCGGAGGCCATTGTCGGCGAATGCTACCAGGACTGCTCGGTTGCTCTTGGCGCCGTACAAAGTTGACGGTGTGACGTCGCTCGACGTTGTAATACAAAAAAACAAAACGTATAGTACGACCATGCCCGTGCGATACGCTGAATTGTCCCTGTCCGCGCAGACCGCCTACGCGGAACTGGCGGAACGCACGCGGGCGTCCGAACTGGCCGGCGCGCTGGCCGGAACCTCCGGTTCGTTCCACAAGAAGACGCTGCGCAAGGGTGCTGAGTACTGGTACTTCGCCTACCGCGAACCCGGCGTGGAGCGGCCTCGGCTCGTCTATGTAGGGCCCGACTCCGGCGAGGTCCGCAACTTCGTCGAAAACTTCAAGAGTTCGCATGGTTCAAGCCCCCTCGCGCCGCAGGCCAGGGCCGCGATCGCCCATGGCTGCACGCCGCTGGCTGCGAAGCACTTCCGGATCGTCAAGCGGCTATCCGAATACGGATTGTTCCGTGCCGGAGGCATCCTGATCGGCACTCACGCTTTAATCGCACTCGGAAATTTGCTCGGGGTGCGTTGGTTGCACGGCACGGCGACGTTGGACGTTGATTTCGCCCGTGCGGGACGCAACGTGTCCGTCGCTCTGCCGGCCGACCTCAAGATCGACGTGCACGGCGCCCTTGAGTCACTGAAACTGGGGTTGCTGCCGATCAGCGAACTCAAGGGCAACCTGGGCGCCCAGTACCGCAGCAAGGACGACGCGGAGCTTCGCGTTGACTTTGTCACCAGCATGACGCGCCAAGGCGATCCGGTCCGCATGAAGGACCTGAACATCGCCCTCGAGCCGCTGAAGTTCATGGAGTTTTCGCTTGAAGGCACGACCCAGGGCTGCGTATTTGCCAATGCCGGCGCGTGCACGGTCAACCTGCCCTCGCCCGAGCGGTTCGCCATCCACAAGCTCATCGTCTACGGCGAACGGCCCATTCGCGAGCGGACGAAGTCGGCCAAAGACCTTCTGCAGGCGGCCGCGATCGTCGAGTGGTGCCTGGAGAACGGGCGAGCGGACGAACTGAAGGCGGCCTGGGACGATGCAGTAGAACGCGGACGAGGCTGGGAGCAACGGGCGTCTGAGGGGCGACAGGCACTGCTGCGACAAGCGCCCGCACTGGGTTTCGCCTGACCCGCGCGCCGACTCGTAACGCCAAGCCTTTGAATATAAGAGAAAACGGGCGCCGAGGCGCCCGCTTATAAAACCCTAAGACTTTGACTTACAGGTTGGAACCGAGACCGCAGCCCCCGCCCACCAGCGCGAGTTCGCTAAGGCTAAGTTCGACGATTTCTTCCTTGGTTTCAACGACTTGCTCAAGTACCTGATCCATGGGCGCCCCCTACTCCGCTGAACTGCAGTTCGAAAAATGTAACTCTTCAGAAACTCACTTTTCGGCCGATAAGCGAGTTAGCGCCAATGTAACGGTACCTGTAGGGAAAAGGCAAGCCCCCCTTCTTTTCGTCCCTTTGACACCCGCGACGTCCACCAACAATTCGCGAACGATGTCCGCAGTGTTCGTTCCCCCGCCGCCCGACCAGACCCGCGCACGCTGCGCGGATCTTCATTCGCAGTTGCGGTCCCTGCTCGCCACTCCCTCCACGGATTCCACGGCGATCTTTCGATCAGCGTTCGATGAACTCGCCGGACTGTCGGTCGACCACGCATCGGTTGAATCGGTCGAGTGCCTGCTCCTGATTGCACATTTTTTCTATCTTGCCGCGCAACCGATCCTCGCGCTGTCCGCCGCATCGAAAGGCGCCACCTTTGCGCGCGCAATTCGAAGCCCAACGTTGTTGCGTCGGGGCTTGTCACAACGCGGTCTCATGTTCGTTGAAACGGGTAGCCTTCCGAGTGCAACGGAGTCGCTGCTGGAAGCGCTTCAGGTTGCGCGGACGCTTGGAAATCCGGGCGCGGAAGCACCGGTTTGGAACAACCTGGGGCTTGCACTCCAAAATTCGGCTCAGTATGGCGATGCCCTTGACTGCTTTGAGCGAGCAGCACAGATCGCCAAGGACTCGGCCGAGTTTCGTCCCGTCGAGAAATTGGCGCACGCGAACATCGCAAACTGCGCAGTGCACCTTCACGATGTGCGCCGCGGCATCAAGGCAGTGCGCACTGCAATTGAGCTCGATCCCGACCCAGTCACAGCCGATGATTGTTTGATACGAGTCTTCGCGGAGAATCACTACGCGAGGCTTCTCTTGGAAGTCGGCGAAATTGGTCATGCTGAGGAACACTGCGACCTCGCGCGACGGTATGCAACGAAGGCGCCGAGCGCGCGGGCAGATTACTTGGCGACAATGATCACCGGGCTCGTGGATGTACACGCTCAGCGCACCGATATCGGACTCACACGACTCAAGCGATCGCTGGAGCATGCCCGCAATGCGGTCAGGTCCGAAGTGCGCGAAGCACTATCGGCATGCATAGCCGGATACGAGGCCGCCGGACAGCCCGACGTGGCTCTGGTGTACTTGCATGAGCTGCTAGCCATGAACCGCGAGGCGAAGGCCGCGCAGGTTCTGATGCATCACAGCGAGTACATCAAGCAGGTCGAGCAGCCCGCTTTCGGCCCGGGTTCGATCGACGTCGCGATGGCTAACCAGCGCGGCAAGCTGCGCATCCAACTCGGCGAACGCGAGCTCATGCGCAACCGCATCCTGCTGCTGGAGCAGCAATCGGTGGCGGCGGAGCTGCACGACGACACGACGGGCGAGCACTGCTATCGCGTCGGCCGTCTGGCATCAATTCTTGGCAAGGAGATCGGGCTGGAAGACGACGTGTGCTTCCTGATCGACCTCGCTGCACGCCTGCACGACATCGGCAAGCTGGTCGTGCCGGACGCGATCCTGCTCAAGCCGGGGAAGCTGACGCCGGGCGAGCGCGAGATCATGCAGACGCACACGACGGCCGGTGCGGACATCCTGGCGAAGTCGAACATTCCTCAGATGCACATCGCCGAGGAGATTGCGCGCCATCACCACGAGCGCTGGGACGGGACCGGCTACCCGACCAAGCTCACCGGCACCGCGATTCCGATTGCGGCGCGCGTCAGCGCGCTGGCGGACGTGTTCGATGCACTGACGCACAAGCGCCCGTATAAGGAAGCTTGGAAGGTGTCGGATGCGCTGGCCGAGATCGCGTCGCTCAAGGGCAAGCAGTTCGACCCGGAGCTGACTGACATCTTCCTCGATCTCGTGCCGCGCCTGCAGCGTGAGCACGGCGACCTCGACGAGTTCCTGGCGGTCGAGGCGAAGAATTCGCCGTTCATCAAGGCGCGCAAGCAGATTGCCGAAGCGCTCAAGGGCACCGACCCAGAGACCACGCTGTTCGAAATGCGCCGCTAAGAGCGTTTTGCGGGCGGTTCAAGCGCGAAGCGCTCGTACTCGGCACGACGTGCGCCGCGGATCGCAACGCAGACACCTAAGGCGATCGGAATCGGGCCGCAGTGCGCCCGGCAAAACGGCTGGGCGTCCTGGGATTAGGGCTTGACCGGTGCGATCGGCGCCGACGACGGCGCAGCCGCTGTGCGCCGCTCCGGCATCCTGGCGATACCGGGTTCGGACGAGGTGTCGTCCACCATGGCGCGCAGGACGACGCGCTCGAGGGTCTCGCCGTCGAGCGACTGGCACAGCATTTCAACGAAATGCTCCGGCGTCGTGTCGCACCGTCGTGACAGCAAGCCGAGGCGAGCGTCGGTCGTTTCGTCGAGGTGAACGGTCAGGGACTTGATGTTCATGGTGCGCACGCGCGTTCAGGTCAGATGACCTCGCGACTCCTGCCGAAAATGACACTTTTGGCGGACCTGAACTATCCGCCTGGAGACCGACATCGCCTCCCAATTCGCGGGATGGCCAGTGCTTACCCCAGTTGCGGTCGTACGACCCCGTCGCGAGCGAGCCCGGAGTACAGACCACTTAGGCGCAGGCCGGATCAATAACGGCGCCGCCGACACCCCCCGCAACCGCCCCATGAGACACCACCTGCCCGCGCGCTTGGCCGGGCCCGCCGGGCGCGCTATGGTGGCACGATGGATAGCGTCGCGCTCAACCGATCCGCCGCCCTGCTTCGCAGCGAAGTGCTGGCCGCTCGTGCGCACACGGACGCGCTGTTCGCGCTGGTCGATCCACCGATGCTGCATGAGCGGCCGATCCCGGACCGGCATCGGCTGATCTTCTATGTCGGGCACCTCGATGCGTTCGACTGGAATCAGCTCGCGCGCGGCGTGCTCGACCTGCCGTCGTTTCAACCGTCCTTCGACCGCCTGTTCGAGGCCGGCATCGATCCGCCGCTTGGGCAGGCGCCGGCGGATCGCCCCTCGGACTGGCCGCGACTCGACGAAGTGCGGGCTTACGTCACCCGCACGCGCCGCCGGCTCGACGAGGCCTGGGACGATTTGCCGATGGAACGTGTGCTGACGGCGCTGGAGCATCGCTGGATGCATATCGAGACGCTGTGCTACCTACTGCACGAGCTGGACCCCGCACAGAAGCGCGCTCCCGCGCCGTCGCCGGCCCGGCCGCGGTCTGCGGCGCACCCGGCTGCGCCATCGCGCGACCCGTGGGTCGCGATACCCGTCGGGCATCGCCACGCTCGGGCAGGATCACGGCGCATTCGGATGGGACAACGAATTTCCGCGGCACGAGGCCGCGGTCGGCGCATTCGAGCTCGCCCGCCACAAGCTCACGAACGGCGAGTACCTGCGGTTCGTTGCGGACGGCGGTCCCGCCGCCGCACTTCTGGCGCGAGCGCGACGGCGCGCTGCGGCTGCGCCGCATGTTCGACGATGCGCCCTTGCCGCTCGACGCGCCGGTGTACCTGACGCAGCAGCAGGCGGTCGCGTATGCGGCCTGGATCGGTACGCGACTACCCACCGAGGTCGAGTGGCAACGTGCGGCCTACGGCCATGGCACGCGCCGCTATCCGTGGGGCGATGCCGCTCCGGATCCCGCGCGCGCCAACCTCGACTTCGTGGACTGGGATCCGCTGCCGATCACGGCCCATCCGGCGGGCGCCACGCCGCTCGGCGTCGAGCAGATGATGGGCAACGGGTGGGAGTGGACTGCCACGCCCTTCGCGGGCTTCGACGGCTTCGCGCCCCGGTCCTACTACCCCGGATACTCGGCCGACTTCTTCGACGGCGCGCACTTCGTCATGAAAGGCGCCTCACCGCGCACGGCACGGCGGCTCGCGCGCCCGTCGTTTCGCAACTGGTTTCGCGCCGAGTATCCCTACGTGTACGCGACAGTGCGGCTGGCGCGCTCCTGATCAGCGCGTGAGGCTACTGCGCCAGCGCCAGCGCAAAGCGCTCGGCCGGATCGGTGTACAGACTCACACGGGCAAATCCGGCCGCGTGCAGCAGGTCCGACAGCGCCGACGGCGTGCTCTTGTACGAGTTTTCGGTATGGATGCGCGCGCCGGCGGCGAAATGGCGCTCGCCGCCGGGCCAGCGAACGTGAAGTGGGCCACGCGCCTCCAGGTGCATCTCGATGCGGCTTTCGGCGGTGTTGAAGAGCGCCACGTGGCGCCAGTCCGCGAGCGCGAAGTCGGTGCCGGCGAGGCGGTTGACGACGTTCAGCACGTTGAGATTGAACGCCGCCGTTACACCGAGTGCATCGTCATAGGCGGCGACGATCTCTGCAGAGTCCTTCACGAGGTCGGCGCCAAGCAGCAGGTGGCCGCCTGCGCACTGTGCACAGATGTCCGTCAGAAATGCCCGCGCTTCTGTCGGTGAAAAATTTCCGATCGAGGAACCGGGATAGAAGATCACTCGTCGCTGTGCGCGAACCTCCGGCGGCAGCTCGAGGCCCCGCGAGAAGTCGGCGGCCACACCGAGGATGTCGACGTGTGGATGTCGCCGCGCCAGCGACTCCAGCTGCGCGCGCAGGAACTCGCCGGCGATGTCGACCGCGACGTACTGCGACGGCCGCAGCGCAGCGAAAAGCCGTTCAGCCTTGGCGCAGTTGCCGGCACCAAGATCGATCAGCGTGCTGTCCGGACCGAGCCGCGCGGCGATCTCATCGATGTGCCGGTCGAAGATTGACGCGCTCGTCGCGCGGCAGCGTGTACTCGGGCAGTTCGCAGATCGCCTCGAACAGCCGCGCTCCGAGCGCGTCGTAGAAGAACTTGGGAGCGATCGTGGCCGGCTGCGCAGCGAGTCCCGCGCGCAACTCGGCGGCCGGGTCGGACGCCTCCGGCGTTAGAGTCAATGAAACGCACGAGCGATGCGGCATCGGCGGTCGCCATGCCGAGTCTAGTGGCAGCGCTCACGCGCGGCGCAGCGCTGACGGAACGGTCGCCTGCGCTGCGCGCTAGGCGGGTGCGCTCCCCGGGTTCAGCACCTGCCACGCACCCGCCCTGTGACCGAGGCGAACCCCTTCTTCGCGCAAGCGGGTCGCGCGATACAGGTCATCGAGCGGCCACGTGATGCTGAGCGTGCCGTTGTCATTGACGAGGCGCCACATGGGCCAGCGCGGCTTGCGCCGCTGCGCGAGGTCTTCGGCGACGGCGCCGGCCACGATCTTCACGAAGATGCCGGTCATCAGCGGGCACGTGCGATCGGCGCCGAAACGCTTTGCCAGAATGGCGCGCACCTGCGACACGGTGATCGTCCCGCCCGCGGGCACCCGCGAGACAACTTCCGCCACGAGCAGCGGCGTCGGCAGCAGCAGCCGGTCCCCCAGTCGCTTGTCGGTGACGATCTCCGGCTCGAGCTCCGGCCGCAGCTTGGCGCTCCAGTTCGGCGCCTTGGGCTTCGCCGTGCGCTTCGCGGGCGTGCTCGTGCGTCGCCGAGTGGCAATGACGCTGTTCGGGGTTCGCGCTGCGACCATGCCGCCTCCGTCCTCCCTCTCTGCGGCATAAGGTAGCGATGCCGCCGAAGCGGCCAATGATCTGGCGCAAGTGGACTCGCCGCGCACACAGGCGCGCAACACCATGCACTGACGTGGCGCACTGGCCGCGCGGAAGAACACAACACATCGCGCGGGAGCGGTATGGCTAGTACGGATGCGTCTCGGCGTACAGCCCGGCATCCCGCAATGTGCTCAGCACTTCTTCAATGTGCTCTGGACCGCGGGTCTGCAACACGAACTCAAGCTCGGCGTTCTGCACCGGCAGCGTGGTGAAGGCGCGCTGATGCTCGACCTCTTCGATATTGGCGCCGGCCTGTCCGATCAGCGTGGCGGCGCGAGCCAGTTCACCCGGGACATCGCGCGTATGCACGCGGATGCGAGCGAGTCGACCGGCGCGCACCATGCCGCGCTCGATGATGTCGGCCAGCACCATTGGGTCAATGTTGCCGCCACAGAGGATCAACCCGACCTTGCGCCCGTGGAAGCGTTCGCGATGGCGCAGCATCGCGGCCAGTCCGGCGGCACCGGCGCCCTCGACGACGGTCTTCTCGATCTCCAGCAACATGACGATGGCCTGCTCGATATCGCCTTCGGACACCAGCACGATGTCGTCGACCAGACGCTTGACGACCTCCCAGGTGAGATCGCCCGGGCTGCTTAACCGCAATGCCCTCGGCCAGCGTGGCGTTCGCCGTCGGCAGCTCGACTCCCTTGAACGCCGCGTACATCGAGGGGAACTGATCGGTCTGCACGCCGATGATCTGGATCCCCGGCTTTAGCGCCCGCGCCGCGGTCGCGACACCGGAGATGAGCCCGCCGCCGCCGATGGCGACGCACAGGCAGTCGAGCGTCGGCTGCTGCGCCAGCATCTCAAGCGCGACGGTGCCCTGCCCGGCAATCACATCGAGCGTCGTCGTACGGATGCACCATCGTGAGGCCGCGGCGTGCGGCGAGCAAGCGACGCCTCCTGCCGGGCGTCGTCGAAGGTGTCGCCCGTCAGGATGATCTCGGCACCGAAACCGCGCGTGCGCTCGATCTTCACCATTGGCGTGAAACGCGGCATCACGATCACCGCTGGGATCCCCAGCCGCTGTGCGTGATACGCCACACCCTGCGCGTGATTGCCGGCCGACACGGCGATCACGCCCGCCTCGCGCTGCAGCGCCGTCAGGAGTGAGAGCTTGTTGAGTGCGCCGCGCTCCTTGAAGGAAGCGGTGAACTGCAGGTTCTCGAACTTGAGGTAGACCTCGGCGCCGGTGATCTGCGACAGCGTGCGCGAGTGCACGCACGGCGTCTCCTCGATATGGCCGCGCAGTCGCTCGGCAGCGGCGCGGATCGAAGCCAGGGTGACAGTGTCGCTCAAGGGTTGCTCGCGCCAGCGGCAGCAGGGGCTGCGATTGTAGCGAGCGTCCTGCCGTCACCGGCGGGAAGGCCTCAGGCCCGCCCGTAGAATCGATCGCATGCTGCACCTCATCGGCCTCACCAAGCGTTATCGCGAGCGCATCGTGCTCGATCAATTGCAACTCGAAGTCGGTGGCGGCGAGTACATCGCGATCGTCGGCGAGTCCGGCTCCGGCAAGTCGACGCTGCTCAACCTGATCGCCGGGCTGGACCGTCCCGACGTCGGTTCGGTGATCATCGATGGCGTCGACATCGCACGGCTACACGACGATGCGCGCACTCTGACGCGGCGCTCCAAGCTCGGCTTCGTGTTCCAGGCATTCCACGTTCTGCCGCATCTTTCGGTGCAGCAGAACGTGATGCTGCCGCTGGTACTGCTCGGCGAAGCGCCCGAAACGCGCGAGCAGCGCGCCAGGGAACTGCTGGCCGAAGTCGGCCTCGGGGGGCGCGAGGACAGCATGCCGCGCGAGTTGTCGGGCGGCGAACTGCAGCGCGTGGCCGTGGCGCGAGCGTTAGTGCACCGTCCGGCGCTCATCCTGGCCGACGAGCCCACGGGCAACCTGGATCCGGACACCGCAACGGTGGTACTGGATCTGCTTGCACGCGAGGTCCGCAGTCGGCGCGCCGCCGGCGTGCTGGTCACGCATTCCGAAGCCGCGGCGGCTTCCGCCGACCGCGTCTTGCGGCTGCACCAGGGGAAACTGATTCCGCGCCATGCCCACCTCGATCCGGCGCAGGGGGCTGTGCTCACCCCAGGCCAAAACGACGTATCAGCCAGACCTTGACCCCCTGGGTCAGCAGCAGGTAACTCGCGAGTATCACCAGCAGGGCCATCCAGTAACCGTGCGGCAGCGGCGTGAAGCCGAGCGCGCGGCGCGAATGGCGACGTGGGCAGCCAGATTCCGACGACGCAGATCGCCAGGGTCGTCACTCCGAGCAGCAGACTCGGCCGGCTGTGGACGAACGGAATTCCTCCCGTGCGGATCACATGCACGATCAGCGTCTGCGACAGCAGCGACTCGACGAACCACCCGGTCTGGAACAGCGCTGCGTTGTGCCAGGCGTCGAACACGTAGAGCATCGTGAAAAAGGTCGCGTAGTCGAAGATCGAGCTGATCGGGCCGATGAAGAGCATGAAGCGCCCGATGTTGCCGATGTCCCAGCGGCGCGGCTGCTCGACGTACTCCGCGTCGACGTTGTCGGTCGCGACCGCCGTCTGCGAGAAGTCGTAGAGCAGGTTGTTGAGCAGGATCTGCACCGGCGCCATCGGCAGGAACGGCAGGAACGCCGACGCCCCGAGCACGCTGAACATATTGCCGAAGTTCGAGCTGGCGGACATCTTGATGTACTTGATGATGTTGCCGAACACCTCGCGGCCCTCGATCACGCCGTCTTCCAGCACCAGCAGGCTCTTCTCCAGCAGGATGATGTCGGCCGACTCCTTGGCGATGTCGACGGCGGTATCGACCGAGATGCCGACGTCGGCGGCCTTCAGCGCCGGTCCGTCGTTGATGCCGTCGCCGAGGAAGCCGACCACGTGGCCGTTCCGGTGCAGCGCGCCGATCACGCGCGCCTTCTGCTGCGGCGTCAGCTTGGCGAACACGGTCGTCGCTTCGACACGCTCAGCGAGTTCGCTGTCGCTGAGACGTTCGAGTTCGGCGCCCAGCAGCAGGTGGTCGACGTCGAGTCCGACGTCGCGGCAGACCTTGCGCGTCACGACCTCGTTGTCGCCGGTCAGCACCTTGACGCGCACGCCGTGGCGGGCGAGCGCCTGCATGGCGGCGGCGGCGGTTTCCTTCGGCGGATCGAGGAACGCGATGTAGCCGAGCAGCACGAGGTCGCACTCGTCGGCGACGGCATACGGCTCCGCGCGCGTCGGGACCTCCTTGTAGGCCACCGCGATGACGCGGAAGCCGTCCTCGTTGAGTTCGCGGATGACGGCCCGCAGATCCTCCTGATGATCCGGCGGCGACCGGGACGGCAACCCCGTCGCGCTCGGCGGCGCCGCAGACGGCGAAGATCTCCTCGACCGCGCCCTTGCAGATCAGGATGTGCGTGGCGTGGTCCTTCTCCACGACGACGCTCATGCGGCGGCGCTGAAAGTCGAACGGGATCTCGTCGATCTTCGCGTAGTGCTGCTTGACCTCCAGCGCCTCGTGCACCTCGACGTGCTCCAGCACCGCGACGTCGAGCAGATTCTTGAGGCCGGACTGGTGATAGCTGTTGAGGTACGCGTACTGCAGCACGCGGTCGCTCTCGTCGCCGAAGATGTCGACATGCCGCTCCAGGATGACCTTGTCCTGCGTCAGCGTGCCGGTCTTGTCCGTGCACAGCACGTCCATCGCGCCGAAGTTCTGGATCGAGTTCAGGCGCTTGACGATCACCTTCTTGCGCGCCATCGCCAGCGCGCCCTTGCCGAGGTTGATCGTGACGATCATCGGCAGCATCTCGGGCGTGAGCCCGACCGCCACGGCCACCGCGAACAGGAACGCCTCGACCCAGTTGCCCTTGGAGAAGCCGTTGATGAGGAACACCAGCGGCACCATGACCATCATGAAGCGGATCATCAGCCAGATGAACCGGTTGACGCCGACGTCGAAACTCGTGAGCTGTCGCGGCCGCGTCATGGTGCCGGCGACGGAGCCGAAATAGGTCTCGCCGCCCGTGGCGACGACCACGGCGCGCGCCGTGCCGCTGACGACGTTGCTGCCCATGAAGGCGATGTTCGGCAGCTCGAGCGGCGTCCGCCGGCCGCAGCGCGCGGCCGCGGGAACTTCTCCACCGGCAGCGACTCGCCGGTCAGGGCGGCCTGGCTGACGAACAGGTCCTTGGCGCTGATCACCCGCACATCGGCCGGAATCATGTCGCCCGCCGACAGCGCGACGACCTCGCCGGGGACGAGCCGCGCCAGCGGAATCTCGACCTTCTCGGGCTCGCGGTACTGCAGCCGCACCGGGAAATGGCGGGTGACTTCTTCCGGAATGCCTTTGCGCAGATCCTTGCGCAGGACGGTCACCGTCGTGTGCACCATGGCGCGCAGCTTCTCGGCGGCGCGGCTCGAGCGGAACTCCTGCACGAAGGACGAGCAGCACCGAAAGCACCACCATCAGCGTGATGACGATGGCGCCGCGAACCTCGCCCGTCAGGTCAGCCACCAGCGCCAGCACCAGCAGCAGCAGCGGCAGCGGATTGGCGAACAGTTCGAGCAGTCGCCGCAGCGGATGCTTCTTGCGTTCGTGCGCGACTTCGTTCGGACCGTAGCGCTCCAGACGCTCGGCGACTCGCGTTCGATCAGGCCCTCGGCCGAGCTTTCCAGGCGAGCCAGTGCTGCCTCGGGCGTCAACTGCGGCGATCTCGGCCAGATGCGCGAACGACCGCTGCGCGGCCACGCCAGTTCCGGCTCTGCCGGCGGCAGGCCGAACACATTCCGCGAAGAAGTCGACGATGGACGGAATTGCCAGAACCATGTCTGCTCCCCGCGCGCGGCGCAGCATCAGCATCGCGATCCGCGGCCGCGCGGATGCGCGATCGATCAATACAGGTGCAGTAAGTGCCGCCTGCAGGCGGCACTCCGCGCCGGCCGGGTCTTGTCGACACACCCGTGCTGGCTCGGCCAGACGACCTGGTCCGGCGGGTCGGCGACGGAGCGACTTCGACTAGGTTCGGACCCAGCAAGCACTCCCCCGTCAGAGGGCCCGAAGGTACGCCCGCATGCGACGCCGGTCAAACGCGGTCCGTGAAGCCAGCCGTTCTGCGCCGGTTGGCCGAGCCCTCGTAGACTCGCACCCGCATGCTGTGGCTGCTCGTGTCATCTGTCCGGCGGCTACGCGCGCCACCACCCGCTGCGGGCGATCGTGCAGGTCATCGCGATCGCGGTCGGCGTGGCGCTCGGCTACGCCATCAACCTGATCAACGCCTCCGCGCTCGACGAATTCTCGGGCGCGGTGCGCCATGTGCTCGGGCAGGCCGACTTCACGGTCAGCGGCGGGCGGATCGGCTTCGACGAGCAGCTGTATGCGCGCATCGCTGCGCTGCCCGAGGTCGACACGGCGAGCCCGATCGTCGAGGTCGAGGCGCCGGTGCCGTCGATGCCGCGTTCGGCGGCCGGGCTCGCCACGCTGCGCGTCGTCGGCGTCGACATCTTCCGCGCTGCGCTGCTTTCGCCCGCGCTGCTCGGCGAGCCTGAGACCAAGGACGCCGGCCCGTTCGCGCTGCTTGGCGACGGCCTCTTCCTCTCGCCGGCCGCACTCGAGCGCTTCAAGGTGCGGCCGGGCGACACGCTCACGCTCCAGGTCGGGCCGAATGCCGTCGCGTTCCGCATCGCTGGCCGCCTGCCGCGCGCCCGCGAAGGCGAGGAACTCGCGGTGCTGGACATCGGCGCGGCGCAGTCGCGCTTCAATCAGGTCGGGCGCCTGCATCGCATCGACATCAAGCTGGCCGCCAACGTCAGTCCGGCCGCGGCGCGCGAGAAGATCGCGGCGCTGCTGCCGCCGGGCGTGACGCTCGCCACGCCAGACGAGGCGGCGCAGCGAGTGTCGAACGTCTCGCGCGCGTATCGGGTCAACCTCAACGTGCTGGCGCTGGTCGCGCTCTTCACCGGGGCCTTCCTCGTCTTCTCGCTGCAGGCACAGTCCGTCGTCGCGCGCCGCGCGGAGCTCGCCTTCCTGCGCATCAGCGGGCTGACGGCGGGCGAGCTGCAGCGCTGGCTAGTCGGCGAGGCGGCGATCGCCGGAGTGATCGGCTCCGCACTCGGCATCGCACTGGGCATCGCGCTGGCGGCCTCCGCACTCGCCGTGCTCGGCGGCGATCTGGGCAGCGGATTCTTTGCCGGCGCGCAGGCGCGGCTCTCGATCAGCCCCGGCTGGACGATCGCCTTTTTCGTGCTCGGCGTAGCCGCGGCGATCGCCGGCGGCTGGGGACCCGCACGCGAGGCGGCGCGCGTCGAGCCGGCACTGGCGTTGAAGTCCGGCTCGGAGCTCGACGCACTCAAGCCCCTGGCCGGTGCCTTGTGGCCGGCGTGCGCCGTGCTCGCGCTTGGCGCCGGTGCTGCACTGCTGCCGCCCGTGGGCGATCTGCCGATCTTCGGCTACATCGCGATCGCATTGCTGCTGGTCGGCGCGATCCTGCTGCAGCCGCGGCTGGCGCATGCGATCTTCGAGCGCATCGGCCGCGCCAGCCGTCGTTCGCGCAGCGTGCCGTGGCTGGGCGCCACGACGCGCCTGGCTCAGGCGCCGTCCGGCGCCGCCATCGGGCTCGCCGGCATTGTCGCCAGCTTTGCACTGATGGTCGCGATGGCCACGATGGTGACGAGCTTCCGGCGAGTCGCTCGATGTCTGGCTCGGCCAGGTGCTGCCCGCCGACCTGTATGCGCGCGCGGGCAGCCGGGGCGAGTCGATGACGACTGCCTATCTTTCGGAGCGCGACCGCGCGCTGCTCGCGTCCGCCCCCGGCGTGCAGCGCGCCGAGTTCTCGCGCTTTGCGCGCGTCGTGCTCGATCCGAAGCGATCGCCGGTGACGCTGGTCATCCGCCCGCTCGATGTGGCTCGACCGGCGCTGCCGCTGATCGGGCGCGCCATCGGCTGGAGCGCCGGCGATCCGCCGCCGGCATGGATCAGCGAACCGATGAGCGAGCTGTACGGAATCGACGTCGGCCAGCGGATCCGGATCCCGCTTGCCGGTGCCGAGCACGAGTTCCTCGTCGTCGGCACCTGGCGCGACTATGCGCGTCAAAGCGGCGCCATTGCGCTGCGCGACACCGACTACCAGCGCATCACCGGCGACAGCACGCGCACCGATGCCGCGCTGTGGCTCGCGCCCGGCGTCCGGCCCAACGACGTGATCGATGCCGTGCGCGACCGGCTCGACGTCGGACGCCAGGCCGAATTCCTGCAGCCGGGCGAGATCCGGCGCCTGAGCCTCGACATCTTTGACCGCAGCTTTGCCGTCACCTACCTGCTGGAAGTTGCCGCAATCGTCATCGGCCTCATTGGCATTGCCGCGACCTTCTCGTCGCAGGCGCTGGCGCGCACCAAGGAGTTCGGGATGCTGCGCCACCTCGGTGTCACGCGCCGGCAGATCCTGGGTCAGTTCGCGATCGAGGGCCTGCTGGTCACGCTGCTCGGCATCGCGAGTGGACTCGCGGTGGGCTTTGCGGTGGCACTGGTCCTGATCCACGTAGTCAATCCGCAGTCGTTCCACTGGACGATGGAACTGCACGTGCCGGCCGGGCTGATCGCGCTGCTGGTGGCCGCGCTGCTCGCCACTGCCACACTGACCGCGTTGCTGGCCGGACGGCGGGCTGCATCCGGCGAGGCCGTCCGCGCCGTTCGGGAGGATTGGTGAGGGCACGCTCGGTGTACGCAGCGCTGCACGTCGCACAGGCGCCTCGCGCGATTGAAGTGCGCACGAAGCTTGGGAGCGGCCCGGCGCTTCGTGCGACGACAAAGGCTTGCCTAGCGGTGGCGTCAGGCGCGGATGGCGGATCGTGCGGATTAGCAGACGAGCATTGTTGCTGGCGGCTGGCGCGGCTTCGCTTCGCACGGCGCCGCGCGAGCGGAGGTGCCGTTGCGACGGTGACGCCGCGGCCGTTGGTGTTTCCGCGCGATCACGGTGCGCACCCGGAGTACCGCACCGAGTGGTGGTACTTGACCGGATGGCTGGATGCGCGCGGGCAGGAGTCGATCGGCTTCCAGGTGACTTTCTTTCGCGTCAGGACGACCGAGTCGAACCGAGCGCGAGCCGCTTTTCGCCGCAGCAGCTCGTCATTGCGCACGCAGCCATCGCGTCGGCCGCGCGCGGTGCACTGCTGCACGACGAACGTGCGCAGCGCGTCGGCTTCGGGCTGGTCGAAGCGTCGACTGTCGACACTGACATACGGCTCGATCGCTGGCGCTTCGTGCGCGATGCCGCCAGCGGCGAATACCGGGGCTCGATTCCGGCCCGCAGCTTCGACCTGACGCTCACTGCTCGACCGGAGCAGCCACTGCTGTTGCAGGGTCGTGACGGGTTTTCACAGAAGGGTCCGCAGGCCGCACAGGCGAGCTACTACTACAGCCAGCCCCAGCTGGCCGTGCGCGCGTCCCTGCGGCTGGACGGCACGACGCGCGATCTGACCGGCATCGCCTGGCTCGATCATGAGTGGTCGAGCAGCGTGCTCGACACTGACGCCGTCGGCTGGGACTGGATTGGCATGAATCTCGCTGACGGATCTGTGCTGACGGCGTTCCAGATCCGCTCCAGGAGCGGCGGACGCAGCGTGTACAGCTACGCGTCATTGCGAGCCGCCGGCGGCACTGTGCGCGTGTATGCCGGTGATGCGGTGCGCTTCGATGCGGTGTCCACCTGGCGTTCGCCGCGCACCAACGCCACTTACCCGGTCGCGCAGCGCATTCGCGTAGGCGAACGTACGTTCGATACGCGTCCGCTGATGGACGACCAGGAGCTCGACTCGCGTGTATCCACCGGCTCCGTGTACTGGGAAGGCGCCAGCGAACTGCTGGAGGGTGGCCGCGGTGTCGGGCGCGGGTACCTGGAGATGACGGGCTATGTCGCCCCGATGAAGTTGTGACGTCTCGGGCAACGCTTTGCGATCGCGGCTACGATCCGCCGCGCTCTCCATAAGGACAAAATGATGGCAACCACGACACACTGGGCGGCATTACTGACGCTCGCCACACTGGCGCTGCTCTTTGGCTGCGTCTGGTACGTCGGTGCGGCAAGGGCCAAATACAAGGTTGCCGCCCCTGCGACCACCGGGCCGGAACCGTTCGAGCGCGCTCTTCGAGTGCAGATGAATACGCTCGAAAACGTCGTGATCTTCCTGCCGGCGCTGTGGCTGGCGACGCTTTACTTCAACCCGCGCGTCGCCGCGGCACTCGGCGCGGTTTGGCTGGTGGCGCGTATCTGGTACGCGTTCGCCTATGCACACAACCCCAAGTCACGCGGCGCGCCGTTTGGCATTGCGTATGCCGCCTGGGGAACGCTGATGGCGCTGGCGGCCTGGGGCGTGCTTACATCTCCCCTGTGGTAGCCCGCCGATGGCCGAAGCACCCGCCGCACCCAAACGCCTGCAGCCGCTGCGCGGGCTGCTGCCGTTCATTGCGCCCTACAAACGCCAGGTCGCGCTCGCGTTGCTCTTCCTGGTGCTGGCCGCGAGCGCGACGCTGGCGATGCCCTACGCTGTGCGCCTGCTGGTCGACCAAGGCCTAGCGCTGCCCGCTGGAAGCGAACTCGCCGACAAGTTGGTCGCGATCCGAAGTCACTTCGGGTGGCTCTTTGCCGTTGCCGTCGCGCTCGGTGTGTTCACTGCTGCCCGCTTCTTCATGGTGACCTGGATCGGTGAGCGCGTCACGGCCGACCTGCGGCAAGCAGTCTATGCGCACGTGCTGACGCAAAGCCCGCAGTTCTTCGAGACCCTGAAGACCGGCGAAGTCCTGTCGCGACTGACAACGGACACTACGGTGATCCAGAACGCGGTCGGCTCGAGCGTCTCGATGGGCTTGCGCAATGCAGTGCTGTTCATCGGCGGTATCGCGATGCTGATCGCAACGAGCCCGCGGCTGATGCTCACGGTCGTCGGCATCATCGTGCTGGTGGTGGCTCCGGCGATGCTGATCGGCGGGCGCGTGCGCCGGCTGTCGCGCGCCAGCCAGGACCGCATCGCCGATTCGAGCGCGATCGCCGGCGAAGTGCTTAATGCCGTTCCGGTCGTGCAAAGCTTCACGCAGGAATCGTCCGAAACGCGCAAGTTCTCTCAAGCCAATGAACGCGCCTTCGCGACCTCGATCCGCCGCACGGGAACGCGCGCGATGCTGACGGCGTTTCTTATCGTCGGAATCTTCGGCTCGCTGCTCTATGGCCTCTATGGCGGCGTGCAGGCCGTGATGGCGGGACGCATCACCGCTGGCGAGCTGAGCCAGACGGCGCTCTACATCATGGTGGTCGCAGGCAGCGTCGCAGTGCTGGCCGAAGTGTGGGGCGAACTGCTCCGCGCCTCAGGCGCGACCGAGCGCCTGATGGAGCTGTTGAAGGCGCAGTCGCCGATCGCAACACCGTCGCAGCCGGCCGCATTGCCGCTCACGCACGGCGGCATGCGCGTGCATTTTGATGGCGTCAGCTTCTCCTATCCATCGCGTCCGCAGCACGCGGTGCTGGCGAATCTTTCGCTCGCAATCGAGCCAGGGCAGACAGTAGCGCTGGTCGGACCCTCCGGCGCCGGCAAGAGCACGGTCTTCCAGTTGCTGGAGCGGTTCTACGACATCGGCAACGGATTGCTGTCAGTCGACGGCGTCGATGTGCGCGAGCTCGCGCTCGACGATCTGCGACGCCACATCGCGGTGGTGCCACAGGAGGCGACCATCTTCTCCGGCTCAGTGCTCGACAACGTTCGATACGGTCGCCCGGATGCGAGTGAGGAAGAGGCTCGTGCGGCCGCGCGTGCCGCCAGAGTGGAGGAGTTCGTGCTGCGTCTGCCCGACGGTTACGCCACCGAGGTCGGCGAGCGCGGCCTGCGATTGTCCGGTGGTCAACGCCAGCGGCTCGCGATCGCGCGCGCGATTCTGAAGGATGCCCCGTTGCTCCTGCTGGATGAAGCCACGTCGGCTCTGGACGCCGAGAGCGAGCGCGCAGTGCAATCCGCGCTCGACGCCGCCATGCGCGGACGCACGACCATCGTTATCGCGCACCGGCTCGCCACCGTGCAACGGGTCGATCGCATCTTCGTGCTGGATCACGGCCGCATCGTCGATGCCGGCACCCACGCGGAACTGATCGCGCGCGGCGGGCTGTACGGGCGACTCGCCGCGCTGCAGTTCTCTGCCTGACGGAGGCGCCGCACCACCCAGGCGTCGCCCGCGCCGGCGGCAGGCTCTAGCGCGCCTTGCCGCGCCGGAAAAGGCCGATGATTGCGAGCAGGATGATCGCGCCGACCAGAGACACGAACAGCCCACCCAGGCTGAAGTCGCTCTGGTTGATCGATCCCGCGCCGATCAGGGGCGAGATCAGCCAACCGCCCAGCATCGATCCCACGATACCCACCACTACATTGAGCAACAAACCCTGCTGGGCGTTAGTCTTCATGATGACGCTGGCAAGCCAGCCGATGATTCCACCCACCACCAGCCAGATGATCAGGTTCACGGTGCACCTCCGTCGAGTCGACACTTGAGGCCCGGCGGAGCCGGGAAGTTGACCAGCATGATGCCAGCCCGGCCTCCGATTCGCGGGCCGACGACCGTGGGTCATCATAGTCACACATCAAGTGGGCCCGCTGCGCGCGGCTGTTCGTAACCTGCGCCTAAACCTATGATTCCTTCCATGACATCGCACGTATCCTCACGGAGCGCAGTGGCTGCCCTGGGACGGTCCGCGCTGGAGTGGTGCGTCGGATGGTGGCGGATCATTCTGTTCAGCGCCAAGCTCCTGGTACTCGCGCTGTCCCCTTCGAGCTACCGCGGCGCCAATCTCTCGGCGCTAGCGCGGCACCTGGTCAAGGACACCGCACCGATACTGCTGTGGTTCACGCTGCTGACGTCGATCATCAGCCTCGTGATCATCCGCATCGTCGTCGTGACATCGGTGAGCTACGGACTTTCGCGCTACGCCCTCGAAATGGTGGTACGTGTCCTGGTGTTGGAACTGATTCCGCTGACGGCCGCCATGTTCGTGGCACTGCGCTGCGCTCTGCCCAACGCCTCGGAGATCGCAGCGCTGCGTGCGCAGGGCACCTTGGATGCCCCGACGGAGGCAGGCGCCGAGCAACTGCAGCAGGAGGTTCTCCCGCGCGTTGTATCGGGCACGTTCTCGGTACTGCTGCTGGCGACCGTGAGCTGCGTCGTTGCCGCGGTGATCGCCTACCTCTGGGTCCACGGCTTCACGGTGGGGGGCTTTGCGGGCTACACCCGCACGTTCGGCCGGGTCTTCAGTTCCGTGGTGTCGCTGATCTTCACACTGAAGACGCTGGGCCTCGCGCTCGCCGTCGGATTGATTCCGATCGCGTCGGTTCTCTACGATCGGCCGAACCCCCGGCTGCGCACCAGCTCGGAACTGCGTGGCCTGGTGCGGCTCTTCTTCATAATCCTGCTGATCGAGGTCGCCTCGCTCGTGGGTAACTACACCTGAGGCCGAAGCCATGAGCGACGAACCGCCCCGCCGCCGCAAGCAGCTTGATCGCTCGAGTTCCGCGCGGCGTTGCTGGTGGGACTGCTGGTGCTGCTGGTGGCCGGTTCGGTCGCGTATCTGCTGTACGCACGCGGCGTGTTCGAACCGTCGCAGCGGCTCGTGCTACTGGCCGACGACGTCGAAGGCAGTGACGGTCGGCATGGATCTCACATTCGCCGGCTTTCCGATCGGTCGTGTCCGCGGCATCGAACTCGCCGCGGACGGAACCACGCGCATCGTCATCGACATTCCTCGCAAAGACGCGCGCTGGCTGCGTGAATCGAGCGTGTTCACACTGACGCGCGGCCTGGTGGGCAACACGAACCTGCGGGCCTTCAGTGGAGTGCTGAGCGATCCTCCGCTGCCCGCCGGCGCCGAGCGCAGAGTACTGGTCGGCGATGCCACCGCCGAGATCCCTCGCTTGGTGAATGAAACGCGCGACCTCATTCGTAACCTGACGCAACTCACGAGCGCGGACTCTTCGCTCGCTGCCACGCTGGGCAACGTCCAACATGCCACCGAAAAGTTGCAAGGGCCCGCGCGGCGCGCTCGGCATGCTGTTCGGCAACGAAGCCGATGCGCAGAAACTGGTCGGCGCGCTCGACCGCACCAACGCCCTGCTGGCACGCATCGACGGCCTGGCCGCCAAGGCCGACCAGCAGGTCTTCGGCGCCGAAGGCCTGATGCCCGAGGCTCGCGCGGCTGTCGTACAGCTCAATGCGGCGTTGCTGGAAGCGCGCGAAAACCTCAAGAAGCTCGATGCAATCCTGGTCGACGCACAGGCCATCGCCGGCAACGCTCGCGCCGCGTCAAACGATCTCAGCGCCCTGCGTGCCGAAATCGACGCCAACCTGCGCAAGGTCGGCCGCATGATCGACGAGGTCAATCGTCGCTGGCCGTTCGCGAAACCGGCGGAGATCAAGCTGCCATGAGTCGCAATGAACAGATCGTCCGGCCGGGCGGGCTTCGCCGTTGCGCTGCTGCTGGCCGCATGCAGCACAAGCCCGCCGGTACCGGACTGGCAGGTCGAATTCCAAGGCGGCGCTGGAGCGTGGCGTCGTCGCTTACCTGGCCGGTGACACGCGCGTCGCCAACGTCGAATTCGATCTCGCCCGTCGTGAACTCGCCAGTACCGGACGGGCGGACCAGGTGGCTCTGGCCGAGCTGACGCTCTGTGCGTTGCGCGTGGCGAGTCTCGATTTTGCAGCGTGCGAAGGGTTCGAGAAGCTGCGGCCCGATGCGACTGCAGCCGAACGCGCGTACGCAGACTACCTAGCCAATCGCGTGCGGCCACAGGACATTTCACTGCTGCCGGAGCCGCAGCGACGCATTGCGGCGAGCAACCTGAGCGGCGACGCGGGCGTGACGGCGTTGAAGGCTATCGACGATCCGCTGGCCCGGCTGGTCGCGACCGGCGTGCTGTTCCAGGGCGGCCACGCAAATCCTGCTGCGATTGCACTTGCGGTCGATACCGCCTCGGCGCAAGGGTGGCGCAGGCCGCTGCTCGCCTGGCTCGGTGTGCAGCTAGCGCTGGCCGAAAAGGCCGGCGACACCGCCACGGTCGAACAATTGCGCCGGCGCATCGCGCTCGCGGGCGGCCCATAGCCGCGCATCGCCTGCGCGCCCGTCTCGGCAGCATCGGCGGCGCCGTCCGGTCACATCGAGATCGAGCCCTCGCGGAAGTCCGTGCGATCGAGCCAGACATTGACCAGCACCGGACGGCCGCTGCGCGCAATCTCACGCGCCTGCCGCAACACGGGCTCCACATCCTCGGTGCGCTTGGCGACCAAACCCGCGGCGCCGAATCCCTGAACGACGACGTGGTAGTCCGTGCGCGCGAGCACGGTTGCGACATCGTCCTTAAACATCTTGACCTGCTCGCGCGCAATCTGCGCCCAACTCGCATCGTTGCCAACCACGGCGATCACCGGAATGCCGTGCCGCACGAAGGTGTCGAACTCGGTCAACCCATAGCCGCTCGCGCCGTCGCCCCAGATCAGCCAGACCTCGTCGTTCGGCCGCACGAGCTGAGCACCCAAAGCAAAGCCGGCGCCGACGCCGAGCGTGCCGAAGGCACCGGGGTCGAGCCAAGCGAGCGGTCCGCGCGGCCGCACAACATAGGACGCGGTCGCGACGAAGTCGCCTCCGTCGGCCACCATCACCGCGTTCTCGCCGGCCACGCGATCGAGGGCGCGGAAGAACGCGATCGGGTTGACGTGCTCGCCCGCAGTGGCGGCCTGGACGTCGATCTCGCGCTCGCGCGCTTCGTCACGGGCGCGCAGCTGCGCGATCCACTCGGGTCGGCGCGCGCCCTCGCCGATGCGCTTTGCGAGCGCTTCCAGCGTCAGGCCGGCATCGCCAAGCGCGCTGATGGTTGGCCGGCGATTGAGCCGCGCATCCTTTGCGCTGCGGTTGGCGGCGATCAGCGTTGCGGAGCGCCGCACATGGCGACCGTAATCGAGCCGGAAGTCGCACGGCACGCCCGCCAGCAACACGCAATCGGCTTCGCGCAGTGCGTTGCGCCGCGCGTGCCGCATCTGCAGCGGATGATTCGGCCCGAGCAATCCGCGCGCCATGCCCGACAGGTACACGGGGATGCCGAGTTGCGTGACCGCCGCGGCGATCGCGGCGGCGCGCTCCGCGACGAGCAGCGCCTGACTGCCGATGACGAGCAGCGGACGCTTTGCGCCCGCACACGCGTCGGCAGCACGCGCGATGGCGCCATTGCCGGCGAGCGGCGGCTCGACATGCGCGGCAGGCGGCGTCTTCGCCTGCTGCGCGCCATCGAACATGCGCGCCGCGTGCCGGTTCAGGTACCAACGCAGCAGCCGGTCACCGAGCGCGGTGCCCTTGCCGGCTGCATCGGCGTACCACTGCCGGATCAGCGTTTCGCCGTACAGCAGATCGACGGCACACTCGATGAACGTCGGTCCCGGCACGCCGTCCGCGGCGATGCGCAGCGCCTCGTTCATCGCGGGTCCGAGGTCGCGCACGCGCTTGACCTGTGCGATGTGCTTCACATGCGGTGCCACCAGCGAGCGCTGGTCGATGTCCTGCAGTGCTCCGCGCCCTTGCAGCGCCGTCGGCGCCCCGCCACCGATCAGCACGACCGGGCTCTGCGCGAGCTGCGCGTTCTTCAGCGCAGTAATCGTGTTCGTCAGTCCCGGACCGGCCGTAACCGCCGCGACGCCCGGCCGGCCGGTCAGCCGCGCTACGGCGTCCGCGGCGAACACGGCAGTGGCCTCGTCGCGGGTGTCGACGATCCGGATGCCGCGTGCCTTCGCGGCAACGAGAATGGGTGAGATATGACCGCCGACCAGCGTGAACACGAACGGCACGCGATGCGCCGCCAGCACGGCGGCGACCCGGTCGCCGCCGTGCCGTAGCCCCGAGTCGGGCTTGTGCTCCAGGTCTGAACTCACAGCCAGTGGACGCGGCGGCCGGTCGCGTACCAGGCTGCGACATGCGGAGCCACCGCCGCCTCGATGCGTGCGCGCGCGCGACCTTCATCGTCGGCGTGAGAAACCCGTTTTCGATCGTCCACGGCTCCTTGGTGACGACGACCATCTGCAACTGCTCGTAGTCCGCCACCGAGCGATTGACGTCCTGCACAGGTTCGCAATTTCCGTCTCGACCTGCGGCACGGAACTCGCCATCGCCGAGGCGGCGGACGCACATGCTCCGCCAGCACGACGAGCGCGTAGGCCGCCGGCTGGCCCACGCCCGACACCAGCGACATCTCGACCATCGGATGAATCGTTGAGCAGGTTCTCGATCGGCGCAGGCGCGACGTACTTGCCCTTCGCCGTCTTGAAGAGTTCCTTCGCGCGACCGGTGATCTTCAGCAGGCCGTCCGGCCGTCGTTCGCCCAGGTCGCCGGTGCGGAAGAAGCCGTCCTCCGTGAACGATCTCGGCGGTCAGCTCCGGCTGCTTGTAGTAGCCGCTGAATCTGTCCCGGCGACTTGATCAGGATCTCGCCCTCGGCGCTGATCCGCGCCTCGACTCCGGGCATCGGCACGCCCACGTAGCCCGCCTCGTTGAACTTGTCGATCGTGACGAGTGCGAATAGGAGTTGTCCTCGGACATCGCATAGCCCTCGTACAGGCTCAGGCCGAGCCGGCGATACCAGGTGATCAGGTCGGCGGGGATCGGCGCCGACCCACTGCCTGCCAGCGCGCACCTGGTCGAGCCCGAGGCCCGTGAGCACCTTGCGCCCGACGATGCGGCCGAAGGATCGGGATGCTCGAGATAGCGGTCGAGCTTGGCGGGCGGCATCTTGGCGAAGACGCCCTGCTGGAACTTGAGCCACAGCCGCGGCACCGAGATGAAGAGCGTCGGCCGCGCGCGCTGCAGATCCTGCGAGAACGTGTCGAGCGACTCGGCGAAGTAGACGTGCGTGTTGCCATCGACCAGCGACGGGCCTCGATCCACGCGCGCTCGAAGATGTGGGCCAGCGGCAGGTAGGACAGCACGCGGTCCTCGCGCGTCGTGTCCCAGTTGACGAGCGCACTTCACGTATCCCCTCGCGCGGCGCGCGTGATCGGCGCCGAAACTCACGCATCACGCCCTTCGGGCGCCCCGGTCGAGCCGGACGTGTAGACAGCATCGCGAGCATCGGCGGCGCGCGGCCGGGCGTCCCGCGAGCGGCGCGCGTCCGCGCCACGATGTCGTCCCAGGTCTCGAAGTCGGTCGCGGGCGCGAGCGGAAACGCGATACACGGGCAGGCCGGCCGGCACGCCGCGCCTGCTGCTGCGGCCAGGAGTCGAGCTTGCCGACGAAGAGCAGGCTTGCCTCGCTGTGCTCGAGCACGTAGCGGACCGTCTCGGCGGACTCGGTGGGGAAGATCGCGACCGTCGTGTAGCCCGCGATCCAGATCGCCAGCTCGGCCATGAAGAAGTGCGCGCAGTTCTTCGACAGGAGCGCGATGCGCGCGCCGCGCGGAAAGCCGCGCGACTGCAGGTGCGCGGCCATGCGCCGCGCCTGGTCGAGCACCTCCGCCCAGGTGGTGTCGATCACCTGCCCGCCGCCGACCGGCTGCGTCAGGAAGACGCGGTCCGGATGGCTCGCCTCGTGGTCGAGCACATAGTCGAGTATCAGGCGGCTCTGGCTCATGTCTCCCCCAAGGTTCGCCTCGTCTGCGCCGCTCGTTGGCAGCGGTGGCGCAGCCTACTCCGACGCGCGTCGGCGGACTACTGGGGAAGCCCTGACGCGCCCGATCGCTCGTCCTTGCAGCGCAACAGCCGCGGACTGCTCCAGAGGCGTCGCAGGCCGTCCCGATAGAATCGCGTCATGCGCCAATACGAAGATTTCATGCGCCACGTGTTCGAGCAGGGCGTCGTCAAGGCCGATCGAACCGGCACCGGCACGCGCTCGTGGTTCGGCTACCAGATGCGATTCGACCTCGGCGAAGGCTTCCCGCTCGTCACGACCAAGAAGCTGCACCTGCGCTCGATCATCCACGAGCTGCTGTGGTTCCTGCAGGGATCGAGCAACGTGAAGTACCTGCGCGACAACGCGGTCACCATCTGGGACGAGTGGGCGCGTGCCGACGGCGAACTCGGTCCGGTCTACGGCGTGCAGTGGCGCTCGTGGCCGACCGCCCGACGGCGGCTCGATCGACCAGATCGCGCAGGTCATCCAGCAGATCAAGTCGAATCCGGACTCGCGCCGCCTGATCGTGTCGGCCTGGAACGTCAGCGACATCCCCAAAATGGCGTTGCCACCGTGCCACCTGTTGTTCCAGTTCTACGTGGCGCACGGCAAGCTCTCCTGCCAGCTCTACCAGCGCAGCTGCGACATCTTCCTCGGCGTGCCGTTTAACATCGCGAGCTACGCGCTGCTGACACACATGGTGGCGCAGCAGTGCGACCTCGGCGTCGG
Source organism: uncultured beta proteobacterium (assembly GCA_963801405.1). Taxonomy (GTDB): domain Bacteria; phylum Pseudomonadota; class Gammaproteobacteria; order Burkholderiales; family Burkholderiaceae_F; genus JALORV01. Next base: position 324,652 of record CAWDEO010000016.1, on the reverse strand, counting down.
CGACTTCGTCTGGACGGGCGGCGACTGCCACATCTACAGCAATCACTTCGAGCAGGTGCGCGAGCAGCTGGCGCGCGAACCGCGCCCCTATCCACGCCTGGAGATCAAGCGCAGGCCGCCGTCGCTGTTCGACTACGTGTTCGACGACTTCGAGATCGTCGCGTACGACCCGCATCCGCACATCAAGGCGCCCGTCGCGGTCTAGGACCTGATCATGGCAACGCGTTCGGGCCCCGCGCTGCGCCACGGGGCGCTGATCGGGCTGGCCGCTCTCACGCTGATGTGGGGACTCAACTGGCCCCTGATGAAGTTCTGCCTGCGCGAACTGACGCCAATGTACTTCCGCGCGGTGACGATGACGGGCGGTTCGATGCTGCTCTACGTCTTCTACGCGGTGCGCGGCCAGGACATGCGCCTGCCACGCGCGACCTGGCCGGCAATGGTCCAGGCTGGCGGCAACCAACATCTTCGGCTGGCACCTGTTCTCGATCCTCGGCGTGCAGGCGCTCGCCTCGGGGCGCGCCGCTATCCTCGGCTTCACGATGCCGATCTGGACCGTTCTGCTCGCGATCGCACTGTTTGGCGAGCGTCTCACGCCGCGCGTGGCGTTGGCCGCGGCCTGTGTCGCCGCCGCCGTACTGCTGCTGCTCGGCGATGAACTGGTCGCGCTGGCCGGCAATCCGCTGGGTGTGGTGTGGATGCAGCTGGCCGCGTTGTCGTGGGCGCTGGGCACGATCCTGATGCGCCGCAGCCGCCTCACGTTGCCGACCTCGGTGATCACGGTCTGGATGATGCTGCTCTCAAGTGCGGTCTTCTGGGTCGTCGCGGCGCTCGCCGAACCGTTCCCGAGCTGGAACTTCTCGACGCCGATGTGGGCGGCGCTGGGCTGGGGCTTCGCGATCAACTACGGCATTGCACAGATCATCTGGTTTGGCTTGGCACGCGAACTGCCCGCCACCGCCAGTGCGTTCTCGATCATGGCAGTGCCCCTGGTCGGGATTTTATCGGCCACGTGGATCGTCGGCGAGATTCCGCACTGGCAGGACTGGATCGCCGCCGTCTTCGTCGTCGGCGCCATCGCAACGACGCTACTCGCCCGCCCGCCGACATCTTCCAATCAATGAGCCCGCCTCGCCTCACCCTCATCGTCGCCCGTGCCCGCAACGGCGTCATCGGCAAAGGCAACGCCATGCCGTGGAAGATCCCCGGCGAACAGGCCTACTTCAAGCGCGTGACGATGGGCCATCCGATCATCATGGGACGCAAGACCTGGGAATCGATCGGTCGGCCGTTGCCGGGACGGCGCAGCCTGGTTGTCTCGCGCAACCCGGGATTCGTCGCGCCGGGCGCGGAGGTTGTCGCCAGTCTCGAGGCGGCTTTGGCACAGTGCGACGGAGCCACCGATGCCTTTGTCATCGGCGGTGCGGAACTCTATCGCCTCGCGCTGCCGCGCGCCGATCGCCTGCTGATCACCGAGATCGACCACGACTTCGACGGCGACACGTTTTTCCCGGCGCCGGACCCGGCCCATTGGCGGGAAGCTGCGCGCGACCATCACGCGCCGACCGACGAGCGACCATTTGCGGTCGATTACGTGGAATACGTGGCCGGCTGAGATTGTCATGAGCACACCCTACCCGCACCTGCTGGCGCCGCTCGACCTCGGCTTTACCACCCTGCCCAACCGCGTGCTGATGGGCAGCATGCACACCGGGCTGGAAGACGGGCGCAAGCACTTCCCGGCGATGGCGGCCTACTTCGCCGAGCGCGCGCGCGGCGGCGTGGGCCTGATCGTGACCGGCGGCTTCGCACCCAACATCGAAGGCTGGGCCAAACCGTTTGCCGGCACGCTTGCCACGTCGGCCGCGGCGCGGCGGCACCGCGTGGTGACCGGCGCGGTGCATGCCGAGGGCGGCAAGATCGCGCTGCAGATCCTGCACACGGGCCGCTACGGCTACCAGCCGTTCTGCGTGGCGCCGTCGCGCCTCCAGAGCCCGATCTCGCCGTTCACGCCGCGCGAACTGTCGGCGCGCGGCATCGAGCGCCAGATCCGCGCCTTCGTGCGCTGCGCGACGCTGGCGCGCGAGGCCGGCTACGACGGCGTCGAGGTGATGGGCAGCGAGGGCTACTTCATCAACCAGTTCCTCGTCACCCACACCAACCACCGCACCGACGAATGGGGCGGCGCCTACGAGAACCGGATGCGGCTGCCGGTGGAGATCGTCGCGCGCGTGCGCGAGGCGGTCGGGCCGGACTTCATCATCATCTACCGCCTGTCGATGCTCGACCTGATTCCGGACGGCAGCAGCTGGCCCGAGGTGCGTCACGCTGGCCAAGGCGGTCACGCAGGCCGGCGCGACGATCATCAACACCGGCATCGGCTGGCACGAGGCGCGCGTGCCGACCATCGCCACCAGCGTGCCGCGCGCCGCGTTCGCCTGGGTGACGAAGAAGATGCGCGAGGAGCTGCGCGCCGCGGGCACTCACGATTCCGCTGGTCACCAGCAACCGCATCAACACGCCCGAAGTGGCCGAGCAGGTGCTGGCCGACGGCTGCGCCGACATGGTGAGCCTGGCGCGCCCCCTGCTGGCCGACGCCGAGTTCGTGGCCAAGGCGAAGGCGGGCCGCGCCGACGACATCAACACCTGCATCGCCTGCAACCAGGCCTGCCTGGACCACGCCTTCAAGAACGAGCTCGCAACGTTGCCTCGTCAACCCGCGCGCCGGGCACGAGACCGAGCTGCTGATCCGCCGCCGCCGCACGGCGCCGGCGCTATGCGGTGGTCGGCGCCGGCCCGGCCGGCCTGGCGGCGGCGACGACGCTGGCCGAGCGCGGCCACGAGGTGCATCTGTACGAGGCGGCCGGCCAGATCGGTGGCCAGTTCAACATGGCCAAGCGGATCCCCGGCAAGGAGGAGTTCAGCGAGACGCTGCGCTACTTCGCCGACGCGTCTCGCCACCGGGGCGCGGCTGCACCTGAACACGCGCATCACTGCCGAGGACCTCATCGCACAGAAGTTCGACGGCGTCGTCCTGGCCACCGGCGTGACCGCGCGCGACCCGAAGATACCCGGCCAGGACAGTCCCAACGTGCTGAGCTACATCGACGTGCTGCGCGCGGCGAACCGGTGGGCGAGCGCGTGGCCATCGTCGGCGCCGGCGGCATCGGCTTCGACGTGGCCGAGTTCCTGGTCACCCCGCCTGGTCACTCGTCAACGCTGAACCTCACGGAGTGGCTCGCCGAGTGGGGCGTGGCCGATCCGACAGAGGTGCGCGGCGGCGTGGTGCGCGCGCGGCCCTCGCCGCCCGCACGCCGGGTGACGCTGCTTCAGCGCAAGGCCGGCAAGCTCGGCAAGGGCCTGGGCAAGACCACCGGCTGGATTCACCGCGCCGCGCTGCAGATGAAACATGTCGAGATGATCGGCGGCGTGAACTACGAGCGCATCACTCCCCAGGGACTGTTCGTCACCTACGGCGAAGCGCGCAAGAACGGCCAGCTCATCGAGTGCGACACGATCGTGCTGTGTGCCGGGCAGGAGCCCCTGCGCGAGTTGCAGGCTCCACTGCAGGCAGCCGGCGTCGCGGTGCACCTGATCGGCGGCGCCGACGAAGCCACCGAACTCGACGCCAAGCGCGCCATTGACCAGGGCACCCGCCTGGCGGCGCAGCTCTGAGACGGGGCCGGGCTTTGCCACACGAATCAAAACGATGAGCACGGATCGTGCCGAGGCGGTGCGAGGCGGCTCCTTACTACGGCGGGACGCCGCGACGCGCAGCCGGGTTGGAATGGTCGAGCTGTTTTTCGACCTTGTTTTCGTCTTCGCGGTCACGCAGCTGTCGCACCTCCTGCTGGCGCACCTCGGCTGGACAACTGCCCTGCAGGTTGGCCTGCTGATGGTGGCCGTGTGGTGGCTATGGATCTTCACGACCTGGGTCACCAACTGGCTGGATCCAGAGCGCGCGGCGGTTCGGGTCACGCTGTTCCTGTTGATGCTGGCGGGTCTGGTGCTCTCGGCCTCAATCCCGCAGGCCTTCGGCGCGCGCGGTCTCCAGTTCGCCACAGCCTATGTCGCCATGCAGGTCGGACGCACGCTGTTCTTCATCTGGGCCGTGCGCCACGAACGGGTCCAAATGCGCCGCAACTTCCAGCGCATCGCCGTGTGGCTTGCGCTTTCGGGCGTTGTCTGGATCGCCGGCGCCTTCGCCGATCCGGATGTACGCCTGGGGGTGTGGGCCCTTGCGCTGGGCATCGAGTTCGTTTCGCCGGCCGTGTACTTCTGGGTCCCGGGTCTGGGTCGGTCCAGCGTCGCTGACTGGAACGTTGACGGCGGCCACATGGCCGAGCGCTGCGGCCTCTTTGTCATCATCGCCCTGGGCGAATCCTTGCTGGTCAGCGGCGCCACCTTTTCGGGGGCACCGTGGACAGCGCCCGTGGTCGGAGCGTTCGCCTGTGCGTTCGGCGGCGCCGTCCTGATGTGGTGGTTGTACTTCGATCGCGGCGCAGTGGCCGGGCATCACCGTATCGCGCACTCGGCCGAGCCCGGTCGGTCGGCGCGCATTGCCTACACGTACCTGCATCTGCCCATCGTTGCAGGCATTGTCCTGAGTGCCGTTGCAGACGAACTTGTTCTAGCCCACCCCTCACATCTGGATACGGCCGGCCTTGCAGTCGCGCTGGGCGGCCCAGCCCTATTTCTCATTGGCGTTGGCGCATTCAAGTGGGTCAGCCGTGATCGTGTCCGACCTCCGTTGTCGCATCTGGTCGGACTGGCGCTGCTCGGCGGACTGGCGCCTCTTGCGACATTGCAGCATCTATCGGGGCTGACGGTCGCGGCTACCGTCCTCGCGATCCTGCTCCTGGTTGCCGCCTGGGAACATGCGTCGCTGAAGCGGCTGCACGATCACGCATGACGGCACAGCGAATCGCGGCAAACCGAGGGGCGCTCGTAGCAGGTTGCAGTCATGCGGCACCTAGTTAAGACTCACGAATAGGCCGACCCCGACACGCCACGACGGACGAGCCATCCATGAAGCGCACCATTGACGCCAGACTCGAGGGCCGGACCGTGTGCCGCCGACTGCAAGATGGTTGACAGGGTCCTGGTGCTCTACGGTTCCTACCGGGTGGACCGCATGGGCATACGCCTGGCGGACTACGTCGTCGCGGGCCTTCGGGAACGAGGTGTCGATGCTGAACTGGTGGACGCCAAGGCAGTCGACCTGCCCATGCTGGATCGGATGTACAAGGAATACCCGAAGGGGGCTGCGCCGGCTGCGCTGGAGGTGCTGGCGGACAAGATACGGCGTGCCGATGCGTTCGTCTTTGTGACCGGCGAATACAACTGGGGTCCGCAACCCGGCCTGAAGAACTTGACCGACCACTTCCTCGAGGAGTGGTTCTGGCGCCCAGCGGCGATCGCCAGTTATTCGGCCGGTCGCTTCTCGGGTGTTCGCGCCGGTACGGTCTGGCACAGCATCCTGTCCGAAATGGGCATGGTCGTTATCTCGAGCACGCTGGCCGTAGGAACGATTTCACAGACGCTGGATCCAGCGGGCAAACCGATCGGCACTGGCGGCGAGGCCCTGCAGAGAGCCTTCCCGCGTTTCGCTGATGATCTGGCATGGTGGACCGAGGCCGCTCGCGCACAGCGGGCGCGCAAGCCGCCGCCTTACTAAGCGCGATCTCTCAGCGGCTGGGGCGCGCCACCCGAGGGCGTACGAGGCGCACAGTGAGCCGGCCCCGGAGAGCGGGCAGCCCGCGGGCTAGGCAAGGCGGCAGCGCTCCCACGACCATGGGAGGCAAGCCCCTTCCGCAGTCGGGCCGATACGGCTCAAGCTCGCGGGCGTGGCTCAACTTGAAAGGACCGGTCATGAAACGGACAGCTTCCGCCGTATGGAGCGGCGATCTCAAAACCGGCAAGGGCACCGTGTCGACGGCGAGTGGCGTTCTGTCGCGCACCCAATACTCCTTCGGCACGCGCTTCGAGAACGGCGTGGGCACCAATCCGGAAGAACTGGTCGCCGCGGCGCATGCGGGCTGCTTCACGATGGCCTTGTCGGCACAACTCGGCGAGGCAAACCTGGTTCCGCAGTCGCTCGAAACCCAGGCGATGCTCACCTTCGACAAGACAGACGCCGGCTGGACCGTGACCGGCATCCACCTGCACGTGACGGGCCGCGTTCCAGGTGCCGACGCGCCGACTTTTCAGAAGTGCGCGGCTGCGGCTAAGGCGGGCTGCCCTATCTCGCGGCTGCTGAACACGACGATAACCATGGACGCGAACCTCGAGAGTTGACGATCGAGCGGGGGATCTGCCTGCGCCGAGGGCGGACGACGTGTCGTTTCGCGCCTTGGCCTGAACGCTTACGGCCTTTGCCAACGCCGGCGGAAGGAGCGGCCGGGCGACTTGCACCCAACTGTGTGCTCTGGCCAACCGTACGGTGTCGCCACCTCCCCTGACACCTCAAAGGGGTTGCGATGATGACTGCAGCGGCGCCCGACGCCTGGGATTCTGGGGAGGCGTACGAACGATTCGTCGGTCGCCGGAGCCGCCGCGTCGCGCAGCGTTTTCTCTAGTGGGTGCGGCCACCCCTGCAGGCGGCGTGGGCCTACGTTGGTTGCGGAATCGTCGCCTCGGCCACCGTGAGCCAGTAGCCGCCAGTCAACCCGAGCGCTTTCAGTCGCCCCGAAGCTGGGCCGGTCGACTGCGCCCGCACCAGCGACTCGCAAGCGTGCTGACGGCCGCATTGGATCGGCTGCACGGCGCGACTTCGCAGACCCGTACCCGTAGCACCCGCGCCTCCGCCAGCGCGCAATCGGCGGCCCTCGGTGGGCCTTTGGCGTCACCGGTGTCGCGTCGTTTGTCGGTCCTCTTTTGCCAGCTGCGAGGTTGCAGGGTCACGCCCCCCCGCTGTCCGAGCCGTGCAAACCGAGGACCGCACCCTGGGCCTGTCAGAGCGTCGCTAGCATTACCCTGTACGCGGTACGGCGACTTTATATTCGGTTAACAATCAAACTCTAGCTTTACGGTTTGTCCTGCCGCTGCGACCGAGCCGCTCCATGAGCCTGATGCGTCTTCCCTGTGCCAGTATCAGACCGGATCCGAACAGCGCCGGCTATCAAACCCGTGAAGTGGACCCGCTTGCCGCCAGCATTCGCGAGAACGGGCTGTTGCGGCCTATCCTGGTGCGCGAATCCCATGACGGGTACGTGATCGTTCATGGCGAGCGCCGCTGGCGGGCGGTCTGTGCACTCGGCCAGGCAACGATCGTTGCCTGGCTGGTGCTGGACTTGCTTCAAAGATCGGCCGGCGCGCTCTAGCCCCAAGGCAGCTGTCGCAAGCGCCTCGGCGACGCCGCGCGGCGCATCAGCCCAATGGCGCCGCCAACAGTTGCGCTACGAGGGCGGCAACGTGCGCGGCGATGAATTCCGCCTCTTCTGCACCCTCTCGCAGGACCCGCCTTATCCAGTTGCACGCGCGAGAGCGGCGTCAAGAAGTCAGTCTTCTGAGCGAAAGCCGATGCGCCCGTGCGAGCCATCGCAGAACGGCTTGCTTCCGGACGCACCACACCGGCACAGGCGCGCCGATTGTGTCCGCAGCACCGTTCGACCCGTACCGCTGCAGATCTCGACACTGCCCGTAAGCTGAAGCGGGCCGTTGAAAACCGGGTCAATGCGCAGCGCACCGCCCCGCGCAGCGAGTGGCTCGGAAGCGATCGTCGCAGGCTCGCCCGTCGCCTTGAAGCCGACCGCCGCGTGGCTGCCATCGCAGTAAGGCTTGCGCCTCGATTTCCCGCAGCGGCAGAGCGTGGCCCTGAATTCAGTGCCGCCGGCCCAAGCGATTTGCGCGTGGACCGCATAGGGACCGTTCTCGCGCACCCGCAGCAGGTTGACACACGGTGCTAGCTCCTGCGGTCCGCCGTCGTGGCGCTCGTAGGTGATCGCTCCGGACGGGCAATTGTGCGCAACGTGGACGCAGTGTTCCACCGACGTCGCTTCCGGATGCAGCCACGCACCCGGGGTGTTGGCGAGAAAGACGGTGGGCGCCTCCAGCACGCAATGGCGCGAATGAACGCAGCGGCGACCGTCGAAACGCAACGTGATGGACTCGGTGCGGGCGACCTCCGGCGTGTACGCGGCCGCCCGCGTGTCGGGCAGCTCGGCGCGTCGGCGTCGCGGCAGCCGCCGGCGCGGCCGGCACGCTCAGCCCGACCACGCGATCGACGGCCGTCATCCAAGGCTCGTCTCGAAGCGCAGGTGCAGATCCTCAAAGTGCCGGGCGAGTGCGTCGAGATCGTCGGCCACTTCGACCAGCGGCACCGCGTGCGCCAGTCGACGTGCCGCACCGGCCAGTTCCGTCGACACGCTCGCCCAGGATGCGGGCGGCACACTGCTGGACCAGCGGGCCCGACGAGCCCGGCAGCTCGAAGTTCAGCCCCGCCGTCAGTCCGGGTTGCGCCGCATCGGCCGGCAAGCCGCGTCGCGACGTCGGCCACCCGTCCCACGGCGACCATCAGCACCGTGGTCGAGGCCGCCAGCGCCGTGCGCAGATCGCGCGGCAGCGGCGCGGGCGCGAACACCTGGGCAGAGTGCCCGGACCATCAACGCATAGATCGAGTTCCCGAGATCCACCACTTGGGCCGCGAGCGGCTCGAGGATGCGCACGCCGCCGCGCGCGATGCCGGTGTCGCCGAGTATCGGGTTGCGCGCCACCGACCGCGCGGGCTCGAACGCCGCGCCGCGCAGCGCGCAACTGTGCGAGCTCCGCCCTGATCGTGCTGAAGCGCGCAAAGTGCGAATCCTCCCGGTGCGCCGGCGCACCCTCGCCCTGCAGCACGATTTCCTCGACCGCGCGCCGTGCCGAAGCCAGATCGGTGATCCTGAACAGGCCCGGCAGGCCGAACTCCTCGCTGCTCACCTGCGCCTGGCCGTGGCCGACGAACACGCGCTCTTCGCCCAACTGCTCGGCCAATCGGGCCAGGCCCTGCAGCACACCGTGATACAGGTGGCCCTGGCTCGCGTAGTCCTGCGGCGACGGCGCGAGCATGTCCGGACGCGCGAGGCGCCGGTAATGCTTGCCGTGGGCGAAACCGGCACCGTCGGAGATCCGGATGCCTTCGGGGCGTTCGATGAACATGAAGTGTTCGAGCGCCGCCTCGCCGAACGGCGCGAGGTCCATCACGACATCGGCCGGGAAGTGGCCGGGCCGCACCGGAAAGGCCGGCCGCCACAGGTGCGGCGCCGCGCCGATCGCCGCGAGCAGGTTGTTCACCAGCGAGAGGTGCAGCATTTCCTCGAGCGCCACCTGCCCAGCGAGCGGCGCGCACCGCCCGATCGCCGCCAGTTCGTCGGGCGTCACGCCTTCGCTCAGGTCGCGCTTCAACGTCCACTGCGCGTAAAGATACGAGCACATCACCGTGTGCTCGAACTCCGCTGCCTCGCACAGCAGGTAGATCAGCTCTTCGCGATCCTGAACGATGATGTCGTCGGACATGGTCCTGGCTCAGCCGCCCGCAGCCTCCGTCGCCCACGCGGCGCCGCCACCGGCGCTCGCCACGAGGCTCACCGCGTGCGGAACGCCTTCAGCGGCATCGGCCATCTGCGTCAGGTGCCTCGCCGGCACGAACGAGGCCACCTCGATCTCGCGCACACCGGCGGCGTCGCAACGCGTCGAGCCAGGCGAACTTGGCGGCGGTCGGCCTCGTGCGCGCCACACTCTGCAGCCCGTCGCGCGGGCCGACTTCGCTGATCAACACGGGCGGTGACATGTACTCGAACAGAGATCAACAGGAAAGCGGGGTTCAGCGTACCGCGGCCTCCAGCGCGCGGCTCAGGCGGTCGCGCCAGGGGCCCGGGTCGCCGAAGACGGCCACATGTTCGGCGTCTTCGACGGTCCACAGTTCCTTCGGTGCGTTCGCCGCGGCATGCAACTGCACGCTGTGGTCATGCGCGATCACGGCGTCGCGCGTGCCATGCACGAAAATCAACGGAACATGAACGGAGCGCAGCGCGGTGATCGGGTCCCGGTCCGGGCCGGGAAAGGCCTTCATCACGAACGGGGCGAGCGGCGCCAGTAGGCCGGCCGTGGACGCCGCCTCGCGCGCGATCTGGCGATAGCTGGCAAACGCGGAGTCGATCACTGCCAGGCGCACCCCCGCAGAGTCACGTGCAAGCAGACGTAACGCCGTTGCACCACCGAGGCTCTGCCCGACCACGATGAGACGGGTCGCATCGACATCGCTTCGAGTACGCAGGTAAGCGAGCGCGGCCGCGGCATCGTCGACCACACCGTCGAGCGACGGCGCGCCTTGCGAGCGCCCGAAACCACGGTAGTCAAGCGTCAGCAGGTTGAAGCCGCGCGCTGGCAGCCAGGCGACCAATGGCAGGTGATTGCTGACATTGGCCGCGTTGCCATGCAAATGCAGCACCGTGCCCTTGGCCTCACCCTTTGCGCGCAAAAACCACGCGTGCAGCTTCGACCCATCGGATGCGCCGATCCACACATCCTCGGCAACCAGGCCGAACTGGGCCGGACTCGTGTACGGCACCGCATCCGGATAGAAGAAGAATCGTTCAACCCACGAAGACACAAACATTGCCGTCAGTCCCGCGCACAGGACGCCCGTCGCGCCCGTTAGCATTCGATCACATTGAGCGGCCAGCCCGCCGCGCGCAGTTTCCTTGTACTTGGTCTTCATGTCGGCGCCGGTCTCGCGCATGGTCTTGATCACCTGGTCGAGCGAGACGAAGTGCGTGCCGTCGCCGCGCAGGGCCATGCGCGCGGCGGTGATCGCCTTGACTGCGGCGATGGCGTTGCGCTCGATGCAGGGGATCTGCACCAATCCGCCGACCGGATCGCAGGTCAGTCCGAGGTGGTGCTCCATACCGATCTCGGCCGCGTTCTCGACCTGCTCCGGTGTCCCGCCCAGCACCGCGGCGAGCGCGCCGGCCGCCATCGAGCAGGCCACGCCGACCTCGCCCTGGCAGCCGACCTCGGCGCCGGAGATCGAGGCATTCTCCTTGATAGAGTATGCCGATCGCGCCGGCCGTCAGCAGGAAGTCGACGATGCCAGCATCGCTCGCACCGGGAACGAAGCGTGCGTAGTAGTGCAACACCGCCGGGACGATTCCCGCCGCACCGTTGGTCGGTGCCGTGACGACACGGCCGCCGGCGGCGTTCTCCTCGTTGACCGCAAGCGCCCACAGATTGACCCAGTCGAGCGCCGCCAGCGGATCACCACCGTCACGCGCAACCAGTTTGCGTTGCCACTCGGCCGCGCGCCGCTTCACCTTGAGGCCACCCGGCAGCACTCCATCGGTCACCAGTCCGCGCGCCACGCAGGTCTGCATCACCTGCCAGATTCGCAGCAGCCCGGCATCGACCTCAGTGTCGCTGCGCCAGTGGCGCTCGTTGGCGCGCATCACCTGGGCGATGGACGTGGCCTGTGCTCGGCATTGATCAAGCAGTTCGTCCCCGCTGTGAAATGGCAACGGCAGAATCGTCGTGTCCGGAGCGATGCGCTTCTGCGCGGTGCCGTCTGCGGCCACGTCGTCACTGACGACGAAACCGCCTCCGACCGAGTAATAGGTCCGCGCCAGTAGCGGCTGGCCGTTGCGGGCCGTGGCCGAAAACCGCAGTCCATTCGCATGAAAGGGCAGCGGCTGCGTCAGGAAGTGGAGGTGCTCGCGCTCCTTGAACGTGATCCGCGTCCTGCCGAGCAGGCACAGCGACTGATCGGCGCGGATCCGTTCAAGTCGTGCCGGGATCGCGTCGACATCGACGTTCGCCGGCTCCTCGCCCTCCAGCCCAAGCAGGACCGCCTTGTCACTGCCGTGGCCTTTCCCGGTGGCGCCCAGCGATCCGTGCAGCTGAACGTCAACGCCCGTGACGCGATCGAGCAGGCCATCGGCCTCAAGCCGCAATGCGAACAGCCGCGCTGCGCGCATCGGCCCGACCGTGTGCGAACTCGAAGGTCCGATACCAATCTTGAAGAGGTCGAAAACGCTGACAGCCATCGAGGACATCCACCCCCAAGCCGCGACGGCGCGAGCTTACGCCCCGCCCCGGAGCCGTGGCAGCAAGACTGTATCGGCACGCGCGCACGCCACGACCGCGAGAGCGCCAGCCCGATTCGCCGGCACGGTCATCGCCTCGGGCGGCTATAGTCGCGACTCCGATGCGCGCGTGCTGGCTCCCGGTGCGGGGGAGGTTGCGACCGGCCGTGCCGGGCTCGTGGACCCGGATCGAATCGAACACATGAATGCTGGGCGGCCCCTCCATCCGACGGAGCCGGCGATGCAGATCGCCTTCGGCCCCACGGGATACTCCAACTATCAGCGCGCGACGCCGTGGGCGGCGCGCCCTGAGAACCGCAGGCGGATTGCCTGATGCAGATGCTGCTGTCGCTCGTCGAGCACTATGGCCTTTGGCTAGTCTTTGCCAACGTGCTTGCCCTGCAGCTGGGCCTGCCGCTACCGGCCTATCCGACACTGATCCTGGTCGGAGCCATCACCGCCCGCGGCGACTTCACCGTGCCGCAGGTGATCGGGGTTGCCGTCGTGGCGAGCTTATTGGCCGATCTCGCCTGGTATGGCGCAGGCGCCCGGATCGGCCGTCGCGTCTTGCGCGTCATGTGCCGGCTCTCGCTCTCACCGGACAGTTGTGTGGATCAAACCGAGCGCATCTACGAACGTTGGGGTGCGCCGTCACTGATGTTCGCGAAGTTCATCCCGGGCTTTGCGGCAGTGGCGACCAGCATGGCAGGCGTCATCCGCACGCGACTGGCAAGCTTTGTCTTCTTCGACGCGATCGGCGCGCTGCTGTGGAGTGGCGTGGCCGTCACACTGGGCTGGATCTTCCGCGACGCGGTCAATGAAGTGATCGAGGTGCTGGAACAGGCCGGTCGCTGGGGCCTGATCGCCCTGGGGTCGGCGCTGCTGCTCTATGTCGCCGTCAAGGCACTGCAACGCCATCGCCTGATCCACACACTGAGAATGGCGCGCGTGTCCGTCGAGGCGTTGCACGACATGATTGCGAGGAATCAGCGCCCGCTCATCGTCGACGTCCGGTCGCCGACCAGTCTGAAGCACGGGCGCATCCCGGGCGCAGTGTGGATTGACAGCCATGCCTTCGAGGAAAGCCTGCGCGCCGGGGGGCTGCTGGATCGCGCGGCCGACGAGGTCATCGTCTACTGCGCGTGCCCCAACGAGGCGTCCGCAGCCGCTGTCGCCAAGAAGCTCATGCGCGCCGGATTCACTCGCGTTCGGCCGCTGGCAGGTGGCATTGAGGCCTGGGTCGATAAGGGCTACCGCGTTGAAACGATGACCTAGGTGTCCAGCCTTGAGGCTCAGTTGGCGCACGCGGCGCCCGTGCACATTGCGGCCTAGATCGACCCGCGCATCTCTGCCCGTACCAGGTCGCGGTATTCCCTATGGTTGCGAATGAAGTTCAGCGTGTAGGGGCAAATCGGGATGACCGTCAGGTCACGGCGGCGGATGTCGTCGAGCGCGTGGCGAACGAGCTGGGAAGCGAGACCCTTGCCCTCATGTTCCTTCGCGACCTCAGCGTGCTTGATCAGGATGGAAGCGTCGCCGACCGGGTCATAGTCGATGAAACCCACTTCAACTCCATCGAGCAGCAGGCGATAGCGCCGAGCCGCTGCATCATTGACAATCTCTGCTCTATCCACTGCCGCCTCCGAGATGGCTTGCGCCAGCCGCCGTCACGTTCCGGTTTCTGGCGCGAACACGGGTCGCGGTGCACTTCGCCGCACGCTCAATGCGATGATCGTATATGCAACTGACACCCGAGGACCTTCGGCGCATCGTGCAGCGCACGCTATCGCACTACGACCAGCAGGCGCAGGCGTACTGGGAAGGTACTCGCGACCACGATGTGAGTCAGAACATCAGCGCCTTGCTGCAGCACATCGAGTCGGCCCCGCCGTTTGAGCTCCTTGATTTTGGGTGCGGGCCCGGACGTGACCTCAGGACTTTCAAGGTACTCGGTCATCGCGCGAGCGGCCTGGAAGGCTCTGCCCAGCTGGCTGCGATGGCGCGCGCCCACAGCGGCTGCGACGTGCTCGAGCAGAACTTCCTCGAACTGGAGTTGCCTGCCAACCACTTCGACGGCGTGTTCGCCAACGCCTCGCTGTTCCACGTACCCGGGCAAGCCCTGCCGCGCGTCCTACTGGACCTGCACAGGGCGCTCAAGCCGCGCGGCGTACTGTTCAGCTCGAACCCGCGAGGCGACGGCCAGGAGGGCTGGAACGGGGACCGTTATGGCGTCTTCCACGACTGGGAGACCTGGCGCTGCGGCATGACGGCGGCCGGATTCATCGAGCTGGCTCACTGGTATCGGCCGACAGGCCTGCCACCGGAGCGGCAGCCCTGGCTAGCAAGCGTGTGGCGAAAGCCCGTCGCCCCCGCGGCCCCGCCGACCGGCTAGACAATCCGGGCGCCGGCCCCACGAAGGCACACAGCCGTCGGAGTCGAAGGGCCTCAGCCCCTTCAGTGGTGAACTCCGGACAACGGTCCACCGTCGGCCGCGCCGTGACCACCGAGAACAGGACGGGTCGAGCCTACCGCGGCGCGCGCTCCAGTGCTTCGATCTCGTCCATGATGCGGTCCATCCGCCGCACGAGTGCCTGGTAGGGCGGCGGTTGGCCCAGATCCACCCCTGCGCGCCGGTAGATCTCATAGGCATAGTCGGATCCACCCGCCTTCAGCATCGCCAGGAAACGATCGCGCGCCTGCGCGCCGCCTTTGCCCTGGATTTCCTCGGCGAACTGCGCGGCGCCCGCCATTGAGGTCGCGTATTGCCAGACGTAGTAGCCATAGTAGAAATGCGGAACATAGGCCCACTCGTTGCAGTACAGCGGGTCAATCTTCATGACGCCTTGGGCTTCACCGTAATAACGCTTCAGCAGACTGCAATAACGATCGGTCAGGGACGCGCCTGACAAAGGCTGGCCACGCTCGCGCGCTTCGTGAATCTCGAGCTGGAACTCTGCAAACTGCACTTGCCGAAAGAACGTCTGGCGCATCAGTTCAAGCTGCTCGCCGAGAAAGAACAGCTTCTGTTCGCGCGTCTTCGCCGTTCGCACGAGGTAATCGCCGAGCAGCAGTTCGTTGACGATCGACGCAGACTCAGCGATAAATGTCGAGTAATCCGCCTTCTCGTAGGGTTGGTTCGCGTTCGCCAGCAGAGAATGGACCGCGTGACCCCACTCGTGCGCGACGGTCGACAACGACAGAAAGTCGTCGTTGTGATTGAGGAGTACATACGGATGAACGTCGTAGGCCGAGCCCACTACATAGGCGCCCGCGGCCTTACCGGCGCGCGGATACGGATCGGTCCAGCGCGACGCGAATCCCTTCTTTAACAGAGCGAGATAATCGTCACCCATCGGCGCCAGTGCCGCCAGGGTGATGCGCTGAGACTCCTCAAGCGTGAAGCGCGGCGGCGCAGCAACCTTGAACAGGGATGGATAGTTGTCGTAGTACGCAAGTTCATCCTGGATCCCGAGCAGCCGTTTGCGCAGCTTCAGGTAGCGATGCAGCGTCGGCAAGGCGGCGTTGGCCTGCTCGACCAGCGTCCGATACACACGTTCCGGCATGTTGTCCTCGAACAATGCCTGTTGCAGGGACGTGTCAAAGCGACGCGCGCGTGCAGAATAGACATCGCCCATCACCTTTGCCGTTAAGGTCGAACCCAGCGTCCCTTGGTAATCGTGAAACGTCGACCAAAACGCGTCGAACACGGCCTTGCGTGCGGCGCGTTGGTCCGAACTGCGGTACTTCTCGTATTCCGACTGGGTGAGGCGCACCTTCTGACCTTCGACGTCGATGGTCGGATACGGCAGTTCGGCATCGACGAGCTGCTGGAAGACGTTGTTCGGCTGCGCCAGCACGTCGCCCGTGGCGGCAAGCACGGATTCCGCTTCGAGTCCCAGCGTGTGCGGCGTGAAGCGCAGTGTCTCGATCAGAAAGAAGTCGAACCGCTGCTTCAGTGGCGGCGACTGTTGCAGAAAGGATTTGACCTTGGCCTCCCCGAGCGCCTGCACTTCCGGCGCCACCCAGGCCGTCTTCTCCGCCAGTTGTGTGAGTAGCGAACGGGCTTCCTGCCTGCGCTCTAGATTGGGGGCATTCTTCAGATCTTCATCCGAAAGCAGGAAGGCGTAGGCGAAGAGGCGCGAGACTTCCCGGCGCGTGTCACTGATCGACGCCAATGCCACGAGCATTGCCTCCGGACTGGCGCCCAATGTGCCTTTGTAGCGATCCAGCGACGCCAGCGCCGTCCGGGTGCGCTGGAATGAGTCCGACCACTTCTCCGGTGTTGCGTACAGATCGCGCAGGTCCCACTGGGCGACGCCGTCGGCCGCCGCAGCGACACCGGTCATCCCGACGAGGACGGAAACCAAGAAACCAAGACATGCCGTCACGCACAGCTTGCCGAGGCTTTGCGTAGCATCCGTTTGGCTCTCGTTTCGCAGCCCGATCTTCATAGGCGGTCCTCTGGGCGCCAGACCCCCAACGACCCGTTGCTCCGCAACGAAGTCCTGGGGGCGTGGTCGGCGATGACGGCGCTGGGTCGCCGCCGGCGTTAGCGCGGCTTCGGCGCCGGGTGGATGTTGTCGATCCAGTGCACTTCCTCAGGCCGTTCGACAACCGGAATATCGAGATTCACGACGACGGGCTCCTGACCGCTGCGGACCAGCACGCACGAGAGTGGTTCGTCATCATTCGCATTGATCTCCTGATGCGGCACGTACGGCGGTACATAGATGAAATCGCCGGGCCCCGCTTCGGCCACGAACTCGAGCGTCTCGCCCCAGCGCATGCGGGCACGGCCGCTGACCACGTAGATGACGCTTTCGACCGGGCCATGGTGATGCGCGCCGGTCTTCGCCTTCGGATGGATCACGACCGTGCCAGCCCAGAGCTTCTCCGCCCCGCTGCGTGCGTTCGTGATGGCGGCGGCGCGGTTCATCCCCGGCGTCTGCGGGGTGTTGATGTCGAGTTCGTGCCCGTGGACAACGCGCACGCCGTCGAATTTCCAGTTGGATCGGGAGGAGTCGCCCATCAGATGGCTCGTTCGTCTCCGTGTTCACTGTCGCGCAGGGCGAACCGGCGACGCTCGCCAGGCCCGCCCGCTTTCGGGTTCCGGGTGATTCTGCCCTGCAGGGCCGATGGCGACAATTGAAATCGTTGCGTCCATTCAGCCAACGAACGACGCGGCCGGCGACCAACAGCACAGGCGATCGCGGAAGATACATCCACATCGCGTTCAACGTCGACCCGTTCCCGGGATGCTCGGCCATCCTCGGCTCGCGGGGCCACGGCCATTCAGAGTCGGCGACCGCCGGCCGAGGCCTCGATCAAGGACGTGAGCCGCGAGGCGCGCGTGGTCGGCCGTTTGGCGCTGACGACCCACCAAAGCACCTGCTTGCGATAACCGGGCGCCTGCTTCACGAAATAGGCCCAGGCCACGCCGTTTTCCCCGAATCGCCGCTGCTCTTCGGCCGTCAGCTCCGGTTCGGACGCCTGCTCGTAGGAGTAGGTTCGCGACTTCTTCTCGGTTCGCCGCGCGAACGCCAGCGCGCCGGCGGGACGCATGCGACCGGCCTCGGTCAGCGCGCGCGCCTTTGCAATGTTGACCGCGCTCCAAGTCGACCCACGCCTACGCGGAGTGAATCGAATCGTGTAGGACGCGTCGTCAATCCGATGTCGGCCGGCATCGACCCAACCGAAGCAAAGTGCCTCGTCCACGGCGTCCGACCACGTGACACTCTGGCGGCCAGTGCCGACTTTGTAGAAGCCAACCACCAATGCTTCCGCCACGTCAGAGTGGCGCTCCAGCCAGGCGCGGAACGCCCGCGCGGTAGCGAAGTACCTGGGGGCTTCCTGCCGCACCGGGTGCAGGACAGCGGTGCTCGGCGCCCCGGATCCGCAAAACGCCATGGCGCGTGTGCTCGGTTGCGGGATCCGGCCGCCTCAGCCCTTGCCCGCCGAGGTCGGCAGCGCCTTTAGGTAGAGGTACAGCGCGTCGACATCGGTGTCGTTGAGCTGTTTGAGCGTCGGAAATGGCATTACTTGCAACACGCGTCCGTCCGGCGCCTTGCCGGTGCGCAGCATCGCCTTGAACGTGTCGACGTTGTCGTAGCGCTTCATCACCACAGAGGCGGGCGTCAGGTCCGCGGCCGCTGGCCACTCCGGCGGCCCCCCCGGGATCTTGCCGCCCGTGAGCCGAACGCCGTGACAACCGATGCACATGTTCGCTACATATGCACCGTGCTCGGCGCTCACCTGCTCGGCGACGGGCTGTGCGGGCGGCAGGGAGTGGTTGATTCGTTCCGGCGCATCGGCCACCACGCCGATGACATACATCGCCTTGAACATGAACGGCAGGGTGAACTCGGCCGGCGCACCCTCGGCGGGCGCTAGCGTGCGTACATAAGCGACCACGGACGCAAGGTCGGCATCCGTCAGGCGGTTGTAGTCCTCGCTCGGCATGATCAATATCGGTCGACCATCGGGCTTCACGCCATGGCGGATTGTCCGCACCCAGTCAAGCTCCGTGTACCGGCCAACGACACCGCCTGGCCCGCGCGTGATGTTCGGTGACCGCGCACGCATGCTCGGGCCGTTGTCGATGAAGACGCGGCCGGCACCGTTTCCTCCGTGGCACTCGGCGCATCCACGTGATTCGAACAGGTACTTGCCGCGCGCTACAGCCGCCGGCGTCTCAACGTACGCCACCGGCGCCACCTTGATGTCCACGGTGCGCTCGTACTTGCGCTGACTCAGCAACACCACTGCCACGGCAAGCAGTCCGCCAACCGCGAGCAGTCCCGCCGCCGACCATCCGATCACGCGCAACGGTTTCACGTTGTCCTCCCTGCCCCGTATCGTTCGACCCACCCACCGGCGCGCATCGTGCGTACGTGCGCCGGGTGCCCCTGCGAGTGCGCGACGTTACGCGATTTCCCGGCGTTGTCGACAGGCCTGATCGCTTCGCGCCGCAGACCCGTGCGGCCCCGCTTTGTGACCCGCAGGCCACGTGTCCCTTGCGCGGCTTGAGTGCTCAAACACGGTCCTGCCGCCGAGGCGATGCAGGTCCGCTTCTGCCGTCGCTGGCGCAATCGAACGCCGGCCGTCGCGGCTTGCCGCTGCCGACCGGACAGACCCGCCGGTGTCATCCCGCTCGCCTGAGACCGGACTCGATCGAACCATCGAACGCGGCCGGAGGCGTTCGATCGGCCGCGCCGTGCCATTAGCCAATCTGGGAGAATGCGCCGAAACACGCCCATTGCCCGTCGCGCGCCGTTGCGGCGATCTCCGAACGGCTGACCCTTGTTGTATGACCTGCCACCCAATGCGCCGCCCACTGTGCTTCGTCTCGCTCCTCGCCTGCGCTTCGGCGGTTGAGGCGGGTGCACCGCTGGTAACCGATGACGCCAGCGTCATCGAGTCGAAGTCGTGCCAGTTCGAGGCCTGGGTGAACAGTGCACGGGGCGCTCGTGATTACTGGGCGGTGCCGGCGTGCAACATTACGGGCAATCTGGAACTCGCCCTGGGCCTGGGGGGCGTCAACCCCGCCGGAGAGGCAAGCTCGCAGCAGTTCGTGCTCCAGGCCAAGACGGTCTTCCGCCGTGGTGACGACGACGCCTGGTCCGTGGGCGCAGTCGGCGGCGTCGCACACGACAACGGCACGGTGCAGGACGGTGCCTCTTCAACCGGCTACTACGCGAAGGCGCTGCTCTCACTCTATCCGAGCCCGGCGCTTGAGATTGACCTGAATCTCGGAGCCTCGAACGACTTCGGCGCCGGCACCGTGCTGGCGGCCGGCGCGGCGCTTCAGTACGAGTTCCTGCCGCGCGCCACAGCGATGGCTGAGCTCTTTCGCGACGAAAAAGGCCCCGGCAAGTATCAAGTCGGTCTGCGCTACGCGTTGGTCCCCGATCGCTTTGAGGCGTATGCGAGCTACGGCAGCAGGCTCGGCACCACTGCCAGTGAGTCGTGGTGGGCCGTCGTAGGCATCCGGATCAATACGGCGCCGTTCCTGCCTTGAGCGATTCGGCGGCGCCGGCCGCCGCTCACAGCGGCCATGTCACCGTCAGAGTGTGAAGGCCATTTTTCGCAGCAACGCGCCGGGGACGCGACTCGTCTGAACCGAGCGCTCCCCGTAGGTGCGATTGTCGAGGATCCACTGCGGATGGTCGGTCAGCGACTTCGAGGTTGTCGCCCAGCATCCGATACAGGGTGTCGTCCCAGCGCATCACGTTGACCGGCGCGGCGATGCGGCCGTCCTCCACCCAGAAGGTGGCGAATCGCGTCATCCCGGTGACCCGGCCGTTGGCGCGATCGGAGAAGTTCAGGTAGTGCAGATTGCCGACATAGAGTCCCGTGTCCAGCGCCGCGAGCGCGTCTTCTTCGCGCAGCATGCCACTGTCCACTCGCATCGCCGCCATGCCTTCATCCTCGTCGGCGCCATTGCCGCGATTTCGTACTCGGCCGCCGTGCGCGGACTGATCATGCTGCCGCGATGCGCCGTAGTGCCCCAGCGTCACCTCCGCCGGTCGCGTGAACCCGGCCTCGTCGAACGCGGGGGCGAGTCCGCCGGCGATGTCCTCAGCGATCCGCAGCCACGGCGAGAACGCCGCCTGGCCATCGACCAGCTGCTGGATGCAGCTCTGCTTGGTGCGCTGCGCCTTCTCGGAGACACCGCTCCAGTTCAGCATCCACAGCAGTTCGTCGAACGCCGCCGGTGCCAGGTAGGTGCGGTACTCGCCGGGCTCGATGGTTCGAGGCGGTTCCGAGGTACTCGAGCTGGCGCGTGCGGCGTCGATGCGACGAACTACAGTTCGGTGCGATTCCAGCGTCTTCCCGACCACGCGCACTTTACCGCCTTGTCGCCGGCGAGGATAGAGCGACCAGTCGAGCAGGAAGGTATCGACCGCGTGCCAGTGGCGCGCGCCGAGCGAACTCGCAAAGCCTCGCATGATCGGCCCGCTCGCCCAACAGGCCGACGAGATCGGTCCCGCGCGCCGCCTCGACGATGTCCTCCACCGCCGCACGGCTCGGGCAGGCACCGCGTTCTCGCGTTCGGAGCGCGTCGCCTCGGTCGAGTAGATCAGGAAGGGTCTTCCGGCAAGGTGCGCGAGCTCGAGACGCAACGTCTGCAGCGCCTTGGTCATCCGTAGCCGATCCTGGGCCGGCGTGCCGCTCAGTGTGAGCGTCACCTCGTTGCTGCGCCGCCCGTCTATGAGTGACACGCGGAGCTGGGCCTGACGCACAGTCAGTGGCTGACGGACCTGTGCCTGATTGAAGCGCACGAAGTCGGTGACCTCGCCGCTGAAGTTCAGCAGCACCACCTCTCTGCCCGCGAGCGCGGCGAAGGCGAGATCGGCGAGTGAGAAGAACAGCTCCTTCATCGTCATCGCTCCGCGCCGAAGACATCCACGCCGCTGAAGCGGCAGGCGGGACTCGCATGTCCCACGCGTACCGCCTGGTTGGGCTCGCCCTTGCCGCAGTACGGCGTGCCCGTGACCTCGACCGTGTCGGGTCCACCGACCATCGTCGAGTGAGCGCCAGAAGTCGCGGCTCACGCCGCGGTAGTTGGGATCGCGCACCACCTCGGCGAGCTTTCCCGTCGCGGATCACCTGCCCCCACTCGCAGCCGAACTGGAACTTGTTGCGCGAGTCGTCGATCGACCACGAACGATTCGTCTTCATGAGCAAGCCGTACTCGGTAGCCGCAATCATCGTCCTCGAGCGAGCTCTCGCCTGGCTCAACGTTGAGGTTGCTCATCCGGTCGATCGGCGGCCGGTTCCACGCGCACGCGCGCGTCGTGGCCACACCCGCGAGCGATGGCAGGCTGCGTTGCGCGCGTTGCAGCGACGAGCGGCCACCGAGCGGACGCAGCAGCAGTCCGTCCTTGATGAGGAAGGCACGCTCGGCGGCCGTGCCTTCGTCGTCGAAGGCAAAGCTCGCGAACTCGGCGCTGCGCGTCGGGTCGTAAGTGACGTTGAGGCGCCGTGAGCCGTACTGGAAAGCTGCCGAACATGTCGAGCGTGACGAAGCTCGTACCCGCGTAGTTGCGCTCATCGCCGAGAATGCGATCGAGCTCGAGCGGATGGCCAATCGACTCGTGGATCTGCAGCATCATCTGATCGGGCATCAACACGATGTCCATGCGGCCACTCGGACAGTTCGGCGCCGCCAACAATTGCAGCGCTTCTTCGCCGGTCCGCGATTCCGCTTCCGACGAAGCCCGAACGCTCGATGACCTCCAGCCCGCCCTGCTGGCACAAGCCGTTGGATCGCCCGCCCCAGGAGCGCGTCTGCGTTACGCCATCGCCGTGGGCCACCACGTGCAGGCTGGGGATGGTGAAATCGAACGTCTGAAGTGCGACCTGGTCGGCGCGGCTGTCCGCGGTGAGCAGCAACTGCTGCGTGCTGATGGTCCACAGACTCGCCTGCCAGTCGACGATGCGGTCGGACAGCCGGCAGGCCTGCGACTCGCGCATCAGCAGGTCGATCCGTTCAGCCTTGGTCCAGTGCATCGGCCGCACCGTCGGCGACGCATAGCGCCCGTGCGGTGGCTGAAACTGCGGCGCTCGACCGGCAAAGACGCTGCGTCCGCGCGCGAGGTGCGCCCATTCAGTCGCCCGAGCCAGGGCCCAGCGCAGCCCTGCGTCGGACAGGTCGCTGGTGGCCGCGTAGCCGATGCCGTCCCCGTCGATGGCGGTCACCATCGCGCCGTGGTCGATCGCGGCCGTCACTGGCTCGGTGTGGTCCTGACGCACGCTGATGGACTCGGAGCGTTCCTCCACCACGCGCAGGGAGCAGTAGTCGGCGGCAGGCGCGAGCTGGCGAAAGCGTTGCGCGAGAAAGTCCGGATCGAAGGGCATGAAATCTCGTCAGCACGCGCGGACGCGCAAGTGAGTGGCCAGCACGGTCAGTGCAGTTTGAAGCCCGACCCGGAAGGCCACGACAGCCCAGGGCTTGCATCGGCGCTCTCCGCGCACGGGGCAGGCGGCGACTCACAGGCCGTCGCAGGCCTTGTCGAGCGACCGCCCACGCGCGCGAAGCGCGCCCTCGCGCCGCCGTCTCGCCGTCTCACTACTTAGTCGGCGGTGCTTTGCTTTTCGTTGAGCCGAAAGGCACGGCCGGGCCGCTCGGCTTCTTCGACTGCTTGGGCTTCTTCTTTTCCTTGTTGCTGCGAAGTTGACCTTTTGCCACTTGACTCCTCCTGTTCACACGTCCTCGACGCCAGCCCGGCCACGGTTCGAAGCACCGGGCAGAATTGCAAACCGTTGCCGGACCATTGATCCCACCGCGATGCACGCTGGCAGCCGACCCCATCGCCCAGACGAAGTATGCCGACGGTTGGCGTTGCACGGGGCGTTCGCCCCCTGACGGCGGGCCGATCCCGCCTGCCGCACGTTCTACTGGACTTCGTAGCCAGCGCGCAGGTACCCGGCGCTGTCGCCCATCCCCTCTCTCCGCGCGCTGGCGGCGCAAACCGCGCCCTGACCTCCCGCCCGGGCGTCGATCCACTCCCCATTTTGTGAAATTTCACGCCGATGTCCGGTTTGGCGGCCGGCGTCCGTCCCTTCCAGCAAGAGACAGTGATTCGCGCTGACTCTCCACCCACCGGAGGACGCCATGACTAAGTCGCATCTGCCCCACGCCGTCGCCGCCTGCGCCGCCGTCGTCACCACCCTGGTGTTGTTCAGTTCGGTCGTCTCAGTGGCCGACAAGGATAAGGCCGCCCTCGCGGCCCAGGCTTCGGCCCGGGCCGTCGTCGCGGCCAACGGGACGACCGCTCGATGAGTCGAGTGCCAATGTCCGGTTTCAATCAGCGCCCGCTTTCCTACCCGCAAGAGACAGTGCAGCGTTGACCCGAATCAAACGCCAAAACCGATGCTAGGGAGCCGAAAATGTCGAAGTTCAACCTCCCACGAGTCCTCGCCGCACTGGCCGCCGTCGTCGCCACGTCGGTCATCGTCAACGCGGTCGTTTCCCTGGCCGACAGCGACAAGGCCGCGCTCGTCGCCGCGCACGGCGTGAGGGACTCAACACTGGCTGCCAACGGCAACGCGATGCGGCGCTAGTCGACCACGGCCGG
The DNA here is from genome assembly GCA_963801405.1 of uncultured beta proteobacterium. GTDB lineage: Bacteria > Pseudomonadota > Gammaproteobacteria > Burkholderiales > Burkholderiaceae_F > JALORV01. Next base: position 300,516 of record CAWDEO010000016.1, on the reverse strand, counting down.
CACGATTCGCGTCGGCCGCGCGCCTCGCGCTGCCCCCCGCGGCGCCGAGGCGCAGAGAGCACTGCTCGCGCGTGGCTACGTCGGCCGCCGACTCGGCCGCGTCGATGGCGTGCGCCGAGATCGGAACGCACGAACACAGGGTGTTACCGACGCCGTAGGCGTTGTCGGCACTGCCGCAAGGCGAATGGGAGTCATTGACCCGCGGCCGCAACGGCCGCCGACTCGGCGGCGTCGTCAGCATAGGCAGACATCGGGACGCACGAGCACATGATGTTCCTGTCGCCGTACGCATTGTCGACACGGCCGACCGGCGGCCAGTACTTCTGCCGCTTCAGCGAGGCCAGCGGGAACGCGGCGCGCTCGCGCGTGTAGTCATGGGCCCAGTTTTCCGCCATCACCATGGCGGCCGTGTGCGGTGCGTTCTTCAGCGGGTTGTCGTCGCGATCGACGCGGCCCTCCTCGACCGCGCGGATCTCGTGCGCGGATCGCGATCATCGCGTCGATGAAGCGGTCGAGTTCACCTTTCGGCTCGGACTCTCGGTCGGCTCGACCATCAGCGTGCCGGCCACCGGGAAGCTCAGCGTCGGCGCGTGGAAGCCGTAGTCCATCAGCCGCTTGGCGACGTCCTCGGCGGAAATGCCGCTCGCGTCCTTCAGCGGCCGCAGGTCGAGGATGCACTCGTGCGCGACGAAGCCGTTGCGGCCGGCGTAGAGCGTCGGGTAGTGCGGCGCCAGGCGCTTGGCGACGTAGTTGGCATTGAGCAGCGCGACCTGCGTCGCCTTGCGCAGGCCCGTCGCGCCCATCATCGTGACGTACATCCACGAGATCGGCAGGATGCTCGCGCTGCCGAAGTTGGCGGCGCTCACCATGCCGACCTTGCTGCTCGCCGCCGAGCGTGCCCGGCAGGAACGGCGCCAGGTGCGCCTTGACCGCGACCGGACCGACGCCCGGCCCGCCGCCGCCGTGCGGGATGCAGAACGTCTTGTGCAGGTTGAGGTGCGAGACGTCCGAGCCGTACTTGCCCGGCTTGGCCACGCCGACCAGCGCGTTCAGGTTGGCGCCGTCGGTGTAGACCTGCCCGCCGTGCGCGTGGACGATCTGGCAGATCTCGACGATGGCTTCCTCGAACACGCCGTGCGTCGACGGGTAGGTCACCATCAGCGCGGCCAGGTTCGCCGCGTGCTGCTCGGCCTTGGCCGTCAGGTCGGCGACGTCGACGTTGCCGTTGCGGTCGGTCTTGACGACCACGACCTCCATGCCGCACATCTGCGCCGAGGCCGGATTGGTGCCGTGCGCGCTCTCGGGAATCAGGCAGATGTTGCGGTGCCCCTCGCCGCGCGAGCGGTGATAGGCGCGGATCGCCAGCAGGCCGGCGTACTCGCCCTGCGCGCCGGAGTTCGGCTGCAGGCTGACCGCGTCGTAGCCGGTGCACTCGACCAGCATCTGCTCGAGTTCGGCGATCAGCTGGCGGTAGCCCTCGACCTGCTCGGCCGGCGCCAGCGGGTGGATGTTGGCGAACTCGGGCCAGGTGACCGGGATCATCTCGCTGGTGGCATTGAGCTTCATCGTGCACGAGCCGAGCGGGATCATCGTGCGGTCGAGCGCAAGGTCCTTGTCCGCCAGCGCGCGCATGTAGCGCAGCATCTCGTGCTCGCTGTGGTGCGCGTTGAACACCGGATGCGTCAGGAACGGCGACGTGCGGCGCAGCCCGTCCGGGATCGCGCTCGTGCGCCGCATCGATCTCGCGATCGAGCGCATCGACGTCGGCCGAGACGCCGAACAGGCGCCAGAGCGCCTGCACGTCGGCGCGGGTCGCGGTCTCGTCGAGCGCGATGCCGACGATGACGGCCGCGCCGATCGCTCGCCGAAGTCGCGCAGGTTGATGCCGGCCGCGCGCGCTGCGGCGTGGATCTTGGCGGCGTCGACGCCGCTGACGGTCAGCGTGTCGAAGTAGGAGCCATTGACCTGCAGACCGACGCGCTTCAGTCCCTCGGCGAGGATCGCGGTCAGGCGGTGCACGCGCCGCGCGATGCGAGTCAGGCCGTCGGGCCCGTGGTACACGGCATACATGCTGGCGATCACCGCCAGCAGCACCTGCGCCGTGCAGATGTTCGACGTCGCCTTCTCGCGCCGGATGTGCTGCTCGCGCGTCTGCAGCGTCAGGCGGTAGGCCGGATTGCCCTGCGAGTCGACCGACACGCCGACCAGCCGGCCGGGCATCGAACGCTTGAACGCGTCCTTGCAGGCGAGGAACGCGGCGTGCGGGCCGCCGAAGCCGAACGGCACGCCGAAGCGCTGCGAGTTGCCGACGACGATGTCCGCGCCCGGCCCCACTTTCCGGGCGCTTCGAGCAGCGTCAGCGCCAGCAGGTCGGTGGCGACGCAGAACAGCGCCCCGACGCGCGTGCGCCTGCTCGACGAACGGCCGCATGTCGTGGATCAGTCCGGATCGTCGACGGGTACTGCGCCAGCACGCCGAAGTAGTCGCCGCTCTTCATCAGATCCGGCGCGACGCCGACCTTGACCTCGATGCCGAGCGGCTCGGCACGCGTGCGGACCACCTCGATCGTCTGCGGATGGCAATCGCCGGCGACGATGAACACATTGCTCTTGCTCTTCGCCGAGCGCTTGGCCAGCGTCATCGCCTCGGCCGCCGCCGTTGCCTCGTCGAGCAGCGACGCGTTGGCGATCTCCATGCCGGTCAGGTCCGCCACCATCGTCTGGAAGTTGATCAGCGCTTCCATCCGGCCCTGCGAGATCTCGGCCTGGTACGGCGTGTAGGCCGTGTACCAGGCCGGGTTCTCGAGAATGTTGCGCAGGATGACCTTGGGCGTCAGCGTGCCGTAATAGCCCTGGCCGATGAAGCTGCGGAAGACTTGGTTCCTTCGCGCGATGGCGCGGATCCTGGCCAGCGCCTCTTCCTCGGTCATCGCCTCTGGCAGCGCGAGCGGCGCGGCGAGCTTGATCGAGTCCGGCACGATCGCGTCGACCAGCGCGTCGAGCGACGAGGCGCCGACCACCTTCAGCATCTCCGCGATCTCGGCGTCGTTCGGGCCGATGTGGCGCGCGTGGAATTCGGAGTGGTTCTCGAGCTCGTTCAGTGTGGTCATCGTGGCAGCAGGATCAGCAGGTGCAGCGGTTTACTTGGAGGCAGCGACATTGGCTTCGTAGGCCTTGGCGTCGAGCAGCCCGTCGATCGAAGCGCCGGTCTTCATCTTGAAGATCCAGGCCTCATAGGGCGCGCGAGTTGAGCTGCTGCGGCTCCGAGCCGAGCGAGTCGTTGAACGCGACGACCTCGCCGTCGACGGGTGCGTAGACGTCGGAAGCGGCCTTCACCGACTCGACCACGCCGGCCGTCTCGCCCGCCTTCAGCGTGGCACCGACCTTGAAGTCGCCGACGATAGACGAGATCACCGAGCATGTCCTGCGCGGCATCGGTGATGCCGATCCACAGCAGGCCGTCGTCGCCGACCTTGGCCCATTCGTGCGACGCCGTGTACTTGAGATTCGCGGGAATGTTCATGTTCTCTCCTGTTGTCAATTTTTCGGGCGGTGCGCAAGCGCGGCGCGCGACGCCTAAATCAGTGCCTTGCCGTTGCGCACGAACGGCATCTTGACGACGAGCGCCGGCAACAGCTTGCCGCGGATGTCGACCTGCACGGTGTCGCCGAGTTTCACCTCACGCGGCACGCGCGCCATCGCGACCGAGAAACCCAGCGTCGGCGAAAAGGTTCCGCTGGTGATCTCGCCCTCGCCGGCCGGCGTAACGACCTTCTGATGCGAGCGCAGCACGCCTTTGTCGAGCAGCTTCAGGCCGACCAGAGCGCGGCGAGCGCCGTCGCGCTCGAGCGCGGCGCGGCCGACGAAATCGCGCGGCGTCTTCAGCTCGACGGTCCACGCCAGCCCCGCATCGAGCGGCGAGATCGACTCGTCCATATCATTGCCATAGAGGTTCATGCCGGCCTCGAGCCGCAGCGTGTCGCGCGCGCCGAGGCCCGCCTCTGCCACGCCGGCCGCCTTGAGGTCCGCCCACAGAGCCGGCGCCTGCGCGACGGGCAGCATGACCTCGAAGCCGTCTTCACCGGTGTAGCCGGTGCGCGCGACGAAGAGTTCTCCCACTTCGGCAGCGAAGAAGGCCCCCAGGCCTTCGGTCGCCGTCTTCGTTGCCGGCCGCACCTGCCAGAACTTCGCGCGCGCGTTCGGCCCCTGGACCGCGATCATCGCCAGGTCGCGCCGCGGCCTGATCGTCACCGCGAAGCCGCCGTCGAGTCGTACCTTTTCCATCCAGGCGAGGTCCTTGTCGGCCGTCGATGCATTGACGACGACACGGAACCAGTTGTCGCGCAGGAAATAGATGATCAGGTCGTCGATGACGCCGCCGGCGTGGTTGAGCATGCAGGCGTACAGCGCCTTGCCGGACTGAGTCAGCTTGTCGACGTTGTTCGCGACGAGCCGCCTGAGGAATGCGCGCGCATCGGCACCCGTCACATCCACCGGGCACATGTGCGAGACATCGAACATGCCCGCGTCGCGGCGCACCGCATGGTGCTCCTCGATCTGCGAGCCATAGGCAACCGGCATGTCCCAGCCGCCGAAGTCGACGATCTTGGCAGCAGACGCGACGTGCGTGTCATAAAGGGGGGTTCGCTTGCCCATGGGACTCCCGAAAAAGAAAAGGGGCGCAGTCCGACCGTGGTCGATCCACACCCCTCTGTCCTTTTGCCTGAGAGTTCGGGAGCCGCCCGCAGTACGACCCCTGCCCCTTCGGCGCCGCCGGCCGTGTGGCTGCGGTCTCTCCAGAGTCGCCGGCAACGAAGCGGTTCTTGAACCTGAGCGATTCCGGGTGAGATTGCGCCTTCGGCGGCATCCGTCACCGGATGCGCTCTCCCGCTTCGACCTACATCAGCGAACGGCAAGTGTAACCCGGGGCCGTCACCCTGGCACCTGGCCTGGCGCCGGGCTTTCACGGGCAGATTCGGATCGATGATCAGCCGAGCGGTATCCGGCTTGCGTTGCGCGCCAGAAAGGTCGCGAAGTCCTGCAGCTCGGGGTTCAGCTTGCGGGCCACGTCGAGCGGACGCGCGCCGGTGAAATAGTCCTCGAATTCGGCATAGAACTGGAACATGTTGCCCATATCCTCGGCACCGGGAAACCCGAAGCCGCGGAACTGCTCCGGCGTCACCACGTTGTAACGCACGGCCTGGCCCAGTGCCTTGGTCAACGCGGCGGCCATCTGCGCACCGGTCAGGTGCTCGCCGGCGAGTCCGAAGGTCTTGCCGACGTTGGCCGTGCCGCCCTTGAAGACGCCGTGGACGCACTTGCCGATGTCTTCGGCAGCGATGCCCGAGAGTTTCTTGTCGGCCATCGGCAGAGTAAGCGCCAGTACGCCGTCGGGCCCCTTCTTCGGTCCCATGCCGAAGTGGATCAGGTTGTCCCAGTAAAACGAGGTATTGACCAGCGTCGTCGGCACGCGGCCGGTGAAGAGCTTGTTCGCCTCGCCCTTGGCGTCGAAGTGCGGCACGTTGTACTTGCCCAAGAGCACCGGCATGCGGCTGCCCGAGCGGGAAGAAAGCGCGGGTGTCCTCGAGTGTCGACCAGACGACATGCTTGATGCCGGCCCTGCCGGCGGCCTCCGCGAGTGTGGCGGCCTGCGCCACTTCCTTCTCCGGCGAAAAGTGTTCCCAGAAATTGGTCACGCAGAACGTGCCGAAGGCGCCGTTCATCGCGCGCTGAACGCTGGCGGCGTCATCGAGGTCCGCGACGACGACTTCGGCCCCAGCCGCCGAGAGCGCCTTGGCGGTGTCGGACCCGGGCTTGCGTGTGACCGCACGCACCGCGAATTCGCTCGTGGCATCGGCCAGAATGGCCCGCGCCAGCCCGCCGCCCTGCGCGCCCGTTGCGCCGAACACAGTGATGATCTTCTTCGTCATGGCAGAGCTCCTTCTTTCCTGAAATTGCAAATGTCAGATGATCTCGCAGAGGATCGCCGCCGCACGCTCGCATTGCCCTGCATTGACGTCGAGATGCGTCACCGCGCGCAACGTGCGCGCGCCGAACGGGAAAAGCAGCACGCCGCGCTCGCGCGCGCGTTCGACCACGGTCGCCGCCTCCGGTGCACCGTCCTTGAGACGGAACACGATGATGTTGGTCTGCACGGTGGCGAGGTCGATGTCGACGCGGGCGTGGCCGGCGAGCCGTTCGGCGATGCGCCGTGCGTTCGTATGGTCGTCCGACAGCCGCGCTCGGTGGTGGTCGATCGCATGGAGACCCGCGGCGGCGTAGATCCCGGTTTGCCGCATCGCTCCGCCGAACATACGGCGGTACCGCGTCGCGCGCTCGATCAGCTCACGCGACCCGGCGAGCAGCGAACCGCCCGGCGCCCCGAGGCCCTTCGACAGCGCGACCGCGACGAGGTCGAACGGCGCCGCCAGCTCCGCCAGAGCGAGGTCGCTCGCCACCGCCGCGTTCCACAGCCGCGCACCGTCGAGGAAGGTCGCGATCGAGTGCTCGCGCGCGGCCGCGCACAGCGCGACGACCTCGCGCTGCGGAAAAACAATGCCGCCCGAACGGTTGTGGGTGTTCTCGATCTCGAGCAGCGTGGTCGGCGGATAGATCGCGTGGCCGCGCGGCTTGCGCGCGGCGAGGAAGTCCTCGACGGTGAACGTTCCGCCGCGCCCGATCTCGGTGAACTGAACGCCGGCATTGGCGGCCGGACCCGCCCGTCTCGTGCCACACCGCGTGGCATTCGCGGCTGACGATGACATCGTCGCCCGGCCGCGTCAGCACGCGCAGCGCCACCTGGTTGGCCATCGTCCCGCTCGGCAGCCAGAGCGCCGCTTCCTTGCCGAGCAGTTCCGCCACGCGCTCCTGCAAGCCGGTTGGTGGTCGGGTCCTCGCCGTACTGGTCGTCACCGACGGGCGCGGCGGCCATCGCCGCGCGCATCGCGTCGGTCGGTCGCGTCACCGTGTCCGACCGCAGGTCGATCGCTGCGTCAGAGCCCACGATGAACCTCCATGCCGACGTCGCGTGGCGTCGACGAGCCATCACCGTGAACTCACGTCGTTGCTTCCACTCCCGCTCGATGCCGCGCCGGAAGTCGGCATGAGTGAAGAACATCGCTGCAAACGCGATCAGCAGGACGATCGCAAAGACCCACGCCAGGCGTGTCAGACGGCGCAGCGCCGGACCTGACGCCGAAAACGCGCCATAGAACCAGTTGGCGACGCCGTACAGCACGATCAGCACGATGATCCAGACCACCTTGCTGACCGTGCCGCGCGTGTTGTCGACGGCGCAGTCGACCACGCACCAGATCGGCTGGACGAGCACCATGAAGAGCATCAGCACGCCGAAGGCGATGGAGAAGCCCATCATCGCGAGTGCGGCCATGCCGGAAAGTGTTGCGGTCATCGCTGGAGCCTGCCGTGGCGGAGTGACGTACCCAGGGAACACTGCCTAGCGCACGCAGTCGAGGAAATACTCGGTGCGGCCATCGACCTCCTCCTTCACCAGGCCGTGGATGTCGGTGCCGAAGCCCGGGAAGCGCGCATTCAGTTCGCGCGCGAACTGCAGGTAGCGCACGATCGTGCGGTTGACGCGCTCGCCCGGGATCAGCAGCGGGATGCCGGGCGGATACGGCGTCAGCAGCACCGACGTGATGCGGCCTTCGAGCTCGTCGATCGGCACGCGGTCGATCGCGCTGTGCGCCATCTGCGCGTAGGCGTCGGCCGGCTTCATCACCGGCTCCATCTCCGACAGGTACATCTCGGTGGTCAGGCGCGCGATGTCGCTGTCGCGGTAGATCGCGTGCACGGCATGCGCAGAGCTCGCCCAGCCCCATCTTCTCGTACTGCGGGAACTGGCGGATGAACTCCGGCATCACGCGCCACAGCGGCTGGTTGTTGTCGTAGTCGTCCTTGAACTGCTGCAGCTCGGTGACCATCGTGTTCCAGCGGCCCTTGGTGATGCCGATCGTGAACATGATGAAGAACGAATACAGACCCGTCTTCTCGACGATGATGCCGTGCTCGGCCAGGTACTTGGTGACGATCGCAGCCGGAATGCCCGGGATCGGCGAACGAACCGTCGAGGTTCAGCCCCGGCGTGATGACAGTCGCCTTGATCGGGTCCAGCATGTTGAACCCGGGCGCGATCTGCTCGAAGCCGTGCCAGGCGTCGCCCGGCTTCAGCATCCAGTCCTCGCGCGTGCCGATGCCGTCCGTCGCCAGGTGATCCGGGCCCCAGACCTGGAACCACCAGCCGCCGCTTTCATCCGGGCCGTATTCCGCGTCGACCTTGCGCATCGCGCGACGGAATTCGAGCGCTTCCGAGATCGATTCCTCGACCAGCGCGGTGCCGCCCGGCGGCTCCATCATCGCGGCCGCGACATCGCACGAGGCAATGATCGCGTACTGCGGCGACGTCGATGTGTGCATCAGGAACGCTTCGTTGAACATGAAGCGATCGAGCTTTTCGGTCTGGGCATCCTCGATCAGGATCTGCGACGCCTGCGACAGGCCCGCCAGCATCTTGTGGGTCGACTGCGTCGAGAACATCATCGAGGCGCGGTTTCGCGGCCGCGCCGACTGCCCGCCGATCGCGTGCATGTCGCGATAGTACGCGTGAAACGCGGCGTGCGGCAGCCAGGCCTCGTCGAAATGCAGCGTGTCGATCTTGCCGTCGAGCAGGGACTTGATCGTCTCGACGTTGTAGAGGATGCCGTCGTAAGTGCTCTGCGTCAGCGTCAGCACACGCGGCTTGTCGCGCACCATGGCGTCGCCAGCGCGGCGGCCCGCGCTCGCGCTCTTGATCAGCGGGTGGCGCTCGATCTTCTTGGCGATCGATTCCCAGCGGAACTCCTCCAGCGGGATCGGCCCGATGATCCCGTAGTGGTTGCGCGTCGGCGTCAGGAACACCGGGATCGCGCCCGTCATCGTGATCGCGTGCAGCACCGACTTGTGGCAGTTGCGGTCGACGATGACCACGTCGCCCGGCGCCACGACGTAGTGCCAGACGATCTTGTTCGACGTCGACGTGCCGTTGGTGACGAAGAACAGGTGGTCGGCACCGAAGATGCGCGCGGCGTTGCGCTCGCTCGCGGCGACCGGACCGGTGTGGTCGAGCAGCTGCCCGAGTTCGTCGACCGAGTTGCAGACGTCGGCGCGCAGCATGTTCTCGCCGAAGAACTGGTGGAACATCTGCCCGACCGGGCTCTTCAGAAACGCCACGCCGCCCGAGTGACCCGGGCAGTGCCACGAGTACGAGCCGTCCTGCGCGTAGTGGACCAGGGCGCGGAAAAATGGCGGCGCCAGCGTATCGAGGTAGGCGCGCGACTCGCGCACGATGTAGCGCGCGACGAACTCGGGCGTGTCCTCGAACATGTGGATGAAGCCGTGCAATTCGCGCAGGACCTCGTTCGGAAGGTGCTGCGTCGTGCGCGTTTCGCCGTACAGAAAGATCGGAATATCGGCGTTGCGCCGGCGGATCTCGCGCACGAACGCGAGAAGCTTGGCGACGGTTTCCTGGTCGCCATTGCCTTCGGCAAGTTCCTCGTCGTCCACCGACAGGATGAAGGCCGACGCGCGGCTCTGCTGCTGCGCAAAGCTCGCAACGTCACCGAAACTCGTGACGCCAAGCACCTCGACACCCTCGGCCTCGATTGCCTTGGCCAGCGCCCGAATACCGAGGCCACTCGCGTTCTCGGAACGAAAATCCTCGTCGATGATCACTATGGGAAAGCGGAAACGCATGCGGGGCCTGTCGTGCCGGGGTGTGGCGAAGGAAGGGAGCGGATTATCCCCGCTCGCGGCGCTGCGGCAAGTGATGTCAGGCAGTCAACGCAAGCGTTGTTACGAATTTTCACATCGAATAGTGGCCCATCCACAGTCAACAACTCGACTGCGGCCGCGTTAGACGTACATGCGCCCAGCCTTCCTGGGCCCCTGTAGGAGAGCACATGCGTCGCTGGATCTCCCTGTTGGCCGCCCTGCTGATCGGCGGCTGCGCCGCCACGGCCAGCCCGACGAGCGCCAACGCCACCGTGGCCGTGGCCGACGCGCCGCCGTTGATCGCTGGCCGTCTGTCGGCGGTCGACGGTGACGTGCGGATCTGGCGCGCCGAAGAAGACGGCCGTGGCGCCTGGGATCGCGCCGAACTCAACGATGTCGTAACCATTGGTGTCGGTATCGCGACCGACAACGGCCGCGCCGAAGTTCACGTTGGGCCGCACGCGTTCCGGCTCGGCGCAGGCAGCAGCGGCGGCTTCAGCCAGCTCGATTTTGCCGGCAAGGCGTTCAATCTCGAACGCGGGGTCCTCAATGTCCGTCTTGCGCCGGCACAGCAGGGCGAGGCCGTGTCGGTCACTGTTGCCGGCGTGCAGGTCGACCTGGCCGCCCCGGGCCGTTATCGCATCGACGCGATCGACGGCTCGCCGCTCAACGTCACCGTGTTCCAGGGTCAGGGCAACGTGCGCTACGGCGCGAACGGCGTGACCGTCGGCAGCGGTCAGGCGCTGGTGCTGACGCAGTCGAGCATCAGCTTTGGCGCGGCAATGTCGACCGAACTGGACACGTGGGCGTTCGAGCGCGACGAGCGTTATCAGCAACTGCAGTCTGCGCGCTACGTGTCGCCCTACATGACGGGCTACGAGGAACTCGACACCTATGGCGACTGGATCGCCGATGGCAGCTACGGCACCGTCTGGGTGCCGCGCGCGGTTCCGGTCGGCTGGGCGCCGTATCGCTACGGGCGCTGGCGCTGGGTGTCGCCCTGGGGTTGGACCTGGGTCGATGCCGCGCCCTGGGGCTATGCACCGTTCCACTACGGACGCTGGGTCATGGTCAGTGGCCGCTGGGGCTGGTGGCCCGGCAGCTACGTCGCGCGGCCGGTGTGGGCACCGGCCCTCGTCGGTTTCGTCGGAACGGGCGGAGCGTCGGTGTCGGTCGGCTTCGGCGGCCCGGTCGGTGGGCTGGTATCCACTCGCGCCCTGGCACCCGTACCGTCCCTACTACCGCACCAACACCACCTACGTCACCGTGATCAACCAGACGATCATCCAGCGGCCGCCGGCCGGCGTGCCGCGCGATGTCACGCAGCGGCCCGGTTCTACCTGGGTGCCGCAGCAGCGCTTCCACGAGCCGGTGGCCAAGGTGCGAATCCCGGCACAGACGGAAAAGATTGCCGATCTGCGACCGGTGGCGCCGCCCCCGCGGACGGTGCGCACGGCGCCGGTCGCCGACGGTTCGAATCCGGCTGCACCGGGCGGCCGCGTCGCTCCGCCCCATGTGCGCGCCGGCCAGGGCGTCGCCCAGGCGACACCGAAGTTCACCACCACGCCCGCACCGCAGCCACTGCCGGGCGCCGATGAGTCACTGAACCAACCCGCACCGATTCGCGGTCCGGAACCACGCGCCGTGCCGCCGACGCCGGCACCGCGGCCCGAGGTCGAAGCGCCGCGCCCCAAGCCGCACCGGCCGGCGGAGATTGTGCCGCCGTACCAGCAGCTGCAGAAGCCGTTCCCGGCCGAGCCCGCGCGCGAGCCGCCTGCGGCGCCGCCGACGGTGCGCCAGCCGCCCGTCAGCCGTGCGCCGACGGCGCCACGCCCCGCGGCGCCGCCGCCCGTGCAAGCGCCGCCCGTGCCACCGCCAACCGCGGCTGCGGTACCGCGCGCGGCACCGCCCGCACGCACGCCTCATGCGCCGCCCACTGCGCCGGGACAGGCACCCGCCACGTCAAAACAGAATGTGATAGTCCAGACTGGCGAAACTCCGGCACCGAAACCCGACGTGCCGCGACCCAAGTCAAACGTGATGGACAAGTGAGCCGGCCTCAGCGCCCACCTCACTGACGCAGCGGGTGCGCCGACCGAAGCACGACCACGTCGATTGCGGCGCGCCCGCACACCGGACGCCGCTGTGGTCAGCAGTGCCGGAACGTCAGGTCCGCGGCAGTGTCACGCCGCGCTGGCCCTGGTATTTCCCACCGCGGTCCTTGTAGGACGTCTCGCAGACCTCGTCGCCCTCGATGAACAGCACCTGCGCGCAGCCCTCGTGCGCGTAGATCTTGGCGGGCAGCGGTGTGGTGTTGGAAAACTCCAGCGTCACATGCCCTTCCCACTCGGGCTCGAGCGGCGTGACGTTGACGATGATGCCGCAGCGCGCGTAGGTGCTCTTGCCGAGGCAGATCGTCAGCACGCTGCGCGGGATGCGGAAGTACTCGACGGTGCGTGCCAGCGCGAACGAGTTGGGCGGGATGATGCAGACATTGCTCTTGATGTCGACGAAGGAGTTCGGGTCGAAGTCCTTGGGGTCGACGATCGTGTGGTTGATGTTGGTGAAGATCTTGAATTCGTCGGCGCAGCGGATGTCGTAGCCGTAGCTCGACGTGCCGTAGCTGACGATCTTCTGCCCGTTCACCTCACGCACCTGACCGGGCTCGAACGGCTCGATCATGCCCTGCGCCGCCATGCGGCGGATCCATCTGTCGCTTTTGATGCTCATGTCGATTGCACTCTGCGAATCTCGCCGCCGTCAACGGTACGGCTTCACCAGAAGGCGCGATTCTACGGGGGCCTGTCCGACGCGACCTGAACGCTATAGTCGGCTCCATGAAACCCCGCTGGACCCCTGCGCGCGTCGGTGACGCGCTGCATGAGGTCGACACCCCCGCCCTGATCCTCGACTTGGATCGTTTCGAATCCAATCTCGAGCGGCTGATGCGCTCCTCCACCGTGCGGGGCATGCGGGTCCGGCCGCACGCCAAGAGCCACAAGTGCATCGAGATCGCGCGCCGCCAGATGGAGGCGGGCGCGGTTGGCATCTGCTGCCAGAAGGTTTCTGAAGCCGAGATCTTCCTCGCGGGCGGTATTGACGATGTTCTGATCACCAACGAGATCATCGGCAAGCGCAAGGTCACGGCGCTCGCGTCCTTGGCGGTGCGCTATCCGAAGGCTGGGATCGGCGTCTGCGTCGACGACGTGCGGCAGGTGAGGCAGATCGCGACCGCGTGCCGGGCCCTCGCCGCCGAGCTCGACATCTATATAGAACTCGACGTCGGTCACGGCCGCGCCGGCGTGCCGGACACCCCGGCGGTCGTCGACCTGGCGCGCGAGATCAAGCTGCACAAATTCTTGCGGCTGCGCGGATTGCAGGCCTATTACGGCTCCGCCCAGCATAGGCGCAGCGTGCGTGAGCGCCGGCAGGCGATCACCGCGGCGGCTGGACTTGCCGGTGCCGCCCGCGATGGCCTGCTCGCCGAGGGCCTGCCATGCGACATCGTGACCGGAGGCGGCACCGGCACCTTTCCGTACGAAACCGGAAGCGGCGTCTACAACGAGGTGCAGCCCGGCTCCTATGTACTGATGGACATCGACTATGGTAAGAACGAGTTCGACCCCATTGCGCCGGCCTTCGAGCCGGCGCTCTACATCATTACCTCGGTGATGAGCGCACGCGGCGACCGCGTGACACTGGACGCCGGACTCAAAGCGTTCTCGACTGACTCGGGCCCGGCCATGCCGGCGTTCGATGGCTGGCAAGTGCGTGGCGTGTCCGACGAGCACACAGTGCTCATCCGGGTGGGCAACGATGGGCCGACCCTCGCCCTGGGCGACAAGCCGTTGCTGATTCCAGGTCACATCGATCCGACCATCAACCTGCACGATGTCATCGTTGTCTCGCGCAACGATGTCGTGATCGACCTCTGGCCGATCGAAGCCCGCGGCGCACTGTTCTGAGGGGCATTTGTTGCAGGACCGCCGGCGAGCGCGGCCCGCATGCCCCGTGCCGGTCGCTTCCCAAGCTGCCGCCCGGCGCCTGCGCGTGACGTCGGTGGCGCGGGTAGATAAGCTCACGACCCGATGCGTCTCAAAGGCGCGCACACAGGAGACAACGATGACCCGGTTTTACCGCGCCCTCACCGCGGCGGCCCTTGCCCTCATTGCCGGCGCGACTGGCGCTCAAACTTGGCCTGACAAGAGCATCAAGATGATCGCCGTCTTTCCGCCGGGCGGCTCGGTCGACCAGGTCGCACGGGTGCTGGCTCAGCAACTGTCAAAGCAGTTAGGGCAGAGCGTGGTCGTCGAGAACGTCGGCGGCGCTTCGGGATCGATCGGCACCGCGGCCGTCGCCAGGGCCGCGCCCGATGGTTACACCTTCGGCGTTGTGTTCGACACCCACGGCACCAATCCGAGCCTAATCCCGAACATCGCGTTCGACACGATCAAGGGGCTGGAACATGTGACCCTGATCGGTACGTCGCCGATGGCATTGGTCGCGTCGAGCAAGTCGAAATACCTGAAGTTCGCTGACGTCAACGCCGATGCGCACAGCATCAAGGGCATCACAATCGGCTCGATTGGCACCGGCAGCCTTGGGCACCTGGCCATGATCCAGGCCGGCAAACAGGATGGCTGGTCCTGGACCCACATCCCGTACCGCGGCGGTGGCCCACTCATGAACGACGTGGTCGCCGGACACACGCCGATCGGGCATCGGCACCGTCTTTCTGGTCATGCCGCACGTCAAGGCCGGCACCGTCCGGCCGATGGCCGTCACCGGCGCCAAGCGCCATCCGAGCCTGCCTGACACGCCGACGCTCGCCGAGACCGGTATCCGCAACTTCGAGGCACTCGCCTACTGGGGCGTGATCGCGCCGGCCAAGACGCCACCGGCCATCGTCGACCGCATGAACGCCGAACTCCAGAAAGCCCTGAAGGATCCAGCGGTGGCCGAGCGCCTGAGCGCACAGGGCATGACGATCACCGGCCAGGGCCCGGCCGAGTTCAAGGCTTTCATGCAGAAGGAAATCGACCGCTGGAGCAAGGTCGTGAAGGAAAACGGGATCTCGGCCGGGTCCTGAGGAGACTCGGCGCGCGAGTCAGTCCACCACACCCACGCTTTCGACATTGCGCGCGGGATCACCGCGCCGCGCAAACTGCGCAATCGCGACCCCGATCAGCGTGACTGCGGCGCCCAGCAGTTTGATGGCACCGTAGCCCTCGCCGGTGACCCACCAGGCCACCAGCCCGGCCACCGGCGGCATCAGATACATCAGCGGTGCCGTGCGCGCCACGCCGCGCACGGCGTTGACCCAGCCCCAGACGATCCAGCCCGCGAAGGCGGACAGCACGACCGCCCAGAGTAGCCCGGCCCAGATCGCGAGCGGCACGCTCGCCCAGTCGACCTTCAGGCCGGCCGGCAGGCTGAGCAGCAGCACGGGCACGGCGCCCAGCAACGTGGCGTAGGCCATCACCACCACACCGCCGTGACGCTCGATCAAGGGCTTTGCGGCCACCGTATAGGCGGAAAAGAAAAACGCCGCGACCAGCAGCACCACGTCGCCGCCGCTCGCGCGCCATTGCGCTCCCAGGAGCTTGTCCGACAGGAAGACCAGCACGCCGACACAGGCGACCCCCACGCCGGCGATCTGCGCGCGCGTCAGCCGCTCGACGCCAAGCCAGCGCAACAGCAGCAGCGTGAACACCGGGCCGCAGGCGAGAATCAACGAACTCGAAAACGCGGTCGACCAGTCGATGCCGAAGGTCACGAGACCGACATGCATCAGGTGGCCGAGCAATCCCAGGCGCAACAGGGCCCACCACTCGGCACGCGGCAGGCGCGGCCAGGCCATGCCGAAGCGCTGCCACAGCAACGCCACCGCGCAGACCGGCATGATGAGATAGCGCACGAACAGGAACCCGCCCGGCGTCACGGCGGCGAACACCGCCTTCTGCACGCTGAAGTTGATGCCCCAGACGAGGATCAGCGCGAACGCGAGCAGCAGTGCGGCGCGCTGCTGCGAGATCGCGCGGGACACGGCGGCGCCCGCTGGTGCGCCCTGATCGGATCGACTCATGCGGGTGCCTTCAGATTGGCGAAGCAGCTTCGATCGGATGCCGCGCGGCCATCGAGTGTTCCTTCCAATTCCTCCCAAAGCGATTGGAGCGCGCAAAACGTCCGCGTGTCAAAGCAATACAATTGCGCCCGCGCTTCTCCAACCCAAACTGCCTCCGCAGCGAGCCTCGCGCCCCCTTCCCATGTCCACGATCGCCTCGCACAACCCAGGAGCCGCCTTGCCGCTGGCCGGCAAGACAGCCCTCGTGACCGGGGCGGCGCGCGGCATCGGACGAGCGATCGCGCGCAAGCTGGCGCACGCCGGGTGTGATGTCGTCGTCAACTACTACAACAGCCACGACGAAGCCGAAGCCCTGTGCGAGGAGTTTCGCGGGCTTGGTCGCCGCGCCGTCGCGCTCAAGGCGAGCGTCGGTCTGCCCGACAGTGTCGAGGAGATGTTCGCCGAGCTTGCCAAGCACTTCAGCCACCTCGACATCGTCGTCAGCAACGCCGCCAGCGGCGTGCTGAAGCCAGCGATGGACATGACACTCAAGCATTGGCGCTGGTGCATGGAAACCAATGCCTTTGCGCTCAACCTGCTGGCGCAACGCGCGGCGCCGATGATGGGCGCCGGTGGTCGCCTCATCGCGATGTCGAGCCTCGGCTCGGTGCGCGCGATGCCCAATTACGCCTTCATCGGCGCTTCGAAGGCGGCGCTTGAAGCACTGGTTCGCTCGCTTGCACAGGAACTCGGGCCGCGCGGCCTGCGCGTCAACGCCGTCAGCGCGGGCGTCGTCGAGACCGACGCGCTCTCGTATTTTCCGAACCGCGAGGAACTGCTCGCATCGTTCAGGGCGCGCACGCCCGCCGGACCGGTGCTCTCCGCCGAGGACGTCGCCGGGGCGGTGTACCTGCTGTGCCTGCCGGAAGCTGCCATGATCAACGGCCACACGCTGTTCGTCGACGGCGGCTTCGCCATCTCGGGCTGACCGCGATGTCAGCCATGCAGGCACCAGACTCCGGACTCGCCGGGAAAGTTGCGCTTGTCACCGGCGGCAGCCGCGGCATCGGTCGCGCAATCGTCGAACGGCTCGCCGGCGACGGCGTCGACGTCGATCTTCTTCTACCGCGGCAACGCCGCGGCCGCGCGTGAGGTCGTCGCCGCCGTGACATCGGCCGGCGGCAAGGCCGAAGCGATGCAGGTCGACATCGCCGATTCGGCCGCAGTAGGGGCCGCCGTCGACCAGGTCATCGCCAGCCGCGGACGCATCGACGTGCTGGTCAACAACGCCGGCGTGGTGCGCGACAACCTGCTCGCGCTGCTGGACGATGCGGATATCCGCACGGTGCTGGATACGAACATCGGGGGCGTGTTCAACGTCACACGCGCGGTGGTGCCGCACATGATCTCGAAACGATCCGGCCGCATCGTCAACCTGAGTTCGGTCGCGGGCGAAAAAGGCGGCCGCGGCCAGTCCAATTACGCCGCCAGCAAGGGCGCGATCAATGCCTTCACCCGGGCCATGGCGGTGGAGCTGGCCTCGCGCAAGATCACGGTAAACTGCGTCGCGCCCGGTGTGATCGAGACCGAGATGTCGCAACAGGTACGCGATCTGGCCGGCGACGAGGTCAAGGCACGCATCCTCCTGCGCCGCTACGGGCAGGCACAAGACGTGGCCCATGCCGTCTGGTTTCTGGCGTCGCGCTTCGCCGATTACATCACCGGCGAAGTGCTGCACGTCGATGGCGGCTTCAAGATGGAGTGAGGGAATGTCAGAACAGGCAATCAGCCAGCAAGAGATCGATGCCGTCTTTCCGAAGGTGGCGCAGATCATCGCCGACGCACTCGGCTGCGAGGTCGACGACGTCAAACCGAAGGTCCCTCTGATCGAGGGTCTGGACGCCGAGTCGATCGACTTTCTCGACCTCGTGTTCCGGCTCGAGCGCGGCTTCGGCGTGAAGATTCCGCGCGGCAAGATCGTCGAGGACGCGCGCGGCCCGCTGCCCGAAGCGGAGTTCGAGAGCAAGGGCATCGTGACCGATGCCGGCCTCGCGCGCCTGAAGGAATTCCTGACCGAAGTGCCAGCCGAGCGCTTCAAGACCCCGCTGAAGGCCGCGGACGTTCCGCGCCTTTTCACGCCGGAAACCTTCTGCAAGGTCGTCATCCGCGCGCAGCGGGCGGCGCAGGCCACCGCCTGAGCCGGGTGCCCACCGAATCCCAGCGCCTGAGCCGAGGCCGACGATGAGCGAGCGCTTTCGCGCCTTCTCGTTCGTCGACCGCATCACGCACCGGGCGGGGGGACGCATCGAAGGCGAGTACACCGTGCCGGCGACCGCGACACGTTTTCCCGCCTCGCTCATGGCCGAAGCCGTGGGCCAGCTCGCGGCCTGGTCGGCCATGGCTCAACTTGACTTCGCCGTTCGGCCAGTGGCCGGCCTTGCTGGCGAGACCCGTTATCACCGGATCGCTGTACCGGGCCAGACGCTGAGGCTCGAGGCCGACCTCGCGCGCTGCGATCCGGAGGCCGTGGCCTACAGCGGGCGGGCGTTGATCGAGGGTGGGGTGGCGCTGGAACTGGTCGACTGCGTAGGTCCGATGCTGCCGATGGAGGAATTCGACGCGCCCGCCGCCGTGCGCGCCGATTTCGACGCGCTCTGCACGGTCGGCGCTGCGCCCGGTCGGTTCACCGGCGTTCCCGTATCAAAGATCGCACTGCAGGACCGTGCAGCAGGGCAGCGCCTGCGCGCCACGCTGCAGGTTCCCCGCCAGGAAGGCACGCCCTACTTCGATGATCACTTTCCGCGCCGGGCCGTGTTCCCCGGCACGCTGCTGCTCGATGCCCTGGCCGGGCTCGCGGTGCAAGTGGCCCGCGAGGCGATGCCAGGGCCATCGGCTTCTGCGTTGATGCCGACCCGTGTCAGCGACGTGAAGATCCGTTCCTTCACCGCGCCGGGCACCCCGCTTGAGCTCGAAATCGACCTACTCGAAGCCGACAGTGTTCGGGCGCGGCTGAAGCTGGGTGCGCGCTCCGACGGCAAGACGGTTGCCACCGCGCGCATCGAGGTCGGCCGACTGGAGCCTGCGCAGTCATGACGCGCCGTCGTGTCGCAATCACCGGCCTCGGGCTGGTCACGCCGGCCGGCAACGACGTGGCCGCCACGTGGTCGGCCTTGCTCGAAGCGCGCAGCGGCGTAGCGCCGATCACCAGTTTCGATGCCAGCGGCTTCCCGGTGCGGATAGCCGCCGAAGTCAAGGGCCTGTCGCCCGACCTCGTCGAACAGGCGTTGGGCGATCGCAAGCTGCTGAAACTCGCCAATCGGTCGCACCGCTTTGCACTGGTCGCCGCGGCCCAGGCATTCGCCGACGCCGGAATCCGTCCGACAGCGGACACCGCGACACGCTGGGGCTGCGTCGTCGGGACCGGAATGATGGGCGTGACCTACGACGAGCTGGCCGAGGTGCAGCGTGACGCGGCGCCTGAGGGCGACTTGCAGCCCGGTCGCCTGCTCGACGCAAGCGGGTCGGCGGCTGATCCGCTGACGTTTTGTCGCAGCCAGTCGAGCGCGGGCGCGGCGTTGCTGATGCGCGTGTTCGGCATGCGCGGCTACGCGAGTTCGGTGCACACCGCTTGCGCCTCGGGCGGGCAGGCGGTCGGCACCGCGCTCAAGCTCATCCGGCGCGGCGTAGCCGATCGCGTCCTGGCCGGCGGCTTCGATTCGATGATCAACCCGGTCGGACTGGCGGGCTTTTGCCTGCTGAACGCGGTCTCGCCTGACAACGACGCGCCGGAGCGCGCCAGCCGGCCGTTCGACGCGTCCCGCAATGGCTTCGTGCTCGGCGAAGGTGCCGGCTTCCTCGTGCTCGAGGAATGGGAGTCGGCGCGGCAGCGTGGTGCACGCATCTATGCGGAGCTGGCCGGCGACGGCAACTCGCTGTCCAGCTACCGCATCACCGATTCGCACCCATCGGGCGACGGGCCGATCCAGGCAATGCGGCAGGCGATCGCCGATGCCGGCGCCACACTCGACGACGTCGACTACCTGAACGCGCACGGGACGTCGACGCCGATGAATGATCGCAGCGAGTGCGCGGCGATCAAGGCGGTGTTCGGGCCCGACTGGCACACGGTCGCAGTCAGTTCGACCAAGAGTGTCATGGGCCACCTGATCGCCGCTGCCGGCGCAGTCGAGTCCGCAGTCTGCGCGCTCGCGATCCACCACTCCACGTTGCCGGTCAACGCCAACCTGCGCGAACTGGATCCCGACTGCGATGTCGACATCGTGCGCGGCACGCCGCGCACGCGGCGCATCCGTGTGGCGCTGTCGAACTCGCTCGGCTTCGGCGGCTCGAACAGCTGCGTCGCGTTCCGTCATCCGGACGACACGGACGCGCTCGTCGGTCGCAGCCGCTGACTTGCTTTGCCTCCATGAAACCGCCCCGCATCGTCATCACCGGTACCGGCGCCATCTGCGGCTCCGGCCGATCGCCCGGCGACATCCTCGCCGCCATCGCCGCGCGGTCATCGGCGGTCGGGCCCATCACGCAGTGGGATGCGGACGCCTGGCCGATACGCATCGCGGCCGAGGTCACTGACTACAACGCCGGCGCGCTGACCGGCGATCGCAAGCTGCTCAAGTTCATACGGCGCACGGATGTCTTCGGTCTGTATGCCGCGGACCGTGCGATCGAGGAAAGCGGCTTCGCGCCGTGGCGTGCGTCACTGAACGAGGAGGAGGTCGCCCGCTTCGCGGACTCCACCGGAGTCTTCGTCGGCTCGGGAAGCGGGAGTTTCAGCAACCAGTACGACTACTTTCCGTTGATCGCCGCCGGCAAGGGCGACCTCACGGTCTTCGGGCAGGAACTGTCGGCCACGGTGAACCCGATGTGGCTGCTGCGCTCGTTGCCCAACAACGTTCTCGGCCACGTCGGCATCCGCCACGGGCTCAAGGGGCCGAACGCGTGCATCACCAACCACAGCGTCAGCGGGCTGCTCGCCATCGCCGAAGCCGCCGAAGCGCTGCGCGCTGGCGAGTGCGCGCGCGCGGTCGCGGCAGCGCATGACGCACCGATCGAGCCACAGACCTTGCTCTATTACGATCAGATGGGACTGCTCTCGCGCGCTGCGGTGCGTTCGTTCGACGCCCGCCACGATGGCAGCGTGATGGGCGAAGGTGCCGCCGCCGTGGTTCTTGAAACGGAGTCAGCGGCGCGCGAGCGCGGGGCGGCCGTGCTCGGCGAATTCTTGGGCGCGGGCAGCGGCAGCGACGGACTGGGACTGCTGCCGGTACGCGACGATGGCGACGGACTGGCGCGCGCGATTGAAGGCGCGCTGGCGATGGCCAACATCGAGCCTGCCGACGTTGGCATGATCGTCGCGCATGGCAATGGTACGGTGAACTCGGACGTGTCGGAGGCACGCGCGTTGGAACGCGTGTTCGGTGCCGCCATGCCGCCGGTCACCGGATTCAAGTGGGCCTTCGGTCACCTGCTGGCGGCTTCCGGTCTGATCGATGCCGTCGTCACGATCGCGGCCCTTCACGCCAAATCGGTGCCGGGAATCGCGACCCTGTCCGAACTCGACCCGGCGTGTGGCCCGCTGAATGCTTCGCCGGAACACCGCGCAGCCCGCAGTGACATCGCCCTGCTGCTCTCGCGCGGCTTCGGCGGTACGAACGCCGCCTGCCTGCTGCGCGCCTGCGCGTCGTGACTCAACTGCCGGAGGCACCGGCAGCCCCGCAAGGTGCAAGCCGTTGCGGCGTCGATACCGTCGAGATCGCTCGTATCGAGCGCCTGCTCGCCGAGACTCCCTCCGACGACCTGCACAAGCTCTTCTCGGCCCAGGAACTGCTGGACTCGGGCGGCGGCCCGGGCCGCGCGGCCAGCCTCGCTGCGCGCTTCGCCGCGAAAGAAGCGTGCACCAAGCTGTTCCCGCGCGAAGCCGCGCTCGGCGCCCTCGGACCGGTCGATTTCTCGATCCGCCGCGACGGCTACGGCGCGCCGGCTGTCGAACTCAGCGAGGCGGCGCAGATCGCGCTGGGTCGCAACCGCCTGCGTACGATCAGCCTTTCGCTGACGCACGACCGCGCGACCGGCCTCAGCCGTGGCGCTGGCGCAGGCTGATCGCGCCGCACCGTCGCGGGCTGCGCGTTGGCTCTATCGCCTGCTGCCGTTCCGCCGCGATGTCGTCCTCGACAACCTGCAGCGGGTCTATGGCGACGCCGTCGACGCGGCGGAAGTCGAACGCCTGGCGCAGGCGCACTATGGACACCTCGGCCGCCTGCTATGGGAGTTTCTATGGTTTCCCTGGCTGTCGCAGCGGCGGCGCCTCGCGCTGGTGCGGGTGGAGAACCTGGATGCACTGCTCGCCGCGCACGCACAAGGAAAGGGCGTACTGATCCTGACCGGCCACTTCGGCAACTTCGAAGTGGCCACCGCGGCCGGACTGGCGCAATTTCCGCAGGCGCAGGGCCGGTTTCACTTCGTGCGCCGCCCGATCCGGCCGGAGTGGCTTGACCGGCTCGTGACACGGCGCTTCCGCAAGGCAGGGCTTCGGTGTGCTGCCAAAGCGCGGTGGCTTGGACGCCATCCTCGATCGGCTCGGCGCCGGCGACTTGGTCGTTTTCCCCTTCGATCAGCACGCCAATCGCAAGGACGGCGTACTGGTCGAGTTCTTCGGCCATCCGGCCGGAACGTTCCGCAGCTTGGCGGTGATCGCGCTGACCACGGGCGCGCCGGTCGTGCCGGCGTCCAGCTGGCGCGAGCCCGATGGTCAACACGTACTGCGTTTCGAAGCCCCGCTCGAGCCGATCGAGCACGCCGATGCCAACGAGGCGATCCGGCTCAATAGCCGCGCGTACAACCGCGCGCTGGAACGCATGATCGTGCGCCGGCCGGAGCAATGGTGGTGGGTGCACCGCCGCTGGAAGCCGTGGGCCGCGCGGCCGGGAAAGACCTGAAATGCACGTCATGGCACGCGGCGATCGGTAGAATCGCTGCCAGCGCGCCGGCTTGATGGCCTCAGGCCGGCCGCGCACTGCGTCCGAGTCTAATTTTCCGAGACCGCTACAGCGCCACCATGCAGTCGTACCGGCACGACAATCGGAATGCTTTACTCACGGCGGCGGCGGCACGCCGTTGCTGGCGCTGGGCACTTGCCGCGCTCGTCGCCTGCGCTCCGCTCATCCACATGCCGTCGGCGCAATCGCACGAGTCCGAGCAGTACACGTTGCCGGCCGGGCGCGCCTTCGCCGACCTTGGCCCCTATTTCTCAAAGATCGCATACGACGCCGTCGTTGCCGCGACAGCCGAGACCAACACCGCCATCGAGCAGGCCATCGCCGCCAAGCCCTCGTCGTCGCAACTCGAAGAACTGCAGTCGGCCGATTTCATCGCCGGCAAGGTGTGGGGGCAGTTCTTTCTCGCGATCCCGACCAACGAGCTGCTCGACGCCACGCTCGCCTCGGCGTCGGTGCAGTCGCAGTATCCGGGCCTGGTCACGATGTACCGGCCGCCGATATCGATCTATGACGATCCCTTGCTGGTGATCGATCTGACCAAGTTCGTCCGAACGTTCTTTCGCGCCGGAAGCGTTAGCGCGGGCGGCTATGTAGTCGGCACCGACAAGATCATCCACTTCATCAACATCGGCCGGATCTATCACACCAAGTACGAGGCCCGGCTCAAGCGCGGCCTGCCGGAGAAGGAGGCGATCAAGTCTGCGATCGCGTCAACGTCGCGCAATCCGCTGACGTCCGAAGACGGCGTGCTCGGTATGTGGACGACTGGCATCCACTCCAACGGCGACCTTGCCGCCGACTACGCGGGGATGATGTTTTATCGCAACCTGACCGAGGCCGTGCACCTCGGTCCGCGCACGATGCCCCCGATGCTGGTACGGGATGGCCCGTACTGGCGCGTGCAGGTGCAGCCGGACTCCGACTTCTTCGTTGCCTTCATCACGCCCCACTGGAACGAGGTACTGAACCCGAACAAGTTCGCGGGCTATACCGCCGGCCGCATGCGGACGTTAATCCGCGAACGTTGTGCGCTCGCGCAAGAGTGGTACCGCGACCCACGCGGTGAGCCGCGCAGACGCGCGCAGTTCGAGGCCATCGAGCAGGAACTAGCGACCTACTACGGGGCCGACTACGGGCATGAACGCAATCCGGCACATCCGGTAAGCATCGCGGAGGTGTGCTTTCCGAAGGGTTCCGGCGCGACGAGCGCCACGCTGGACGGCAATGCAAAGGCAACGCCCAATCCTGGCGTGGTATCCACGCCCGCATCCGGCCCCGACGCGCTCGGTCGTACACCGTTGTGGTGGGCGGCGCGGGACGGCAACCTCGAGCAGGTGCGATCGCTGGCCGCCGCGGGTACGGACATAAACGCCGCCGACCTCGACGGCGAGACGCCACTGCACGCGGCCACGCGGGCGGCCAGTGCGGTGACCGTCCAGGAACTTGTCAGCCGCGGCGCGGACCCCAACCGTGCTGCGCTGTACGGAGTAACGCCGCTGCTGCTGGCCGCCACTGGCAGCAAGATGGACATCGCGGCGGAGTTGCTGCAGGCGGGAGCCAGCCCGAATGCGCGCAATGTTTTCGGCAGAACGGCCCTGCACGATGCCGCCCTGCGCGGCAACAGCCAGTTGACGATGGCCCTGCTCGAGCGCGGGGCGGACCCGCGGATCGCTGACGATGGCGGCAACACGCCGCTGCACCTGGCCGCGCGCAGAGGCGACGAGAAGGTTGCGAAACTGCTGCTGGCGCGAGGCGCCGATGCGCGTGCTCTCAATGACCTCGGCGCAACGCCCCGTGACGAGGCTCTGCGCCAAGGACACACGACGATGGCGGAGCAGCTGTCATCGGCCGCGCACGCCGGTTCGGCCGGCGCCCGCTCAGCCCGGGCGGCGACCGACGGTACGTTGGCCTATCGCAATTCCGAGCAGCCCGAAGCGACTGCGCCGGCGCCCGCACCTCGGACGCCTGCGGATGGCGCTGGCTTGTCGACGAAACCCGAATAGCTCGACTCGCACCGCATGCCCCACCTATTCCCCGTGTCTCGCCCTACCGCTCGCTCGCCTGCCCGATTCGCACCGGCGCTGGGGGCCATGCTGCTGGTGGTCGGCGCACTGAATGGCTGCGCTATGCATGGCGCGCCACCGAAGGCCGGTGCAGTGAGCAGCGAAAGATCCGATATGAACGGCCGGAACGTCGTCACGGTCTGGCAAATGCAACTCGCCGACTACATGGCGAGCGCCGGTAGCAGCGATCCTGCCGTGCTGTCGCAACTTCCCACGCTGCGCTCGCAGGCCGTGGCGCGTCCGGGCCAGATCCTTTTCGTCGCGACCGATGTCGAAGCGTTCGTCCCGGAACGCGACGGTTTCGACGTCGTCGGGCTGCTGCTGGGGAAACAGACTACCGCCACCGGGCCACGGTACGTGTTTGTCGTCGGAACCATCGAACGCCGGGACTACTGGCCGGTGGCAGTAACCGATGTCCGCGTCGTCGCCATGGGAGTTAAGGACGGCATTGCAACGTGGGAAACCGGCGCCGCCGATACGCAGGCACTCCGGCGTTATCGCAGTAGCAGCGAAACGTCGACGATGGTGCGCTTCCCCGCGGACCAGGATCAATTCCGTCTCTCCGACTGCGAGCCCGGAATTTGCGTCGAGGAACGCCGCTCGGGTGCCCGCTGGGCACTGTATTCCGACACCCCCGTGGCGTCTGCGCCCGCTGCGCGCTGAGCGCTGCGGGCTGAGCGCTGGATCTCGCGCCGTGCCGACAGGCATCGGGCCAGGGCAGGACGCTGCCCGTTGATCGACGTCAGCCTGCCGTCGGCGCAAGCCCCGACAATGGGCCGCGCGCCAAAGTCGGCATGAATGGACCTCGATGAGTCCGCTGGGAATCACTCTGCTGATGCTGGCCGGTTTCGGCGCCTTTGGCTGGTTGGCGTGGCGCAAGCTCGCGATCGTCATCGCGCTCGCGCCTGAAAACCGTTTCGACGACCCGGCGCAGCGGATCGCCCGTCTGCTGCGCGTCGGCTTTGGCCAGTCCCGCCTGCTGTCGGGCGACTTCCGTCCCGGCCTGATGCACGCGGCGATCTTCTTCGGCTTCCTCACGCTGCTCGTGCGCAAGCTGCACCTCATCGTCATTGGTTACGACCCGCTGGCGACGATTCCCGGAGCGTTCGGCGCGGGGTACACCGCCTTCAAGGATTTCATCGAACTCGCCGTACTGGTCGCGGTCGGCTACGGTTTCTGGCGGCGCTTCGTGCTGCGACCCACCCGGCTCGAACCAAACCGCGAAGCACTGCTCGTGCTGACGCTGATCCTGCTGATCATGATCACGGACTTCGGCTTCGACGCGTTTCGCTTCGCGAAGTACGCCGCCACCGTGCCGGCGATCGCGCACGAACAGGCGTGGGCCTGGATCGGCGGACCGCTGTCGCAGGCGCTTGGCGGACTGTCACCAAGCACCATCGAGGTCGGTTATCAGGCCTTCTACTGGGTGCAGATGGCGACCGTGTTTACCTTCCTGGCGATCCTGCCGGTCGGTGAACACTTCCACATCGTCACCGCACTACCGGTCGTGTACTTCGGGCGCGATGTGCCCGCCAATCGCGTGCCGCGCGTCGATCTCGCGCCACTGATGGACGACACCGCCGACCCCGACCAGCTGCAGATTGGCGCAAAGACCGCGCTCGACCTGACCTGGAAGGAGGGCCTCGATGCCTTCACCTGCACCGAGTGCGGACGCTGCAAGGACGCGTGCCCGACCTTCCTGACCGGCAAGCCACTGTCGCTGAAATGGGTCAATGACGAGATCAAGCATCACCTGGTGAAGGAGCGCACGGCGATCCGTGCCGGCGCCCGCGTCGCAGCTCCCGGCGCTCGTCACCAGCGCGATCAGCGACGACACGCTGTGGGCGTGCACGACCTGTGGCTACTGCGAGGTCGCGTGTCCGATCCAGCTCGAGCACCTGCCGAAGTTCTATCGCCTGCGGCAGCGGCAGGTGATGATGGAAGGCGAGTTCCCGCATGAACTGAATCGTGTCTTTGCCGCCTACGAATCGCAGGGCAATCCGTGGGGCCTGGACGCGGGAACGCGCGGCGACTGGGCGCAAGGGGCTCGGCCTGCCGACGGTGACAACGCCGGACGAGGTCGCGGCGCTCGACTACCTGTACTACGTCGGCTCGGCCTCGTCGTTCGATCCGCGCGGCCAGAAGATCGCGAAGGCGTTCGTGCGTGTCGCGCAGGCAGCCGGCATCCGGCTCGGCATCCTCGGGCCACAGGAGGGCTCCACCGGCGAGTGCGTGCGCCGGCTCGGTAACGAGATGGTGTTCCAGCAACTCGCGACCGACGCTGGTCGAGACGCTGAACGCGCTGGGCGTCAAGCGCATCGTCACCTGCGATCCGCACGCGTTCAACGCGCTGAAGAACGAACTGCCCGAGTTCGGCGGCCACTACGAGGTCGCGCACCACACGCAGGCGATCGACGCGTGGATTACGTCGAGGCCGACTCAAGCTGTCGCAGTCCGCACGAGCGCGTGATCTACCACGAGCCGTGTTACCTCGGCCGGCACAACCGCGAATACGAGGCGCCGCGGCGCGTGTTGCAGGCGATCTCGAAGGACACCCCGCTCGAGTTTGCGCTGTCGCGCGACAAGGCGATGTGCTGCGGCGCCGGCGGCGGCCGCATGTGGCTCGAGGAAACCATCGGCACCCGCATCAACGTGCTGCGCGCGGATCAGGCGCTCGAACAGACAGCCCGCGGCGGTCGTAACCGCCTGTCCGTACTGCGCGGTGATGCTGGGCGATGGTCTCGCCCAGAAGACCGACCGCGTTCGCGCGCGCGACATTGCCGAGCTGGTCGCCGACGCCCTCGCCTGAGGGCATCGGGCCGGCCGCGATCCGCCCCGGGGCCGGCTGGGACGGATCACGCGCAGCGGTCTCCAATCGCCGGCGGCTACCCCACCTTTGCGAGCAGTCCGTTTACTTCATCCCGCGAGAAGGCACGCATCGTCTGCGTACGCACATTGCCGGCGGAAGCGATCGTCAGGCTGAGGGACGTCATCGCGGCATCGTCCGGCGCCTCGAAGATGACGGCCATATCGTACTTGCCCATGGTCCAGTAGAACTCGCGCACCGTCGCCCCAAACTTCTTCGCCAACTCGCGCACCGCATCTGCGCGCTTCGTCGTGTCCTTGACGTTCCGGATCCCCTGGTCGGTGTAGTTGACTAATACGATATAGGTCGCCATGCGGTGTCTCCCGTGCGCGTGTCCAGGGCCCCGAGTGGAATTGCTCGCCGCGCAGGCATGGGTCCCAACGGTGCCCGCCTCGGTTCGGCAAAGGGCCGCCGTGCGCGGTCGCCCTGTCGAAGACCGACCAAGATACTCCCGGCGGGGCGCTTTGGCACGGTTGGAGGCCTGCAAGATTGGCGCGCGGCCACCCGCAATCCCATTGCGGCACCGGGGCGCGCGCGAGCTATGACTCGGCAGTGATGTCGAGCGCCACGAGGAAGCGTGCCACCATGTTGTACGTGGCGGTGGCCGCCACGAGTTCGACGAGTTCGTTCGGCGGCAGGCGCTGCTTCAGCTCGTCAAACAGGCGGTCGGGGATCTTCACTGCTCGCGTGCTGGCGATCGCAAACTGGATCACCGCGCGCTGCAAGTCATCGTAGAGCGGGCTGGTGGCCGCAGTGTCCGGATCATCAAGCGCCGCCAGCTGGGCCGCCGAGGCGCCCGCCTTCTGCAACTCCGGCGCGTGATGGTGATACTCGTACTGCGCGCCCGTCAGACGCGCGACGACGCAGATCGCCAGTTCGCGCAGAAACGGCGACAGTGCCAGCTCGGCGCGGACCGTGCGCAGGTAGCCGTTCCAGCCACGCGCCAGGGGTTCGGACCACAGCAGCATGCGGTCCAGGTTGAGCAGGGTGCCGCCACGCCGCGCCTCAATGGCCGCGACGAGTTCGCGACTGCGCGGTGCCAGGGCCTGAGTCCAGGGCGGCAGGCGCATCAACTTCCCCCGAACAGACGCTTGAGGAACGCCCACAGCGTCGCCCAGAAACCAGGCGCCCTGGGCACCGAAACTGCCGGCGCGCCGGCGGCCGGCGGATACTTCGCCGCGAGGTCCGCCGCGAAAGTGGTGAAGAACCGGTCCGCCATCGTCGCCGACGCGGCATCGACGAGCCGCGAGCCGATCTGCGCGATCTTCCCGCCGATCGAGGCGTTGACGACGTAGGTCATGCGTGTCGTGCTGGTATCGACCGCGTCGAGCTTCACGCGCGCATCGCCACGCGAGAAGCCGGCTGCGCCGCCTTGCAGGTCGAAGCGGATCGTGTAGGACTCCGGCGCCTGCACGTCGGCGAGCTCAAGCTTGCCCTTGAAACGCGCCTTGACCGGGCCGATGGCCGCGTTGACCGCAACATCGAACGCGTTTTCGCCGCTGGGCACGATGCTTTCGCAGCCAGGGACGGCACTCTTCAGCGACTCCGTATCGTTCAGCGCATGCCAGGCGATCTCGCGGCTGACCGGCAGCGTCCGCTCACCCATCAGTTCCAAAGTCGCTTCTCCTGAGCCGCCACGCGGCGCGTCGGTACGGCCGTCAGCTGCGCCGTCAGTTGTTCGAGCGAAGCCAGATTGTGCACGGGCAGGAAGGCATCGACATGCGGCAGCAGCGCCCGCACGCCACCGGCGCGCGGCTCGAAACCCTCGTAGCGCAGCAGCGGGTTGAGCCAGACCAGGCGGCGACAGGACTTGGCGAGCCGCTCGGCCTCGCGCCCGAGCTGCTCCGTGTCGCCGTGTTCAAGGCCGTCGGTCACGAGCAGAACGGTCGGGTTGCCGTACAGCACGCGCCGGGCCCACTTCAGGTTGAATTCGTGCAGCGCCTGCGTGATGCGGGTGCCGCCCGACCAGTCCTCCACGGCCTGCACGACGGCGGTGATCGCCACATCCGGGTCGCGCGCCGCGAGCTGTCGCGTGATGTGGCTGAGGCGCGTGCCGAACAGGAACGAGTGCACGCGATGGTTGGCCGCCTCACGCCCGCTGGTCAGCGCGTGCAGGAAGTGCAGGAAGATGCGCGAGTAGCGGCTCATCGAGCCCGAGATATCGACGATCGCGACCAGCGGTTCCGGCCGCGTGCGACGACGACGGTACGTGATGCCGCTGATCTCTCCGCCCTGACGCGCCGCTGCACGCAGGATCGCGCGCAGATCGACCCGATGCCCGCGCACGGCCGGCGCCTCGCGTCGGGTCGGCAGCCTGGCGAAGAACGGGTCGAACTGCGCCAGCAACCGCTTCGCCGCGGTCCATTCGGCCGCGCTCATCGTGTCGAAATCGGCCTTGCGCAGCTGTTCGCGGTCGGTCCAGGACAGCGCGGCATCGATCTCGATTCTTTGCGTGTCCTGCGGCTGCGGCGGCTGCGGCGCGGTTCCCTTGAACATCGCCTCAGCCAGGCGGCGGTTCTCCGGCGGCCGCGGTGTGTCCGCCTTCTGTTTCATCGGTGGCATCAGCAGCTGCATGATCTTGCCAAGCAGGTCCGGGTCCTTCCAGAAGATGTGGAAGGCCTGGTCGAACAGCGTGCGGTGCTCGCCGCGGCTCAGGAAGCAGGCGGACAACACCGCGTAGAAGTCCGTGCGTGAGGCGATGCCGCCCGCCCGCAGGGCCTCATAGGCGAGGAGGACACGGTCAGTGCCAACCGGCAGGCCAGCATCACGCAGCACGCGCGCGAAGTGCAACACGTTGTCGGCGAGCCTGCCGGGCAGGCCGCTCGCCGCAGGTTGGGCCGCAGGGGTGGTCATCATCGATTTACCCGACGCGATGAGCGGCTGCCGTGGAATTCGAGAGCCGCTCGCGGTGTCCGCGGGTCGGTCGATCCGCCCAGTAGCCGGCGGCGACAAGCAGCCACTGCGCCTGCCCGACCCATGCGATGGCTGCCACCGAAGGCGGCGGCGGACCGAGCGAGTTCGCGATCTGAATCGCCAATAACACCGCGCCGAGCACCCACGGCTTGAGTCCGGCGGACTTTCCGGCGGGCGTGCGCAGATACACAGCGAAACACGCCACGAACAGTAGAAGTTCGAGTCCCAGTTCCACCCACGGCCAGTCCCAAAGACCCAACCCGAGCCGCGGACCACCGGCAAGCAGAAGCGGCAGGTCGGGACGGTGTACCAGGAGGTCGAGCACCCAATGGCTGACGACCAGCAGGCCCACCACCCAGGCATCGCGCCGCTGGCGCGAAACCGCGAAATACACCGCTCCCAGCAAGGCGCCCCAGCCGAGGGCGCCGAGCAGGCTGTGCGAAATCGGATAGTGCTCAAACACGAGCGGCGCCCCGCTCAGCGCGGGCTCGATTGCGACCCGCTCGACACCGAGCAGCAGCAGCGTCGGCCACAGCAGGTCGACGAACTGCGCGGCGAGGAAGAGTGTGCCAAGCGACGTCTGCGGCGCAACGCGCTTGGCCGCAAATCCCACTGCGAAGTGACCGATGAACATGTTGGCCCCGGTCGAGGGTGCTAGGACCGCACGGCTGAGACGGCGCGCGCCTCCGCGCGGATCCGCTCAACGAGTCGGGCCGCCTCAGTACCCTGCATCTTCGCGATGTCGTCCTGATACTTGAGCAGCACGCCCAGCGTGTTGTTGACCGTCTCGGGTTCGAGTGCGACCGCATCGAGCGCCAGCAGCGCGCGCGTCCACTCGATGGTCTCGGCGATCCCCGGCAGCTTGTACAGCTCGATGCCGCGCAGCGACTGCACGAAGTCGACGACCTGTTGCGACAGCATCGCACTTGCGTCCGGGACCTTGCGGCGCAGGATTTCGAGCTCGCGCGCCGCCGTGGGATAACCGACCCAGTGGTACAGGCAGCGGCGCTTTACAGCGTCATGGATCTCGCGCGTGCGATTCGAGGTGATGATGACAATCGGAGGGGTGTCGGCCTTCACCGTCTTCCACTCGGGAATCGTGATCTGGAAATCCGAGAGGACTTCCAGCAGATAGGCCTCGAACGGCTCGTCGGTGCGATCGAGTTCGTCGATCAGCAATACCGGTGGCCGCGATTGCGGCAGCAGCGCGCGCAGCAGTGCGCGCCCAATTAGGAATCGTTCCGAGTACAGGTCGGCGGCAACGCGTTCGCGCGGCTGCCCGGCCGCTTCCGCCAGGCGGATCTCGATCAACTGGCGCGCGACGTTCCATTCGTAGGCGGCGGCGTTGATGTCGAGTCCCTCGTAGCACTGCAGGCGGATCAGCTCGGTATCGAGCGCCCCCGCCAACACCTTGGCGATCTCGGTCTTGCCGGTGCCGGGCTCCCCCTCCACGAACAGCGGACGCTGCAACTTGAGTGCGAGGAAAACAGCCGTTGCAAGCTGGCGGTCGGCGATGTAGTCGCGCGAGGCCAGCAGCGCGGCGGTCGCATCGATCGAAACGGGGGCAGTGGCGTTCATCTTGATGCCGGGGGTGCGGGTGACCGAGATTACGCGAATGGCATGGCCGCGTGCGACGGCAGGCCTCGGACCGGCAGCGTCGCACATGACCGCGTCTAGAGCGCCTCCGCGCAACGCTAAAAGCTGACGACGACCGATGCCGCCGACCGTCGGGACGGCCCGTGGAACACGGCCTCGATGTTGTTGCCGTCGGGATCGATGACAAATGCGGCGTAGTAGTCCGTGTGATAGGGACGCAGACCCGGCGCGCCATGGTCTATCCCGCCGGCGGCGATGCCCGCGGCATGAAAGCGCTCGACCGCGTCCCGATCGGGTGCCTGAAACGCCAGGTGCACGTGCGTTGCGCCACGCGTGTGCGCGTCCGCGGTGCTGACGAACAGTTCGTCCGACCAAAAATAGTGCTCACCTTCGCCCTCGATCTTGCGCCCCAGCGCACCGAGTGCCGCGGCATAGAAGTGCTTGCTGGCCGCAAGATCGCGCGCGATCAGGTGAACGTGATCGATCAGGCGGCCGCGATGCAGTTGCCGGGCATCCATGGCTCAATCGATGCCGCTTACTTGACGAAGATCGCTTCCATGCGTTTCTGGCCCTCAGCCTCGCTGACATCCTCGATATGCGTGCCAAGCGACCACTGGAACCCGAACGGGTCTTTCAGCGTGCCGGTGCGGTCGCCGTAGAACTGGTCCTCCACCGGCCGCACCTGTGTACAGCCCGCTGCCAGCGCCCGCGCAAACGCGGCGTCGACATCGGGCACGTAAATCATGAATGACACCGGCGAGCCGCCGAGCAGGGCCGGGCTCGTATTGCCCCACTCGGCGTTTTCCTCCGCCATCATGATGTGCGAGTCACCGACCTTGATCTCGGCGTGCGCGTACCTGCCGTCGGGCATCGTCAGCTTCATGACGAGTTCAGCGCCGAAGGCGCGCCGGTAGAACTCGACCGCCGCTACCGCATCGCGAATCGCCAGGTACGGCGTCACGGAGTGGTAACCGGGCGGGATGTACGGAACCTTGGCCATCTGCATCTCCGATGGGTAAGAGGTTGACGCCGCCGGACAGCGGGCCGTCAGCCCGCCGCCGCAACCGCCCGCTTCGCCAGCACCGTGATCAGGTGCGCGCGATACTCCGCCGACCCGTGCAGGTCCGTGTTGAGTCCCGCTGCCGGAACACTGACGCCGTCGCAGGATTCCGGCGCGAACTTGGCGGCAAGTCTGTCCTCGAGTGCCTTGACGCGGAAGACTCCGGGCCCGGCCCCGGTGACGGCAACGCGCACCCCTGCCGCCGTCTTCGCAACGAACACCCCGACCAGCGCGAAGCGCGACGCTGGCTGCTTGAACTTCAAGTAGGCCGCCTTGGCGGGCACCGGAAAGTGCACCGACGTAATGATCTCGCCGGCCGCGAGCGCCGTCTCGTACAGTCCCTTGAAATAGTCGTCGGCGGCAATCGTGCGCCGATCGGTCTGGATCGTGGCGCCAAGCCCGAGCACTGCGGCCGGATAGCACGCGGCCGGATCGTTGTTGGCGAGCGAGCCACCGATCGTGCCGCGGTTGCGCACCTGCCGGTCGCCGATGCCGCCGGCGAGCTGTGCCAGTGCAGGAATGCGCGATTGCACGTCCTTCGACGCGGCAACCGCCGCATGGGTGGTCATCGCTCCGATGACGACGTTGTTGCCGTCCATCCGAATGCCCTGAAGGTCGGCGATGCCCGCCAGATCGATCCAGCCGGTCGGTGAAAGCAATCCGAGCCTCATCGATGGCAGCGTCGACTGTCCACCAGCCAGGATCAGGTCGTCACCATGCTGGCCGGCCAGCTTGACGGCATCGGCCACCGAGGCGGGGCGGTGATAGTGCATCGTTTCCATTGTCATCTCCTCAGTGGCGGGCCGCAGCGCGGATCGTCTTCCAGACCGTGTGCGGAGTCGCAGGCATTGGAACATCGTTGATGCCGAGATGCGCGAGCGCATCGACGATCGCGTTGATCACGGCCGGCGGCGAGCCGATCGCGCCGGCTTCGCCACAGCCTTTCACTCCGAGCGGGTTGTGCGTGCACGGCGTGCCCTTCGCGGTCTCGACCGTGAACGTTGGCATATCGTCGGCGCGCGGCATGGCGTAGTCCATGTAGCTGCCGGTAACGAGCTGGCCATCCTCGTTGTAGATGCCGTGCTCGAGCAGCGCCTGGCCGACACCTTGCGCCAGCCCGCCGTGCACCTGCCCCTCGACGATCATCGGGTTGATGACGTTGCCAAAGTCGTCACACGCGGTAAAGCGGTCGATGCGCACGACACCCGTTTCGGGGTCGACCTCGACCTCGCACACGTAGGAGCCCGCCGGGTAGGTGAAGTTGGTCGGATCGTAGAACGCATTCTCGTTCAGCCCGGGCTCGAGCTTGTCGAGCGGATAGTTGTGCGGGACGTAGGCCGCCAGCGAAACCTCGGCGAACGCCTTCTTGCGGTCGGTCCCGGCGACGCGGAACTCGCCGTTGGCAAACTCGATGTCCGCTTCACTCGCTTCCAGCAGGTGGGCGGCGATCTTCTTGCCCTTGGCGACGACCTTGTCGATCGCCTTCACGATCGCGGTCCCGCCAACGGCGATCGAGCGCGACCCGTAGGTGCCCATGCCGAACAGGATCTTGCCGGTGTCGCCGTGCTGGATGTCGACGTCGTCGAGCGGGATGCCGAGCCGGTCTGCCACGACCTGCGCGAACGTGGTCTCGTGTCCCTGCCCGTGCGAATGCGAGCCGGTGAACACGGTCACCTTGCCGGTCGGATGCACGCGAACCTCGCCCGCCTCGAAGAGACCGGCCCGCGCGCCGAGCGCGCCCGCGATGTTCGACGGGGCGAGCCCGCAGGCCTCGATGTAGCAGGAGTAGCCGCGTCCGCGCAACAGTCCCTTCGTCGCGCTTTCGGCCTTGCGCCCGGCGAAGCCCTTGACGTCAGCCAGTTCCATCGCGCGCGTGAGCGTGGCGTTGTAGTCGCCGGTGTCGTAGGTCAGCCCGACCGGTGAGGCATACGGAAAGGTCGTGATGAAGTTGCGTCGGCGCAGCTCGGCCGGGTCGATCTTCAGCTCGCGCGCCGCGGTCTCGACGATGCGCTCGACGACGTAGGTGGCCTCGGGGCGCCCGGCGCCGCGGTAGGCGTCGACCGGCGCCGTGTTCGTAAACACCGCCTTCACCTCGCAGTAAATCGCAGGCGTCGAATACTGGCCCGCGAGCAGCGTGGCGTACAGGATCGTCGGCACGCACGAGGCGAAGGTCGACAGGTACGCGCCGACGTTCGCAGTCGTGTGAACTCGCAGCGCCAGAAACTTGCCGTCCTTGTCCAGCGCGAGTTCCGCGGTCGTCACATGGTCACGGCCGTGTGCGTCCGAAAGGAAGCTCTCGGAGCGCTCGGCCGTCCACTTGATCGGGCGGCCGACCCGCTTGCTCGCCCAAACCAGCGCGGTTTCTTCGGCGTACAGGTAGATCTTCGAGCCGAAGCCGCCGCCGACGTCGGGCGCGACCACGCGCACCTTGTGCTCGGGCAGGCCGAGCACGAAGGCTGTCATCAGCAGGCGTTCGACATGCGGATTCTGGTTCGCAACGTACAACGTGTAGGCATCGCCGGCACGGTCGTAGGCGGCGTTGGCGGCGCGCGGCTCGATCGCATTCGGGATCAGCCGGTTGTTCGCGAAGGAGAGTTTCGTAACGTGCGCCGCCTTGGCGAACGCCGCGTCAGTCGCCGCCTTGTCGCCGCAGCCCCAGACGTAGCAGACGTTGTTCGGCGCGATGTCGTGCACGGCCGTCTTCGCCTTGTCGGCCGTCCCCGTGTCGACCACAGCCGGCAGGACCTCGTAATCGACGTCGATCAGGTTCGCCGCGGCCTTGGCCTGCGCGGCTGTCTCGGCCACAACCAGCGCCACGTGGTCACCGACGTAGCACACCTTGCCCTCGGCCAGCACCGAATGCTTCGGCTCCTTCATCGGCGTGCCGTCGAGGTTGTTGATCTGCCAGCCACAGGGCAGTCCACCGACACCGGCCATGTCCGTGCCGGTGAAGATTGCAAGCACGCCTGGCGCGGATTTCGCCGCCGCCGTGTCGATGCCGCGGATGCGCGCATGCGCGTGCGGGCTGCGCACGAAATAGCCGTAGCTCTGGTGCGGCAGGTTGATGTCGTCGGTGAACTGACCGCTGCCGCTCAGGAAACGGAAGTCTTCCTTGCGCTCGACGGACTTGCCAATGAAACCGGGTTTCGGATCGTTCATCGCGTCCCCCTACTTCATCGCCGCCGCGCCCTGCGCGACAGCCTTGACGATGTTCTGGTAGCCGGTGCAGCGGCACAGGTTGCCTTCCAGGCCCTCGCGGATCTCGCGCTCGGTCGCGTGCGGGTGGTGCTGCACCAGGTCGATCGCGCTCATCACCATGCCCGGGGTGCAGAAGCCGCACTGCAGTCCGTGGCAGGCCTTGAACGCCGTCTGCATCGGGTGCATGCCCTCGGCCGGCGTGATGCCTTCGATCGTCGTGACCTCGGCACCCGCCATCTGGAGCGCCAGCACGTTGCAGCTCTTCACCGCGCGGCCATTGACGTGCACGGTGCAGGCGCCGCACTGCGCCGTGTCACAACCGACATGAGTCCCGGTCAGCCCGAGCTGTTCGCGCAACAGGGTTACCAGGGAAGTGGAAGGATCAACGTCGGCCGCGACGGCCTTGCCGTTGACCTGCAGGGAAAGGGGGACAGGCATCCAAGTCTCCTTCGTGGGTTTTCTTGAGCCGCCTTCTTCCGGTGGGCGGCCGAGCATTGGACAGTAGCAGCAGCGAAAAGGCGGGCGCAACCGTGCGCCGATGACATCGCGTCTTTCCGGCCGGATGGCGCGGCGCAACACTTGACTCCCAGGCGCAATAGAATGGGACAACTCGTGACGGTGAACCGGCCGCGTGCCGGCGAGGCGTATGGACAGCGTCGACCTGCAGGTACTCAAGAAAGCGGACGAATGGCTGCGCGCGGGCCATCGCGCCGTCATGGGCACAGTCGTGAGGACATGGGGCTCCGCCCCGCGCCCCGTCGGCTCCCTGGTCATCATCCGCGACGACGGCCTGGTGGTCGGTTCGGTGTCGGGCGGCTGCATCGAGGACGACCTCGTCGATCGGGTGCGCCGACAGGCGGCTGCGGCCGTAGCGCCGGAGCGCGTGAAGTACGGGGTCACCGCCGAGGAAGCGTTCAAGTTTGGACTGCCGTGCGGCGGCACGATCGAACTCGTGCTTGAACCGCTGGGCGTCGATGCGCAGATCGATGCGTTGCTGCAGCGAGTGGCGGCCGGTCGCCACACGGTGCGCACGCTCGACCTGGGCACCGGCGCGGTGACGCTGGCCGAAGGCGACGGCACCGACGTGCTCGACTGCAACGACGCGCGGCTCATTACGGCCTTCGGCCCGCGCTGGCGCGTGCTGGTGATCGGCGCCGGCCAGCTCACGCACTACGTTGCGCAGATGGCGCTGGCGCTCGACTATGCCGTGACGATCTGCGATCCGCGCGAGGAGTACGCCGACGGCTGGCTGGTCCCAGGCACCCAGCTCGTGCGCACGATGCCCGATGACACGGTCGTCGAGTTCAGGCCCGACAAGCACACGGCGATCGTCGCGCTGACCCATGATCCGAAGCTCGACGATCTCGCCCTGATGGAAGCGCTCAAGTCCGACGCCTTCTACGTCGGCGCGATCGGCTCGCAAAAGAACCAGGCCAAGCGCAAGGAGCGCCTGCAGGAGTTCGGCGTCAGTGTTGAACAGCTTGAGCGCCTGCATGGGCCGGTCGGGCTCAAGAACGGCGCGCGTACGCCGCCGGAGATTGCCGTGTCAATCCTCGCCGAGATGACGGCGACCAAGTACGGCTACCGTATTCCGACACCAGTGGCCGCCAACCCGCGCGTGACCGTCCCGGCGGGGTGTGTGTCCTGAGGCGTGGTCAGCCGCGGCCGACCACGACGACGTAGGCGAGGTACAGCAAGAGCAGCACGAGCCCGCGCGCCCGGCCGATATAGCCGGACCTGCCGGGCAACGTCAGGATCACCGCGACCAGCCCGAATGCCAGCGCACTACGTACCGACGGCGCATCAAACACGATCGGATGGATCAGTGCGGCCACGGCAATGATGAACAGGCCGTTGAAGATGTTGCTGCCAAGGATCGTGCCGAGCCCGATTTCATCGTGCCCACGCAGCTTCGAAATCAACGTCGTTGCCAGCTCCGGCACCGACGTGCCGACCGCGACCACGGTCGCGCCGATGACGAACTCGCTCAGGCCGAAGGTCAGCGAAATCGCACGTGCGCCGTCCACGATCAGAATGCCAGCGCCCACGAGCAAGCCAAGGCCGATCACGGCTGAGAGCAGGGCCGGCGCAAGGCGGTGGGCGCCCAGCACCTCCTCCGCCGCGCTGCGCTGTCGGCGGGCCTCGATCACGGTCGCGATCATCCATGCGAGGAAAACCGACAGCAAGACGAAACCATCGAGCCGTGACAGCTCGCCGTCAGCGGCCAAGGCTGCCGTCAGAACCGGAACCAGGAAGGCCACCGGGAAATCGCGCCGGATGCTGTCGCGGCTGCTCTGAATTCCAGAGATCAGCAGCGCCAGGGCAAGGATCAGCGCAATGTTGACGACATTGCTGCCGAGCGCATCGCCCAGCGCGATCTGCGGCGTGCCGGCCAGCGCGGACGTGATCGACACCGACAGTTCGGGACTCGAGGTCGCGAATGCCGCCACGGTCGCTCCAACGATGCCCGGCGCGACGCGCGCCCACGTCGCCAGACTGACCGTCCCGCGCACGAACAGTTCACCGCCGATGCCGGCACTCAGGACGCCCAGAGCGAGCGTGAGGTAGGGGTTCACGGTCAAGGATCCAGCGCGAGCATCAGCCGATTGATGCGGTGGCCGCCACATCGTCCTCCCGACGCCTTCGCATTTCGGTATCGGGCACGAGCGCTGTGCATGCTGCAAGGATCAGCGCGAGGAAGACCTGCGACAGGCCCGGGCAGGCGGCGTCGTACGGCAGGCCGACAAGGATTTCCGGAAAGGCAGGCATCGTTCGACCGCCACGGAGTATGGGCGCGGCCAGCGCTCTAATGTTCGCTTGCTTCCTTCCGCACACCGCTTTGTTGCGCAGCGCTATCAGCGTGGACGGCAGGGGCCGGCAGTCTCAGGGCTTCACTTCGGATTTGGCCATCGACTTGTCGCTGGCTTCGGAGGCGACGCTTTGCGCATAACCGCCGCTGACGGCTTCCTTGCGCAGTTGCACCTGGGTCTCCTCGCGATACGTCCGCGCATAGGTCGGACCGAAGAAGTTCGCGCCAGCCTGATGTGCCGGCGAACCCGGCGGTACCGGCACGCACTTCTGCGCGTAACCCCAGTCATAGACACAATCCCCCAGCTTGGCATAGTGATCGCGGAAGTACGACGGAGGCGGCTTGGGCGGCGCGGGAAGGACCGCCGGCGGTTGCGTCTTGCCGGCGGGCGCCGGCACCGGCGCCGACTCCTTCCTGCTGCAGCCCGCAGCGAGCGCGGCGACAAACATAGCGAGGAAAACGATGCGGGCGAGCGTCATTCGTATGAGCCTTGATTCAGTTGCGCTGTGGCGCGACTTTACGATGCGCCCGATCTGATACGGCGTTCACTTCGACGCGGCGATGGCTTAGGTTTGGTAGGCCGTGAGTACGACTTCTGCGCCCGCGTCCCGCAGCGCGAGCAGCGCCTGATAGTCCGGCGAATCGTGCCAGCGCAGCAGTGCATCCAGATCCGCAAATTCGGCTACGACCACCCGGTCCCCATGGGGGTCGCCGGCAAGTTTGCGGGCGATCTCGCCGCGCAGCAGCACACGCCCGCCATGGCGCGCGAACGTCGCTCCGACTCGCTCGACGTAGCCTTGCCACGACCCGGCATCGGCGACGCGGATAGTACCTACGATGAAGGCCGGCATGCGTGCGCGTTTCGGGCGGGCGAAGCTTTCACTGGCATTAGTACAGTCCCGCCAGGTAATGACCGAGGTCCTCGATGTCCTGGTCGCTCAACGTCTTCGACACGCTCGCCATGTTGCCGGCGTCGTTTGTCCGCTTGCCGGTCTTGAAGTCGCGCATCTGCTTGATGACGTACTCGTACTGCTGGCCAGCCACCCGGGGGATCTCGTTCTGACCGATGAAGCCGCCCAGATGACACATCGTGCACAGGGTCTCGTCGGCCTTCGCCTTGCCACGCGCCGCGCGAGTGGGGTCGGCCTTGAACGCTGTGGCGCGCGGCTTCTGCGCCGCAAAATATGCGGCGATGTCGAACATGTCCTGCCGCGAAAGATCCTTGATGAAGGGATCCATCTGCGGCTCTGACCGGCGAGCCTCCTTGAAGTCCTTGAGCTGCAGGTAGATGTAGCGCGCGGTCTGCCCAGCCAGTACCGGATACTGCGGCTGGGTTGAGTTACCGTCAGGACCGTGACACGCAAGGCAAACTTCCGCCTTCTTGCGACCCGCCTCGACGTCCTGCGCGGCGGCGCCCTGCGTGATAGACGCAATCAGGACGGCGAACGCCGCGTGGCCGATACCGAGTTTCATCTTTGCTTATCCTCGAAAAAAGGGCCGCCCGCGGGCGGCCCCTTGCGCGCTGACGGGAGATCTATAGCGCGAACACGAACACGCTGTTGCCGCGCTTGAAGTCGAGCTGGGTGTTGCCACCACAG
Organism: uncultured beta proteobacterium; assembly: GCA_963801405.1. GTDB lineage: Bacteria > Pseudomonadota > Gammaproteobacteria > Burkholderiales > Burkholderiaceae_F > JALORV01. The sequence goes on along the minus strand of CAWDEO010000016.1, from coordinate 259,566 downwards.
CCCATCGCGACGTACTGCTTGCCGCCGACCATGTACGACACCGGCATCGCATTCGCGCCGGCACCGCAGTTGAAGCTCCAGAGCCGCTTGCCGGAGGCCGAATCGAGTGCATTGAAATTGCCGTTGCCCTCGCCAAAGAAATACAGCCCGCCAGCCGTCGCCAGGCCCGCCGCCGATCAAGGGCTGCTCGGTGTCGTACTTCCACTTGACCTTGCCGTTGTCGACATCAACCGCGGCCACGCGGCCCCACTGCTTCTCGCTCGGGATCACCTTGAAGGCGCCGCCCAGCCAGAGCTTGCTGCCACCCGGGTACTTGGCGGTCTCGACGTGGTACGTCATCGGCTGATGCAGGTTAAGCGCGATCGCCAGGCGTGTCTTCGGATCGAAGCTCATCGGCGACCACTCCACGCCGCCGTTGGCACCGGGCAGCATGCGTGCGCCCTCGGCCGTCGGTAGCACCCACATGTTCTCCTGAGGGATCATCGCCTCCGAGTAGCGGATCAGGTTGCAGTTCGAGCGGTCGTGCACGTAGACGTGCCCAGTCTTGCCGCCATGGATCACGCCGGGAATCATCTTGCCGGACTTGTCCTTGACGTCCACCAGAATCGGCGGGCTCACCGCATCGAGGTCCCACACGTCGTGCGCGACGTATTGCGAATGGCACTTGTAGGTGCCCTTGTCCAGATCGATAGCGACCAGAGAATCCGTGTACAGGTTGTCGCCCGGACGCTCCGCGCCATAAAGGTCCGGCGAAGGATTGCCGACGACAAACCAAACGGTGCGGGTCTTCAGGTCAACCGACGGATTCATCCAGACACCACCGCCGAGCGTCTGATAGAACGAGCTGTCCTTGGCGAACTGCGCCTTCTCCGCCGCAATGTCGCGCTTCATGTTGCGGCCGGTCGCATCGTTCACCGCCCACACGCCTTCGTGGCCCTTGTCAGGAATCGTGTAGAACGTCCACAGTTCCTTGCCGTCGTCGGCGTTGAACGCCTTGACGAAGCCGCGGATCCCGTACTCGCCGCCGTTGGTGCCGATCAACACCTTGTTGTCAACCACCGTCGGGGACATCGTCTCGCTGTAACCCTTCTCCGGATCTGCGATCTGGACGTTCCACAGCACGTTGCCGGTCTTGGCGTCGAGCGCTACCAGGCGCGCGTCGAGCGTGCCCATGAAGACCTTGCCGCCGGCGATCGCGACGCCACGGTTGTTAGGCCCACAGCAGAACGTCGTAACCGGCCCCATCTTGTGCTTGTAGTGCCAGAACTGCTTTCCGGTCACTGCGTCAATCGCGTAGATGTGGTTGTACGAGGTCGTGAGATACATGACGCCGTCGACAACGATCGGGGCGGTCTCCATCGATTCCACGACTTCGGTCTGGAACACAAACGTCGGCCGCAGATTCTTCACATTCCCCGTGTTGATCTGGTTGCCGCCGTAGTAGCGCAACTGACCATAGTCACCATTGGTATGCAACCAGTTGGTGGTCTGCTTGCCGGCATCGTTCAGTTGCGCCTGCGTGACAGCGACCGCCTTCGGCACTCCCGCGACGGCACCACCCTTCTGCCCTTGCACTTCCTGCGCGATCGCCGCTGACGTCACAGCGAAGCCCGCAACGCCCAAGACGAGCGTCCTGATAGAAACCAACCTGCTCTTCATCCGTTCCCCCTGCCGTTTCTCTTCTTCTGACGCGCGATGAATCGACGCCGATCCCAGGCGATGTCGGTGGTGACGCTCGCAAACTGCGCACGCGACCCCCGGCAACTGCCACCCTTACCCGGTGCTGGTAGTGTCCATGGTGCCGGGCACGCAGATAATAGGCGGCGAATGCCGCTGGCGGAACAAAGGCACCCCGAAAAGATGGGACGCCGCGCTTAGCTAACCGAGGAGACCCGTCGATGACTCGCTTTCGCTGCGTTGCAGCAGTCTTGCTGTTGGCCATTGGTGCTGCCACTTCAGCCCAACAACGCAACATCAATTTCGATCTGCTGCAGTCGGTGCGCGAAGGGTCGGTCGCCTCTGCGCGCGCACTGCTCGACCAGGGCGCTAGCCCGAATTCCCGCAACCGCCTGGGCGACTCGCCACTCAACACGGCGGCGCGCAACGGCAATGTCGAAATGGTCCGGCTTCTGCTCGAACGTGGAGCCGACGTCAATTTGCCCAACCTTGCACGCGTCACCCCGCTCATGAGCGCGGTGTACGGCGGTCATACCGAGGTGGCGCGCATGCTGCTCGCGGCCAAAGCCAAGGTCGAACCCACCGACCGCATGGACAAGACCGCCATGATCTATGCCGCCGGCAACGGCAATGCCGAGTGCGTCGCCACCCTGCTCGCAGCCGGTGTCGGCGTAAACCAGCGCTATGCCAACGACGCCACCGCACTGATGTGGGCGGCAGCGTACGGCAAGAACGACAGCGTCAAGCTCCTGCTCGAACGAGGCGCCGACGTTGCGGCGCGCGACAATCGCGGTGAATCGGCCCTCTCGATCGCAGTCGCCGAAAAGCATGCCGAAGCCGCCGCACTACTGCGTGCCGCTGGCGCTGGCGCTGGCAAGTAAGGCCTGCGGGATCCGCATGCGGTGCCTTGGTCACACGCTGGGGGTCAAGGCCTTGGCTCCCATGGGGGGTAGCGCATGACGTCCGCTGTCGCGCACCGCTGGCCATTGCCGGCGATGCGGTACGACCAGATCGCAATGGCCCTGCATTGGATCATCGCCTTCGGCGTCCTAGCCCAGATTGCGCTGGGCCTGTGGATGATCGACATCCCCAAGCAGCCGCCCGGAGTGCGCGCCTACTGGTTCAACCTGCACAAGTCGATCGGGATGACTCTCGGCGTCCTGATTGTGTTGCGACTTTGGTGGCGCCTGGCGCATCGGCCGCCTCCGCTGCCCGCGACGATGCCACGCTGGCAGGTCAAGGCGGCCGGTGCCAGCCACGCGTTGCTGTACGCCTGCATGATCACGATGCCGTTGGCGGGCTACCTGGGGTCGATCTTCTCGGGTTATCCCATCAAGTACTTCGGCATGACGTTGCCGGGCTGGGGCTGGAAGGCCGAGGATCTGAAGGAGTTCTTCAGCAGCGTGCACCTCATCGCGGCCATACTATTCATGTCGCTCATCAAACTGCATGTACTCGCGGCGTTGAAGCACCTGCTGTACGACCGCGACGGCGTGTTCCATCGCATGCTTCCACACCGTCGCGCAACGCCAGCGCTGCGCGACGCGGCCACACCGGGTCAGGGTGCGTAGCCGTCGGTCAGCGCATGCAGAAACGCGACAATGTCGTCGATTTCCTCGTCGTTGAGCGCCGGTCGCTGTTCCGTGCGTCGATGGTACGGCCGCGTCTCGACGTCAACATTTTCGCGCAACGCTACCGGCAAGTCGTTGAACTTCACTCCGTTCGGATACCAGCGCTCGGGGCTGGTGTCGCGGGTCGCGTAGAACGCGACCGCTTCGCGCAGCGTCGCGAAGCGACCGTTGTGCATGTACGGCGCCGTCAACGCGACGTTGCGCAGCGTCGGTGTCTTGAACCAGCCGCACCAGCGCGAATTGCCTGCTGCGCCGCCGGGCTGGATAGCGCAGTAACCCAGATCGAACTGGCCGTCCTGCGCAATGTCGCCGTTGCGCGGCACGCCGAGGGAGTGGAAGCCGAAGTCCGTGAACAGCGAATCGCGCGGATTGCGGCTGTCCGGATTCAGCGTGTGGCACGCGGCGCAGTTGCCTTTCTGCGCGATTGTGAAAAGGCTTTGTCCGCGCTCCTCCTGCGGCGTGAAGCGCGCCTTGCCCAACAGCACTGCATCGAACTTCGAGGAGAACGGTGCGAAGGTCGGACTCTGCTCGAACGCTGTCAGCGCCGCGGTGATGGCCTGAAGCGCGCGAGTGGGATCGGCGAACACGTCTTCGCCAAACGCTTGCCGCAGGAGCGGCGCCGATTCGGAGGATGCAACAGTGGCGATGAGCGCCGGCGCGTCACGATTGTTCATTTCGTGCGCAGCGAACAGCGGCCCAAGTGCCTGCTCGGCGAGCGTGGCGGCACGACCGTCCCAGAAGAACCCGCCGCGGGGCAATGCCTTGCCGTCCTTCTCCGAAAACCCGGGCGCGGGACTGGACTCGAGGTACATCAGTGTCGGCGCGTTGCGCGTACCCAGCGTGCCCGGCCGGCTGCCGCGAGGCGCGGCCCTTCCCGATCCATTGTCGCCGCTGAAGGCTCGCGCCGGATCGTGGCAGGATGCGCATGATGTGCCCGGCGGCGCCGACAGTTGCACATCGAAGAACAGGCGCCGGCCGGCTTCGATTGCAGACTGCTGCCGCGGCCGGTCCGTACCTGCAGACTGTGCAAACACCGCCGTGGTGCCAGCGACCAACACGACAACGGATAAGCTGACTGCCCAACGCATGCAAGCCTCTGGAGAGTCGTTGAGTACGACGCCGCACATCATCGCAAATGCACTGCGCGTCTGCATGCTCGGCCTTGCCATTACAGCCAGCGCGACGTTTGCGCAGGAGGACGCAGCGCGCGCGGCCTATGAGCGCGAGGACTACGCGGCTGCGGTCGCGTTGTATGCGCCACGTGCCGCGCAGGGCGACGCCGAGGCGCAGTACCGCATGGGCATGATGGCGCGCTTCGGCTGGGGCATGGACAAGGACCCCACCGCGGCAGTGCGCTTTCTTACCCAGGCGGCCAGGCAGAATCAGTCCCAGGCGCAAGCCGAACTCGGGACGATGTATCGCCTGGGGCGCGGTGTACCCGAAGATCCCAAGCAAGCCGCTCGCTGCTGACGGCCGCCGCCAACTCGGGCGTGGGCATCGCGCAGCTTTCGATCGGCCGCATGTACCGCGACGGCGTCGGCGTCGAGCGCGACCTGGTTGAGGCCTATGCGTGGTTCACCGTGGCCGGAGACAACAACGTCATGGATGGCCTGGCCTACCGCTCCGAAATCGCCAAGGACATGAGCCCTGAACAGATTGCTGAGGGCAAGCGGCGCGCCGCCCAACGCAGCAGGAAGGAGACGGAGACAAAATGAAAAATTCGATCCTAGCGGTGGTCACCGCATTTGCGCTGTTGGCGCCAACGGGGGCGTCGGCGCAGTTTGCCTACGCGTCGAATGAGAAGGACGGGACGATCTCGGTGATCGACACCACCAAGGACGAAGTCGTCGCGTCAATCAAGGCCGGCAAAACGCCGCGCGGCATGGCAGCCAGTGTCGACGGCAAGCGGCTCTATGTCAGTGACCAGAAAAGCAATGCGCTGCGCATCTTTGATCTCGCGACCCACGCACCGGCGGGCACCATCGACCTCGGCGAATCGCCCGAAGGCGTGGGTCGCTCACCCGACGGCAAGTGGGTCGTTGTCGCGATCGAGGAGGACCACCAGGTCTTCTTCGTCGACACCGCAAGCGGAAAGATTGCCTTCAAGGTCAAGGTCGAGGGCGAGAATCCGGAACATGCAGTCTTCAGTCCCGACAGCAAGTGGGTCTTCGTCAGTGCCGAGGAATCGCAGGTCGTCGACGTGATCGACGTAGAAGCGCGCAAGCTCGCCAGCTCGATCCGGGTCGGCAAGCGTCCGAGGGGGATCGGGTTCACGCCTGACGGTTCGCGCGCCTACGTTGCTTGCGAGATCGCGAATACGGTCTACGCGATCGATGTGTCATCCCGCAAAGTGCTGGCGACAATCCCCGCAGGCGGCCGCTCGAATGGTATCAAGGTGCATCCGAAGGGACGCGAAGTCTATGTCTCCAACGGCGCCGACGGCACAGTCATGGTGATCGATACCGCAAGCAATGCGGTCACGCATACGATCAAGGTCGGCAATCGCCCCTGGAACATGGCGCTCACCGCCGACGGCGGCAAACTTTATGTCGCCAACGGCCGCTCGAACAGCGTCTCCGTGATCGACACCGCCACGAAGAAGGAAATCAAGCAGATCAAGGTGGGGGAGCAGCCCTGGGGCGTACTGATCCCGGCCGGACACTGACGCGCCGCCCGTTGTCGAATGTTGCGCGGTCGCGGTCACGGCCCGGACTGTTGAGGGGCAAGTGTCGACCGATGGTGGTCCATCAGCGCACCTGACGCGGACGTGCAGGGGGCGGCCTAACGAACTCCGGATCGGGCCGCCGCGGCAAGCGCGAGAAGGCCGGGCGAGTGACGGCGCCGGTATCCTGACGAGTGACGCTTCGAAAAGCGGGACAGAGGCCTACGCCTTCGCATACCAGGACTTAACCGCGGCATGATCGCGCACGGCGTCGTGGACCCCCACGAGCTTGGGGTAGGCGGCAAAGATTGTGGCGGGGATGTGGTCAACCTTGCCGCCAATGAACCAGCGCACGGCCATGTGGAGTTTGAGGTCAACGACGTTGAGCTTCGCCCCGCCGAAGTACGGCTCGCCAAGGATGTTTTTCTCCGCCGACCTCGCCCACGCCGGCAGGAAGCCCGCCACCATTGCCTCGCGCGCAGCCTGCTTCTCGGCATCCCCCATGCGGATCGTTGGCGCGACAACGGCGCGGAGGTCCTCAACGTGCTGCATCATTCCTTCGTGGCGCGCCGCTTCAAAGTCGTCGGACGGGTGCAGGCCGTAGCGGCGACCGATCAGTACGAGGATGGCGTTGGCGTGCGCGAGCGGTGGGCGTCCCGGTAGAACGAGGACCGGCAGGCCGCCGTACGGCGTCTGCTCTTTAAGGGCCGGCCAGGCCGCGGATTTGATCCGCTCGTCTTCGAAATCGATCCCGGCGAGATGCAGCGCGAGGCGACACTCCTCGCCGCGACTCACGGGAGCATCGAAGTAGGTCAGCTTGGGTCTGTTCATCAAGTGCAGAAGTGCAGAAGTGCAGAAGTGCACCGTAGCACAACGCCATTTGCAGCGCCGGCACCGGCGTAGTCGCCGCGCCCGCCCCTGTCGTTGAACGTCGTTTCAATGTGCCAGCGGTTATGCTGCTACCTGCCGCCACCGAGCGGTTCGCCGAGCCGCTGCTCACTTGCATCAGCACGCTCGCCGCCCACCCTTTGAGAAGCCCGCATGAACGCTTTCCCGTCCGACCGACGCCGCAGCAAACTCCCGATCGTCATTGTCCTCGTCCTTATCGTCATCGCCACCGTGGCCGGCAGTGCTTACTACCTGGGACCACGTGTCGAATCCGATCCACCTCAGATCACCGTGTTGCCCGATGTTGATGTGCTGGGCGTGGCACCGCTCGAGATCCAGGTCACCGACAAGGGGACCGGCCTGAGATCTGTCAAGGCGACACTAGCCCAAGGCGGGACCGAGCACAGCCTTGTCGCCGAGCAGTTCGACCGACCCGTGAGCGGGAAGAAATTCGCGGTGGTCCTGGCGAAGGTGGCCGGCGTGAAGGAAGGACCTGCCGTGCTCCGCGTCACTGCACGCGATGCCTCGCTATGGCATTCCTTCAGCGGCAACGAGGCCGTGCTTGAGAAAACTGTCACGCTGGATATCACGCCGCCCACGCTGGAACTCATCGCCGACGACCGTTACGTGAATTTCGGCGGCGTGGGCGCGATCGTCTACAAGGCGTCGGCGGACACGGCGACCACCGGGGTGAAGATCGGCGACTACTTCTTCCCGGGCTTCCCCGGCCAGGTGAAGGGCCATCCGGACCACTTCCTGGCCCTTTTCGCGCATCCTTACGACGTCCCGCCGGAGGCGCGGCCCACGCTGCTCGCCACCGACAAAGCGGGCAACACGCGCGAAATGCGGCTCGCCTATGAGCTCAAGAACGTTCGGTACAAGAAGAGCACCATCGCGCTCTCGGACAGCTTCCTGCACAACAAGGTGGCGCCACTGCTTGCCGACGCCGCTGCGCGCGAGGGGGCGCCGAAGGACATCTTCGTCGCCGTGAACAAGCGGCTGCGGAAGGAAAACGAGGACCGCATCACGGCGGTAACGAAGCAGGTGACCCCCGGGATGCTGTGGAAGGACGCCTTTTCCCAGCTCAGTAACTCGAAAGTCGAGGCGAACTTTGCCGACCAGCGGACGTACACCTACAACGGCGAGACGATCGATACGGCGTACCACCTTGGCTACGACCTCTCCGTTACGAAGAACTACCCCGTCGAGGCCGCCAACAGCGGCACCGTGGTCTTCACCGGCGACCTGGGCATTTATGGCAACACCGTCATCCTTGACCACGGCCTCGGTCTATTCACTCTTTATGGTCATCTGAACTCGATCGACGTCAAGGCGGGCGATTCCGTCACCAAGCGCCAGGCCCTCGGCAAGACAGGCGAGACGGGGCTTGCTGCCGGCGACCACCTGCATTTCGGGGTCTATCTCGATGGCGTCGCGGTGTTGCCCGTGGAGTGGTGGGACCAGAAGTGGATCGACGACAACATCAAGCCCAAGCTGGAAGGGCGCAGCGGGCTGGAGATTGCTGAGGCTCAGCAGCCGGCAAAGGGAACGCGCAAGGGTGGCGCAAAGCGACGGCGATAGCGCCTTGGGCGCCGGCCGCTCGGCGGGCGCAGACGCTTGCCGCCATTCGGAAAGCGAAGGCGGGCGCCTTCTGGCAAAACTCAGCGGGGCCAGGACGCGCAGCCACAGGCCGGCACCGGTGCGCCAGAAGCATCATCAACCCGCCTGCGGACTGCGCCGCACTGGTCCACAGACGCTGCCAGGGCACTGGGCGATCGCGTTCGCCGGCGTCAGTGCCGTAGCGATCACCGGGTCCCATGGCGCCAGCTCGCCTCGCCTGCGATCAGCCAGAGCGTCGACCCTCATCCTCGGCAGCGGCCGCGGATGCTGGCGAGACCACGACACCCGGTGGATACGAAGCGGCTCGGGCTCGCCGTCGGCTCGCAGTCGAATGAGCTCACGTTGAATCAGAACTGGCGATGGCGCCGAATTCGATCACACCGATCGAGGCGATGAAGTCGGCTGATCCCACCGCGGGACTGATGGTGACGCGCGCGATCGGTGCCAAGATCTTCAAGGGCGAAGTGACGCAGTGATTCAGGTCCCTTGGTGAGCTTTCACCGACCCGGGTCCTGAACTGGGATCCGACCCGCGACGTCGGCTTCGACACTGGACGGACGGCCGCCGTAGGCGCACAGATTGGTGAGGAGCCGGTGCAGGTTGGCGATCGTTCCTTCGTGCGCGCTCAGGTCAGCAGCGTGCTTTCGCAGTTCGCGCAACTCGCTCACCAGTTCCTGCACGTCACCGGGATAGAGCCGGACCTTCCCGTCTCCATCCGCTTCGAGGCTGCACATTGCCTCCAACTCATTCAGCTTCTCATCGGTCATCGCCGCCTCCGATAGACAGTCTGCAAAGGCCTGAAGTCTGACTGGTAACGAGAACCGCCTGATGGTTGATCCGGAGGGGTCCGCATGCAGGCAAGTGTGGTCGCCTTATGTCCGGACTGCAATTGCCCGCGCATGGTTTGGCGCCAGCTGGACTGCCTCTGGTGCAAGCAGTCCCTGTCGCGGAAGCGGGACGCGGAAGTTTCGACTGAAATTGCTCCGACATTGCGCGCGCGAAGCACCGAATACTCACGGGACATTGGCAGGCTCCCGGGGCAAAGTTCTCCCACGCCGAAACCCGTTTGGCGCAACCTGAGGAGTACGAAAATGGTGACATCGAAACTTGTACTTGTTGCATCCCTTGCGCTGGCTACGACCGGCGCGTTTGCTGATCCAAGCGACCCGCACATCAACGACTGGTCGACCTTCGGTTCCAGCGTTACCCGCGAACAAGTTCAGCAGGAAATGCGTGATGCGTACGTACGCGGCGATCGGGATTTCGGTGAACGCGGTTACGTGGCCGCGGCGACCTCGTCGTCACCGCGCAGCCGCGCGGAGGTGCTGGCCGAACTGCGTGAAGCGCAGCGACTTGGTCTCATCTCTGTCGGCGAGGGCGATGTTCCCATCGCCACGGCCGAGCAGGAAAGTCTGATTGCCAAGGCGGGCCACGATGCCGCCGAGCAATTTGCGACGTCCGCCGGCGACATCCAGGGATGATCGAGTGAAGTCGCCCGATCCCGCATCGGGCGCTTCGCCTGCGTGAACGGATGATTGTCGAGAGGTGCGAATCAGCCGCGCAGAGCGCGCATCAGGCTCCAAGCGGAACGCGAGCGCCCTCTCGACGACCGGTGGCGACCGGATGCGGCGCTAGGCGAGCGGCCACTCGGCTGCACTGGGAGTTGGGGCGGCGCTTGGACAGTCGGTCCTCAGGTGTTCGACACCTTGATCGTCGGCATCTTGAGCGACATGTCTTTCGCCTTCTCGGCGATGCGCACGGCGACTTTGCGAGCGATGGTCTTATAGGTCTGCGTGATCACGCTATCGGGCTCGGCGACGACTGTCGGACGTCCCGAGTCGGCCTGTTCACGGATGCGGATGTCGAGGGGAAGACTGCCGAGATAATCGACGCCGTACTGCTCGGCCATCTTCTTGCCGCCGTCGGCACCGAAGATGTGTTCTACGTTGCCGCACTTGGAACAGATGTGCACTGCCATGTTCTCGACGATGCCGAGGATAGGGATGCCGACTTTTTCGAACATCTTGAGTCCTTTCTTGGCATCCATCAGCGCGATGTCCTGCGGCGTCGTCACGATGACCGCTCCGGTCACCGGCACCTGCTGCGCCAAGGTGAGCTGGATGTCGCCCGTTCCTGGCGGCATATCGACGACAAGGTAGTCGAGATCCTTCCAGTTCGTCTGGCCCAGCAACTGCTGCAACGCTTGCGTCACCATCGGTCCGCGCCAGACCATAGGCTGGTCGGCGTCGATCATCAGGCCGATGGAACTCATCTGCAGTCCGTGATTTTCCATGGGCTCGATCGTCTGCCCATCGGCTGACTCCGGCCGGCCCGTGATGCCCAGCATCGTGGGCTGACTGGGACCATAGATATCGGCGTCCAGCACGCCAACGCGCGCGCCTTCGGCGGACAGCGCCAGCGCAAGGTTGGCGGCGACCGTGCTCTTGCCGACGCCGCCCTTGCCCGACGCCACCGCGATGATGTTCTTGACGTTGGGCATGACCTTGAGGCCGCGCTGCACGGCGTGCGCCACGATCTTCATCGTGACATTGGCGCTGACGTTGGCCGCACCGGCGCCCTTCAGCGCTTCGATCACCGCCCGCCGAACTGGGGCGATCTGGCTTGCGGCCGGATACCCGAGTTCAACGTCGACGCTCACATCGTCACCCTCCAGGCGCACGTTGCGCGCCGAGCGTGAGCTGACGAGATCCTTGCCGGTGTTGGGATCGATAATGCCCGCAAGCACCTGATTGACGCGGTCAACGCTGATGGCCATGGTGAATCGTCCTGGCTGTGCAATGAGTCGAGCCGCTCAGTCTAGCGGACCGCCTCGACTCAAAACCCCCTTGATAGAATGCCTTCTCATCGGACCTGCCCCGACATGACGAATACAACGCGCCGGCCCTGCTTGCTGACTCCTCCGACCCGCAAGGTCGGCGGCCGCGCGCCCGCACGAATGTGCCCGCTGTCGGACTGACAGCTCGCCGCGGTTGCACTCGCGGCATCTCGCACATCGGAGCCTTCAAGCCATGACCCGCCGTCGCCTGTTTGTCACCACCGCCCTGCCCTACGCCAACGGGCCGCTCCACATCGGCCACATCATGGAGTACATCCAGGCCGACATCTGGGTGCGCTTCCAGAAGATGCGCGGTCACGCGGTGCACTTCGTCGGCGCCGAGGACGCACACGGGGCGGCCATCATGATCGCCGCAGAAAAGGCCGGCCAGACGCCGCGGCAGTTCATCGACGCTGTGCGCGCCACGCGGCCGCGTTACCTCGACGGGCTTCCACATCGGCTTCGACCACTGGCACACGACCGATTCGCCCGAGAACGTCGAGTTGTCGCAGTCGATCTATCGCGCGCTGAAGGCTGAAGGCCTGATCGATACCCGGACAATCGAGCAGTTCTACGATCCCGTGAAGGGCATGTTCCTGCCCGACCGCTACATCAAGGGCACCTGCCCGAAGTGTGGCGCGAAGGACCAGTACGGCGACAACTGCGAGGTCTGCGGCTCGACCTACGCGCCGACCGACCTGATCGAACCCGTACTCGGTGCTGACGCGGCGCGCGCCCGGAACTGCGCAAGCTCCGACCACTTCTTCTTCCGCCTGTCCGACCCGCGCTGCGTCGACTTCCTGCGGGCCTGGACCGCGGGAAGCAACCGGCACGGCGAGAACGCACTGCAGGCGCGAGGTCTACGCCAAGACGCAGGAGTGGCTGGGACCCGACGGCAAGGGCCTCGGCGACTGGGACATCTCGCGCGATGCGCCCTACTTCGGCATCCCGATCCCGGACGCGCCCGGCAAGTACTTCTATGTGTGGCTCGACGCGCCGATCGGCTATCTGGCGTCGCTGCAAGGCGTACTTCACAGCGGCAAGGCAAGGCCAACGGCGAGCCGCGCAGCTTCGACGAGTTCGTCGGCGCGTCCGATGTCGAGCAGATCCACTTCGTCGGCAAGGACATCATCTATTTCCACACCCTGTTCTGGCCCGCGATGCTGCAGTTTTCCGGCCGCAAGGTGCCGGACAACATCTACGTGCATGGATGGATCACGGTCAGCGGCGAGAAGATGAGCAAGAGCCGCGGCACCGGCATCGACCCGCTGCGCTATCTGGAACTCGGCATGAACCCCGAGTGGTTCCGCTACTACGTCGCCGCCAAGCTCAATGGCCGCGTCGAGGACGTCGACTTCAACCCGGACGACTTCATGCAGCGGGTCAACAGCGACCTGGTCGGCAAGTACGTCAACATCGCCAGCCGGGCGGCGAGCTTCATCATCCGGCACTTCGACGGCGCACCTCGCCGCACCGGCGACGGCGCACTGGCGGGTCCGCGTAGGCGCTGCGGTCGAGCAGATGACATCCGACCTGCTCGACGCACGCGAATTCGGCAAGGCGATCCGCGAAGTGATGACGATCGCCGACTCGCATCAACGAAGACTTCGACGCCGCGCAGCCGTGGGTGCTCGCGAAGGACCCGGCGAAGCGCGAGGCCCTGCAGGACGTCTGCTCGCGCGTCGCTGCACGGCTTCAGCTGCTGTCGATCTACCTGGCGCCGGTGCTGCCTGCGACCGCCGAACGCGTCGCGCGCGAACTCTTCGGCCTCGATCGCGACTTCGCCTGGATCGACCCCACGGCCGACCTGCCACGCAGGATCGGTCCCTACAAGCACCTGATGACGCGCGTCGAAGCCAAGCAGATCGACGCGCTGTTCGAGGCCGCCGCGCCGAGGCCGGCGCCGAGGCGAGCCGCTGCCGGGCGGATGCCGCCATCGGCGACTCCATCACGATCGACGACTTCGCGAAGCTCGACTTCCGCATCGCGAAGATCGTCGACGCCGGCCTCGTGGACGGCAGCGACAAGCTGCTGAAGCTGACGCTCGACGCCGGCGAGGGGCGCGATCGCACCGTCTTCTCCGGCATCAAGTCCGCCTACGCGCCGGAGGACCTCGTCGGTCGACTCACCGTGCTGGTCGCGAACCTTGCGCCGCGCAAGATGAAGTTCGGCGTCAGCGAAGGCATGGTGCTCGCCGCCAGCCACGCCGACGAGAAGTCAAACCCCGGGATCTTTCTGGTCGATCCGCATCCGGGTGCGCAACCCGGGATGCGCGTGAAGTAGCCGGCCGACCGCCGGGCCGTCACGATCGACGCCCTGGGCGCTGGAACGAGCGTCGCCGCGGCGGGCCCGCGAACGGCGCCGCGACCGGCGCGTCGCCACCTCGAGACGTAGTCGCGTTCAGTACTTGGCCTGGACCTTTTCGAGCTGTTCCTTGGTCACGCCCGGAACATCGCCGCGCGCCTTGCCAGCGATTGAGGTTCCACGCGCCGTCGCCCAGCCAGGTCTTGACCGACTGCAGGTTCTTGGCTCGCTCCTCGTCGCTACCGCCGAGGTACTGGTACATGTTGCCGGGCTTGCCGCCTGCCGCCTTGCCGTCGTCCAGGCGACGCATCATCGCGCCGGTGCCCGGCCAGACCACGTAGGTCATGAACGTCGGGTAGGTGTCGATGCGCGGAGCGACGGTCTTGCGCTTGTCGTCGCCGAGCAGCATCCAGTCGCTGTACTCAGGCCGGTTGGCACCGTGACATGCGCCGCACTTGGCCGCGACCATCGGTCCGACGTCCTTCCGCCACGTCAGATCCTGGGCCGCGGCCGACGCGGCGAAACGCCGCGAGCAGCAGCAGGGCAAGCTTGGTCTTCAGCATCCGATGTCTCCGAGTTCGCGTTCGAGCTGGCTCCGTAGCCACGGTAGGCCTCCTCGATCTGCCGTGGATTGACCGCGATCAAGCGCGATGACATCGCGCGGATCCATCGCCTTGCATTAAACGTCCACTGCGCGACAATTCGTACATTCGCTTCTGATGCACATGTGATTAACATATCGACTTCGTACCGCTTGACCACGGCCCAGCGATGCCTGCCAAGACAGAATCCAAGACGGCGCGCCTGACGCTGCTGCTCGATCCGCGCAAGAAGGCGCATGTTCGAGCAGATCTGCGCGGAGCAGGACCTCACTCCGTCGCAGGTGGTGCGTCAGCTGATCCGCGAATACATCATCGAGCACTCGGGTAGCCGTCCGCTTCCGCACTGGCTGCTCGTCGCGTCGAAGCAGGCGGGCAACCGGCGCCGGAGAGTACAAGCCGTGACTTCGCCGGCGGACTGGCTCGCCATCGACTGGATCCTGGCGGCGATCGCCACGTGGATCGGTCATCGGCGCGGCCGGCATTGGTTCGGCCGCACGGCTTCTTCGTGGTGGCGCGCATCCTGTTTCCGCTCGGTGCGCTGGTGAGCGCTCGCCGCGGCCATTGCGCGGCGCTCGCCGTGCTAGGGACGCCGCAGACCGCCATGCTGCCGCTGGGCCTGCCCGGCCTGCCGTTCCACCTTCGGCTCGACCCGCTGTCGGCCTTCTTCCTGCTCGCTGCTCGGCAGCGCCAGCGTCGGCGTCTCGGCGTTTGCTTCGGGCTACTTCCGCAAGGGCGAAGGCACGCCGCCCGGGGTTGCTGTGCCTGCTCTATCACCTGTTCCTCGCCAGCATGGCGATGGTGCTGCTGGCCGACGACGCCTACGTCTTCATGGTGATGTGGGAATTGATGGCGCTGTCGTCGTTCTTCCTGGTGACGGCGAACCATGTCATTCCGGAAATCCGCCGCGCCGGCTACCTGTACCTGCTGATCGCGCACATCGGTGCGCTGGCGATCCTGCTCTGCTTCGGCGTGCTGCAGGCCAACACCGGGCGACTACACCTTCGCCAACATGCGCGCCCAGCAGCTGACGCCGTTCTGGGCCTCGGTCGCTTTCCTGCTCGCGTTCTTCGGCTTCGGTGCCAAGGCGGGCATCGTGCCGCTGCACATCTGGCTGCCCGAAGCGCATCCGGCCGCGCCGTCGCCGGTGTCGGCGCTGATGAGCGGAGTGATGCTGAAGACGGCCATCTATGGACTGCTGCGCATCGGCTTCGAAGTACTGCAGACACAGCTGTGGTGGTGGGGCGTGCTGGCGCTGGCGATCGGGCTGGTGACCGCGCTCTTCGGCGTCGTGTTCGCGGCGATCCAGACGGACATGAAGCGGCTGCTCGCCTACTCGTCGATCGAGAACATCGGGCTGCTCGTAGTCGGCATCGGACTGGCACTGCTGTTCGTCGAGTTACGGCATGGCGCCGATGGCGGCACTCGCCCTGACCGCCGTGCTGTACCACGCGTTGAATCACGCATTCTTCAAGAGCCTGCTCTTCCTCGGCACCGGCGCCGTGCTGCACGCCACTGGCGAGCGGAACCTCGGCAAGCTCGGTGGCCTGCTGCGCTTCATGCCGTGGGTCGGCTGGCTCTCGCTGGCGGGCGCGCTGGCCGCGGCCGGCCTGCCGCCGTTGAACGGCTTCGTGTCCGAGTGGCTGCTGCTGCAGAGTTTCCTCTTCACGCTCGGTCTTAAGAGCACGTTCGTCAACAACCTCGTGCCTGTCGTCGCGGCGGGTATCGCGCTGGTCGCAGCAATCGGCGGCTATGTGATGGTGAAATTCTTCGGCGTGATCTTCCTGGGCCAGCCGCGCGAGGCGCGGCTGGCCGCCTCGCACGACGCGGCAGCGTGGGAGCGCGCCGGACTGGTGTGGCTGGCCGTCGGCTGTGTCGCGCTCGGACTGTTTCCTGCACAGGTCATCGCGCTGCTCGACCCGGTCACTCGGACCCTGGTCGGCGACGGCATCGGACCCCAGGTGGCCGCCCACGGGTGGCTCATCCTCGCTCCGGTCGATCCGGACCGTGCCAGCTACAGCCCGTTACTCTTCCTGCTGCTGATGGCAACGAGCTTCGCGCTCGCGTTCGTGCTCGTGCGCTGGCTCTACCACGGTCGCGTGCGTCGCGCCGCCCCGTGGGACTGTGGCTACCCGCTGCAAACGGCGCGCATGCAGGACACCGCCGAGGGCTTCGGGCAGCCGATTCGCCAAGTGTTCGAACCCTTCTTCCGTATCGAGCGGCACCTGCCGACGCCGTTCGACAAAGCGCCCACCTACCACCTCGTCGCGGGCGATCACTTCTGGCATTGGTTGTACCTGCCGGTGGCGCGGCTGACCGAGGCGACGTCACGCCTCGTCGGCTTGCTGCAGCAGGGTCGGATCTCGACCTACCTGATGTACAGCTTCGTGACCTTGCTGGTAATGCTCGTGCTGGTGTTCCGATGACCTTCTACAGCGTCATTGCACAGTTTCTCGCGATCGTGCTTGCAGTGCTCGGCGCCCCACTGCTCACGGGGTGGGTCAACCAGTGCCGTGCCTGGCTGCAGAACAAGAGCGCACCGCCGCTGCTGCTGCCATACCACACGCTGCATAAGCTGTTCTGGAAAGAGTCGGTCGTCGCCGAGACCGCCAGTCCGCTGTTCCGCATCGCGCCCTACATCGTCTTCGGCGCGATGGTCCTGGCCTGCAGCATCGTGCCCAGCCTGTCGACGGACCTGCTGCTCGCTCCGGCCGCCGACGCCATTGCGCTGGTCGGCCTGTTTGCGCTGGCACGGGCCTTCATCGCGCTGGCCGCGATGGACATCGGCACCGCGTTCGGCACCTTGGGCGCACGCCGCGAGATGCTGATCGGATTCCTCGCTGAACCCGCGTTGCTGATGGTGCTGTTCACGGCGGCATTTCTCACGCAGTCGACGTCGCTGGCCAATATCGTCGAGACGATCGCCAACCAGGAGTTCGCGATCTACCCGAGCCTCGCCTTCGCCGGCGTCGCCTTCGCGATGGTGTCGCTGGCCGAGAACGCGCGCGTACCGATCGACAATCCAGCCACGCATCTCGAACTGACGATGATCCACGAGGCGATGATCCTCGAGTACTCGGGCCGTCATCTGGCACTGCTCGAGTGGGCGGCAAGCCTGAAGCTGTTCGCCTACTCGAGCATCGGACTTGCGATCTTCTTCCCCTGGGGCATCGCGCACGGACACGACCCGCTCGGCATGCTGCTGGCGGCACCGGCGCTGATCCTGAAGCTCGCAATCGGCGGCGCGGCGCTGGCGCTGATCGAGACGGCGTCGGCCAAGATGCGGATCTTTCGCGTGCCCGAGTTCCTCGCCGGCGCATTCCTGCTGGCGGTGATCGGCATCCTCGTGCACTTCCTGCTGGGCGCCTAGGTGCATGCCGAGCCTGGTCACGCAGCTGATCAACCTGTTCGCGGCCGTGCTGCTGCTGCTGTCGTTCGGGCTGCTGGCGCAGCGCCGCGTGCTGTCGCTGATCCACCTGTTCACGCTGCAGGGGCTGGTGCTGGCGGCGTCGACGACGACGATGGCCTACTTCACCGGCCAGCCGCACCTGTACTACTCCGCCGCCATCACGCTCGTGCTGAAGGTCTTCGTGATGCCCTGGCTGCTGCATCGGATGATCGAGCGGCTGAACGTGCGCTGGGACGTCGAGACCCTGATCAACATTCCGACCACGATGCTGCTCGGCATCGTGCTGGTCATCTTCTCGTTCAACCTGGCACTGCCCGATCTCCGGCCTGTCGCAGTCGGTCGCGCGCGGCACGCTCGGCATCGCGCTCGCCTGCGTGCTGCTGTCGTTCCTGATGATGATCACGCGCACCAAGGCGATTCCGCAGGTGATCGGCTTCCTGGCGATGGAAAACGCGCTGTTCTTCGCTGCAACCAGCGCGACCTACGGCATGCCGATGGTGGTCGAGCTGGGCATCGCGCTCGACGTGCTGGTGGCACTGATCATCCTCGGCGTGTTCATGTTCCAGATCCGCGAGCAGTTCGACAGCCTCGACATCCGGCATCTGGAAAAGCTGAAGGACGAGTGATGGAAGCGCTGCTCGCCATCCTCGGAATCCCGCTCGTCGGCGCCGCCGTCCTGGGCTTGATCGGACACCACGATCGGGCGTCCGAGGTCAACGTCGCCTTCAGCCTGGCGCACCTTCATCGCCTCGGCGGCGCTGCACGACGCAGATCATCGCCGACGGCCCGATCCTCGTGCTGCACGAGCAGTTCTTCGTCGACTCGCTGAACGTCTTCCTGGTGGCGCTGACCGCGCTTGTCGCGTTCACGACGGCGCTGTTCGCGCGGCCGTACATGCGCATCGAGCGCGACCACGGCAAGATGACGCCGCCGCGCATGCGCCTGTTCCACAGCATGTATCAGTTGTTCAGCTTCACGATGCTGCTGGCGCTGACCACCAACAACATGGGCCTGCTGTGGGTCGCGATGGAGGCGGCCACGCTGGCCACGGTGCTGCTGGTCGCCGTGTACCGCACGCCGGCCAGCCTCGAGGCCGCGTGGAAGTACTTCATCCTGTGCGGCGTCGGCATCGCGCAGGCGCTGTTCGGCACGATCTTGCTCTACCTCGCGGCCGAGCGCGTCATCGGCGCCGGAGGCGGCGGCCTGCTGTGGACCTACCTGGACGCGGCCAAGGGCCAACTCGAGCCCACCGTGATCTCGCTGGCCTTCGTGTTCCTGCTGGTCGGCTACGGCACCAAGGTCGGCCTGGCGCCCGCTGCACAACTGGCTGCCCGATGCGCATGCCGAAGGCCCGACGCCGATCTCGGCGGTGCTGTCCGGCCTGCTTGCTGAACGTCGCGCTCTACGCCGTGCTCCGCTGCAAGGTGCTCGCCGACGGTGCGCTCGGCACGCGCTTCGCGGGCGACCTGATGATGGGCTTCGGCCTGCTCTCGGTGGTGCTGGCGGCGTTCTTCATCTCGCGCCAGCGCGACATCAAGCGCATGTTCGCGTACTCGTCGATCGAGCACATGGGGCTGATCACCTTCGCGTTCGGCATGGGCGGGCCGATCGCCAGCTTCGCCGGGCTGCTGCACATGACCGTGCACTCGCTGGTGAAGTCGGCGATCTTCTTCGCGGTCGGCCACGCCGCGCAGAAGGCCGGCACGCAGGTCATGGACAAGATCCGCGGCCTGATCCGCGTGAACCCGACGGTCGGCTGGGGGCTGATGATCGGGACGCTGGCAATCCTCGGCATGCCGCCGTTCGGCGTGTTCGCCAGCGAGTTCCTGATCCTGACGACCGCGATGCGCGAGTTCCCGTGGACCACGCCGTTCCTGCTGCTGGCGCTCGGCGTGGCCTTCGCGGCGGTGCTCTCCAAGGTGCAGCCGATGGTATTCGGCGAGACGACGGTGCGGCCGCTCGCCCATCCGCCGGCACTGATCCCGGTCTTCGTCCACCTGGGCCTCGCACTGCTGCTGGGCCTTTATATCCCGCCGTACCTCGAGTCTTGGTATCAGCAGGCGGCGCGACTGGTCGCCGGAGGCTGAACGATGATCAGACTGCGGACCGAATCCGGCGAACTCACGTTCGAGAAGATGGGCGGCGCGGTGCCCGTGGGCTGGGCGACCGTGGATCCCGCGCAATGGCGCGCGGCAGCGCGAGCGCTGGCGCGTGACGGCGCGACGCTCGTGTCGCTGTGGGGCTCGGACCGGCGCGACCTCGGTGACGGCCTCGTGATCATGGCGGCGTACTCGCTCGGACGACGAGCTCGTGTGCGTGCGGCTCGCCCTGCGCGCGAGCCCGTTCGAGTTCCCGTCCATCAGCGCCGAGTTCCCGGCTGCCAGTCGCATGCAGCGTGCGACGTACGACCTGCTCGGCGCTCGCGCCGTGGGCGACGACGACGATCGACCGTGGCTGCGTCACGGTGCCTGGCCGGCAGACTTCTTCCCGCTGCGGCGCGACGCCGATGCGCGCCGTTCCTTCGAGTCGAGCAGGAGCACTACGCGTTCGTTCCGGTGACCGGCGACGGCGTGCACGAAATCCCGGTCGGCCCGGTGCATGCCGGGCATCATCGAGCCGGGCCACTTCCGCTTCTCGGTCGTCGGCGAGAAGGTGCTGCGCCTCGAGGCAGCGCCTGGGCTACGTGCACAAGGGCATCGACAAGCGCTTCGAGGGCATGCCGCTGGCCGAGGCGGTTCGGCTCGCCGGCCGCGTGTCGGGCGACTCGACGGTCGCCTACGCCTGGGCGTATTCGATGGCGGTCGAGTCGGCCACCGGCGCGCCGCGTGCCGGCGCGCGCCGCGTGGCTGCGCGCCTTGCTGCTGGAACGCGAGCGCGTCGGCAACCATCTCGGCGACCTCGGCGCACTCGGCAACGACGCGGCACTGGCCGTCGGGCTGGCCCAGTTCTCGCGGCTGCGCGAACTGTGGCTGCGGGTCAACGACGACGTCTTCGGCCACCGGCTGATGATGGACTGCATCGTGCCCGGCGGCACGCGAATCGACCCCGACGCCAGTCGACTCGAAGCGATGCGGCAACAGTGCGCGCGACCTCGCCGCCGAGGTGAGGACGCTGCGCACGATCTACGACGAGCACGCCGGCCTGCAGGACCGCTTCCAGACCACCGGCGTCGTCACGCCGGAGCTCGCGGCGCGGCTCGGCCTGCGCGGCCTCGCCGGACGCGCGAGCGGCAGGTGCGCGACCTGCGCGTCGACGTTCGATCGCCGCCGTACGACCCGCTGGACGTCAAGGTCGCGATCGGATCGCGCGGCGACGTCGCGGCGCGCGTCGCCGTCCGCTTCGACGAACTCGTTCGAGTCGCTGCGACTGATCGAGGCCATCGTGCAACGGCTGCCGGCCGGCGAGGTGCGCTGCGCGCTGCCGGCCGTGGCCGCGCGACGGTGCAGCGGGCGTCGGCTGGGTCGAGGGCTGGCGCGGCGACGTGCTGGTCGCCGCTCGAGGTCGGCACGAACGCCCAGTTGCGCCGCTGTCACTGCCACGATCCGTCGTGGCAGAACTGGCCGGTGCTCGAACACGCGGTGATCGGCAACATCGTTCCCGACTTTCCGCTGATCAACAAATCCTTCAACCTGACCTATTCGGGGGTGGACCTCTGATGCTGCTGCTGACCCGACAAATCCTCAGGACGGGCATCTGCACCGAGCCGTTGCCCGAGCCGAACGACGCCTGGCGCGTCGACGGCGAGCAGATCCAGGCCGACATCCTGGCGCTGCTCGGGCCGCGCGCTCGCGATCCGCCAGGTCGATGCCGGATCGTGCAACGGCTGCGAACTCGAGATCCACGCGCTGAACAATCCCTACTACAACCTCGAAGGCCGCGGCATCCGCTTCGTTGCCAGTCCGCGCCACGCCGACATGCTGCTCGTCACCGGTCCGGTCGCGCGCAACATGCAGATCGCCCTGCAGCGAACCTACGAGGCCACGCCCGAGCCCAAGCTGGTCGTCGCCGTCGGCGACTGCGGCTGCAGCGGCGGCATCTTCGGCGAGAGCTACGCCAGCTGCGGCCAGGTCGCCAACGTCATTCCGGTCGACGTCGCGATTCCCGGCTGTCCGCCGCGGCCGCTCGAGATCCTGCGCGGCATCGTGACCGCGGTGCGCACGGTCGCGCTGAGGCCCGCTCCGGCTTGGCGCTAGGCTTGACGTGTCAGCCGCCGCCGGTACGGCGCGGGTCTTCCTCGATCGCGGTCGACACCACCTGACCCGCCGCGTTGAACATCACGACGAACATGCGCGTCTCGGCGCCGTCGTTGAAGCGCCACTCCCACGCCGTTTCCTGCTTGAGCTGGTACTCCTGCGTCGCGCCCGGGGCGAGCCGATACAGCGCTACTACCTCCGCCTGCGTCTGCCCGGGCTGGATGCGCAGAAAAGTTCTGCCGCGTCAGCAGGTTTTCACGGCCCTGGTACTTGCCATCGGCCCCGATCCTGATCAGCAGCGTGTACGGGCCTTCGGGACCGAGCGGATACACCAGCCCCTTGCCGCCGCCAACCGTACGCACCGATTCTGGCGTGCCGAACAACTCGCGAACGTCCTGCTCGGTCGATTCGCCGACCTTCAGTCGCGCCAGCCGCAGGTCCTCGTAGGCCTGCCCGCTCGGATCACACGCCGATGACCGTGACCAGCGCGCCGCGGCCAATGCACCCGCCAACCATCCCATTCCGCGTCCCTCCCGCTCGCGTAAACTTCGCCGCTCGAAGATTACACAGGAACATCGCCCAACGCATGGCAGGCAACTACGAATCCGAGATCACGACGTTCCTGCGGGAGCTGAAGGACAAGGACCCGGCGATCGAGCCCGGCCAACAGCGAAGGCCGGGCGATCTGGTGGGACAAGACGTCGATCCGGACCTGTACCGGCGCTTCCGCGAATCACGCGTCCCGCAGCCGGCCTACGTCTACCAGCCGAAGGTGAAGTAGTTGAATCCGACTGGACAGCACGCGGCACGGCCATGCGCCGCAGGCTCGGTGGCGAGGAAGCGCTCGCCGTGGCGACGCCGACTCGACGCCTGACATTGTCGACGGCGTCGCGCTCGCCAGGCTGTACGGCGAGCCGCTGTTCAAGCTGCCGGACGACCTCTACATCCCGCCCGACGCGCTCGAAGTGTTCCTCGAGGCGTTCGAGGGACCGCTCGACCTGCTGCTGTACCTGATCCGCAAGCAGCACTTCAACGTGCTCGACATCCCGATGGCGCCGCTGACGGTGCAGTACCTGGCGTACATCGACCAGATCCGCGAGAAGAACCTCGAACTCGCGGCCGAATACCTGCTGATGGCGGCGCTGCTCATCGAGATCAAGTCGCGCATGCTGCTGCCGCTGCGCAAGGCCGACACCGGCGAGGAGGTCGAGGACCCGCGCGCGGAACTCGTGCGCCGCCTGCTCGAGTACGAGCGGATCAAGCTCGCCGCGCAGCAGCTCGACGAAGCTGCCGCGCATCGGCCGCGACTTCGTCCGCGCCATCGTCAGCATCGAGCAGACGATCGAGAAGCGCTTTCCGGACGTCAACGTCATCGACCTGCGCGAGGCGTGGGCCGACGTGCTCAAGCGCGCCCAGCTGCATGCGCATCACCGCATCGCGCGCGAGGAACTGTCGGTGCGCGAGCACATGAGCTTCATCCTGCGGCGCCTGCAGAACACCCGCTTCGTCGAGTTCGCCGATCTGTTCGATCCAGGCCGCGGTCCGCAGGTGGCCATCGTGCACTTCCTCGCGCTGCTGGAACTTGCGCGCGAAGCGCTGATCGAAATCACGCAGGCAACGCCGTTTGCGCCAATCTACGTGCGGCTGGCCTACTGCGCCGAGCTGACACTGCGCTCGGCGGCCGATTATTACAAGGATGCCCATGAGACTTCGCACCGTCATCGTTTTCGCGCTTCTTCGCTGCAGGCGCCGCACAGGCCCAGCTGAAGCCTCCCGCCAGGAGCGATTCCGCACCAGGATCGCCAACGGCACCAGCGGCAGCAACGATGTCCGACCCGGTCGTCGAGGCCAAGCAGGAAGCCGCCGCGAAGATCGCGGGCGAGTGGCTCAAGCTGATCGACAACGCCGACTATGGCAAGGCGTGGGACGAATGCTCGGCGCTGTTCCGCCAGAAGGTCACGCGCCAGCAGTGGGTCGACGGCATCCCGAAGAATCGTGCTGAGTACGGCACGTTCAAGGCGCGCAAGCTCGACGGCGCCGCCTACCGCAATTCATTGCCCGGTGCGCCGGACGGCGACTATGTCACCGTTCATTTCATCAGCGACTACGAGAAGAATCCCGTGGCCGACGAGCTGGTGACGCTGGTGTACCAGGACGGCGCCTGGCGCCCGATCGGATACCTGCTGAAGTAATCTGCACGCTGGCCGGCGGCGCGCCCAGCGCGGCCTCAGTGCGCTTCGTCCCAGTTGTTGCCGACGCCGACGTCGGCGACCAACGGCACGCGCAGTTGCGCCACCTCTGACATCAGCGCCGGGACCCGCTCGCGCACGAGCTCGACCTCCGGCGCCGGCACTTCGAGCACGAGCTCGTCGTGCACCTGCATGACGAGCCGCGTGCCGAGCGCCTCGTTGGCGATCCAGCGCGATACCGCGATCATTGCGAGCTTGATCAGGTCCGCCGCAGTGCCCTGCATCGGCGCATTGATGGCGGCGCGTTCCGCCGCACCACGCCGCGGGCCATTCGGCGAATTGATCTCAGGCAGCCACAGGCGCCGGCCGAACACGGTCTCCACAAATCCCTGGCGCTTGGCGAGTGCCCGCGTTTGCTCCATGTACTTGGCCACGCCCGGGTAGCGCATGAAGTAACGGTCGATATAGCTCTTGGCTGCCTCGCGCGCGATGCCGAGGTTGCTCGCCAGGCCGAACGCGCTCATGCCGTAGATCAGGCCGAAGTTGATGACTTTCGCGTAACGACGCTGTTCGCTGCTGACCTCGGCCACGGGGACACCAAAGACCTCGGAAGCCGTAGCCCGATGGATGTCCTCACCCTTCGCGAACGCGTCGAGCAGCCCGGCATCTTCGGAGATGTGCGCCATGATGCGCAGCTCGATCTGCGAGTAGTCCGCCGAGACGATCTGGTGCCCCGGCGGGGCGATGAAAGCCTCGCGAATCCGGCGGCCTTCGGCGGTGCGGATCGGAATGTTCTGCAGGTTCGGCTCCGACGACGACAGTCGCCCGGTGACAGCGATCGCCTGGCCGTAGGTCGTGTGGACGCGACCGTGTGCATCGGTGCTCGCCGGCAGCTTGTCGCAATAGGTCGACTTGAGTTTCGCCAGCCCGCGATGCTCGAGTAGCACCTTCGGCAACGGGTAGTCCTCAGCCAGTTTCTCGAGGACTTCCTCGTCCGTCGACGGCGCTCCGCTCGCCGTCTTCTTGACCACCGGTAGCTTGAGTTGCCCGAACAGGATCTCGCCGATCTGCTTCGGGCTGCCGAGATTGAACGGTTGCCCGGCCAGCTGGCTCGCCTGCCGCTCCAGTTCGGCGATCCGGCGGCGCGAGTTCGCCACTCTGGGCCTGCAGCTTCGCGCGGTCGATCAGCACGCCGGTGCGCTCCATCTCGAACAGGACCTGCGCAACTGGCAGCTCGATGTCCTGGTAGATCGATCGCAGTTTGCCGTTCGGCTCGATGTGCGGCCACAGCGCGTGATGCAGCGCCAACGTGACCTCAGCATCCTCGGCGGCGTACTCGGTCGCCCGATCGAGCGCGACCTCGTCGAATCGCAGCTGGTTCGCGCCCTTGCCACAGACGTCGGTAAACGTGATGGTCTTGCGCCCCAGGTGGCGTTCCGCCAGCGAGTCCATGTCGTGGCTGCGATGCGCCTCCAGCACGTAGGACTCGAGCAGCGTGTCGTGCGCCACGCCGGCGAGACGCACGCCGTGGTTGGCGAACACGTGCATGTCGTACTTGAGGTGCTGCCCGACCTTGCGATGGTGCGGGCTTTCCAGCCAGGGCCGCAGCGCTCCGAGCGTCGCCTCGAACGGAAGCTGCTCCGGCACTCCGGCGTAGGTGTGCGCGAGCGGGATGTAGCAGGCCTTCAAGGGTTCCACGGCCAGCGAAATGCCGACCAGCCGGGCCGCGATAGGATCGAGCGACGTGGTCTCGGTGTCGACGCAGGTCAGCTCGGCGGCGCCGATCCGCTGCAGCCAGGCATCGAGCTGTTCGCGCGTCAGGACGGTTTCGTACTCCGGTCGAGGCGCGTCTGTGCCCGCCTGTGCGGCGTACGCGATCTGCGCCGGCGGATCGGCGGCGACCGTCTGGCCGACTTCGCGCAGCCACGACTTGAACTCGTACCGGCCGTACAGTTCCCGCAATTGGCCGGGGTCCTCTTCGCGCAAGGAGAGCGCGGAAAGTTCCGGTACGTGGGGCGCGAGATCGCAATCGGTCTTGACGGTGACCAGTGTCCGCGCGGTCGGCAGCCACGGCAGCGCCTTGCGCAGGTTGTCACCCACGACGCCGCCAATGGCAGCCGCCGACTGGACGATCGCATCGAGCGAGCCGTACGTCTGCAGCCACTTGGCCGCGGTCTTGGGTCCGACCTTCTCCACCCCGGGCACGTTGTCGACGCTGTCCCCGACGAGCGTCAGGTAGTCGACGATGCGCGTGGGTGGAACGCCGAACTTGGCCTCCACACCGGACACGTCGAGCGTCTCGCCGCTCATCGTGTTGACAAGTATCGTGTGTTCGTCGACCAACTGCGCGAGGTCCTTGTCGCCGGTCGAGATCACCGTGCGAAGTCCGTGCTGCGTCGCGTAGCGCGCCAGGGTGCCAATGACGTCGTCGGCCTCGATGCCCTCGATCTCGATGACCGGCCACCCGAGTGCCCGCGCAGCCGCATGGATCGGTGCGATCTGCGCCACCAGATCCTCCGGCATAGCGGCCCGATTGGCCTTGTATTCGGAGTACAGGTCGTCGCGAAAGGTCTTACCCTTCGCATCGAAGACGCACGCAAGGTAGTCGGCCGGAACCTGTTGCCGCAGCGTGCGCAGCATCGAAATGAAGCCGCGCAGCGCCCCCGTCGGCTCGCCCGCTGCCGTGCGCAGATCGGGGAGCGCGTGGTAGGCGCGGTACAGATAGCTCGAACCGTCGAGCAGCAATAGGGTTTTCATGGGAGATAGACCGTGCTTGACCACCGCAAGAACATACCCAGCCTGCGCGCAGTCACGATGCCCGAGCGCGCCACCAGCCAGAAGGCACGGGAGTCATGGCAGCTGTGGGGCATTATTTCAGAGTTCGTCGAGGCGACAGAACGGCTGTCGGAGATCCGCCCGGCCGTGTCGATCTTCGGCAGCGCCCGCACGCGTGCCGGCACCGCACAGTACGAACTGACGGTCGAGATCGCGCGCAAGCTGTCGGACGCGGGATTCGCGGTCATCAGTGGCGGCGGCCCGGGGATCATGGAGGCCGCGAACAAGGGTGCCTTCGAAGGGGCCTCGCCCTCCGTCGGTCTGAACATCGAACTGCCCTTCGAGCAGTCCGGCAACGCCTACCAGGACATCTCGTTGCGGTTCAGGCACTTTTTTGCGCGCAAGGTGGCGTTCGTCAAGTACGCGGCGGCCTATGTCGTGATGCCGGGCGGTTTTGGCACGCTCGACGAACTGAGCGAGGCACTGACGCTGATGCAGACCGGCAAGGGCCGGAGGATGCCCGTCGTGCTGGTCGGCTCGTTGTTCTGGAACGGGTTGCTCGCCTGGATGCGGGAGACGCTGGCGGCCGAAGGCATGATCGATGCGAACGACCTCGAGATGATGCGCGTCGTTGACGACAGCGACGCCGTCGTGAACGCCCTGTTCGACTTCTACGACGCACGCGGCTTTGCGCAGACGGCGAGTGAACGCGAGCAATTGCTGTACCTGTGATGCCGAGGCCCTCCATCCCGACGCGGCCCGGCCGAAATTTCTGCGCGGGTAGACTTCAGCCATGGGCGACGTGAAACAGTTGGACGCGCAACCGCTACGGACTTGGGCTTGCCTGCGCGCTCATCGTGCTGGGCTCGCCGTTATCAGAAGCCAACGCTCAAGCCATCGTGAATCCGTCGACACCGGCGCCAAGCACTGCGCCGAGTGCGCAGCCGGCGACGACCGCGGCGCCGCGGTCGCGTATCGAGCTGTCGCCGGCGGAACGGCAGACACTGGACGACACGAAGACATCGACGCCATCGACGTCGGCGCCCACCCGCGACGAGTTGCTGCCGACGCCGGACGATGCGCGCGCACTGCAACCGGCGGAACAAAGGCAGACCGTCATCGAGCAGGTACGTCTGCCGAACCGGACGACTGAAATTCGGGTCACACCGGCACTGACCGGTCGCACCTACACGATGACCACGCGCGAGGGACGTCAGCCGCTGTCGGCCACCGGGACGTCGCCGGGACTGTCGGTGCCCAATTTCTTCAACTTCGAATTTGGAGGATCGGAAGAACGCTCAGCACCCACGTTGCCGCCACCTCCGCCCTCTTCCTCAACGCCCCGTTAGGTCGCCGGCCCCTTCCTCGATGGCCGTTTTCACTGCGATGACACGCGCCGAAGCCGCGAGCTTCCTGGCGCAGTTCACCCTGGGCGAGCTGGTCGACCTGCAGGGCATCGCCTCGGGCATCGAGAACACCAACTATTTCCTGACGACGACCCAGGGCCGATTTGTCCTGACGGTGTTCGAGCGGCTGACCTTCAAGCAACTTCCCTTCTACCTCGAGCTGATGCGGCACCTTGCACGCCGTGGCCTGCCGGTTCCGGCGCCGCACGAGAACCGAAGTGGCGCGCTGCTTTCCGAGATCCGGGGCAAGCCCGCCGCCATCGTGACCCGGCTCGAAGGCCAGGCTGTGGTTCAGCCAACGCCGGCCCACTGCACGCTCGTCGGCGACGTGCTCGCGAAAATGCACACGGCCGGTGCGGACTTTCCGGCGTTCCAGCCACACCTGCGCGGGATCGGCTGGTGGAAGGAGTCGGTACCCAAGCTGGAGCCGCACATCCCCGACGACGTCTTCCATCGTCTGGCCGATGAGCTGGTCTACCAGGACAGCTTCTTTCGCAGCGCACGCTTCGAGCGGCTGCCTGCGGGGCCGATACACGCCGATCTTTTCCGCGACAACGTGCTGATCGTCAAGGGCACCGCGGGCGACGCCATCGGCGGACTGATCGACTTCTACTTCGCCGGCTGCTCCATTTGGCTTTTCGATCTCGCGGTCACGATGAACGACTGGTGCATTGATCTCGCCACGGGTGCCTTCGATGCTCCGCGGGCTCAGGCGATGATCGACGCCTATCACGCCGCGCGGGCGCTGACCGAAGAAGAGCATGAGTGCTGGCGCACCGTGCTGCGCGCTGCGGCTCTGCGGTTCTGGATCTCGCGTCTGTACGACTACTACCTCCCGCGACCGGCCGAAGTGCTGACGCCGCACGATCCGACTCACTTCGAGCGCATCCTCGCGCACCGGATCGAAGATGCGACCTTGCCGTGGGCCGGCGCGGCTGGGTGATCGCGCGCCGATAGAATCGGGCCATGCAAGTAAGAACTGTATCGGCAGCGGCCGGCTGGACCTGGTTGCGCGAAGGGCTGGCCCTCTTGCGGCGACAGGCCTTCGCATTCACCGCACTGGTCATCCTGTACTCGATGGTCCTGATGGTGGTTGCGAACATTCCGCTGGTCGGCCTGCCGCTGGCGGCCATCCTCGTCCCGTTCGGTACTCTCGGCCTCACAGCCGCCGGGCGCGATGCCGAGCGCAACGTGATGCCGCTTCCGACGCTGCTGATCGACGGTTTCAAAGGGCCGCAGCGCAAGGCGCTGCTGTCGCTCGGAGTGGTCCACGCCGGCCTCATCCTCGTTCTGGTCCTGGTGACGACGCTGTTTGCACGCGATGAGCTCGCCAACTGGAAGATCGTCGAAGGGCAGGTGGACGCGGCAACGGTCGCGGCAAACGTGCCGTGGGACGCCATTACCGTGGCAACGCTCGTCTACGTGCCGATTCTGATGTTGACCTGGTTCGCGCCGCAACTGGTGGCCTGGCATCGGCAGCCGGTGGCAAAGGCGCTGTTCTTCTCGTTGTTCGCCTGCTGGCGCAACCGCTGGCCGTTCCTCGTTCTCGGGCTGGCGCTGACAGCCCTGGTCATGGCCGTATCATGGCTTTTCTCGCTGCTGATGAGCCTGCTCGGCGTTTCACCGCAACTGGGTTCGATGCTGCTCGCGCCGATTGCTCTTCTGCTGACCAGCGTTGCCTATTCGACGCAGTACCCGATCTATCGGGCAGTACTCGAACCGCCTTCGATCCTGGCCCCGCCTGAGCCGGCGGTCTGATCACTCAGGCCGGCAGGAGCTTTGCTATCGCCAAGGCCAGCCACTTGATGCCCTGCGGCCCGAAGTTGACCTGCGCACGCGCGTCGTCGCCGCTGCCCTCGAGATTGATAACCACGCCTTCCCCGAAGCGTGCGTGGCGCACGGTCTGTCCGACCCTGACGCCGTGCGATGACGCGCTGCGCGGTGGTGGCGTCGCCGCCAACGCCGGCTGCACGCCCGCATCGTGCCACTGACCGAAGCGCCCGCCGGCACCCGCGGTCACACGAGGCGTCAACCACTTGACTGCCGCCTCCGGCAGTTCAGCGAGGAAGCGCGACTTCAGGCCATAGCGCGTCTGCCCGTGCAATAGGCGACTCTGCGCGAAGCTGATGTAGAGCCGCCGGCGTGCGCGGGTAATCGCGACGTACATCAGACGTCGCTCTTCCTCAAGGCCGTCCTGCTCGGTGAGGCTGTTCTCGTGCGGGAACAGCCCTTCCTCCAGGCCAGTGACGAACACGGCGTGAAATTCAAGACCTTTGGCGGCGTGAACCGTCATCAGTTGCAGTGCGTCCTGCCCCGCTTCGGCCTGGTTGTCGCCGGCCTCGAGCGACGCGTGCGACAGGAAGGCAGCGAGCGGCGACGGAAGCTGTGTGGCGCTGTCGTCGGCGCTCGCCTGCGTCGCGGGCGCATCCTGTGAATAGCCCTCTTCGGAGACGAAGGCGGCCGCAGCGTTGACCAGTTCGTTCAGGTTCTCAATCCGCTCCTGGCCTTCCTTCTCATTCTGGTAGTGCAAGATCAGGCCGCTGCGTTGGATCACCACGTCGACGATCTCGGCCAGCGACAGCTGCGCAGTTTCAAAGCGCAGCGTCTCGATCAGCTTTACGAAGGCCGCGAGGTTCGCGCCGCCCTTGCCGCTCATGCTGTCGACCGCTGCGTAGAGGCTCAGGTTGCCGGGCCGCGCCGCATCGGCCAGTTGCTCCAGGGTGCGCGCACCGATACCCCGCGGCGGGAAATTGACAACGCGCAGGAACGCGGTGTCGTCGGCAGGATTCTCGATCAAGCGCAGGTAGGCGAGTGCGTGCTTGATTTCGGCGCGCTCGAAGAAGCGCAGCCCCCCATAGACGCGGTAAGGAATCGCCGCGCTAAACAGCGCGTGCTCGAGCACGCGCGATTGCGCGTTCGAGCGGTACAACACCGCGACTTCCGAGCGCAGATGGCCCTCGGCGATCAGGCCCTTGACCTCTTCGACCAGCCACGCGGCCTCATAGCCGTCGGTCTGCGCCTCGTAGATGCGCACGGGCTCGCCTTCGCCGGCATCGGTCCACAGCTCCTTGCCGAGCCGGCGCGCGTTGTGAGCGATCAATGCATTCGCCGCGTTGAGGATGTGGCCAACCGAGCGGTAGTTCTGCTCCAGCTTGATCAGGTTCTGCACCCGGAACTCGCGCTCGAAATCAGCCATGTTGCCGACGTTGGCGCCACGAAAGGCGTATATCGACTGGTCATCGTCGCCTACCGCGAAGATCGCGTTGCCCGAGCCGGCCAACTGCTTTAGCCACGCGTACTGCAGCCTGTTCGTGTCCTGGAACTCGTCGACCAGGATGTGGCGGAAGCGGCCCTGGTAGTGCTGGCGCAGGACCTCGTTGCGGTCGAGCAGCTCGTAGCAGCGCAGCAGCAGCTCCGCGAAGTCGCACACGCCTTCGCGATTGCACTGCGCGTCATACAGCGCGTAGAGCTCGACGAACTTGCGGTTGTAGTCGTCGTTGACCTCGACGTCCTTGGCGCGCAGCCCGGCCTCCTTGGCGCCGTTGATGAACTGCTGCAGATTGCGCGGCGGATACCGCTCGTCGTCGATGTTTCCGGCCTTCAGCAGCCGCTTGATCGCCCCAAGCTGGTCGGCGGAGTCGAGGATCTGGAACGTCGCCGGCAAGCCCGCATCGCGGTGATGGGCGCGCAGCATGCGGTTGCACAGGCCGTGGAAGGTGCCGATCCACATGCCGCGCACGTTGATCGGCAGCATCGCCGCGAGCCGCGTCAGCATCTCCTTCGCGGCCTTGTTGGTGAAGGTCACGGCCAACACCCCTTGCGGCGACAGCTGGCCAGTCTGGATCAGCCAGGCGATGCGCGTAGTCAGCACGCGCGTCTTGCCGCTGCCGGCACCGGCGAGGATGAGGGCGGATTGGCTCGGAAGGGTAACCGCGGCGAGCTGTTGCTCGTTGAGATTCTGTAGCAGATTCATAGTCGGCCGCGAGTGTAGCGGCCCCTATAATCACGCTTTGAAAATCAAACACTTGCCTGTTGATGCCGGGCCTTGCACAGGGCCGGGCGGGCACTGAGATGAATCCCAAATACGAACCCCAGGCGATCGAGGCGGCGGCGCAGTCGGCGTGGCAGGCCTCCGACGCCTACCGCGCGCGTGAACACGACCCGCGTTTCCCGAAAGGCAAGTTCTACACCTGTTCGATGCTGCCCTACCCCAGCGGTCGGCTGCACATGGGGCATGTTCGTAACTACACGATCAATGACGTGTTGGCCCGCTACAAGCGCATGCAGGGCTATAACGTGCTGATGCCAATGGGCTGGGACGCGTTTGGCCTGCCAGCCGAAAACGCGGCGATGAAAAGCAAGGTTGCACCCGCGGCATGGACCTACGAGAACATCCGCGTGATGAAGGGTCAGTGCCAAGCCCTTGGCCTCGCGTTCGACTGGTCGCGCGAGCTCGCCACCTGCGACCCCGCGTACTACCGATGGAACCAATGGCTGTTTCTGAAGATGCTCGAAGCGGGCATCGCGTACCGCAAGACGCAGGTCGTCAACTGGGACCCGGTGGACCAGACCGTGCTTGCCAATGAGCAGGTCATCGACGGCCGCGGCTGGCGCTCGGGCGCGCCGGTGGAGAAGCGCGAGATCCCCGGCTACTACCTGAACATCACGCGTTACGCCGAGGAGCTGCTCGACTGCACGCTGAACAAGCTGCCAGGGTGGTCCGAGCGCGTGCGCCTGATCCAGGAAAACTGGATTGGCAAGAGCTTCGGCGTGAACTTCGGCTTTCCCTACACGCTGGATGGCGAGAGCAAGCTCCTGCGTGTGTATACGACGCGCGCGGACACGATCATGGGCGTCACGTTCATGGCGATAGCGGCGGAACATCCGCTCGCGACCCGCCTGGCGCAGGACTCGACCGCGCTCAAGGCCTTCATCGCGAAGTGCAAGCGCGGCTCCGTGATGGAAGCGGACCTCGCCACGATGGAGAAGGAAGGTCTGGCGACCGGCTTCTTCGTTACCCACCCCCTCACCGGCGCGAAGGTCGAAGTCTGGATCGGCAACTACGTGCTGATGGGCTACGGCGAAGGCGCCGTCATGGGCGTGCCGGCCCATGACGAGCGCGACTTCGCGTTCGCCAAGAAGTATGGCCTGCCGATCAGTCAGGTGATTGCGGTGCCGGGCGAAACCTTCTCGACCGACGCCTGGCAGGAGTGGTACGCCGACAAGCAGCGCGGCGCGTGCGTCAACTCCGGCAAGTACGACGGCCTCGCTTATGACGCCGCGACCGACGCGATTGCCACCGACCTCAAGGCCAAGGGACTCGGCGACACGCAGGTGCAGTTCCGCCTACGCGACTGGGGCATCAGCCGGCAGCGCTACTGGGGCACGCCGATCCCGATCGTCCACTGCGACACCTGCGGTCCCGTCCCGGTGCCCGAGAAGGATTTGCCGGTCGTGCTGCCCGAAGGCCTGGTGCCCGATGGCAGCGGCAGCCCGCTGGCCAAGTACGAGCCGTTCCTGAAGTGCGTGTGCCCGGCCTGCGGCCAGCCGGCGCGGCGTGAGACCGACACGATGGATACCTTTGTCGACTCGGCCTGGTATTACATGCGCTATTGCTCGCCCGGTGCATCGACCATGGTCGATGCACGCAACGACTACTGGATGCCGATGGACCAGTACATCGGGGGCATCGAGCATGCCGTGCTGCACCTGCTGTATGCGCGATTCTGGACCAAAGTGATGCGCGACATGGGCATGCTCGCGTTCGACGAGCCGTTCCTGCGGCTGATGAACCAGGGCATCCTGCTCAATCACATCTTTTTCACGCGCAATGCGAAGGGCGGTAAGGACTACGTGCCGCCGCTCGAAGTCACGCCAAGCCTCGATGCGGACGGCCGCATCACCGGCGGCACCGCCGCCGACGGCGCAGTCGTCGAGTACGGCGGCGTCGGCAAGATGGGCAAGACCGAGCGCAACGGGGTCGATCCACAGGACCTCATCGACCAGTACGGGGCCGACACCGCCCGCCTTTACGTCATGTTCATCGGCGGCCCGGAGGATTCATCGATCTGGTCCGATGCCGGCGTGGAGGGTGCGCACCGTTTCCTCAAGCGACTGTGGGCGTTCTGCGCCGACCGTGCCGACCGCCTATGCAGTGCCGGGAGCCTCGGCAGCACGGCGCTACCGGGCGCGCTGAAGGAGGCGCGCTTCGACGTTCACGCGGCCTTGAAGCAGGCCTGCCAGGACTACGAGCGCATGCAATACAACACGGTCGTCTCGGCGGCGATGAAAATGCTCAACGCAATGGAGACGGTGAAGGACGACGCCTCGTCGGAGGCCGCCGCCGTCCTCCGCGAAGGCGTCGGCCTGGTGCTGCGTGTGCTGTATCCGGTGGCGCCGCATGTCACGTGGACCTTGTGGAGCGAGCTCGGCTTCGCCGCGGCCCTGGGCGACCTGCTCGATGCGCCGTTCCCGCAAGCCGACGCCACGGCGCTGGCGCGTGAGGAGATCGAACTGGTGGTGCAAGTCAACGGCAAGCTGCGCAGCAGCATTCGCGTGCCCGCCAAGGCCGACAAGGCCTCGATCGAGGCGGCGGCGCTGGCCGATGCCACCGTGCAGAAATTCGTCGCCGGCCAGCCCGTGAAGCGGGTGGTCGTCGTTCCCGGCAAGCTTGTCAACGTGGTCGCCTGATGCGACGTCGCTGGCTGCTCGCTCTCGCCAGTGCGCCACTGGCAGCCTGCGGCTTCAAGCTGCGCGGCTCGCAGACACTGCCGATCGAAAAGCTCTATCTCGCCTTGCCGGTGAACTCCTCCATCGGCGCCGAGATGGCGCGATTGCTGCGCTCCTCTACCAATGCCCAGGTCGTCAGCGATCGCAAGGACGCGCAAGCCGTCTTCGAACTCCTGGCCGAATCGCGCGAACGCGAGGTGGTGGCGATCAACGCCCAGGGCCGTGCAACGGAGTACCAGTTGCGGCTGCGCGTACGCTTCCGCGTGACCGACAAGAATGCCGGCGAGTTGCTCGGGCCAACCGACCTCATCGCACGGCGCGACATCACCTTCAATGAGTCCGACCTGCTCGCCAAGGAATCGGAGGAGAGCCTGCTTTACCGTGATATGCAGAGCGATCTTGTGCGGCAGATGGTGAGCCGGCTTGCCGCGGTTCGACCCGAGGCGTAGTTCGATGCAGATCAAGGCCGAAGGCCTGCCCGCACTGCTCGCACGCGCCGAGCGCGAGAGCCGCATGCCGGCGCTCATCACGGTGGCCAGCGACGAGGCGCTGCTCACGCAGGAAGCTCAGGACGCCATCCGCATGACCGCCCGCGCGCTCGGCTACAGCGAGCGCGAAGTGCTGCAGGCCGATGCCCGCTTCGACTGGTCGCGGCTGGCGCAGGCGACTCAGGGGCTGTCGCTCTTTGCCGAACGCCGTATCGTCGAATTGCGCCTGCCGACCGGCAAACCAGGCGTCGCGGGCGCGGCGGCGCTCGAGCAACAGGCACAGCGCAGTGCGCAAGACACACTCACTTTGATCGCCCTGCCACGCCTCGACCGCAAGGCCCGCGAGACACGCTGGGTGAGCGCGCTGGAACGGGCCGGCGTGCTGCTCGAGATCGACTCCGTGGACCGCGCGCGGCTGCCGCGCTGGATCGGCGAGCGACTGGCACGCCAGCAGCAGTCGGCCGCCGAGGAAGCGTTGGTGTTCATTGCCGAGCGTGTCGAAGGCAACCTTCTGGCGGCCCATCAGGAAATCGTCAAGCTTGGGCTCCTCTACCCCGCCGGAGAGCTGTCGCTCCCGCAGGTGGCAGACAGCGTGTTGAACGTCGCACGCTACGACGTCTTCCAGTTGCCACTGGCCATGCTGGCCGGCGACGCGCCTCGCGTGCAAAAGACCATGAGCGGACTGCGCGCCGAGGGCGAGGCCATCCCGCTGGTGCTGTGGGCGATCACCGAGGAACTGCGGATGCTGATCCGGGTCAAATCGCAGGTCGACGAAGGGCGCCCATTTTCGACGGCGGCGCGCGAGAACCGCCTGTGGGGGCCGCGCGAGAGATTGGTCGAGCGCGCCCTGGGGCGGGTCGACGTCGATCGGCTTGGACGGGTGCTCAGGCGCGCCGCTGCTGTTGATCGCCTCGCCAAGGGTCTGCGCGCACCGCAGGCCGACAGCGACCCGTGGCTAGAATTGACCGAACTCGCGCTCGAACTGGCGCATTGATCGATTGCCCGCACCCTTTGCCGTGAACGCTCCTAACGACTCCTCGCCCGGCCCGCGCGACCGCGTGACAACCGAGTTCGCGGGCGATCTTGGCGCCTACATGCGGCAGGTTGGCCGCACGGCTCGCGAGGTATCGGCGGCAATGGCAGTGTCAAGCACGGCGCAGCGCAACGGCGCACTCACCGAGCTCGCGCGCCGGCTGCGCGCCGGGCGTGAGGATCTGCTCGCGGCCAACGCGCGCGACGTGGCGCGTGCCCGCGCCCATGGGCTCGCAGCCGCGATGATCGATCGCCTGACGATGAGCGCGACATCGGTCGAGCAGATGGCCACTGGCGTGGAACAGGTCGCGCGCTTGCCGGATCCGATCGGCGAGATTCTCGACGTGCGACCGCAACCAAGCGGCATCCGGGTCGGCCGCATGCGTGTGCCGCTGGGCGTGATCGGCATCATCTACGAGAGCCGGCCCAACGTTACAGTCGACGCAGCGACGCTGTGCCTGAAGAGCGGTAACGCGACGATCCTGCGCGGCGGCTCGGAGGCGATCGAGAGTAACCGACTGCTGGCGCGACTGATCGGGGAGGCGCTCGCCGCCGCCGGCCTGCCCGCGGACGCGGTGCAGCTGATCGATACCACCGACCGGGCGGCCGTCGGCCTGCTGGTCACGATGCCGGAAAACGTCGACATCATCGTCCCGCGCGGGGGGAAGGGACTGATCGAGCGCCTGATACTCGAAAGCAAGGTGCCGATGATCAAGCACCTTGACGGCATCTGCCACGTCTACATCGACGCCGCGGCCGACCCGACGATGGCGGTCCGCGTCGCCGATAACGCCAAGACTCAGCGCTATGGCACGTGCAACACGATGGAGACGCTCCTGGTGGCGCAGGCCATCGCACCGCGCGTGCTGCCCGAACTGGGCCGGATCTATGTCGCCAAGGGCGTCGAGCTGAGGGGTGACGCCGCGTCCTGCGAGCTGCTCGGGGGCGTTGGCGTCGAGTGCACCGAAGCCACCGAAGAGGATTGGCGCACCGAATATCTGGCACCGATACTGTCGATCCGCGTCGTCACCGGACTCGGGGAGGCGATCGCTCACATCAATCACTTTGGGAGCAAACACACTGACGCGATCGTCACCGACGACTACGGCGCCGCAATGCGATTCCTGCGCGAAGTGGATTCGGCTTCGGTCATGGTCAACGCTTCCACCCGCTTCGCCGATGGTTTCGAGTATGGGCTAGGCGCGGAAATCGGCATCAGCAATGACAAGCTGCATGCCCGCGGCCCCGTCGGGCTCGAAGGCCTGACCTCGCTGAAGTATGTGGTCTTCGGCCACGGCGAAGTCCGCGCCTAGACTGCGCGCCGGGCCCAAACCGATGAACGCCTACGCGTGGCTCAAGACCTTCAACGTCGCTTCGGTCATCAGCGGGTTCGCGCAGCTCTTGAACCTGCCACGCATCGACCTCAATCTGGCCAGTGTCCAGGACACGGCGACGCGCGAGCGCCTGCGGCTGATGTCACGCAAGCTGCACCGCTTCATGACCGGACTGGGTCTCCTCGCCGTAGCCCTCGGGCTGGTGTTGTGGGGCGGCGACGGCGTGGGCAGGAATGCCGGCGGGATGCAGGCCAAGTTGATTTTCGTGCTTGGCCTCGTGCTCTATCACGCCTACTGTGCCAACCCAATCCAGCGCTTTGCAGGCGACGGCAACACGCGTTCGCCTGTATGGTGCCGCTGGTTCAATGAAATCCCGGTGCTGATGCCGGTCGCGATCATTGCGCTCGCGATCGGCCAGCCCCTCTGAGCGAGCCATGCCTGCCACCGTCGACTACTACATGACCCCCGTATCCCCGTTCACATACATGGGGCACGAGCGGTTTCGCCAGATCTGTCGCCAACGCGGCGCGCGTGTCAACCTGCGTGTGATGGATCTGGGCAAGGTGTTTCCGGTTTCCGGCGGACTGGCGCTGAAGGATCGCCCGCCGCAGCGGCGGGCGTATCGAATGATGGAACTCAAGCGCTGGCGCGAGTTTCTTGGCCTGACGCTCAACCTGGAGCCGAAGTACTTCCCGGTGCCGTCGGAGCCGGCGGCCACGCTGATTCTGGCGGTGCTCGCGCGCCTCGGCATCGAGGCCGCGCTCGACATTGCCGGCGACTGCCTGCGCGCCGTGTGGGTGGAGGACCGTGATATCTCTGCGCTGGCCACGCTGCGCGAGATCGTCACTGCGCGCTCGCTCGATGCCGACGCCCTGATGGCGCACGCGGCTTCAGCCGAGATTGCGGCCCTGTTCATCATGCATTCGCAGGAAGCGATTTCCCGCGGCGTGTTCGGCGCCCCCACGTACGTGTTTGAAGACGAGCTGTTCTGGGGCCAGGATCGCCTCGACTTCCTCGACCGGGCGCTCGCCCGCGCCTGACGCGCAGCCGGGTCGCGCCAGCCGACCCGACCGGTTGCCCATGACGTCGCGCCTGCAATCGTACTTCGCGGTCTGCCCCGGCGGACTCGAAGCCGCACTGGCCGATGAACTGGACGCCCTAGGTGCGCGCGACACGCG
The DNA here is from genome assembly GCA_963801405.1 of uncultured beta proteobacterium. GTDB lineage: Bacteria > Pseudomonadota > Gammaproteobacteria > Burkholderiales > Burkholderiaceae_F > JALORV01. The sequence goes on along the minus strand of CAWDEO010000016.1, from coordinate 220,616 downwards.
CGCGGAAGGCGGCGGCGTGGCCTTCAACGGGACGCGCGAGCTCGGCTATGCAGCCAACCTGCACTCGCGCATCGCCAGCCGTGTTCTCTGGCAGGTCGGCCGTCGGGGATACACCAACGAACAGCACCTGTACGACGCCACCCAGGAGGTGCGCTGGCAGGATCTGATGTCGGCGCAGCAGACACTGCGCGTCGATGTGACTGCCTCGCGCTCTCCGCTCAAGAGCCTGGAGTTCGCAATGCTGCGCATCAAGGACGGCATTGTCGATCGGCTTCGTACGCTGAGCGGGGCGCGACCGTCGATCGATCGCCAGGACCCAGACGTGCGCGTCTTCGCGTATCTCGACGAGCGCACTGTGACGCTCTACATTGACCTGTCCGGCGAACCGCTGTTCAAGCGTGGCTGGCGCGCCGACAAAGGCGAGGCACCGCTGAAGGAGAACCTCGCAGCCGGACTGCTTGCACTCGCGGGCTGGACACCCGATGTCGCCTTGCTTGACCCGTTCTGCGGCAGCGGGACGATCGTCATTGAAGCGGCAACCATTGCGGCCTGTCGGGCGCCGGGCCTGAACCGTTCGTTCGCCTTCGAACGCCTGGCCAACTTCGACCGCGCGGCGTGGCGCCGCCAGAAAGACCGCGCCGAGGCGGCGGTCGACGATGCCGCGGCCGCGCTGATCGTCGGCTCGGACATTTCCACGCGAGTCGTCGAACAGGCGCGCGCCAATGCCGGGCTCGCCGGCCTTGACGCCTTCTTGGCAGACGGCCGGCTGCGTCTCGCGGCCGGCGATGCCCGTGCCGCCGCGGCGCCGGCCGAGCATGGGATGATCATCTCCAACCCCCCCTACGGTGAGCAAAGTGCGCCGCGCTCGTCCACCGTGCCCAAGTTGATGGGCGAGATCGGCGACCGGCTGAAGGCGGCGTTTCCGGGCTGGCACGCCTGGTTCCTGACTTCGGATCGCCAGTTGCCACGCCAGATGCGGCTGGCCGAAACCCGCAAGCCAGTGCTCTACAACGGCGCGCTGGAGTGCCGGTTCTTCCGTTTCGAATTGGTGGGTGGCCGCTACCGGCCGCGGAGCGACCCCCTCCGCTAGCCTTCGACGAGGTCTAGCTTCTGCCAACCGGAGTTCCCACACACGTCTTGTGTGAATTTGCCGGTGGTGCAATGCTGCGTACGCACGTTTGCGATTGCAGAATGCCCACATTGAGTGCCCAGCGAACCGCCACCAGAATCGGTGCGTGCCGATTGTGTGGGGATCACTGTGCTACTCGAAACGCTGCCGCTGACGAAACTAGACGTCGACCCGGTCACACGCGGCCGGGCGGCTGAGATCGCGCCGCGGAAGAACTTCGTGATCCCCGAGATCTTTCCCGCTGTAGATGAGGTCACACGAGTCGTACGAACGGTCCTCGTGGTGGACGTCGTCGAGTCGGTCCGGTTGATGCAGGAGGATGAGGCAGGGACCGTGCATCGCTGGCGAGCCTTCGTCGATCACGTGGTGCATCAATTGCTGCCTGGGCAGGACGGCCGGTTGGTGAAGAGTCTCGGCGACGGTCTGATGCTCGAGTTCCCGCGCGTGGCCACCGCGGTTGGCATGGCGTTCGCGATGCAGGAAGCGGCAGCGCAGGCGAATGTCGGCGTCGCGCCGGAACGCCGGGTGCACCTGCGCATCGGTATCCACGTCAGCCCGTTGGTGGCCGACGAGCACGACATCTACGGGCACGGGGTCAATCTGGCCGCTCGCTTGACGACGCTGGCCGGACCGGACGAGATCGTCGTCTCGGCCGATGTGCGCGACCAGCTCACCCCGGCGCTTGATGCTGATATCGAGGACCTGGGCGAGTGCTACGTCAAGCACGTGCAGCAGCCGGTGCGCGCCTTCCGGGTTGGAGCGCCAGGCGAGCAGCCGGTGATCGAACGCGGCAACCTGGCCGAAGACCTGCGGGCGACGATCGCGGTGATTCCGTTTCGGCCACGCGCGCTGCAGCCGACCGACGACGTGCTCGGGCAGCTTCTTGCTGATGAGGTGATTTCGGCGCTTTCGCGCTCGCCGGAAGTCAATGTCGTCTCGCGGCTGTCGACCACGGCCTTCCAGGCACGACAAGTCCGACTCGACGATGTCAGTGCCTACCTGCGCGCCGACTACGTCGTGTCCGGTTCGTATCACGTGGGCGGTGACCGGGTAACACTGAAGGCCGAAATGGCCGAAACGCGCACGATGCAGGTGGTTTGGACAAAGACGCTCAAGGGCAGCGTCCAGGGCATCGTGTGCGGCGACGATCCGCTTGCCAGTCACCTCGTCAATGAAGCCTGCGCCGCAATGATGGTGCGTGAACTGCAGCGCTCACAGGGCAAGGCCCCGCAGAGCCTCCAGAACCATACGCTGCTATTGAGCAGTATCACGCTGATGCACCGCATCTCACCTTTGGCGTTTCAGCGAGCGCAAGAGATGCTGCAGGTACTTATAGAGCGCACGCCGCGTCTTGCCTCACCGTACGCCTGGCTGGCGAAGTGGCACGTGCTGCGCGTCACGCAGGGCTGGTCGCCGGACGCCCAGGCCGATGGCAAAGCGGCGCTCGACAACACCAAGCGCGCGCTTGACCGCGACGCGACCTCGTCGCTCGCCATGACAGTCGAGGGCCAGGTGAACACTTGGATCCTTAAACGCCTTGATGTTGCGGAGCAGTTGTATGCTCAAGCACTGCAGTCGAATCCGAACGATTCGCTGGCGTGGCTCTTGAAGGGGACGCTGCACGCCCTTCGCGACGAAGGCAAGGAAGCGGTGCGGCTCACGCGTCACGCGCTGAAGCTTTCTCCACTCGATCCACTCCAGTTCTACTTCGAAGCTCACGCGGCATCGGCCCTGCTCGCCACCGGTCAATATGAAAGGGCGCTTTCACTGGCAAAGCGCTCCTTACGGCTGAACCGAACCCACGCATCGACGATTCGGGTTTTGGTGACCGCATCTTGGCAGTTGGGACGCGTCGAAGAGGCTCGCGACTACATGAAACAACACATGAAGCTCGATCCCGCGTTTCGAGTGTCAACTTATCTTGAACGATCACCGAGTGCAGGCTACGAGTTCGGCAAGCGCATCGCCACGGCTCTCGTAGAAGCCGGCGCGCCAGCCTGAAGAAATCGTCCCGAAAGGAAAGTCATGAGCTCACTAGACGCGAATGATGCAAATGATGCGAATGATGCAAATGACGCAAATGATGCGAATGATGCAAATGACGCAAATGCGCTCGATGCTGCTCGCCGAGACAATGCGGCGGGCGCCCTAATTTCGCACCGCGACGGCATTGTCGGTCCGTGGGTGAGTCCGACGGCGAGCTGGTTCCCCCAGCTCCCGATCGAGGACGCCGGCCAATTGGCTCGCTGGGCGCCGGGCGTTCGGGCCAGAGTCTTCAACTTCGAGCTGCTTTCGAACTTGCACTTTGCAGCCGATGCAACAACACTGCCCACCCCTAAGGTCACGCTGTGGCACTTAAGCAAGACCGCGGCCGGCGACGGGACGAATCCCCCGACTGGAAACTGGCAGAAATTCGTATCAATGCAGCGGCCGGACGATGCAACGCTGCTCAATCAAGTCAAGTACGTTAACGGATGGTCCGATCTGCGGTCCGACCGCCTGCGCGAGATACTCAGCCAGAAGACACCTCAATACGCCTTCTGGGGATCGGTCGTGCCCCTGAATGCAGCGCGCAGCGAGAAGACGGTGGAACTCATCAGCGTTTGTTTGCGACTGGCGAGCTCTATCGCACAAAGATTCAAGCATTCACTGTGCGTTCGTCGTCCGTACGAATATTCGGCCCAGATTCAACCGATCATTCAGACACCGGGGCACGGATCAATGCCAAGTGGTCATGCGACCGAAGCGTTCGCAGTGGCGGGGCTTCTCATCAGCCTGTTGAACGCCAAGCCTGGCCTGAATGCGCCGCCGACGTTCGTCCGGCAACTCATCGCGCAAGCGGCGCGAATTGCGATCAACCGAACCGTCGCTGGGGTCCACTTTCCTGTCGACAGCCTCGCGGGGCAGTTGTTAGGCCTCAGCATTGCGGAATACTTCGTTGCACGCTGCCAGCCTTCCGGTGCATCAGGCGGCGCCGGGTCGACGATCGACTCCTGGACGCTCGATGGAAACCATGCGCAGATCCAAGACTTCGGCGGCAACGACATCTACGATGTGACCGTACCGGGAAGAGTACCAACCGCTTACGCGGTCAAGGTAGCGGCAGCGGTGAACGTCGAAGGCTCTGACATCCTCAATTGGTTGTGGAACGAAGCACTTAACGAGTGGTAGCGGCCGGAGGCACCTATGACCAGTTCTTCGCACGCGCGTGAATTTGGCGGCAGCCGACCATACCCGCAGCTCGACTGGATTCTCGCGACCGAGCTTCGGGATTTACCGGAAGGACGCTGGTTGCCGGTTGCCGTTGAATACGATCTGAACGCGGCTCCCAGCCCTGAAGTCTCGCTACCGTGGTTTGCCGCGCTCAACTGGCTCGACCCGGATCTGCACGGCGGAGTTAACGTCCCGGCCATTTTCAAGAAGCCGCCAAGCGCCCTACGGAGCAAGGCGTTTCCATTCTGCACGCTGCTCGTCGATCGCGAATTCCTGAGCCGCATCGTGCTCGATCCGGGATGGAACCGGACGATCCTCCAGGCCGAAGTCGGGCCACCGTTGAGCGACGAGGCGGCTCGCCTGTTCGCGGCACATCCTTCGGCTGACACGACGTCAATGGAGGGTCGTTGATGCCTTCACCAAACCCCCGATCCCTGTTTGGCCCGCTGCCGCAGGCGCTGCAGCCGGCTGTCGCCGGTAATTTTGCGGGCGCCGGACTTCCGGCTGCCGTGCTGACCGCCGTGCTCGACGAGGGCATCGCGTTCGCTCACGAACGATTCCGCGTCGGCAACCAGACCCGTATTGTGTGTTTCTGGAATCAGGACGGACGTACCGGACCCGCGCCGCCGGGCCTTTTCGGTACCGAACTTTTCGCCCCAGAGATCGATCTGGCTGTCGCAGCAGGGGGTCAGGACGAAGATCATGTCTATCGAACGCTCGGGGAACTGAGCTTCGCCACTCCGGGCTACAAGGCCATCGCTCATCGGCGCTCGCACGGAACCCACGTGCTCGACCTCGCCGCTGGGGCCGATCCTGATCCTGTGACCGCCCCGCGCACGCGGCCGATCATCGCGGTCGAAATGCCCCAGGAGGCGATTGCCAACACGTCGGGAACCACGCTGACGCCCTACAAACTGCTCGGATTTTTTTACACATTGCTGCGCGCTGAGCAGATGTCGACTTTCCTGGGTGGCAACGTGCCGGTGGTGGTCACCCTCAGCTACGGCGGATACGAAGGCCCGCACGATGGTTCCGGCGTGCTTGAGAGCATGATGGATCAGCTTACGGTGTTGTGTGCCGGGTCCGCGACTCCTGTGCGCTTCGTGATCGCTGCCGGCAATCATCGGCAAGCGCGGGTTCACGCGCAGTTCTGCGTCGCGCGCGGAGAATCAAGGACCCTGCCTTGGCGGTTGCAGCCGGACGACCGCACTACGAACCTTCTTCAGATCTGGCTACCCAAGGCCAAGGCCGGCAGTAATGCCAACCTGAATCAGTCGCAGGTACAGGTCACTGTGGCGTCGCCCTCGGGTGCCTCGATCAGCGTTGACCCGGGCAAGCTTTCAGATTCGAAAGTAGGCCCGCGAGGAGTCGAGTTTTCGGCCAGCTACGTTCCCGAGACACCCAACCAGCGGGCCCATATCGAGATCCGCACCCAACCGACCGCTCCGGCGATCCCGCTAGACCCCACGCAGCCCACGGTGACACCGGGTGTCTGGCTGGTGACCGTCGGTCACGTGGCCGGCGGACGCTTTGATTGCGATGCCTACATTCAGCGGGACGACACGCTGCGCGGACGACAGGCGATGGGCAGGCAATCGTATTTCGACGATCCGAACTACGCACGCCACGAGAGATTCGAGACCCCGAACAGTCGATGCGGGCGACCCAAGGAGTTCGATCGACCGCCACCGAGTTCTGAGGTCAAGCGCACGGGCACTTTGAACGGCGACGGGACCGGAACCGAGAGTTACGTGATTGGCGGGTATCGACGCACCCCGAAGCCATGGCAGCCCATGCCAGCTCCGGAAAACCCGATGCCCACAGCGAGCACGTCGGCGGGACCGCCGGCAGCCAATGCCCTGCGCACGATGCCGTCTCCTAACTGGTTGATGCCCACGGATGACTCGCTGTGGTGTCGCGGCGTTCTAGGGGCAGGCACTCGCAGTGGAGTTCGCGTTGCCATGAGCGGCACCAGCGTAGCAGCGCCTCAAGCCGCGCGCTACCTCGCCGATCAGTTGGCCATTGGGAACGTGCCTGGAACAGCTCCGCCCGCGGGGCTCTTTCCTGTGTCGAGCGAAGTCCCGCTGAGCGATCGGCCGTCGGTGGCCGGTGGCGGGTGCATGGATTTCCCGCCTTCGCAAACGCGCGGACGACCTTAAGGAACCTCGGGCGCCATCTTCAACCCAGCGCTCGTTCGACGTCTTTTTCCAGATCTTCCGGCTTCGTGGTCGGCGCATATCGCTCGATCACGTTGCCACCCTTGTCGACCAGGAACTTGGTGAAGTTCCACTTGATGCCTTCGCTGCCAAGCAGCCCCTTCTTGGTTGAGGTCAGGTACTTGAACAGCGGATGCGCGGCCTGGCCATTGACGTCGATCTTGGCGAACAAAGGGAACGTCACACCATAGTTCGTCTCGCAAAACTCAGCGATCTCCGATTCCGGCCCCGGCTCCTGCTGGCCGAACTGGTTGCTCGGAAAACCGAGCACCGCGAATCCCTTGTCCTTGTACTTCTTGTAGAGAGCCTCGAGCCCTTTGTATTGCGGCGTAAAGCCACACTGGCTGGCCGTATTTACCACCAGCAGCACCTTGCCCTTGTAGTCCGCCAGCTTGCGGGGCTTGCCGTCGATGGTGGTGGCGCTGAAGTCGTAGACGGTCGTCATGGCTCGCTCTGGCACATGTGAAGCCGCCAGTGTAGCGGCCGAGCGGGCGCCAAAATGGAAACGGGGCGCCGCGCGCGCCCCGTTGGAGCCGTCTCAGATCGGGCTAACCGGCTAACCCGAGGTGTTCGATTCCCTTGTGAATGCCGGCCACGCCACCCGACAGCTTGCTGTTGAGCTTGATCTGCAGCCGCAGGTCGTTGACGGAGTCGGCATTGCGCAGTGCGTCCTCGTAGGAGATCTGCTCGCGTTCGTGCAGATCAAACAGCGACTGGTCGAAGGTCTGCATGCCCTGTTCGCGCGCCCGCTTCATCACTTCCTTGATCTCGTGCACCTCGCCCTTGAACACGAGGTCGGAGATCAGCGGGTTATTGATGAGGATCTCGACCGCAGGAATGCGACCCTTGCGGTCCTTGAACGGAATCAGGCGCTGCGAAATCATCGCGCGCAGGTTCAGCGACAGGTCCATCAGCAGCTGCTGGCGCTTCTCCTCCGGGAAGAAGTTGATGATGCGATCAAGTGCCTGGTTGGTCGAATTGGCGTGCAGCGTGCACATCACCAGGTGGCCGGTCTCGGCGAAGGCAATCGCGTGTTCCATCGTCTCGCGTTCGCGCACCTCACCGATCAGGATGACGTCGGGCGCCTGGCGCAGCGTGTTCTTCAACGCGACCTGCCAGGTCTCGCAGTCCACACCGACTTCGCGTTGCGTGATGATGCAGTTCTTGTGCGGATGGACGTATTCGATCGGATCCTCGATCGTGATGATGTGGCCATTGGAGTTCTCGTTGCGGTAGCCGACCATCGCCGCCAGCGACGTCGATTTGCCCGAGCCCGTCGCGCCCACCACGACGATGATGCCGCGCTTGGCCATCGAAAGGTCGTTGATCAGGTGCGGCAGGTTGAGCTCGTCGGTGGTCGGGATGTGATCGGCGATCGTGCGGAACACGATGCCCACCTTCCCTTGCTGCACGAAGGCCGAGACGCGGAAGCGCCCGATGCCGGTCGGGTTGATCGCGAAATTGCATTCCTTGGTCTTTTCAAACTCCGCGGCCTGGCGGTCGTTCATGATCGCGCGCACCAGCTCACTGGTGTGTTGCGCGGTCAGCGGCTGGTTCGACACCGGCAACACGCGCCCGTCGATCTTGAAGGCGGGCGGAAATTCGGCGGTGAGGAAGAGGTCGGAGCCCTTTTTGCTGTGCAGCAGGCGCAGCAGGTCGTGGACGAATCGTGTTGCCTGGTCGCGTTCCATCGTAGCCTTTCGTTCCCTAACCGACGAACGTATCGGGAGTCTTCGCGTACTGCCGCGCTTCGGCCACCGACACCACGTTGCGGCGAACCAGTTCAAGCAGCGTCTGATCGAGCGTCATCATTCCAAACTGCTGGCCGGTCTGGATCATCGAGTACATCTGCGCGACCTTGTTCTCGCGGATCAGATTGCGGATGGCGGGCGTGCCGACCATGATCTCGTGCGCCGCCACGCGGCCATTACCGTCCTTGACCTTGAGCAGCGTCTGCGAGATCACCGCAACGACAGACTCGGACAGCATCGCGCGCACCATTTCCTTCTCCGCCGCCGGGAACACGTCGACCACACGGTCGATGGTCTTGGCGGCCGAGGAGGTGTGCAAGGTGCCGAACACGAGGTGGCCTGTTTCGGCCGCCGTCAACGCCAGTCGGATCGTTTCCAGGTCACGCAACTCACCGACCAGCACAACGTCGGGGTCCTCCCGCAGCGCGGAGCGCAGTGCGTTGGAAAAGGAAAGCGTATGCGGGCCCACCTCGCGCTGATTGATGACCGACTTCCGGCTTTCATGAACGAACTCGATTGGGTCCTCGATCGTCAGGATGTGACCGTACAGGTTGTTGTTCACATGGTCGACCATCGCCGCCAGCGTCGTGGACTTGCCCGAACCGGTCGGCCCCGTCACCAGGACCAGCCCGCGCGGCTTGAGCGAGAAGTCCGCAAACTGCCGCGGGCACTGCAGTTCCTCCAGCGACAACACGCGCGACGGAATCGTCCGCAACACCGCAGCCGCCCCCCGGTCCTGGTTGAAGGCATTGACCCGGAAGCGCGCCAGACCTGGCAGGTCAAACGAGAAGTCCGTCTCCAGGTTCTCGTCGTACTGCTTGCGCTGCGCGTCGTTCATGATGTCGTAGATCATGCCGTGCACATCCTTGTGCTCGAGCGGCGGCAGGTTGATACGCCGCACGTCGCCGTGCACCCGGATCATCGGCGGCAGACCGGCCGACAGGTGCAGGTCCGAGGCCTTGTTTTTGACGGAGAATGCGAGCAGTTCAGAGATATCCATGGCGGATCGGGTGTGCTCCTGGGCGTACGTCGGCACGGCCCGAAGTGGGCACGGGCTTCAAAGCGGCTAGCGTAGGCTGGGCCAGCGCCGGCGGAACAGCAAAAAAGCCAGTGAAAATAAGTCTCTAGCAGCTTTGAAGTCGATTATGTCCAGTTTGCAAGAGACCGTGCAAGCCAATTTGCAGGCGGTTAACGAGCGCATTACCCAAGCTGCGCGAGCCGCAGGACGCACGCCGCAGGACATCGCGCTGGTGGCCGTCAGCAAGACCTTCCCTGCCGAAGCCGTGCTCGCCGCAGCTGGCGGCGGGCAGGCCAACTTCGGCGAGAACTACGTGCAGGAGGCCATTGCCAAGATCGCGCGTGTACGGGAGCTTGCGCCCCGACTGGCCCTGCAATGGCACTACATCGGGCCGATCCAGAGCAACAAGACGCGCGACATCGCCGAGCACTTCGACTGGGTGCAGTCAGTCGACCGCCTGAAGCTGGCGCAACGCTTATCCCAGCAGCGCCCGGCCTCGCGGGTGCCGCTCAATGTGCTGCTTGCAGGTCAACATCAGCGGCGAAGCGACCAAGAGTGGTGTCGCGCCGGCCGACGTCGTGCCACTCGCAGTCCAGGTCGACGAACTGCCCAACATCACGCTGCGCGGCCTGATGGCCATCCCGGAGCCAGAGTCCGACCCGACGCGCGCGGCGCAGCCACTGCTGGCCATGAAGCACCTGTTCGATGTCCTACGGCGCGCGCATCCGCGTTGCGACACGCTGTCGATGGGGATGTCGGCCGACCTGGAGGCGGCTGTCGCCGCGGGGGCGACGATGGTGCGCATCGGGACGGCGATTTTCGGCAAGCGTGAAAGGAAGGCAGCGTGAACGTAGCATTCATCGGCGGCGGCAACATGGCACAGGCTCTGCTGGGTGGCCTGCGTGCCAGCGGGCTCGCCACCAACACCATGCAGGTGCTGGAACCCGACGCGGCCAAGCGCGCCGAGCTGACGCGGGAGTTCGGCGTCACGGCGCATGAGCTGCGCCGGCGACTGGCTGGGCGCGGCCGAGGTCGTCGTGCTCGCGGTCAAGCCGCAGAGCATGAAGGAGGCGGTTTCCGCAGCCGGGCGTTGGCTGGGCAGCGCACTCGTGATCTCGATCGCGGCCGGCGTGCGCGCGCATACCCTGGCGCGCTGGTTGGGCCACGAACGCATCGTGCGTGCCATGCCGAACACCCCGGCACTGATTCGCGCCGGCGTGAGCGGTGCCATAGCCCTGCCCGGCGTCACCGACGACCAGCGGGCCGAGGCAGACCGCATCCTGGGCTCGGTCGGAAAGGTGCTGTGGCTCGACGACGAAGCGATGCTCGATCCCGTCACTGCGATATCCGGCAGTGGTCCGGCGTATGTCTTCTACTTCATCGAAGCCCTGCAGGACGCGGCGCTCGAAATGGGGTTCAACGAGGCCCAGGCGCAAATGCTGGCGGTCGAGACGTTTGCGGGTGCCGCACAGCTCGCGCGCCAATCGGACGTGCCGGTGTCGGTGTTGCGCGAACAGGTGACTTCCAAAGGTGGTACCACCGCTGCCGCGCTCGCGCGGTTGAACGAACATGAGGTTCGCCAGAAGATCGTGACGGCCTTGCACGCCGCACGCGATCGCGCTACCGAACTGGGCACGCAATTCGACGCCGATTAGCGCACGCGCCGATAGATCGTCGTCGGGCCGTGCTACCAGTCGTGGCGGTCGCGCCGCGGGCGGCGCAGGCCGAAGCTGCCCGATGTGATGCGCTGCCACCGCGTGCGTGACGTTGGTTCGCCACCGGCGCGTCGCGGAGCCCTTAGCAGCACCGCGCGGCCGTCGAAGCAGGCTTCGTCCGGCGAAATGGTGCCGCCGCTCGCCCAGGCCACCAGCGGGGTGCGCGTGCGTCGCGCATCCCGGGCCCGGATTGAATCGCCGTGCCGGCCTGCCGCGGGCGTGTCGGTGGCGCGCCCGCCATCGCGATCCAGATCACCACGGTTGCAATGCAAGAGTTCTGGTCTGGTAGTCGGCCACCGTGCCGGCGAAGAGCGCCAGACCGACCCAGTTGTTGTGGCGGAAGGCGGCAAAGCAACCGTCGCGGGTCCGGGTACGGATCAGCTGATGGTGATAGATCGCGCAGGCAAGGCCCACGGTCCAGCCGAGGTAATACGGCCACTGTGCGTGGATGCCCTGCCCGACCAGCAGCATCGACGAGAAGAAGGTCCCGTAGCAGAACATCACCGCCGCCACGTCCCAGCGTCCAAAAAATATCGCCGAGGATCGAATGCCGAGCTTCAGGTCGTCGTCCCGATCCACCATGGCGTACTCGGTGTCGTAGGCCACGACCCAGAACATATTGGCGACGAACAGAATCCAGCCGAGCCGCGGCACCTCGCCGAGCACCGCCGCGAATGCCATCGGGATGCCGAACGAGAACGCTACCCCCAGATAGAGCTGGGGAATCGGGAAGAACCGCTTCGCCAACGGGTAGGTTCCCGCGACCGCGGCCGCGATCAGCGCCAGCCGCATCGCCGTCTCGTTCAGGAACAGCAACAGCAACGCCGCCATCGCACACAACGCCGCCGCCACGGCCACCGCCTCGAGCGGGCTGACGTCGCCGCGAGCCACGACACGGTTGGCCGTGCGCTTGACGTAGCCGTCGAAGCGATAGTCAGCCGCGTCGTTGATGGCGCACCCGGCCGAGCGCATCAGGAACGTGCCGAGCACGAATACCGCCAGCAGCAGAGCGCCCGGCACGCCGGCCGACGCGATCCATAGCGCGGTAAGCGTGGGCCAAAGCAGGAGCAGCGTCCCGACTGGCTTGTCCAGCCGGACCAGGCTGGCATAGAGGGGCAGGCGACCGGCGGAGATCATGGGCAGCGGGACACTTTGCCCCGGAACCAGAGGCGGGCTATCGTAACAGCCGCGTCAGGCCATTCCATCAAAACTCGATCAATCCGGAGGAGACCCATGTTCCGCAAGATTTTCGCGAAGAGCGCAACTGCTGCTGTGCTAGCGCTGGGCGCGACCGGTGCACTGGCGCAGACCGAAGTGCAATGGTGGCACTCGATGCCCGGCGCGCTCGGGGACTGGGTCAATGGACTGGCCAGTGGATTCAATGCCAGCCAGCAGCAATGCAAGGTGACGCCGACCTACAAGGGCGCGTATGACGTCTCGATGACCGCGGCCATTGCTGCCTACCGCGCCGGCAACGCGCCCCACATCTTGCAGGTGTTCGAAGTGGGTACCGCGACAATGATGGGATCCAAAGGCGCGATCGTGCCGGTCGGTGAAGTAATGGGTAAGGCCGGCTACAAGTTCGACCCGAAGGCCTATGTACCCGCAGTGACCGGTTATTACACCGCACCGAACGGGCAGATGATGTCCTACCCGTTGAACAGTTCGACGACGGTGTTCTACTTCAACAAGGACGCGTTCAGGAAAGCGGGTCTCGATCCGAACAAGCCACCGAAGACCTGGCCCGAAGTCGTGCTTGCTGCCGCGAAGCTCAAGGCAAGCGGCGAAAAATGCCCATTAACGACCAGCTGGCAGAGTTGGACCCAGCTCGAGAGCTTCTCGACCTGGCACAACACGGAATTCGCGACCAAAAACAATGGCTTCGGCGGGCCCTCGGCACGCCTTGCATTCGACACGCCGCTGCATGTGCGGCACATCGAGAACCTCTCGAACATGGCCAAGCAGGGCCTGTTCGTCTACAAGGGCCGCGGCAACGCGGGCGACGCACCGTTCTACTCCGGCGAATGCATCATGAGCACGGCATCCTCGTCGGCCTACGGCAACATCAAGAAGAACGCCAAATTCGAATTCGGCATCTCGACGCTGCCGTATTACCCCGACGTCGCGGGCGCGCCGCAGAACACCGTGATTGGCGGCGCGAGCCTGTGGGTGATGTCGGGCAAGAAGCCGCACGAGTACAAGTGCGTCGCGGACTTCTTCAACTACCTTTCCAAGCCCGAGATCCAGGCCAAGAGCCACCAGGAGACCGGTTACCTGCCGATCACGATGGCGGCGTACGAACTGACCAAGAAGTCTGGGTTCTATGACAAGAATCCGGGCACCGACGTTTCGGTGCAGCAGATGATTGTCAAGACGACCGACAAATCGCGCGGTATCCGCCTCGGCAACTTCGTGCAGATCCGCACGATCAACGACGAGGAGATGGAGAACATCTGGTCGGGCAAGAAGACGGTGCAGCAGGGCTTGGCCGACGCCATCAAGCGCGGCAACGAGCAGCTCGAGCGCTTCGAGAAGACGAGCAAGTAGCTGCGCTCCGGCCGGCCACGACCTCGGTCGGCCGAACGCACTGATTGCTGCGCCGTTGGAAAAGCGCGCCTACTTCCGCAGCCGCTGGCTGCCCTATGCGCTGGTCGCGCCGCAACTCGCGATCACGATCATCTTTTTCTTCTGGCCGGCGGGACAGGCGCTCTACCAGAGCGTGCTGATGCAGGACGCGTTCGGGGCCAGTGTCGAGTTCGTCGGCCTGGAGAACTTCCGCACGCTCTTCAATGATCCCGGCTATCTCGCGTCGTTCCGCGTCACCGCGGTCTTTTCGACGCTCGTGGCCGGCTTCGGCCTCGCGATCTCGCTGGTGCTGGCGGTGTTCGCGGATCGCCTGCTGCGCGGAGCCACCACCTTCAAGACGCTGCTGATCTGGCCCTACGCGGTCGCGCCTGCCATCGCCGGCGTGCTGTGGCTCTTCATGTTCAACCCCACACTGGGCGTCGTTGCACACTGGCTCAACAACGCCGGCGTGCACTGGGACTTTCTCCTGAACGGCCGGCAGGCACTGTTGCTGCTGGTAATGGCGGCCGTGTGGAAGCAGATCAGCTACAACTTCGTGTTCTTTCTTGCGGGTCTACAGGCGATTCCGAAGTCGCTGATCGAGGCGGCCGCGATAGACGGCGCAGGCCCCGGGCGGCGCTTCTGGACCATCGTGTTTCCGCTGCTGTCGCCGACCACCTTCTTTCTGGTGGTCGTCAACATCGTCTATGCATTCTTCGACACCTTTGCGATCGTCGACGCCGTAACGCAGGGCGGACCGGGCCAGGAGACATCGATCCTCGTGTACAAGGTCTATCACGATGGCTTCAAGGCGCTGGACCTGGGCGGGTCGGCCGCGCAGTCGGTCGTGCTGATGGCGATCGTTGTCACACTGACCGTAATGCAGTTCCGCTTCATCGAGCGGCGGGTAAATTACTGATGGTTGAAAAGCGCCGCTGGCTCGATGTACTGTCCTACGTGGTCGTGATCGCAGGAATCGCGCTGGTTGCGTTCCCGGTCTACCTCGCGTTCGTCGCGTCGACGCAGACCGCCGAAGCCGTCGAAGCAGCTCCGATGTCGCTTCTTCCCGGCGACCTGCTGGTCGAGAACTACCGCAAGGTGCTGTTCGAAGGCGGCGACATCGGCTCGCGGGCACCGGTCGGCCGCATGATGTTCGTCAGCCTGACGATGGCGGTCGGCATCGCGGTCGGCAAGATCATCATCTCGCTGCTGTCGGCCTTCGCGATCGTCTACTTCCGCTTCCCGCTGAAGCACTTCTTCTTCTGGATGATCTTCATCACGCTGATGCTTCCGGTCGAGGTGCGCATCACCCCGACCTACGCGGTGATGTCCGACCTCGGCCTGCTCAACACCTTCCCGGGCCTGATCATGCCGCTGATCGCCTCGGCCACTGCGACGTTCCTGTTCCGGCAGTTCTTCCTCACCGTCCCGGACGAACTGGCCGAGGCCGCGCGCATCGACGGCGCCGGCCCGATGCGCTTTTTCTTCACGATCCTCGTGCCGCTCTCGGTCACCAACATCGCGGCGATGTTCGTGATCCAGTTCATCTACGGCTGGAACCAGTACCTCTGGCCGCTGCTGATCACGACCAGCGAGGACATGTACCCGATCGTCATCGGCATCAAGCGGATGATCGGCGGCGGCGACGCGGCCAACGAGTGGAACCTGGTCATGGCCACGGCAATCCTCGCGATGATCCCGCCGGCGATCATCGTGTTGCTGATGCAGCGCTGGTTCATCAAGGGCCTGGTGGAAACCGAGAAATAGCAGAAGAGCCGATGGCGAGGATCGAATTCAACGACGTGCGCAAGAGCTACGGCACCAACCAGGTGGTGCACGGCATCACGCTCGATGTGGCCGACGGCGAGTTCGTCGTGCTGGTCGGTCCCTCCGGCTGCGGCAAGTCGACGCTGTTGCGTATGGTCGCCGGGCTGGAGGACATCACCGGAGGCACCATCAGCATCGGCGGACGCGTCGTCAACGACCTGGAACCCAAGGACCGCGACTGCGCGATGGTGTTCCAGAACTATGCGCTCTACCCACACATGAGCGTGTACGACAACATGGCGTACGGACTGAAGATCCGCAAGCTTCCGAAAGCCGAGATCGACCGCCGGGTCAACGAGGCAGCCGCGATCCTCGAACTGGACGCCTTCCTGGCGCGCAAGCCGCGGCAGCTCTCCGGCGGCCAGCGCCAGCGGGTCGCGATGGGGCGCGCGATCGTGCGCGAGCCGGCGGCGTTCTTGTTCGACGAGCCGCTGTCAAACCTCGATGCCAAGCTGCGCGTGCAGACGCGTCTCGAGATCCAGAAACTGCACCGCCGCTTGCGTACGACCAGCCTTTATGTGACACATGACCAGGTCGAGGCAATGACGCTGGCGCAGCGGATGATTGTGATGAACGCGGGCCGCGCCGAGCAGGTCGGAACGCCGGAGGCCGTCTACTCGCGCCCCGCGACGACCTTTGTCGCGAGTTTCATCGGCTCGCCGCCGATGAATCTGTTCCCGGGCCGGGTGTCGCCGGATGGCGGTGCGTTCCTCGCGGCTGACAACACGCGGATCGAACTGCCCGCCTCCTATGCCCGTCTCGGTGGCCGGGAACTGGTCCTCGGGGTGCGGCCGGAACACCTGCTTCTGGGAGGCAGCAACCTGACGATGCAAGTCGAAACCGTCGAAGTCCTCGGTGCCGAGCACCTGATCCACGGCAAGGTCGCCGGCACGGGACTGATCGTGCGCACCGGGCCGCAAGCGAGCCCGGTCCCGGGCACTATGGGGCAATTCGGATTCAGCCCGGACACCGTGCACTGGTTCGACCCGTCCACGCAGCAGCGGATCGACCTTTGAAGTGGGCCTGACACTCGACCTGTCCGGGTCGCGCGTGCGGTCCTACTCCTTGCGACGGAACTGACAGTTGGTTTTCGTGCACTCGCCATACAGTGCGAGCGCATGGTCTTGCAGCTTGAAGCCGCGCTCGGCTGCGACCCGGTGCTGCCGGGCCTCGATGTCGGAATCGACGAACTCCTCGACATGCCCGCACGTCAGGCAGACGAGGTGATCATGATGTGAGCCTTCATTGAGCTCGAACATCGCGCGACCGGCCTCAAAGTGATTCCGCGACAGCAGTCCGGCCTGCTCGAACTGGGTCAGCACGCGGTAGACGGTGGCGAGGCCGACATCGATGTGTTCCGCGATGAGCGCCTTGTAAACGTCCTCGGCGCTGAGGTGCCGCACGCCCCGTTCGGCGGTGTTGCGCTGAAAGATCTCAAGCACCTTCATGCGCGGCACCGTGGCCTTCAGGCCGATGCTCTTAAGGTCGCTCGAATTGTTGGACGGGCGATTCGGCATGGGGCGCGCGCCGCGCTGGGAGGAAAACATCGGATGGAACACTCCTGAGTATCATACGGCTTCCGTGCCCCACCCCTCCCGCTTTCCGATCCGACCGATGTCTGCGCGTTGCCTGGCCGCCTGTGCCATGACCTTCCTGCTGGCGGGCTGCGAATCGCTGTACAGCGTGAGCGCGAGCGTCGGCTCGGGCATCGCATCGGCCGCGTCGTGGGCACCGACGTTCCTCGGTCCCTACCGCCCGGACGTGCACCAAGGCAACATCGTCTCTCAGGAAATGGTGGACCAGTTGCGGATTGGCATGACGCGCGATCAGGTTCGATTCATGCTTGGCACGCCACTGATGACGAGCGAGTTCCGGAAGGACCGCATTGATTACGTCTACTACCTGAATCCGCGCCGTGGGCCGATCCAGAATCGAAGGCTGACCCTGTTCTTCAAGGAAAACCGGCTCGAGCGTTTCGAGAACGACCCGATGCCCAGCGAGGACGACATCGACGCACTGATCCTGGGCCCGAATGTCAAGCGGGTCGCGCGGGCGAACCGCCAGCCGGAGATCCCAATGCCCGATGTGTCGACGCCGGCTCCGGGCACGGGTTCGAACTGACCTGCCCCCGGGCGGCCGCCGATGCCGATGAAGCTTGCGATCGCCGGTGCCTCGGGCCGCATGGGCCAGATGCTGATCGAGGCCACGCTGGGCCATCCCGACCTCGCCCTCGCGGCCGCGCTCGATCGCTCCGACAGCCCAGTCCTTGGGCGCGACTGCGGCGAAGCGATGGGGCGCACGACCGGGGTCCGCGTGAGCGCTGACCTTTCCGACCTGGCGGGGTCCGACGTGCTGATCGATTTCACCCGTCCCGAGGCGACGCTGCGCCATCTGGACGCCTGCGTCGCCCGCGGTGTGAAGATGGTGATCGGCACGACGGGCTTCGACGCGGCGGGAAAGCGCGCCATCCAGACGGCCGCGACGCGCATCGCGATCGTGTTCGCGCCCAACATGAGCGTCGGCGTCAACGCGACCTTCAAGCTGATCGAACTCGCCGCTCGCATGCTCGGCGACGGATACGACATCGAAATCATCGAGGCCCATCACCGCCACAAGGTCGATGCACCGTCGGGCACGGCGCTGAAGATGGGCGAAGTCGTCGCCACCGCGCTCGGCCGTCCGCTGGGAGAACTGGCGGTCTACGCGCGTGAAGGCCATACCGGCGAGCGCCCCCCGGGCTCGATCGGCTTCGCGACCATCCGCGGCGGCGACATCGTCGGTGATCACACGGTGATGTTCGCCGGCGCCGGCGAACGCATCGAGATCACGCATCGCGCGGGAAGTCGCCAGTCGTATGCCACTGGCAGCCTGCGTGCCGCGCGCTTCCTAGGTGGCCGGGCCACGGGCCTGTACGACATGTTCGACGTGCTGGGTTTCGCCTGATGGACGCCGGTTCGCTCGGACTCGGCCACTTCTGGCAGCAGGCCGATGCCGTCATTCGCCTAACGGCCTACCTGCTGTGCGCCATGTCGATCGTGAGCTGGTTCCTGATCTTCTGGAAGGCGTGGGGCTGGTGGCGCATGCGGCGCGCATCGAAGGAACTCGACCGGTTCTGGGAAGCCTCCACGATGGACGTGGCGATCGCGAAACTCAAGCCAATCGACGTCGACAGCATCTTCTTGCCGCTCGCCGTCGGTGCTGCAAACGCCGCCGGTCACCCGGCCGCGGAGAATAGCCTTGCCGCGCAGATCGATCGCTCGGAGCTGATTACGCGGGCCTTGCGCCAGCGCATCAATGAGGCGGCAGGCCGGCTCGACTCGGGCCTCACCATCCTCGCGTCGGTCGGCAGCACCGCTCCCTTCATCGGACTGTTCGGAACGGTCTGGGGCATCTATCACGCATTGCTCAACATTGCCTCGACCGCTCAGATCGCGATCGACAAAGTGGCCGGACCCGTCGGGGAAGCGCTAATCATGACGGCCTTCGGCCTGGCGGTGGCCATTCCGGCCGTACTGGCCTTCAATGCCTTCACCCGCAGCAACCGCATGGTGCTCGGTCAACTCGACGGCTTCGCCCACGATCTGCACGCGACGTTGACCACCGGTTCGCGCGTGACAGGACAGTCCTGATGCCGTTCGGCGGCTTCGAGCGGCACGGCGCCTCACCGCCGCGAATGTCCGAGATCAACGTCACGCCGTTGGTCGATGTGATGCTGGTGCTGCTGGTCATCTTCATCATCACTGCGCCGCTGCTGACGTATGGCATCCGGCTCGACCTTCCAAACGATGCCGCACCGTCAACACCCGCCGAGGCATCAACCATCAAGCTCTCGATCGACGGCAATGGCCAGATCTTCTGGGACGCGGAGCCGCTCGCGGACGACGCGCTGCGCGCGCGGCTGGCGAAGGCGGGAGCCGAAGCGACGCCGCCCGAAGTCCACCTGCGCGCCGACAAGGCGACCCGTTACGAGCGCATCGCGTTTGTACTTTCAGCCGCCCAGCAGGCCGGGCTGACGAAGATCGGCTTCATCACTGAGCCCGCGACTGCGGCCACCACTGACAAGCCGTGAGGCTGCGCCGGGCCGCCCTGATCGCCCTGCTCGCCGCGGCATCCCCGTTGCTGCCAGCGAGCGCGCCGGCGGCTGTCACGGCCATCGACGACTCCGGTGCCACGGTTACGCTCGCACAGCCCGCCACCCGCGTCATCAGTCTGGCGCCGCACATCACCGAGCAGTTGTTCGCCATTGGCGCCGGCGACCGCATTGTCGGCACGACCGAACATGCCGACTACCCGCCCGCGGCCTTGGCCATCCCGCGCGTGGGGCGTGCGCACAGCCTCGATCTCGAGCGCATCGCGACGCTCCATCCGGACCTCGTCGTAATCTGGGGCAGTGGGTTTCCACCGGCCACGATCGCCTCGGTCCAGCGCCTAGGCGTTCCGGTCTTCGTCAGTGAACCGCGCACGCTCGGCGACGTGGCGCGGTCGCTGGAGCGGCTCGGAGTGTTGACCGGGCGCGATGGCGCTGCGGCCGCCGCGCAATTCAACGCCAAAGTCGATGCGCTGCGGAAGCAGTACTCCGCCCGTGCTCCGGTGCGCGTGTTCTATCAGGTCTGGACCGCTCCACTGATGACGCTGTCGGGCCGGCACGTCGTCAACGAAGCCATCGAACTGTGTGGCGGACGCAATGTGTTTGCAGGCCTGGTTGCGGTCGCGCCACAGGTGTCAACCGAAGCCGTGGTCGCGGCCGATCCACAGGTCATCATCACCGCCGAGCCGGGCGGCCGTGCCGGTCAGGCTTTCACGGAGTGGCAGCGCTTTCCGACACTGGCCGCGACGCGCCACCAGCAGTTCGTGACCCTAGACGCCGACCGGATCAACCGGCATGCGCCGCGCCTCGCCGACGAAATCGCCGTTCTCTGCGCGGCAATTGAACGGACCCGGGCGACGGCGATCAAGTAAATTGGACACTTGGGACCTGCCGAGACCAACGATGATCGAACCCTGCACTCCGAAGCTGCTGCGGATCGCGACCGCGATCGCGGCATCCACGCTCATCGCCCTGGCCGGTTGCGGCAAGAAAGATAGCGGTGCGCCGCCAACGACACAGTCGCCAACCGACAAGTCTGCGTCGGCGACGCCGGCCACGGATCGCGCGATCAAGATCATCTCCATCAAACCGGACGTGGACGCGCTGAAGGTCGGCGACACCGTGAAGATCGCGCTCAGCGCTTCGTACACGGTGCCCGCCCAAGGCGGCCTGATCGGCCTCGTGGCGCAGGACGCCAAGAACACGCTGATCGTCGACAAGCTCACGCCGGTCGAAGGCGGCAGCGGAACCTTCGTCGGCGAACTGGAGTTCAAGGTCCCGGCGACCGATCGAATCTCGCTGATGGTGCCCCTCTACGCCAAGGGCGAGAGCAAGTCGTCGACCGTGGCCACGCACCAATTCGCGGTCAAAACCAAGTAGCTAGCGCTCGACCCACTCGAGCAACGACTCCCACTGTTCGAGGTCCTTCGCCACCCGACTCGGTGCCACGTCCCACAGCGTGAGCCCATGCGCGGCCAGTTGCACGTAGTTCTGCGTATCGCGAAGAAAACCGAGCACCGGTAGTCCGAGATCCTCGACGAAGCGCTGCAGCTGCTCGGCCGCGCGCGTGCGTGCATCGACTCGCATGCCGAGCACGCCGACGCGACCGCCCTCCTTCATCAGCGCGCGCTCGGCCAGCCGCGCTAGGAATGCCTGCGTCGCGTAGATGTCGAACAGCGACGGCTGCAACGGAATGACCAGTCGATCGGCAACCCGCAGCGCGTCCTTCAGCGCGTGACCGTGAATGCCAGCCGGCGAGTCGAGTACGACATGCGTCACGCCTTTCGGCGGACGGGCGATTCTGTCGTCACTGCGATCCCATGACTCGATGCGCGGTAGCGTCGGCGGTCGAATCCCGAGCCACGCGAGCGCCGACTGCTGCCGATCGAGATCGCCGAGCAGCGTGGCGTGCCCGCGATGCGCAAAGTACCCGGCGAGATTCGTTGCCGCCGTGCTCTTGCCGACGCCACCCTTGGGATTCGCGAACAAAACGATGGGCATGCGCAGAGTTTAGAACCGATTCAGATCACGCCGACGCGCGTCTCGCTCCCGACGCCTTGATGAACGTAAAAGACGGCCTCGCCGTCCACCTCGACGCGCGAAACCGGTGTGGCGAAGAGTTCCGTCAGCGCGTGGGGCGTCAGGACTTCTGCCGCCGGGCCCGACCGCGTTCGGCCGTCGCCCCAGAGCAGCAGGACATGGCTGGCAAGGCGCGCCGCCGCGTTCAGATCGTGCAGCGTGACGATCAGGGCGCGCTCCGGCAGAGCAGCAAGCTCGCGCACGACCATCGCCTGGTGGCGCGGATCCTGATGCGCCGTCGGCTCATCCAAAAGGACCAGCGGGGTGTCCTGGGCAAGCGCGGTCGCGATGGCGACGCGCTGCCGCTCGCCGCGTGATAGCCGGCGCACGTCGCGATCGGCGAGCAGCGCGCAGTCGAGACGCTCGAGCCAGCCGCGGGCCACGGCCGCGCCAAGATCCTCGTCGCGGAAGACGAATCGTGCCGTCAGCACGGTGTCCAGTACCGTGCTCGCGAAGGGATCGATCCAGCGATCGGTCAGCAGCGCGCGTTCGCGCGCCAGTTCGTCCGCACGCAGATCCGCCACGGCCCGCCGACCGAACAGGATCTCGCCGCCGTCACAGTGCCGCGCCCCGGACATGGCCGCCAACAGCGTCGACTTGCCGGCGCCATTCGGTCCCAGGACAGCCCACCGCTCGCCGCGCCGCACCGTCAGGTCGAGCGCATCGACGAGGTGTCGCTGCGAGGTGCGGAGCGACAGGCCCCGCAAAGTGAGCAGCTCTGTGTCGTCCATCACCGTCGACCCAGGAACCACAGGAAGACCGGCACGCCGATCAAGGCCGTCAGGACCCCCACTGGAAGCTGCAGTGGCGCAAAGGCGGTGCGGGCTATCGTGTCGGCTGTTACCACGAGCGACCCACCGAGCAACATCGAGGCGGGCAGCACCACTCGCTGGTCGTTGCCGGCCACCATGCGAACCAGGTGGGGCGCGACGAAGCCGACGAAGCCGACCGCGCCTCCCAGCGTCACCGCGCTGGCGGTCGCCACGGCTGCAATCAGGATCAGTCGACGTCGAATGGCCACGACACGCACGCCCTGGGTGAATGCCTGCAGGTCACCGCGCAGCATCAGGTTCAAGGCACGGGCATCGGCACGCGCAACTGTGAGCAGCAGCACCACCAGCGCCAGCATCACGAATGCCGGTGCAATGTGTGTCGCGCCGGCAAGATCACCGAGCAGCCAGAAGACCATCGTGCGCAGCCGGCCATCGGGTGCCAGCGAAAGCACCAGGCTCATCAGCGCGGCGGCAAACGAGGCCAGCATGACTCCGGTGAGCAGCACGGCACCCGTGGCCTGTTCGCCCAGCGCCGCCGATGTGGAATACAGAGCCCGCCGCGCGAGCAGGAACAGCAGCATCAGCGTCAGCAACGCGCCGCCGATGGCCGCTGCCTGCACTGCGAGTGCCGGCAGGCCGAACGCCAGCGCCAGCAGCGTCGCTACGGCGGCACCGCCCGAGATGCCAAGCACGTAGGGATCGGCCAGTGGATTGCGCAGCAGCGCCTGCAGCAGCGCCCCCGACAGCGCGAGTGCGGCCCCGACCGCGAACCCTGACAGCGCGCGCGGCGCGCGCAGCCCGCGCACGATGTCGGCGCCGGGACCCGCACCACTTCCCAGCGAGGCCCAAACATCCGACAGCGGAATCGCGACGCTTCCCGTGCACAGAGCGAACACGAGGCTCGCCAAGCGCCATGCTCAGCAGCACGCACATTGTCAGCCTCTGGTTGGCGCGTGGCATCAGTAGCGCAGGTTGATCCCGACAACGGCCGTACGCGGAGTCGTGTTGTAGCCGCTCACCGATTCGTAGTCGGCATCGAACAAGTTTTCGATGCGGGCACGCAGGGTGATGTTTCCAGAAACGCGCCAGGCGCCGACCAGGCGCACAAGCGTGTAGCGCGCCAGTTGCACCCGCTGGAACGTGTTGATGTCGAGGTCATCGCGTGGTCCCACCACCGCCAGCTCGAACCCGCCGCTCCACACCCCCGGGTCGTAGCCCAGCGCAAGGTTGACGAGCCATGGGGCGCGCCGCAACAGGCGTTCGCCGGTCTGGTCGTTGACTGCCCGCAGCACCGTTGCGTTGGCTCCGAGCCGCCAGGCGCCGCTGACCCAGTCGCCGCCGAGCTCAAATCCCGTGACGCGCGCCTCGTCGATGTTCCCGGCCCGCATTGTCGCGGGATCGAAGGCGATGAGGTCCCGTGTGTCGGTGCGGTACAGCGCGGCGCGCAGCGACACCGCGGAGCCGACGTACTGCAGACCGAGTTCGCCACTGACGGAGCGCTCCGGCTCGAGGTCGGGGTTGCCGAAGTATGGAAAGTAGAGATCGTTGAAGCTCGGCGCCCGGAATGCATTGGACAATTGCGCCGTGAGCCGCCACGCTGGGTCGAGCCGGTAGCCATACGCGAACAGTCCGCTGGTTGCATTTGCGGTGTCCGAGTACTGGTCGTACCGCACGTTGGCCTGCAGCCGGTGCGGCCCACGGTCGACGTTGACGCCGGCCCAGCCGCTGCCCACTGCGCGCTCGTAGCGCTGCTTGACGCCGGAAAAACTCGCGTCATACGACGTCGACTCGCCGCTTTGCCGCAGGTACTCGGCCCCGACCTGGGTTGTGATCGAATCGTCCAGGCGAAGGTCGTTGCTCCACGTGATCGCGGTGTTGTCCGACGTGAACTGGCCGTTGTTGAACGAAGCTGGATCGCTGGCGGTATTCGTGGCTCGATCACGGCTCGCGCCGATCGCCAGCTGGGACGCCCATCGTTCGGTGACCGGCGTGCGCGCCAGCACGTTCAGTGCGCCAAGTTTCGACGTCTCCACGTGCGTCGCGGCCGGACCGTCCGCCGTGCTGTCGAAGTCCGTGGTACTGCGATTCAGCCAAGCGTTCGCCGAGACGAGCGTCTCGCCTCGGCGGTAGGTGGCGCCCAGGGAGGCGGAAAGATACTGGTTGCCGTCAAGGTCTGGATTGGCGCCCGCAGCGAACGGGCCCGGCGCCACGCGGTCGACGTTGATGGCCGAAAATGCCTTTGTTGTTCCGGCGCCGAGCGCGCCCCCCAACCGGACCGGCCCCGCGTCGAAGCCCCCGCTCGCGTGGCCATCGAGTGTCCGCCCCTGGCCTGCCTCGGCGCTGAAGACAAGGCCGGGCTCGGCGCCTTTGCGCGTGAAGATCTGGACCACTCCACCGACCGCCGAAGAGCCATACAGACTCGAGAGGTTGCCGCGCACGATCTCGATACGATCAATGGCATCGAGGGCGATGCCGCCGAGTGCTGCGCCGCCACTCGCACCGGCGTTCAGCCTGACTCCGTCGACCAAGACTAGGACCTGCGACGTGCCTGCGCCGCGCAGGAACAGGGACGCCGCCGAGCCGCGCCCGCCGGGCAGGGCCAACTGCACGCCCGTTTCCCGACCGAGGACGGCGACGAGATCTTCCGACTGCCAGCGGTCGATGTCGTCGCGTGTGATCACCGACGTGGCGGGCAGTGTTTCGGTGATCGACTGCGGAGTGCGCGATGGCGTCACGACCGTGCGTGGCAGCTCAGGCGTCGCCTGGGCAAGGACGCCCGCCGGAACCATCCAGGCAATGCACGACGCAAGCGCAGGGCGACACCTGCGCGCCGGCGAGTACGACACGATCGCTCCCGTTGCCCGGCCCTCCGCCGGAATTCGTGTGGACGCGAACGATCGGGAGTGTGGTGAGCAAGGCACGCAGGTCGCGGCCCGGCTGGCCGGCACCCCGCGGCTCGTCCTCCTGTTGATGGCCGGTCTCCGGGCTGCAGGCTGAGCTCCGCGCCTTCCCACATCGGTCAGCGCCGATGCAGTGGCCCATGCGAAGCGTGCGCAGTACGCGCCTGCTTACCGTTGCGGGGGCAGCACAGCTTGGGCCTGCCGATACAGCGCCGGCCTTCTGTTTCCCGTTTCACCGAAAGCGTGGCCTTCGGCACCATCAACACACAGGAGTCTAGCCGAGGAATCCGCGACCGAGACAGCGCTCACCGACGGATCACCCTCGGCGCTCGGTGATACGATTGTTTAATGCTTGAAGACTTCAATCTGCTCGCCGCAAAACTCTCCGAATTGGGGCGCCTGGTGCAGTCACTGCGGACGGAAAACCAGCAGCTGCGCGCGCAACTGGCGTCCTCGGCCGTGGAACTGGACGCGATGCGGTCACGCATCGATGAGGCGGGACGGCGCATCGACCTGTTGATGGATCGGCTGCCTGCCACATCGAACGCCACGGAAGCGCCATGGAACACCTGACCGTCACAATTCTCGAGCGTGAATACCGGTTGGCCTGTACGCCGGAAGAAACGGAGGCGCTGCTGAAATGCGCATCGTATGTCGATGGCAAGATGCAGGCAATCCGCTCGGCCGGCAAAGTGATGGGCGCTGATCGCATCGCGGTGATGGCCGCACTGCAGATCGCGCACGAATTGTTCTCGGCCAAGGGCGCCGACGGAGTCGATGTCGGCGAATTGCGCCGGCGGGTGCGGGACCTGCTGCACACCTGTGATGAAGCCCTGTTGCCGCAAGAAAAGCTGTTCTGACGGGGCGGTTCACCGGCGCCGTCGCCCAAGCGCTAGAATGAAATTTGAAGTGGCCGCCGTTGGAGTAGTCGTTGAAGGGCGGTCATGCAAGGTTTTCCCTGCGGTGTTCGCGCAAAGGCCTTTTAGTTCCTTGAACCTATGCGCTTTGCGCTAGGTTGCTGGGCTCGCGTCGTGGTGCGATCGGCACGCGTTTGCTGAACCTAAACGACGCGGCGAGCGACCACCCTGAACCGATGGTTCAGGACATCAGGCCGGGCGGCACAGGCGGGGAATCAGTCAACGCTGGCGCAATCGAGTGCGCCGGCGCAGTCGACGCTATCGGCGCGCAGACCGCCTCGTCGTTGACAGCCGCCCGGCGACAACAACAATGAAACGTCACAGCGACCGGTCACCCGCGCATCTGCCACCTCGATTCCCGACTCGAATCGCGCCGCGTTTGTGCGCGGCCCAAGCATGAGCTACTGGCTGATGAAGTCGGAGCCGGACGAGTGCTCGATCGACGACGCGCTGGCAGCGCCGAGGCGCACCGTGCCGTGGACCGGCGTACGCAACTACCAGGCCCGCAATTTCATGCGCGACGGGATGAAGCCCGGTGACGGCGTTCTGTTCTTCCACTCGAGCTGCCCGGAGCCCGGCATCGCCGGAGTCGCCGAAGTGGCGAGCGCACCCTACCCGGATCCAACCCAGTTCGACCGTCGCAGCAAGTACTACGACGCTGCATCGCGCCGCGATGCGCCGCGCTGGCTGCTGGTCGACATCAAGGCTCGACGCAAGACGCGTCTCATCGCGCTCGCCGAACTGCGCACGCACCCGCAGCTTGCCGACATGGCTGTCCTGCGGCGTGGCAATCGCCTTTCGGTCACGCCGGTCAGCGCGGATGAGTGGGCGTTCATTCGCGACGTCCTGCTGAAGGAAAGGCGCTGATGGATATCGGCCTCATCATCGCCCTGCTGGTACTCGGGACGGCAACTGGCTTCGCGGCGGGCCTGCTGGGCATCGGCGGCGGCATGCTGCTGGTGCCATTCCTGACGCTCCTCTTCACGTGGCGCCAATACCCGCTCGAGCACATCGTGCACATGGCGATTGCCACCTCGCTCGCGACGATCCTGTTCACGTCGCTGTCGTCGGTGCGGGCCCATCACAAGCGCGGGGCGGTGCTGTGGCCGGTGGTGCTAGTGCTGGCGCCGGGAATCCTGGTCGGCTCCTTGATCGGCGCGCAGATCGCGGGTCGCCTGCCGACCTTCTGGCTCTCGATGGTGTTCGCGGTGTTCGTCGGTTTCTCCGCGCTCCAGATGCTGCGCGACCGCAAGCCCAAGCCGTCGCGCGAACTGCCCAAGGGCGCGGGCATGTTCGGCGTCGGCTCCGCGATCGGCTTCATCTCGAGCCTGGTCGGCGCGGGCGGCGGTTTCATCTCGGTGCCCTTCATGGTGTGGAGCAACGTCAAGATCCACAACGCCGTCGCGACTTCGGCCGCGCTCGGCTTCCCGATCGCCGCCGCCGGCACGATCGGCTACATCCTGGCCGGCCAGGGCGCGCCGGGACTGCCCAAGGGAACCTTCGGGTTTGTCTACCTGCCGGCGCTCGTCACCATCGCCGTGGCGAGCATGCTGACGGCCCCGCTCGGTGCCAAGCTCGCCCACTCGCTGGATACCCAGCCATTGAAGCGCATCTTCGCCAGCCTGCTGTTCGTTCTGGCGGGCTACATGGCCTACAAAGGCATTGCCGCCTTCTGACTCTGGACGGGGGTCGGGCCAGGACGGCGGCCGCCGCCTTCCCGTCGCCGTCGGCGCGCCGCATAATGCTGTGCGCGTAAGCGCTGGCGGAGTACACATGACGGCGAGTGAACAGGCGATCAGCGAAATCGGCGATCCGATGGTGCGCGAGCTCGCGACCCGCGGGCAGGTGCGTGCCTTCCCCAAGAACGCAGTCATCATCAACGAGGGCGATCGGGGCGACAGCCTGTACGTGATCCTCACCGGCCGGGTGAAGGTCTATGTGTCGGACGATGACGGCAGGGAGATGATCCTCGATATCTACGGTCCGGGCGACTACGTCGGCGAAATGGCGCTCGATGGCCGGCCCCGCTCGGCATCCGTGATGACGCTCGAACCGACCACGTGCTCTGTCGTGACCCGCGATGAACTGCGCAGTGCGATCAGCGCGAACCCGGACATCGCGATGGCGCTGATTTCCACGCTGATCGACCGCGCCCGCATTGCCACCGACAACGTGAAGAACCTCGCGCTCATGGACGTCTACGGACGCGTAGCGCGCCTGCTGCTCTCGCTGGCCAAGGAAGATGGCGGCAAGCTGGTGGTGCCCGAGAAGATGACGCAGCAGGACATCGCCGACCGCGTCGGTGCTTCACGCGACATGATTAGCCGGATCTTCAAAGATCTAACGATCGGCGGCTACGTGACGATTGAAAACCGCACCATCACCATTCATCGCAAGCCTCCCGCACGCTGGTGACTTCAGGGCGCGCCCGCGCCCGTGAATATTCGCGGCCTGGAGTGCTGCAGTATCGACTGCAGTCGCTAGCGCCGTGCCCTACTGTGGTGGAACCTCGCCGTCGCGAGCCCCGGAGGTCACCATGCGACCCGACAGTCTTGCTGTTTCAAGGACATCCCGCACGCCCGCCAGCCGGCGCTGTGGCATCCGCTTGCCACTCGCGATGGCCATGATCGGCGCGGCATCGGCGGTCGCCTTCGTCACGCTGTACCCGGCTCCAATGCCCGAGGAAGTCGCCCTGGCGTCCATCGAGATCCTGTTTGCTCCGGCCGCCGCGTTGACCCCCTGAAGGCCGCCCGCTGTCGAATTTGCGGCACTTGCGCCGCGTAAGACGCTACTGCCCGCACCCACCCGCGCCCGTACAGTAAGCCTACAAACCCAACGCGGGCGGACCGACGCCCGGCCTGATCAAGGAGACCCGACATGACCGATCAGATCATCGTGACACCCTACGACGCGGCCTGGCCGGCCCGCTTCCGCATCGAGTCTCAGTTGATCCACATCGCGCTCGCCGACCTGGCGCCCACGATCGAGCACATCGGCAGCACCGCGGTCCCGGGACTGGCGGCCAAACCCATCATCGACATGCTCGTGGGCGTGCGCTCCCTCAATGAGTTCGAGCGCCACTACGATCGCCTCGGCATCTACGGCTACGAATACATCCCAGAGTACGAGCGCGTACTGCCCGACCGCCGCTTCTTCAAGCGCGTCGTGCGCGGCGTACGCACCCATCATGTGCATGTCGTCGAAACAGATGGCGTGTACTGGAAGCGCTACCTGAAGTTCCGCGACAGCCTGCGCGCTGACACCTGGCTGGCGGCGCGTTATGCCGAACTGAAGCGGCGCCTCGCCGAGCGCTTCCGCTTCGACCGCGATGCCTATACCAATGGCAAGACCGGCTTCGTCGAGGCGGCGCTGGCAACGCCGGAGCGCGAGTACAGGCGCCGGGCCGAACTCAGGCCGCAGTTCGCCTTTGCGGCGTGAATGTGTTCTTGTAGCGCTCGCGCAGCACGTTTTTCTGAACCTTGCCCATGGTGTTGCGTGGCAGGTCCTCGACCATGAATACCCGCTTCGGCACCTTGTAGTTGGCGATCTTTCCCCTGAGGCCGTCGACAATGTTCGAGGCGTCGATCGCACCCACCTTGCGCGGGACCACGACGGCTGCGACGGCCTCACCGAAGTCGGGATGCGGCAACCCTATGACGGCGGACTCGATGACGTTGGGCATCTCGTCGATGTAGCCTTCGATCTCCTTCGGGTAGACGTTGTAGCCGCCGGAGATGATCAGGTCCTTGGAGCGCCCGACCAGGGTCAGGTAGTCCTCGGGCACGTCCGTTCCGCCCAGCTGGCCGACATCGCCCGTCTTGAACCAGCCGTCCGCCGTGAACTCCTCGGCAGTCTTCTCCGGCATGCGCCAGTAACCCGCGAAGACATTGGGCCCTTGCACCTGGACGTGGCCGACCTCACCGATCTGACACGCCGTGCCATCGTCGCGCACGACCCGCACACCGATGCCGGGAAGCGGCTGCCCGACCGTCCCAGCGATGCGCCTACCCTGCGCGCCGAAGTACGGATTTGACACCAGCATCACCGTCTCGGACATGCCGTAGCGCTCGAGGATGCGGTGACCGGTGCGCTGCTCGAACTCGCGGTGGGTCTCGGCGAGCAGCGGCGCCGACCCCGAGATGAAGAGGCGCATCCGGGCGCAGCGCGCGCGGTCGAAGGCGGGCTCGGCGAGCAACCGCGTGTAGTAGGTCGGCACACCCATGAATACCGTTGCGCGAGGCAGCCGCTCAAGCACCTGTGCGACATCGAACTTCGACAGCAGCAGCGTCTTGGCACCCGCCAGCAGCGCGGCATGCGAAGCCACGAAGAGTCCGTGCACGTGGAACAGCGGCAAGGCATGCAGCAGGACGTCCCGTCGTCCGGCCACGCGCTCGGCGGCGAAGCCCCAGAATTCGTCCAGCGTGAGCGCATTGGATGCGAGATTGCGGTGCGACAGCATCGCACCTTTGCTACGCCCGGTCGTGCCCGAGGTGTAGAGGATCGCAGCGAGATCATCCGGCGCGCACGGGCGCGTCTCGAACGCGTCGGCATACGGCGCAGCCGCCTGCAGCAGCGTGCCGTCGCGCACCTCCCCGAGGCTGTGCAAGTGGCGGCACTTCGCCCGCTTGGCGATCGGCTCGATCTCGGCCCAGCGCGCCGGCGTGCAGACGACGACGTCAGGCTGCGCATCGGCCAGGAAGTAGGCGATCTCCGCCTGTTGATAGGCCGTATTGAGCGGCAGGTAGACCAGGCCGGCCCGCAACGTGGCCAGGTACAGCAGCAGGCATTCCGGAGATTTCTCCACCTGTACTGCGACGCGCGCGCCCGCCGGCAGGTGCAGCGACGCCAGCCAATTGGCGATGCGCCCGCTCGCATGGTGCAAGTCGCGCCAGCTGTAGACCAGGCCATCCGCCGTTTCGATGCAGGCTGAATCCAGATCGGCCGGAAATCGACGCTCGACCAGCGCGTAGAAGTTGGCGTTTTCGGTGGTGTTCATGTGCTGCGGTAAAGGGTCGATCCGTGATGACGGGGGCCGAGCGTACCTGCGCTAGCGACCGCTGAAGCGCGGGGGCCGCTTGGCAACAAAGGCGGCGACCCCTTCCCGATAGTCCTCCGACTCAAGAAAGGCGAAGCTGGCATCGAGTTCCTGCTCGGTATAGCGGCCGCCAACGGCGGAAAGCCGGCGGATGTGCGCCTTGTTCTCACGGGCCGCCCGCGGCGAACCCGCGGCTACGCGCACGAGACAGTCGTGCACTTCCGACTCAAAGCGCTCGGCCGGCACCACGCGCGTGATCAGACCGCGGGCCGCGGCCTCCGGAGCATCGAACAAACGGCCCTCCAGCAGCAGCTCGGAGGCCACGCCCGGACCCACCAGGCGCAGCAGCGGTACGAGCTCCGGCAGCGCGAACGGAAAGCCGATCCGGCCGACTGGCGCGCCGATCCGCGCGTTATCAGCCGCGATGCGCAGGTCGCACGCGACCGCCACCTCGAGCCCGCCGCCGACGCACACACCCTCGATCGCCGCCACGACCGGCACCGGGCACGCCTCGATCGCCGCGAGCGCATTGGCGATGGTTTCAAGGTGGTAGCGGCGGCCGCTAGCGGCGTCGCCCCGGACCCGCTCGAACTCGTCGATATCGGCGCCGGCGGCGAAGTCATGCCCGGCGCCGCGCACGACGACAACGCGCAGATCCGGCGCCTCAGCCAGCGCGACGAACGTGCGCGCCAACGCCTGCCACATCCATTCGCTGATGGCGTTGAGTTTGCCGGGCGAATCGAGTGTGACCGTGGCGACTTCGCCCGTCGCGGTAATGTGTACTGATCCCGAACCCACATTCTCTCCGATCAGTCGAGCTTGGCCCCGGAACTCTTCGTGACGGCAGCCCAGCGCTTGATCTCGCCAGTGAGGAACTTCGCGAAGTCCTGTTGCGACATCGTTGCCGTATCCGAGCCGTTGCTGGCCCAGATGTCTTTGAGCTCGGGCGAACCGATCGCCTTGACCACTTCGACATGCATGCGGTCGAGGATGTCCTTCGGCGTGCCCTTCACGCCCCAGATGCCGTACCACGTCGACACGACATAGTCAGGCATGCCGACTTCCGCCGTCGTGGACACGTTGGGGAACGCCGGCGAGCGTTTCGGCGCGGCTACTGCAAGCGCCTTGATCCGGCCGGCGCGGATGTGCTGGGCCGACGAGCCGAGTCCATCGAACATCATGTCGACATTGCCGGTGATCAGATCCTGCAAGGCCGGACCGGCACCGCGATATGGGATATGCACGATAAAGGTGGCGCTCTGCTGTTTGAACAGTTCGCCCGCAAGATGGTGCGAAGTGCCATTGCCGGCCGACGCATAGTTGAGCTTGCCGGGGTTGGCGCGCAGCTGCGTCATGAACGCGTTGAAGTCGTCCACTTTCACCCGGCCCGGATTGATCACAATGATCTGCGGCGGATTGGCAATCACCGTCAGCGGCACGAGGTCAGTCTCGATGTTGTAGTCAAGCTTGGGGTAGAAGCTCGGCGCGATCGCGTGGTGCACGGCACCGACGAAGAAGGTGTAGCCGTCCGGCGCCGCCTTGGCCGCGATCGAGGCGCCGACCGTTCCGCCCGCGCCGCCGCGGTTGTCGATGACGACCGGGCGCCCGAGCTGCTTCGCCAGTTGCGCCGACAGCGGTCGCGCAAAGGCATCGGTGCCGCCGCCAGGCGGAAACGGAACGATCAACGTGATCGGCTTGGTCGGCCAGTTCTGGGCGTGGGTCGGCACTGCGGCCAACTGGCCGGCTGCAAGCACCGCTACTAGCAGGGCACGAAGTTGCACTGGAGTCTCCTTGGCTTTGGGTGGCGCTGCGCTCTGTTGGCGCATGCGGTGGATGCACATCCCGCAATTGGGCCCGCAACTCTAGCGTTTTGTCGGTGGCAGCGCCGCAATTCCGCGGCGCTGCAACACTACGAAGCAGGCAATGCCAATCAGTACCATGGGAACCGACAGGGCTTGTCCGGCCGACAGTCCGAGCGGCATTGCGCCGTACAGCGCTTCGGGTTCACGGTACACCTCGCCGACGATGCGCAGCACACCGTAACCGATCAGGAACAGACTGCCGACCGTGCCTGCGGGGCGCGGGCGGCGCGAGTAGAACCACAGGATCGCGAAGAGCAGCAGTCCTTCCAGTGCGAACTGGTACAGCTGCGACGGATGACGCGGCAGGTTGTCGCCCGCTTGCGGGAAAACCATAGCCCACGGCAGCGACGGATCCGCAACCCGCCCCCACAGCTCACCGTTGATGAAATTGCCGATGCGCCCGGCCGCGAGCCCAAGCGGCACGAGCGGCACTAGGAAATCGGCCACCGTAAAGAAAGGCTTGCGGCGGCTCTTTGCGAACCATGCCATCGCGATGATCACGCCGAGTATTCCGCCGTGTGAGGCCATGCCACCTTTCCAGACCGCGAAGACTTCGAGCGGATGGGACAGGTAGTACGACAGCGGTCCGTAGAAGATGACGTGCCCAAGCCGGCCGCCGACGATGACACCGATCATGCCGTAGAAGAGCAGATCGTCGACGTCCTGTGAACTCATGCCACGCCACGGTTCGCGCGCGCGCAACTTGCCAAGCACAAGAAACAGCGCGAAGCCGACCAGGTACATCAGTCCGTACCAGCGAATCGTGAGGGGGCCGATCTCGAATGCGACAGGGCTCAGGTTGTGAACGTAGGTCACGGGTCGATTCCCGCGGAAGAGTTCCGCAAGTCGTTGGCCTATTATTGCCCGAACCCACCAACTCTCCAGCAGAGTTCCGCCATGGCGCACAACGATCGTTCGAAGCACGTCACCCAGGGCGTCGCCCGCTCCGCCAACCGCGCGATGTATTACGCGATGGGCTACCGGGATGAGGACTTCGACAAGCCGATGATCGGCGTGGCCAACGGCCATTCGACGATCACGCCCTGTAACTCCGGCCTGCAGAGACTCGCGGACGTCGCGATCGAGGAGATCGCGGCCTGCACGGCCAACTCGCAGGTGTTCGGCACGCCGACCGTATCCGACGGCATCGGCATGGGCACCGAAGGCATGAAATATTCGCTGGTGTCGCGCGAAGTAATCGCCGATTGCATCGAGACGTGTGTCAACGGCCAGTGGATGGACGGCGTCATCGTGATCGGCGGCTGCGACAAGAACATGCCGGGCGGCATGATGGGCATCGCTCGCTGCAATGTCCCGGCCATTTACGTCTACGGCGGCACCGTCAAGCCCGGCCACTACCGGGGCAAGGATCTGACGATTGTCTCGGCCTTTGAGGCGGTCGGCGAGTTCACGGCCGGACGGCTCAACGAGACCGACTTCAAGGAGATCGAGCGGCGCTGCATCCCGGGTTCGGGTTCCTGCGGCGGCATGTACACCGCGAACACGATGAGTTCGTCGTTCGAGGCACTTGGCATGAGCCTGCTGTATTCGTCGACGCAGGCAAACCCTGACGACGACAAGGTCGTGAGCACGCGCGAGGCCGCTCGCGTTCTGGTCAACGCCGTGAAGAAGAACCTGCGGCCGAGCGACATCATCACGCGCGAGTCGATCGAGAACGCGGTCAGCCTGATCATGGCGGTTGGCGGCAGCACCAACGCGGTCCTGCACTACCTGGCGATTGCGCATACGGCCGGCATTGCGTGGACCATCGACGACTTCGAGCGCATCCGCCTGAAGGTGCCGGTGTTGTGCGACCTCAAGCCCTCGGGCAAGTACGTCGCGACCGATCTGCACCGGGCGGGCGGTGTGCCGCAGGTACTTAAGATCCTCCTCGCCAACGGCCTGCTGCATGGCGACTGCATGACGATCACAGGCAAGACGATGGCCGAGCTGCTCGCCGGTGTGCCGGCCGAGCCGCGCACGGATCAGGACGTGATCCGCCCGTTTTCCAAGCCGCTCTATGCGCAGGGTCACCTCGCCATCCTCAAGGGCAATCTGTCACCAGAAGGGTGTGTCGCGAAGATCACCGGGCTGAAGAACCCGGCCATCACCGGCCCCGCGCGCGTGTTCGACTCCGAGGACGCCGCGATGGAAGCGATCCTGGGCGATCGCATCAAGCCCGGCGACGTGTTGGTGATCCGCTACGAAGGTCCGAAGGGCGGACCGGGCATGCGCGAGATGCTGTCACCGACGTCGGCGCTGATCGGCAAGGGCCTGGGCGAGAGCGTCGGCTTGATCACCGATGGTCGCTTCTCTGGGGGCACCTGGGGCATGGTCGTCGGCCACGTTGCGCCGGAGGCTTACGTTGGCGGAACGATCGCACTGATCAGTGAAGGCGACGCCATCACGATCGATGCCCGCAAGCTGCTATTGCAACTGAACGTCGCCGACGACGAGATCGCGCGCCGGCGTGCCGCCTGGAGACAGCCTGCGCCGCGCTACACGAAAGGTGTACTCGCCAAGTTCGCCAAGCTCGCCTCGACGGCAAGCAAGGGTGCGATCACGGACGAAAAACTCTTTTAGGTGCCTCGGGTGTGTGCGATCGGATCGCCGATCGCACCTGCGGGCGCGACGGTCGCGTTGGCGGCCCGGCGCCTGCCCGCAGGTCAACGGGGCGGCACCCGTGCCCGCGGTTCGGTGCGCAGTCGGTTGGCATGCCGGTCGCTCCCGACTCAGCAGGGCGCGCCCAATTCCCTTCCCGCGTGGTGGGACGGGCAAACGCAGGTGGCGCGCCGCCGGAGTGTGGTCGTTCGCCGAGCCGCGTCTAGACGCCGCGGTCCCTTCCACGAGGCCCGCTTCACCTTCTGAACACGAGCGACGCCTATCTACCGCGCCGACTCCGGTTCGATTCCAGCGCGTCCTTGATCCGCTTCTGCTTGTGCGCTTCCATCTCGTCGAACGCCTTCTTCTTGTCGAGTCCGAGCCGACTCTCGAAGACCTCGAACCAGATCATCGCCAGCACGAACGGCACGGTGATCCACCACCAGGACAGGTTGGCAAAGACGCTGATGTCGAGCACCTTGAGGATGATGAGCACCACGCCGACCCACAGGAGCCACATGCGGAGCCTCCCACGATACGATGCGTTCACTATAGTCGTCCGCGCCCGGGGGCTGAAGGCCGTCAGTCAACGCAAAAGCAGGCAAGCCGTTAGAATCTTTAGGCTTTCAACTGAGCAAGCCGGTTTTTCGCCACCCCTCGCCAAACCGATACGGAGACCTCATGAAGCATGCCCTCGCACTTGCCGCCCTCGGCCTGGCCGTTGCCAGCGGCCCGGTGTTCGCCCAGGCGGAACTCGCCAAGCAGAAGAACTGCCTTGCCTGCCACGCCGTCGACAAGAAGCTGGTCGGCCCCGCCTACAAGGAAGTCGCCGCCAAGTACAAGGGCGACAAGGATGCCGCGGCCAAGCTGGCCAAGAAGATCCGCGAGGGTGGCGTCGGCGTCTGGGGTCAGGTGCCCATGCCCGCCAATCCGCAAGTCAACGAGCAGGAAGCCGCTGTCGCTCGCCAAGTGGGTTCTGTCGCAGTAGCGCCCTGAGCACCCAGTCAACGGGGCGCATAGGCGCCCCGTTTTCTTGTCGGATCGCGCGCAAACGCGCAAACGCCCCTCTCAGGCCCCACGCGGGAGTGCAACGCTCGGCGCCCGACCGCTGACCCGCTGGGCGATCAGTTCCCCGTTGCCCGGCCCGAGCGTCCAGCCGAGCGTGCCGTGCCCGGTGTTCAGAAACAGGCCGCGGACCCGCGTGGCGCCGAGATACGGGACATTGGACGGTGTCACGGGGCGTAGTCCGGCCCAGTAGGTCGGTCGCGCGTAGTCGCAGGCGGCGGGAAAGAGCTCCCGCGTGCGACGCGTCAAGGCCGCGCAACGCACCTCATCGAGGTCAAGGCTCCAGCCCGCGATCTCGGCCGTGCCGGCGACCCGCAAGCGCCGGCCCAGCCGCGAGAACACGAGCTTGTACGCATCGTCGGTGAGGCTCACGCTCGGCGCCAGCTCCGGCGCGACGATGTCGAACGTCGCCGAGTAGCCCTTGCCGGGATAGATCAGCAACCGCAGGCCGAGCGGCCGCAGCAATGACACCGAATGCACGCCGAGGCAGACGACCAGCGCGTCGGCTGACAACTCCCGGCTTCGACCCACCGCTGTCACGCAACGACGGCGCCCCGTCGCCTGGCCGTCTGTCGACCTGCAGCGACTCGACCGTCGTGCCGAACAGGAACTGCACACCCCGCGTCGGCGCAGCGCGCGGCCAGTTCCTGCGTGAACAGATGCGCGTCGCCCGACTCGTCTTCGGCACAGTAGTCCGCGCCGACGAGGCGGTCTCGGACCGGCGCCAGGGCCGGTTCGAGTTCGATCGCTTGCTGCGGCGTCAGCGAACGCCGGTTGCAGCCCAGGCGCGCATCAGCGCCGCCGGCGCCAGCGACGCCTCGAACTCGCGCCGGTCGGTGTAGAAGTGCAGGATGCCGCGTTCGAGCGCAGTCGTACTCGAGCCGCAGCTCGCGTCGCAGGCGCTTGACCACCTCGCGACTGTGCAGCGCCAGTGCGAGGATCGAGCGCGATGTTGGCGGCGCTGCGCTGCGCGGTGCACTCGCGCAGGAACGCGGCACTCCACAGCCACTGCTGCCAGTTCCGCCCGCGGACGAAAGAGCAACGGCGCGTCGGCCCGCCCGAGCCAGCCCAGGATCCTGCGCGGCGCACCCGGGATTGGCCCACGGCTCGGCGTGGCTGGCGGAGATCTGCCCGCCGTTGGCGAAGCTGGTTTCGAGCGCCGGTCCCGGCTGCCGATCGATGACGACGACGTCGTGCCCGGCCTCGCGCAGGAACCAGGCGCTGGAGACGCCGACCACCCCGGCGCCGAGGACAAGGACGCGCACGCTGCCGACCCAGAAGACTCAAACCGGAACCGATTCTACGGAGCACGAATCCCCCGGCTCCGCCTCGCCGGGGCGACACCTCGATCCCGACATCGCCCGGACGCCTTGCGGGGCTGCGCTTGCGTCTGTACAATTTCGCGGTTTCGTCGGCGAAACCCTCCTTTGTTGTCTGGTGCCGCAGCGACGAATCACCGGGCAAACTTCCCAGAACCAATTATTGTTCGGCCGACACTCATAGAGGAGAAAAGGTCATGAATCGACGCACCATTACGCTCGTGCCGCTGGCGATTGTCGCCGCGGTCGCGCTTGCCGCCTGCGGCAAGAAAGAGGAACCGGCCAAGACCGAGGCCCCGAAGGCGGCTGCCGCTGCCCGCCGCTCCCCAGAAGGTCCAGCTCAAGATCGGCCACGTCGCCCCGCTGACCGGCGGCATCGCGCACCTGGGCAAGGACAACGAGAACGGCGCCCAGCTGGCCGCCAAGGAAATCAATGCCGCCGGTGGCGTCAAGCTCGGCGACCAGGTCTACGAGGTCGTGATCATCGGCGAGGACGACAAGGCCGACCCGAAGGAAGGCACGCTTGCCGCTCAGAAGATCGTCGACTCGGGCGCCGTCGCCGTCGTCGGCCACCTGAACTCGGGCACCTCGATTCCGGCCTCGAAGATCTACTCCGATGCCGGCATGACGCAGATCTCGCCGTCGGCGACCAATCCGAAGCTGACCGAGCAGGGCTTCAAGACCACGTTCCGCGTCGTCGCCAACGACAACCAGCAGGGTGCCGTGCTCGCCAACTACGCGCACGACGCACTGAAGGCCAAGACGATGGCGATCGTCGACGACCGCACGGCCTACGGCCAGGGCCTGGCCGACGTGGTCGAGAAGGTCGCCAAGGAAAAGGGCATCAAGATCGTCGCGCGCGAATTCGCGACCGACAAGACGACCGACTTCAACGCCATCCTGACCAAGATTCGCGGCCAGCAAGCCCGACGTCGTCATTTACGGCGGCATGGACGCCACGGCCGGCCCGATGGCCAAGCAGATGAAGCAGCTCGGCATCAAGTCGGTGCTGCTGGCCGGCGACGGCGTCTGCTCGCCCGAGTTCATCAAGCTGGCTGGCGACGCGGCGTCGATCTGCACTGCTCGATGGCCGGCGAAGCGGTCGAGAAGCTGGCCAAGGGCGAAGAGTTCAAGGCCAAGTACAAGGCGACGTTCAATCAGGACGTGCAGATCTACTCGCCGTACTCCTACGACGCCGTCTACATCATCGCCGACGCCGTCAAGCGCGCCGGCAAGGCCGACCGCGCTGCGATCACGGCAGCCATGCCGGCGACGAACTACCCGGGCCTGACCGGCACGATCGCCTTCGACGAAAAGGGCGACATCAAGGGCGGCGCAATCTCCATGTTCAAGGTCTCGGGCGACAAGCTCGAGTACATCTCGACCGTTCGCTAAGTCCTTCGCAGTGTCCAGGACGGCACCTGCGGGTGCCGTCTTTTTTTGGCCAGGCGATATGCGCTCGGCACCTTGCTACGATGCGCCGTCGCACGCCGGAGTGGCGAATCGATCACTCCAAGAAAGATCAATGGACACCTTCATCCAGCAGATCCTCAACGGCCTGGTGCTCGGCAGCATGTATTCGCTGATCGCACTGGGGTACACGATGGTCTACGGGATCCTGAACCTGATCAACTTCGCCCACGGCGACGTGCTCACCGTTGGGGCGCTGACCGCGCTTTCCACCGTCCTGCTGTTGCAGGCGCTGTTTCCCGGAAT
The DNA here is from genome assembly GCA_963801405.1 of uncultured beta proteobacterium. GTDB lineage: Bacteria > Pseudomonadota > Gammaproteobacteria > Burkholderiales > Burkholderiaceae_F > JALORV01. Next base: position 180,828 of record CAWDEO010000016.1, on the reverse strand, counting down.
GCCGGGCTGGGTGCTGATCTGCGCCGGACTGCTGGCCGCGATTCCGGTCTGTGTCGTGCTGAGCCTGGTCATCGAGCGCGTCGCCTACCGGCCGCTGCGCAACGCGCCACGGTTGGCGCCGCTGATCACGGCCATCGGCGTGTCGATCGTCATCCAGACGATCGCGATGCTCGTCTGGGGCCGCAATTACATGACGTTCCCGCAGCTGCTGCCAAGCGCCCCGATCGAATTCGCCGGTGCCACGGTGACTGTGACCAAGCTCCTCGTGATTGCGCTCTCCGCGCTGGTGATGATCGGCCTGATGCTGCTCGTCAACCGCACCAAGCTCGGCCGCGCCATGCGCGCCACCGCCGAGAATCCGCGCGTCGCGGGGCTGATGGGCGTCAATCCGAACTTCGTCATCGCGGCAACGTTTGCCATCGGTGCCGCACTGGCCGCGCTGGCCGGCGTGATGCTCGCCGCGACCTACGGCGTCGCGCACTTCTACATGGGCTTCCTGCCGGGACTGAAGGCGTTCACGGCTGCGGTGCTCGGAGGCATCGGCAACATCCCAGGCGCAATGCTCGGTGGCCTGCTGCTCGGCCTGATCGAGGCGCTCGGGGCTGGCTACATCGGGCAGCTGACGGGCGGCGTGCTGGGCAGCCACTACCAGGACGTCTTCGCCTTCCTGATCCTGGTGATGGTGCTGATCTTCCGGCCGTCCGGCCTGCTCGGCGAACGCGTTGCGGACCGGGCCTAGCGATGGGTTCCCTGTTACCTCGCCTGTCGCACAACCGGAAAACGGTCTGGATCGCGACGGCCGTCATCGGCGTTGCGCTGCTGCTGCTGCCGTTCGCGGCCGGCCTGCTGGGCAACGCGTGGGTACGCGCACTGGCCTTCGCCTGTCTTTACGTGCTTTTGGCGCTGGGTCTGAACATCGTCGTCGGCTTCGCTGGCCTGCTGGACCTGGGCTACATCGCGTTCTACGCGGTCGGTGCGTACATGTACGCGCTGCTCGCGTCGCCGCACCTGACCTCCACCTTTCCGTGGATCGCGCAGATGTTCCCGAGCGGACTGCACAACTCCATCTGGTTCGTGATCCCGTTCGGCGCGGGCCTGGCGGCGATGTTCGGCATCCTGCTCGGTGCGCCGGTGCTGAAACTACGAGGCGACTACCTGGCGATCGTGACGCTCGGATTCGGCGAGATCATCCGTATCTTCCTGAACAACCTGAACGCTCCGGTCAACATCACCAACGGTCCGCAAGGGATCACGCTGATCGACCCGATTTCATTCGGCAGTGTCAGCCTCGCCAAGACCCAGCATTTCCTGGGCATCACGTTGCCGTCGGTGCACCTGTACTACTACCTGTTCCTGGTGCTGACGCTCATCGCGATCGTCATCTGCGTGCGGCTGCAGGATTCGCGCCTCGGCCGCGCCTGGATGGCGATCCGCGAGGACGAGATCGCTGCCAAGGCGATGGGCATCAACGTGCGCAACGTCAAGCTGCTCGCCTTCTCGCTCGGCGCGACCTTCGGTGGCGTATCGGGTGCGATGTTCTCGGCGTTCCAGGGATTTGTCTCACCGGAATCGTTCACGCTGAACGAGTCGATCATCGTGCTGGCGATGATCGTGCTGGGCGGACTCGGGCACATCCCCGGTGTCGTGCTCGGTGCGGTGCTGCTGTCGATCTTCCCTGAAGTGCTGCGCCACACCGTCGACGCCGGTACAGACGTTCCTGTTCGGTCACGTCGTCGTCGATGCCGAAGTGCTGCGCATGATGCTCTACGGGCTCGCGATGGTGCTGATCATGCTGTATCGACCCAAGGGCCTGTGGCCCGCGCCCGAGCACGGCGTCAACCCGTCCAGCCGCGCGGCGGCAAGGAGGGCCTGAGATGGCCGATGTCGTGCTGCGCGTTGCAGGGGTGAACAAGCGCTTCGGCGGCCTGCAGGCGCTCTCCGACGTCGGCATCGAGATCGCGCGCGGCGAGATCTACGGCCTGATCGGACCGAACGGCGCCGGCAAGACGACTTTTTTCAACGTCATCACGGGCCTGTACACGCCGGACTCCGGGACCTTCGAGCTCGAGGGCAAGCCGTATTCACCGACCGAAGTGCATCGTGTCGCGCAGGCCGGAATCGCCCGCACCTTCCAGAACATCCGTCTCTTCCCGGACATGACGGCGCTGGAGAACGTGATGGTCGGCCGTCACGTGCGCACGCACGCGACCGCGCTCGGCGCGATCCTGCGCACCCGCCGCACAGTCGAGGAGGAGCGTGGCATCAAGGCCCGCTCGCTCGAGCTGCTCGAATATGTCGGCATCCGCAAGTACGCCGACTTTCAGGCGCGCACGCTGTCGTACGGCGACCAGCGCCGCCTGGAGATCGCACGTGCGCTGGCGACTGAACCCAAACTGCTCGCGCTGGACGAGCCAGCGGCCGGGATGAACGCGACGGAGAAGATTGCCCTGCGCGGACTGCTCGAAGCCATCAGCCGCGATCGCATCACGATCCTGCTGATCGAACACGACGTGAAGCTCGTGATGGGACTGTGCGATCGCGTAACGGTACTCGACTACGGCAAGATGATCGCAGTCGGCGCGCCCGCAGAGGTGCAGAGCAACGCCGCAGTGATCGAGGCGTATCTCGGTGGTGGCCACAAGACCGTGGCCTCCAAGGCTGCGTAGCCCGACCATGGCTGACGTTGTTCTTCGCGTTGCAGGACTAAAGGTCGCCTATGGCGGTATTCAGGCCGTCAAGGGCGTGGACCTCGAGGTGCGGGCGGGCGAACTGGTCACGCTGATCGGCGCCAATGGCGCGGGCAAGACTTCCACCCTCAAGGCGATCACCGGCACGCAAGCCTGGGCCGGTGAGATCGAATACATGGGTCGTTCGACGCGTGGAAAGGCGCCCTACCAGCTGCTGGCGCAGGGGCTCGCGATGGTGCCGGAGGGGCGCGGGGTATTCGCCCGTATGACGGTGACCGAGAACCTGCAGATGGGCGCGTTCGTGCGTAACGATGCCGATGGCATCCGTCGCGACATCGACGAGATGTTCGCGGTCTTCCCCCGGCTCAAGGAGCGCTCGAAGCAGCTCGCCGGCACGCTTTCGGGTGGTGAGCAGCAGATGCTTGCCATGGCACGCGCGCTGATGAGCCAGCCCAAGCTGCTGCTGTTGGATGAGCCATCGATGGGCCTGTCGCCGATCATGGTTGAAAAGATCTTCGAGGTGATACGCACCGTGGCAGCACGCAAGGTGCCGATGCTGCTCGTCGAGCAGAACGCGCGCCTGGCGCTCGAGGCTGCGCACCGTGCGTACGTCATGGACTCGGGCCTGATCACGTTGAGTGGCGAGGCCCACGCGATGCTCACGGACCCGAAGGTTCGCGAGGCCTATCTCGGCGAAGCTGCCTGACCGGCGTCGTCGCGCCGTCCTCGGCGGCAACAAGTCGCGGGATCGCGGACTCGGCGATGCGTCTGGCCCTTTGCGCCATGAGACTGCTTACCGCGGCACCGGGACCGACGGTAGGGGCGACTTCGCGGCCAAGCGAGTATCACGCGTCCGCTGGATGAGTGATCCAACAACCGCAAGGAAGCGTCGACCTCACACTCGGGCCGCACGGCAGTCGGGCCCCAGTCTTTGCCCGGCGCTGCATGCGAAAGAGTACGCTCGGCGATCGATTGACCTTGGACTGGAGATATCCGGTGCATCCCCTCGTCCGCCATTTGCTTCCACCGCCTTCGTCTCCGTCCTTGCCGCACCATCAATGCACGCGCAGTCGACCAAGGCGGCCACGCGCACCTTCGGGCGTCACAGACGACAGGCCGCCGACGGCCTGAACCGGACTGTCGATGCCACTGTCCCTATCGCCCGAGCACTTCCATCGGCGCTGCCGGTCGGTCGGAAGGTTCGTGGCGCGGCCATCGAAGGACTTGGTTCGCACGGCTCTTGGATTGTGTCGTTAGTGCGCTCAAGGGCTCCCGTTACAGCCGCCACCTGCCGTGGCTGCATGCGGCGAGACGCAGGGGGGTTCAATGACTGACCCCGAGGTTCTGCATCCGCTGCGGCCCTTGCTCAAGAATTGGGTCTGGGAGCATGGACGCATCGGCACGCGCTATCTCGACTGCAAGGACGGCGAGATCAAGTTCGACGACGGCAAGAAATCGCGATTTGCGGCCGAGAGCATCTTCTTCGTTCCGCTCAATGCCGACCACAACGGCGCGGCCAGCGGTAGGGGGCCGACGATCCACGAAGGAGCGCTTGCCCGGTTCCTGCGGGCGGCCCAGCTCGGCAAGCCGGAAGAAGCCGGCTCGCTGACGGACGTCCAACGCGCGGTGCAGGACTGCGTGGAGCTCGGCCTCGTGTGCGCGTATCAACAAGCCGCGCAGGAGGCTCTCGCGACGTATGCACTGGAACCGATGTTCGAAGACGAAGTCCGCGCCGCGGTCGTTCACGACGTTCGGAACAGATTCGTTGGTTTGCGTACGCAACTGGCGCTCTACGATTTCACCGTGTTTCACGGCCTGCCGGCGCCGCTGCTCATCAGTGAGGCACCCTTCATCGACTGGCGTGTGCAGGCCCGGCCGGTGCAGCCATTCGTCTCGCTTCCACTCGGCCCGTACTGCATTCTGGTGGGCACGCCGTCCGGCAAGAAAAGTCGGGCGGGTCCGGTGCTCTGGAAAACCGTCGGCGCCATGGGGCCGTTCAAGGACCACAACCGCCTGATCGTGGAAAGTGCACGCATGTGGATTGTGGCGACGTCGGACGACCAGCTCGAAGCCATTCAAAACCGCTTCTCTCCTGACTCCGACGGCAAGCCGGCGGCTGCACCGCCGTGACGGACGTCAGCCGCGAGAAATTCTGATCGCCGTCCTGCAAACCGATGTTACGGCGCGTTTCAAGCACGCCGTGGGCACCATAAAAACGGCCCGGCAACAGCCGGGCCGTACTGACTCTGTTCGGATGAATCAGGGGACGAACAACTGCGCGCACTTCCCGGCGGCGGCCGGTGCATCGACGATGAGTCCGCCACGGCCGATGCACTGATCGGGCGGCAGCGGTGTGCGCTGCTCGACGTGTCGCACCAGCAGGTCGAACGCCTTCTGTGCGTGCGGCATGATCAGCTCGAGTTGCGGGAACGTGTCCTGGTAGGTCTCGATGTGATTGCCGTTCTGCACTTCATACAGGCGATACTGCGGCTCCTTCTGCCAGCGCCCCCACCCGTGGCCACGGCCATTGTTGCCAGGGCCATCATCCTGCTGGGCCTCGACCCGCCGCGCATACGCGCGCGCGTGATGGTTGATCGGCAGCAGCGCATCCATCGTTCCCGCCACCGTGATCAGCGGACGCTGAATCTTGCCGGTCGTTGCAAAGGCGGCCATGTTCGCTCCGACCTCGGATTCGACAGGCGTGCGTAGTAGTTGTACGTGGCCGTCCCCTGGCGTTCGCATACGTGTCGAACGTCGGGTCGAGCCGCTTCTGCCATTGGCACTGCGTGACTTCCCAGAACGAGTTCGAGTGGTTTTGCCAGAAGGAAACGGTCGGGCTGTTGACGATGTCAGGTGGATAGCCTGCGGCACGGATGTTCTTGGCCGCCGTGCTCGTCGCTTGAAATCCTGATGCGAAGTAGTCGGGCCAGTTCAGGACCGCGTGCGGCAAGTCGTTGAGCAGGTTTGGGTCGCGCTCGTCGACGTAGGTGCCTTCCCAATCCACGCCACCATCGAACAGGTCGGGCGCAGTCTCGACGGCACGACGGACCTGATAGCCGCCGTTGGACGTGCCGACCGCATAGGTGTAGCGCGGCCAGTGACCATAGTTCGCCTTCACGCCGACCCGCGCGACCTTGGCGGCCGCAATCATGAATTCACGCCAGCGCGTGAATGGCTGGCCATCATCGTTGTCAAAGAAGTTGACCCACACCGCCGAACGTCGGGTTCAAGCGGCAGGCGAGTGCGTTCGGCGGCGTGGCGCTGCTCAGTGAGGTGATGCGCAGGTTCAGCACGCCCTTGTTCTGCGATGCGTACGCGTATCCCTTCTGGATCACGTAATCGCTCCAGGCGAAGTCCCCGTTGAACTCGCTGCGCGTACCCGACGCACCGGCGACGACGAGCTTGCCATTCCAGTCGTTCGGCAGACGCAGCAGGAAGCGGCCCTGATTGGTCGCGTCATTGGCGAAGCGCGCCTGAATCTGCAGTCCCGGAACGACCTTGGTAATCGGCGGCCGCTTCGCCGCGCTGGGAGCGATCACGTCGCGATCGGTCGTCGGCGTGAATGCGCCTGTCGGCAGTGTGGCGATTGAATTGTTGGCGGGCGTCGTCGCGGGATTGGTCGTCGTCAGGTCGGCGCTTTCAAAGCAGCTGGCATCGACCAAGAGGCCACTCAGCTGTGCAAGCACCTGAGTGCAGCGGGTTTGCGCGGCCGCCAGGCCAGGCAAGAGCATCAGCGCCAGCGCGGCGGCAAAGGTTCGGAACATTCGAATTTCCTCCATACGATCAATTGGTGTTCTTGGCGGTCCCGCGCTCCAGCAGTGCCGTCGCCTCTTCGAACATCTCAGCGGGATCGCGAGCGTAAGCGGACGACGGGGGCGTGCGCAATCACTATTTCGTAAGTCTGCACCTTCGGAGTGCACACTGACGATCGCAAATGTCGATCGCACAAAAGTCGGGGACCCGGTCGTCACGGATTCGGTGCGCGGCCAAGCACCGGGCACGCGCGCGGGCCGATGCTTTGCCCCGACGCGGACGTCCGGACGTCGGTGCTCCGACCAGTCGGTGACCGGTGGTCACCGACTGGTCGGGCGCCGCGTCTGCAGCATGACTCCTACGCCGCGCGCACTGCAACGACGGCATGCGCATCGGCGTTCGCGGCCATCGCGCGAGGCTCGACAGCCTCGTTGGTGTCCACGAAGAATGCCTCGGGATAACGCTCAACGAACTCCGCGGCGACATTAAAGAGCACCACCGCGAACATCGCAAAGATCACGAAGGCATAGAAGAAGTCGTTCTTCGCTACATGCTTGCGTTTCATGACACTCTCCTTGCGGGTGGCTGCAGCCAACAAAAAGCCCGGAGGCGTTCGACGCGATCCGGGCTTGGATGCAGCCTGGTCCAGCTACACGCCTGGACCGCCGCCCGGATCATGGGCCTGCAGGGAACGGCTCGGCCGCGCGCCGGCCAGCGCCACGGTCTCGACAGGCACTGCCGCCTGCCACCACATGTCCACGAAAGCGAACTGGGGTCGCTTTCTGGCTCGAGTGTGCCGATCGCGTCGCTCATCTCGGAACTTTCACCAATGCCGGCGGGATTGCCAGCGTGGAAATCGTAGGCCGATGCAGGTCATGTATCAATCACATTTGTGCGTGAATATTCGGCACCGCGCCGGCAACGGAATGACCGGCGCATTGGCGTCGTCGCATCGAGACCGAGGGGCAGCCCCTCAGCGGAACTGCTGAGCGCACCGCGTCGCCGTTGGCGTCGTCATGGAAGTTCGCTCTGTGCCCACATGCGAATCGGTTCAAGCCAGACGCTGCAGCCAGCCAGCACCCGCCGTTCGCGATTGCTGGAGGTCCGTGAGGGGTTCGATCCAGCGCAGGAACCACGCACACACGTCCACCACGGGCAGCGGCTCAGCTCTAGTCACGCAAACGACCCTGCCGCACCGAGCCGGAACTGCCCGGACGTGACTACTTCTTCTTCAAGCCCTCGAGCATCTTGCGGAACGACTTCTCCGCGGTGGAGACCGTCTTCTCCGGCCCGGTGAGCTTGAAGAAGACGTTGCCGCCGGGCCCCTCGACGATGGCGCCGAGCAGCCGGAAGCCGGGCTTGGGCGTGGAAGGTCCCATCATCGAGCCGCCCGGCGTAGGTGCCCCTGACGTCCACTGCGGTCGCTGGCAAGCCGGCGATCGTCTCCTGTCTTCACCTTCGCGTCCTTCGCCGCCGAGCTGCCGTCCGCCTTCTGGAACTGGTCGACCCAACGCTTCACGTTGGCGTCCACCCCGCCGCCGCCGCTCTCGCCGAAGTAGAAGACGGCCAGTTCGGCGCCCTCCGAGTCGCCCTTGGCCGCGGGGACGACTGTAGGTGGCGGCGCGCATGGGCCGCTCGCCCTGCGCCTTCCACTCGGCCGGAGCCGTCCATGTCAAGCCACCGGCCTGCTCGGCTCGCGCCACCCCGGCGACCACGAGGCTCAACATCACGACAGCGAGGAGTGTCTTCATTGCGTGAGCGTAACCGAAGCGATCGCGGAGCGCGCACGACGGTTTTGCCGTTTGACGACATTCTGTCTCGGGCCGGCAAACGCCCTTATGCTGCCGCATGCGCACTTGAAGACAGGATCAACGTGAGTAAACACTCTGGAAAGATCAAGGAAGAATTCCTAGCTCTCTTGCCTCCCACGATTTTCTTCTTCATCGCGTTGCATATCGTTGCGCTTGTCCGCGCGCTGATGGTGCAAGGGACGGGGCTTCCGGTCAGCTCCTCGGGGCAGATCGCCGTGGGTTCATTGATATTGGGAAAGGCAGTCCTGCTGGCCGACCTGTTGCCGGCGATCAACCGCTTTCCGGACAAGCCGCTCGCGTACAACGTTACCTGGAAAACCGCCATCTATTTCGTCATTGCCACCTTCATCCACTACCTGGAGCGCCTCGTCGACTTCTGGAAACACGCCGACGGCTTTGTGGCTGCGAACGAGAAGCTGCTCGCCACAATCGTTTGGCCGCACTTCCTTGGCATCCAGATCGTTCTGCTCGTCCTGATATTGAACTACTGCCTGCTGCGCGAACTTGGCCGCGTAATGGGTACCGACAAGTTGATGGTGATGTTTTTCGGGCGCTCAAGTGGTGCCAGGGCCTGATCAGATCGGTCATGGCGGACCTGGGGAACTCGGACGCAGGCGTGGACAGGGGCCGGCAGCGCAGCCACTCGTCGCGGCCAGGAGCCGACGCCAGCCATCAACCTGGGATTGGCTCCCAGACGGACGTCAGCGAGCGCACCGATACCAAAAATCCCTTTAAGGCGGCTCGGTGGCACGTGGCGAGCCGACGTGGTGGGCGGGGCCGGCGTACGGCCCGGCCAGCGCGAAGCAGTATCGTTTGCGCGATCAGGCGAGGCGCGACGGCGCACGCTGGCGCCCATCTCGCGCCAGCCGCCGCTACGGGCGAAAGCGTCCTGGCTGCAGCAGGCCGCGGGCAGCCTGCCTCACCTCGGGCGAGGAGAAGCGGAAGGCTGCGCGATCCAGCAGGTAGTGGATGAAGCTGGTCGCGAAGCCCAAGGCCAGCAGCGCCGGTACGAACGGTGAGGAGCGCAGCCACCACGCCGCATCGCCGAAGATGCGGTCGGCGTAGACGTAGTCGTCGGCCACGGCCTCCACCTCCAGCACCGGTAGGAGCAGAGCGGATACGACGGCGAGCACGAGCAGCACTGCCCAGCCACGCCGATTGATCGGCGCCAGCAGCCGCTGCCAGTGCGTGCGCGGCTCCTGAGTCCCACCGGAGGCCGCGAGCGAGGCGAGTCCCATCGCCGCGCTCCAATGCTGCACGCTCCACAGCACGATGAACAGGAAGGGGTCGCGCGCCAGGAATGCGAAGAGCACCATGGCCGAGACGCCGAGGACGTACGCGACGCGTGGCGACGATGGGCGCTGCGAACGCAGTTCGACGCGCAGCATCAGGGCAGTCAGGAGCACGACGAGGACGATGCCACCAACGTGTAGCGTGCGCGCGAACAGGTCCGACCCGACTGCTCCCAGCAGCGGATCGATCCAGCGGTCCTGAAAGGCGATCGATCCCGCCAGGGCCTCGGCCAGCACGACGAAACCGCCGCCCACGACGAGCGCGAACCAGCGATCAAGCCGTCGCGTGTTCGGCTCCGCGGCGCGTCCCGCGCGCGCGCGGTAGAGGCTGAGAAGCCCGAAGTGCTGCGCGGCAAAGTGGTAACTCACCAGCACGTAGTCCAGGACGGCGAGCCAGACCACGCGCTCGGCCAAAGGCATCGGAAGCACGCTTTCGGGAGCCAGCAGCAGGCCGAAACAGGCCACCGCGATAGCCATCGGCGCCAGGACGAAACGCCGCCATTGCTTAGCAAGCAGAGGGCGGTACGCCGGGGTCGCGTAGGCCAGCCAGGCCGACGAGACGCGGTGGCCGAACCACAAAGGCACCGCCAGGGCGAAGAACAACCCGTCCACTGGACTGGCGCGCGCGTCGTCATACCCGCGCGCCAACAGAAGAATCAGGGGGGCCAACCACAACGCATTCAGGATCCAAAGGAGATCCCATGCCGGGCTCTTGATCCAGCGCCTGGGGGCAGGACGCAGCGCATCGGCGTGGTTTGATGTTTCCCCGATCGAACGATCGGCTCGGATCGACGCAAGGAAGTCGTGGGGCATATGTCGCAGGATGCGCCGTCCGTGAAGACACCGAGCCGCATTTTCCCTGCCCTGGCAGGCCTGCGCCAGTGCCCGTCTGCGGTCGGATGCCCGTGGGCGCCGAAGGCTCCCGCGACCCTCACCCGCACCGGAGCCCGTGGCTGCACCGCGGGTTCGGCCAACAGTCACCTCCACGTGCAATCGGTCAGGCGACCCGAAAACCGCCGAGGGCACCTTTGGGTGAGGTACGGCCGATCTTTGCGATGTCGGCTGTCGAGCATGCGCCGATATCTGCCTTCGACAGTGGCTGGCGCCGACTGGGTCGGGCTACCGATAGCGGGTCGACTTCCGTCACGATGCTTGGTCTCAAGCAACCCAACGACGCGAAGGCGAAACACCCGGTCCCGCGCAGTGGCGTACCGCACGTGGTACGGGCTCGCAGCTCCTCGCCTTCAGAGGGCGTCCACTCTGCGCACTTTCACGCTGACTTCCATGCCGAGGAAATCACTCGGATCGCCGAACCAGCGTCCAGATACGGGCGCTGCCAGGTCAGCATCACGTGCATAAGCGACGCGGATGAGACTGGAACCACCGAACAGCGCATTGGTGGGGTCAAACGGTACCCAGCCGGCGCCAGGCAGGTAGATGTGCAGCCAAGCGTGGGTGGCACCGGCGCCAGTGACACTGGCGTCGCCAGCCTCATCGATGGAAGGGTCGTAGAGATACCCGGAGACGAAACGCGCCGCCATGCCGAGCCGCCGTGCCACCTCCATCATCAGGAGCGCAAAGTCGCGGCAGGAGCCGGCACCGCGACGCAGCGTTTCGTCCGGCGTCTGCGTGCCCGGCTCGTCGCGCGACTCGTAGCGGAAGCCCGATCGGATCGCAGTCGCGATCGAGGTGAGCAGTTCGCGCGTGTCCGGTCGCACGGCGGGCGCGAGGAACGGGCGGCACCACTCAAAGAGCCGCCCATTCGGGTCGGGATAGTGGCGCTCAAGCATCGCGCCGAGATCGCGCCGCTCATCCGCCGTGTAGTCGAACGGCCAGCGTCGAGCGTGCAGGGCGAGCGGAAGTTCGTTGATGCCCCGGACGCCACCATGCGAAATGCTGAATCGGCAGTGGATGCGCAGTCCGTCGGATGAATCCGTCGGCGTGATCAGCGTCACCCAGTTGGACTGCGTGTCCTGCACCCAGTCCACCTGCGACGGCACACTGAGATCGACTCCTGCGTTCAGCACGTGGATGTCGTGCCCTGAGCGCGGACGAAACATCACGCGGTGCTGACCGAACCGGACAGGTCGCGCGTAGCGGTAGGTCGTCGTGTGCTCGACCTCCATCACGCGCACGCCACTCACGCCCCGTCTCCGTTAAGCAGCGCGGTCCAGCGCGCCAGGGCGAGCCCCTTGTCGCCGCCGGCCTGCATCGCTTCCAGCACCCGGGCGCGGTCGGCCTCCGGCCGGTTCTGGCTCAGTTTGAACTTGGCCTCGATGCGTTCGATCGCAATCGTGAAGGCGACGATGCCGCCCTTCATGCCTTCGCGATACGCACTGTCAAGCTCGTCCCACTGGCGTCGATACGCAGCGTCGTGGCGATCGATCAGCGCCTTCAGGACCTGCTCCTTGCGTTCGCTGTCGTGCCAAACCTCGACGAAACCGTGCGCGTGCACGATCGCATAGTTCCAGGTCGGCACCGCCTTGCGCGTCGAGTAGAGCGCCGGCGAGATGTAGGCGTCGCCGCCATGAAAGATCGCCAGGATGCGCTTGCGTTCGCTCCAGCGCTCCCAGTGCGGGTTCGCACGGGCGACATGCCCGAGCAGGTGCCAGGTGTCGCCCTCGTCGACCAGCAACAGCGGCACGTGCGACACGACCGGCTCGTCGCTGCCCTGCGTGATCAGCGTCGCAAACGGATGCGCGCGCATCAGCGCCGCGGCGAGCGCGCGATCCGGCACGGCAAAATGCGTCGGCGTGTAGAGCATTAGGCCAGTGATGCGGCTTCGGGCAGGCCCAGCATCAGGTTGAGATTCTGCACCGCGGCGCCGCTGGCGCCCTTCCCGAGGTTGTCCAGGCGCGCAACCAGCAACACCTGGCGCGCCGCGTCGTTCGCGAAAACGAAGACCTCGAGCCGATTGGTCGTGTTGAGTCCTTCGGGTTCGAGGAACGCCCCTTCCCGCAACGCCGCGGTGTCGTTCAGAGGCCGCACGGTGATAAAGGCTTCGCCGGAGTAATGCTCGGCATATAGGGCATGCAGTTCGGCGCCGGTCACGGCACGTGGCAGGGCAGCCGTCTGCAGCGGCACGTGCACCAGCATGCCTTGGCGGAAGTAACCCACCGATGGCGCGAAGAGCGGCGTGTGCGCGAGCAGGCCATGCTGCCGCATCTCGCCGACGTGCTTGTGCTTCAGCGTCAGGCCGTAGTCGCCATAGGCCTGCGGTCGCGCGCCCGGCGTCGGCTGCTCGAAGGACTCGATCATCTTGCGTCCGCCGCCAGAATAGCCCGACACAGCATGCACAGTGATCGCGAAATCCTCCGGTACGAGGCCGCGCTCGCGCAGTGGCCGAACGAGCGCCAGGAAGCCCGTCGGGTAGCAGCCGGGATTGGCCACCCGCCGGGCGGCCGCGATCGCCGCGCGCTGGGTGCGTGTCAGCTCCGGAAAGCCGTAGACCCAGCCCGGCGCCGTGCGGTGGGCCGTGCTGGCGTCGATGACCCGCGTGCGATCGTTCTCGATCAGTGCGACTGTCTCGCGCGCCGCGTCGTCGGGCAGGCACAGGATCACGCAATCCGCGCGATTGACGATCTCCCGCTTGGCGGCGGCGTCCTTGCGCGACTCCGGCGGCAGGCTCAGCAATTGCAGATCGCTGCGCTCCTGCAGCCGAGCGCGGATCTGCAGGCCGGTGGTGCCGTGCTCGCCATCGATAAAGACGGTCGGTGTGGTCATGGGAAGTCTCTGGGTTGGGCGGACCCGTCAGCCGGGTTCGCGTAAACGTTCGGATTGTGCCTTTCCATCGAGCGCTGCGGGTCAGCAAGCTCGGCGAACCCGAAACGCCGGTACAGCGCGTGAGCGTCCCGCGTGCGCAGCGCCCAGCGCCGCAGTCCCTGCAACTCGGGATGCGCGACGATCGCCTCGATCAGGCGGGTCGCCACGCCCCGCCCGCGCGAAGACTGCGCCACAAACACGTCACACAGCCAGGCGAAGCTTGCGCGATCGGTCACGACCCGTGCGAAGGCCACCTGGTCGTCACCCACGAACGCCGAAGCGACAAGTGAGTGATTTACTGCGCGATCGAAGACCTCCCGGGGGATGCCAACCGACCAGTAGGCCTCACGGCAGAGCCACTCGTAGACGCGATCGCGCTCGAGTCGCGCGGGATCGAAGGTGATCGTCAACGCGTTCATGGCGACGCCGCCAACAGGCCGTCCAGCAGTTCCGCCATCCGGTCGATCTCGTCGAGGCCGACGTTTAGCGCCGGCATAAGACGCAGCAGGTGTGGCCGCGGACTATTCAGCAGGAGACCCTCGGGCATGAGGTCGCGTGCCTGCTCGACCAGCTGAGCGCCAATTGGCCGCCCGAGGTCGAGCGCCTGCAGCAGGCCACGACCGCGACGGCCCGCAAGGCGATGGCGCGCGATCAATTCGTCCAGCCGCGATTCGAGGTACTGCGCGCGCTGGCACACCGCTTCCAGGAAGCTGGCGTCGGCAACGGTGTCGAGCACCACGCTGCCGACCGCCGCCATTAGCGGATTGCCGCAATACGTGCCGCCCTGGTCGCCATGCGCGAATGCCCTGGCTACCGTCGCCCGTGCCAGCAGCGCGGCCAGCGGGACACCGCCGCCGAGACCCTTGCCCAGGGTCAAGATGTCAGGCACCACGCCGGCATGCTCGAACGCGAACAACACGCCAGTGCGGCCGACACCCGTCTGCACTTCATCGAGGATCAGGAGCAGGTTGCGCTCATCACACAGCGCCCGCAACGAGCGCAGGAAGTCATCGTCGGACGGCACTACGCCGGCTTCGCCCTGGATCGGCTCCAGCATCACGGCCACCGTGCGCTCCGTGATCAACGCCTCGACCGAGGCGAGATCGTTCAGCGTCGCCTTCGGGAAGCCCGGCATCATGGGCGCGAAGAGGCGATCCCAGCCGGGTTTGCCGCTGGCCGACATCGTTGCGAGCGTTCGACCATGAAAGCCGTCATTGAACGTGACGATCTCGAACGCACCGTCGCGCTGGAGCTGACCCCACTTGCGTGCCAGCTTGATCGCACCCTCGTTGGCCTCGGCTCCGCTGGAGCACAGGAACACGCGCTCGAGCCCGGACAGCCCGGCGAGCCGGGTGGACAGCGCGAGCGCTGCATCATTGAAGTACGCCGGACTGGGGCTGATGAGCCGCGACGCCTGCTGCGCGAGCGCTTGCTGAATCTGCGGTGGACAGTGCCCCAGGGCGTTGACTGCCCAGCCCTGCACAAAGTCGAGGTAGCGCTTGCCACGATGATCGATGAGCCACGAGCCTCGGCCCTCGACGAACACCAGCGGCGGACGGGCCGCGACGTCCATCAGGGCATCGGTCTCGAAGGTGTCGATCTTCATCGTTCGTTCCTCGTCAAGAAAACAAAAAGGCCGCGGAGTTCGCGGCCTTTTCGGGATCCACCGGTGGTCCGGTCGTCAACCCTGTGCGCGCGCTCCCCTGCGGAAATCCGCATTACGTCGCTCACGTCGGGCAAGGGTGAAAGTCAGCATGCGGCAAAGTCTACCCGAGGTTTGGTTACCGCAGCACATCACAGTTGTTTCAGGCTTGTATCAGGTCCGTCTCGGAGGCAAACGTATCGGCGTGGAACTGAGCTTCCCGCAGGCCACGGTGCGCCGCGACGTCGCGGCGCGCGGCCTCCTGCCCTCCGTCCCCCGAAACCCATTGACCGCGACCCACCGCGAGCCTACCGTCCTCACCTTCCGCCGTTTCAATAGCATGGTGGATCAACCGGAAGTCAGAAGCCGCGCGCTTCGCCGCGCGACACGAGGGCGGTGATGGCTCTTTGTTCCAGTCGAACCCTTTCGGGCCCTGCGGCGGCGGCGAGTGATGCCTGGTGCGCTGAACGACTCTCACACTGCGGCAGTGCCCGCGCATGCATCGCACGATCGGCCGGCCGTCGCCGAGTGCGGAACGAGCAGGTCCAACCCCACGGGCTGCCGTCACGCGGCGCCACAATTCACCCACGTCCTGCGAGAAGGGGCTGCCATGCACGCCGACTCCATGTTTGCCTATGCTGCTGCGCTGGTCCGTTTCGCCACGGCCGGCGCTTTCGTCGCGCTCTGCACATTGCCCGCGACCGCCAATGATGTGCTCAAGTGGAACGACACCGCCGTCAAGGCGGCGACCACGGGCGGGCAGAATCCGATCCAACAGACCCGTACGGTGGCGATGGTGCAAGGCGCGGTCCACGATGCGCTGAACGCGATCAAGCCGCGCTACGCCGCGTACTACTACGAGGGAACGGCAGCCGCCGGCGCCCTTCCGGAAGCCGCGGTCGCCGCGGCATCGCACACTGTGCTGGTCGCGGTAATTCCGTCGTTCGGTCAACCGCCACAGCGGACGGACGCTCTTGCGCTGGTTGAAGAAGCCTATCGGGCATCCTTGGCCGGAATTCCGGACAGCCCCGCGAAGGCAAACGGCATCGCAGCCGGGCAGGCGGCCGGCGAAGCGATGCTGGCCTTGCGCAAGGATGACGGCGCCACACGCGGAGCGCCCTACACGCCGGTGAACGCGCCCGGCCGCTGGCGGCCGCACCCGAACCCCGATCCGCCCAATCCGCCGATCAAGGATCCGAAAGCGGCGCCGGGCATGGCGGCGTCCAACTTGCCCGGGTGGGGCAACGTCACACCATTCACGCTGCTGTCCGCATCGCAGTACTGGTCGCCCGGACCGCCGGCCCTGACGAGCGCACAGTACGCACGGGACTTCAACGAAGTGAAGGCCATCGGCGGTCAGGTGAGCACCGTTCGCACGCCCGAGCAAAACGAGATCGCGCGCTTCTGGTTTGAAGGGCCCGGGTCCTGGTATCGCGTTGCGCGCGCCGCGTCCGAGGCCCGCGGGCTCGATCCGTGGGACAGCGCACGCGCACTCGCCGGCGTGTCGCTCGCGATGGCCGATGGCTACATCGCCGGCTTCAAGATTCGTTACGTCTACGACTTCTGGAGGCCGGTGACTGCGATCCGGGAAGCGGCAGAAGACGGCAACGATGCCACCGTCGCAGACCCGAACTGGAACAGCAACCAGAACACGCCCGCCGTGTCGGACTACCCCTCGACCCAGAGCATATTCAGCGCCGCGGCGGCGGTTTTGCTCGCCAATTTCCTTGGCTCCGACCAGGTCGCCTTCACCATCACAAGCGGCCCGCCCTTTGCGAACATCAAGCGGTCGTACACCAGCCTGTCACAGGCCGCGCGCGAAAGTGCCGACTCCAGGATCTACGCCGGCATCCACTTCCGCACCGCCTGCGAGGATGGACTCGTCCTCGGCCGCAAAATTGGGCAGCGCGTTGCCATGAGCTACCTGCAGCCGCTTCGAAACTGAATTGCCCTGGCGTGACGCGACGGTGGGCGCCGTTGCGCGGACGCACTCGGAAGCCCTGTCAATCGGAGTCGCGTCTGGTCCGCTTCAGGCCTGCACCAGATCCGCCTGCGACGTAAACGCATCGGCGAAGAGCTGATCTTCCGGCAGGCCACAGAGCGCCGTAAAGTCGCGGCGTGCGGCATTGACCATTACCGGTACGCCGCACGCGTACACCTGATGGCGGGAAAGGTCGGGGAGGTCCTCCATCACCGCGCGATGAACGAAACCGGTGCGGCCGGTCCACGCATCGTCCGGCTGCGCCTCTGAGAGCACTGGCACATAGCGGAAGTTCGGCTGCTCGGCCGTCCAGCGCGCCGGCAGCGCATCCAGGTAGAGGTCCTGCCGCGTGCGTGCGCCCCAGTAGAGCACCACCGGGCGGAAGACCTTGCCCGAGTCCTCGCGGTTGATGCCCTCCGCAAAGATGTGCTCGGCAATCGCCTTGATCGGCGCGAATCCGGTGCCGCTCGCGAGCAGGATGATCGGCCGCGGATTGTCCTCGCGCAGGAAGAACGTTCCCATCGGGCCCTCGACGCGCAGGATGTCGCGCTCCTTGATCGGCTGCGGACCCGCGCCGAAGAGGTTGTCCGTGAAGACTCCGCCGGGCATATGGCGGACGTGGAACTGAAGCTGCTCGTCGGCGTGCGGTGGCGTGGCGATCGAATACTGGCGACGCGTCCCATCGCGCAGGATGAACTCGAGGTACTGACCGGCCAGGTACTGCAGCCGTTCGGTTGCCGGCAGTTGCAATGACACGATCGCGACGTCGGGCGCCACGCGCTCGATGCGCGCAACGCGCGCCGGCATTCTCTTGATCGGGATGTCGCCAAAGCCGGTCAGTTCGCGCGCCTCGATGACGACGTCAGTGTGAGGGCGCGAGCAGCAAAACAGCGCTAGCCCCTTCGCCTCGTCCGCCGCGGACAGCGCGGAAGTCGAGTGCGCCCCGTGCACGAGTTGGCCTTCAAGCAGCTTGCCGCGGCAGGTGCCGCAGGCGCCGTTCTTGCAGCCGTAGGCGATGCCAACGCCCTGCCGCAGTGCTGCGGCCAGCACGGTCTCGTCGCCCTCGACGGTGAACGATCGTCCGCTCGGGCGGACCGTGACCTTGAAGCTCATAGAATCGCGCGATGGAATTCAATCGACCCGCGCCGCCGCCGCACGCGAGCTTCAGAAGACGGAAACTGGGTCGACCGCGCCTGCTGATCGTCGGCTGCGGCGATGTCGGGCTGCGAATTGTCGCACGCCTGGCAACGCGCTTTAGGCTCATCGCACTGACATCGACACCTGCGCGCACCACGCAGCTGCGGGCGGCCGGCACCGTCCCGATCGTGGGCGATCTTGATTGCCGACGCTCCCTCGACCGCCTGCGCGGACTGGCGCCGTGGCTCGTTCACCTTGCTCCACCGGCAAGCTCCGGCGCCGTCGATGCGCGCTCGCGCCGCCTCGCCACCGCCCTCCACCGAACGGTGCAACGGGCCGTCTATATCAGCACGACCGGCGTCTACGGCGACCACGGCGGACGACAGATCGACGAGACGGCGCGCTTGCGGCCAGCCAACGATCGCGCCGTGCGACGCATTGATGCCGAACGCGTCATGCGCGGGCGTATGCATGCCGCAGTGCTGCGCGTGCCCGGCATCTACGCCCACGATCGCCTGCCGCTCGACCGCCTGCGGCAGAACCTGCCCGCTCTGGCGCCGGCCGATGATGTCTACAGCAATCACATCCACGCCGATGACCTCGCCCGCATCACGATCCTGGCACTGTTCCGCGGTCGTGCCGCGCGCGTCTACAACGCCGTCGACGAGAGCGCACTCATGATGGCCGAGTACTTCGATGCGGTCGCAGACGCCACCGGCCTGCCGCGCCCGCCCCGCCTGCCGCGCGCGGCGCTGAAGTCCGCGGTGTCGCCGATGATGTATTCGTTCATGACGGAGTCGCGCCGACTGTCGAACCGGCGCCTTAAGGACGAGTTGCGCATCAAGCTGATGTATCCGACAGTCGCAAGCGCGCTCGCGACGCTTACGGCAGCCAAGACAAACGGCCCGGGAGGGCCGTCGGCATGAGGCGCGCGATTGCAGACCTGCGCGTCGTTGGTGCTGCTGAGTGGACTCGAACCACCGACCTACTGATTACGAATCAGTTGCTCTACCAACTGAGCTACAGCAGCCTTGAAGCGAGCCGGCGATTATACGGGGCTCCTCCACTGGCAGCAATTTTGAACCCAGAAGGCCCGGCGTGAACAACGCACTGCTGATGCTGCCCGATTTCGGGCTGATCCTGATGGGCGCGATCCTCGCGCGACGACTGGGATTCACGCGCAACTTCTGGGACGGAGCCGAACGACTCGTCTACTACGCGCTTTTCCCACCGTTGCTGTTCACGTCGATTGTCAACGCGAAGTTCTCCTTTGCCACCGAAGGCCGCATGCTGGTGGCCGCGGTCGGTGCCTTCCTGGCGGCAGTCGTGCTTGGCTTTGCCGCGCGCTGGCTGTTCAAGCCGACGCCAGCGTTCTTCGCCAGTTGCGTGCAGACAGCGTTCCGCTACAACTCGTACGTCGGGTTGGCGCTCGCGCAGTCGCTCGTCGGTCCGCGCGGCGTCGCGCTGATGGCACTGATCATCGCCATCTGCGTGCCGCTCGCCAACGCCTTCGCCGTCTACGCGTTGGCACGGCACCGACAGACCGGCGTACTGCGCGAGATGGCGGTGAACCCGCTGATTCTCGCGACCGTGTCGGGACTGATCGCCAACCTGCTCGGGTTCGAGTTGCCCGACGCTGCTCGGCACCTTCCTGTCGCGCCTCGGCACCGCGAGCCTGGCGCTCGGGCTGCTGTGCATTGGCGCCGGACTGACGTTCGCGTCGGTGCACGAGGAGCGTCCGACAATGACCTACCTGGTCACGGTCAAGCTGATGGTGATGCCGGCCCTGGGCTTGTGGTTCATACACCTGCTCGGGCTCGCAGGAACGCCGGCGCTCGTCGTGGTGCTTTTCGCGGCGCTTGCCGACCGCCTCGAGCGCCTACATCCTGGCCGCGCGCATGGGCGGGCACGCGACACCGGTCGCCTATGCAATCACCGCGCAGACGCTGCTGGCGATGCTGACGCTTCCGGTCTGGATCAGCCTGGCGCCGCACTGACGGGCGCCGCTGCGCCATGTCGCGCGAGTGCCCATTCGACATGTTCGCGCACCAGTGGGCTGGCATCACTCCGGCGTGAGCTCAGTGCTCGATGATCGGTTCCGACGTCGGTGCATTGCCGAGCGCGACCGCGAGGTTGCGCAGCCAGCGCTCGTAGCCGATGCGGCGGATCGCGGAGCCGGCGGTGCGCACCTCGAAGTCGGTCGCGCTCCACGCGAAGAGATCGACCAGCCGCTGCGTCGTCCAAACCGTGCCGCACGTCGAAGTCAGGCAGCACGGAGCGCCGCGCGAACTTGTTCCAGGGGCAGACCAGCTGGCAGTCGTCGCAGCCGTAGATGCGATTGCCGATCAGCGGCCGCAGTTCCTCGGGGATGGAACCCGGCATGCTCGATCGTCAGGTACGAGATGCAGCGGCGCGCATCGAGCTGAAACGGGCCGGTGATCGCGCGTGTCGGGCAGATGTCGATGCAGCGTGTGCACGTGCCGCAGTGCTCGCCCGTCGGTGGGTCGGCCGGCAGCGCAAGATCAGTAAGAATCTCGCCGAGGAAGAACATCGAACCGGAATCCTGCGACAGCAGCAGCGTGTGCTTGCCACGCCAGCCAATCCCGGCCTTGCGAGCCAGCTCCACTTCGAGCACTGGCGCGGAGTCCGTCGCCACGCGGTAGCCGAACGCGCCCACAGCCCGCTCGACACGTTCGGCCAGCGACTGCAGTCGGCCGCGCAGCACCTTGTGATAGTCGCGACCGCGCGCGTAGAGCGACACCACCGCGGCGCCAGAATCGTCGAGACGACGCAGCTCGCGCGCGGCCCAGTCCGACGGCGCTCCACGCGGCAGGTAGTCCATGCGAACACTGATGACGCTGCGGGCACCCGAGAGGAGCCGTGTCGGGTCGGCGCGCAACGCGGCATGCCGGGCCATGTAGTCCATGTCGCCGTGCCGACCGGATGCGAGCCAGGTGCTCAAGCGCTCCGACGCTTCGGCGACGTCGAGGTCCGAAATGCCGACCCACGCAAAGCCGAGTTCCGCGCCCCAAGCACGTATCTGCGGCACAAGTGCATCGACGTCGATGGCGGCGACGGTATGCTCGGCGCGATCCGGTTTCATGCGAGCCATTCTAGGTGCCGCCACCAGAACTGCCCGTGCCTTCCACGCGCGCGTTGGAAACGCCCGCCGACACGGATCGCCTCGGGCGCGCGCTCGCGGCCGCGAGCCGCAAGCATGCCCCGGCGATCGCGCAGGCGGGGTTGCAGGTCAACCTCAGCGGTGACCTCGGCAGCGGCAAGACCGCACTGGTCCGCGGCTGGCTGCGTGCGCTGGGCATCGAAGGACCGGTACGCAGCCCGACCTTCACCGTATTGGAGCCGTACGTCGTTTCGATCGGGCACGCGAGCAGCGGACGCCGAACGGGGCTTGAACTTCACAGCGTTTCGAGCTTAGACTTCTATCACTTTGATTTTTATCGATTTGCCGATCCGTCCGAGTTTTCGACGGCGGGCTTTCGTGATCAATTCGGACCGGGCCGGATCTGCGCGATCGAGTGGCCCGAAAAAGCCGGAGAGCGCCTGCCCGGCGCCGATCTGTCGATCACGCTGCAAGTAGACGGTGACGGTCGTCGCGCGACGATGGCCGCGGCCAGCACATTGGGGCACGAATGCCTGGACAGCGCACTAAAGGAGTTCGACGCGACCGCCGCCGTCTGATCCAGGCCGCGGGTGGCACGCTCGTGCTCGCGCTGACACCGGTTCACATTGCTCGCGGCGCCACGCTGCTCGGCGTCCGCGTCTGGCCCGCCCGCGACTACACGCGGGTCGCGATCGAGCACGACGCGCCGCTGAAGTTCACGCACTTCGTCATCCGCGACACACCACCGCTGCGCATGGTGATCGATATTGAAGGCATCGACCTGACGCCGGCATTCAAGGAACTGGTCGCCAAGGTCGAGCCGAACGACCCGTACATCGGCGTTATTCGCGTCGGCCAAAACCGGCCGAAGGTCGTGCGCCTCGTCGTCGAGCTCAAGGAAGACGTCAAGCCGCAGGTCTTCTCGCTCGAACCGGTGGGCCCGTACCAGCACCGGCTGGTGCTCGATTTCTATCCGGTGAACCCGCCCGATCCGCTGATGGCGTTGCTGCGCGAACAGGCCACGCCGCGTGACTCGGATTTCGGCGCTGCGCCGCGGGCGGCCGACGAACCGCAGACGATTGCACGCACTTCGCGCCCGACGCGGCGCGGAGCCGATGCGGACGTGCAGCGAATTCTCACCGTGGCGATCGATCCCGGTCACGGCGGCGAGGACCCGGGCGCTGTCGGCAAGGGAGGGACCTACGAGAAGACGGTGACGCTTGCCATCGCGCGGCGCCTGCGTGAGTTGATCGTCGCCGACAACAGCATGCGCGTGGCACTGACACGCGATGGCGACTACTTCGTGCCGCTGCGTACGCGGGTAGCTAAGGCGCGTGCGGTACAGGCGGATCTCTTCGTCTCGGTCCACGCCGACGCTTGGATCAGGCCGGATGTGCGCGGCTCGTCGGTATTCGCGCTGTCCGAAAATGGCGCGTCGAGCAGCGCCGCCGCCTGGATGGCCCGGCGCGAAAACGAGGCCGATCTGATCGGCGGCATCAACCTCGCTTCGCACGACAGGCAGCTCGCCCGCGTGCTGCTCGACCTTTCCACCACGGCGCAGATCAACGACAGCCTCAAGCTCGGCAACTCGGTGCTGCGTGAACTCGAGCGCGTCAACCGCTTGCACAAGCCGCGTGTCGAACAGGCTGGCTTCGCGGTGCTGAAGGCGCCCGACATTCCTTCGATCCTGGTCGAGACTGCGTTCATCAGCAACCCTGACGAGGAAGCGCGCCTGCGCGACGATGACTACCAGGAGCAGATGGCGCGCGCGATCCTGATCGGAATCAAGCGCTACTTCGCAAAGAACCCGCCGCTGGCACGCAACCCGCTGACCTGAGTCCGCAACGTCCTACGCGGCCCGGCGATCGCGCACTAGCTTTACCAAGGCCGCGAGCAGCATCGGCCCCGCGGCCGCGGCAATGCCGACGATGAGAATGGTCCCAAGGTTGTCCTTGATGATCGGTATGTTGCCAAAGAGGTAGCCACCGTACACCAGCGACACCACCCAGACCGCAGCGCCCAGCACGCTGTAAAGCTGAAACTTTCGCATGTCCATTCCGGACGCGCCCGCCACCAGGGGCGCGAACGATCGCACCACGGGCACGAAGCGCGCGATCATGACGGTCTTGCCGCCGTGTCGCTCGTAAAAATCATGCGTCTTCTTCAGTGCAGTCTGGTCGATCCAGCGGATCGTGCCGTCGTAGACCTTCTTGCCCAGCCAGGCACCGATGTAGTAGTTGACGGTATTGCCGAGCACGGCGCCGGCCGTGATGACCGACATCAGCAGGTAGACATTGAGCCCCTTGGCCTGCAACTGCGGAAGCGCCGACACGGCGCCGGCGACGAAGAGCAGCGAATCGCCGGGCAGGAATGCCATGAACACCAGGCCGGTCTCCGAGAAGTAGATCGCGAAGAGCATCACGTAGACCAGCAGCACATTGTGCTCGACGATCGCCACGAGGAAGCGATCCATCGCGTTGAACAGGTCGAGCCAGTTGATACCTTCCATTGAATGAGCGCAGCGGCAACCGGGGAGTCGTAGAGGCGCGCGGATCATACGCGACGGGGCCTGGCGTCGATCGGATACTGCGCGAGCGCGCTTCCTATAATCTGCACCATGACATTACCTCCCGCCCCGGCGCCAATCCGCCTGCTGGCCGACGACCTGATCAGCCAGATCGCCGCGGGCGAGGTGGTCGAGCGGCCCGCTTCGGTCGTCAAGGAACTGATCGAAAACAGCCTCGACGCCGGTGCCGCGCACATCGACGTTCGACTCGAAGCGGGCGGCATCAAGCGTGTGGTCGTCGGCGACGATGGCCGCGGCATCCCGCGCGACGAACTCGCGCTCGCCCTGGCGCGACATGCCACCAGCAAAATTGCAGATCTCGGCGACCTGGAGGCCGTCGAGTCCCTCGGTTTCCGCGGCGAGGCGCTGGCAGCGATTGCTTCGGTGGCCGACGTCACCATCACCTCGCGCACCGCCAACGACAGCAGCGGCTGGACCATCAGAGTCCACCGGCGCGCTCGAGCCCGCCGCCGCCGTCATCGGAACCCGTATTGAGGTCGCGGATCTTTTTCACAAGACGCCGGCGCGCCGCAAATTCCTGCGTTCGGAAGCGACTGAACTCGCGCACTGCGTCACGCAGGTGGAACGCATCGCGGCAGCGCATCCTCAGGTCGCCTTTAGCGTCGTGCACCAGGGGCGAACGGTGCTTGCGCTGGCAGCCCAGTCACCGCGCGAACGGGCGTTCAAGCTGCTGCCCGAGGAGTTCCCGTCAGCGCAGCGCGAAGTCGACGCCCAGGCCCCGGGCATCCGTCTGCACGGATGGGCGGGACATCCGACCGCGAGCCGGACGCGGGCCGATGCCCAGTACTTCTTCGTCAACGGCCGCTACGTCCGCGATCGGGTCCTCGCGCACGCCGTGCGTGCGGCCTACGCCGATGTGCTGCACGGCGGCAGCCAGCCAATGTACTGCCTGCATCTGACGATGGATCCGCGCCGGGTGGACGTGAACGTGCATCCAACCAAGATCGAGGTACGGTTCCGTGACTCTTCGGCGGTGCACCAGTTTGTTCTGCACGCAGTGCAGGCGGCGCTGGCCGAGCCCACGACAGCGCTCCTGCCGCCCTCGCCCGAGTCCGCCGCCAGGCCACTCACCATGTGGGGCGCAACGTCACGGCAGCGCACGCTTGGAGTCGAGCAGTCGATCGCAGAGTATCTGGCCGTGCTCGCCGAGCGTCCCGCCCTCGCGCCTGCGAGCAGCGCGCCGTCGGCGACCGCGGGCGACATGCCGCTCGGCATGGCAATCGCGCAACTCGCTGGCATCTACGTCCTGGCCCAGAACGAGCGCGGGCTCGTCATCGTCGACATGCACGCCGCTCATGAGCGCATCGTCTACGAGAAGCTGAAGCAGCAGCTCGATGCGCACACGATGCCGCAGCAGCGGTTGCTCATTCCGCAAGTGTTCAGTGCCTCGCCGCTCGACATCGCCACCGCGCAGGACGAGTCGACGCTCTTGACCCAGCTCGGGGTCGATCTCGCGACGGTTTCGCCTACCCAGCTCGCCCTGCGCGCCGTGCCAGCGCTGCTGGCCCAGGCTGACGGGGCGGCGCTGGCGCGCGACCTGCTGCGCGACGTGCGCGAGTTCGGGGCCTCGCGCGTACTGACCGAGCACCGGAACGAGTTGCTCGCCACCCTTGCCTGCCACGGCGCCGTGCGCGCGAACCGCCGCCTGACGCTGGACGAGATGAATGCTCTGCTGCGCGAGATGGAGGCGACGGAGCGATCCGACCAGTGCAATCATGGCCGGCCGACGTGGGCGCAATTGACAGTGGCGGACCTCGACCGACTGTTTCTGCGCGGACGCTAGCCGAGGGCCGATCAGCGCTTGCCGATGGCAGCAAACTTCTCCATCAGCGCGGCCACCGCACGCTCGATTGCCGCCTGAGCCTCGACTTCGCCGATACGATCAGCCGCACGACTGCGCAGCAGGTAATGCGCCTTCAACAGCGTGTGCAGCTTCTCGAAGGCCAGTGCGTTGTCGTGCGTGCAAACGCCGGCATCGTTCTCCAATGCGCGCTTCAACTGCGCGCGGTCCAGGATGTCGATGCCACACAGCGACGCCATCTTGGATATCTCGCGGTCCACTTCGCTGAACTGACCTTCCCACAGCTGCTCGCGGCTTCCGGGCTCGACGCTCATGTCACTCCTCCATTCAAGCCGATCCAAGGCTACTCGACCCCGGTCGGAGCGATCCCGGCGCTGACACAACACCCTGGCCCTGTACATTTGACGTCGGTGAAACGTTCGCACTCCGAAATTCCGCGCGCCGCCGGTGCCGACAGCCCGCGCATGGGCGAACGAAACCGGAGGGCTACGACCGTGCGCGTCGCCGGCCTGTCCGCGATCAGCGTTCCGATGTTCCTGTTCGGGGCCTCGCACGGCATCCTCCAGGCGCCGGCGCAGCCCGGGGCCGTGGCGCCTTTCCGGCACTCGGCCGGGGCTGCCGCCGCCTTGCTCGGCTTCTGCATGATGGCCGTCGTCGCGGCGATCGGCGTGTGGATCGGCGCCAGCTACAACGGGGCCGTGTACCCGCTGACGCTCACGATCACAGGCTCGGCCGCATTGTGCTGCGTGGTCGCCGTCACCCTCGTTCGCCGTGACGGCGACGTCGCGCACCATGGTTGACGCGCTGATGCTGCTGGGGCCGACCGGCAGCGGCAAGAGCGCCCTGGCGCTTGAACTTGCGCAGCAGCATCCGCTCGAGATCGTCAGTGTCGACTCGGCCCAGGTCTATCGCGGCCTAGACATCGGCACTGCGAAGCCGAGCGCGGCCGAACGCGCGGCCGTTGTCCACCACCTGCTCGACCTGCGAGATCCGACGCAGCCCTACTCGGCCGCCGACTTCGTGCGCGATGCCGCCGCTGCGATCGCCGACATACGCAGGCGCGGCAGGCTTCCGCTGCTCGTCGGCGGCACGATGCTGTATGCCAAGGCGCTGCGCGAGGGACTCTCGAACCTGCCGTCGGCCGATGCGTCCGTGCGGGTTGCGTTGACTCGCCGAGGCGCGGGCGCTGGGCTGGCCCGCCCTGCACGCGCGGCTGGCCGAGCTGGATCCGGCCACCGCCGCGCGCCTCAAGCCCAACGATGCACAGCGCATCCAGCGTGCGCTCGAAATCTTCACCGTGACCGGAACGCCGATGTCGACTCTGCTGGCGCGCGGCGAGTCGCCGACGCTGACGACGGAGATCATCGCGCTGATGCCGCTCGACCGTGCCGCCCTTGCATCGTCGGATCGAGGAACGCTTCGACGGCATGCTCGAGGCCGGCTTCCTTGCCGAGGTCGAACGACTCCGCGCGCGCGGTGATCTGACACCCGATCTGCCGTCGATGCGCAGCGTCGGCTACCGCCAGGCGTGGGCGTACCTGGACGGGGGCGTCACCCGTGAGGCGTTCCGCGCCGCGGCGATCGCCGCCACGCGCCAGCTTGCCAAACGGCAGCTCACGTGGCTGCGATCACTCGCGCCGCAGCTCGCACTCGATCCGCGGCGCGACGATGCCCTGCGCGCGGTCGAAGGCCGCCTTACCGCACTGGCCGTATCGCGCTGAAGGAACGCTGATCCACCCTCGTGCGGCGACCATGCGGCACCGCGCGGGCGGTGCTGGCGCCCGCGAAGTTCGCGGACGGCAGTGCTATTGCACCGTCCCGTGAAGCCGCGTGTCGGTCACGACAAGCTGAATGAAGTGAAGCTTGCGGACCACCGGGCGCGAGAGCACAAACGGGTAGATGTCCGGCTGACCGAGGCTGCGTGCCAGTTCGTTGAGCACGGTGATCAGCTCGAGCGAGGAATTCAGCAGGTCCAGAAAGCGCTTGGCGTCCGGATGCTGCGGATCGTACAGGTCCGCGAGGCTGAACGGCTCGAGCTGCAGCTCGACATCGTCCGCCGTCAGCCCGAACCCGAGCGCCGTGTCGAGGCTGTCGTAGATGTGCAGGTAATGCGCCCAGGTCTCCGCCCAGTCCTCCCAGGGATGCGTGGACGCGTATGAGCTGATGAAGCGGTTCGGCCAGTCGGCGGGCGGACCGTTCTCATAGTTCGCCTTCAGCGCCGCCGCGTAGTCGGCCTGCTCATCGCCAAAGACGTGCCGAAACGGTTCATGCCAGTCTGTCCCGACGATGAGCCGATCCCAGTAGTAGTGACCGATCTCGTGGCGGAAGTGTCCGAGCAGCGTCCGGTACGGCTCGCGCATCGCGTGCCGGATCTGCTCGCGCTGCGCGTCGTCGGCTTCCAGAACGTTGAGCGTGATCAGGCCGTTCGCATGGCCGGTGAGCACGCGCGGACCTCCGGCGGGTGAGCGCAGTAGGTCGAACGCGACCCCGTGCGCGGGATCGTCTTCGACCTTCGACTTCACCGGCAAGCCCAGCGACAGTAGCTGTGCCACCAGCCGGCGCTTCGCATTTTCGATCGCGCGCCAGTAGCGCTGGTTGTCGGCGTCGTTGAGGTCGGGGATCGTACGGTTCAGTCGGCAGGAAGCACAGTGCAGCTTTGGGTCGTCGGCGCTCACCAGCCAGTTGCAACCGGCGGGCGATTCGAAGTTGGCGCAGCGCCGGTAGGTGCGCGGCGAGGCGGCCTGCCCGGCGAGTTGCCACAACCCTTCGCCGGCCGGCAGCAGAGTCCGTACCTCGGCGACGCCCGGTTCATATCCGAGTGCGGCCCCGCATGCGAGGCACTTGCTGTTGAGGAAGAAGACCGGCCGCCCGCACTGGCAGCGATACGAATGCCCATGGCGCGGCAAGTTGCGCGACCGCCACTCTTTGGACAGCCGAAGCGAGATGTTCTCAAAAAGGGAGTTCAACAAGGCCTCCGTGGAGCGCCGTGCAAGTGCGCCCGCGAGGGCGCGGATCATACGCGGGGCACGTCCCGCGTCGCGGACTCCCGCGCCTGCCAGTCGGTTGCGTGAATTTCCGACAGTTGCGGCAGCGCTTTGTGCCCTGCCAGCGCGTGAATTTCACGCTGCCTGTCGCTGAAACGCGGGGTCACACTCACGACACGCTGCACCGCTTTCAAGGCAGCTGGCGGAGGACAAGATGAAACGCCATTCCAGACTTCCCGCAAGACCGATGAAACGCTACCTGGTGGTCGTTGCGATCACCCTGGCCCCTTTGATCTGGAACTTCGCGGCAACACCGGCCGGACGCGGACGTGTCTGCGGACACCGTGTTTCCGGCCGGGGCGCCGTCAGCAGTGCCTGACCACGCGCTGCTGGTGGCCTCCGACGTGGAGCGGGGGCTGCCCGTTCCGCCCCGCGCCCTGCCCGAGTCACTGGCGCGCACCACCCTTTAAGGTGATGCCAGACAGCCCTTCAGGCCCGCACGTGCAACTCGTCGGCCGCGTACGTCAGGTTCAAAGGCTCGATGAAAACCTGCTTGGCGCCGGCAAGGACGACGCCGGCGTTCCAGGCCTCGACGCCACAGGCGCGCGCCGTCTCGACACAGCGCTCGGCCTCGCTCGCCGCCACGAAGATGGCGAATCCCGCCCCCATGTTCAGACTGCCGTAGGACTCGCGCGGCGGCAAGCCCGCCTGCTCGGTGATAAACGCCAACACGGGCGGCACGGGTGGCAGGGTGTGGATCCGGTAGGTGAACTCGCCCGGGTGCCGCATCAGCTTGCGCCAGCCGTGGCCGGTGATGTTGGCGCTGTAGTGCGGAACGATCCCTGCCGTCGCCAGCGCCTCCGTCACCGGTGAGTAGAGAAGCGTCGGCGCGAGCAGGGCGTCTCCGTACATCGATCCGTCTGCAAGGCGCGTGCGATAGCCCTCCGGCAGGCGCTCAACCAGCTTGCGCGCCAGCGAGACCCCGTTGGCATGAATGCCGCTCGACGCCAGCAGCACGATGGCATCGCCCGCACCCAGCCGCGCGCCGAGCGTGAGTCGTGACTTCGGGCGGATCAGTCCGACACATGACGCCGCCAGGTCGATGCGACCGGGCTCCACCACCCCCGCCAGTGCCGGAGTCTCGCCGCCGCCCCATGCGACGCCGCTGCGGTTGCAGGCCACGCGCCATCCTTCCACCAGATCGCGAGCGCGCTCCGCGTCGGCAAACCAGTCGCTACCACCGCTCGCCCAGTAGGCATGCACCGACACCGGGGTCGCACCCACCGTGATGATGTCGTTCAACGCCATCGCCAGTGTGTCCTGGGCGATCTGGTCATAGTAGGTGCGGCCGGTGATCGCGCGCATTGCGTCGGCAACCAGCGCCTTGGTGCCGAGGCATTCGGTGATGGAGGCCAGGTAGAACTCACCGCAGTCGAGGACGTAGGCCGACTCGCCGCGCGAGGCAGCGACTTCGAGCAGGCCGTGTCGCGCCAGGTTGCCGGCGGTGGACGCCGCCGCCCGCTGCGCCAGGATCTTCAGCGGGTCGATACTGGCGTAATCGACGCCGGCCTGCTTGTAGTCGAGTGGGTTCATGGCGTTGGGCGCATGGGCAGCCCGGTAGACTTGCGCGCCGCGCGTGAACGGCGAAGGTCCGGATTGTAAGGTGCGGGCCGTTGCACAACGCGCCACTGCCATGACTCATCGACCGCAACAACTGGCGCTCGATCTGCTGCAGCCGCCGCGTCCCTCGTTCGACAGTTTCGTCGTGGGCCGCAACGCGGAGGCGGTCGCCGCCCTGCGGGCGACGGCAGCCGGCTCGGGCGAACGCTTCGTCTACCTCTGGGGCAGCCCGGGCAGCGGCCGAACGCACCTGTTGCAGGCGGTCGGCGCCCAGGGACCGAGCCGCAGCTGCAGCGCGGCCGATGCCCCCATCGAGGTCGACCCGTCGACCCGGCTCTATCTGATAGACGACGTCGATCGGCTGTCGGAAGCGGGACAGCACCGCCTGTTCGTGCTGCTCAACGAGGTCAGGGCAGCGCCGCCAGCGGCCGTCGTGACGGCCGGGGATCGCCCGCCCGCCCAGCTCACGCTGCGCGATGACGTCAGGACCCGGCTCGCGTGGGGGCTTGTCTATCAGCTGCACGAGCTCTCCGATGCCGAGAAGGAAAGCGCGCTGCGGGCGCACGCGACAGCGCGCGGCATCGCGTTGCCGCCGGAGGTGCTGGCCTATGTACTGACCCACATGCCGCGTGACATGCGAACACTGATGGCCGTCCTCGATGCGCTCGATGCCTATGCCATGGCCGCCAAGCGTGCAATCACTGTGCCGCTGGTGCGCGACTGGGCCCAGTCGGCTGTGTAGGTTGGGTGCGTAAAATCCGCTCGATGCATCTCGCGCTCTTCGACCTCGATCACACCTTGCTGCCAATCGACAGCGCCGACACATGGTCCCACCACGTCGTGCGGCGCGGCGGGCTCGACCCCTCCGAATACGGGGCTCGCATCCGGCGCTTCGCGGAGGACTACCGAGCCGGCACCTTCGACGTCGATGCCTATGTGCGCTTCCAGATGGAGTTGCTGGCCGCGTTTCCGCGCGCGTCGCTTGATGACTGGCATCATGAGTTCATGCAGAGCCACGTCGGTCCGGCCGTCCGTGAACAGGCGCGCGCACTGGTCGAACAGCATCGCGCCCGCGGCGACGTACTGGCGCTCGTCACCGGCACCAACGCCTATGTCGTGACACCGATCGCGCGGGAGTTCGGGATCGAGCACGTGCTGGCGGTCGAGCCCGAGGAACAGGACGGCCGCTTCACTGGCGGGTACGTCGGCACCCACACCTACCAGGACGGCAAGGTCCGGAAGGTCGAAGCGTGGCTCGCCGCCCGTGGCCACTCGTTCGCCGACACCTCGACGACGTTCTATAGCGACTCCATCAACGACCTGCCGCTGCTCGAGAAAGTGAACTTTCCGGTCGTCACCAACGGCGACCCGCGGCTACTTGCGCTCGCACGCGAGCGCGGCTGGCCGATGTTGCAACTGTTCGAGCCCGCGCATGCCTAGGCTCGAAACCAGCCACGCGGCGAGCGAGACATGA
Source organism: uncultured beta proteobacterium (assembly GCA_963801405.1). Lineage (GTDB taxonomy): Bacteria > Pseudomonadota > Gammaproteobacteria > Burkholderiales > Burkholderiaceae_F > JALORV01. The sequence continues at coordinate 149,176 of CAWDEO010000016.1, read as the reverse complement.
TCAAGCGCGTCATCGAGCGCGTCACGACGCTTTTTTCGCGCAAGCCGCGCAAGTCCCGCGAGCCGAAGCGCATCGGCGCCGACGTGCACGGCATCAACCAGGACCTGGTGGCGCGATCGGCACTGCGCGTGTGCGAGACGCTGCAGAAAGCTGGCTTCCGCGCTTACCTCGTCGGCGGCGCAGTGCGCGACCTGTTGCTCGGCGTCGCGCCGAAGGATTTCGATGTTGCGACCGATGCCACGCCGGAGCAGATCAAGTCGCATTTCCGGCGGGCGATCATCATCGGCCGGCGCTTCCGCCTGGTGCACGTGATGTTCGGACAGGAGACGATCGAAGTCTCAACTTTCCGCGCGCTCGACAATCCCGACCGCCAGACCGACGAGCACGGCCGCGTGCTGGCCGACAACCTGTTCGGCGAGCAGCACGAAGACGCGACACGGCGTGATTTCACGGTGAACGCGCTGTACTACGACCCCACCTCGCGCGAAGTGATCGACTATCACGATGGCGTGAAGGATGTCCGCCGCAAGCGGCTACGCATGATCGGCGATCCCGAGACACGCTATCGCGAGGATCCGGTACGCATGCTGCGCGCGGTCCGCTTCGCGGCCAAGCTCGGCTTCGAGATCGACGAAGCCACGCGCGAACCGATCCCCCGTTTGGCCGGGCTGATCGAGAACGTCCCGGCCGCGCGCCTGTTCGACGAGATGCTGAAGCTGCTGACCAGTGGTCACTCGGTCGCGTGCATCACGCGTCTGCGCATGGAGGGGCTGCACCATGGCCTGCTGCCGCTGCTCGACGTGATCCTCGAGCAGCCCGCCGGAGAGCGCTTCGTGCTGCAGGCGCTGGCGCGCACCGACGAGCGCGTGCTGGCCGGCAAATCGATCTCGCCTGGACTTCCTGTTCGCCACACTGCTTTGGCACGACGTGCTAGTCAAGTGGAACGCGCGCACGGCCAAGGGCGAACATCGCATCCCCGCGCTCAATGCGGCGATCGACGACACGCTGGATGCTCAGACCGAGAAGCTGTCGGTCCAGCGCCGGTTCGTCTCCGACATGCGGGAGATCTGGGGCCTGCAGCCACGTTTCGAGCGACGTGCCGGTCGTTCGGCGTACCGCCTTCTGGAGCACCTGCGCTTTCGCGCCGGTTATGATTTCCTGCTGCTGCGCGCCGCCGCGGATGAAATCCCGGCCGAACTGGCCGACTGGTGGACCCGTTTTTCGCTGGCGAAGGAAGACGAGCGCGAGCGGTTGGTGGAGGAGGCAGAGCGCAGCGCGGTCCCAGAAACGACCGGACGCAAGCGGCGACGTAGATCGCGCGGCAAAGGCAGTCGCGGGCCGTCGGCAGGTGCTTCAATTGACACAGGAACGGCGTAACCGGCGACAGTGAAGCGCATCGCATACATCGGGCTGGGGTCGAACCAGGGCGACGTCGTCGAGGCCCTGAACTCGGCCATCGAGTCGCTGCGCTCGATCGAGCAGACCGAGTTCATCGCGGTGTCGCCGTTTTACCGCTCGGCGCCCATCGATGCTCCCGGCCCTGACTACCTGAACGCGGTGGCCAAGGTCGAAACCTCGCTCGAGCCCTACGCACTGCTGCTGCACCTGCTGGACATCGAGCTGATGCTGGGCCGCAAGCGGCGCGGTTTGAAGAAGAACGCCCCGCGCAACGTGGACCTCGACCTGCTGCTGCTCGGCGACATGATCATCCAGAGCACGCCGCTGACGCTGCCGCACCCGCGACTGCATCTGCGCGCCTTCGTGCTGCGGCCGCTGCTCGACCTCGCGCCGGACATCCGCATACCGGGCCAGGGCCCGGCGGCCTCGTTCCTGGACTCGGTCGAAGACCAGAAGATCGAGCCGCTCGAAGCGCCGGCCGCGCCCTGACCGCAGGCCAGCCGATGTCCGGACTGCCGGTCGTCGCGCAGACGACGCTCCTGCTGATCGGATCGAACGTCTTCATGACGTTCGCCTGGTACGCGCACCTCAAGAACCTGAATGACAAGCCGTGGTGGATCGCCGCGTTCGTCAGCTGGGGGATCGCGCTGTTCGAGTACCTGCTGCAGGTGCCGGCCAATCGCATCGGCTACACCGAGCTATTCGCTGGCGCAGCTCAAGATCCTGCAGGAAGTGATCACGCTGTCGGTGTTCGTGCCGTTCGCCGTGCTTTACATGGAGCGAGGCGCCGCGCCTCGACTACCTGTGGGCCGGGCTGTGCCTCATCGGGGCGGTCTACTTCATTTTCCGCGGGCCGTCATGATCGCCGGTCGCTACCGCTATGTCGCGATCGAGGGCCCGATCGGCGCCGGCAAGACCTCGCTGGCGCGCAAGCTGGCCGAGCACTACCAGGCGCACACGCTGCTGGAGCGGCCGGAGGCCAATCCCTTCCTCGAGCGTTTCTACACGGACCGCAAGCGCTATGCACTGCCGACCCAGCTCTTCTTCCTGTTCCAGCGCGTGCAGCAGCTGGCCGAAGTCCGACAGCTCGATCTTTTCCGTGCGCTGCTGTTTGCCGATTTCCTGCTCGACAAGGACCCCCTGTTCGCGCGCCTGACGCTGGCCGACGACGAACTGCGCCTGTATGAACAGATCCTGGCACAGCTGCGGCCGCAGACCACGGCGCCAGACCTCGTCATCTACCTGCAGGCCCGTCCCGGAAACGCTGGTCGAACGCGTCGCCCGGCGCGGCAATCCGATCGAAGCCCGGCATCGACGCGAGACCTACCTCGCCGCGCTGGCCGACAGCTACACCCGCTTTTTCCACGAGTACGAGGCCGCGCCGGTGCTGATCGTCAACACCGAGCACCTGAACCCGATCGACCAGCGACGACCGACTTCCGGCTGCTGCTCGATCGCATCGCGCGGTTGCGCGGACGCCGCGAATACTTCAATCTCGCCGCATGAGCACCCATCCGCAAGACCCCTGCCCCCGCGGCGCGCAAGGCGATCACGCTGCCGCGACTGCGCGAAATGCGCGCGCTGGGCGAACCGATCGCGATGCTGACCTGCTACGACGCCAGCTTCGCGCGGCTGCTCGACGCTGCACGGCGTCGACTGCGTGCTGGTCGGCGACTCGCTCGGCATGGTGATCCAGGGCCTCGACTCGACGCTGCCGGTGACGCTCGATGACGTCGCGTATCACACGCGCTGCGTGGCGCGCGGCCTCGGAGCGGCGTGGCTGATCGCCGACATGCCGTTCGGCAGTTACCAGGCGCGCCCGCAGCAGGCGTTCGACAGCGCAGTTCGCCTGATGCAGGCGGGCGCCAAGATGGTGAAGCTCGAAGGCGGCGCCTGGCTTGCACCAACGGTCGCGTTCCTCGTCGAACGCGGCATTCCGGTGTGCGCGCATCTCGGACTGACGCCGCAGTCGGTGCATGCGGTGGGCGGCTACCGCATCCAGGGCCGCAGCGAAGCTGAGGCCGAACGCCTGCTCGAGGATGCACGCGCGCTCGACGCAAGCCGGTGCCGCGATGCTGGTGCTTGAACTCATCCCGTCGGCGCTGGCGGAACGCGTCACTCAGACCGTGAGGCATGCCGACCATCGGCATCGGCGCCGGCACGGCGGTATCGGGCCAGGTGCTCGTGCTGCACGACATGCTCGATGTCTATCCCGGACGCAAGCCGCGCTTCGTGCGCAACTTCATGCAGCGGCCAGCCCGATATCGGCGCGGCTGTTGCGACCTACGTCGCGGCGGTGAAGGATCGCAGCTTCCCGGCGCCCGAGCACGGCTACTGAGGCGTCCGGCCAACCCCTACAATCCGCGGCCTCGCCTCCCGCGTGCTCCACGACAGGCTCCGCCACGATGAAAGTCGTTCACACGATCGAAGAACTGCGGGATCAGCTGCGTGGCCAGAACCGGATCGCGTTCGTTCCGACAATGGGCAACCTGCACGCGGCACATCTGTCGCTGATGGCAATGGCACACCAGCACGGCGACCCGGTCGTCGCATCGATCTTTGTTAATCGCCTGCAGTTCGGCCCCAACGAGGACTTCGACAAGTACCCACGCACGCTGCAAGACGACATCGACAAGCTGCAGAAGCACAATCATGTGTACGTGCTGTTCGCACCGAACGAACAGGAGATGTACCCTGAGCCGCAGAACTACCGGGTGCAGCCGCCGCAGGACCTCGGAGACATCCTAGAGGGCGAGTTCCGGCCGGGCTTCTTCACCGGCGTTTCGACTGTCGTGCTGAAGCTGTTCTCGTGTGTCCAGCCGCGCGTGGCTGTATTCGGCAAGAAGGATTATCAGCAGCTGATGATCGTGCGCAACATGTGCCGGCAGTTCGCACTGCCGACCGAGATCATCCCGCACGAAACCGTGCGTGATCCCGACGGCCTTGCCCTGTCCTCGCGCAACCGTTTCCTCTCGGATCCCGAGCGCAAGGAAGCACCACGCCTCTATGTGACGCTGAACGAGGTACGTGATCGCCTCCGCGGCGGCGAGACTGATGTCGCGCGCATCGAGCACGATGCGGGGCGAACCCTGTCAGCGAATGGCTGGAAGGTCGATTACGTGTCCGTGCGCCGTCGCCGCGACCTCAAGGCACCGACGACCGCGGAAGTCGCTGCCGGCGAGCTTCTGGTCGTGCTGACGGCCGCGAAGTTGGGCGCGACGCGACTCATCGATAACCTGGAAGTCTGATGCCGGATCCCGTCAACTGGCCGGAGGAGCTGGAATACGTCGGATTCTGGGCGCGCGTCGGCGCCGCCCTGATCGACAGCGTTCTGCTGCTCGCACTCATCATGCCGCTGCTCTACTGGATCTACGGCCCGGGCTATTTCTTCGAACCCGATGCGGTGCACGGGGCGGCCGACGTGCTGCTGAACTGGGTGCTGCCCGCGGCAGCCGTCATCGTATTCTGGCTGTACCGCCAGGCCACGCCCGGCAAGATGATCATCGGGGCGCGCATCGTCGACGCCGATACCGCCCGCCCCCCCTCCACCGGGCAACTGATCGGCCGCTACTTCGCCTACTACATCTCGATCATCCCGTTGTGCCTCGGCCTCCTCTGGGTCGCGTTCGATGCCCGCAAGCAGGGCTGGCACGACAAGCTCGCCCGGACCGTCGTGGTGCGCGACCGCCGCAGCGACGCCTCATCCGCCGCGCGCTGAGCGCGCGTTTGGTCCGCCGGGGCCTTTCATAGATAATTCGCCGCCCAGCCGGGATGGCGGAACTGGTAGACGCACGGGACTCAAAATCCCGCGGTAGCAATACCGTAAGGGTTCGATTCCCTTTCCCGGCACCACCACTGAGCACCGCGCGTGTATGCGGCCTACGGTCGCACCTGCACTCGCGGCGGAACGATCGGGCGTGCGCCATTGGGGCGGCCGGGCAAGCGCGCGCTGAACAAGAGAGCTGCGCGTGTTGCGCGCCGGAAAGGACGTATGGCCGGTCAAGCCATCGTCGACCGCGAGCTGACGCTCGACGACTTCGACTTCGAACTCACGGACGAACTGATCGCGCAGCACCCGCTGCCGGAACGCGGCGCCAGCCGGTTGCTGCACGTCACGGCGGACATACTTTGCGACCTGTGCTTTGCGGACCTTGAGCGACTGCTCGTACCGGGGGATCTGCTTGTCTTCAATGACACGCGCGTCATCAAGGCACGATTACTCGGCCAAAAGCCTAGCGGTGGCCGGGTCGAAGCCCTGGTTGAGCGCGTGCTGGAGCCAAACCTGGCGCTGGCTCTGGTGCGGACCAGCCATCGGCCGGCGCCTGGAGCACGCTTTCAGTTCGGCGATGGCGAGCGTGCGACGGTCGAAGGCAGGCGCGACGCCTTCTTCCTGCTGCGCTTCGAACGCGACGTGCACGACGTACTCGAGCAACATGGCCACGTGCCGCTGCCACCCTATATCGCACATGCCGACACCGCCTTCGATGCCGAGCGTTACCAGACAGTCTACGCGGCACAGCCCGGCGCCGTTGCGGCGCCTACGGCAGGATTGCACTTCACGGCAGGGTTCCTCGATCGGCTGCGCGCCCGTAACGTGCAGATGGCCAGCGTGACCCTGCACGTGGGAGCGGGCACGTTCCAGCCGGTGCGCGCACAGCGTCTCGCGGACCATCACATGCACAGCGAGTGGTACGACGTGCCGTCGTCTACGGCAATCGCAGTCAACAACGCGCGCCGCGAAGCACGGCGCGTGGTGGCAGTGGGCACCACCAGCCTGCGCGCGCTGGAATCGGCGGCCGTCGCCGCGGGCGAGGAGTTTCAGGTTGTACCCGGCAGCGGCGACACATCGCTCTTCATCACACCGGGCTACGCGTTCCGCATCGTCGATCGACTGATTACGAATTTCCACCTGCCGCGCTCGACGCTTCTGATGCTGGTCAGCGCCTTCGCCGGATCCGAACGCATTCGGGCGGCCTATACGCACGCGATCTCGCAGCGCTACCGATTCTTCAGTTACGGTGACGCAATGCTGCTCGAGCGCAAGCGATGATGGCCAGCTTCGATCTGCTCGCGACGGATGGGGCCGCCCGCCGAGGCCGGCTTGCGCTCGCCCATGGCACGGTCGAGACGCCGGTCTTCATGCCGGTCGGCACCTACGGCACCGTCAAGGCGATGGCCCCCTGGGAACTCACCGAAGCGGGTGCACAGATCGTGCTGGGCAACACGTTTCACCTCTGGCTGCGGCCGGGGCTCGACGTGATAGCGGCGCACGAAGGCCTTCACCACTTCATGGGCTGGCAAGCGCCGATTCTCACCGACTCCGGCGGCTTCCAGGTGTTCTCGCTCGGGACTTTGCGCAAGATCTCCGAGGACGGTGTGCGCTTCGCCTCGCCGGTCAACGGCGATCGCCTGTTCCTGACGCCAGAGGAGTCGATGCGCATTCAGACCGTGCTCGACAGCGACATCGCGATGGTGTTCGACGAATGCACGCCCTACGAGATCAACGGCCTGGCGGCCACGACCCAGGAGGCGGGCGCCTCGATGCGGCTTTCACTGCGCTGGGCACGGCGCAGCCGGGACGCGTTCACGCAACTCGGCGAGTCGAAGGGGCGACTCAACGCCCTGTTTGGCATCGTTCAGGGCGGCATGTACGAAGACCTGCGGGATGAATCACTCGCGGGCCTCACTGACATCGGCTTCGATGGCTATGCGATTGGCGGATTGTCGGTCGGTGAACCCAAGGAGGAGATGCTGCGTGTGCTGCGGCACACCGCCCCGCGCCTGCCGGCGGATCGCCCGCGCTACCTGATGGGGGTGGGTACTCCAGAAGATCTCGTCGAAGGTATTGCGGCCGGCATCGACATGTTCGATTGCGTGATGCCGACCCGCAACGCGCGCAATGGGTGGCTCTTCACCCGGCACGGCGAGCTAAAGCTGCGCAACAGCCGATATCGGAACGAAACAGGGCCGGCGGACGAGACCTGTTCCTGCGCCACCTGCCGCAACTTCAGCCGCGCCTATCTGCATCACCTGCAGCGGGTTAACGAGATCCTGGGGGCGCGGCTGAACACGATCCACAATCTGCACTTCTACCTCTCACTGATGCACGAAGCCCGCACCGCCATCGATCAGGGCCGCTTCGAGGCCTTCCGGCAGGCATTCTCCCGGGATCGCGCGCGCGGCGTCTGACGGCCGCCACCCCTATAATCTAAAAGTTTGGTCGAGCGCCGCGGGTGGCGCCGCCCGTATCCACACTTACGCGCAGGGAAACATGATGTTCTTCATTTCGAATGCTTACGCCCAGACCGCACCGGCCGCGCAGACGGGCACCGAGTCGTCACTGATGTCGATCGGCTTCATGGTGCTGATCTTCATCGTCTTCTACTTCCTCCTGATCCGCCCGCAGGTAAAGCGACAGAAGGAACACAAGACGATGGTCGAGGCGCTCAACAAGGGCGACGAAGTGGTCACCGCCGGCGGTATGGTTGGCAAGATCACCGACATCGCCGACCAGTACATCACACTCCAAGTGGCAGCGGTCAATGGCCAGCCAGTGCAGATCTCGATGCAGCGTGCGGCCGTGCAAACACTGCTGCCCAAGGGCACGGTCAAGTCGCTCTGAGTCCCAGAGACGCAGCAAGCGCCGCCCGCCATTGTTCACCGTGATGCCCCGCCCCGCCCGTGCCTTTGCCATCGGGCCCGGCGCCCAGCCGCCCAACGCCCGGCCCGCTAACCAGGCTCGCCCAAGCGCCCGTGCGCCGCAGCGCGGTGCGTACACGAGCTCGACACGATCATGAATCGCTACCCGCTCTGGAAATACCTCATTATCGGCGTCGCCTTGCTGCTGGGCGCGATCTACACAGTGCCCAACTTCTTCGGCGAATCGCCCGCTGTTCAGGTCTCCTCTGGCAAGCCGACCGTCAAGGTCGACGCCGCGCTGATGTCGCGCATTGAGTCGATCCTGAAGGATGCCAAGCTCGAAACCGACGGCGTTTTCTTCGACACCGCAGGCCTGAGTTCCACGGTGCGCGCACGATTCCGCGATACGGATGTCCAGTTGCAGGCCAAGGACGCGATCCAGCGAGCGTTGAACCCGAACCTCGAGGATCCGCCATATGTCGTCGCACTCAACCTGATTTCGAACACACCCACCTGGCTGAAGAGCCTGCATGCGCTGCCGATGTACCTTGGCCTCGATCTGCGCGGCGGCGTCCATTTTCTTCTGCAGGTCGACATGCGAGCTGCCGTCGACAAGCGGCTCGACACATTTAGCTCGGACATCCGGACGCTGCTACGGGAAAAGAACATCCGCCATGCCGGCATTACGAAATCGCCGACTGAAATCGAGATCAAGTTTCGCGACCTGGACACGCGCGCCCGCGCCGAGGATCTCATCCGGGCCCAGGTGCGCGAGCTGAGCCTGCGCGAGGAAGGCAGCGGCCAGGACCTTTCCCTGTTCGCCACACTGACACCCGCGGCGCAAAAGGAGATCCAGGACAACGCGCTGAAGCAAAACATCACCACGCTGCACAACCGGGTCAACGAGCTGGGTGTCGCCGAGCCCGTCATCCAGCAGCAGGGCGCCGACCGCATCGTGGTCCAGTTGCCGGGTGTACAGGACGTGGCGCGCGCCAAGTCCCTCCTCGGCCGCACCGCGACGCTCGAGATCCGCATGGTCGATCAGGAGGCGATGGCCGCGGGCAGCGGCGGCGCCCTGACGGTGCCCGAGCGCAAGGCCGACGGCACGGTGACGCAGGTTCCGCTCAAGCGCGAGGTCGTCGTCACTGGCAAGCCAGCTCAACAACGCCTCCGCGACGATCGACGGCCAGACGCAGCGCCCCGCGGTTTCGGTGCGGCTCGACGAGGCCGGTGGCCGTGCGATGCGAGCGATCACGCGCGACAACATCGGCAAGCTGATGGCGATCGTGCTCTATGAAAAGGGCAAGGGCGAAGCCATCTCGGTGGCACGCATCCAGGGCGAGTTCGGCAACCAGTTCCAGATCACCGGCAACTTCACGGTGCAGGAGACCACAGACCTCGCGCTGCTGATCCGTTCCGGCTCGCTTGCCGCGCCGATGGAGATCATCGAGGAGCGCACGGTCGGCCCGAGCCTGGGCAAGGAAAACATCGAGCGCGGCTTCCGCTCCACGTTGTACGGCTTCGCCGCCATCGCAGTGTTCATGATGCTGTACTACCGCGTGTTCGGCCTGATCTCCGTCGTGTCGCTGAGTGTCAATGTGATGCTGCTGATCGCGCTGCTGTCGCTGCTGCAGGCCACGCTGACACTGCCGGGCATCGCGGCCATCGCACTGACGCTCGGCATGGCGATCGATGCCAACGTGCTGATCAACGAGCGCGTGCGCGAGGAACTGCGCAACGGCCGAAATGCGCAGCAGGCAATCAGCGAAGGCTACGAAAAAGCCTTCGCGACGATTCTCGACTCCAACGTCACGACCCTGATCGCCGGCATCGCGCTGCTGACGTTCGGTTCCGGCCCGGTGCGCGGGTTCGCTGTCGTGCACTGTCTCGGCATCTTGACGTCGATCTTCTCGGCGGTCTTCATCTCGCGGGCGATCGTCAACCTCGTGTACGGCTCGCGCAGAAAGCTGCTGTCGATTTCGATCGGCCAGATCTGGCGACCCACTGCCGCGGCAGCCAAGTAGGCAGAAGCCAGGAGACGGCTCATGGAATTCTTCCGTATCAGGCGCACGATTCCCTTCATGCGCTACTCGCTGATCCTGAACGCGATTTCGTTCATCTCGTTCGGCATCGCGGTCGTTCTTCCTGGTCGCGCGCGGCCTCAACCTGTCGGTCGATTTCACCGGCGGCACCGTGATGGAAGTGCGCTACCCGCAGGCCGCGAACCTCGAACAGATCCGCGGCGCGATCGAGCAGAAAGGTTGGGGCGAGTCACAGGTTCAGAACTTCGGCACCTCACGCGACGTGCTGATCCGGCTGCCGCTCGAAAAGGGCACTTCGTCCGGGCAGCAGGCCGAGCGCGTGATGCAGACGCTGAAGACGCAGGAGCCGGCGGTCGAACTGCAAGCGCGTCGAGTTCGTCGGCCCGGCAGGTCGGCGAGGAACTCGCGCATGACGGCCTGCTCGCGCTGCTGATGGTCGTCCTCGGCATCATGATCTACCTCGCCTTCCGCTTCGAGTGGAAGTTCTCGGTCGCCGCGATCGTCGCCAACCTGCACGACGTGGTGCTGGTGGTCGGCATGTTCGCCATCTTCCGCTGGGAATTCTCGCTACCGGTGCTGGCCGCCGTGCTCGCCGTGCTCGGCTATTCGGTCAACGAGTCGGTGATCATCTTCGACCGGGTCCGCGAGCACTTCAAGAAGATTCCGCAAGATGCCGACAGTCGAGGTCATCGACAGCGCGATCACGGCCACGATTTCGCGCACGATCATCACTCACGGCTCGACGCTGTGCATGACGCTGGCGATGTACTTCTTTGGCGGACCGGCACTGCACTACTTCGCGCTGGCGCTGACGATCGGCATCATCTTCGGCATCTACTCGTCAGTGTTTGTCGCCGCCGCGATCGCGATGTACCTCGGCGTGAAGCGCGAGGACCTCGTCAAGCCGGTCAAAAAGGACGACGAGCAGCAGGTCGTTCCGTAGCGTGCCTGCACCAGTGCCGAAGCGGGTCCGCATCTGGGACCTGCCGACGAGGATCTTTCATTGGTCCCTTGCGGGGCTGGTGATCGCGGCTTGGCTCAGCGGCGAGTTCGGCGGGCAGTCCTGGCTCAGCTGGCACTTCCGCTTCGGCTACGGAGTTATGGTCCTGCTGGTGTTCCGGTTGCTGTGGGGCTTCGCCGGTGACCGCTATGCGCTTCTCGAGTTTCGCGCCGTCGTGGTGCGCGGCGCTGCGGCTACCTGCGCTCGCCACAGCCGACCGCCGGCCACAATCCGCTTGGCGCGTTTTCCGTCTACTCCTGCTGATCGTGAGGGGTGCTGGTCGTCACCGGCCTTTTTGCCTCGACGGCGACTACACGGAGGGGCCCTGGGCGCTCTTCGTGATCCGATCGGCACGATGGAGCTGATCTCGTCCATCCATCGCATCAGCCACTGGTTTCTGCTCGCGCTCGTCGCGCTGCACCTGGGCGCCGTGGCCTGGCACTGGATCGCGCGGCGCGACCTGCTGGTGCGAGCCATGCTGTGGGCAACAGGGACGGTCGACGCCGAACCGGCCGCCGACAACAGCGCGATTCGGCTGCGCGCCGTCGTGCTTCTGACACTGTCGGTCGCGCTGGTGGCCTACAGCGTCATGCTGTAGGCCCGCCACAGATCATTTCTCGCGATAGTGATCGTGGCAGGCGTCGCAGGCCTTCGCCGTCGCCCGGAACGCATTGCGGACGTTGTCCAGTTGCCGGTCTTGCAGCGGCGGTAGCTTCACCGTCTCGGCCTGCATGTCGGACGCCAGCTGCTTGAACTTCGCCTCTTCCTTCCAGATAGCGGGCTTGGCCTTGGACTCCATCAGGTCGCTGCCTGGCGATGAAGGCCTCGTACGGCAACTTGCCGACGAACTCGATGATCTCCGCGCTGCGCAGGACCGCATCCTTGTCGTACGGCACCTTGCCCTGCACAGCCTGTGAAATCCGGGCCATGTGGTTGTTCATGACGGTGAACGCACCCTGCCGGTACTGGACCGCCCGTTCCGGCTTGGAAAACTGCGCGTGCACCGGCATCGAAACCGCAGCGGCAATGGCGGCCAATTGCAGGAACGATTTCTTCATTCACACTCCCCAGGGCAGATGGTCCGGCACGACAGCGGCGCACGGCACTCAGAACAGTTGCACCGAGACGATTATTCCGCAGGGCCACGCCGCGCGAATCAGGTAAACCCGGGTCCGCTCAGGCGCGACGCGCCAGTTCGACGGCCTTGCCGACGTAACCGGCCGGCGTCAGCGCCAGCAGTTCGGTCGCGCGCCGACTCGGGAATGGCCAGTGACCGCACGAACTCGTGCAGCACGTCGCGCGTGATGCCCTTGTCCGCGCGTGAGCGCCTTCAGCTGCTCGTACGGATTCGGGCACGCCGTAGCGCCGCATGACCGTCTGCACCGGCTCGGCCAGCACCTCCCACGCGTCGTCGAGGTCGGCGCGCAGGCGCGCCGCGTTGACTTCGAGCTTGCGCAGGCCGCGCAGGCAGGACTTCGATGCCGACCAGCGAGTAGCCGAAGGCGACGCCGAGATTGCGCAGCACGGTCGAATCGGTCAGGTCGCGCTGCCAGCGCGACACCGGCAGCTTCTCGGCGAGATGGCGCAGCACCGCGTTGGCCAGGCCGAGATTGCCTTCGGAGTTCTCGAAGTCGATCGGATTCACCTTGTGCGGCATCGTCGAGGAGCCGACCTCGCCCGCCTTCAGCTTCTGCCTGAAGTAGCCGAGCGCGATGTAGCCCCAGAGGTCCCGATCGAGGTCGAGCAAGATCGTGTTGGCGCGCGCGATCGCGTCGAACAGCTCGGCCATGTAGTCGTGCGGCTCGATCTGGATCGTGTGCGGGTTGAACGTCAGGCCGAGGCCCTCGACGACGTTGCGCGCAAAGTTCTCCCAGTCGACCGCCGGGTACGCGGCAAGATGCGCGTTGTAGTTGCCCACCGCGCCGTTCATCTTCGCGAGCAGCGGGCACCCGCGCGATGGCGTCGATAGCCGCCGCGAGGCGCACCGTCGACGTTGGCGAATTCCTTGCCGACGGTCGTCGGGCTTGCCGGCTGGCCGTGCGTGCGCGCGAGCATCGGCAGGTCTGCGTAGCCATGCGCGTATTCGCGCAGCTGCGCGTGGATGCTGCGCAGCCGACCCTGCAGCACGAATCGGCCACGCTCCAGCATCAGCGCGTGCGCAACGTTGTTGATGTCCTCGGACGTGCACGCGAAGTGGATGAACTCGGACGCGTGGGCGAGCGCCGGAAGATCCTGCGTGCGTCGCTTGATGAAGTACTCGACGGCCTTGACGTCGTGATTCGTCTCCGCCTCGATCGCCTTGATCTCGGTGCAGTCCTCGATGCTGAAGTCACTGACGAGCTGTCGCAGGCGGGCCTCGGCCTCGCGCGGCAAGCGCGGCAACTCGGGCAATCCGAGCATCGAGAGGTTCGACGAGCCACTCGACTTCGACACGCAGGCGCTCGCGCATGAAGGCGAACTCGGAGAACACCTCCCTCAGCTCGGCCGTCTGCCGGCCGTAGCGGCCGTCCAGCGGCGACAGGGCGGTGAGGGCGAGCAGCTCGAGCGACACGGCGGGTCCGGGATTGCGGCGTGCACCGCGGCAAATGAATGCAGGCTGCACCGATAGAGTGCAATCAGTGTATCAAAGGCGCATCACTCTCAGGCACGCCAGCGCGAGCACTTGCCAGAGGGCACGGCTCTGCCGATATACTGGCCCGGACTCGTCATCGAAACGGCTACGCGTGTCCAAGAACATTCGCCTGCTGGGCTCCCTCACCAGCCCATACGTGCGCAAGGTCCGCATCGTCATGGCCGAAAAGCGCATCGACTACCACCTCGAACTCGAGGATGTCTGGGCGCCCGATACCCGCATCCTCGAGGCCAATCCCCTCGGCAAGGTCCCCTGCCTGATCATGGAAGACGGCGGCGCCGTTTTCGACTCGCGCGTGATCGTCGAGTACCTCGACGGCATGACGCCGGTCGCCAAGCTGATCCCGCCCTCCGGCCGCGAGCGCGCCGAGGTACGCACCTGGGAAGCGCTGGGCGACGGTGTGACCGACGCGTTGATCCTGGTGCGACTCGAGCAGACGCAGCGCCCGCCCGAGCAGCAAAGTCCGAAGTGGATCGACCGGCAAATGGGCAAGGTCCATTCCGGCATCGAAGTCGATGAGCCACGGCCTGGGCGAGAAGGCGTGGTGCAACGGGCACGCGTATTCGCTGGCGGACATCGCCGTCGGCTGCGCTCTCGGCTACCTCGACTTTCGCTTCGGCACGATCGACTGGCGCGGGCAGTACCCCAACCTCGCGCGCCTGTACGAAAAGCTCACTTCCCGACCGTCGTTCGTCGATACCCAGCCGCCCAAGTAGCGGCATCAGGCGAAGCCGGGGCCGATCAGGTCGATGCGGTCGGTGCAGAACGCATCCACGCCCCAGTCCAGCAGTTGCCGCGCGCGGCCAGGGTCGTTGACGGTGTAGCAGAAGAGCCAATAACCAGCCCGTTTGACGTCGCGCGCACGCGCCTTCGTCAGTGCCATGTGATCGGCATTGAGGCTCGCGGCTGCGCATTGCTCGAGAAACGAGCGCCAACCGTCCGGGACGGTATCGACCAACAGGGCCCGCGGCAGGTCGGGCGCGACACGGCGCGCGGCGAGGATAGCTTCGAACGAAAACGACGAGAGCAGTGGCACCCTCGGGTCGAGTCGCCCGGGATCGTCGCCACCGGGCGTCATGACGTCTGCATAGGCTCGGGCCACCATGCGCGCCACCACTTCGCCGGTGCGCGCTTCGTGACCGGGTGCGGGTTTGATCTCGACGTTGGGCCAGATTGAATGCGCGCGGCAGTAAGCCAGTGCCTCGCTGAGCCTGGGCACCGGCTCACCGGCGAAAGCCGGCGAGTGCCAGCGACCGGCGTCGAGTTGCGCCAGTTCGTCCGCCGTCCGGTCCGTCACCGCGCCGGTCGCGCCCGTCGTGCGCTCGAGCGTGTCGTCATGGATCAGCACCGGCACGTCGTCGCGCGGAACCATCGCATCGAACTCGACCGCACGAAAACCGTGCTCGAAACCGACCCGCAGCGCCGCCAGCGTGTTCTCGGGCGCGAGCACGCCGGCACCGCGATGAGCCAGCACACGAGGCCACGGCCAGGCACGAAAGTGACTCATATCGCCCTTCGCTTGCGCCGCACGTAGACGATCTTCTCGACCCGCGCGACGGCCATGCCGTCACGTCGCGGACGTCGACGGTGAACAGGTGCAGATGCTTGTCGCCGGCCTTCGGTCATGCGACGGATGTGCACGCAGATCGGCCTCCGTAAGTTCGAAGCGGGCCCACACCCGCCCGCGGCCGGGCGCGAGGTAATCGATCGAGGCGGACTTGTCCCAGACGATGTAGTCCGTCGTCGAGGTTGCGCATCAGCATCAGCGCGAAGAAAGGATCCGTCATCGCGTAGAGCGAACCGCCGAAGTGCGTGCCGACGTAGTTGCGGTTGTACCAGCGCCGGACCAGGGCGACCGTCACCGACCGGAAGTCCGGCGCGATGTGCTCAACGCGGATGCCGGCGCCGAGGTACGGCGGCCACAGGTTGATGACAAGCCGGAACCAGCGGTGGGGACAGCCTGGCGCCATGGGACAAGTCTAGAACCTGCTCCGAGTCTGCCGGCCGGGCACATCTCGCCGCGGGCGTTGCACTGATAACCTCGCACTGGCATGTCCACTGCCCTCGGTCACCTCCGTGTTCTCGACCTGACCCGGGTCCTCGCGGGCCCGTGGTGCACGCAACTGCTGGCCGACCTTGGTGCCGACGTGATCAAGGTCGAACGGCCCGGCAGCGGCGACGACACGCGCGCCTGGGGCCCGCCCTACCTGCGCGATGCGAACGGCAAGGACACCTCGCGAAGCGGCGTACTACCTGGCCGCCAACCGCAACAAGCGCTCGGTCACCGTCGACCTCACCCGGCCCGAGGGCCAGCAGATCGTGCGCCGACTGGCGGCGCAGTCCGACATCGTGGTCGAGAACTTCAAGGTCGACCAGTTGGCGCGCTACGGCCTGGACTACGCGACGCTTGCGCGCGCTGATCCGCGCCTCATCTACTGCTCGATCACCGGATTCGGGCAGACCGGGCCGCACCGCCGAGCGCGCCGGGCTACGACTTCATCATCCAGGGCAGCGGCGGCTTCATGTCGATCACCGGCGAACGTGACGACCTGCCCGGCGGCGGTCCGCAGAAGGCCGGCGTCGCGGTGAGCGACCTGATGACCGGGCATGTACGCGACCGTCGCGATCCTCGCCGCCGTCGCCCACCGCGAACAGACCGGTGCCGGGCAGTACATCGACATGGCGCTCTACGACGTGATGCTGGCGATGCTCGCCAACATGAACATGAACTACCTGACCAGCGGCCGCGCCCCTGGCCGCGCCGGCAACGCGCATGCGAACATCGTGCCGTACCAGGTGTTCGCGGCGTCCGACGGCCACATCATCGTCGCCGTCGGCAACGACTCGCAGTTCGTGAAGTTCTGCGAAGTGGCGGGCCGGCCGGACCTGGTACGCGACCCACGCTTCGCGCGCAATGCCGACCGTGTGCGCCATCGCGCCACCCTGGTGCCGTTGCTCGAAGCCATCGTGCGCGAGCGGCCGATTGCCTGGTGGGTCGAGGCCCTCGAGGCGGCCACCGTGCCGTGCGGCCCGATCAACGACATCGCGCATGCGCTGGCCGACCCGCAGGTGGCCGCGCGCGAACTGCGCGTCGACCTGCCCCACCCGCTGGCGGGCCAGGTGCCGCTGGTCGGCAATCCGATCAAGCTTTCCGCGACGCCAGCCGCCTATGAGCGCGCGCCGCCACTGCTCGGCGAGCACACGGACGAGATCCTGCGCGAAAGGTTGCAGTCTTGGCAGCGACGCCATTGCGCGACTGCGGGCGGCGGGGATCGTGTGATTGCCGCGCTGCACCTGCTGATACGGGGCCGGGTGCAGGGCGTCGGCTTCCGCTACGCCATGTGCCGTCAGGCCCAGGCGCTCGGAGTCGAAGGCTGGGTGCGCAACCGCGCAGACGGCAGCGTCGAGGCCGTCGTGGTCGGACCGCCGGACCAGGTCGAGTTGCTGCAGATGTGGGCGCAGCGGGGACCGGCCGGTTGCGAGGTCTTCGCCGTCGAGCACCGCGCGGCGACGTCCGAAGAAGAGGACGATGCGCTGGGCCGCGGGTTCGAACAACGGCCAATGGCCTGACGCCGCAGCGCACAGGGCGGTGTTCAGCGCGCCGCACCGAAAACGCTGTCGTCGAAGCCGGGATACGTCAGTGCCGTCAGCACGTGGTCCCGCCACGCCCCGTTGATGTACAGGTAGTCGCGGGCGAGGCCCTCCACCCGGAAGCCAAGGCGCCGCAGCAAGCGCGCGCTACGCGCGTTTTCCGCAACGTGGTTGGCCTGTACGCGGTGCAGGTGCAGAACGTCGAACACGTGCCGCAATGTGGCCTGCAGCGCCTCGAACATCAGGCCGCGGCCTTCGCATTCGCCGTCGATCGCATAGCCAAGCAGGCACGACTGAAACGGACCGCGAACGATCTGGGTGTAGTTGATGCGGCCCACGACGTGTTCCGCGTCGTCACGTGCGAACATCAGCCAGCGCACGACAACCCCGGCGCCGAAGTCGGCTTCGGCACGTGCCGCCTCAGCCTGCCAGAAGCACGTCTCGATGATCCCGCGTGGTCGCGGCGGATCCCAGGGACGCAACCGCGCCTCGTTGCGCCGGAAGAATTCCACCAGTTCGGCCGCGTGTTCAGCCGCCATCGGCTGCAGAGTGAGCCGCGACGTTGCCAGAGTCAGCCTATTCATGATCCCGTCGTGTGCAACCGTCGGCGAGACGGGCCAGCCGATTTCCGTTCTAATTGCGCTTCATAACAATTATCAGAGACAGGAGACGGTCCGTGATTCGTCGACGCGTGTTGCGCACGGCGGCTATGCTCGTTTGCCTTGCGGCCGCGGCGGCGCCCTGTGCCCAGACTGCGACTTATCCGGCGCGACCGATCAAGTTGATCGTGCCCTACCCGCCGGGTGGGCCGCTGGACACGGCAGCACGCGCCCTCGCGGAGCAGGTCAAGCAGAGCCTCGGCATCGTGGTCGTCGAGAATCGACCGGGCGCCGGCGGCAACATCGGCGTCGACCAGGTCGCCAAGTCGGCGCCGGACGGCTACACGCTGGTCATCGGCGCGGTGGCAACGCACGCGGTAAATCCCTGGCTGTTCAGCAAGTTGCCGTATGACCCGGTGAAGGACTTCGTGCCGATCACACTGATCGCGCACGTGCCCAATGTGCTGGTCCTGACGCCGGAACGTGCCGCGCAACTGAAGATCAACTCGGCCCGCGACCTCATCGACTACCTGCGACGCCATCCCGGCCAGCTGAACTACGCCTCGGGCGGCAACGGCAGCGCGGGTCACATGGCCGGCGAGCTGCTGAAGTCGCAGGGCAAGGTCTCGGCGGTGCACATTCCCTATGCAGGCGCCGGCCCGGCGCAGCTGGGGCTGCTGGCCGGACAGACGGACTTCATGTTCGACAACCTCGCTTCGGCGACCGGGCAGATCAAGGCCGGGAAGCTGAAGGCCGTCGCGGTGACGACCGCGCAACGCGCGCCGTCGCTGCCGGATGTGCCGACGATGGCTGAAAGCGGGGTGCCGGGATTTGACGTCTCGACCTGGTTCGGCGTGTTCGCGCCGGCCGGGACGCCCGCTCCCATCGTCGCCCGCCTGAACGAGTCGTTCACCACCGCACTGCGGACGCCCGACATGCGCGAACGCCTCGCGCGTATGGGTGCTGAGCCTGCGCCGATGTCGTCCGATCAGTTTGCGCAGCTCGTCAGGTCCGAACTGGCGAAGTACGAGAAGATCGTCAAATTCTCCGGTGCACGCGTTGACTGAGGCCAGCTGGCCAGGAGAGTGGGCATGAAAATCAAGAACGCCAAGGACTTCTGGTCCGGCGTGCTGTTCATCGCGTGCGGGCTGTTTTTCGCAGGGTTTGCCCAGCAATACGGCATGGGCACGGCCGCGCGCATGGGCCCGGCGTACTTCCCGACCGTGCTCGGCGGTCTGTTGGCCCTGCTCGGCGCGATCGTTGCCTTCAAGGGCCTGTCCATCGCGGTGCCGGACAGCCAGGTGGACCGGTTCTACTTCAAGCCGCTGCTGCTCGTGCTCGGTGCGGTCGTGTTGTTCGGTCTGCTGCTGCGACCGGCCGGGCTGCTCGTCGCCTTGGCGGCCCTGATCATCGTGTCGAGTCTGGGCAGCGGCGAATTCAAGTGGCGGGAGATATTGCCGCTGACAGCGGGACTGGCGGCGCTCGTATGGGTGGTGTTCATCTATGGTCTCAGCATGACGTTGCCGGTGCTGCCAGCCTTCATGGACCGCTGAGGGGCCACGATGGAACTGATCGACAACCTGATGCTGGGCTTTGCCACGGCGCTGTCACTGCAGAACCTGGTGTATGCATTCGCCGGCTGCGTGATCGGCACGCTGATCGGCGTACTACCGGGGATCGGACCGGTCGCCACGCTGGCCATGCTGCTGCCCACAACGTACGCACTGCCGCCAACATCGGCGCTGATCATGCTGGCCGGCATCTACTACGGCGCGCAATACGGCGGCTCCACCACCGCGATCCTGGTCAACCTTCCAGGCGAATCATCGTCGGTGGTGACCTGCCTGGACGGCTACCAAATGGCGCGGCGTGGTCGAGCCGGGGCGGCGCTCGCGATGGCTGCACTCGGTTCGTTCTTCGCCGGCACGGTCGGCACACTCGTCATCGCCGCGCTCGCCGCTCCCATGGTCGAACTCGCCTTCAAGTTCGGGCCGGCCGAATATTTCTCCCTGATGGTGCTGGGACTGATCGGCGCCGTGGTCCTCGCCTCCGGTTCGCTGCTCAAGGCGATCTGCATGATCCTTCTTGGCCTGCTGCTCGGCCTGGTGGGCACCGACGTGAACTCCGGCGTGGCGCGGTTTTCGTTCGATTTCCCCGAACTTGCCGACGGCATCGGCTTCGTCGGTGTGGCGATGGGCGTGTTCGGCTTCGCCGAAATCATCGCCAACCTCGAGCACAAGGAAAAGCGCCAGGTCTTCACGGACAAGGTCGGCAAGCTGTGGCCGAGCAAGCAGGAATTCAAGGATGCCTGGGGCGCAGTGTTGCGCGGAACCGCACTCGGCGCTGTTCTCGGTGTACTACCCGGCGGCGGCGCGCTATTGGCGTCGTTCGCCTCGTACACGGTCGAAAAGAAAATTGCACGCAATCCCAATCCGCCGTTCGGCCAGGGCAACGTCCGTGGCGTCGCCGGACCCGAATCCGCCAACAATGCCGGCGCGCAGACGTCGTTCATCCCGATGCTGACGCTCGGCATTCCGCCCAATGCCGTGATGGCGCTGATGGTCGGCGCAATGACGATCCACAACATCCAGCCGGGGCCGCAGGTGATGGCGAGCAATCCTGCGCTCTTCTGGGGACTGATCGCGTCGATGTGGATCGGCAACCTCATGCTGGTGATACTGAACCTGCCGCTGATCGGCATCTGGGTGCAGCTGCTCAAGGTCCCCTACCGCCTGCTGTATCCGGCCATCCTCGTCTTCTGCGCAATCGGGGTCTATTCGATCAACAACAATACCTTTGATGTGCTGATCACGGCGGGCTTCGGCGCGCTGGGCTATGTCTTCTACAAGCTGCGCTGCGAGCCCGCGCCCCTAATCCTCGGCTTCATCCTCGGCCCCATGATGGAAGAGAACCTGCGCCGCGCGATGCTGCTGTCACGCGGTGACCCCACGGTGTTCTTTACGCGCCCGCTGTCGCTGACCTTGCTGCTGATGGCCGCAGCTCTCATCGTCATCGTGGCGCTGCCGCAGATCAGCCGCAAACGCGAGGAAGCGTTCCAGGAGGTGGATTGAGGCACTGCCAACCGGGAAGTACCGCCTGCACCGAACGGTCCCCAGCATGAAACTCCGCGCAACACTGGGCGCGCTCTGTGTCGCGGCGATTCCTGTGGTCGCACTGGCACAGGGCTATCCAAGCAAACCGATCCGACTGGTGGTTCCGTTCCCGCCCGCCGGTGCGACCGACATCCTGTCGCGCGAACTGGCGCGTCACCTGTCCGACCGGCTCAAGCAGCCGGTGGTGGTCGAAAACCGCCCCGGCGCGGGCGGAACCATCGGCAGCGACCTCGTGGCGAAGAGCGCACCGGATGGCTACACGATTCAAATGGCCACGAGTTCGACGCACTCGATCGGTCCGAACCTGAACTCGAAGATTCCCTACAACGCGGCGACGGACTTCACACCGGTCGCACATGTCGCGAACTCGGCAAACGTGCTGGTGATCGCGCCCAACGTGAAGGCGGCCAATGTCACGGAACTCATCGCCGTGCTGAAGGCCACGCCGGGCGGCTACAACTACGGCTCGAGCGGCAATGGCACCATCGTGCATCTCACCGGCGAACTCTTCAAGTCGATGACGGGAACCTACATCGTTCACATTCCGTACCGCGGAACGGCGCTAGTAGTTCCGGACATGATGACGGGGCAGATCCACATCCTGTTCGACAACATTGCGTCAGCCATGCCACACCTGAAGGACGGCAAGTTACGCGCGCTGGCAGTGACGTCGGCGCAGCGATCGCCCTTGCTGCCCGAGTTGCCGACAGTGGCCGATAGCGTGCCGGGTTTCGAATCAATCACTTGGTTCGGCGTCTTCGGCCCGAAGGCCATGCCCCCCGAGGTCGTGCAGCGCTTGAACACCGAGATCAATGCGGTGCTGAAGTCGCCCGAGTTTCGCGAGCGATTGAAGACGCTGGGTTACGACGCCGCCGGCGGCTCGTCTGCCGACTTCGCCCGTGTCGTCGCCGATGACAGTGCAAAGTGGGCACGGCTGATCAAGGAACGAAAGATCACCGTTGACTGATCCTGAGCTAACGGCCACCGGGGCTCACGGCCAACGGCATCGTTCACGACAAGTTCCCGCACCTTGACCCAAGCTGCCATGGCGTTCGACTGGAACAACCCCTACCCCACCGTCCGCACCCCGGTGTTCGCCCGCAACATCGTTGCCACCAGCCAGCCACTCGCCGCGCAGGCTGGCTTGCGTGTCATGCAGGCCGGCGGCAATGCGGTCGATGCTGCGGTCGCCGCGGCAGCGGTCATCACGATGACCGAGCCGTGCAGCAATGGACTGGGCTCGGACAATTTCGCCATCGTCTGGGATCCCGCCACACAGCAACTGCTCGGACTGAATTCGAGTGGTACCGCCCCAGCCGCGTGGTCGCTCGAGTACTTCCGCGGCAAGTACGGCGAGGATCTCGCGAAGCATCGGCCCGTACGGGGCTGGGACACTGTGACCGTGCCCGGGGCCGTGGCCGGCTGGGGTCTGCTGCACGGCCGTCTCGGTCGCTTGCCATTTGCTGACGTGCTGGCGCCCGCGATCGCATACGCGGAACGTGGTTTCGCGGTCTCGGCCATCGTGCAGGACAAGTGGCAGCGAGCCGTACCGCTGCTCAAAGACGGCCCCGGCTTCGCAGCGCACTTCTTGCCCAAGGGCCGCGCGCCGGAGATTGGCGAACATTTCTCACTGGCCGGCGCCGCGCGCACCTTCACGCTGCTCGCCCAGCACGGCGCGGCGGCGTTCTACCAGGGCGAGATTGCCGATGCGATCGAGCGCCACGCGCGCGCCACCGGTGGGGTGGTGACTGCCGCCGACTTCGCTGACTACTGGGCGTTCGTACAGCAACACGGCTGGGTGGGCACGATCAGCACACCGTTCCATGGCCACGAGCTGCACGAGATTCCCCCGAGCGGCCAAGGTATTGCCGCGTTGTCGTGTCTCGGGATCCTGCGTCATACCGCGCTGGTCGACTACGCCGTCGACAGCACCGACTGGCAGCACGTGGTGATCGAGGCGATGAAGCTGGCGTTTGCAGACACCTATGCCTACGTGGCTGATCCGCGCAGCATGGCGGTCACACCCGCGATGCTGCTCGACGACGGCTATCTCGCGCAGCGGGCGCGCCACATCGACCTGCATCGGGCACAGGATGCTGCCGCGGGCACGCCGCCGCGTGGGGGCACGATTTATCTCACGACGGCCGACGCCAGCGGGTTGATGGTCTCACTGATCCAGTCGAACTACATGGGCTTCGGCTCAGGCGTGGTCGTACCGGGCTACGGCATTTCGCTGCAGAACCGCGGCTACGGCTTCTCGCTGAACGCCGACAGCGCCAACGTTGTTGCGCCGGGCAAGCGCCCGTTCCATACGATCATCCCGGCATTCCTGATGAAAGATGGCGCGCCCCAAATGAGCTTCGGCGTGATGGGCGGCAACATGCAGCCACAGGGGCACGTGCAGACGCTGCTGCGCATGCTGCTTGCGCGCCAGCAGCCGCAGGCGGCCTGCGATGCGCCGCGCTGGAAGGTCATGGGTGGACTGAATCTCGAAGTCGAAGGGTCAATGCCAGAGCCGGTCGTCGCCGAGCTGCGGCGACGCGGCCATCGCGTCATGAGCGCCAATGACAGCTACATGGATTTCGGATCGGGCCAGTTCGTCTGGCGCCTGGGCGATCCAGCGATCGAGGGCTACCTCGCCGCCAGCGACTCGCGCCGCGACGGCCTCGCCGCCGGCTTTTGAGCCGAGCGTGGGCAGCCTGGCCCAAATCTCGTTTTCTTTGAGCAGAAGCAAGTCTGCTTGCGCGCGTGTCGCGTGACGCACCGATTTTGAGAGAATGCCATCTTCATCGACCGGTACGCCACGAGCTGCCCGGCGGGAGACACAGGAACCCTCATGACGTACGCCGCCATCACCGGTTGGGGCAAGTGCATGCCGCCCGCCGTGCTCTCCAATCAAGACCTCGCCACCTTTCTCGATACGACAGACGACTGGATCATCTCGCGCACCGGGATGAAGGAGCGCCGCATCTCGCACGTCGGGGCGATCGACATGGCCACCGTTGCCAGCCAACGCGCGCTTGCCTGCGCCGGGCTCGCCGCCGAGGACCTCGACCTCATCGTCTATGGCAGCTGCAGTAACGACGAGCAGGTTCCGAACAGCGCCTCCGGCGTGCAGGTGAAGCTGGGCGCCGTGAACGCCGGATCGATGGATGTCAACACGGCGTGCACGAGCTTCCTGTACGGACTGTCGAGCGCAAACGCGTTGATCCGCACCGGGGCCATACGCAATGCGCTCGTGATCGGCGTCGAACTGATCTCGCCGTATATGGACTGGACCAACCGCAATGTCGCCGTGCTGTTCGGCGACGGCTGTGCCGCCGTTGTGCTGCAGGCGAGTGAGAAAGCGGAAGGCTTGCTCGGCGAACAACTCGGCTGCTATGCCGATGCGCGCCAGATCCTGCGCGTGCGCGGCATGGGCTGCACCTATGCGAACCGCGGCGTGCAGTTCGGCGACACGCTGTGGGACTTCGACGGTCAGGAGATCTTCAAGAAGGCGGTCAAGGGCATGGCGCTTGCTTCGCAAAAGGTGCTCGCGAAATGTGGGGTCACGCCGGACGAGATTGACCTCGTCATCCCGCACCAAGCCAATCTGCGCATCATCGAGTCCGTGGCCAAGCACACGGGTCTGCCGATGGAAAAGGTGTTCCTGACAGTGCAGCGGTACGGCAACATGTCGGCCGCCACGGTGCCGGTGGCGCTGGTCGACGCGATCGAGGAGGGCCGCGTGAGGCCCGGCTCGCTGCTGTCTGATGCCCGGATTCGGCGGCGGCCTTACGTTGTGTTCGCATCTCGTCAGGTGGGGCGAGCGCCTCACGCCGCTCGGTATGAGCACCGCCGAGCTCGTGCCCTGCACGCGCACCGCTCTCGAGATGGTCAACGACATCCGCGCGCGCAAGCATGCGCACGACACGTCCGAGCCTGGCCTGATGGCGCCGCGCTTCGCCGAAGCGGACATGGCCACCTGATCGCGCGATCGTCCGTTGTCGCAGCCCGAGCGCTGATTGCCAGCAAGGGCGATACCGGCACGACCGGTGAGTTGCGGCAACGGTGCCGGGCGCGGCCATTAGGACGATGCGGGAAGGCCCGGTCGGGAAAGTGCAGCTCGCAACGGCGTCAGTAGAATCGGACGCTTGTCTTCTCACGCGGATGCCGCACCGATGACGACCAAGACCTACGACCCCGTTCCAAACCATCGCGTCGCCTTCCTCGGGCTCGGCGTGATGGGCTACCCGATGGCCGGACACCTCGCCCGCGCCGGCCACCACGTTGCGGTCTATAACCGCACCGGCAAGAAGGCCGACCAGTGGGTCGAGGAGTTTGGTGGGCGCTCCGCACGGACGCCGCGCGAAGCTGCGACCGAAGCGCAGATCGTCTTCTCGTGCGTCGGCAACGACGACGACCTGCGCAGCGTCATGCTCGGTGCGGATGGGGCCTTCGCGGGGCTGGGCAAGGACACGATCGTGTTCGATGACACCACCGCCTCGGCCCGCGTTGCGCGCGAACTGTATGCCGAGGCTCGCGGCCGCGGCCTGCACTTCATCGACGCGCCCGTGTCCGGCGGCCAGGCTGGAGCGGCCAACGGCGCGCTGACGGTCATGTGCGGTGGTGACACGGCGCCCTTCGAGCGGGCCCGGCCGGTCGCGATGGCGTTTGCCAAGGCGGTCACCCGCATCGGCGAGACTGGCGCCGGACAGCTCGCGAAGATGGTCAACCAGCTGTGCATCGTCGGCCTGGTGCAGGGCCTGTCGGAAGGAATCAACTTCGGCCTCGCCGCCGGTCTCGACATGAAGCTCGTGCTGCAGGTGCTTGGCAAAGGCGCGGCGCAAAGCTGGCAGATGGACAACCGTGGGCCGACGATGATCGATGACAAGTTCGATTTCGGCTTCGCGGTCGACTGGATGCGCAAGGACCTCGGGCTCTGCCTGGACGAAGCCCGCGCAAACGGCGCGCCGCTGCCGATCGCCGCGCTGGTGGACCAGTTTTACGCCGACGTGCAGGCGATGGGAGGGCAGCGCTGGGACACTTCGAGTCTGATCCGGCGCCTGCGGCATCGCACATGAGCAGACGCCGGCGCGCGCTCGCGCAGGATCCGCGGGCCGTTTGCGACATTCGCGCGATCGCATGCGTTTGCGCCTCGGCTGCACCCGGCCATGCATGAGCCGTCATTGAACACGGCCCTTGGCGAGCTGCGCCCCACGCTGCTGAAGATTGCGCGGCTGCAGTTGCGCAACGACACCTGGGCTGAAGACGTCGTCTCGGAAACGTTGATCGCCGCACTCGAGGGCGCGCAGGATTTTGCCGGCACTGCCCAGCTGAAAACCTGGGTCGTCGGCATCCTGAAGCACAAAATAATCGATCAGTTCCGTCGCACCAGCCGCGAAGTCTCGGTCGAAGCAGCCGTCGAGGCGGCGGAAGTCGAGTCCTACGACGAGCTGTTTCAAGCGAACGGTCATTTTGCGACCCCGGTGCCGTCCTGGGGAAACCCCGAAGCGGCGCTCGGCGAGACTCAGTTCCTGCAAATCCTGCAGGCCTGCGTCGACAAACTGCCGTCGAGCCTGGGCCGCATCTTCATGATGCGCGAGTGGCTCGAGCAGGACACGGACGAAATCTGTAAGGAACTCGCGATCACGCCGACCAATTGCTTTGTGATGCTGTATCGGGCCCGGATGCGCCTGCGCGAGTGCCTTCAGCTCAACTGGTTCGAGGAAACGCGAGGTGCCTGACGTGAGCGGCCTGCCATTTCGTCTCACATGCAAGGAAGCTCACCGACTGGTCTCGGAGGAGCTCGACCGCGACTTGCCGCTCGGCGAGCGCCTCCGTGTGCGTGTGCACCTGCTGGCCTGTGGCAGCTGCACCCATTTCAAGGAGCAGGTGCAGCTGCTACGGGCAGCAATGCGGCGCCTGGGGGAGTGAACCGCGGCCGCGCCGGGGGACGGGCGGGGCGCCGGTTCAAGCCTCACAGCGCCGGACCCGCAACCACTGAACGAAGTGCCATGAATCCTTCACGGAGTATCGAGTGCACACCACCCTGCCGCTGCTGAAGGCCACCGATTTCCCGCCGCTGCGACGCCGTACCGTCGACACCCTGCAGGTCAACCTGGGCTATACGTGCAACCAGACCTGCCTGCACTGCCATGTCAACGCCGGCCCGAACCGGACCGAGCAGATGGACCGCGCGACGATCGACGCGGTGCTCGACATCCTCGTGGCCAAGGACATCCAGACTCTGGACCTCACCGGCGGCGCTCCGGAGCTGAATGCCCACTTCCGTGACCTGGTGTGCGAAGCCCGCAGCCGCGGCGTGCATGTGATCGACCGCTGCAACCTGACGATCCTGTTCGAACCGGGCCAGGAGGGTCTCGCCGAATTCCTCGCGCAGCACCAGGTCGAGATCGTCGCCTCCCTGCCCTGCTATTCGCAGGACAATGTCGACCGCCAGCGCGGCGAGGGCGTGTTCGAAAAGAGCATCCGCGCACTGCAGCGGCTCAACGCACTCGGCTACGGCCACCACGAGCGCCTGCCGGTGGCGCTCGTCTACAACCCGCAGGGGCCGAGCCTGCCTCCGCCGCAGATGGCACTCGAAGCGTGACTACCGGCGGCTGCTCGGCGCGAACTTCGGCATCGTATTCACCCGCCTGCTGACACTCGCCAACATGCCCATTGCGCGCTTCGGATCGACGCTGGTGAGCAAGGGGCAGTTCCGTGACTACATGTCGAAGTTGCGCGCCGCACACCAACCCGCCAACCTCGAGCACGTGATGTGCCGCAGCCTCGTTTCGGTCGACTGGCAGGGGTTCCTCTACGACTGTGACTTCAACCAGATGCTCGGCATGCCGCTGCGCGAAGGCGATGCGCAGGGACGGCTCGGCCACGGCCGGCTGCACCTGACCGACTGGCTTGAAATGGACCTCGCCGACAACCCCATCGTCGTCGCCGACCACTGTTACGGCTGCACGGCGGGACAAGGGTCGAGCTGTGGCGGTGCGTTTGGCTGACGGCGCGCCCTCGCGGACACTCGGCCCGGGGCGGTCCTGCCCGCCGTCGTACGGCTACTCACCGCGCGTGATGGCGCGGCCGGCCGATATGAACACTGAAGTGCTGTACGTCATCGGCGGGCTCTACGGCAATGCACTGGCACTGGCGGCGATCGAGCGCATCGCCGCGCAGGAAGCCACTGTCCCGGCGCTTGTCTTCAACGGCGACTTCCACTGGTTCGATGCCGAACCGGCAACCTTTGCAGCGATCCAGCGGCGCGTCCTTGACCATCACGCGTTGCGAGGCAATGTCGAGACTGAAATCGCCTCGGACGACACGGCGGCGGGCTGCGGCTGTGCCTATCCCGAAACAGTCCCCGACGCGGACGTCGCACGCAGCAATGCCATCCTCGAACGCTTGCGCGGCGTCGCTGCGACAGTCGCAGGCAGCCGCGAGCGGCTGAACGCCCTGCCGATGCATGCGGTGGCGCAGGTTGGCGCCGCGCGCATCGGCATCGTCCACGGCGATGCCTGGTCGCTGGCCGGCTGGCGTTTCGCGCACGACCGGCTGCACGACGGACGATTCGTCGATGAAATTGATGCGGCACTCCAGCAGGCTGCGGTCGATGGCTTTGCCTCAAGCCACACATGCGCACCCACCTTGAGGGCCACCGGGCGCGGCTTCGTCATCAATAACGGCGCCGCCGGCATGGCGAACTTCGCGGGAACGACCCACGGCGTGATCACGCGCATCGCGATCCGTGCGCTGCCCTCCGCCCTCGAATCGCTGCGCCTGTACGGCCTGAATGACTGGATCGGTGGCCGGCCGTGCATCGTCGATGCGCTGAAGGTCGAGTTCGACCTCGCTGCCTGGCTGCGCCGCTTCGATGCGCTCTGGCCGCCCGGATCACCCGCCGCGGTGTCTTACCGGCTACGCATCACTGCAGGAGCGGATTTCACGATTGACCAAGCGCTTGGACGCATGGCCAGCGACTGCGCGACCTGATGGGCGCCGCCACGCCCTCGGACCAATCCATCGAGTGCTGGCCGGTGCCGCGGTAGGGTGTGCCGGTCGGCCCAGACCGATTCGGGTTCCGTCTAGCCTACCTTCGCTGCAATCGCGTCGAAAGCCTCGCAGGCGCTGGAGACCTGAAGAGCCGGCAGGCATCGTTTGCGGTGCTGCACGGCGCCCGTTCGCGACGAGCGCTGCCTTCTTCGCCGTCTATATCGCGAGTGCGGCGCGCTCGCGACACTGCCCGCCGTGCTGAGGGACACGCGTCCGGCATACTCGACATTGGCACACTGACGATGACCATCTCGCGGCCACATCGGACATGACACTGGGGGCCACGATTGCAACTGGAGCGCACCCGCGTGCGCCGTTGCCTGGCAGCGAGCGCGTCGCGCTCGCCCTTGGCATGACCGGCGCGCTGGGGGAAGAATTGCTGACCGCGCTGGTCGGCTCCCCCCATTACCGCCTGGTCCACGTCGCCGTGAAGCAGACCATCGCCTCTGCCACGGTGAAGTTCCGACCGTGGGTGGTCGGTACTACCCCAGTCGCGGCGGACGACGCCTATGTCTGCGTGACCGATGACGCCATGCCGATTGCGCGCACCTCGCCGCTGCAGCGGCTGCGGCAGCGACGAAGTCACCAAGGCCGCACGTACGGCGCGGGAGGCCGGCGTGCGCCGCTTGGTGGTGATTGCCCCCTTATCGGCCCTGCTGCAGCTGAACGCGGCGTCGCACACCGTCTCAAGCGAGCAAGAGCTGGCGCTGGTGGAAATGAAGTTCGAAACCCTGGTCATCGTGCGGCCGACCCGCGACGAGATCGAAGACTCCAAAGCGCCATGGCTGCAGCGCACGGTGAGCGCGCTCGGCCGCAGCGTGCTGGAAATCATGCTGCCGGCACAGGTTCAGGCGCTGCGACCGAAGACCGCGGCGATTGCAATTCTCACGGCGGTTGAACGCCTGCCACCCGGCGTGCACGTCATCGGCGCGCGGGAGTTGGCGGACGTCGTCGCCGAAACGATGCCGGCGTTGCTGCCCAAGCGTCCCCGGCTGCGTTGACGTGCGCCTGGCGATCATCATTCCGGTGTTCAACGAAGCGGGCGGCATCGACCTGACCCTTGCGGCGTTGCAACCCATGCGTGAGCGCGGTGCGCGCATCGTCGTCGTCGACGGGGGCAGTACCGACAGCACGGCGAACCGGGCGCGGCCGTATGCCGACGAGGTCATCGTCGCGGCGCGCGATCGCGCCCGACAGATGAATGCGGGTGCACTGCACGTCGCTACGGTGGCCGATGTGCTGGTCTTCCTCCATGCCGACACCCGCCTGCCGCTGGACGCCGACCGCCTCATCGCCGAGTCGATCTCCCGCGGCGCGCGCTGGGGACGCTTCGACGTGCGCATCGACGGCTCTGCCGCGCTGCTCGGCCTCGTGGCTCGGTCGATGAACTGGCGATCCCGCCTGACCGGCATCTGCACCGGCGACCAGGCAATCTTCGTCGAGCGCGCGCTGTTCGAGGCGCTCGGCGGATTTCCGGATCAGCCGCTGATGGAGGACATCGAGTTCACGCGGCGCGCCCGGCACGTTGCGTGGCCGGCAGCACTGGCCGGCGCCACAACTTCCGGCCGGCGCTGGGAGCAGCGCGGCGTCTGGCCCACCATCCTGCAGATGTGGTCGCTGCGTTGGCGTTACTGGCGCGGCGCCGATCCCGCGGCACTGGCGCGCGAGTACCGGGAGGTCCGCTGATGCCGGGCCTGCAGGTCGCCGTGCTGGCGCGCGCCGCTGTCCCCGGTGCGGCCAAGACGCGCCTGATTCCGGCCGTGGGCGCCGAAGGTGCCGCCGCGCTTCAGGCGCATCTGACCGAGCTTGCGCTGCGGCGTGCCTGCGCGACTCGGGAGCCAGTCGTGCTGTGGCTGGCCGGCACGGCAGACGACTCCATTCAGCGGCTCGGACAAGCGCTCGACGTCGAGATACGGACCCAGCCCGCCGGCGATCTCGGCGACCGCATGCTGGCCGCGCTTCGCCACGCACAGGCGTGCAACCGCTGTGGCATCGTGATCGGCACCGACTGCCCCGCGCAAACGAGTGCAGACCTCGAGCGCGCGGGCGCCCTGCTCGCAGACTACGACGTGGTGCTGCAGCCCGCGCTCGACGGCGGCTATGTGTTGATCGGCATGGCGCAGGCGCGCCACGAAATCTTCGCGCAGATGCCATGGGGTACCGACGCGGTGCTCGCGACCACGCGCGCGCGCATTCGCGCCTTGGGCCTGCGCCACGCCGAACTGCGCGCGCTTCCCGACCTGGACCGGCCCGAGG
This sequence comes from uncultured beta proteobacterium, assembly GCA_963801405.1. Classification (GTDB taxonomy): domain Bacteria; phylum Pseudomonadota; class Gammaproteobacteria; order Burkholderiales; family Burkholderiaceae_F; genus JALORV01. The sequence goes on along the minus strand of CAWDEO010000016.1, from coordinate 117,863 downwards.
ACATCGCCGTTGCCCTGGAGCAGGGCTGGATCGGACACGGAGCCTGGGCGTGAGGCGGATCGCCGGAGGCCTCGGGCCGGCGTTTTGCGGCGCTGCGTGGGCGCAGCCCGCAGCAATCGCACCGCTGTCGGCATCGACCGACAGCCAAATCCCACCGCCGTGGCAGATCATCACGTTGGCCAAGATCCCACGCCATACCCAGTACAGCGTTGTCACGCTCGACGGCCAGCGCGTCGTGAAGGCCGCGGCCGACCGCTCGTACGCCAACGTAGTGCATGCGTCTTAACGTAGATCCCGATGCAACCCCGATCCCGCGCTGGCGCCGGCGCGTCGAGCGCTTTGCGGGACATTCAGACCTTTGCAGCAAGCCCGGCGACGACCTCGCGGCAAAGGTCTGCGTACTGTTCGATCTGCCGCTGTCGCGCCTCGCGTTCCTGGACCGCGCGAAGATCCAACTTGGACGGTGGCTGTTCAGGCTCGATCTTCCCGCCGCGACGATCGACTACGTGTGGGATCGCACGCTGTCGCCTGGCACCTGGCTGCCGAACGTGTATACCGATCGGGTGCGAATGCTGGTGCTGCGCTCGGGAAAGGTCGGTGATCAGGGCCGATGGTGCGACGAGCGGCGCGACCTGCGGGCCGATTTCGTGCAAGCGTTCGGTACCGAGGCCGTCGGCGGCCTGCCCACGGTTGTTGCGGTGGCTTTCGCCACCGACGCCGACCATACCGGCGACTCGGCGCTGGCCTATTTCGGCGACATCACACTGGAGCAGAATTGAAACGACTTCTGCTGGCGGGCGCTGGCCACGCGCATCTCTTTGTGCTGCGCGAGCTGGCCCGCCGCCGCGTGCCCGGACTTGAAGTGACGCTGCTGACCCCGTACGACCGGGCGCTCTACAGCGGCATGCTGCCGGGCTGGATCGCCGGGCACTACACGCTCGACGAGTTGGCGATACCGCTGCCGCCACTGGCGAACGCTGCTGGCGCACGGCTGATTCTCGACAGACTCGACGGCCTCGATCTGTTGGAGCGGCAGGCGCTCACCGAGCGTGGTGCGGCCATACCCTTTGACTCGATTTCGCTGGCCACGGGCTCGTCGATTGCGGTCGGTGCGATCGAGGGAGTCGACCGTTTCGCGCGCACGCTGCGCCCGACGCACGAGTTCGTAGCCACCTGGGCGGCGCTAGCCCCGCGACTCGCGGAGGCCGAGCGGCCAAAGATTACTGTCGTCGGCGCCGGCGCCGGCGGCGTCGAAGTCGCGCTCGCGGCGGCTCACGCGATGCACATCGCCGGCAATGGCGCCCAGATCCAACTGGTCACCGGCGGGGCGTTGCTGCCGGGGCACCCGCCCCGTGCGCGCGCACTGGTCACCACGGCTCTGATGCGCGAGCAGGTGCGCGTGATCGACGCGGTGGCCACGCGAATCGCGAGCGACCACGTCGAGCTCCAGGGCAGCTCTCCGTTGACGAGCGACCTGACGCTGATGAGCAGCGGCGCTGCCCCGCCGCCCTGGCTGCGCGACACCGGCCTTGCTCTGGACGAGCGCGGCTTCCTCGCCGTCGACCGCCATCTGCGTTCCGTCTCGCACGAGGCGGTGTTCGGCGCCGGCGACATTGCTTCGATCGTCGGCGAACCGCGCGCGCGCTCGGGCGTCTATGCCGTGCGCGCCGGACCTCCGCTCGCGGAGAACCTGGTTCGGCGCGCCCAAGGCAAGCCATTGCGCAGCTACACGCCCCAGCACCGCGCCCTGTATCTGCTGGCTACCGGACCGAAGCACGCGATAGCCTCGTGGAGCGCCCTAGCCTGGCAGGGGCGTTGGGTCTGGCGCTGGAAAGACCGCCTTGATCGTGGTTTCATCGCAGCGTTTCGCCCTTCGTGAGGTCCTGATGCGCGCAGTGGCCATACTGGGATTCATCCTCATCATCCTGCCGTTGCTGGTTCTGGCGGCCGGACAGTTCGGTTGGTTCGCGGGTCAGGCTCCGAATGACCTCGGTGTGCACGATGGCAAGCTCAAAGCGCCGTCGCGCACAGACAACAGTGTCAGCAGCCAGGCCACGCTCTGGCCCGAGGGCGCGCACGCCAGTCGGTACGCCCAGATCAGCCCACTTGCGACCGGCGGCAACGCCGCCGCCGTGATGAGCCGCTTGCGCACTCGTGCTCGCCGCGTGGCCCGGCGCCCGGATCGTCGAGGATCGCGCCGACTATCTGCGGGTCGAGTTCATGTCGCGCTGGCTGCGCTTTGTCGACGACGCCGAGTTCTGGCTGGATCCGGGCACCAACGTCATACAGGTCCGTTCGGCTTCGCGCCTCGGGCGCAAGGATTTCGGCGTGAACCGCACCCGCATCGAAGCTATCCGCGCCCAGTTGAATACCGCAGGCACGTGAGGGCTGGCGGTAGGACGGACGTCGGAGGATCAAGCAACAGCGGAAAGTTGCCGAATATCAAGGCACCTCGACTGTCCCGGTGCCGCCATGTCATCGCTCGCCGCTCGCCTGGTTTCCGTCCTCGCCCTCGCGTTGGCCGCTCCGGTCTGGGCGGATCCCCCGCCCCATGCCAAGGCTCATGGCTGGCGCAAGAAGAACGATCCGAACTACGTCGGCTACACCGGCAAGGCCTGGCCGCAGGACTATGGCGTGATCTCGGGCCACTGCCGGACTGACGTGATTCTCGGTGTGGCCGGCGCCGCGGTGGGTGGCGTCATCGGTGCACAGATGGGCGACGGCGCAGGTCGCACCGTCGCCACGATCGCGGGAGCGGCCCTCGGCGCGATCGTCGGGTCCACCGTCGGGCGCCAGCTCGACCAGAGTGACCAGGCCTGCATCGGCCACACGCTGGAACTCGCGCCGTCGGGCCAGACCGTGCGCTGGACCAGCGTCAGTGGCGGCACGAACTACGCACTCGTGCCGGTGAAGGACGTCGGCACGGACTGCCGCGAGTTCAAGCTTGAGGCCAGCGCGAACGGCAAACGGTCCTGGGGCACCAAGGTCGCCTGCCGCAGCGGCGACGGCGTCTGGAAACTTCGCAGTTGACTCACTGACGCGTGCCGCGCGGCGTCGATCGACTCACGGCCACACAAACTCGACAGTGGGCGCGCCCGTGTTCGGATGTGAGCCGATCCTGCGCATTCTGAGCCCCCGGCCGAGGTAGAAGCGCCGGGCGTGCGCATTCGTTTCGTCGGTGCGCAACCAGCCGTCCGGCATAGCCTGCATTGCGGTCGCAAGCAGCCGCGTCCCGATGCCCAGCCCTTGCGACGCGGGATGAACGAATAGCTGCCTCAACCAGCGTTGGTCCGGATCGTAGGCGACAAAGGCGACGATCTCCTGAGCGTCGTTGCGGGCCACAGCGATCTGGCAACGCGCAAGGTCACCCGTGAGGCGCTGCAGGAGAGCGTCCGCGGATGGCAGGGGCGAGGCGCGCGGTAGGGACCCGAGGGCCTCGTGCCAGACACGCGCGATCCGCTCCAGTTCAGAGGGCGCAAGGGATAGGACAAGCGAAGTGGACGTTCGCGTGTTCGACATATCCGCGCGACCCGCCGCACGGCCCACACGTGTCCCCTGAAACGCGGAAATTATTTCTTCGCGGCCGGTGGCGATGCTGGCGCGGCCGGCGGCGCCGGAGGAGCTGGCGGCGCGTCGGAGTTCCACGTATCGCGGATGTAGAGCCACTTCCCATTCTTCTTGCGCGAGACCGAGAGAAACTTGCCAGTCTCAACGACGGCGCCCTTCATGGTGACCTTGTAGGTGCCGGACTCCCAGCCCATGGCGCCCGAAACACCGACGTCCGTCTTGGGATCGAGGACAAAGACCACCCCGGCGGCCTTCGACGCAGCGACGTCCTTGGTGAAAAAGTCCAGGATCGCCGCGCGGCCCCGCACGCCAGGCGCACCCGGCGGAAGCAGCAGCGCATCGTCGGCATATTGCGCGGCCACACCTTTGGCATCGCCGCCGTTGTAGGCCTTCTCCCAACTTGCGGTCTGCGCGCGCAGGGCAGCCTCGTCGGCACCCGTCGTCGAGGCCGCGTGCGCAAGACCTGCCATCGCGAACACCAACGCGACGAGTCCGGCCGTGCGCCACCACATCTTCTTGGAACGAATCATTGCTTGCCCCCTTGTTGTTGCGAGTCTTCAGCCAGCAAGCTGGCCGGCGGATACTACGCCGCCGGTCACGGCGATTGCGGCAGCGCGCGGCCGGTGGCGCTCATCTGGTTCGGACACGATATCTGTTGACCATGGAATAGGTCTGCAAATGGTGCGTCTGGGCAACTATCCGAATGGGCGGCTCCTGGCCGCATCGAGCCTGATGACACCCAGCGCTCCCGTTTGCAATAGTCAGTCAAGGCGAGGCGCTGACCGATTGACGGCTGCGAGCGCTTCTTGGTCGATGCACGTCAGCGGCAAGTAGCCATTCGCCGTACTGCAACTGCAGTCGCCCCACACGGCCAAGCGAATGGACTCCTTCGCTTGATTCGTCAAGGCCCGACGATTGTCACCACTTAACACGCAGGGTCGACCCCGTCGACTCCACATCAAACCCTCGCGAGCGCAGCATCTCTGCTAAGCGAATGACCTTTTCGGGGACTGGCACGTCCCGAGTCAACTCTTTCCAGGAGATCAAGCATCGATCGGCACCCTGCTCGGCATGCTCAGCGATCCGCGCGAGGGCACGCCGTTCGTGCTGCTTGATTGCTAGCGCGGTCTCTGCACGTATACGCCACTGATGCGCGGGCGGCAGCGCAATCCCGCTCACAGGAATGGTCATCGGTCCGGTATCGCGGCCAACGCCTAGCGCTGCTCGGGAATAGTCCAGCACCAGATGCGACATGATCACCCGGTCGGAGCTGGAATACAGCCCGTCCATCCGTCCCGCGAGCTCGTCCTGCAACACGCTGCTTACGGAAAAGCCTAGGGATCTGAAGCGCCGGCATCCTTGCGCAAGCACATCAAGCTTGTTCGAATCGAGCAGGTCAATCAACTCCTGGTCGTGGAGTCGACCTCTCACACCCGATACTGCAAGCAACGACACTGGCTCGAAGTCAATGCGCGCTGTTAGATCGCCGGCGTCGCTGGCCTTGATGAGTGGCGCACCCGCTGAATTGTTGACGAGACGCAAGAGCGCCGCCGCCTTTGTGGCGCGCTCGCGTGCATCGTCAGCGCTTGTGAGCATGGGCTGTCAACGCGAATCGTAAGTACCCGCCGAATGCGGGCCGAACAGCCTTAGTCCACTCACAGCTTGTCGCCCTTATTGATCAAACCCCAAAACTACCCGCCAGTATCAACGCGGACTTCCCGGGAACCGTCGCCGTGTACGCCCGAAAACAAACTACCAGCACCTCAAGACGAGCGTCAATATCCGTCCGACCGATTCCCACCTTCATCCCCGTCACTCGAAGGGAGCGTAGACACTCTTCGCTCGCGGGTAGGTCGGCAATGGCCGCGGACTGCCCTGACCGCAAAGAAGCGGCGCTCACGCACGCGACGGGGGACGGAGTGCCAGTTCCGGCGTCGGGCCTGCGAGGTACTCGGTTAGCCCATGGCCGTGTTTCGGGCTAAATAGCTCTTCAAGGATTTGAGCTCGTCCAGGCACAGAGCACGCGTCACCCGGTCAGCGGAGGTCCACGGGTAGTCGAGCAACCGAAGTGAACGCATCACGTCGGTCGCGTACGCGGGCGCGAGCACCACCATCTGCTCGATCGTGATCACGAGCCTGGTCACTCGCAAGTCTGGGTGGCCTGCAAACGTCCATCCATACTGGCCGCATCCGACCCGGACACTCCGCGACGCCTTCTCGGTCATGCCGACAAGCCAGTCACAGGTGAACGCTTCCACCGCGGACTGCGGCCGATCGAGGTAGTAGGAGTGGATGTCCTCGTAGGTCTGATTGAAGCGACGGACGAGTACGTCTGCGATTCCGTCCAGGCCATCCGTTGCGCCCGGAAAGCCGACCTGACCCGAGCGATCATTCACCTCCAGCCGTGCATCGCTCGCGAACACGTCGGCCACCAAGTGCGGGCGGTTTTCGTCCTTGGCTCGGAAGTACGTCCGCAGCAACTGCTCGGGGGACACGATCCGCCTCGCAGTGAGCCGTCAGGTCGCGGTTGCGCGTCGAGCGACCTACTTCAGCAGGCTCCTCAACATCCACGCGGTCTTCTCGTGGATCTGCAGTCGCTGGGTGAGGAGGTCCGCCGTCGACTCGTCGCCGGCCTTGTCGACGGCCGGGAAAACCTTGCGCGCCGTGCGCGCCACCGCCTCGTGGCCGCTGACGAGCAGCCGCACCATGTCCAACGCATCCGGCACGCCGGGCGTCTCGTCGATCGACGTCAGCCGCGCGAACTCGCTGTTGGTACCCGGTGCCGGGTAACCGAGCGAACGAATACGCTCGGCAATGGCGTCGAGTGCGTTCCACAGCTCCGTGTACTGGTCCATGAACATCAGGTGCAGCGTGTTGAACATCGGACCTTCGACGTTCCAGTGGAAGTTGTGCGTCTTCAGGTACAGCGAATAGGTGTCGGCGAGCACGCGCGACAGTCCGTCAGCGATCTTCGCGCGGTCCTTGTCGGCGATGCCGATGTCGATGGTCGGCGCGCCATTCGTGGCCGACGCGGTCTTGCCCTTCTTCGCCATTGTGACCTCCGTTGAGTAGCTCATGACATCGTAGCGACTGACCACCCCGCTGGCCAATCGGGAATAGCTAGAGCGTCGATAGTCCTGCCCTTACCAGGTCTCGATCGGGGCGTCCGGCAGCTTGGTCACGCCATGCAGCGGGCACTTCAGGATCGCCTGCCGCAACGCCTCGATCGCCGGCGCGCGCGTGAACGACTTGCGCCAGGCCAGCACCACGCGCCGGTCCGGCGCCGGCGCCTTGAACGCAACGTACTCGAGCAGCGAATCGCGCCCTGGCTTCTCGGGGACGGACGTGCTTGGCAGCACGGTCACGCCGAGGCCCGAGCCGACCATGTGGCGAATCGTGTCGAGCGACGAGCCTTCGAAAGTCTTCTGGATGCCTTCGGCCGAGGAAGAAAAGCGCGACAGCTCCGGGCACACCTCGAGCACCTGATCGCGAAAGCAATGCCCGGTACCGAGCAAGAGCATCGTCTCCTTCTTCAGGTCCTCGCTCGGGATGCTCTTGCGCTTGGCCCACGCATGGTGCCGCGGCATCGCGACGATGAACGGTTCGTCGTACACCGGCTGCAGCAGCAAGCCGATCTGGGGCAGCGGCAGCGCCATGATGGCGACGTCGATCTCGCCATTCTTGAGGAGCTCCATCAGCTTGACCGTGAAATTCTCGGTCAGCAGCAATGGCATCTCGGGCGCGTCTTTCAGCAGTTGCCGTACCAGGCCCGGCAGCAAATAGGGGCCAATGGTGTAGATGACGCCAAGACGCAGCGGGCCGACCAGCGGATCCTTGCCCTGACGTGCGATCTCCCTGATACGGCCCGCCTCGTCGAGCACCCTTTGGGCCTGGCTGACAATGCGTTCACCGGCCGACGTCATCGTCACTTCGTTCGTGCGGCGCTCGAAGATCTGGGTGCCCAACTCTTCCTCGAGCTTCTTGATCGCGACCGACAGGGTCGGCTGGCTGACGAAGCAGGCCTCGGCCGCTCGCCCAAAGTGGCGCTCGCGCGCCACGGCCACGATGTACTTGAGTTCAGTAAGGGTCATGCGTCAGCGTCATGCGGCCAGAAAGTCAAAGCGTCCTTCGTACCAGCGCCGCACGTGCTCGCGTGCGGCCTGCGCATCCTGCCTGAGCAGCGCTTCCGCCGTCTCGCGCGCCTGCTCCACCAGCGTCGCGTCAGCCTCGAGGTCGGCGAAGCGCAACAAGGGAATGCCGGACTGGCGCGCGCCGAGAAACTCGCCGGGACCGCGCATCATAAGGTCGCGCCGTGCGATCTCGAAGCCATCGCTGGTCTCGTGTATGACTTTCAGCCGCTCGCGTGCGCCTTCGGAGAGCGGCTCCTCGAACAGAAGGATGCAGTAGCTTTGTTCGGCGCCACGGCCGATGCGACCCCGCAACTGATGTAGCTGCGCCAGCCCGAAGCGCTCGGCGTGCTCGATCACCATCAGCGTCGCGTTGGGCACGTCGACGCCAACCTCGATGACCGTCGTCGCCACCAGAACGTCGATGCCCCTGGCACTGAAGCGCTGCATGACACCGGACTTCTCGGCCGCCGCAAGCTGCCCGTGCAGCAGCCCGATGCGCAGCTCAGGAAGGAGCTCGACGATGCGCGCGTGGGTCTCGGTCGCCGCGGCGGCCTCGACCACGTCACTCGCCTCGATCAGCGGGCAGACCCAGTAAGCCTGGCGCCCCGCTGCGACATCCGCGCGTACCCGCGCGATCACCTCGTCGCGCCGGCGCGTGGAAACCAGCTTGGTGATCACCGGTCGCCGTCCGGGCGGCAGTTCATCGATAACGGAGACATCGAGATCGGCGAGATAGCTCATGGCAAGCGTGCGAGGTATCGGCGTGGCAGACAGCATCAGCATGTGCGGCGCCAAGCCCTCGCCCGCATTGCGCAGTGCGAGTCGCTGGGCGACGCCAAAGCGATGCTGCTCGTCCACGATCGCCAGGCCCAACTTCTCGAAGCTGACCGCCTCCTGGATCAGGGCATGGGTTCCGATCACGAGCTGTGCCGCGCCACTGGCCACCCGCTGCTGGGCCTCTTTCTTGGCCGCAGGTCCCAGGCGCCCGACGAGCCAGACCGTGTGGACGCCCAGCGGCTCGAGCCACTCGGCGATGCGGCCGAAATGCTGCTCGGCAAGCAACTCCGTCGGCGCCATCAGCGCGGCTTGCCAGCCGGAGTCAATCGCGCGCGCCGCGGCGAGCGCCGCGACAACGGTCTTGCCACTGCCGACGTCGCCCTGCACCAGCCGCTGCATCGGCGCCTCGCGCGCGAGGTCGAGCTCGATTTCGTGCCAGACGTGCTGCTGCGCGCGCGTCAGCGTGAATGGCAAGGCCGCGACCAGCCGCGCGGTCAGGCCGTCCGCGGCAAGCTTTGGCGCACGCTGTTGTCGTCGGCTGGCGCGCGCAAACCGCAAGGCAATCTGCTGGGCCACCAACTCGTCGAACTTCAGCCGCTGCCAAGCCGGGTCCCGACGCTCGGCCAGGGCTCTCGCGTCGGCCTCCGGCGGCGGATGATGCAGGCGCTCCACCGCGGGTCGCAGTGCCGGCAGACGCAGGCTCGCCAATCGATCGGCAGACAAAAGGTCACGCAGTTCGACCGACCGCACTGCCCGCGCAATGCGCTGGCGCAACCAAGACTGCGATACTCCCGCGGTGGTCGGATAAATGGGCGTCAGCGCCGTCGGCAGTGAGTCACCTGCCTGCACCGCGCGCACGCGCGGATGGACCATCTCGACACCGGCGAGACCGCCTCGCACGAGACCAAACGCGCGAATGCGCCGCCCCACCGCCATCTGCTTCAACTGTGACGGATAGAAGTGCAGGAAGCGCAGCACCAGCACGGCGCTGTCGTCCTGCACGGTCACGCGCAGTTGGCGCCGGCCGCGGAAGGCCACTTCCGCGGCGGTCACGGTGGCCTCGATCTGCGCCTCGGTGCCATCGCGCAGGTCGTCGATGGCGACCACCGTCGTTTCGTCTTCGTAGCGCAGCGGCAGATGAAAGACGAAGTCCCAGTCACTCGCCAGGCCAATCGCGCCCAGCCGCGCCAGAACCCCGGCGTCGGAAGGGGCGGTCGGCTTGCGTCCTGGGGTGCTGCGCGCCAAGGGAGTCGCCCGTCCTAGAGGACGAGCACGGCCTCGACTTCGAACAGCGCCCCCTTCGGCAGGCTGGCGACGCCGACGGTGGAACGCGCCGGGTAAGGCTTCGGCACGACTTCGCTCATGATCTGGTTCACCGTCGCGAATTGGGAAAGGTCCGTGAGGAACAGCGTGAACTTGACCGCGTGGCCGAGCGTGCCACCGGCCGCACGCGCCACCGCGTCCAGGTTCGCGAAGGCCTGGCGCACCTGGGGTTCGAACTCCCCGCTGGCGAGTTCACCCGTCCTGGGATCAAGGCCGATCTGGCCCGAGGTGAAGACCACCAGCCCGGTCTTGACGGCCTGCGAGTAGGGCCCGATCGCAGCCGGCGCGGCCGGAGTCGAGACGATTTCCTTGTTCATGGGTATTCCTTCGGCGCCTGTCGACGAAGGAAGCAGTCTAGCGGCGTGGCGCCGCCCCCTCCGGCACGGAGGAATGGTCGGTCGGCGGGTGCGGGCTACCCGCGCTGACGCGCGAACTGTTCGAACTGCAGCAGCGGCAGTGCCTTGCTCAGGTGGAAGCCCTGCGCTTCATGGCAGCCGCAATGCTGGACGAAGTCGAGTTGCTCGGCCGTCTCCACGCCTTCGGCCACGACACGCAGGCCGAGGCCGTCGGCAAGCCCCGCCAGCGCGGTGACGATGCGCGCGTCGGCAGCGTCATCGGGAGCAGCGCGGACGAAGCGGCCGTCGATCTTCAGGACGCTCAGCGGAAAGCGCCGCAAGTTCGAGAGGCTCGAGTAACCGGTGCCGAAGTTGTCGAGCGCAATGCGCACACCCATGGTCTGCAGGCCCACCAGCACCTGTTCGGCCTTGTCGAAGTCGCGCATCAGGCTCGCTTCGGTGATCTCCACTTCCAGGCGCTCTGCGTCCAGCCCATGGTCGATCAGCGCCTGGCTCACCATCGGCAATAGCGTCCGCCCGCGAAACTCGCGTGGCGACAAGTTCACGCTGACAAAGAGTTCGCCCAGGCCGGCGGCCGTCCAGGCCCGCGCGGCGTGGCAGGCGGCGCGCAACACGATCTCGCCGATCGGCTGGATCAGTCCGGTGTCCTCCGCCACTGCCATGAAGGCGGACGGTTCGAGCAGGCCCTGCTCGGGGTGACGCCAGCGCAGCAGCGCTTCGGCGCCGATTACGCGGCCGGTCGCGAGGCTGATGCGCGGCTGGTAGTGCACCTCGAATTCGTCGCGATCAATCGCGCGGCGCAGCGCCGCCTCGAGCTGGAGGCGCTTGACCAGCTCGGCATTCATACGGGGTTCGAACAATTGCACATGCGCGCGGCCGCGCGACTTGGCGTACGACAGCGCCGCATCGGCGTTACGCAGAAGCATCTCGGGGCCGGCACCGTCGTTGGGGAAGCACGCCACGCCGATGCTGACCGTCGCCGTGATCTGTTCGGCATCGACCTCGTAGGGATCCGCCAGCAGCTCGCCGAGCTTGGTCGCAACGCGTTCGGCATCATCGGTGTGACGCAACCGGCCCAGCACAACTGCGAACTCGTCCGAGCCCACGCGCGCCACGAGGTCCGACGTCCGCACGGTCTCGATCAGGCGCCCGGCGACCTGCTGCAGCAGCGCGTCGCCGACGCGGTGCCCGAGCGCGTCGTTCAGGTTCGTGAACTCGTCAATGTCGATCACCAGCACGGCCATTCGATCGCCCGACAACTGGTGATTGCGCACCGCTTCGTCGAGGCGCGACTCCAGCAGCCGGCGGTTCGGCAGCGCTGTGACGTCGTCGTACAGCGCCATGCGCCGTGCGCGCTCCTCGACCTCGCTGCGCTCGTACATTTCGGCGACGAGCCGCTCGTTCGACCAGGCCAGCTCGTCGTGCGCGGCGCGCACGCGCTGCTCGAGCTCTTCCCGCACCCGCGACAGTGCGGCCTCGGTTGCCTTGCGTGCCGTGATGTCCTCGACCATCCAGATCGTTTCGCCGCCCGGCCCGCCCGGTGTGATGCTCTTGACGAGCAGTCGCGCCCAGAAGGTCGAACCGTCGCTGCGGCGCGTGCGCCATTCCATTGCGGGCGAGCCACCGGCGTTGAGCGCGTCGCCGATCCGGTTGGCGAAGCCCTGGAACTCCTCTTCGGAGGCGAAGAAGATGGCAGCCGACTGTCCGAGCAGCCGCTCCGGCTCCCAGCCAAACAGCCGCGCGGCACTCGGGTTGCACTGCATGACTTCACCGTCGCACACCGCCAGGATGCCAACCGTATCGTTGGCGAGGAGCGCCCGATACTCCTGCAGTCGACGCTGGACGTCGCGCGTGTTCAGCGCGGTGACGAGATCCTCGGCGGTCTGGTTCATGCATTCCCCATGGGTCGAAGGCCCGCGCCCGGCCGACTGGCGACAGTGGACGCGCGGTGGCAGCTTTGAGTGTCGGCGCCGGCAGCCCCGTACAAAGGATGGATTACGGGCGTCAGGACCCCGTTATTCGCGCCGCAGCGCGTTCACCGCCGACCGGAGCGCCCGGCCACCGACCGAATGAGCGTCGCCCGCCTCACGACTTCCGCCGTGCTCACCGCGGCTTGCGCACTCGGCCCCCGCCGTTCAAGATGCCGCGGTGCAAGGAAGACCGGGCACCGCACCCAGACCGCCAATCGGATCGCCGCAATGACAGCCAGTCCCCGCAAGCCCCGCAAGCCACGGAAGACCGCCGCCCCGGGCCGCGCGCGCGCGCGGACTCCCGCGCCCGAGCAGCCGGTCATGACACTTGCGCGCCAGGTGAAGTCGTGGGCGGGAACGGCCTGGGGGCTGGCCGGCAGTGCCGCCGACATGTCGCTGGCGCTGGCGAAGTCTTCCGTCGGACCCAACCGGCGCGCCACGATCGAACGCGCCGGGGCACTGCTCAGGAGCATGCGCGAGACCGCCGGCCTGACCGCGCAGGAATTGGGTCGCGCGATCAACCTGGGTGACGCGAGCCTCCTCGAGCAGGCGGAAAGCGGAAAGATCGCCCTGCCCTTCGAGATCATCCTGCGTCTGGCGGCGGTGCTCGGCCGGCGCGACCCCGTGGCGTTCGTGATGAAACTCACGCGCTCATACAGCCCGGAGACCTGGAAGGCGCTCGAGGACCTCGGCGTCGGTCGCCTGGTGGCACACGCCGGCCGCGAGCGCGAGTTCGTGAACGTCTACCGGGCACGCGACGAGGCGCGGCAGCTGACCGATGCGCAGTTCGCACGTGTCCTGGCGTTCGTCACCGCGGCCTTCGAACTGGCGCTGACGCTGGTCCGTGAGGAGCGCAGGAAATAGTCGCCGCGCGCCGACGCGCGCTGCTATCGTTCGACTGTCACGTGGAGGAAGGCGATCATGGCAACCAAGAAGACCCGCAAGGCTGCAGGCAAGACCCGCGCCGCAAAGAAGACCACCAAGCGTGCGACCCGCACACAGGCTGCTCCCGCTAGCGCCGCCGGCGCCGCGAAGTTGTTCGACATGTCCATGGGCGGACTCGGCAAGACGCTCGAACGGCTCAACCTGTCGGGCGTGGCAGGCACCATCGCCGAAGGCCGGCGCAAGGACCTCGCTGCGCTGGTTGCCGCCAACAAGAAATCCTACGAAGGCCTGCAGGCCGTGGTCGCACGGCAAACAGCGATGCTGAAAAGCGCCGTCACCGAATGGCAGTCGATCGCACAGGGCATGTCGCAGGGCGGGGTGCGCCCGGGGCTGGGCCAGATGGACGAGGTCGCGAAGAATGCCTTCACCATGGCGCTCGAAAACATCCGTGAACTCGGCGAACTCGCGGCGCGCTCACAGGCCGAGGCGTTTGAGATCGTGCGCCGTCGGATCATGGAAAACGTCAACGAAGTGAGTTCGTTGCTGCGCCGGGGCAGCTAGACCACCGGCCCTTGGGATAACGCCAGCGGGAGTTCCGGCCCGGAACTCCCGGTTTCACCAGCGTCAGTGACGTCGATGCCGCACTACTGCGGTATTGCCTTGACCTCAATCTGGATAGCCGCGTAGTACGCGGAAAGGTCCCGTATGTCCTGGTCATTCAAGGACTTCGCGGCCACCGCCATCACCTCGCTCTTCCGCGCCCCCGATCGGTACGCATTCAGCTCGCGCACGAGGTAGGCCGCGGGCTGGCCGGCGAGGTTGGGAGCGTCGGGCAGCTTAGCGATGCCATCGAGTCCGTGGCAGACCTGGCACGCGACCGCCTTGCGACGACCCGCGGCCACATCCTGCGCCCACGCGCTGCCACCTACAACGAGGAGTCCTGAAGAAACCGCCGCCGCAGTGCATGCGGCGGCGATGCAGCGGAGGCTCATCCGCTTACGGCTGCTGGTACGAGATCCGATAGATCGCACCGGCAAAGTCGTCGGACACCAGCAAAGAACCGTCCTTCATGACAGCGACGTCCACCGGCCGGCCGCGGTATGTGCCGGTTTCACTGTCGAGCCAGCCCTCGGCAAACACCTCGGTCTTGTCCGCGGTGCCATCCGCCTTGATCGACGTGAACATCACTCGCGCGCCGATCGGTTTGGTGCGATTCCAGGAGCCGTGCTGTGCCGAGAAGATGCCTCCCTGGTACTTCGCCGGGAACATCTTGCCCGTGTAGTGCGTCAGGCCCAGGTCGGCCGCGTGCGCATCCATGTAGACCTGCGGGTCGGTGATGTTGGCCGGCAGCGGGTCCTTGTCGTAGCCGAACTCGGTGATGCGCGTCTTGCCCTGCTTCCACGGATAGCCAAAGAACTGGCCTGGCTTGGTGGCACGGTTCAGTTCGCCCGCCGGAATGTCGTCGCCCATGCCGTCAGTCTGGTTGTCGGTGAACCAGACCGAACCGTCCTTCGGGCTGATGTCGATTCCGACCGAATTACGGATTCCGGTCGCATACACCTCGCGCTTGGAGCCGTCGAACGGATTCATGCGGACGATGCCGCCGATGCCGACCTTGTTGAAGAGAGCAAGCTTGTCGCGCGGCGGCACATTGAACGGCTGGCCGAGCGTGATGTAAAGCATGCCGTCCGGCCCCACCCGGCAGGTGCGCGCATGGTGGTTGTACGACTCCTCTTCGACCGGGATCAGCCCGCCCTGCGGCACCACCTCGATCACCGCGACGTCGGGGCCTTCATAGAAGAACTCGGCGGCGGGGAAGTTGAGCACTCGGTTGTGCTCAACCACGATCAGGAAGCCGTCCTTGGTCCAGCACACGCCATTGGGAACGTTGAACTTCAGCGAAGGAGCAAATTGCTTGACCTCGTCGGCCACATAGTCACTGTTGCGATCGGTGACCGCCCACACGGTTGTCTTGCGCGTGCCGACAAACAGCATATTGGTGCTCGGCGCGACCGCCATGTGGCGCGCGTCGGGCACGACTGCAAAGAGTTCAATCTTGAAGCCGGGCGGCAACTTGACCTTCTTCAGGTTCTCGCGCAGCGCATCGGCGTTCTTGCCCGTCTGTGGAATGGACGGGATGTTCGGGTCCGTGCCCGACGCCCTCATCTGCTTGAGCTTTTCGATGTTCTGCTGCGCATGCACCGGCGCGATGCTGCCGACAGCCAGCGCGACCGCTAATGCGATTCCTTTCCAAGTCCTTGCCATGCTCGTCTCCTGTCTGATGCGCCTTTGTTGTGTACTTCGCACTGGCGCGTGCGCACGGTGAGTCTATGCAGCACCGCATCCTGCGGCAATTGAACCCACACCCGGGCTAGCCCCGATCCCGCGAAGACGCGAGCCGGCTCGCCGTTTCGAACGCGCTAGAAGCTGTAGATCGCGGTCGCCCCAACCAGCACATTGCGGGTCGGCGCCGGCGCATAGTAGCGGCCGTTGGCGTCGCCGACGATGACCGCACCGATGTACTGCTTGCCGAACAGGTTGTTAACGCGCGCGAACTGACGGAAGCGCCAGCGGCCAGCCGCCTGTTCAAGTCCGGCCCACAGATTGGCGATCGTGTAGCCCGCGGCGTACGCCGAGTTGAAGTCGTTGACCGCGACGGCTCCGTTGGCGATGACTTCGAACGCTCCACTGAGCCCGAGCGCCGGATTGCGATAGGCAAGGTCCGCGAAAAGCGTTGCATTGGGCACGCCAGGTATGCGGTTACCGGCCGGCACGACAGCCGTATTCGCCCCCGTCACCGGGTTGCAGAAAGCCGCCAGCGGCGCGCAGCTGCGGAAGGCGGTCTCGAAGCGGGCATTGAGAAGCGTCAGCGCCACATGCGTGGTGAGACCGAAGCCCAGCTCGCTCTCCAGCATCAGCTCCGCGCCAAGGCGTGAAGAGTCACCGGCGTTCTGGAAAGACGACCGCCCGCCGAGATTGCTGGCGGTCACAATTTCGCCGCTGGTCTGGATACTGAAAAGGGCAACGTTTAGTTTTGTGGATGGCTCAAGGAGCACTTTCGCTCCGACCTCGAACTGATCGCTGATCGTCGGCAGCAAGGAGAAGTTCAGGCCGCTGGCGCCGTCCGGACGATATGCGAGCTCGATCGTCGTGGGCGTCTCGAAGGCGCGGCCGTAGCTCGCATACACGTTGAGCGTCGGACTGACTCGGAACAGCAGGCCGACCGTCGGCGTCCACTCGGCATAGCTGGTCGAGCCGCTGTCGTCCGGGTTGCCGGTCGTGATGTAGCGATCCGCGGACGTAAAGTCGACCTTCGTGTAACGCACACCGGCCGACAGCGACCAACGCGGCAGGAATTGCCATTCAGCCTGCAGATAGGCGCCGAAGTTGGTGACGTCGTTGTCCTCGTCCCGCTTGAGCGCCCCGCTTACGCCCAGGTTGTTGATGTATCCCTGGCGCGACTCGGACGAGGCGTCATAGTCAACGCCCGCCGTCCACGTGAACGGGCCCTCGAGCCACTCCTGGCGCCGTGTCCAGCGCACGGCGCCACCGCCAAACTGGCGATCAAGCGACGACACGCCGCCGGAGCTGCTCGCCACCTGCTGGTTGGCAAGCGGTACCGCCAGGAACTGTTCGTTGCTGCGGCTGCCGACATAGCCGAGGACGCGCAGGCTATCGACCGAACTGAGTGCCGCATCCCAGATCAACCCTCCCTGCACGTTGTCGAGCGAACGTCGCGTGTTGAACGCGATAGCCGCCGGCTGCGCCTGGCGCGGGTCCTGCTGCACCTGAGCCTGGGTCAGGCCGAGCGGATCCTGCGCGTTGGGCTGATTGAATCCGGTCGCGACGAGCGTTAAGCGGTTGCTGTCGTTGAGTTCGTAGCCGAGCTTCGCGTTGAACTGCGCCTTGCGCGCCGCACTGTGTTCGCGGTAGCCATCCACACTGAAATACGACGCGCTCGCCATGCCGTTGAATGCGCCGCTGATGCCGCCACCCTTGAGCCCGTAGCGCTGGAACCCGTAGCTGCCGAACGCCAGATCCGGCGTGAGCGTGGGGGGCTCGCTTCCAGTCTCGCTGAATACCTGCACGACGCCCCCGGAATGGTTGCCGTAGAGCGCCGAAAAGGGGCCGCGCAGCACTTCGATCCGATCGGCCGAGCCGAGATCGAACACGCCCGGGCTGCCCTGCCCGTCCGGCGCGCTCGCCGGGATGCCGTCGGCGATCAGCTTGATGCCACGTGTTCCGAACTGCGAACGGGCGCCGAAGCCGCGAATGGTGATCTGCAGTTCCTGCGCAAAGTTCTCCCGGTTCTGCACAAATGTTCCCGGAACCCGGTTCAGGTCCTCGGAGATGTTGACGCGCGCCTTGCTGTCCTGGATCTGGGAACGGGAAATCGCGTCAATCGACATCGGCAGGTCGAAGGCGCGCCGTTCCGTGCGTGTGCCGGTGACGACCACGGGCTCCAGCGTGTCCTGTGCGGACTGGGCCCATGCCACAGATTGCGCCAGCAGCACAGTCGCCACTGTAGAGCTGCAACGTCGGACCGCGCGCGACGTCACACAGGGACCGCCCATTCGGGCCAAGGACAACGAGGCGAAGGCTTCCATAGTTGCGCCGGAGTCTATGGTGCGGCCGACGCCGCGTCGACAGAACTCACGCAATCATGTGTGGCACGGCGCGCGGCCAAACCCTGCGCACCCCGCAGTGATTGTGCGCATGGAGCCGATGCCATTGCAAGAAATTCAAAGGGCCGCGACATTTGCGGCCCTTTGATTTCCTAATTTGGTGGAGAAGAGGAGGATCGAACTCCCGACCTCTGCATTGCGAACGCAGCGCTCTCCCAGCTGAGCTACTTCCCCGAAGTTTCGCCGCGCGGCAGTCGCAGCCGACGGGAACGCGGATTATAGGTCGAGCCGGCGAGCGGTTCAAACGCGCGAGCGGCACGGGTCGCGCCGGTACACTGGCATCGCATCCAGGAGCACCAATGAGGCGGGATCCAGCGTTCTACGATCGCGAATACAACGCGCGGGCAGCGATCCCCGAGCACCCGCAGATCTTCGCGCGCTGGGCCGAGCAAGGCGCCATCACGCGGCGCCTGCGCGCGTGCCTGATCGACCTGCCGTTCGGCGAGACTCCTGCCGAGCGCCTCGACTATTTCCCTACGCGGCAGGACGCGGCGCCTCTGCTCGTGTTCATCCACGGCGGGTACTGGCGCTCGCTCGACAAGTCGGACTTTTCCTGGCTTGCGCCGCCCTTCGTCCAGCACGGCGTTGCGATGGCTCTGCTCAATTACGGCCTCGCACCCAATACGTCCATCGAGGACATGGTGCGGCAGCAGCTCCGTGCGCTGGCGTGGCTGTACCGCAACGGTGACCGCCTCGGGCTTCGATCCTGAGCGCATCGTCGTTGTCGGTCATTCGGCCGGCGCACACCTGACGGCGATGATGATGGCGGCGCTGTGGCCGCAAGTACGCGACCGACCTGCCCCGCGCGCTGGTCAAGGCCGGACTGGCGATCAGCGGCATCTACGATCTCGCGCCGCTGTTGCATACCCCGTTCGTCAACGTCGATCTGCAGCTTGACGCGCGTCGGGCGCGCACGTTGTCCCCAGTACACATGCCGCCGGCGACCGCTGCGCCAATGATCACGGCGGTCGGGGCGCTCGAATCGTCGGAGTTCCGCCGTCAGACCACGCTCATCGCATTGGCTTGGAAGGATGTGCATGTGCGCAACGTGCCGATGGCCGGCGTCAATCACCTGACGGTGATGGACGAACTGGCCAATCCGGCCTCGCCGCTGTTCGACGCCGCGCTCGATCTGGTGCGACTCAGCAGGCCCTGACGGCAAGTGGCAGGGCCTCACGCGATGCCGAGCGCTCGCGTACGGCCCAGCGCGAGTGCATGAACGTGACGGATGGTTGGCACTGAAATCTGTGCCATGTCGGCGAGTTCGATGACGGCTCCGACGATTGCCGCCAGTTCCAATGGCCGTCGCTGCTCGAGGTCCTGCAACATCGAAATCTTGGCTGCGCCGAGCTGTCGCGCGAGGTCGATGCGCTGGTCCGGCGTCATTGGCATCCGGTAGCCGTAGTGTTCGGACACCGCCATCCCCTCGAGCATCATCGCGCGGATCACCCCGAGCACGTCCTTATCGGCGACGATCTGGTTCATCAGGTAGCCGGTCAGCGCCGCAACAGGGTTGAAAGACAGGTTGCCCAGCAGCTTGATCCAGACATCGAGCCGGATATCGCGCGAACGCTCGGTGGCGAATCCTGCAGCGTCGAGCGCATCGGCGATGCGGGTCAGGCGCGCCGGAGGTCGACCGATCGGGCTCGCCAAGGATCAGGCGCGCCCCGCCGGTGTGGTGCACCTCGCCAGGTGCACGCACTTCGGCAGCGATGTGGACGACACAACCGAGGATGTGCGCCGGATCGAGCGCTGCGAACATCGAGCCCGCGGGATCGAGCGAACGCAACGTCGTGCCGTCGAGTGCGCTGCCCTCGGCGTGGAAGTACCACCAGGGCAGCCCGTTGATCGCCGGCACGACCGTCGTTGCCGGTCCGACCAGCGCAGCCGTCTTCGGCAGCAACGCCGCGATGGCATGCGCCTTGAGTCCGATGATGATCAGGTCCTGCACGCCAAAGTCAGCCGGCTCCGCGCTGCCCGACAATCGGTACACGCCGCTCGCACGGCCGACGTGATCGACGAGCCGCAGACCCTTGTGCCGGATCGCCTCCAGATGCGCGCCCCGGGCGATCAGCACGACCTCGTGGCCGCTGGCTGCGAGCTTGGCTCCGATGACGGCACCGATCGATCCGGCGCCCATGATGGCGACCCGCACTGCGAAGCCCTATTTAGCGTGAAACGCCTCTTCGATGCGGCGCTTGTCCCAGCCCGGCACCAGCATCTCGACGAACGAGTAGACGAACCCGCGCAGGTACGTGCCCTCCTTCACGGCCAGGCGCGTCACGTTGCGGCCGAACAGGTGTCCGCAGGGCAGCATCACCAGCCCATCGCGACGCGCGTCCACCGCGACCCCGGCGACGATGCCGACCCCCATGCCGATCTGCACGTAGGTCTTGATGACGTCGGCATCGATCGCCTCGAGGACGATCGACGGCTCGATGCCTGCCTGCGCGAACGCATCGTCGATCTTGCCGCGGCCGGCAAACTGCTGATCGTAGGTCACGATCGGATGCCGGGCCAGGTCCTTCAGCGTCAGCTTGCCAGGGGAGGTCGCGAACTTCGCCAGCGCGTGATCGGGTTTGATGATGGCCACGTGCTGCCAGTCGTACACCGGGATCGTCAGCAGGCCCGGGGTACTTGCGAGCGACTCTGTCGCCACGCCAAGATCCGCCTGTCCGTGCACCAGCATCGCGGCGATCTGCGGCGGGTTTGCCTGCAGCAACTTGAGGCGGACCTGCGGATACTTCTGCGCGAACTGCTGGATCACCTGCGGCAGCACGTAACGCGCCTGCGTATGTGTGGTGGCGACGCGCAGCGTTCCCTCGGGACTGCCCGCGTAGTCACGCGCCAGCTTCTTCAGGTTGTCGACGTCGAGCATGATGCGCTCGGCCGCTTCCAGCACGACCTGGCCCGGTGCCGTCAGTCCCTTCACGCGCTTGCCGTGCCGCGCCAGGATCGGCACGCCGAGTTCCTGCTCGAGTTCGATGATCGCCTTGGAGACACCCGGTTGCGACGTGTGCAGCGCGCGCGCCGCCTCGGTCAGGCTGAACTTGTGGCGCGCCGCCTCGCGCAGGAAGCGGAACTGCTGCAGGTTCATGGGCAACCCCGTAATATGAGGGGCAGATTTTATATCGCTCCCTTATATGAGATGAGGCTGGCAGTCGAATGCCTTCCTTGATCTACCCACTCTGGGTCGCAGTCGCAGCGCGATCCGGACGACCTGCACTGCCTATAATTTCCGCTGGCTTCAGAGTCGTCGTGACCGCTCCCGACACGGCTGAAGCCTCCTACCCGAGGCAACGATGAAACTGGACAAGGCGCAACTGCTGCTCGACGAGCAGCCCATCTCGATCGACGTACTGCTCGAGAAGTACGCCAAGGGGGACGAGAAGACCGTCGATGAAGTGCGCCGGCGCGTCGCGCGCGGACTGGCGCACGTGGAGAAGCCGGATCAGCGCGAGGCCTGGGAAAGGCGCTTCTACGACGCCATGGTCGATGGCTTCATTCCCGGTGGCCGCGTCAATTCGGCGGCCGGCACCGGGATCGCGGCGACGTTGATCAACTGCTTCGTGCAGCCGGTCGGCGACGCGATCAGCGGTCGCAAGGACGGCGTGCCTTCGATCTACCTCGCGCTGAACCAGGCCGCGGAGACGATGCGCCGTGGCGGCGGCGTCGGCTACGACTTCTCGCCGATCCGTCCGAAGGGCGCGCTGGTGCACGGCACGCATTCGCGCGCCAGCGGCCCGATCTCGTACATGCGCGTGTTCGACAAAAGCTGCGAGACGCTCGAGTCGGCCGGCGCACGGCGCGGCGCGCAGATGGGGATGATGCGCTGCGACCATCCCGACATCGAGGAATTCATCCACGCCAAGCGCGACGGGTCGCTCGCCAACTTCAACATGTCGGTCGCGGTGACCGACGCGTTCATGCGCGCAGTCGACACGCGACGGCGACATCGAGCTCTGGCACGCGGCCGAGCCGTTCGACAAGTCCGAGGCGTACCCGCGTGCCGATGGCGGCTGGGTCTATCGCAAGGCGCGGGCACGTGACCTGTTCGACCAGATCATGCAGTCGACCTACAGCCATGCCGAACCCGGCGTGATCTTCGTCGACCGTGTCAACGCCGACAACAACCTGTCGTACTGCGAGACGATCGCGGCGACCAACCCCTGCGTCACGGGCGACACGAGACTGCACACGCAGTTCGGAATGATCCCGATCGCCGAACTCGCCGAACCGGGGCGCCGCTTGACGACCACCGTCGACGAGCGTTCGCTACCGGGCGCCGGCGGAAGCGCGGCACGACACGCGACCTGCCCGTCCGGCCTTCGTCACGGCGCACGACGCCGACGTCTACCGCGTCACGACCGACGACGGCTACGAGATCCGCGCGACGGCATGGCACGAGTTCTACACGCAGGGGGAAAGATCAAGCTGAGCGAATTGCGGGTCGGCGACTCGCTGCTGGTTCAGTCCGGCAAGGGTCAGTTCGGCACCGATGGCCATGCCGACCTCGGACTTCTGATTGGCCTCATCACCGGCGACGGGCACTTCACGAACCGAGGCCGTGGCCAGCAGGCGGCCGTCATCAACTTCTGGGGTCAGCGACCGCCGCTTTGCGGCCATGATCGCGGAGCAGGTGAATCGATGATCGCGGGCCTTGCCCATGGCCCACGCGAGTATCGAGTAGCGCCGGTACCTGTGCCGTCCCGCGATCATGTCTTCATCCGCTCGATAGTCCTCGCCCGGGTCCTTGATCACTACGGATTCTCGGCCAAGACCAAGCACAGCGTGCCCGAAGTGATCTGGCGCGGCAGCCGAAGAGTGCGTGCGGGGATATCTGCGCGGCTCTTTCCAGACGGATGGCACCGTCAACGTGTCGAGCCAAGCCACAGTTGCTCGGTCCGACTCGCCTCCAGCTATGTGTCGCCTGCTCAAGGACGTGCAAATCCTGCTTGCCAATTTCGGCGTGTTCTGTCGCATTCACCAGCGTCGGGAAGCCGGACGAGCGCACGCTCCCCGATGGCAAGGGCGGCCGGCGTGCATACGCTGCCACGCCGACTACGAACTCATCATCGACGGTGAGTCGCGCGAGCGATTCATGCAGGAAGTCGGCTTCATGGGTGATGAGATGCGCGCGAAGTACCGGGCGTGGGTCGACGGCAAGGTCCTGCGCAAGTCACAGCGCTTCGAGACACGCATCGCAGTCGATCAGCCCTACCGGCCGGGAGACCGTGTACGACACGACCCAGCCGGACGGCAACGCGGTCATCTTCAATGGCCTCGTGACAGGGCAATGCGGCGAGCAACCCCTCCCGCCGTACGGCTGCTGCTGCCTCGGCTCGATCAACCTGACGCGTTTCGTCATCGATCCGTTCGGCGAGAGGGCGGCGTTCGACTGGGAGCGCTTCCGCAGCGTGACCAAGGTCTCGGTGCGTGCGCTCGACAATGTGCTGGACGTCACGCTGTGGCCGCTCGAGGAGCAGGCGAAGGAGGCCGACAACAAGCGGCGCATCGGACTCGGCTTCACCGGGCTCGGCAATACGCTGACGATGCTGGGCCTGCGCTACGACAGCGAAGCTGGCGCGCACGCTGGCGGCCGACATCTCGCGCGCGATGCGCGACGCCGCCTACGAGGCTTCGGTCGAAACGGCGCAGGAGAAAGGCGCGTTCCCGCTGTTCGACGCCGACAAGTTCCTGGCCGAACCGCACTGCGCCTCGCGCGTGCCCGACAAGCTGAAAGCCGAGATTCGCAAGCGCGGCATCCGCAACTCCCACCTGCTGTCGATTGCGCCGACCGGCACGATCTCGCTGGCGTTCGCCGGCAATGCCTCCGGCGGCATCGAGCCGACGTTTTCGTGGACCTACATCCGCAAGAAGCGCATGCCGGACGGCAGCAAGCAGGAATACGTCGTCGAGGACTACGCCTATCGCCTGTTCAAGCGCATGGGTGGCGACGAGAGCACGCTGCCGGCAGGGATTCGTCAGCGCACTGGAGATGAGCGCGCGCGACCACATGAAGATGATCGCGGCCGTGCAGCCTTATGTCGACGCCGCGATCAGCAAGACGGTCAATGTGCCGGAGGATTACCCGTTCGAGGAATTCAAGAACCTCTACCTGGAGGCGTGGAAGAGCGGGCTGAAGGGGATCACCACCTACCGCCCCAACAACGTCATCGGCTCAGTGCTCGAGGTCGTGAAGGAGCCGGCCACGTCGCACAGCGTGTCGCCGCAGGATCTCAAGGACGACCCCGACCGCCGCGTGCGGCTGGACTCCACGCCGCAGCCGGCGCTGGCCAGCCTGAAGTGGCCTGGCCGGCCGGACCTTGCCGAGGGCAACCTGGCGTGGACCTACATGGTCGAGATTCCCGAACGCAAGGAAGCCTTTGCGATCTTCATCGGCCAGGTGGGTGATCCGGCGGCGCCGTTCGAGGTATGGGTCAACGGCGCCGAGCAGCCGCGCGGCCTCGGCGCAATCGCCAAGGCGCTGTCGATGGACATGCGCAGTGAGGACCGCGCGTGGCTCAAGATGAAGCTCGACGCGCTCGCGAAGGCGCGCGACGAGCAAGGCTTCGCGATCGCGATGCCGCCGACCGGCAACAGGCAATGGCAAAGCGGAGTCGTGGCGTGCTTCGCCAACATCGTCGCGCTTCCGCTGCGAACAGCTTGGCGTGTTCCGCGAATTCGATCATCAGCCGACGCCGGTGCTCAACGCGCTGTTCTCGAAGAAGGAGCCGAAGGCGGGTCCGCTCGGCACGATGAGCTGGACTGTCGACGTCAGCAATGCGAACACCGGTGACGACTTCGTGCTCGGGCGTGAAGGAACTGCACCTGCCCGACGGCAGCCGACGCCCCTACTCGATCTGGCTCGCCGGCGAATATCCCGAAGGTCCTCGACGGCCTGTGCAAGCTGATCTCGCTCGACATGCGCGTGGTCGACGCCAACTGGATCGGCCTGAAGCTGAAGAAGCTGCTGAACTTCGGCGAGCAGAACGGCGAGTTCTGGGCGGCCATGCCCGGCGAAGAGCGCTCGACGCTCTACCCCAGCACGGTGGCCTACATCGCCACGCTGCTGCTGCATCGCTACAAGGTGCTCGGCATCCTCGACGATGACGGCCGCGCGATACAGTCGGCGGGCATCCTCGCCCTGCCCGACGCCGTCAAGGTCATCGAGCACGAGACGGCGCCGATCAAGGGCAAGGTGTGCAGCAGCTGCGGCGCTGCCGCCGTCATCAAGCGCGACGGTTGCGAGTTCTGCACAGCCTGCGGCGCGACGGGGCACTGCAGCTAACCGCTTCGCTTGTGCCGCGGCGCCTCATTGTCGGCGCCCGCCTGTTACATGGCGGGCGCGCTGACCGTCAGCCCTCAAACCCACGTCCTGGAGGTGAAGCGTCGTACGAAGGGCTGGCAGTTGCGGTCCGCGGAATACGGTTGGCTCACTCAGCACTTTGACGCAGTCCTAGTCTCCGTACCTGCACCGCAGGCCGTGACCTTGCTGGACCAGCCGGCCCCTGAGCTCGCGGCGCTCGCCGGAAGCGCGACCATGCGTGGCTGCTGGGCTCTGATGCTGCGCTTCCCCGCTGAGATTGATATGTCCTTCGATGCTGCCTTTGTCAATGAAGGCCCACTGCGCTGGATCGCCCGCGATAGCAGCAAACCAGGGCGCTGCGGACCAGAGACCTGGCTGCTGCATGCCAGCGCGGAATGGAGCGAGGAGCATCTGGAAGCAGATCCAAGTGCTGTCACAGCTGAGCTTCTGCGCGCGTTCAGCCAGTTGGGAGGCGCTGCGTCGCTAGGGTGGACAGCGCACCGCTGGCGCTACGCCGACACCGAGCCGACCATAAACCGAGGGTGCATCTGGCATGCCGGCGATGGTGTCGGCCTGTGCGGCGATTGGCTCAATGGCGGGAAGGGGGAAGGCGCCTGGCTCAGCGGCAGGCGACTGGCGAGTCAGGTGCTGCAATCATTGCGATAGCCGCGAGAGGCCGGCCCCTCCCGAGCAACCACTGCACGCGGCGGGCTGACATCGCGGCCGTTGAACCGTGCTCAGAACGCGGCGCGATGCGGACAATGGCGGGTGGAAGTTCCTTCGGCGCGAAGGCAAAGATCGCAAATACCGCGGCTCCACGCGCGAGTGTTGGAAACGCCGACGAGCTCGTAGGGCTGACCTACCCGCTATTGAAGGATCTAATTCACCATCGGCCGCACTGTGGTGAAGCCGCCGTCCACTGCAATTACCTGCCCGGTGATGCAAGCGGCACCGGGCCGAGCAGCCAAGCCATGACTTCGGCCACCTCGCCGGCGCTCTGCACACCGCCCAAGGGGTACTGGCGCGCAGCGCCTTCGCGCATGGCAGACAACTTCAGCAGTCCTGCGGTCATCGGCGTTTCAGTCATGCCCGGAGCGATCACGTTGACGCGCACCCCCTGCGCCGCGTAGGTGGCCGCCGCGCTGCGCGCCAGCGCTTCGACGCCGCCCTTGGCCGCAGCGATCGCCTCGTGATTGGCGACGCCGAAGCGCGCGACCACGGAACTCGCAAACACCGCAGCTCCGCTTCCGCCGTTCAAGGCAGCGATCCACGCCTGAAGCATGAATACAGCACTGTCAAGGTTGACACGCATCACATCCCGGTAGGCCTCGATTCGCGCGCGGTTCAGCTGCGCAATCAGCGTGCTGCCGGCACAATGCGCAAGAAGCACTGGCGCCGCGCCGAGCGCCTGCTGGCATTCGGTGAGTGCTGCTGCAGCGCCTTCAGGCGTGGTTGTGTCGGCGACCACGCGTGCCGCCGATTCGATGTCGGCCAACCGTTCGGCGTCTCGCCCAACCACAACCACGCGGCAGCCCTGGGCATTCAATTGCTTGCACAGAGCGTGGCCGATGCCGCCGCTAGCGCCTGTGATCATGGCAATACTGCTCATCGTGATCTCTCTTCAGCCGGAGGCGCAAGTCGGTTCATGCGCGCTGATCCAGTCGTGTGGCCCAGCGCTGCAGTGCAGGCCGAAAGACCAAGAAGCCGCGGTAGGTGACGTTCGAGAAGCCAGGCGACGCCAGGAATGCGGCCGATTCGCGCCAGCCATCGCCAGCCCGGCAGCACTGACCACAGCGCCAGGAACGCCTGCGCCCCGCTCACGACCTGGCCGTCGGCCCGTTGCACATGAAAGCGCGCAAGCGCCGTATCGCGCGTCAAGCTGGGCGGCAGCCCGACCGTTTCATCGCTGACATCGGCAAAGCACAGCGGCACGTCCCCGCGCACGCCACGGTAAAGCGCGATCTCACGCCGGCACAGCGGGCAGGCGCCGTCATACAGCACGGTGAGTCCGGGTGTGGTCGTTCCAGAAGGCGTGGACGGTTCGTTCATCGTGCCGACAGTTCGTTCCAAGCGTGCTTGTGGAGAGCGGGGGATCGTTTCTGGAGACAAGCGCGAGCAACCCGGGGCGCCTCGGCGAGGCGCCCCTGCAGACGCGCTGCGTCTCCGGGACGCAGCGCATCCGTCTATCCGCGAGCAACGCGCGTTACTTGGGCATCAGCACCGTGTCGATGACGTGGATCACGCCGTTGTCGGCCATGACGTCGGTCGCGGTCACGGTCGCGTTGTTGACCATGACTTTGCCACCGTCAACCTTGATGGTCAGCGACTGACCCTGCACGGTCTTGACCATGCCAGGCTTCACGTCTTTGGCGAGCACCTTGCCGGGAACAACGTGATAGGTCAGCACCGAGACGAGCTTCGGCTTGTCCTTGAGCAATGCATCGAGCTGGTCTTTCGGGATCTTGGCAAACGCGGCGTCCGTCGGTGCAAACACGGTGAATGGGCCAGGACCCTTCAGCGTAGTCACCAGATCGGCCGCCGTCAGCGCGGCAGCGAGCGTATTGAAGCTGCCCGCGGAAACGGCGGTATCCACAATGTCCTTGGCAAACGCAGACGCCGACAGCACCGTCGAGGCGGCCATGGCAAACAACATCTTCTTCATGAGTTACTCCTGTGGGCAAGACAACCCCGTGCACGGGACGCGCACGGGGGAAAGTCAATGGCGCCTACTTGTCGTCAAGCACCTTCAACTGAAATGGCTGCGCACCCGTCGTGGCCAGCGCGCCGATCGCGACGATCGTCTTCACGTCGCCCGCGGCCAGCGTGACGCTTACGCCTGCTGCCGTTGGCAGGATTGGCGTCGTCGCGCCGGTCGGGACGATGCCGAGGGTGTAGGTGCCCGGATCGAGTTCCAGAGGCGCAGCGGTCGCGTTGGGGAAGGTGAGGTTGGTCACGGGTCGTGCGGCGATGGCCCCGTTCGCCAGGACGACGACGTCGACGGCGGGCGCGTCGGGTGAGAGGTGAATCACGCGCACCTTGGCCTTGCCGGCGACGGCGCTGCGATTGTCCGAGTAGGCCGCCAGGCGCAGTGCCTGGTTCCCGGCGCCGTTCAACAAGCCGATCGCGAAGACGCTGGTGCTCGTGCCGCGCGCGAGCGCTGCGCCGTTCAATTCGATCGCGCTGACCAGCGAACCGCCGAGTGCGACTGACGCGTCATACGTGGCGGCCGACAGATCGAGGAATCCCGAATCAGCGGGAAAGGTGACACCGGCGAGCGCGCGATTGGACACGTCATTGGCCGTACCCGGTGCTTTCAGGAAGACGTCGACGGCGGGTACGTTCGGCGAGAAGTGCGCGACACGCAAGGCGGCGCGGGTGTCTCTTGCAAACGCCGCCGAGCCGCCTTTGGGCGCGAGTAGCAACTGGATTGGCGACAGACTGGTACCGGTCTCCGGCACCGCCACCAGCACGATGTCGCTGCCGGCGGCGAGTGCAACCGTGCCCGAGTCGTAGGCGATAGCGGTCTGACCGGCCACCCGCGCGCGGATCTGATAGTTCCCTGCTGGCACAGACAGGGCCGCGGCGGTCGCGCAGGCGCTTGCTGGCCGAATGACAGGGCGGCAATCGTTGGCGCCGACGGCAACGCGGCGCCCGGGGCGGTCACGAAGATGTCGACGGCGGGCACGGCCGACGCGCCATGCACGACGCGTAGCTTTACCTGACCTGCGGCCGGTGCAGTGCCGGCGTCGTCGACCAGCACGGCCTGCAGTCGCGTTGCTCCGGTGCTGCCGCTGCCGATCGCGATGGCGGTGTAGTCGCGTCCTGCGGTGAGTGGCGCGGTGACGTCGATCGGCGCCGTGCTGGCCGCCTGGCCGGCAAGGGTGACCTGTACCCGCGTATTCCCAGGTGCGACTGCGCTGAAGGCCGACGCCGCACCGAATGTGACGTTCTGAAGTGCGCGACTGCCATTGATGTAGACATCGACCGCGGGTGTGTCGGCCGAGGCATGGACCGCGCGCAGTTGCGCCTGAGGCGCGGGTGGCAACACGTCGTCGTCGTCACCTCCGCACCCCGCGAGGGTCAAAGCGGCACCGATCAAAGCAACACTGAACATTCGACGACTAGTCATTCTCGTAACTCCGTGGTCAAGGGCAGGAATCCAACGACAGGTCGGTCCCTGCTTGCATTCGAAAGGTGCCGACGACAAGTTCGGTGTCGTCGGTTCAAGGCGTTCTGCAAAAGCGGACACGTCGATCGCGAGCGCTTGAGGTGAACTACTTGGTATCGAATATTACTCTCTAGTATCTGCCGATACCATATAGTACAAATCCGTACCAATAAGGAGCTATGGATGACTTAAGTATTAAATATCAATAACTTAAGCGTTGAAGAGTCCTCCTAATGGAGGCCGTGAATGAGCTGCTCGCAAAGGAAAGCTATGACCGATGACGGTCGAGGAGGTCGCTGCTGCCGTTGATATTGGTAAGCCGCGTCTCTACATGCAACTTGAATCCAAAGAGGCTCTTGTGGCAACGGCGGTGACTCGCCTTCTCAATCCCGCCATTGAATTCATACGCGCTCAGCCGTTGAATGCGCGACTGCTGGATAAGCTGCGCTCCGTAGTGCGGTGGGCGCTCCTGCAACATCGGCCGGGCACGATGCCGCTGCTGCCGTCGACGCATTCAGCTTTGCGTGACTCGCCTATGCGCAACAAGAGCTTCACTCGATCTTTTGGACACACGATTGCGGACGCGGTCGAGACCGACACGCCGGAGCGTTGGGATGACGTGGCGATCGCCAAGTCGCTCTGGTTCGAGAACCCAGCGCCGTCGCCCGGCTACAAGGCGCTGACACACGCAACCCTTTCAACCCGTCACTTCCGCATTCCGACACTTTGGCGCAGGGTTTCCCCGATAGGCTTCCGGGCGCGGCGCTGGTCTAATCCGCCGGCCTTTTCAGGGGAGTAGCCAGGAGTCGCCGGTCCACGGCCCTCCGATGCGACGTCGTCAATACGGCTGGCACCGGCGCAGTACCGCCGCCCGGCGTCGCAGCAGTTCACCGCCCAGTGAACTTCCGGTCAGACCGCTAGGCACCTTCGAAGCCCCGTGGTGGGGTGCGCCGGCCACAGCACTGTTTCGGAAGTGGACCCATGCAAACCATCGGTAACCCCGTGATGTGGTCGCTGTTCGCGGCCTTCGTACTCGTCGCCCTGCTTGTCGATTTCTTCGCGATGAGCAAGCAGGGTGCGCACCGCGTGTCGATCAGGGAGGCGGCCATCTGGTCGCTGATCTGGGTCGGCGTTTCATTCGTGTTCCTGGCGGGCCTCTGGTGGTACCTCGCCGCCAACGTTTCGCGCGAAGTGGCCGACGCCAAGGGTCTCGAGTTCCTGACCGGTTACCTGATCGAGAAGGCACTGGCGGTCGACAACATCTTTGTGTTCCTGATGATCTTCACCTACTTCGCGGTGCCGCAGGAATTTCAGAAACGGGTGCTGATGTTCGGCATCCTGGGGGCGCTGGTGCTGCGCGCCGCAATGATCCTGGTTGGTGCGTGGCTGATTTCGCAGTTCCACTGGATCCTGTACCTCTTCGGGGCATTCCTGCTCTTCACCGGAGTGAAGATGTGGTGGGCCGCCGGGCAGGAGCCGGACCTAGAAGCCAACCCGGCACTGAAGCTGCTGCGGGGCCACCTGCGCCTATCACCCTCGTACGACGGCGAGCGCTTCACCACGATGATCAACGGCGCACGTCACTTCACGCCGCTGTTCATCGTCATCGTGCTGATCGGCATCGTCGACATCATCTTTGCCGTCGACTCGATTCCAGCCATCTTCGCGATCACGACCGACCCGTTCATCGTGCTGACCTCCAACGTCTTCGCGATCCTGGGCCTGCGCGCGATGTACTTCCTGCTCGCCGGCATGCACGAGCGCTTCCATCTGCTCTCGTACGGGCTGGCGATCGTGCTGGTGTTCATTGGCGCGAAGATGCTGTTGATCGACTTCTACAAGATCCCTGTCGCGTGGTCGCTGGGCTTCACAGTCGTCGTTCTTGCGTCGACGATGCTCCTGTCGCTGAAGTTCCCGGCCAGGCCCGGACAGGGGGGCGGGGCCTATCCATTTCCTGCGCGGAAACGCGAGGAAACGGGTCACTGAGACCGACAGGTTTGGCAATAGGAACGATGCAGGATCCGGTTCGCGACCTACGGCGCGCATCCGGTCGCCATCGGCGTCAGCGCCGCTCGATCCAGTAAAGCGCCGAGAACGCCAGCGCCAGCACCACCAGGCTCGGCAGCGCCGCCACGAAGAGCGGCGGCCAGGTATTGAGCAGCCCGATGTGTGCAAACAATTTGTTCAGGCCGTAGAACGCCACTCCGATCATCACGCCAGTGAAGATCTTGAAGCTGACTCCGCCGGCACGGACGTGCAGGTAGGCAAACGGCAAGGCGAGCGCCATCATTACCAGCACCGCCCACGGGTAGAAGAGCTTGCCCCAGAACGCGATTTCGTAGCGCTCGGTCTGCTGGCGGTTCTCGGCGAGGTGGCGGATATACTGGACCAAGTCCCACCCGGCCATGCGTTCGGGCTGCACCAGCAGGACGCTGAAGATGTCGGGCTTGAGCTCCGTGCGCCAGACCATCTTCGGCTGCTTGACGACTTCGGTCCGCTCGGCCGAAAGCGACGCGTCGCTGGACAGTTGCGGTACCTTCGTTTCGATGGCCTCGCTGAGCTCCCACCCGACGCCGGGCACGAAGGTCCCCACGTCGGCCGTCAGGATCGACGTCAGGCGGTAGTCGCGATCGAACTCCATGATCCGCCATCCGCGTGTCCCGACATCCGGTGACACTTGACGTACGTTGATGAAGCGATACGCGCTGACCTGGCCTTTCTCATCTTTCACGACATCCCGCACCCAGACTCCCGAGCGGAAGTCACGCACGCTGATCGTGCTGCCGCGTGCCTTCAGGCGCGTCTGCTGCGCCAGTCTCTCTGAGGGAGGCGAAACGACCTCGCCGAGCAGGAAGGTCAGTCCGACCATCAGCAGGCCGATGCCGAGCAGGCTCATCAACAGCCGCCGGGTGCTCATGCCGGACACACGCATGATCGTGAACTCGGAATTGGCCGCCAGCTTGGATAGCGCGTAAATCGTTCCGATCAGCGCGGCGATTGGCATCACCTCGTACGTGCGCGACGGCAGCGTGAACGCGACGTACGCGAGCGCGTGTCGCAGCTGGAATCCGCGTTGTCCGATATCGTCGAGCTGCGCGACCAGGTCAAAGAAGGTGAATATCGTCAGCAGCGCGAACAGGACGAACGCTGTCGCCGTCGCAACCTCCTTCCAGAGATAGCGTCGCAGCGTCCTCACGGCGTGCGCGCCTGTCGCCAGTAGGCGGGCGTCAGCTGCCGTGGCCACCACTGCGTCAGGTAGACCCGCCGCGCGAACAGGACCACGACGACGAGCAGGACCACGGCGTGCACGACCCATACGCCGAGTCCGAAGGACACGCGGTCCTGCTGCACCCACGCTTGTATTGTGTTAAGGACGTTGAGGTAGATCGCGAACGCGAGCACGGCGACAATCAGGTTGAGCGAACGGCCTACGCGCGGGTTCGTGTAGGCAAGCGGGATCGCGAGCAGGGTCACCACAAACGCCGAAATCGGGATGCCGAAGCGCCACATGATTTCGGCCTTGGCGAAGGACGTCCATTCGGCAAAGAGTTCGGATGTCGGCCGCGTGCGCGCGCTGCGCTCTCCGAGCGGCCGATCGGGCCGGCTCTCGAGGCGGATCGAGTAGCGCTCGAACTCCATCGCCCGGTACTCCGCCGACCCGGGCGCTCCCTCATAGCGCCGGCCGCGCTCGAGCACGAGGAAGCGGTCCCCGTTCGAAGCGACCTCGATCTGACCCTGCGCCGCCACGATCACGCCTTCCTTGCCCTGGCCGCGCATGCTGACAAACACGTTGCGGACCTGGCTGCCTTCGAAGTCCACCGACTCGACGAAGAACACGCGATCCGCGCCACCCGACTCGATGAAGCGGCCCGGTGCGACACGACTGACGTCATCGCGCCGCATGAAGTTCTGCCTCAATTCCTCGATCTGTGAACCTGACCAAGGCGTCACGAACAGTGAAAGCAGTGCCACAGCAACGATGATCGGCCACGCGAAGCGCAGCACAGGCCGCACCCAGGAAAAGAGACTCTGGCCGGTCGCGAACCACACAACCATCTCGGAATCGCGATAGGCGCGGGACAGCGTCATCAGCACCGACACAAAGAGTGTCAACGTCAGCACGACTGGAAGCCATGTCAGGGCCGTGAGCGCCAGCAGCTGGAACACGGCCTGGTTGTCCACGCGGCCGCCGGCCGCCTGGCCCAGTATCCGGACCAGGCCCACGGAAAAAAGTATCGAGAAGAGCACCGTGAACACTGCACTGGCAGCGCTCGTGAGCTCGGCGACGATGGATCGACGGAAGATCATGAGCGCCGGGCGCGGAACTACTGCCGACTGGACGCGACCGCGCCGCTATATACTGCCCGGCTCGCGAGAGAGGCCACAGCGAACGAAATTCGCAGGGCCGGCTGGTGCCTCGCCGGCCCTTCACACGTTGCCATCGCGAGACTTTTCAGAGGGAAACCGCAATGGAATTTAGCACAACGACTGCGCACGCCGAGGCGGTCAAGGCCGATGCAGTGGCCGTAGGCGTGTTCGCGGACGGTGAGTTGACGGCGAGCGCGCGCGCACTCGACAAGGCTTCGCAGGGAGCCATCAAGGCGGCGATCAAGAGTGGCGACATGACCGGCAAGCGCGGCACCCAACTCGCGCTGCGCGGCCTGTCGGGCGTGACTGCCGGCCGCGTGTTGCTGGTCGGCCTGGGCAGTCGCGATGATTTCTCGGACCGCGCCTTCGCCGAGGCGGCGCGCGCGGTGATCAAGGCCTTCCCGGGCGTGACCGAGATCGCGGTAGCCGCCACCGAATGGTCCGTCAAGGGTCGCGACACCGAGTGGTTGGCGCGTCAGTTCGCGATCGCCGCGCGCGAGGCCGTGTTCCGCAGCGACGAGCTCAAGAGCAAGAAGGACGACGTTAACGGGCCGTCGAAAGCGCTCCTCATCCTGCCGGCGCGCGCGGCCAGCGCCGAGCGCGGCCTCAAGCAGGGCACTGCCATCGCCAACGGCATGGCGCTCACCAAACGTCTCGGCAATCTGCCGCCCAATATCTGCAACCCGACCTTCCTCGCCGACGAAGCGCGCAAGCTCGCCAAGCAGTGGAAGCTCGGGGTCGACGTGCTCGAGACCAAGCAGCTCGAGGCGCTGAAGATGGGACTCCTTCCTCAGCGTGGCGCGCGGTTCCGCGCAACCGCCTCGGCTGATCGTGCTGAAGCACCAGGGTGACGGCAAGTCGGCGCCGGTCGTGCTGGTCGGCAAGGGCATCACGTTCGATTCGGGCGGCATCTCGATCAAGCCCGGCGCAGCCATGGACGAAATGAAGTTCGATATGTGCGGCGCCGCGAGCGTGATCGGCACCATGCGCACGGTGGCGGAACTGAAGCTCAAGCTCAACGTCATTGGCGTGGTTGCCGCCTGCGAGAACATGCCATCGGGCACGGCAACGCGTCCCGGCGACATCGTCACTTCGATGTCCGGCCAGACCATCGAGATCCTGAACACGGATGCCGAGGGTCGCCTGATCCTGTGCGATGCCTTGACCTACGTGGAACGATTCAAGCCGGCCGCGGTGGTCGACATTGCGACGCTGACCGGGGCCTGTGTCATCGCTCTCGGCAACGTGAACTCGGGGCTCTTCGCGAACAGCGAAAAGCTGGCCGACGAACTGCTGAGCGCAAGCCAAGGCGTCAGCGACGCCGCGTGGCGCATGCCGCTCGGCGAGGAATACCAGGAACAGTTGAAGACCAATTTCGCCGACATGGCGAACATCGGCACGCCGGCCAACGCCGGCGCCGTCACGGCGGCATGCTTCCTCGCGCGCTTCACGAAGGCGTACCCGTGGGCGCATCTGGACATCGCGGGCACCGCCTGGAAGAGCGGCGCTGCCAAGGGCGCGACCGGACGGCCGGTGCCGCTGCTGTCGCAGTTCCTGATCCAGCGCGCAGGGTAGGCAGAACCGAGCACCCATGACCCGCATCGACTTTCATTTCAATGCGGAGCATCGCCTGCATTACGCCTGCCGCGTGACGCGCAAGGCGCGCGCGGCCGGCAAGCGGCTGGTCGTCTTTGCGCGCGACGCCGACCGCCTGGCCCAGTTCGACACCGCGCTCTGGACCTTCTCCGCGCTCGACTTCCTGCCGCATGTCTACATGGACTCGGCGCTGGCGGCCGACACGCCGGTGCTGCTGACGCCCGATGCCGAGCGCGCGCCCGCGAGCGACGTACTGCTGACACTCGACGATGAGACTCCGCCAGACTTCAGCACGCTGTTCACGCGCTACGAACGCGTGATCGAGGTGGTGTCGCGCAACGACGACGACCGCGCCCGCGCTCGGTGCGCGCTTCAGGACCTATCGCGAACACGGTTTTCAGCCGACCACATTCGAGGTGGCGGGCCGTGAGTGACAAGGGCAACCCGCTCGATCGCCTGACGCGTCCGGGCGGTCGGCCCATTTCTGACGACGAGTCGATCCCGGTGCTGACGGAGCGGCTGACACTGCCGTCACTCGATCTCGACATCTCGCTGCCGAAGCCACCGCCTCCCGTCGCTGCTCCGCCGCCACCTCCACCACCACCACCACCGCCTCCACCACCGCCTCCACCGCCAGCTCCGACGCCACGGCCCGCCGCGACGGCACCGGTGCGCGTGCCTGCGCCAGCTGTGGCAGCAAGCCCACCGCCTGCCACACCAGTGTCGCCGCCGATTCCGGCCTACGCCCGATCGGCGACCGTCGCGCCCGATGTTGAAGCCACGCCGGAGGTCGACTGGGAAGAGCTGGAGCAGAAACTGCGCGAGGCCGTGATACGCGAGTTACAGCCCGCCCTTGCCGACGAGGCGGGTCGCATCCTGCGCGAGCGCCTGCAGCCGGCCCTCGAGCGTGTCGTGCTGGCCACGACCACGGAACTGCGGCAGGCATTCGATGCTCGACTGCGCGAGGCAGTCGCGCGCGTGGTGGCGGCCGAACTCGCGCGCGAGCGACGACGCAGCTGAGCGAATGCTTGCGCGACGGTGCGCCGTCGCGGCCCGCTCGTAAACTTCCATACTTGGCGATTCACTCGCCGGCGCCTGGCCGGTACTGCAATGAACGACATCGCATCGCCAACCAGCGCCCAGCGCTCGCCAAGAGCTTCGAACCCTGCGCCATCGAGGCGCGCTGGTCGCCGGTATGGGAGGCGCGGGGCTACTTCAACGCGGGGCTCGATCCCGCGAAGCCTGCCTTCTCGATCCAGCTGCCGCCGCCGAACGTCACCGGGCTGCTGCACATGGGGCACGGGTTCAACCACACGATCATGGACGCGCTGACCCGCTATCACCGCATGGCGGGCTTCAACACGCTGTGGCTGCCGGGCACCGATCACGCCGGCATCGCCACGCAGATCGTCGTCGAGCGCCAGCTCGAAGCCAACGGCGTCGACCGCCGCACGATGGGGCGCGAGGCGTTCATCAAGCAGGTCTGGGACTGGAAGGAGTATTCCGGCGGCACGATCCTCAACCAGATGCGCCGCCTCGGCGACTCGGTCGACTGGAGCCGCACCTACTTCACGATGGACGAGAAGCTGTCGACAGGTCGTGATCGAGACCTTCGTGCAGCTCTACGAGCAGGGCCTGATCTACCGCGGCAAGCGCCTCGTCAACTGGGACCCGAAGCTGCAGACCGCGGTGTCCGACCTCGAGGTCGAGACCGAGGAGGAAGACGGCAAGCTCTGGGAGATCCGTTATCCGGCCGTCGACGGTGGGACCGGACGTCGTCGTGGCGACGACGCGGCCCGGAGACGATGCTGGGCGACGTCGCGGTCGCCGTGCATCCGGAGGACGAGCGCTATGCAGCGCTGCGTCGGCAAGCAGCTCACGCTGCCGCTCACCGGCCGCACGATCCCGGTCATCGCCGATGACTACGTCGACCGCGAATTCGGCACCGGCTGCGTGAAGATCACGCCGGCGCACGACTTCAACGACTTCGCGATCGGCCAGCGCCACGAACTCGAGCCGATCCCGATCTTCACGCTGACCGCGACCATCAACGACAACGCGCCGGAGAAGTACCGCGGTCTCGACCGCTACGTCGCGCGCAAGCGCGTGCTCGAGGACCTGCGCGCCGCCGGACTGCGTGGTCTCGGAGAAGCCGCACAAGATGATGGTGCCGCGCTGCGGCCGCACCGGCGAGATCGTCGAGCCGACGCTGTCCGAGCAGTGGTACATGGCGATGAGCAAGCCCGCGCCGGCCGGCACGCGCCATCCGGGCAAGTCGATCGCGCAGGTCGCGCTCGACGTCGTCGCGCGCGGCGACGTGCGCATCTTTCCCGAGCAGTGGCGCACGATCTACAACCAGTGGCTGGAGAACATCCAGGACTGGTGCATCTCGCGGCAGCTGTGGTGGGGCCACCAGATCCCGGCGTGGTACGACGAGCAGCGGCAGCAGTCTACGTCGCGCGCTCACGAGGCCGAGGCGCAGGCCAAAGCCGGCTGCGGGCACAGCGCGCTGACGCGCGACCCGGACGTGCTCGACACCTGGTATTCGTCGGCGATGGTGCCGTTCTCCACGCTGGGCTGGCCGGCGTCGAGCCGCAGACGGCGAGCGACGAGCGCGTCGCCTACGACCTCTACCTGCCATCGACGGTGCTGGTCACCGGCTACGACATCATCTTCTTCTGGGTCGCCCGCATGATCATGATGACGACCCACTTCACCGGCCGCGTGCCGTTCCGCGACGTCTACATCCACGGCATCGTGCGCGACGCCGAGGGCAAGAAGATGTCGAAGAGCGAGGGCAACACGCTCGACCCGATCGACATCATCGACGGCATCGACCTCGAGGCGCTGGTCAAGAAGAACACGACGCGGGCTGCGCCAGCCCGAGGACGCGCCCAAGGTCGCGGCCAAGGTGCGCAAGCACTTTCCGGACGGCATCGCCGCCTACGGCGCCGATGCGCTGCGCTTCACGATGGCGGCCTATGCGACGCTCGGCCGCAACATCAACTTCGACCTGAAGCGCTGCGAGGGCTACCGCAACTTCTGCAACAAGCTGTGGAACGCCACGCGCTTCGTGCTGATGAACACCGAGGGCCGCGACTGCGGGCTCGACGAAACGCTGCCGGTGGAACTCTCCGCAGTCGACCGCTGGATCATCGGCGAACTGCAGCGCACCGAAGCGGCGGTGGCCGAAGGCTTCGCGCAGTACCGGCTCGACAACGTCGCCAACGCGATCTACAGCGTTCGTCTGGAACGAGTACTGCGACTGGTACCTCGAACTCGCCAAGGTGCAGCTCGCGACACGGCAACGAAGCGCAGCAGCGCGGCACGCGCCGCACGCTGGTGCGCGTGCTCGAAGTCGCGCTGCGGCTGGCGCACCCGATCATTCCGTTCATCACCGAGGAGCTGTGGCAGACGGTATCGGTGCTCGCGGGCAAGCGCGCAGCCGGACGCGGAATCGTCGGTGATGATCCAGCCGTTTCCGCGCGCGCAGCCCGAGAAGATCGACGCGCGATGCCGATCGCCGAGATCGCGCTGCTCAAGCGCATGGTCGACGCACTGCGCAACCTGCGCAGCGAGATGAACCTTTCGCCCGCGCAGAAGGTGCCGTTGCTCGCCTCGGGCGATGCCGGCGACACTGGCGGCGTTTGCGCCGTACCTGCAGGCGCTGGCGCGGCTGTCCGAGGTGCAGGTCGTCGCCGATGTGAACGCCGCGGCCAACGGCGCCGCGGCGCCGATCAAGGTCGTCGACGAATTTCGCCTGCTGCTGAAGATCGAAGTCGACATCGCCGCCGAGCGCGAACGCCTGGCCAAGGAAATCGCGCGGCTGGAAAACGAGATCCGCAAGGCCGAGGGCAAGCTCGGCAACGCGAGCTTCGTCGAGCGCGCACCGGCGGCGGTTGTCGCGCAGGAAAAAGAGCGTCTGGCCGGCTTCGGTGCGACGCTCAGCCAGGTGCGCGAGCAGTACGAACGCCTGCCCGCGGCCTGACCGCGCACTGCCTCAGGCGGCTGGCGCGCCCGCCGCGCGGCGATTGCGTCTACTTGGTCGCGGGGGGCGTGGCGCGGCGGCGGCGTCGTGTCCGCCGGTGCCGGCAGCGTGTACTCGGAGGGCGGGGACGGCGTGGCGCTTGGGCGCGGTCGGCGCGCGGACGCTGGCGCGCGGGCGGCCGGTGCTGGCGCGCTGCACACCGATGCCGGCGCGAGCGGAATCTCGTCGACCGCCGCCACGCCGGTCACGAAGTGCCGCGTCTCGCCGAAGCAGGTCGTCGGCAGGCCGACCTTCTCCTCGTAGTGCAGCGTGACACGCTTGCCCACGACGCGATTGATCTGCTGCGCGACCTTGTCGTCCCACACCGTGAAGCAGAACTTCTCGGGTATGGCGCCCGGCATCGTGACCAACGCCATCTCGCCTTCCCAGGTCTTGCAGAGCCAGCCCTTCTTGCTGAACTTCTGCACCCAGCCAGCGCGTTCGCCGCTCGAGTAGTTCCAGCTCAGCACGATCGCGAAGTACGCGGCGGCCAGCACGACCGGAACGACCAGCAGCCAGAAGGCGAGTTTCAGGCGCGACGGGCCGCGCCGCGTGCTCGACACTGCGGACGGAGGTGTGCTCATCGACGCTTCAGGTAGTGGAGGAATTCCTTGCCGATCGTCTCCTGGCCGACCAGCTCGTTGCCGGTCTGCTTGGCAGAAGGCCTGGAAATCGCGGACCGAACCGGGATCGGTCGCAAGGATCTTCAGCACCTGGCCGCTCGTCATGTCCGCCAGCGCCTTCTTCGCGCGCAGGATCGGCAGCGGGCAGTTGAGCCCGCGCGTGTCGATTTCCTTGTCGGTCGTCGGGGGGATGTCCATCGGACGTTTCAGGCAGCTTGCCGCAGGAAAAGAGAGAAATTCTACCGGCAGGCCGCGGCGCACGCATCCAGTCAGCCATCGCGAGGCCGGTCCCCAGCGGCCACGGGCGCAGCCGCGCGGGCTCGATCAGGCGAAAGTCGACGAGTTCTTCGCCGAGGCGGATCTCGCCTTCCGCCATGACGTGATAGGCAATGATGACTTCATTCTTGCGCGTGAATTCGTAGACGCCGATCAGCGAAGCGGACTTCGTCGCAAGCGCCGTTTCTTCAGCCACTTCGCGCGCGACCGCCTGCGAGTGGCGTCTCGTCGCGCTCGAGGAAGCCGGTCACAAGTGCGAACATCCTCTCCGGCCACGCGCGATTGCGCGCCAGCAGGACCTTGCCACCGTATTCGATCAGCGCAGCCACGACCGGTGTCGGGTTGTCCCAGTGCACCCAGCCGCAGGCCGGACAGGTTGCGCGTTCGCGTTCGCCCTGCATCTGGCGCACGAGCGCCGTGGCACAGCAAGGGCAGTAGCGATACGGGGAGTGCGACATGTCAGCGCGTCGAGGATGCGGCTGTATCGCGCAGTCGACGCTTCAGGGCACAGCCTTCGCAGACGGTAGCTGCGGTGGGTTGGGATGCAGGCGCGCCATCGCCGTAGAGTCGACGTACCGGCCATCGCGCAAGCGCAAACGCGCGGTGCACGCCTTCGACCTCGAACCCGAACTTGCGATACAGCGCGAGCGCCGCGGCATTGTCGCTGTACACCGTCGAGTTCGAGGCGCAATGCTCCGAGCCAGTTGTCAGCGAGATCGATGCAGGGTCGCCATCAGGCGCGTGCCGACACCTCTGCCCTGCCAGTCCTCGCGGATGCCGATGCCCAATCCCCACACATGCTGCCGGCGTGCGTTCTTGTTGCCATGCAGGCCCGAGTGCCCGATGACCTCATCGCCGGATAGTGCCACGAAGATGTAGTTGGTCGCCGCATCGCGTCCGAGCCGCTCGACCCAGTCAGCCACCGAGGGGTACGGATTCTGTAGCGTGCCCGCCGCCGTGCTGCGCGACTGGAATGTGCGCGCGATGCCCGCGGCATCCGCGGGCTCCGCGCGTCGGATGACGACGTCGTCTAGAGACGTTGTTCCGCCCACGATTTCACGCTGGCGAGCGCCGCGGACAGCCCCGCCGGATCGGTGCCGCCGGCCATCGCCATATCGGCCCGGCCGCCGCCCTTGCCACCGACCTGCTGGGCAACGTAATTGACGAGGTCGCCCGCCTTCACCTTGCCCGTCGCATCGGCGGTGACGCCGGCGGCGAGTTGCACCTTGCCGCCCTCGACCGCGGCGAGCACGATGACGGCGCTCTTGAGCTTGTCCTTGAGC
This sequence comes from uncultured beta proteobacterium, assembly GCA_963801405.1. GTDB lineage: Bacteria > Pseudomonadota > Gammaproteobacteria > Burkholderiales > Burkholderiaceae_F > JALORV01. Next base: position 76,520 of record CAWDEO010000016.1, on the reverse strand, counting down.
TTGTCCATCGTCTCGCGCAGCGACTTGGCGTCCGCGCCGTCGAGCGCCGCCGCCAGCACCTTGATGCCCTTGATATCGACCGCCTGCGCCGAGAGGTCGTCGCCCTGGCTTGCGGCGAGCTTGCTCTTCAGGCGCGCGAGTTCCTTCTCGAGCGCCTTCACGTTGTCCTGCACCTGTGCGATCTTGTGCGTCAGCTCTGAAGAGGGCGCCTTCAGCAGGTAAGCCGCTTCGTGCAATTGGCGGTCGAGTGCCTGCACGAACTCGACCGCGCCGCTTGCCCGTCACCGCCTCGACGCGCCGCACGCCGGCGGCCACACCGCCTTCGGCGACGATCTTGAAGAAGCCGATGTCGCCGGTGCGCGCCACGTGCGTGCCGCCGCAGAGCTCGGTCGAGTGCTCGCCCATCGCCAGCACGCGCACTTCGTCGCCGTACTTGTCGCCGAAGAACGCCAGCGCACCAGCCTTGATCGCAGCGTCGTACTTCATGACGTTGGCCGTGACCTGGGCGTTGGCGCGGATCGCCGCGTTGACGAGTTCCTCGATGCGTCGGATCTCGTCGGGCGTCACCGCCTTGTCGTGCGAGAAGTCGAAGCGCGTGCGCTCGGCATCGACCAGCGAGCCCTTCTGCTGGACGTGCTTGCCCGAGTACGGCGCGCAGCGCGGCATGCATCAGGTGAGTGGCCGAATGATTGTTGCGGATACGCTCGCGCGCCGCCGCGTCGACGCGGGCCTGCACGACGTCGCCGACCGATAGCGCACCCGTTTCCACGGTGCCGTGGTGTCCGAACACATCGGCCTGGATCTTCTGCGTATCCACGACATTGAAGCGCACCACGTGGTGATCATTGATCGCTTCCAGCACGCCGCGATCGCCAACCTGGCCACCTGACTCGGCGTAGAACGGCGTCGAGTTCAGCACCACGATGCCGCTTTCGCCCTTCTCGAGGCGGGGCACTGCAGCGCCCTCGTGGTACAGCGCAATGACCTTCGCATCCTCCGCCAGAGACGTGTAGCCGGTGAAGCGCGTCTTGTCGCCTGCGTACTCGACGCCAGCCGCCATTCGGAACTTGCCTGCAGCGCGCGCCTGTTCGCGCTGCCGCTCCATCGCCTCGTTGAACCCGGCATGATCGATCGCGACACCGCGCTCGCGGCAGATGTCACCCGTCAGGTCGACCGGGAAGCCGTAGGTGTCGTACAGCAGGAAGACCGTTTCGCCGTCGAGCATCGGCGCATCGCCCGACTTCATCTGGCCCAGCGCGCCGTCAAGGATCTTCATGCCGTTTTCGAGCGTCTCGCCGAAGCGCTCCTCTTCCTGCTTCAGCACCGACTCGATGCGCGCCTGCTGGTCCTTCAGTTCCGGATAGGCCGCGCCCATCTCGGCGACGAGGTCCTTGACGACCTTGTGGAAGAACGGCTGCGTCTGGCCCAGTTTGTAGCCGTGGCGCAGCGCGCGCCGAATGATTCGCCGCAGCACGTAGCCACGGCCCTCGTTGCCGGGGATCACGCCGTCGGCGATCAGAAACGCACAGGCCCGGATATGGTCGGCGATGACCTTCAGGGAGTTGCTCGTCAGATCCTTGGTACCCGTCTCACGCGCCGCGGCCTTGATCAGGTTCTGAAACAGATCGATCTCGTAATTCGAGTGAACGTGCTGAAGCACGGCGGCGAGACGCTCGAGTCCCATGCCCGTGTCGACGCAGGGCTTTGGCAGCGGTGTCAGCGTGCCCGCCTCGTCCCGGTCGAACTGCATGAAGACGAGGTTCCAGATCTCGATATAGCGGTCGCCGTCGGCGTCCGGCGATCCCGGCGGGCCGCCGGCCACCTCCGGGCCGTGGTCGTAGAAGATCTCCGAGCACGGCCCGCACGGCCCCGTGTCGGCCATCTGCCAGAAATTGTCCGAGACGTACTTCGGTTGGCCCGGTTTGTCGCCGATGCGGATGCAGCGCTCGGCCGGCACCCCGATTTCCTTGGTCCAGATGGCATAGGCCTCGTCGTCGTCGACGTAGACCGTGGTCCAGAGCTTGTCTTTCGGCAGCTGGTAGACCTCGGTCAGCAGCTGCCACGAATACCGGATCGCATCGCGCTTGAAGTAGTCGCCGAAGCTGAAGTTGCCCAGCATCTCGAAGAATGTGTGATGCCGCGCGGTGTAGCCGACATTCTCCAGATCGTTGTGCTTGCCTCCCGCGCGCAGCGATTTCTGCGACGTCGTCGCGCGGGTATACGGGCGCTTCTCACGGCCCGTGAACACGTCCTTGAACTGCACCATGCCGCTATTGACGAACAGCAGCGTCGGATCGTTGGCCGGCACCAGGCTCGATGCACGGACGATGGTGTGACCGTTGGACTCGAAGTACTTCAGGAACTCGTTCGCGGATGTCTGCGCTTTTCATGACCACAGGATGGCGCGGCTCAACCACGCCTGGAATGACATTTGCTCGGATGATACTTGCGCGGGCCAAGCGGCCCGCAGTGAGCCTCAGTGGTGACAGATTGCGGCGAGCGCTTCGACGCTCGGGTGCTCGGCGCCAGCCATTCGTGCCGCATGCGCCAGCCCCGAGAGGCCGAACACCATAATCACCGCACCCGCCGCGGGCTTCAGCCAGGCCCGCGCGCCGGTCAGGGCACCTGAACGCTCCGCGCTGCCGATGCGCGTGACCGCGACATCGACCATCAGCATGTTGGGCAGGGTACCCATACCGAAGGCGAGCATCACCAGTGCACCCTGGGCGGCGCCCCCGGCCACCAGCGCAAGCGGCAAAGCGCCGTAGACCATGCCGCAAGGAATCCAGCCCCACGCCAGACCTGCCAGCAAGGCCTGCGTACCAGAGCGCGGCGGGTACACCCGTCGCGCATAGGGTCCGACGACCCGCCAGATGCCCAGGCCCAGCGGCTCGAGCCGCTTGAGCCATGAGGTCCGGCCAAAGAGTGTCGCACCGATCGCCAACAACATCAGCGAACCCAGTACCAGCAGCGCGATCTGCAGGGGCAAAACGTCCGCCGCGTAAAGCGCACCGCCCAGCAGGCCCACCAGCGCGCCGGCCAGCGTGTAACTCGTGATGCGGCCGACGTGATAGCCCGCCGCCAGGCGCGCCGCCGGCACTTGCTTCGGTCGGTGGATCTGCAGCGCTCCGACGAAGCCCCCGCACATGCCTGCACAATGCAGGCCGCCCAACAGCGCGAGCGTAAAGGCGGCGAGCGCCTGGGTGGTGAGCGAATTCAACATGGATGCAGTATGCAACGTCCGGAGCCGCCGCCCGTCCCCCGCTCGGCGGGGAAAGCCGGAGGCGGGCGCCCTGCCGTCGTCAGCCGGCGGCGCACGCGGCCGCTCAGGAGTGAACCGACTAAGCTGGTATTCCGCCCCCACAGCCCGTGCGACCACGCAGCGGTCGCATACACGAGGAGCGCCCTCCCGTCACGAACTCGCGCAGCGTTTCTAGACGATCTTCGAGTACCGCCGCGCGCGCTGATCGGCGCGCAGGTAGCGGTCGAAGGTCATTGCCACGGCGCGCACCAGCAGCTTGCCCTTGGGAGTGATCGTCACCCACTCCGGTGTGTTCTCGACCAGCCCCTCGTTCTCGAACAGCTTCATCTCGGCGAGTTCGGTCTTGAAGTACTCGTCGAACTTGATCATGTGCACGGTCTCGATCGATTCCTTTGAGACCTCGAAGTGGCACATCAGCGCCATGATCACCGCCCGACGCAGGATGTCGTCTCGGTCCAGTGCGATGCCCCGCGCCGTCGGCAACATGCCCAGCTTCAGGCGGTCGTAGTATTCCTCGATCGTGCGGACGTTCTGCGAGTAGGTCGGCCCTATCTTGCTTATTGCCGAGACGCCCAGGCCGATCAGGTCACAGTCCGGACGCGTGGAATAGCCTTGGAAATTGCGATGCAGCCGGCCCTGGCGCTGTGCCCGCGCCAGATCATCACCGGTCTTGGCGAAGTGATCCATGCCGATGTAGTGATAACCGGCATCACTCAGGCGTCGGATGGCATCCAGCATGATGTTGAGCTTTTCCTCCGGCGGCGGCAGCTCCGCCGCTTCGATGCGCCGCTGCGGCTTGAAGCGGTCCGGCAGGTGCGCGTAGTGGTACAGCGCAATGCGCTCGGGGCTTAGTACCAGCACCTTGTCGAGGGTGCGGGCGAAGGACTCCCGCGTCTGCTTCGGCAGGCCGTAGATCAAATCGAGGTTCACCGACTTGAAATCCGCCTTCCGCGCGGCATCGATGGTCGCCTGGGTCATCTCGAAACTTTGCAGACGATTGACCGCCTTTTGCACCTCGGGCTCGAAGTCCTGCACGCCGACCGACATGCGGTTGAAGCCCAGGCGCGCCAGCACCGCCACCTTGTCCGGCGGCGTGGAGCGTGGATCGACCTCGATCGAATACTCACCCTTGTCGGCCAGGGGAAATCGCTTGGTCAGAAGTGCCATCAACTGCGCAAGTTCGTCGTTCGAAAGGAACGTTGGCGTGCCGCCGCCGAAGTGCAGTTGCTCGATCTCGCGGCTGCCCGTCACCCGGTCGCAGACGAGATCGGCCTCGCGCTCAAGGTAGCCGATGTACTCCGCCGACTTGCTCTGGTCCTTGGTGATGACCTTGTTGCAGGCGCAGTAGTAGCAGACCGTGCTGCAAAACGGCAGATGCACGTAGAGGGACAGCGAGGCCGCCGCGACCGCGGAGTCGCGGGCGGCGAGCGCCTCGGAGAACGCGTTGGCATCGAAAGCCTCGACGAACCGGTCGGCCGTCGGATAGGACGTGTAGCGCGGCCCCGGCACATCGAAGCGCCGCAGCGTTGCCGGGTCGGGCAGGGTCACTTCGCCGCGCGCGGTCATCAGCATCGCAAATTCCTTCACTCGGCCCTTGCCGGCCGATCAGGGTATTATTTCGGGCCAAACCGGGTCAGGCTTGACCGGGGTCAACGGGCCGGGCACGGATCCGTTCGAATCAAGGCGCCGGCGACTAATGCCCATACGAGCGCCGCAACAATTACCTGCCCGTATGCGACCGACGACCCGCGTCGTCAAGAGTGAAGGAGTACTGCTGCATGAACGCGCCAGCGATCAGCATCGCCAACCTGAGGGTAGCCTGTTCGAACTGCAACCTGCGGGAGCTGTGCCTGCCGGTCGGACTCTCACTGAAGGACGTTGAACGCCTCGACGAACTCGTCGCCACGCGCAAGCGGGTCAAGCGCGGCGATGCGCTGTTCCGCGCTGGCGATCGCTTCGAGTCGCTGTATGCGGTGCGTCTCGGCTTCCTGAAGAGCACCGTGATGTCCCAAGACGGGCGCGAGCAGGTCACGGGATTCCACATGGCGGGCGAACTGGTTGGCCTGGATGGCATCAGCACCGAAGCCCACTCCTGCGACACGGTGGCGCTCGAGGACACCGAGGTCTGCGTCATCCCATACGACCGGCTCGAAGAAGTGGCGTCGTCGATGCCGGTGTTGCGCAACCACTTCCACAAGGTGATGAGCCGCGAGATCGTGCGCGAGCACGGCGTGATGCTGCTCCTGGGCAGCATGCATGCCGAGGAGCGCCTGGCGGCCTTCCTGCTCAACCTCTCGCAGCGCTTCGAGGCGCGTGGCTATTCGCGTACGGAGTTCGTGCTTCGAATGACGCGTGCCGAGATCGGCAGCTTCCTCGGCCTAAAGCTCGAAACCGTCAGTCGCGTGCTCTCTCGCTTCGCGCAGGACGGGATGATCGACGTGAACCAGAAGCACGTCCGCATCGTCAATCCGGACGGCCTGCGCCAGATCGTCTCGGGTCAGGGCAGCTAGCAGCGTCTCACGACCCGTCGAGCGGCGCCGACGCCGTTTCGACCAGGCATTCGCGCTTCGGACAGCCGTCCGGCCTCTCCTCCGCCGCGAGGGTGCAGCGATTCACTTCGAACGGCGAGCGTGCAAGGAAGACGGTCAGCGCGCTTGACACCGCGCCGAGCGCCCATAGGGCGAAGAATCCGAGCGTGTAGATCAGCATCCGATCCGCCTCGACCGGCTGCCCGAACAGGTGGAGGTCGCGGGGATCAAACAGGGAGAAAAACACCAGCTCCGCCGCGCAAGCCACAAGGAATGACGGCCAGAGCACCCAGCCAACTCGCCGCGCAAGACTGTCGTTCATGTCTCCTCCTCGCCGCGATGCGGTCGCGCAGGAATTATCGGGCCTTGAGGTTGAAGCGCCCTCCGCTGCTCGCGGAGAACGAATCGTCGATGCGCCACTGTGGCGACTCCAGTATGACCTGCCAGGTCACGGGACCGCTGAGCGCGGTGCCGGCGCCGGCCGTCGCCGACTGCAGCGAACCGACATACACCGCGCGTCGGTTATCGGGGTCGACGTCGATGCGGGCCAGCACCGCGACACGGTCTTCAGCCGGACGGCCCGGATGAGCCAGGCGCAGCCGAAGGGCGGCTTCGGGCGGCAATGGCCGTTCGGATTCCAGCACGGCCCGCACGCGGTCGCCGTCGGCAAGCCCAGCAAGCTCCACCGCAGCGCTGATGGCCAGCTCGCGCGCCAGTTGCGCGCGCACGACCTCGTCGTTGATGGCCAGACCTTGCTTGTAGTAATCGGCCACCACCGGGCCGTCGAAGCCGCGCACCGCCAGAACCGCGGTGACGATGCCGCCCACGACCGCAGTCGCGGGTACGGCAATCAGGAACCACGGCCATCCCTGGCGGTACCACGGTGTGACGACGTCGGTACTCGCGGCATGCTCCTTGGCCAGAGGTTCATTCACCGCTTCAACCCCAGGAATACGGTCTTCTCTTCCACCGCGACCTGCGGATCGTCGATCGACTGCACGCCAATCACGATCTTGTTCGACCCCGGCGGTATGTCCTCCGGTCGGGCCCGCAGTCGTACGAGGACGGAACGCGTGGCGGCCCCTGGCAACTCGAAGGTCGGCTCGGAGTCGATGCTCAGGCCGGGTAGGCCATTCACGCTGAGCGCATAGGACTGTGCGCGTTCGCTCGTGTTCATCACCTGCAGGCGGAAGGTGTTCTCGACGCGTCCATCCTCGACCTCGCGCGCGAGCGCGCCACGGTCGCGGATCACGTCGACCTTCAACGGCACGCGAAGCGCAACCGCCACGACCAACGCCGCGGTGACGAGGGCGAGGATCCCCGTATAGACCAGCACGCGCGGCCGCAATACGTGGCCCCAGATGCCCTTCGCCGCATAGTGCTCGGTGAGTGCGCGTTCGGTCGAATAACGAATTAGGCCCTTCGGCAAACCGACCTTGCCCATGACGTAATTGCAGGCATCGATGCATTCGGCGCAACCGATGCACTCGTACTGAAGCCCATCGCGGATGTCAATGCCGGTCGGGCAGACCTGCACGCAGAGCTTGCATTCGACGCAGTCGCCGAGCCCCTGCTCCGCGCGCGACGACTTCTTGCTGCCGGCGCCGCGCGGTTCGCCGCGGTCCCGGTCATACGTGACAATCAGCGTGTCCGGGTCGAACATCGCACTCTGGAAGCGCGCATACGGGCACATGTACTTGCACACCTGTTCCCGCATCCAGCCCGCGTTGCCGTAGGTCGCGAAGCCGTAGAACAGGATCCAGAAGAGCGACCAGCCGCCGGCTGCCAGGGAGGCGACTTCGACCGTCAATTCGCGGATCGGCGTGAAGTAGCCGACGAAAGTGAAGCCGGTCCAGAGCGCCACCGCGATCCACGCACCGTGCTTCGCCGTCTTCAGTGCGAACTTGCGCGCCGACATCGGATCCTTGTCGAGCCTCATGCGCTTGGCACGATCGCCCTCGATGTGCCGCTCGATCCACATGAAGATCTCGGTGTATACGGTCTGCGGGCAGGCGTAGCCGCACCACAGCCGTCCGCCCACGGCGGTGAAGAGAAAGAGCGACAACGCGGCGATGATCAGGATCGCCGTCAGGTAGATGATGTCCTGCGGCCACAACACCATGCCAAAAATATAGAACTTGCGCGCGGCGAGATCGAACAGCAGGGCCTGACGCCCGTTCCACTGCAGCCACGGCAATCCGTAGAACACGACCTGCGTGGCCCACACGGCAGCCCAGCGCCACTTCTGAAACAGGCCGAGTGAATCGCCGATCCGCTGGCGCGGATAGATCTCTTCGCGCTTGGCGTAGAGCTGGATCTCGATCTCACGCGGCTCCGCCGTAGCGCGCCACCTTGACAGCGGCAACCGGTGGCGCCGGCGGGTCGCGCTTGACTTCGACCGCAGTTATCCATGGGGTTACTGCCTTGAATGCACGAGCGCGGCGCCTTGGAAGAGCGCCGCGTTCATTCCGCAGACTCCTACTTCGAAGGAGCGGGTGCCGGCGTCGTTGCTGTCGACTTGCCGCTGTTCGACAGCGACCAGACATACGCCGCAACGAGGTGAATCTCCGGCTCGGTCAGAATCTTCTTGAAGCTCGGCATGACGTTGTTGCGGCCACCGTTGATGGTCTCCGAGATCGTCGCGACGCTGCCCCCGTAGAGCCAGACCTTGTCAGTCAGGTTCGGAGCACCGAGCGCCGGGTTGCCCTTGCCCTCGGCGCCATGGCAGGCGGCGCAGATCGTGTCGAACTTGGCCTTGCCGCGCACCGCCTTGACCGAATCGTGCGCCGAATCGGACAGCGACAGCACATAGTTCGCAACGTCCTCCACATCGGCCTTGCCACCAATCGCGGCGCCCATCGGCGGCATCACGCCGTTGCGACCCTCGGTGACCGTCGCAACGATCGTCGCCGGCGCGCCGCCATACAGCCAGTCACCGTCGGACAGGTTCGGAAAGCCGCGCGACCCACGCGCATCCGAACCGTGGCACTGCGCACAGTTGTTCAGGAAGATGCGCTCACCCATCTGCTTGGCCTTGGGATCGGCCGCCACCTGCTCGATCGGCTGCGCGGCGTAGGCCGCGAAGAGTCGGGCCGAATTTGGCATCCGCCGCCTTCACTTCGCCCTGGTACTGACCGATCTGGGTCCATTTCAGCACGCCCTGCCACTGGGTGCCGAGACCCGGGATACAGCACGAGGTAGACGATCGAAAACAGCACCGTCAGATAGAACAGCCAAATCCACCAGCGCGGCATCGGGATTGTGGAACTCCTGCAGGTCGCCGTCCCATACGTGGCCGGTCGTCTGGATATCGCCCTTCGCATTGATCTGAGCCTTGACGGTGCGGCGGCCCTGCAGCCAGAGGAACACGGCGCAGCCGATCACCGACACGATCGTGATGATCGCGATGTAGTAGTCCCAGAAGGCGCTGTAGAACTGGCTCGCCCCGATGTCGCTCATTTGCTTTTCCCCTGTTCTCCGCTGCGCCGGGCTTCCTTCTCGTCCGCGAACGGCAGCTCGGATGCTTCCTTGAATCCCTTGCGTGCGCTCTTGCTGTAGGCCCACGCCACGATGGCGATGAAGCCGATGAAATCCCAGCAGGGTCAGCACGGCACGCGCGTCATTCAGGTCCATGGTGCCTCAGCGCAAGCCCTTGAGTTCCACGCCCAGTCCCTGCAGATAGGCGATCACCGCGTCGAGTTCGGACTTGCCCTTCAGCGCCTCGGGCGCCTTGGCAATCTGCTCGTCGGTGTAGGGCACGCCCACCATCCGCAGCGCCTTCATGCGCGCCTCGATGTCGGAGCCGTCGAGCTTGGTCTTCTCGAACCACGGGTACGCCGGCATGTTCGATTCGGGCACCACGTCGCGCGGGTTGTTGAAGTGGATGCGGTGCCAGTCGTCTGAGTAGCGTGCGCCTACGCGTGCCAGGTCGGGCCCCGTGCGCTTGCTGCCCCACTGGAACGGATGGTCATAGACGAACTCGCCGGCGACCGAGTAATGGCCGTAGCGCAGCGTCTCGGCACGGAACGGGCGGATCATCTGCGAATGGCAGTTGTAGCAACCCTCGCGGATGTAGATGTCGCGCCCGGCGAGACGCAGCGGCTCGTACGGCTTGATGCCCTTGACCGGGTTGACGACATCGCGCTGGAAGTACAGCGGGACGATCTCGACCAGGCCGCCGACGGCGATGATCAGGATGACGAGGACGATCAGCAGCGGGACGCTCTGCTCGATCTTGTCGTGCGTGAGTTTCATCGTGGTTCCTCTGGTCCTTTGCGTTCGGCCTCAGGCGTGCGCGACGGCGGCCGGGATCGGCGCCTCGATGGCCTTGCCGGCGGCGATCGTCTTGAACATGTTCCATGCCATCAGGAACATGCCGCCGAGATACAGGAGCCCGCCGAGCAGCCGGATCACGTAGAACGGATAGGTCGACTTCACGCTTTCGATGAAGGTGTAGGTGAGCGTGCCGTCATCGTTGACGGCGCGCCACATCAGACCCTGCATCACTCCGGCGATCCACATGGCAGCGATGTAGAGCACGATGCCGATGGTGGCGACCCAGAAGTGCGTGGTCACGAGCCGCATGCTGGCCATCTCGGTGCGGCCATACAGCCGCGGCAGCAGGTAGTAGATCGCGCCGATCGTCACCAGGCCGACCCAGCCCAGCGCGCCCGAATGCACGTGGCCGATGGTCCAGTCCGTGTAGTGGCTGAGCGCGTTCACAGTCTTGATCGACATCATCGGCCCTTCGAAGGTCGACATGCCGTAGAACGACAGCGAGACGATCAGGAACTTGAGGATCGGGTCGTCACGCAGTTTGTGCCATGCGCCCGACAACGTCATGATGCCGTTGATCATGCCGCCCCACGACGGCGCCAGCAGGATCAGCGAGAAGACCATGCCGAGCGACTGCGCCCAGTCGGGCAGCGCCGTGTAGTGCAGGTGGTGCGGACCGGCCCACATGTAGGTGAAGATCAGCGCCCAGAAGTGCACCACTGACAGGCGATACGAGAATACCGGGCGCCCCGCCGCCTTCGGCACGAAGTAGTACATGATCCCGAGGAAGCCCGCGGTCAGGAAGAAGCCCACCGCGTTGTGGCCGTACCACCACTGCACCATCGCATCGGTGGCCCCGGAATAGACCGGGTACGACTTCCACAGACCGGCCGGCACCTCGGCGCTGTTGACCAGATGCAGCACCGCGATCGTGATGATGAACGCGCCGTAGAACCAGTTGGCGACGTAGATGTGCTTGACCTTGCGCTTGACGATGGTGCCGAAGAACACGACCGCATAGGCGACCCAGACCAGCGTGATCAGGATGTCGATCGGCCACTCGAGCTCGGCATACTCCTTGGAGGTGGTGATGCCGAGCGGCAATGTGATCGCGGCCGCGACGATCACCAGCTGCCAGCCCCAGAACGTGAATGCCACCAGCGGCCCGCCCCACAGTCGCGCCTGCGAGGTGCGCTGCACGACGTAGTAGCTGGTCGCGAACAGCCCGCAGCCGCCGAACGCAAAGATCACCGCGTTCGTATGCAGCGGGCGCAGACGGCCGAAACTTAGCCAGGGAACGCCGAAGTTGAGCTCCGGCCATGCCATCTGCGCGGCGATGATGACGCCGACCAGCATGCCGACGATGCCCCACATCACCGTCATCACGGAAAATTGCCGCACGACCTTGTAGTTGTAGGTGCCGGTGATAACGGCTGAGTTCATGAGTTCCTCGTGCAGTAGGACTTGTGCCGAAGCGCATTCTGGCGCAAGCGCGGTCCGGCGTGTGGATCGGGTTGCCCGAACTTTCGACAGGCACGCCTGAGACCTGCGCGTGCACCGTTACCCGGAGCGCATGCTAGAAAGCCGGATACGCAGCGCGCTTGACAAAAGTCAACCGCAAACCAACGAAGCCGTGGGCCCCGGGTCCCAATGGCCTCCGCGGGACAATCGGCGTCGTCGCGGCGCGACGTTTCCGGCCCCAGTAGCGCCGTGCGTGCCCGCCAGCCGGTTCGGCTAGCGGCGCTGCTGAGCTCCGCCGGACCCGCCGGCGTCATGGTCGTCCGCGACATCGGGCTGTTCGCGCAGCACCCGATCGCCGACCTCGTCGAGCTGCTCGAACTGCCCGGACACGACTGCCCAGACCAGCACGCCGGCGATCGCCAGCACCAGGACCACCGACAGCGGGATCAGCAGGTAGAGCGAATCCATCCGACGTTCAGCGAGGATGCGCGCCGCCATCACCACCTCTTGGCGCGCAACGCGTTGGCGACGACCGCCAGCGAACTGGCGGCCATACCCGCCGCGGCCACTGCCGGCGACACGAAACCGAACGCAGCCAGCGGGATGATGACGACGTTGTAGGCGAAGGCCCAGACGAGGTTCTGCCGCACGATGCGTCGCGCACGATGCGCCGCGGCCAATGCGAACTCGACATCGGCGAGGCGCGACTGCAGCACGATGAAGTCGGCGCGCGCCTGCGCCAGCATCGAGCCGCCGGCGAGCGCGATCGACACATCGGCCTGCGCGATCACCGGCGCGTCGTTCAGGCCATCGCCCAGCATCGCGACACGATGGCCGGCGCTCTGCTGCCCCGCCACCCAGCTGCGCTTGCTGTCCGGAGTCTGGTGCGCAAGCGCGCGCTCGATGCCGAGCGACCGCGCGACCGCCTGCACCGGCTCGCGGCGGTCACCGGACAGCAGTACGACTTCGACGCCGCGTTCGGTGGCCGCGTCGACCAGCTGTGGCCGCGTCGTCGCGCAGCGCTCGCCGAACACGAAGACCGCAAGCGCGCCCTGCTCGTCGGACAGCACGACGTAGCTGGCGGCAGCGAGTCCTTCGCCTCCGACGATCGCTCGCCACATCGCTGCGCTGCGCGGCGAGCTTCTCCGGCAGCGCGAACTCGATCTTGCCGAGGCGATAGCGCCGGCCGCTGCACCGTGCCTTCGATTCCGGCCGACGCCTCGACCCGCCCATCGGCAACCGCGGGCAGCGGCGTCCGGCAGCGTCTGCGCCGCGGCAACAGCGCGCGCGCATACGGATGCGTCGACATCGTCTCCAGCGCGGCCGCGATCGCGAGCATCTCGCTCCGGATCGGCGTCGCGCAACAGCAACTGCTTGAGCAGCGCCGGATCGCCGGTCGTCAACGTGCCCGGTCTTGTCGCAGGCGAGAATGTCGACCTCGGCCAGCGTTTCGAGCGCCGCCGTTCGGGCGAGCAGCACGCGGCGCTGCGCCAGCGCCGACTGCGCCGCCGAGAACGCGGCCGGCGCGGCCAGCGACAGTGCGCACGGGCACGTCGCCACGAGCACCGCGATCGCATTCGGCAGCGCCTGCGCCGGATCGACAGCCACCAGCCGACGACCGTCAGCGACCGTGATGGCGAGCACGGCCCACAGGAAATACCCGGCCACCCGGTTGGCCAGTCTCGACGACGCGCGGCCGCTCGCGGCCGGCCTCGTCGACCAGCCGCTGCAGGGCGGCGAGCGACGTCGGCTTCGCCGCGGCGCGTGACCTCGACCACCATCGGCTGGTCGAGGTTGACGGATCCGGCCAGCACCGGCGCGCCGGTCGTCTTCTCGATCGGCGTCGACTCGCCGGTCAGCCAGGCCTGCGAACAGCTCGAGCGGCCGTGCACGACGACGCCGTCGGCCGGCACGGTCTCGCCCGGCGGCACCAGCACGCGATCACCGACGCGCAGTTGTTCGGCACCGACGATCTCGGTCGCGAGCGACGACGGAAAGGCGACCAGCCGCTGCGCGGTGAGCACCGCCTGCCGGCGCGCGTTGTCGATGTGCTCGCGCGCGGCGGCGAGTCCACGCGCCAGCACCCAGCGCGTGCCCAGCACCAGCGCGACGAACATCGTCACCGAGTCGAAGTACACCTGGCCGCGCGACAGCACCGTCGCGACCGCGCTGGCGACGAAGGCGGCACCGATGCCGAGCACCACCGGCACGTCCATGCCGATACGACCGATCCGCAGCTGGCTCCAGGCCGCGCGGTACAGCGGCTGCGCGCTGAACAGCATCACCGGCAGCGTCAGGATCAGGCTGGCGATGCGCATCAGCTGCTCGATGTCCGGCGGCACGTCGCCCGGGCGCAGCGAAGTACAGCGGCACCGCGAGCATCATCACCTGCATCATCATCAGCCACGCGATCAGCACGCGCAGCAGATCGATGCGTGCGGCGCGACGCTCATCGGTCGCGGCGCTTCCGCGTCTGGTAGCCGGCGCGCTGAATCTCGCGCAGCAGGTCGTCGCGCGCCACCAGCTTGTCGTCGTAGGACACGAACGCGCGCTGCGACGTGAAGTCGACGTGCGCCTGCGCCACGCCCGGCAGCCGGCGCAACCGATGCTCGATCAGCAGCCCGCAGGCGCGCACACCATGCCGCGCACGTCGATGCGGGCCTGCTTGCCGGTGGCCGCGGCCGCCGCGGCCGCATCGGCCGCGGGCGCCAGGACGGATGTCAGGGCCTCGCGATCCCGTGCGCTCGCCTGCGCCAGGAAGAGTTGCTCGGCGATGAACGCGCAGCCGTTGCAGCAGATACGGCCGCAGCGTCGCGCCGAGCTGCCGTTGAACGACCTTGAGACCCGCGAGCGAATCGCCGCAATGGTCGCAAACACCATCGGCAGCGCGGCGCGGAGACCGTGCCTTCAAAACTGGCCAGGGACGCAACCTTGGCCTTGCGTATCAGCTCGGATGGCATGCAGGAAAGAAAGTGCGGCGGCCGCAAAACGTATCGGGAACCGCGCCAGCGTACCCGATGCGCCCCTCCCTTGCGGCGCCGCGCGAGAAAGAAACATCGGAGTGCACACTACGCAACCGTGGGCTTTGGCCGTTGACGCATATCAACGGCCTGGAGTCGGTGCTCGCTGACCTCGACGACGCCCGATGCGAACCGACTCGTCGTCCAACCCGCTCGCGGTCCGCACCGCATTCACGCACAATCCTGGCTCGGATTGGAGGTCTGGCACCGTGATCTCGCGCCGTGCACCGTTGGTGAGCGCTCTGCTGTGTTGCGTCGCGTTGTCCGCGTGCGGCGGCGGATCGGACTCGGCTCCGGTGCCGGCGCCAGTACCCGCACCGACGCCCCCGCCGGCGCCGCCGCCCGTGTCGCTGCCGCCGCTGATCGCCGATACCGAGGTTCGTGTTTCGGCCGACTCGCCGTTCACTCCGGGGTGCTCGGGCAGTGCCAACGGCACCGAGTACCGCAACTCCGAAGTGGAACCCCAGGTCGCGGTGAATCCGCTCAATCCGGGCAACTTCGTCGTCACCTGGCAGCAGGATCGCTGGTCCTCGGGCGGTGCCAGCGGCATCGTGACCGCCGTCACGTTCGACGGCGGCGCGACCTGGACGCGGACCGCGTGGGCCGTTTCGCGATGTGGCGGCGGCACGGCAGCCAACGGCGGCGATTACAGCCGCGCGACCGATCCCTGGGTCACGTTCTCCCCCGACGGCACGACGTTCCAGATGGCGCTGGCATTCAACGTGGGATCGCTGCAGCCGGGCTCGCGCAGCGCAATGCTGGTTGCACGCTCGAGCGACGGCGGACGATCCTGGGGCGCCGCGACGCCGCTCATCGTCAGCGACAGCAACTTCTTCAACGACAAGAACACGATCACCGCAGATCCCACCGATGCGCGCTACGTCTTTGCGGTGTGGGACCGGCTCGCACTTGCCGGCGGCGGCCCGTCGTTGTTGGCGCGCACAACCGATGGCGGTGCGAGCTGGGAAGCCGCCACTGTCATCTACGACCCGGGCACGCAGTCACAAACGATCGGCAACCAGGTGGTCGTGCTGCCCAACGGCAACCTGGTCAATGTGTTCACGCGGCTCGACCCGGGGCCCAACGGCACGCAAGTGGCGACGATTCAGGTGATCCGCTCGACCGACAAGGGCGCGAGCTGGACCGGCCCTGTCAAGGTCGCCGACCTTCTGGCGATCGGAGCGCGCGACCCGGTCACGGGACAGACGATCCGCGATGGCTCGATCATTCCCGAGATTGCGGTGACGCCGAATGGTCATGTGCTCGTCGTGTGGCAGGACGCGCGCTTTAGCGGCGGAACGGTCGACGGCATCGCGCTCAGTCGTTCGATGGACGGTGGGCTGACGTGGTCCACGCCCGCCCAGGTCAACCGTGCGCTCACGGTCGCGGCGTTCACGCCGTCGATACGGGTGCGCGCCGATGGGACGATTGGCATCACCTACTACGACCTGCGCAGCAACACGGCGGACCCGGCGACACTGCTGACCGAGCTGATGCTGGCGCGATCCACGGACGGCGTGAACTGGGCAGAAGTCCGCCTGACGCCGGCGTTCGATAGCGGCACGGCACCGCAGGCGGCCGGTGGCGTGTTTCTGGGCGACTATCAGGGATTGGCCGTGACTGACGCCTTCATGCCGGTCTACGTGCGGACCACGGGCAGCACCGCGAACCGGACCGACGTGTTCGCGGTGGCGGTCCGTTCGCCGGTGCCGATCTTGCTCGCGCCGGCCGCGCGGCCCCAGAACCTCGCCACACCGGCGACGTTAGACGACGCCACAAACCAGCGCGTGAGCGAGAACATCGCGCGCGTCATGGAACGGCGCATCCCCGGCTGGGCCCGCTGGCGAGAAAAGACTGCCGTCACGCGCTGAGTCCTGCCTCAACCTGCCCGCTGCAGCATCGCCGCCATCTTCTGGTGAATCAGGTTGATTGCCTTCAGCGGGCGGATCATCACCTTGAAGTCGACGATGCGTCCCTGATCGTTCCAGCGGATCAGGTCGACGCCGTTGACCTCGATGCCGTCGACGTCGACGACAAACTCGAGCACCGCGTCCGACGCACCGACGACTTCCCTCACATATCGGAATGTCGGCTGGCCCAGGACGATGACCGCCGCGCCGAGATACATAGCAACGATGGGTTTGCCCCGCTGGGGCGTGTGCACGACCGGCGAGTGGAAAACAACGTCGTCCGCGAGGAGATCATCTAGTCCGTCGGGGTCGCGCTCGCGCACGATTCGGTGCCATTCCTCCAGCGCCCTGGCCATCGTCTCTCCCGATCCGTTGCATCCGTGCGCCACCTCGCCCGGACGTGCAGCTCCGCTCTACACTTCGCCCACTGGACGAACCTTGAGCGCCATGGACACCCTCGACTCACGCCGCGCTACCGTGCGCGAACGCATCGACACCCTGCGCCACGCGATGGCGCGCAACGGCCTAGCGGCCGTCATTGTGCCTTCGAGCGACCCGCACTTGTCGGAATACCTGCCCGAGCGCTGGAAGGGCCGCGAGTGGTTGAGCGGCTTCACGGGTTCGGTCGGCACGCTGGTCGTCACGCGCGCCACTGCCGGAGTCTGGGTCGACAGCCGCTACTGGACAATGGCCGAGGTCCAACTCGCCGGCACGGGCATCGACCTGATGAAGATTCCGGGCGCGGCGAGCGCTGCGCACATCGACTGGCTCGCAGCCACTCTCAAGCCTGGCGACACGGCGGCGGTCGACGGGACGGTACTTGCACTGGCCGGCGGCCGGGCACTCGACGCCGCGTTGACGACCAAGGGCGTGCGGCTGCGCACCGACCTCGACATCCTCGTCGAGATCTGGCCCGACCGCGCGTCGCTGCCGATTCCACCGATCTACGAACACGCGGCGCCGTACGCCGTGACGCCACGCAGCGCCAAGCTCGCGGCCGTACGCGAATCGATGCGCAAGGCGGGCGCCACCCATCACTTCATCTCGACCCTCGACGACATTGCCTGGCTCACAAACCTGCGTGGCGCCGACGTCAGCTACAACCCGGTTTTCGTTTCGCACCTGCTGCTCGATGCGCAGCGTGCGCGTCTCTTCGTCGCTGATGGCAAGATCGAAAATGGCCTGAAGGAGCGACTCGCCGCGGACAGCGTCGATGTGCTTCCCTACACCCAGGCGAGCGCGACGCTGGCTGCGCTGCCACCGGCCGCCACGCTGCTCATCGACCCGCGTCGCATCACGCTCGGCATGCGGCAGGTCGTGCCCGCAGGCGTCGAGGTTATCGAGGCCATCAATCCGTCCACGCTCGCCAAGTCGCGCAAGTCCGACGCGGAGATCGCGCACATCCGCGCGACGATGGAGCAGGACGGTGCGGCGCTCGCCGAGTTCTTCGCGTGGTTCGAGTCCGCGCTCGGCAAGGAACTCATCACCGAACTCACGATCAACGAGAAAATCGTCAATGCCCGGGCCCGGCGACCCGGCTTCGTCTGCCCGAGCTTCTCGACGATCGCAGCCTTCAACGCCAACGGCGCGCAGCCGCACTACAAGGCGACCGACGAGTCGCACGCCACGATCGGCGTTGCGGGTCAGACCGGCAACGGCATGCTGCTGATCGACTCGGGCGGCCAGTACCTCGGCGGCACCACGGACATCACGCGCGTGGTGCCCGTCGGCACGACGACGGCCGAGCAGCGGCGTGACTACACGCTGGTGCTCAAGGGCATGATCGCGCTGTCAGTGGCACGCTTCCCGCGCGGAACGAAGAGTCCGCTGCTCGACACGCTGGCGCGAGCACCGATCTGGGCGGCAGGCATTGACTTCGGCCACGGCACCGGGCACGGCGTCGGCTACTTCCTTAACGTGCACGAAGGTCCGCACGGCATCACACCGCACTTGGCGCCGGAACCCCAGACCGCGATGGAGCCCGGCATGATCACCTCGAACGAGCCCGGCATCTATCGCCCCGGCCACTGGGGCGTGCGGATCGAGAATCTCGTAGTCAACGTGCCGGCGGATTCCGGCGAATTCGGCGAGTTCCTGCGCTTTGAAACGCTGACACTGTGCCCGATCGACACGCGCCTGATCGACCGGGCGCTGATGCGTGCCGACGAGATTGCCTGGCTCAATGCGTACCACGATGAAGTTCGCCGGCGTGTCGGCCCGCTCGTCGGCGGCGCCGCTGCCGCGTGGCTGCAGGAACGCTCTGCGCCGATCTAGCCTTCAGTACCCGTGTATGCGACGCGCGTGAACGCTCGCACGGCGCTTTGCGCCGACAAGCCCTAGAAGCTTCCAGCGAGCTTCAGGACTCGGCCCGTTTCCGTTTCGGCAATGTAAAGATTTCCGGCTGCGTCGAAGGCCGGATCGCGCGGCTGCTTCAGGCCCTCCAGCAGCGTGATCCGCGTCCCGTCCGGCTTCACTCGCGAGACCTTGCCGACTTGGGGCTGAGCAACGTATAGATCCCCCGATCGACCGAACGCGAGCCCCACCGGCCGCTCCACATCGGCGAACCGCTGCAGCTTGCCGCTACTGTCGACGCGGTCTATCCGGTTTCCGGTGTTCTCGTTGATGTATGTCTCGCCGCTCTTCCCGAATGCGAGGCCGTGGGGCCAAGAAAGCCCCGAGGCAACAACACGTGCCGCCTTGCCGTCCTTGAAGGAAACGACCTCACCCTTGTAGAGCTCGCAGACGAGCAGTTCACCCTGCGGATTGAAGTCCAGATCAACGGGAGTGGGCACCTTATCGATGTAGGTCGTTACCTGGCCGGTGGGCGAGATGTGCGCTATCCGGTCGTGGCCACTGTCGGCAACGTACAGGTTTCCCTCACCGATCGATCGCAAGGTCATGTGGGCTCGAAAAGCCCTTGGCGATCCGCAGCACGTCACCGTTCGGCCCGATCTTGGCGACCGTGTCACCGTTCTGCTCGGCAACATAGAGTTCGCCGGAGCGACCGAACAGTAGACCTCGCGGACCGTCGAGGCCGCTTGCGAACACGGTGTATGCCGGCACCGCAGCGGAAGGGGGCGGTGGAGTCTGTGCGACGCCGCCCTCTCCCCAGGCGAGTCCCAAAACCGATGTGACGATGTATGTCGCGATTCGCGCACGTTCGTTCATCCGGCCTCCACAATTGTTGTTGACGAACTGGCAGGCAGGGTTCTCTGCGCCCTCACCTGCCGCCCGTCCGGTGCAAGCGATTAGCCTCGCCAACCTGCACACCTCGGATCGAAGCTCGCGGCCGCCTGCCGAAATGACGATTGCGCTCCGGATGCCTGTCCCAGTCAAGAGGCATAGCAATGGCACGCCTGGTTTGAGTGGCTAGCCTGACTCCTCGGGGCCCAGCGTGGCCAAGCCGCCGAGCCACGGCCGCCACACCGTCAGCCCAGCCGCGAGCCGCGCTCGACGCACCGACTCCCAGGCCGCGCGAGTACCCCCCGCACGTCACTTCCCTGGAGTCGACTGGCAGCCCAATGAAAAAGCCCGGCCGAAGCCGGGCTTTTGCTGGGTGCCCTGCACGCGGGCGCTGCCGCGGGACCGGGCGCGGCGCGCTCTGCGCGCGCAACGCTCAGTTTGTCCGCGTGGCCGTGATGGTGATGCGCTCGAGCGCGACAACCTGCGTGGCGTCGTCACTGCGCGGCTGCATGCCGGCGACCGTGCTGCCCAGGACGACGGCGCTGGTGACCAGTGCAACGGCAAAGGCGGCGAAACGGGTCTGGAGGGAAGTCGTGTAGGCGTTCATGGTGCGGTCCTCTCGTGAAGCGCTGTTCGTTGTCGATGGACGCACTGTAGGCACCCGCCGGCAACATTTCGAGCGCCTTGCGACAGGACGCAGGATTCGCGGCGTGAACTGCAATGGCGCTTTCGTCGGCGCTACGCACGTTCCCTCCGTTCATCCGGCCCATGCGCAGTTCATCCCACGATGTTGGAGTTCGTCGCGCGCCGCTATCCCTGTTCGATCCAGTGAGGAGAATCCCTGAACCGATGATCGAACCCGGATTCGGACTGCAGCCTTTCTGCGCTACTGATGTCCGGTTTCGAAGCGATTCGGCGTCCTATCCGTCAAGAGCACTCGGCAACCGCTGGAGGCTCCCGGACAGCGGGGCCATGTCCTGCTGATGTATTGAACCGCCAACGTGGAAGGAAACCTGCCATGACCGCCTCTACCGCTCGCATTTCCGCAGCCCTTGTCCTCGCGACGGCGTTCACTGCCGGCGCACACGCCGAATACCGCTGCGATCCGGCACCCAGCTGGATGGACCGGAGCGCCTGCGAGGCCGCCGACAAAAGCCCCGCTGACTTGCGACGCTTCGTCCAGCGTATGGACTGGAACCGAGTGAACCTCCAGTTCTCAGACTACGTCGATATCAGGACGGCGCAGAAGTGGGACGCGCAGACTCGTCAGCGTTCCGCGCAGAAGGACGCGATCGAGGACACTCAAAGGGTCGCCAGCAACGAACGGCGCTAGGACGGTTTCAAAATCTCGCAGCGCGGCTGCCCGGCGGTTCCTCCAGGCGGTCGCGGCAGTCGCGCTGCGGGAGTTTGAGTGCCCGCCACGTTGCGCAGATCCCGGCTTCGGGAGGGCACTCGGCCCGACCCGACCGCCAGCGTGGAATCGTGGTGGCCGCCGGTCCATTTCCCATTCACAGATCGCGCCCCAAACGAAAAGCCCGGCCGAAGCCGGGCTTTTGCTGGGTGCCCTGCACGCGGGCGCTGCCGCGGGACCGGGCGCGGCGCGCTCTGCGCGCGCAACGCTCAGTTTGTCCGCGTGGCCGTGATGGTGATGCGCTCGAGCGCGACAACCTGCGTGGCGTCGTCACTGCGCGGCTGCATGCCGGCGACCGTGCTGCCCAGGACGACGGCGCTGGTGACCAGTGCAACGGCAAAGGCGGCGAAACGGGTCTGGAGGGAAGTCGTGTAGGCGTTCATGGTGCGGTCCTCTCGTGAAGCGTTGTTCGTTGTCGATGGATGCACTGTAGGCACCCGCCGGCAACATTTCGAGCGCCTTGCGACAGGACGCAGGATTCGCGGCGTGAACTGCAATGGCGCTTTCGTCGCGCCCCGCCGACACTTTGCCGTTCATCGGTCCTAGCTGCGGTTCGTCGTGCCCAGGGGCCCTTGGCGCCGGAATTGCCCGGTTTCGGACGGTGCGGAGTGCGCGGCACGCCTGGCTCCGGCCAGCGGCAGCGATTCCCTAGGATCGACCGGTAGCATCGCCGCCCATGTCGTCATCCTTCAGGCGGGTGTTCGCGGCCGAGGTGGTCTCCACCTTCGGTTCGCTGATGAGCCGGCTCGCGATCCCGTGGCTCGCGGTGCTGGTGCTCAAGGCCGAGCCCGACCGCGATGGCGTGGCTGGCGATGGCGGATGTCGCAGCCGGTGCACTCGCTGCGTTGCTGCTCGGGCGCGCTCGTCGACCGCTGGCCGAAGCGGCGCACGATGATCGCCAGCGACGTGCTGCGCGCGGCGATGCTCTTCACCGTGCCGTTCATGGCGTACTTCGACGCCCTCTCCATCAGATGGCTGGTCGTCGTGGTTGCAGTCAACGGTGCTTTGACGGTTGCGTTCGAACTCGCGCAATCGGCGTGGATCGCGCGCAGCACCGTGCACGCAGAACCTGACGCAACGCAACTCCGCGCTGGCCGCTGGCGGGGCCGTCACCGAGGCCGCGTCCTTCGGCATCACCGGGTGGCTCTTCCAGTGGCTGGGCGCGATCGTCGTCATGCTGCTGGATGCGCTGACCTATGTCGCCTCCGCACTAATGCTCGCGAAGATCAGCGAGCCGCCGCCGCTGCAGGACGAAGTCCCGGCCGTCGCCACGCCACGCGACCGCGTCCGGGCGCTGGTGGCGGAGATCCAGGCCGGCCTGCGCGCGACCGCAGCTGACCCGGTACTGCGTGCGCTCGCCATCGTGGCCACGCTGACCGCGTTTGCAATGAGTTTCGCTTCGACAACCTACATGATCTATGTCGCGCGCGACGTCGGCTTCGACACCGGCATACTCGGCGGGCTCTTCGCGCTCGGCGGCATCGGCTCGCTGGCCGGTTCGTGGCTGACGGCTCGCCTGGCCCATCGCATCGACGCTCGCGCTTGGCTGGTCGGCAGCCTGGCGTTGTGGGCGCTGGGCACGGTCGCCACACCGCTCGCTACCACCGCCGCTCTCGCCGGCCTGGTGCTGATCGCCACCCAGCAGATCGTCGGTGACGCCGGCGGCATGGCCTATCACATCGCCGACCGCACCCTGCGCCAGACGCATGCGGCCCCGGCCTTGCTGGCTCGCGTTGATGCCAGCGTTCGCACGCTCGGATACAGCGCAACGCTAGTGGGCGCACTGGTCAGCGGAGTGCTGGCCGAACAGTTCGGCGCGCGCGCGCTGCTCTTTGCTTCCTCGGCATTACTCGGCTTGGCCGCATTGGTGGCTGCGCTGCTGCTGAGCCGTCCAGGCCACGTCGAGACGAGGCGCTAGCCAGTCCGGCCGCAGCACGTCGCGCTGGCGGGCGCGTTCTTACAGCCGCCATTCACATAAGCATGTGACGGATTCGTCCGGCCGGTCGGTAAGCACGACACTGGCTGTGCGACCAACGGTGGCGTGCGGAGAAACATCACTCGGATACCTCACCGCAGCAGATCTCAACCCACAACAGGAGCACACCCATGAACATCCGTCCCCTTATCGCTGCCATTGCCTTCGTTTCACTCGCCGCGCCGCTGGCCGCCCAGGCCGACACCCCGTCGGGCGACGTCAACACGGTCTTCGCCATCGACCAGAACGTGAACTCAAACGCGCCCCAGTTCGACCGGCGCGCACTCGGCAATTACGTCGAGGGCATCCTGGCGAGCTCGACATTGACGAAGCCTGCCCCGGTGACGCGTGAGCAGGTTCGCGAGGAACTCGCGAAGATGCCGCAGGAGCGCGTTGGCGCCTGAGTCCACTCAGACAACTGGGAAATGCCGGCGGCTGCGGCCGCCGCGCGAACCACCGCGGCCGCGCGGGCATTGTCAGTTCGCCGGCCGACCCGCCGCCAACCGCACCACTCCGCTCACCAGCGACACCGCCCACCCGTTCAGGCGCGGCGGCAGAGCGAGTGGCTTCAACAGCATCTTGGTCGACATCGTTACCGGCAGGTTCGGCGTGATGCGCGCGCGCATCGCGCGCTGGAACGCCTTGTAGTCGTCTGGAGTGCACTCGCGTTCAGGGTAGCGGCCGTTCCACGCGTGGCGAAAGGCAATGTCGCCGTCGTCGTCGAACGCTTCCAGCACTCGGCGTAGCAGCGCGCGGGCCACGCGCCAGCGTGACGGCCGGCCGTTCGCAGCGCAGTAGCGGCGATAAGCGTCGTAGAAATACGAGTAGTGCCGCACTTCGTCGCTCTTCAGGAGTGCCGTGATCTCGAGCAGCACCGGCTCGGTCGCATAGGTGTGCAGCGTCTGGTACAGCGTCGAAGTGCCGGTTTCGACGACACAGCGGGCCGCCATCTCGAGCGCGCGCGAGGGTTCCAGTTCCTCCTGCGTGCAGGCCGCCGCGTACTCCGGATAGAAGCCGCCGAACGCGCGCTCCCAGTCGAACTCGGGCCACACGGCTTCCACATACGCGCGCAGTGACTCGCCGTGCTGCAGTTCTTCCGGTTGCCAGTGCGCACGCAGCCAGGTCGCCAGTTCGGTGTCGCCGGAGTAGTACTCGATCAGGTTGGAGGCGTAGTGGTGCGTGGCCGCCTCGACCAGCGCCGAGGTCGAGAGCAGGAAGAACAGCGTCTCGTCGCCGCGAACCTTGTCGTGCTCGAGCCGGGAGAAATCGATGTCGGCGAGCCGCCAAGGCAGCTCCGCAGTGCCGGCAGCCGGCGCCAAGGCTGCGCCAGCGGTGTCGAGAGGGCTCACGTCGTGGAGGCCGATCAAGGTTTTGTGACAGAAGTGTAGCGGCAGCGCACCATCGGCCTGTTCGAATCAGGGCTCTACGACCGTCTTTGACCGCGAACGGCCGGAAACCCATGACCGCGTCGTTACAATCACCGTCAACTTTCTGATTGCATTGCGCAATATGAACGACCACGCCGCCGGCGGCGGCTCCAGAGGAAGCGGCAAAGCGGGCAAGGGTCCAAAGCCGGGCCCGGCCGCGCCGACCAATTTCATCCGCAATATCATCGCCGCCGACCTGGCACGCGGCACCTACGAGCCGCGCCAGTGGGCCGGCAAGCCCGGCGTCTACGACCTGCACTCCCACGCCCCGGCTGACCCGGCCAAGATCCGCACCCGCTTTCCGCCGGAGCCCAACGGGTATCTGCACATCGGCCATGCCAAGAGCATTTGTCTCAACTTCGGCCTGGCGCGCGACTTCGGCGGGCGCTGCCACATGCGCTTCGACGACACCAACCCGGTCAAGGAAGACCAGGAGTTCGTCGACGGCATCCTCGACACAGTGCGCTGGATCGGTTTCGACTGGCAGCACGGCGGCGAGAGCAACCTGTACCACGCCAGCGATTACTTCGAGGCGATGTACCGCTTTGCCGAGTATCTGATCGAGACTGGCTACGCCTACGTCGACGAGCAGAGCGCCGATGCCATGCGCACTACGCGCGGCACGCTGACCGAGCGTGGCACCGATTCGCCCTTCCGCGACCGGCCGAAGGACGAATCGCTGCGCCTGTTCCGCGAGATGCGCGCCGGCCAGCACGCTGAAGGCAGCATGATCCTGCGCGCAAAGATCGACATGGGCTCGCCCAACATCAACATGCGCGACCCGGCGATCTACCGTATCCGCTTTGCCGAGCACCACATGACGGGCGACGCGTGGAAGGTCTACCCGATGTACGCCTACGCGCACCCGATCGAGGATGCACTGGAGAACATCACGCACTCGATCTGCACGCTCGAGTTCGAGGACCAGCGCCCGTTCTACGACTGGGTGCTGGAACGCATCGTGCCGCTGTTGCGCAAACCGCAGTACGAGGCGACGCGGCGCGATCTGGAAGCCATCCGCACTGCCGGCACCGAAGCCCGACGTCAGTTCGCGCTCCATTGCCGTAATCTCGGTGACAAGCTCGGCGCTAGCCGCTACGAGCGCCGCGCCGAAGCGATGTTCGCCAGCTGGAGCAAGAACCCGGACCTCGCCGCGCATGACGCCGACGAGTTCTTCAAGCTGCTGCTCGACCATACGGAGTGCTTCACGCCGCTGCTGCAGTCCGCGCTCGACGAACGCAAGGCCAATCCGTTCCTGCTGCCGCACCAGTACGAGTTCAACCGGCTCAATCTCACTTACGTGGTGATGAGCAAGCGCAAGCTGATCCAACTCGTCGAGGAGAAGATCGTCGACGGCTGGGACGACCCGCGCATGCCCACCATCGTCGGCCTGCGCCGGCGCGGCTACACGCCGCAGAGCCTGCAGCTTTTTTCTGAGCGCACCGGCGTCAGCAAGAGCCCGCAGTGGATCGACTACAGCCTGCTCGAACAGGCGCTGCGCGACGATCTCGAAGCACGTGCGCCGCGCGCCACCGCGGTGCTGAAACCGCTGAAACTCGTACTCGACAATTATCCGGTCGGCCAGACCGAGGAGGTGATGCTGCCGGTGCACCCGCAAAAGCCGGAACTGGGCACCCGAACGATTCAGTTCGCGCGCGAACTGTGGATCGAGGCCGACGACTTCATGGAGCATGCGCCGGCCGACTACTTCCGCCTCGCGCTCGGCAAGGATGGGGTGCCTGGCCAACATGTGCGCCTGCGCTACGGCTATGTGATCCGCGCCACCGGCGTCGAGAAGAATGCGGCCGGCAAGATCACCGCCGTTCACGCCGAGTACTTGCCGGAAACCAAAAGCGGCTCCCCCGGCCAGAACAGCGTCAAGACCCGCACCGCTATCCACTGGCTGCCGGTCGCTGCCAGCATCCCCGCCGAAGTGCGTGTGTTCGACCGCCTGTTCACCGACCCGCACCCCGACGCCGGCGAAGGCGATTTCCGTGCGCTGATCAACAACAACAGCAAGCAGGTCCTGCGCGCGTTCGTCGAACCGTCACTGGCGAACGCCACGCCCGACGACAAGTTCCAGTTCGAGAGAAACGGGTACTTCGTAGCCGACCTGAAGGATCACACGCGGGAGATGCCGGTGTTCAATTTGGCGGTGACGCTGAAAGATTCTTGGGGAAGCACCCGCCCAACCTAACGTCAGGCGCTGCTGGGAAGCAGCACTGCGCTCTTTGTGCCGACACTAAGCACCGATACAAACGCTTAGGCATTTTCTTACGGATGCGTCTCACGCCATCAGGCCCAAACGTCGAAGCATTGGGCTGGTCGCCTTCGCAAAGAAGAATCCGGGCACGCTAACGTTCGGTTGCGGCAGTTCCCCAGCCGCGTTGCGATCGAAATGCTCAGGCAGCTGGTCGGCGTTGACCTACTGCAGGTGCCGAATAGACGGAACTGTTCGAGCAGGCCTCACGGCGTTGCGCCGGCACGCTTGCGCGTTCGCCTGTTTGCGGCGCCCTCGCCCGCTCCGGCGCGCAGCGCAGCCACCCCCCAGGTGGAGAGGTCGACAAGCGACTCCGGAAACCCGTCAGACCGGCTTGTCCGAAACGTGACTCGAGTAGAAAGTGATGACGTGCCCGGCTGGCTCGCGAACGCGAAAGAGTTCGTGCGGCATGTTGGCAGCCGTCTCGATCGGCGTGGGCTCCAGTCCCAGCGAGGTGAACTCCTTGTGCGTCGCATGCAGATCTTCGACCATCAGGTCGAAGGGTGCGGCGCCGGCGGCAATCGTTTCCTTCGCGATGACGACCAGGTGCGTACCGCCCCGCAATTCGAATACCGCCACGCGTGGCCCGGGAAAGATCACTCGCATGCCGATCGTGCGCATGAAATGCGCGGTCTCCTCCAGCCGATCGCTGTCGAGCACGACATGCCCTACCCATACGGCGGGGCGCGGATCTTTCTCGCTCATTTCGCGATTGTCCTGCAATTCCCGAGTCCAGACTTACACGGCACCCGTTGTGGCGCTCAGCCGAAACGCGCGACAAGACAGCGTATGAACCGCGTAGCCGTTGTCCGCGTGCGTCAACAGGGCCGAGATCCCGGGCCCGCGGCCAGTGGGCTGCCCCTGGACGATGCCGAAGTTGAACTGATTCAACTCGTCGCGCAACGTCGAGCCAATGCCAAACGCGGGCGAGAATTCTGCGTCAGCAAAGTTACCGACCAGCGGCTGCGTGGTCGTCCATCGACTGACGCCAACGGATGTCAGCGAGCCGGTATGGGAGGGCCGACGCATCGCGTTGATGTTGAAGTTGCAACCGACGTCAAAGTCGCCGGAAAAGGTGACCACTTCGCGGCCGAAGGCGGCAGTGGCGAATCGGTCACGCACCTGCGTGTCACGCGAAGACGCCGTCGATCCGAGATTGATCTGACGGCATGCGTGACCACCGAGTGCCTCCACTTCGAAGCGTCGATGTTTGCCGTCCAGGCCGTCGTCGCGAGCGGAAAGTGGACGCGGCAGGATACTCAAGGAAGCGTGCGAAACTCCGTCCGTGAAGCTGCAGTTCATTTCCGACGTCGCCTGCCCGTGGTGTGCCATTGGCCTGAACTCGCTCGAGCAGGCGCTCGGCCTCATCGGCAACGACCTTCAGGCGGAACTCTCCCTCGAGCCGTTCGAGCTGAATCCGGACATGCCACCCGAAGGGGAGGATGTACTTGCCTATGTCGCGCGCAAGTACGGCTCGTCGGCGGAAGAACTGGCAGAACGGCAGGCGCTGATCCGAGCACGCGGTGCGGAGGTCGGATTTACGTTCGGTAATCGCAATCGCATCTGGAACACGTTCGACGCGCACCGGCTGCTGCATTGGGCGGGCACTCAGGGTCGACAGCGCGAACTTAAGCACGCGCTGCTCGCCGCGTATCACACGCATGGCGAGAACCCCGGCTCACATGACGTGTTGGCACGGCTGGCCGACGAGGTGGGGCTCGATGTTGAACGGGCGCGGCAGATCCTCGCGAGCGACGAGTTCAGCCAGGAAGTGCGCCAGCGAGTGCATCACTGGCAGCAACTCGGGATCAACTCCGTTCCCTCACTGATCGTCGACGATGCCTACCTGATCCAAGGCGGACAGCCGCCCGATGAGTTCGAGCGGGCGCTGCGTCAGATTGCATCCGAGCGCAGCGCGCTCGGCCGCGAACCGGATCAGGACGACTCCACGGTACGCTGATCGAGCGAGCGATCGGATGTCCTGTCGCCGCTCCGACTCCACCTTGCCCGCGCCGCCTTGCGCAACGCGTTGACGTCCGGCATCGCCAGCGCAACCAGGTACCGCGTGATCCGCGCATTGACCTCGGATGGATGTGTAATTGGACCCAGGTGCCCTGCGTCGGCGATCAGCTCGTGCTTCGCGTGCGGCAACGCCTCCCGCGCCCGCGCCCCGATACGGCGCGTCGAGGCAGCGGTCGCTGCGCCAGTCAGGTAGAGCAGCAGCATGTCGGAGCAGCCGCCGCGGGCGCGTGGTGCGTCCCGTGTCTTGCTGCGTGGCTGCTTGCATCGTAGTGCTCTCCTGGTACTAGGGTTTAAAGCGCGTTTCGCAGTCAGGCTGATGGGCCCATGGCCTGCAGGCGCGGCGGGTATCGAGGTCGTTCGCCTCCGCATGCTTGACCGGAGCCGCGCACGGGGCCGGACGCCCCCGGAATTCGCTCGGAACCGTTGGGCGTGCGGGTCGCGCGTCGAGCGCCGCCGTGGCCAGCAGTGCTGCGGTCATCGCGAGCAGCGCCGGATGAAAGTGATCTGTGTATCGCATGGCAGTTCCTTGACGGTCCCGAGTCAGGGGTTCAATACGTGTTCCGGGCGACGCTCTCGCCGGGCTGGAGAACGCGGCGCACGGTCAGTTCGCCGATGTTCTTGCCCAGTGCGATACCCGCGTCGGTCGAGTAGCGGTAATGGATGCCCGCGTAGATGCGGGAGTCCGACACCTCGCGCACGAAGTCCTCGACGCTGGTCCAGCGTCGCGTGGCGCCCTTTGCGGTCGGACTGCTGGTCGCCAGCACTGGCATGGCGCCCGTGCCGATCTCGGCCGTCAGCACAGCGCCGATCGCTCCGGCGAGCGTGGAGTGCGCGCTCGGGTACTCCGGGTGCATCGGCTCGGCGATCAGCGGTGACCAACTCGCATCGCGCACGGTCTCCGCATTGCCGTCGATGTCGCCGTTGCGGATCGCGGTGGCGGGGCGCCAGAAGTTGTAGTGGTACTTGCTGTCGAACACTCCGACCATGCCGTCGTCCAGCGCCTGCGCCGCCGCAGCGAAGAGCCGCGCGTTCCGCGTCACATCACGGCCGGGCTGCGTCGCGACCGAGCGCACTACGCCGAAGTAGATCGGCGGCAGCGAATACTCCCAGAAGCGGGCGATCTCGGTCTGTTCGGCACTGCGCTTCGTGCTGGCCTTGGCGCCGAAGTCCTTCACCTCGTTGTAGTCGCGTGCCCAGGTGACGCTCGTCAGCGCGGGCGGCGGGCCGACGCGAAACTGCGCCGGGCTCGCGAGCTGCCACGCAGTGCGCAGCGACCAGGTCGACGCCGCGGGCGCCGCGGTCGGTACGTAGGCGCCAGCCGTTGTGTGTGGCCGATACGTTTCGGCGGCGATTGAGTCGCTGGCGCGCTGGGCGAACGTGGCACCCGAGGCGCGCTCCCCGATGACGATTCCGGCGGCCTTGGCGGGTCCTTCTGGAATCGAGAGCAGCGCCGCCTCGTACGCCGCCTCGATAGCGGCCTGCTGCGCCGGCAGCAGCTTCAGGAGCGTGGCGCGGTGGGCAGCCGCGACAGCGGCATCCACGGAGGCGCCGCCGCGGCTCGCCTGCACCGCCTCGTAGGCGGCGGTCTGCACCAGCGCCATCACGCGAATGGCGGGTGGTGTGCCGAGCTTCGACTCGACGATGAATTCGCCGGTCTTGATGTTCCAGTCGGTGATGACATCGGCATACGCAGTGAATGTGGTGCCGGCGAGCAGCGCGGCGATCAGAGTGCGGCGCGCGATGTTGCGAATGTCCTGTGACATGACTGTTCCTGTGAGTTTGGGTGAAGTGGATGCCAGCGCTAGTGCGCAATGAAGAGGCGGTAGTCGGCCGTGTACGGAACACGGGCCGCGGTGCCGGTGAGCTGCGCGGTGCATGGCGTAGCGGGTGCGATGCCGCCGGCCGTGTTCACACGCTGGATGCTGGCGACGTTGCTGAACACACCGACTGGGCCGGACGATTTCGTGGCGAGCAGCAGCCACGGAATCGAGCCCGGTGCCGGGGCATCGGCACGCGCCTTGACCGTGCCGACGACGCGGCTGCCATCGGCGGATTGCCAGGTACGGGCCGGCGCCGTGGCGGCCGATCGTTTTGCCTTGCGCATCGAGCAGTTCCGCATCGGGTGCGACGAAGGCCCATTCGTGTCCGCCGCCTTCCTTGCGGACGCGGCATTCGTAGATCTGCACACCGCGTGCACCGACGGTCGTGGCGAGCATTTCATTCGGGGCCGGCTGGAGGGCATCCGGCACCACGAGCTGGGTGCTCGCGCAGGCGGCGGTCAGCAGCGCCGCGCCCGCACCGAGATAGGTGGAGTGGTTCATCCTGGTCCTCATGATTTGGTGATCACAATCTCGAGATACGCGGCCGGCACGACCAGCGAGGCGTCGCCGGCGACGTTCAGTTCGGCGAGCAGCGTGTGGAGGTCGAGTTCCAGAGCCCGCTGGCGTGCTGCGTCGAGGGCCGCAAAGGCCTTGTGCGTGGGTCCGTAGTAGTCGCGGAACACCTGCACCCAGTGCGCGGCCGAGCGGTAGCGGAAATTGAAGACCCGTCGCTCGCAACGGATGTGCGCCGCGGATGCACCGAAGAGTTCGGCGAGATACGCCTCGCTGCCCCACATGGCCGGGGACTTCAGACCGGCCGGCGGCGGCACGTGCCCGCCGATCACTTTGAACAGCCGCCCGATAAAGCCGTCCGGCGTCCAGTTCGCCATTCCGAGGCGGCCGCCCGGATGCAGCACGCGCATCATTTCGCGCGCGGTGCGCGCCTGGTCGGGCGCGAACATGGCGCCGAACGTGGACAGCACGACATCGAAGCTCGCGTCCGGGAACGGCAGTTCCTCAACATCGGCTTCCTGGAAGCGCACGGCAAGACCTTCGGCCCGTGCGCGTTCGCGGCCCTTTTCGAGCAGCGCGGGCACGTAGTCGGTCGAAGTCACGCGCGCGAAGCGGCGTGCGGCGGCCAGCGTCGCATTGCCGTTGCCGGCGGCGACGTCGAGCACGCGCTCGTCGGCGCGGATGTCGGCGGCCTCGGCGAGCGATTCGCCGACGATCTGCAGCGTGGTTCCGACAACTGCAAAGTCACCGCTCGCCCAGGTGGCCTGCTGCTTCTGCTTGATGGCGGTGTAGTTTGGCTCGGATGCGATGGGTACGAGAACAGCACTCATGTGAATCTCCTTGGAAAGTAAGGTCGCTGACCGGTCGACGATCAGTAGCTGCGTTCGACATGCACGGCGTGCACGCGGGTCACTTCGAGCGCGCCGCTCACTTCGGCGGCAATGGAACGGAGTTCGCTGCGAGCGAGGCCGATGTCGTGCAAGGTGCGGGTGTCGAGCTCGCGCAAAGCCTTGTAGGTCTCCCTGGCCTGGCGACGCTGGCGCCACGCGTCGAGGTACGGGCGGGTCACTGCGGCCATCCACTGCGAGATGTCGGCGATGAGCTCCCTCATCCCCGCTGTCTTGTAGAGAAGCGGGCTGTCGCCTGGAGCGAACGCGATCGCCGCACTGACAGGCAACGCGAGATCGGCGTTGCGCGTCTCCGCGCGCTGCGGCTGCCGGATCAGCCCTCGACGCAGTTGCTCGGCGACGGCTTGCCAGACGGCGATCGAAAGTTCGGCGACGCGGTGTGAACGGTCGAGGCGGGCGGTGGCCTCGAGCTGCAAGGCGGTTGGGCGCTCGACCAGCTGGGTGCTCCGACGCTCGATCTCTCGAACGGCGCGGTGTCCAGCGTCGGTGGCGCCGGAGAGCGTGGCGTCGCCAAAGCCGTTGGCGGTCTGGGCACGGCGCGCGCTCGCATCGCATGTTTCGCGCGCTGCGATGTCGGTTTCATTGGCGCTGCGGCGAGCCGGCGCCAGCAGCACCGGGGTCGCCACCGGGGTGCAGCGGGCGATCCGGCCGAGACCTTCGGCCGGGGTGCTGCGGCCTTCGTACTGCGGTTGAGTTGAGTTGCGCATGGTCGCTCCCGTGTTGATGGGGCGAACCGTACGCAGGGGTGCGTTCCGCGGGCGTTCCTCGCGTTCCGCGTCGGTCTCCGGTCGAGGCGACCGGCGCGCGGTGCCGCTGCCTAGTGGCCGCGCAATGCGGCGATCAGGGGGGCGTAGGACTGGCCGGTCTCGGCGACGACGCGCTGTGCAAGTTCTTGCAGCGGCGGGCCAGCCCAGTCGGCGTCCGTCACAGTGGGCGCACCCCAGCTCAGTATCTGCCGCTCCGCTTCCTCACGTTCGGCGCCGACCAGCGTTGGCTGCTGAAGTACGTACGCCATCACGCGTGCCGCGACATCGGATGCGCCATGCACCGCGAGCAGCTCGGCAAACTGGCGCACGCCCTGGACCAGCTGCGCCGGCCGGCCGATGGCGATCGACACTGACAGGGCGGCGGAGAGCTCCACGCGTGCGGTCGCCAAGTCGCCCTGTCGCGTTGCGATCCGGGCGAGGATGAGGTGGGCGTCGGCAGCAATCGCGCGCTGGCCGGTCTGATCTGACAGCTCGAGCGCGTGCCGTGCATGTGTACCTGCCAACTCGGTCGCGCCAGACAGTGCTGCGACGCTGGCGAGGTTGACCTCGACCATCGCGCGCGTGCTCGGCAGTCCATGGCGTTCGCATAGCTGGCGCGCGTCGCGCAGCACGGCCTGCGCGCCGTCGAACTCGCGGCGCAGGATGTGGACAACACCCTGGTTGTTGAGGCAGAGCGCCTCACCGCCGGCGTCGCCGGCCTCGCGGTGCTTCAGCAATGCCTGCCGGTAAAGCCGCAGTGCCCCGTCGAGGTCACCGACCACGCGGGTGACGAGCCCCAGGTTGTCGAGCGCGCTGGCCATGTCGAGCGGGTCCGCGGTCTTCTTCGCGAGATCGACGGCCTGCTGGAACCAGCGCCGCGCTTCATCGACACGCCCGAGACGGGCGCAGGTGGCCCCGAGAACGGTCGCCGCCCGGAAGGCCGATGTCGCGTCGCCGGGACGCCGACGGTCCGGACCTTCTACGTCCAGCGACATTCTGCCGAGAGACTCGGCCTCCTCGTAGCGGTCGAGACGGAACGCCAGCCACGCGGCGGGCGCCGCGAGCGCCTGTATCAGCTCGGGGTGACTGGCCGAGACGTCCCCGTGCAGCGCCCCAAGCAGAAGTTCGAAGCCGTCGAGCCTTCGTCCGCGATGGTCGCAGTAGGTCATCAGGCTGTACGCCGCACGTACCAAGTCGTCACCGGGGCCGTGTTTGCCGGCAAAGCGCCAGGCTGCGCGGATGTTTTCGAAGTCGACGTCAAGTTCGCACAGGGTCTCAGGGTCGGCGTTGCGCACCCGATGAGTGGCGTCAGCCACGTACCGCAGGAAATGCCGGCTGTGTGCGACGGCGCTGGTCTCGGCATCACCGCCCTGTTCGAGCTTGGCCTGCGCGAACTGCTGCACCAGGGGATGCATGAGGCAGCGCGCGCCGTCCTTGCGCAACAGCGACTTGTCCACCAGCGCAGCGAGCACGGGCAGCGGAACACCGCCCACCGCACGCGCGACCTGCGGCGTGAAGCCGCCACGGAACACCGAGAGCCGCGCCAGCGCCTGGCGCTCGCGCTCGCCGAGCAGTTTCCAAGACTGCTCGAACACCGTCTCGATGCTCGCGTGACGTGCCGGGCGCGCCGCATCGGAAGCCTGCAGCAACTCACTGCTCTGCCGAAGTTCGGCGGCAATCGCTTCGCACGAGAGTACGCGCGTCCAGGACGCGGCCAGCTCGAGCGCCAGCGGCAAGCCTTCGACCTGGCGGCAGATGTCGACGATGGCGGACGCTTCGGCGGACGCAACCAGCTCCGGATGTACGCGGTGAGCGGCACGCACGAAGAGGCGCGCCGCATCGAAGGCTTCGAGGCGATCCTGGTCTTCCTCTTCTGGACACGGCAGGCCGTCGAGCGGCAGCAGCCACTCGTTCGCCAGCGCCAGCCGCACGCGCGAGGTGACGATGATTCTCACGCGCGGGCACGCAATCAGCAGCGCTTCGAGTCGCCGCGCGCCGTCGACCAGTTGCTCGAAGTTGTCGAGCACCAGCAGCATGTGGCGTTCGCCCAGCGCCGCAATCACCTGTTCCATCGGTTCCGAGCGACCCCTGAGCGCAATGTCGAGTTCGTGCGCGATCCGGCCGCCGAGATCTTCGGGCGTTGAAAGATCGTCGAGCGGAACGAAGACCGCACCGTCGGCAAAGCCGGGTGCCAGTTGGTCCACTGCGCGGCGCGCCAGGCTCGTCTTACCGATACCGCCGGGCCCGGTGACGCTCAACAGCCGGCAATCGTCCTGCGCCATCAGCGCAGCGATCCGGCGCAGTTCGACGGCGCGACCCACGAAGCCTTCGTCTATGGCAGCTGACTTCGCAACCGGCAACGGCTGGGCGACCGGGGCGGTCGCTCCTAACAGGTCCTGCAGCGACCTGAGTTCGGCTCCCGGCTCCAGGCCCAGTTCATCGCGCAGCCTTGCGACGAACGCGTTGTAGGTCTGCCGCGCCCGCGCGAGCTGCCCGGCCCGCACGAGCCACTCCATGTACAGGCGCAAGGCTGCTTCGTCGAGCGGATCTGCGTCCAGCAGCCGCGCCGCCAGGTCGATGGCCGCGGTCGCATCAAGATCGCCGGCCAGGTGCTGTGCCGCCGCCGCGCGCCAGGCCGAGCGCAGGCGATCGCGCTCAAAGTGGATCCAGCCCGACCAGCCTTCGTTGCTGTCGTCGTCGAACCCCGCCAGCAGGTCCCCGCACCGCAGCGCCAGCGCCTCAGCGATGCGCTGTTGGCGAACCGCCGCCTCGAAGTCGTGCACATCGGTGCGCACCTCGAAGCGCAAACCGCCCGGCTGCACTTCGATCTGTTCGGCACCGGGCAACCCCTGCAGCCGGAACAGCGCCTTGCGCAGATTGGTGTTGGCGAGCTTGCTATCCTGATCAGGCCACAACAGCGCGGCCAGTTCCGCCCGTGCGACCCAACTGCGTTTCAGTGCGAGATAGACGAGCAACTGGGTGCGCCGCTCGAAGCTGAGGACGACCGACTTGCCTCCGAATGCAATGGTCGGGGCGCCGAACAGGGTCAGACCAACGGTCATCGCTGCGCCTTGGAGAGCGGGAAAGGATGCCCGCTTCCACTGCCAGCGGCAAGCCACGAGGTAATCCCGTGCTTATGTCAGCCGTTGTCGAGATCAGGCTCAGGCGGTGCTCAACCCTCGCGCTGCAATAAGGCAATCAAAGGCGCATGAGCAAGCTTCTCTTCCACGACGATGCGATCGAGAAGCTCGTCGAGTTCGAGTCCCGGCCAGGCCAGCTTGGTGCTCCCCGTCCCTCCCATCCGATCAAGTCGCATGCGAATCTCGTCGCGCTCCGGCTTGTCGGTCGCCGGGTGCTCGGCCGCGAATCCAAGTACCCGTCGTGCGCACGACACCTCACCCTGAGCCTCGAGGATTTCGCCGAAACACAGTACGGCGCCTACCTTCAGCGTAGGTTGCCCGATCGCCATGGCAATGCTCAACCCGGCGGCCAGAGCGGAACGAGCAAGGTCCAGTGCGCCGCGTCGCACGGCGAGGCGCGCAAGCTGAAGCTTCATCGCCGACCAAAGGACGCGATTTCCGGAGGAATCCGCGTATCCCAGCGCACGGCTCGCATAGGACTCGGCAGAGTCGAGGTCGCCCGCGTTCATCGCGACTTCGCTCAGATTGGCGAGAATGTAGACCTGCGTGCTGACGATGCCTTCGCGCTCGCAGATCGCAAGTCCATCGCGCAGGTGTGGTCCGGCCGCCGCGAACTCCCGCGTGGCCAGATACAGCACGCCGAGGTTGTTCAGGCACCGCGCTTCGCCGGCAGAATCCCCGAGACGCCGGTATTGCGACAGCGATTCGATTGACAGACGCAACGCTTCGCCGTAATTGCCCATGCGTCTTTCCACCAGCGCCAGGCTGTCGAGCGTTGCTGCGGTTTTGTAGGCTCGTGCGTCCGGCGGTGCCAGTGCCAGCGCCTGCTTGTAGAGTCGCCTGGCATCGGTCAGCCGGCCGCGTTGCAGACCACAGTTTGCGAGGACAGTCAGGGCCTGAACGCGGGTGAGGCTATCGCGTGAGTTGCGAGCGACTTCGAGCGCGTGCGTGGCAGCGGCCTCGGCTTCCGCATATCGATCCAATCGGTATTCGAGGAGTGACGCCTTGCTCAGCAGCAGCGCCTGCAACCTTGCGTCCGACTGCCCGCAATGGCTTTCGATGGCGGCTCGGAACAGTTCCAGACCCTCTGCCGGTCGACCCCGATAGTCGAAGAAGTCGCACAGCGTCGAAGCGCTACGTCTCAGCATGTCGCCGTGTCCGTGCGAGAACGACCAGGTCCAGGCAAGCCGGCAGTTCTCGAATTCGTCGTCGATTGCTGCCAGAGCCGCGCGGTCTCCCTCGTGGGCCCCAGTCTGGAGCTGTGCCAACAGGCAATGAAAGTGCTGCGCATGAGCGCCTTCCGTCGTTTCGCGCTCCGTGCCTGCACCCAGCCGTGCTGCCGCCAGCTGCTGCACCAGTGGGTGAAGATGCAGGCGTGCC
Source organism: uncultured beta proteobacterium (assembly GCA_963801405.1). Classification (GTDB taxonomy): domain Bacteria; phylum Pseudomonadota; class Gammaproteobacteria; order Burkholderiales; family Burkholderiaceae_F; genus JALORV01. The sequence continues at coordinate 39,279 of CAWDEO010000016.1, read as the reverse complement.
CGCTCCTTGTGGAGCAGCGACTTGTCGGCAAGTGCGCCCAGCACCGGCAAGCGGGGCACGGGCAACCGCGCGCGCCGCCTCGGGAGCGAAGCTGCCGCGGAAGACCGATAACCGCGCCAGCACCTCACGCTCGATGTCCGTCAGCAGGCGCCAGGACTGGTCGAATACCACCTCGAAGCTTGCATGCCGCGATGGCTGCGCTGCGTCGACCGCCTGCAACAGTTCGGTCCCCACGCGGAGTTCGTCCGCAATTGCCGCACACGACAGCACGCGCGTCCATGCCGCCGCCAACTCCAGCGCGAGCGGCAGACCTTCGACCTGGCGGCAGATATCGACAATCGCCGCAGCTTCCACTGCTGGAACCAGTGCGGGCTGTAGGCGCTGCGCGGCCCGCACGAACAGGCGCGCCGCGTCGAAGGACTCGAGCAGATCCTGATCCTCCTGTTCGGGACAGGGCAGCCCGTCGAGCGGCATGCAGCCATTCGCTGGCGAGGTTCAGCCGCACGCGTGACGTAACAACAACTTTGACGCCCACGCAATCCGAGAGCAGCCGCTCGAGCGGCCGGGGACGCGTCGACAATTTGCTCGAAGTTGTCGAGGACCAGCAGCGTGTGACGCGCGCGCAGGAACACGAGCACCTGATCAAGCGGTTCGTCGCTGCCCTTCAAGGTGATCCCGAGTTCGCGCGCGAGACGGCCACCGAGTTCGCGCGGCGACGCAATGTCCTCGAGCGGAGTGAAGACTGCGCCGTCCGCGAAGTGCGCTGCGAGTTCGGCCATCGCCCGGCGTGCGAGGCGGGTCTTGCCGACGCCACCGGGACCGGTGACGGTCAGCAGGCGACAGTCGTCCTGTTTTATCAGTTCGGCGATGCGCCGCAACTCGACCGCGCGGCCGACGAATCCGTCGTCGGCTGTGACGGGCTGCGCGCCGACCGTGGCGGCCGAGCCCAACGCAGCCGCGCCGATCGAATCGTTCAGCGCGTTCAGTTCGGCGCTCGGCGTCAGTCCGAGTTCCTGCAACAACCGTCCGGCGAAGTCGCGGTACGCCTGCCGCGCGCGAGCGCCCTGCCCCGTGCGCGCAAGCCAGGTCATGTAGGCCCTCAGCGCCACTTCGTCGAGTGCATCGTCCTCCAGCAGGCGTGCCGCGAGGTCGATCGCCGCGCGGGGATCGCAGTCGCTGGCCAGGTGCTGTTCGACGGCGCTGCGCCATGCGACCCGCAGGCGATCGCGCTCGAAGCCGAGCCAGCTGGACCATACGTCGTTCTGGTGGTCGTCGAAGCCGACAAGCAGATCGCCCCGGCGCAATGTCTGCGCATCGGCCAGGCGCTGCTCACCCAGTGCTGCCTCGAAGGCGGCCACGTCGGTCGCAACGTCGAACCGCAACGCGTTGCCGTTGGCCTCGATTCGCTTGGCCCACGGATATGACTGCAGGCGGAACAGGGCCTTTCGAAGATTCGTGTAGGCGAGCTTGCTCTGCTGGTCAGGCCAAAGCATGGCCGCCAGCTCGGCGCGTCCGACCCAGCCTCGCTTGAGCGCCAGGAACACGAGCAGCTGCGCGCGCCGCTCGAAGTTCAGCGCGTGTGGCCCGTCGCCGTACTGGACCGTCGGCGCTCCGAACAGGGTCAAACCAAGGGTCATCGCTGCGCCACGCAGAGCGCAGGAGCATGCGCGATTCCGCACCGGGCGGCAATACACGCTTCGCTTGCGCCAGGCCGCACCGCGGAGGCGCAATCAGGGTCGGGCCGGTGCAGAAGGACCGGCCCGCTGTGCCATCAACCTGACGTCAAGTGGCCGGGCGAAATCGACGCCGCGTAAAGCGATGTCCCGCCGCCAAGGCCAGCAGCGCCGCAAGCCACCACGACATGGCCCCGCCGCCACCGTCCTTCGCGTTCGGATCCTTCGCCACACTGATCGTGAAGTTGACCGGAGTGCCGTTGCCGTAGGCGTCGGTCGGCACGACCGTCACGCCGAACGTCCCGGCCGACGTCGGGGATCCACGACCAGGCGCCCGTGCTGGCATTCAACATCAACCCAGGCGGTCCTTCCACCAGTACATAGGTGATGGCGTCGCTGTCGGGATCCGTGCCGCGGACCGAGCCGGAAATCGGCTGATTCGCGGTCACGTTGCCGGCGGGAGCCGGAGACAGTGTCGGGGCGGCGTTGACCGTGACCGCCACCGCAGCGGTGCCGGCATAGCCGGCCGAGTCGGTGGCCGCGTATTCAAGCGTTAGGACTCCGGTCGTGGTCGGGGCCGTCAGCGTGACCGACGCGCCGCTGCCGGCCGGAATCGTCACCGTCGGGCCGGAGGTCTGGCGCCAGCTCATGCCACTCGTCGCCGGCATGCGACCGCCGGCCGCCTTGACGTCTCCAACGAGAGTGAACGTCGCCCCCGGCCTCACGCCCGGTGCAGCAGGCTGGAGCGTCGCCGTCACGGTCGGCCGATTGGCCACGACATGTTGAACGGCGGCATTGGCGTCGAGCAGGCCGGAACCGCAGCCGTTGCCTCCCATTGAACAGTAGGTGTCCTTGGGATGCGGGCGCGCCGTGGTCTGCAGGACGGACTTGACTTCGTCGGCCGTCATGCGCGGAGCCAGCGACAGCAGCAGTGCGATCGTGCCACTGACGTGAGACGCGGCGTTACTGGTGCCGACCTTGGTGCCATAGCCCTCCTCAGCGGGAGTCGTCGTTCCGAGGTTGAGAGTCGAGTACACCCGGTCGGTCGGGCCGGAGCAGGAGATCTGCGAGATGACGCCGGCGAGATCGTTGCGCGCGGTGTTGTTGAGTCCCACTGCCAGCGCGGCCATGTCCCCGGTGTCCTGCCCGTCGAGATCGACGCCCATCAACGCCGAGTTGAGCGCAGCGCGTGCCTTCGTGAAGGTCAGCCCGGTCGGCGCCCGCTGCGTGATCTGTTGTCGCAGCGAATCGATCGAATGGCAGCCGGCGCAGGTCTGGTTGAAGGTGGTCTGTGCGCCATCGAGATCGATCAGCGCCAGTGCACCGCAACCGCCCCCTGGCGCGCTGATTGCCACCTGCGTTCCGACGTTGGAATAGCTGGCATTGTCGCCGTCGCGCGAGTGTGCCGTGACCGCGATGACGCCCTCGCAGTTGGCGGGCTGTGAAACGACCAGGGCGCCGTCGTTGCCCGCGGGCGCCACGACGATCGCGCCGGCGGCGCGCACGCGATTGACGACGTCCTGGTAGGCAGCACTGCAGACTCCCGAGCCACCCAGGCTGACGTTGATGATGCGCGCCGGGTTGGCATTCGCGGGCACTCCCGGCACGGCCAGCCCCGCGGCCCAGGCGATGCCGTCGATGATGTCCGACGAGGCGCCACCGTTGCGGCCGAGCACCCGCACCGGCAGGATGCGTGCACTCCAGTCGACGCCGCTGATGCCGACAGCGTTATTGCTCGCGGCGCCGATCGCGCCGGCCACGTGCGTGCCGTGCCAGGTGCTCGGTCGGGCTTGCAGCCCGTGGTTGGGCGGCAAGCTGGGCCAGCAGGGCATCGTCGAGGAAGTCGCCCGGGTCGGTCGGATCGGCATCGCGGCCGTTGCCGTCCGCGGCGTTCCAGTTGGCCGGGTAGTTGAGCGCCGCGTAGGCGTCGCTGCTGATGAAGTCGTAGCCGGTGCAGCAGGCGGCCTGCCAGGTCCGGGTGACCGGGCCGGATACCGGTGTCGATCACGGCGACCACGACGGTGTTCGATCCGGTCGTGCGCTGCCATGCCAGTGGCAGGTTCGCTCCGCCGACGACCGCAGGCGGCGCCTGCAAGGTCCACTGCTTGCCCGCGTACTCCGCGTCGTTTGGCGTGGTCTGCAGCGCGTGCATCACCTGGTCAGGCACGGCGTACTCGACGTCCGGATCGAGCGCCAGTCGGGCCGCAGCCGCGCGTGCCTCGGCCGCCGGCATCGCCTTGTCGAACCGATACACCGCCACGTCCAGCGCGCCCCGGCGTGACGCGGCGATCTTGACCCGCGCACGCTCCTCGACCGTGCGCATCGTTGTCGCACTGGTGGCTGTCGCTTTCGCAGCCGAGGTCGACTTGTATTTCACGATGATGCCGGCATAGATCTCCGGGGCCGGCTTGCCCTTCTTCACGCCCTGGGCGTGAACCGCTGACAGCAAACTTAGGAGCAGCAGCCCGACCGTCGCCAGGACAAGTCGGCCGTGTCGCTTGATGGATGGAGTCATGTCACGCCTCAAGGTGTACCACGTCGTGTCGCGCTCGCTGCTGCCGGCGCGGCGTTCGCCATACGACACGCCGCACAAGCGCTCACGCCACGTGACGTCAACGCATTCAATGCAAGAGCTTCGCCGCGCATGTCTTCTTCTTGTTTCTTGATCTCGTCTTTGCCAAGGCCTGCAAGTCCTGCGCAAGGCGAACATCAATCGCCCGAGCGCAGCCTCTAAGTTATTCGGTGCACGATAGAGCGCAACGACGTTCTTCTGTGAAACTGAACGGTCTAATCCGGACGTTTGATTCGGGCGCGGGCGCTAGGTCGAACGGCGTCGGTGCGCACTTCGGTTGGGCGGTCGGGAGCCGCCCGGCACTGGACTGCTCAGTCGCGGACGAGGTCCAGCAGATGCATGGACACGGCAACGACGTGCAGCAGCATCAGCCCTGCGAAACTGCGGGCAGCGACGATGTGATGGCCACGCCAGAGTACGGCAGACTCGCTGCCTTGCATCAGGAACCAGGCCGCGCCGCTCGCGGCAGCAGCGAACAGTGCCAGCAGCAGTAGGCCTTCTATCGTCGCGAACAGACCACCGCCCTCACTGCCCGGGCGCTGGCCCCTGGCAATGCCCGCGAGATCGCGGCCCAAGGCACCCACCTGTCCGCCGAGCCAGGGAAAGTACAGGCGCCAGCGTCCGCCCAGCGTACAGGCGGCAAAGTAGACGAGAGCCAGAGGCAGCAGCGCCAGCCCGAGCACGACGTGGCTGCCGTTGATGAGGCCCGGCACATCCGGCATCTGGTGATACATGCCGAGCCACGGGCTGCTGGCGATGAGTCCCGTGCTGGCCAGCGCGATGACGAGATGCAGCGGGTTGGTGAGGCGGTCCAGCAGCGCGCGCATGGCGGTCGCGCGATCAGCCGGCGCGGCCTGCGGCCAGCTGCGCGATCTGCCCGGCAAAGCGCTCGACCTCGTCCCAGTTGGTGAACTGCACCTTGGTTGCGAAGTCGGTCGGCCCTTTGTTGATCCACATGACGAGCCGCATCATGTATTTGTCGATCGGGCCGTAGCGCGAGTAGTCGAGCTCGCCAGCGAACACGCCGAGCAGCTTCGGCTTCCAAGGCGATTGCGCGACCAGGCGCTTCAGGTACGGATTGGTCTGCGGCGTGTTCTTCGCCGGCTTGCGCGCCACCAGGTTGACCGAGAAGAGTGCGCTCGGCTTGGTCTCCAGCAGCATCTTGTTTGCGCGGATGAAATCGAGCACGGCCGGACTGTGCTTGCCGTGACGAATGCTGGCGCCGATGACGATCGCATCGAACGTCGTCGGATCGGCGTTGCCGCCGGTGAGCGGCACGACCTCGGCCCGCTCGCCACGCTTGACCAGGCTCTCCTGGATGCGCTCGCAGATCCGCTTCGACAGTCCGTAGTTGGTGGAATACAGCAGCAGTGTGTTGGCCACGGCAATCTCGTTGTCAGCTTCGTCGCAGGTGGGCGCGGCGGGACCAGACCCGGCCGGCGCGCGCAAGCCTAGCAACGGTTTATCGGCGTTGCGCTGACCAAGGTCATCCGCGCGATGCCGGCTATGACGCGCTCGACTACCGGTTCAACCGTTCGTACGCGTAGCGCAGCGGGTCCGGCGAGACCTTGATCAGACCGTCGAGCGGCCGGTCCATCTCGAGTACGAGGAACACCGCACTGCCCACTGACATTGCGCACAGGAACAGCACCGCCACGACGGTGGCGTTGCGCGGCGCGAACAGGCCGAAACTGGCAAAGATGACGGACAGCCAGAGGACCAATATTCCCAGGAACACCGACGGAATCGATGTCGTTCCGTCCACCACTGCCAGCCAGCGCGTGGCGAGCAGGGTTTCGCTGATGTCTCCGGCCCGCGCCTGCAGTCGCCGCTGCACCTCGTCGGTCGGCGTCAATCTGCGCACGCCGTCGAGCAGGACTTCCATCGAGGTCGTCGCTTCCGACGGGTCGATCCGCGGCATCTGAGACCCCTCCTGCGGCCACATCTGCTCGATCTTCCGCCCTAGGGCCTTCTTCATCGCCGCGCGGATCTCCTGGGTCTCCGGACCGTATCGCGCGAGGACACGATCGAGCGTCAGGATGTCGATCGCGGTGTGCTTGACCGCGGTATCGGCCGAGTCGAAGGAGTTCTTTGCGGACGCGGTCACGAGACCCAGCACCAGAGCTGTCATCGTGGCCACGAGCCCGATTCCGAGCTTCACCGTGTCCTTGGTCGCATCGGTGACGTGGTGCGCAGGCAATTGCGCGCGCAGCCATAGACCGAGCAGTGCGCCACCAAAGGTGCAGGCAAAGACAGCGAGACCGATATACGTGGGATTCATCACGACGGAACCCGTGGTCGTGTTGGGTGAGACACGATAACCGACTGGCCGCGCTGCTACGCTGCGCCGATGAAAAGTCCCTTCATCGATCTCGGCCTGACGAAAGAACTCGCGCAGGTCCTCACCGGCCTCGGCTACGAGGAGCCGACCCCGATCCAGAGCCAGGCGATTCCGCCGCTGCTCGAGGGGCGCGACCTGCTCGGCCAGGCCGCCACCGGCACCGGCAAGACCGGCGCGTTTGCGCTGCCGCTGCTGCAGCGGGTGCTGGCCGCGCACCGCAAGACCGGCGCATCCGGCGGCGCTGGTGCTGGTGCCGACGCGCGAACTGGCGATCCAGGTGGCCGAGGCGCTGCACAGCTACGGCGCCAAGCTCGGCGCGGTGGTGCTGCCGATCTACGGCGGCGCCGAGTTCGGCCGGCAGGCGCAGGCGCTCAAGCGCGGCGTGCACGTCGTCGTCGCCACGCCGGGCCGCGCGCTCGATCACATCCGCCGCGGCACGCTGAACCTGGGCAGCGCTGGCCGCCGTCGTGCTCGACGAAGCCGACGAGATGCTGGACATGGGCTTTGCCGAGGACATCGAGCTGATCCTCGATGCGGCGCCGGCGCAGCGGCAGACGGCGCTGTTCTCGGCCACGCTGCCGCCGCGCATCGCGGCGATCGCCGACAAGCACCTGCGCGATCCGGTGCGCGTGCTGATCGCGCGCGAGAAGACCGAGAAGGGGGCCCTGCCCGCGCGTGCGCCAGACCGCCTACATCGTGCAGCGCGCGCACAAGGTGGCCGCGCTCGGGCGCGTGCTCGATCTCGAATCGCCGACGCTGGCGCTCGTCTTCGCGCGCACGCGCACCGAGGTCGACGAGCTGGCGGAGAAGCTGCGCGGCCGCGGCTACCAGGTCGAGGCGCTGCACGGTGGCCTGTCGCAGGACCAGCGTGACCGCGTGATGAAGCGCGTGCGCGCCGGCAAGGTCGACCTGCTGGTGGCGACCGACGTCGCCGCGCGCGGTCTCGACGTCGAGCAGCTGTCGCACGTGGTCAACTTCAACGTGCCGGCGTCGCCCGAGTCGTACGTGCACCGCATCGGCCGCACCGGCCGCGCCGGGCGCGAGGGCGTGGCGATCACGCTGGCCGAGCCGCGCGAGCACCGGCTGCTGCGCAACATCGAGCAGCTGACCAAGCAGAAGATCGACGTGGCCACCGTGCCGACGCCGATGGACGTGCGTGCGCGCCGGCTCGACATGACGCGCGGTGCGCTGCGCAGCGCACTCGAGGAAGGCGAGCTCGACAGCTACCGCGTGGTGACCGATGCGCTGGCCAGCGAGTTCGATCCGCTCGACGTCGCAGCGGCCGCGGTGAAGCTCGCCCATCAGACGCTGCAGGCCGACGCGGCGCACGACGAGGAACACATTCCGTCGATCGATCCGCGCACGGCGCGCGAACCGTGGGCCGAGAGCGGCCGGCCGGAGCGTCCGGTGCACGAGCGACGCGATACGTCCGCAGGCCACGCCGCGCTCACGGCCGCCGGCGCGCGGCGCGCCTGTCGGGCCGTCGCCGTGGGCCGTGACTCCCAAGGGCGGCAAGCGCCCCGTCCGCCCGGCGCCGGCGCATGTGGCCGCCGGCAGCCAGCGCAAGCCGGTGCGCGGCGCGTCACATGGTGCGCGTGTTCGTCGGCGCCGGCCGCAGCGCCGGCCTGCGTCCCGCCGATCTGGTCGGTGCGATTGCGAACGAAGCCAACATCAGCGCGCGCGAGATTGGCGCGATCGAGATCGAGGAGCGCTACTCGCTGGTCGAAGTTTCGGACACGATCGCCGAAGACGCGATCCGCGCGCTGCGCGCGCACATCGCTGCGCGGGCAGCGCGTCACGGTTCGGCGCGACCAGCCGGCGCGCGCGACCAAGTAGCGGTGATCTCCGGGTCCGGATCCGCTGCCTAGAACTTCTCCACCCACGGCCGCACTTCGAGTTCCCAGCTCCACGCGGTGCGCGGCTGCTGCATCAGATGCCACATGCTCTGGGCGATCGCATGGGGATCGAGCTGGCTGTCGGGCGTGGCCTCCTGATACCCGCTGCCGCGCACGGCGCCGTCGATGATGACGTGGGCGACGTGGATGTTCTGCGGCGCCAGTTCGCGTGCGATGCTCTGCACGAGACCGCGCAGCGCGAACTTACCCATGGCGAAGGGCGCCGATTGCGCAAAGCCCTTCACGCTCGCCGATGCTCCAGTGAAGAGCAGCGTGCCGGCGCCCTGCGCCAGCAGGCGCCGCGCGGCCTGCTGCGCTACCAGGAACGCGCCAAATGCGGTGACCTGCAGGGCGCGCTGCACGTCGCCGGGCACCAGATCGACCAGCGGCCCGCGGCTGCGGAAGCTCGGGTTGTAGAGCACGACAGCCAGCGGCGGCATCTCGGCGTCCAGGCGCGCGAAGAGCCGCGCAACATCGTCGGGTTCGGAAGCATCACAGGCGATGCGCACTGCGTCTGCAAGGTCGGGCGTGCGCGCGGCCGCCGTGCGCGAGGCCAGAACGACGCGATAGCCGTTGCTGGCCAGAACGCGTGCGAATGCCGCGCTGACGCCGCTGCCGGCGCCGACGATCACTGCGGTGTGCTCCATGGACGCCTCAGACGACACGCGGGGCGCCGAGCTTACTCGCGCGTCGTCATCCGTCGCCGCGGCCGCGACCCTGACTACACTCCCGCCATTCCCCACGCACCGGAGATATCCATGATCGGTTACGCCACCCTGGGCACGAATGACCTGCCGCGCGCCACGGCGTTCTACGACGCACTGCTGGCGGAGATCGGCATCAAGCGCCTGATGGACTTCGGCCGCGGCTACGCGTGGGGCGTGTCGATGGACAAGCCTGCGCTCGGCATCATGACCCCCTACGACGGCAAGCCGGCCACGGTCGGCAACGGCGTGATGGTCGCGATCGTCGTCGACTCGAAGGAAAAGGTCGACCGCGTCTACGCGAAGGCGCTCGAGCTCGGCGGCAAGGATGAAGGTCCTGCCGGCCCCCGCGGCGAGGGTTTCTATGCCGGCTACTTCCGCGACCTCGACGGCAACAAGTTGAACGTGTTCTGCCTGGGGTGAGTTCGGCACGGCCGAGGGCGCAGCACTGTCGGACGACTTGACAGGCGCGCCACGCGTCGTTGCCACGTCATTGATTTTTGGCCGTGGCGCGTTGCTTGCTTGCCAATTCATTCTGCGGTTTGAGCCCGGCGCGGACCGACCCTGCTGCAACTACCCTGGAGGTGAATCATGAGACGAGCGACGGTACTGGCCTTGCTGACCGCGGTGTCTTTGCTTGCCGCGGGTGCTGCGCAGGCGGCGATCATTCACTTTCAGGTGACCCTGAGCGGTGCCAACGAGAATCCGGCAAATAACAGCGCCGGCACCGGCTTCGCGAAGATCGACATCGATCCCGAGGGTCGATTCATGTACATCGACGTCACCTTCAGCGGCTTGTCGGGGCCGACGACGGCGTCGCATATCCACTGCTGCGCCGCTCCGACGGCCAACGCGCCGGTGGCTACCCAGGTGCCGACCTTCGTCAACTTTCCGCTCGGGGTCACGAGCGGGTCCTATACCAACGCGTTCGACATGGCACTCGCGTCCTCGTACAACCCGACTTTTGTCACGGCCCACGGCGGAAGCGCGATCAGCGCGTTCGACTTCCTGCTCGCGGGGATGCTCGATGGTCAGACGTACCTAAACATCCACACGCAGAGCTTCGGGGGCGGCGAGATTCGGGGAACCCTGATCCAGGTTCCGGAGCCGGGCTCGGTCGCGCTGCTTGGCATAGCGCTCGCCGGTCTGGGCGCCCTGCGGCGTCGCGCCGGTCGAGCGTAGGCTTCCGCGCAAGTCCACGCCCGCCGATCTGGCGGGCGCCGGTGCGGACCGTCGCACTCGCACGCACGGTGAAGCAGCGCGAGCCGAGCCGGACCCTGCACACAGCCGACAGGCACCAGCGCGCCGCGGGGTCCGGTCGGGCAGTCGCCTTCACGGCAATGACGAGTTGACGAAAGCTACCTCCGGCCTGGCACGCGGACGGCGACGATGATGCTCTGCCCGGACGGCACGGACATCCAGAACAGGTGTCTCGCTACCCGGCCGCCGAAGCAGAACTGGAAGGTCGCAGGCCAGAAGCTCGAGCAGCCCGACGCAACGGGCACGCTGCGGGCCTGCTTCGAGGCGCAGCCCCGCGCGGTGCCGTTCAGCATTTCGCGCAGCGGCAACAGCCGTCGGGCGCGCGGTCAGACGCTGCCGCGGGTCAGTGAGTGATCACGACCAGTACGTTGCAGTGCGCATGCTCGATCAGTGAGGCCGATGTGGAGCCCCGCCACCAACGCGCCGCCCAGCCGTTCAGATGCTTGTGGCCAACGACGATCAGGTCCGCGCTGATCTTGCGTGCGTATTCGGTGATCTCGTAGACGGAGTCGCCGACCACCACCTCGCCCAGCGCGGAATGGCCGGACCGCTTGAGCCGCTCAAGCCCGTCCTCGAGGATGGCGTTGTACTTCTTGCGCTCAATTTCGTCGCGCCCGGCGTCGTAGACGCCACCGTCAACGGCGATGAACGCTGCGGGGTTGGGCATCACAGCCACCAGATGCAGCTCGGCTTGGCTCCACTGGGCGATGTCGTGACAGTCCAGCAGTGCCTTCTGGCCAGATTCGGAGCCGTCGTAGGCCAACAGGATGCGTTGATACATGGTGTCCTCCGCCGCACGTGCGGCTTCACCTTGGCGAACTGACCTTAGTCCGCCCTGCCGACGATGTAAAGACGAGCGCGGTCGTGGGTCCGACTGCGGACCCGGGCGCCGCCGCGCTGCAAGCGGTCCCCGGGAACCCGCGCAGCAACCTACTTGCCAAGGCCCATCTGCTTGGCCGCGCCGGTATACACGCGGATCTTCTCGGCCATAAACTTGTCCATGCCTTCGACACCGACGTTGACCAGCTCGAAGCCGCTCTTGGCCGCGAGTTCCTTCATCTCGGGATCGTTGTTGAGCACCGCCCACAGCTCGGAGATGCGCTTGCGCTGTTCCGGCGTGGACGCCTTCGGCATCGCGATGCCACGGTAGGCGCCGTCTACCCAGTCGACCCCGAGTTCCTTGAACGTTGGCGTGTCGGGCAGCAGCGGGTGACGCTTGTCCATCGCGACTGCCAGAGCGCGCACTTTGCCCTTGTTGTTCACGGCGAACGCGGTGTAGGTCATCGCGCCGTCGACGTGGCCGCCGAGTATCGAGGTGGTCATGTCGCCCGTGCCCTTGAACGGAATGTACGTGGTCTTCACACCGAACGCCGCGTTCAGCCGTTCATTCGCCGCATGGTTGGCGGAGTTGAGTCCCGAACCGCCGAGGCTCAGCTTGCCCGGGTTGTCCTTGGCGAACTTGACGAAGTCCTGGAAGGTCTTGATCGGGCTCGAGTCGAGCACCACCAGGGCGTCGGGCGTGTAGTGATACCAGTAGACCGGCACGATGTCGTCGGTCTTGTACTGCACCTGCCCCTCGAGCGGCTGGAACACCATGTGCGGCAGGTTGATGCCGACGATGTTCAGGCCGTCGGCCGGCAGCTGGTTGATCTGTGCCCACATCAGGCCGCCACCGGCACCCGGCTTGTACTGGATGATGATGTCGATCGCAGGGCACTTCTTCTTGAGCACCACCTGCTGGTGGCGTCCGGAGATGTCGGTTTCGCCCCCGGGCGGGAACGCCTGCCAGTACATGATGTTCTTTTCCGGGCATGGCTGGGCCAATGCCGTCGATGCAATGGGCAGCAGCAGAAGGGCAAGCAGGCGCTTCATCAAGGTTCTCCGTCGACATCGGTGGTCAGGCCTGCGCGCACTCTTGTCGCGCGCTCGTGCAGCACAGCGGCTGCAGCCCAACGATGGCATGCGGCGGAGCGCGCCGCAAGGCAGGACTGTTGTTGAAAGGCCGCGCTGCCCGCGCCGCGGTCTGAGGCGTAGGGGTTCGCCCCTAGAACCGCGCGGCGCAACCCTCATAGGTGATGCTGCCAATGCGTAGCGTCACCCTGGCACCGAAGGCTGACTCGGAGCGGCCGTCGCTGCACATCTGTTCGGTCAGTTCGAGCCGGATCGAGCCGCCGTCCTGCGGCGACCAGGCATCGAAAACACGGCCCGCTGGCGTCTTCGCGGGTGCAGTAAATGCCGCCGCCGGGAAATGCATCGGCTGATGGCCGTGCCGTTCGAATTGCCCGCCGCTCGCGCTCAGCACGAAGCGCCAGGCCGGCTCATCGCCGTTGGCCCAGAGCCGAGTTCCCGGTGCGATGTCGGTCGGCGCGCTTTCGCAGGAGGTCACGGTGCCAAGTGCGCGCTGAAACTGCCGTGCCTTCGCGACGATCCCGGCCACGTCGGCTGCGGAACTCGACATAGAGCGGGCGACCCGACTCCAGCATGATCTTGCGCACGTCGTCGATGCCCGCGGTCAGCGTGCTGTCCGGGGTGGCGTCTTCGACCTTGAGTGTGCGGGCCGACAACTTCCTGCCCTCGCACGGCTGGAACAGGATCAGTCCGCTCAGTCCCAGGCTGGCGAAGCCGCGCAGCTCGGCTGCGGTGCTCGCCGTAGCGGCGAGGGCCAGGCATCCGGTCATCAGCATGGAGGCCGCCATGCGCGCGGCGGCCGACGTCAAGCGGGAGGGTGTGGTTCGGTTCATGGGCAGTCAACGCGTGCCGCAAATGAAAGCGGGCGCATGGTAGTCCAGGCGCCCGCAGGGAAACCGGCGCGCACCGCGCGCGCCGGGGAAGTGGCGACTACATGTTCGGGTAACCGGTCTTCGCGGCCGGGTTGAAGATGTCGAAGTTCTCGGTCGCCGGAACGTTCAGCTGGAACTTCGGATCCGACGTCTGGATGCCGAGGTACTTGCGAACGGCGGCATGCACATGGCGCGGCGCGATCACCTTGCCGTTGATCGGCATCGACCGCTCCAGTGGCCGGATCGATCTTCGTCAGCTGGTGCCGCGGGCCGCTCGCGCCGAACACCCGGTTGCCCCAGGCCGGAGGCGTAGCCTCCATCAGGACCTGCGTGCCGATGTTGTGAGTGGTCCTTGCCGTTGCCACCGTTAAGCGGTGTGCGGCCGAATTCCGAGTAGATGCGAATGAAGATCCGGTTGGCGATGCCCATCGTCCCGGCCTTGGTGATGATGTAGTCCACCAGGTCGGTCAGACGCGGCAATGACTGCGCGTAGCTGTTGGCAAGCTGGCCGTGGCCGTCGAAACCGCCGCTCGCAAACTGCACCGTCGTCGTGAGGCCCGCCTGCGCCGCCACCAGGCCGACATGCGCCGCGTTGTCGAAGGTCGCCGGCAGGAAGTCGTTGACGCGCTGCCAGCATCGCACGCGAGTTCGACGCGCCGTCGAACTGCGCGTTGACCAGCTGCGCGCGCGGCACCAGGTTGCCCGCTGCCTGCTGGCCTTCACGCGCTCGGCGCGGGCTGCCAGCATCTTGTGCGACGTCGCCCTGCTTGATGAAGTCAGTGGTAGCGCTTTGCAGCGTTCGGCGAAATCAGCGTGCGGAACGTAGTTGCCGTCCGGCATCGGCGTGGCCGGGACCAGGCCGGCGCTGGTCATGAACCCGCCCGCGTTCAACCACGGCAGTGCGAGCGACTTGCCCTGCGTGTAGGCGAACAGTTCCGAGCAGGTTCGGGTAGTCCATCGCCAGCATGCCGGTGGCGTGTGCCCGAGTGCCGTCGTCGTGGCTGTTGGTCTCGCTGTTGACGCCGTTGATGCACCAGCATGTTGCTGGAAATAGCGCTGGACGAACGTGGCGTTGCTGCCCATCGGCGCGGCGCGCAGGTTGCCCGCCACCACCGCCGGCGTGCGCGCCGCGGCGTAGTTGTTCATCGTCGCGTCGGTCTCGCGCGGGTCGAACCACGAGCTGGCATCCAGGCCGCCGCTGGCGTGGACGTTGACCAGGATCTTGCCCGTGTACAGCGGCGACTGCGCGCTGGCGATCGGGATCAAGCCCCAGCTCGGAATCACCGCGCCGGCGATCTTCAAGAAGTCTCTACGGTCGATCATTTGAATGCTCCTTCTCTTCTTGGCGATGCGCCGTTATTCGAACAGGAAGACTTCGTCGCCGATCATGTAGCCGATCGACGGCAGCCCAGGCGCGAGCTGTGTAGTTCGGGTCGTTGGTGTTGTTGTACGAGCAGGTCGTCGGCCGCGCCGGCGCCGTGGCACGATCGGCCCAGACCGCCTTGAACAGTCCGTACGGTGCGCTGGACTTCGGCGTCGGTCACCGGCACGTCGTCCTTCCAGCAGCGACTTGTGCAGGCTCTTGATCGTCTGCCTGGATCGCTGCCTCGCCCGCCGCATTGGCCGGCGTGTCGGTCATCGTGACTCCGGCGAACAGCAGGCGGTTGGCCGCCGGCTTGTTGAAGTCCGTCATCACGATGTTGCACGACAGCTCCGACATCAGGCGGTCGGCGATCATCGTCTGCACCATCGTGTACTCGTTGGCGCGCTCGTTGCGGTTCAGGCCGCCGTCGAAGTTGCCGTAGTTCAGCGCCTGGCCCGCGTACTGGTTGTTGAACTGGTTCCAGGCCACGCCGGTCAGTGCCGAGCAGCTTGCGGTTGAGCGCGGCCGGATTGAGCATCGCCTGGCTGCCGATATCCGACAGCTCGATCGCGCGAGCGGTGTTCATGCCCGTCGCCTTCTCGGCCTTGAACCACTGGCTGGTCACCAGGTCGACCAGCAGGTCCTTGACGTTGTAGGCGCCGTTGCCGCGGTTGGTCGCGAAGCGCGTCGGCGATCGCCTTGAACTCCTCGACCTGGGCGTTGTAGGCCGCCAGCTGGTTGGCATAGCTCGGAGCCGTCTGGTCGGTCGGCGCCTTCAGCGGTTCGCGGTTGAACACCGCGCCTTGAACCAGAAGTGCACCGCACCCTTGGCGAAGCGCGCGTCGGCCGCCACCTGCGCACCCAGCCACTGCAGCGCGGTGTTGTTGCCCGTCACGCCGCCCGGCATCGGCGTGCTGCCGTAACCCGGCGCATGCTCGTCGCGGAACCAGTTGTCGCCGTCCACGTAGTAGGCCTTGCCGTCCTTGTCCTTCGGATAGTTGTCGTTCCGGTAGACCTGCGGCAGCGCATGGTCCTTGCCCGCCGCCGTGCGGAACGGCAGGTAGCGGTTGTTCTCCTGCCAGTTCTGCCAGCCGGCCGCGATCGGATCGATCGACCTGATGGCAGACGGCGCAGTTGGGGCTTCTCCATCGTCGGGATCTTGAAGTTGCCGCCATCGTCGATCGGACGGGCCGCCAACGCGGCGACATCGGTGGCCAGGAACTGCTTGTTCAACTGATAGACGCGGTGACGATTGCGGTTCGTCGGCGTCGTCGGGAAGCGCATCAGCCAGGCAGTGCGTCGAAATGACGCCAGCGTGCTCGCGGTCACCCGGCAGGCGCCCGTTCGGCAGGACCGCCGGCAGGACCTCGGTGTCGCTGGCCGGGAGCGTTGGTCGGATCGGTGAACGTGCCCGTGACCCTGGCTGCCAGGTACTGCGCCTGCAATCCGTTCACGACCGTGTACTTGCCGGCGACCATGTCGGTCCAGGGCTTGTCGTTCTTGACGATGTACTTCATCAGCTAGACGGGCTCGTTCATCATCGCGGTCTGGAAGCGGTTGCGGACGCCCGCGGCCAGATTGGTGTTGTTGATGACATCGGCCGCGCTCGGCAGATCGGTCGCGTTCAGGCCGATGTTGTTGCCGAACACCGTGACGCCGCGCGTCAGGAACCACGTGTCGCCGGCTTCGTCGAGGAAGCGCTCAAACGCCGGTCCCGTCATGTAGCTGCGGATCGTCTGGCGCAGTACCGGGGCACCGCCGGTCGTAACCGCCGAGGCCTCCGCGGCCGTCGGGTTGCGCCCACCGAACAGCACCGCGGACTTCGCCAGCACCTTCTGGTCATCGGCGAAGGTGACGCCGTTCCAGAACTGGGCCGCCGCCGGCGCGTTCGTCGTCGTGCAGGCCTGCTTCATTTCCGGAACGAGTTCCGTGAGGGCCTTGTACGGGGTCGAATTCGCATCGACGAAGGGCTTGCCGCCGGTGTGGTTCAGCCCACCGATGACCTTCGAGAGCAGCGTGTCGCTCGAGGACCGGGCGTAGTTGCGCAGGATGTTGTAGTTCTGCAGTTCGGTACCGCCGCGTACGAACACCAGGTTCGAGCCGCCGGCGGGAAGGCCCGTCGCGTGGCAGGTCAGGCAGGAACTCCCACCGGAACTCATTGCCGGCCACACGATGCTGCTGAACTGCGCCGGGACCTGGTTGCAGGTACCGCCTTCTGCGACGCTCACCATCACCGAGCCGCGATTGAAGTTACCGGCCGCATCCTTCACCGTCAGCGTGACCATGTAACTACCGGGCTCCATGAACGTGTGCTCCACGGACTGGCCGGTCTTGACCGGGCTGTTGTCCTTCATGTCCCATTCGAAGCTTGCGATGTTGCCCTTGGGCTCCATCGCCATGAACTTCATTTCCAGGGGTGCCATGCCGGTAGCGGGCGACATAGCGGTCGGTGTTGCCGAGATCGCCGAGGTCGGCACCCCGGAAGCGCCAGGCGCTGAGGTCGTCGACGCATCGCCGCCTCCACCGCACGCTGTTAGCGAGATTGCTGCCAGTACGACAAGGGAACCGCACAAGGCATTGGCAAATCTCGCCTTGATCCCTGAAGTCACTTCCGTATTCATCGTCTTCCTCCCAGTGCCCACTGCTGACGGGTAGCGCACTGTGCCGCCGTGTCCGCCCGGAAAAAATCGGTGAGACGGATGAGTCGGAACTACCGTCCCGCGTGAGGACCGGGTGCGAAGGGGGGGTTCCCCTCTCAAAACGGCCGTTTTGAGCCCGCTCGAAAAAGCCTCCGACTCATGCGTTTGGATGAGGGTTGAAAGGCCGTCGCGGCGAGGCAGCAAGCCGCGCCGCACGTCTCGGAAGCGTTAAGGCGGGCGCGTTGCAGGATATTCCGCGGGCTGGCCCTCGCCACGGCCGATGCTAGTGTTCCGCGCCATGGGTTCAGCCTTTGCATCTGACGCGGCCGACGTGCCGCACGCCTTGCAGCGCTTCTGTCTCGCGCATTCAAACGCGTTCGTCGTTCCAGCCGAGGTTCTGAGCGAACACGGCGTCGAAGCCACGTTCGGCGCGCTGCTGGTGCAGGCGGAGCGCCTATCGACCCAGCAGCTGGACTGTCTCGCTGCGGGCTTCGGTTTGTACTGGCATCGCTGCCGTGCGCTTGCATGCTGCGGCGCCCGGCGCGTGGTTTCCGCCGCGCCAGACGAACCTGCTCGTCGTGGCCGACGCGGACGGCGTACTGCCTTACCTTGAACCCTTCCGCGGCACGTCGTCGATGCTCTACGTCGCAGACCTGGACACTCATCCGGAGTACGTCGCCGCGCTGCTGGTGCACATGGAGCGGCTGTCGCTACTGCGCTCGGTGACGGCCACGGTCGCCTACAACCTCAGTTACTGGTTCGAGCGCGACGCGGCGAGCCGGCAGGCGTTCGCCGACGCCGCCCGCCGTGCCCGACGGCCGGATGCGGCGGCATTTGTCGCGCTCGCGGAAGCCTTTGGCTGGATCGACGAGCTGCTGCACGACCCGCTGCGTGTGCCGCAGCAGGAGTTGGCGGAGCCGTACATCCACATCAGCGGGGCCGACCTCTATGTGCCGAAGCGGCTTCAGCCGCAACTGATGGCGCTCGGCACCGCGGCCGAAGGCGCTGTGCGCGCGGCGCTCAACAGCACCGTGCCAACGGCTGCGCCCGCCCGCTCGGGCACGCTGGACGCCCTGTGCGACTGGCTGGTGCAATCGCGCGCGCATGTCATCGTGCACGGCCCGCACGGCGGCACCTTGTGGACGCCGCAGCACGACGACCCGATCCGCGTCCGGCGCGTACTGGCCGAAGCGAACGACGCTGCCGTGGCCAGCATTCACGCTGACCTGTGTCGCATCGACGAGCGCTCGCGGCAGTTCCTCTCGCGAGTGCATGACGTCGAGGCCCTGCCGACGCACTGTTCCGTCCTCGAGACGGGCGGCGGCACCTACGTCGACGCGGCGCGACGCGCCGTGGTCTACGAGATACGCCAGCCGGCGTTTGATGCCAGCGCGGTGGCCGCACCGCCCTATCACCGGCTGCTGCTCGGCGCCCGCGTCATGCATGAGTGGGGCCATGTTGCGCACACCGCGAAGATCCTGCGCCTGCCCGAGGAAAACCGGTCCGCGTACTTCGCGGCGCGCGCCGAGCTCGGCGCGACATTCGCACGCGTCGTCGCTGCGATTCCCGAACACCTGCGCGCCGCCGTGGACGAGGAACTGCAGACAATCGAACCGAACCGCGCCGAGTTGCCCAAGGCACTCGCCCGCAAGACGCTGGCGCGCGTGGGCGACTACCTGTCCAACCTCATGTCGTCGCGTTTGATCCCGAATGAGGAGATGCAAGCCTATGTTCGCACCAACGTGACCCATCACCTTGACGAAGACCTTGGCCTCGTGAGCGAACTCGCGCGCTACGCCTACGAAATCCACTACCTGGAACTGGCCGGGCTGCCGCGCAGCTATTTCTACGGCACCTCGCGCTTCCCGGATCACTTCATCAGCACCGGAATCGTCAGCGCGGAAGACGCGGAAGCGCTGTTCGACTCCGCCGGCCGCGTATTGGCGTGCTACGCGATCGACGAGACGCGGCTCACGCTGCCTGAGCGCGCGGTCGGCTGAACCGCGCCCCCGGCCGGCGGATCAGCCAGACGACGATTGACAGGTTCAGCAGGTTCCACATCGTGCCGTTGATGAATGCGGCGCGGTACGAGCCGGTGAGATCGAACACCACGCCCGACATCCAGCCGCCCAGCGCCATGCCGAACAGCGTCGCCATCAGGACCAGACCGACACGGGCACCGGCCTGTTGCGGGGAGAAGAATTCACGAATGACGATCGCATAGCTTGGCACGATGCCGCCCTGGAACAGGCCGAATAGCGCCGACACGACGTAGAGCGATGTCAGACCGTCGAAGAAGAGGTACATCGCCAGCGCAACACCCTGCAACGCCGAGCCCAGCAGCAGCGTGCGCAGTCCGCCGATGTGATCTGCGATCCAGCCGGAGAGCAGCCGGCTCACCACGCCGAAGCCCAGCATCAGCGACAACATGCGCGCGCCCGCGGCCGGGCCGTAGCCGAGGTCGCCGCAGTACGCCACGATGTGGACCTGCGGCATCGACATCGCGACACAGCAGGCGAGGCCGGCGATCACGAGCAGCATCTGCAAGGCGTGTGGCGAAATGCCGAGATCCCTCGGTGGCCGCACGACCGGCGCCGCGGCATGTTCGTGCCCAGTGTGTGGCGGCCGACGCCGCAGCGCCAGCGTCAGAGGCAGCATCGTCAGCAGGCACGCCACGCCGATGAGAAGGTGCGTGTGGCGCCAGCCCACCGCTTCGATCAGGTGCTGCACGATCGGCGGCCACACCGTGCCCGCCAGGTAGTTGCCGCAGGCCACGATCGACACGGCCAGACCGCGACGGCGCTCGAACCAGTGCGAGATGTCGGCCAGCAGCGGCCCGAAGGTGGCGGAACTTCCGAGAAAGCCGATCAGCAGGCCCTGTGCCAGCGCGTAGGTCGTTAAGGAGGGCGCGAGCGCGGCAGCGCCATAGCCTAGCGCCAGGGCGAGCGTCGCGAACGCGAGCGGCAGGCTGACGCCGTAGCGGTCGGTCAGTTTGCCCATCAGGATGCCGCCGAGGCCAAACCCGACCATCGTCAACGTGTAGGGCAGCGAAGCGGTGCCGCGATCGACACCGAACTCCGCCTGCACGGCAGGCAGCGCCACGATGACCGACCACATGCCAACACCGCCGAGTGTCGACATCGTCAGCGTCGCGACCAGTCGCCACCAGGCGACGGACGAGTCAATGACCGAATCGGCGACAAGCGTCATGGAAGCAACGGGCGGTGCAGCGATGGACCGGACGGACCCGAGCATACGGCAGGCAGCAATGCAGCAACGTCCGTGAAACATCGGGGCGGCAAACTCATCACGTCATCCGATTGCGCTTCGATCCTCACGTATTGAAGTGATGCGCCGGCAATCGCGGAACTCGAGCGTGATGATGACGTCCATCCTGATTCGGGTTCGTCCCTGCACGACTGCATGCGCGGCATGCAGGTATTCACAGGAACTTCACCATCGCGCGTCAGACTGCCCGCATGCCACGTCCCCTTGTCCGGGCCGACCGCCGCCGCGCCCTGCATGTCAGCACGGCCTGGCTGATCGGCCCGCTATTGTCGATGAACTCGGTGCTGGCCCGGGTGCTGGTCGATGACACCCACGCCGCGATCACCGAGCAGGTGGCAGAACTGGTCCAGGACCGCCACACGCCGCGCGAGCGCGCCGTTGCCATTCACGACTTCGTGCGCGACGAGGTGCGCTTCGGCTTCACTCCCCACTTCTATGCGATGTCGGCGGCCGAGGTGCTGTCCGCCGGCGTTGGCTACAGCAATACGAAGTCGACGCTCTTCATCGCGATGCTGCGCGCCGCGGGCATCGAGGCCCGGCAGCAGTTCGTCGACCTCGACGCGGCGCTGCTTCGGGGCCTGCTTGATTTGCGTACCCCCTTCGTCGACCACAGCTACACCGAAGTGAAGCTGGACGGCGCCTGGGTCGCGACCGACAGTTACCTCGTCGACCGCCCACTTTTTCGCGCCGCGCAGGCCGCGCTGCGCGCAGAGGGTCGGCGGCTGGGATACGGCGTGCGGGTCGACGGCCGTGCCGACTGGGACGGCCGCTCGCCGTCGTTTGTGCAGTTCGTGAGCGGGGACTCCAGTTGCTCGCGCCATCAGTGGGGTGTGTTTCCCGATGTCGCAGCCTTCTACGAGTCCACTCCCGCGGCCTGGAACCGTCGTGACGACCTCATGCGCGTCGTCTTTCCGCTGGCCGCCGTCACGGCAAACCAGACCGCGGACGCGCTGCGGCGGCACGGGCCCACGGCCGTCCGCGGCGGGCGATCGAAACCGCGCGCCTAACCAGCGCCCGGGTCGCCGAGAACGGCCCGCACCGATCACGCCGAAGCGCTGGCCGTAGCGGCAATCGAATCGGTGTTCAGCATCGAACGCGCAACGGCCTCCGCCACCTCGATGCCGTCGACTCCGGCCGACATGATGCCGCCGGCATAGCCGGCGCCCTCGCCCGCCGGATACAGCCCCTTCACATTGAGGCTTTGCATGTCCGTGCCGCGCGTGATGCGCAGCGGCGACGAGGTGCGGGTCTCGACTCCGGTGAAGACCGCGTCCGGTCGTGCGAAGCCCTTGATCTGTCGGTCGAACGCAGGGATCGCCTCGCGGATCGCGTCGAGGACGTAGTCCGGCAGGCTGCCGCGGCCCGGCTCGGCCAGATCCGTCAGCCGCACACCCGGTGTGTAGGACGGCAGGACCGCGCCCAGCACGCTTGACGGCTGCTTCTTCAGAAAATCGCCCACGAGTTGCCCCGGCGCACAGTAGCCGCCACCACCGAGCTCGAACGCGCGCGACTCCCACTGCCGCTGGAACTCGATGCCGTCGAGTGGATGCACGGCGCGCGGGTGGCGGTCGTCAACGTGACCGGCCCGCGCGTAATCCGCGGGCGCAATGCCGACGACAATGCCGGCGTTGGCATTGCGCTCGGCGCGCGAATACTGGCTCATGCCATTGGTGACGACACGCCCGGTCTCGGATGTCGCGGCGACCACGGTGCCGCCCGGGCACATGCAGAAGCTGTAGACCGATCGGCCATTGTTCGCGTGATGCACCAGCTTGTAGTCGGCCGCGCCCAGGATCGGGTGGCCGGCGCTGGCACCATAGCGCGCGCGGTCTATGACGCTCTGCGGATGCTCGACCCGCAAGCCCACCGAGAACGGTTTCGCTTCCATGAACACACCGCGCTCATACAGCATCGCGAACGTGTCGCGCGCGCTGTGGCCCGGCGCGAGCACAACGTGATCGGCGTCCAGCGTCTCGCCCTTGGGATGCGCGGGATTCGCCACCGTGACACCACGGATGGCACCGGCTTCGAGCAGCACGTCGACGACGCGTTGCTCGAAGCGGATGTCGCCGCCGAGCGACTCGATCTGCGCGCGCATCTTCTCGACCATGCTGACAAGGCGAAACGTGCCGATGTGCGGCTTGGCGACGTACAGGATTTCCTCGGGAGCCCCAGCCTTGACGAACTCAGTCAGCACCTTGCGCGTCAGGTAGCGCGGATCACTGATCTGGCTCCACAGCTTGCCGTCCGAAAACGTTCCGGCACCGCCTTCGCCGAACTGCACGTTCGACTCAGGGTTCAGCGCGCCCTTGCGCCACAGTCCCCAGGTGTCCTTGGTCCGTTCGCGGACGCGCTTGCCGCGCTCGAGCACGATCGGCCGCAGTCCCATCTGCGCCAGCACCAGCGCCGCGAAGATGCCGCACGGGCCGAAGCCGATGACGACCGGCCGCGGCCGCCCGCTGGCACGGAAGTCCGGCGGCGCATGTCCGATGAAACGGTACGTCGTATCGGGCGCCGGCTTCACGTGCGGGTCGCCCGGGTGCGCGGACAGCACGGCGGCATCGTCGCGCACCTCGCAGTCCACCGTGTAAGTCAGCATCACTGCACTCTTGCGACGGGCGTCGGCCGCCCGCCGGAACACGCTGAATGAACGCAATTCGGTGTCGGCCACTCCGAGACGCGCCACGATGGCCGCGCGCAAGGCGGCGTCGGCATGGTCAAGGGGGAGCCGGAGTTCGGTGAGGCGAATCATTTGCGGGGCCGTGGAGCGAGCCGCTATTGTCGCCTCAGACTCTCGCCCGGGCTCCCATGTCACCGACCCCCAAACCGTTTGGCAGCTGGCCGTCCCCGCTCACCGCGCGCGACGTTGCGGCGGCGTCACTCACCTTGGCCTACGCAACCGCGAATCGCGGGCGGCTCCACTGGATCGAATCGCGGCCGCAGGAGCGCGGGCGCAGTGTGCTGGTCGCCAAAACGCCGGGCGGCGTCATCGAGGAAGTGACGGGTGCCGAGTCGAACATCCGCTCGCGCGTACACGAATATGGCGGCCGCGCGTATGGCTTGGGGGACGGTCTGGTCGTGTACTGCGAATTTCCGGATCAGCGCGTGTACGTTCAGCGCGGGGCTGCGGCACCGCGCGCCCTGACGCCGGACGGCTACCGCTATGCGGACTTCGCGGCCGGCAGCGACGGGCGCACGTTCTTCGCGGTGCGCGAGGACCACAGCGCGCCGCGCGAGCCGGTCAATGCGATCGTCGCCATCGACGTTGAGGTCGAGTCCGACGGTCGGGTCCTGTTTGATCGCTCGGACTTCGTCGCCTACCCGCGCCCGAGTGCGGACGGGCGGATCGCATTTATCGCCTGGAACCATCCGAACATGCCGTGGGACGCGACCACGCTGTATGTCGCAAGGCTGGGCGCCAACGGTCTCGAGGATCTGCGCGCCATCGCGGGCGGCTCGGAGACCGCGGCTGAATCCGTCATCGAACCGGTGTGGGACCTGGACGGCACGCTTTACTTCCTGTCGGACCGTGGCGGCCACTGGAACCTGTACCGCTGGAAGGACGGGCCGACCGAGGCTGTCACCGCGATCGACGCGGACTTCGGCGGGCCGCTGTGGAATCTCGGCGCTGCGACGTACGCGCTCACCGGTGATGGCCGCGCTTTGGCGCGCATCTGCCGCAACGCCGTGGACCAGCTGGTACTCGTCGATCTTGCGAGCGGCCGCCTGACGGAACTCGCGCTCCCCTTCGTCTCATTCGGCTCGGTCGGCGTGCTCGATGCGGAGGACGGTTTCGCGATCGCGGCTTCCGAGACGGCGCTCCAGGCGCTGATCACGTTCTCATTGCGCGACGGTTCGCACCGCGTCGTGCGCACGGCCGGCCCGGTGTCGCTCGTCCCAGACTTCGTGTCGCGAGCCGAGCCGATCCGCTTCCCGACCCCGCCCGGCGCCGATGGGGTTCCGCGCGAAGCACATGCCTTCTACCATCCGCCACACAATCCCCGCTGCAGCAGTCCGAAGGATGCGAAGCCGCCGCTGCTGGTGCTGGTGCATGGAGGGCCGACGGCGCACGCCTCGCCAGCGCTGAGCCCATCGCACCAGTTCTGGACCACGCGCGGATTTGCCGTCGTCAATGTGAACTACGGCGGTTCAAGCGGGTTCGGGCGCGACTACCGCAACCGCCTGCACGGCGAGTGGGGTGTCGTCGACCTCGCCGACGCCGTCGCGGCCGTCGATCACCTGGTCGCGCGGGGGCGCGTCGACGGCGCGCGGGTCGCAATCCGCGGCGGCAGCGCCGGCGGCTTTACCGTGCTGGCCAGCCTGGCCTTCACGCGGCGCTTCGCGGCGGGCATCAACTACTTTGGCGTTGCGGACCTCGAGTCGCTCGCGGCCGACACCCACAAGTTCGAAAGTCACTATCTGGACCAACTCGTGGCGCCGCTGCCGGAGGGTCTGGCGACCTATCGCGCCCGCAGCCCCATCCATCATCTCGAGGCGCTCGACGGTGCACTGATCACGTTTCAGGGCGACGAGGATCTCGCCGTGCCGCCGGCGCAAAGCCGCGGCATCGTTGCGGCCGTGCGAGCGCGCGGCAAACCCGTCGCGTACCTCGAGTTCCAAGGCGAACAGCACGGCTTCCGTCGCGCCGAGAACATCGCACGCGCGCTCGAAGCGGAGCTCTACTTCCTCGGTCGGATATTCGGATTCACCCCGGCTGACGCCATCGAGCCGGTGCCGATTGACAACCTCAAATAGTCGCGTCGTCAGAGTCTATGACGACACTCGCGTGCGCAGTGTGCGGCCGGCACACGGCGCAACCTCAGGTTGGGCTCGACTTGGCAAGCGCGCGGCGCGTGTCGAACTCACCCAGCTGAATGCGACGGGCGATAGTGTCCGGCGAGAAATCGGCCGGCCCACCCATCGACTTCGGCTTCGACGTTCGGATCACTGTGAGGCGATCGACCCGGCGATGGTGGCTCATGCGCACGAAGGCCGGATGCCTGCGCAAGGGGCTGCGTGCGGGGAGCGCCGCGTCGACGGCCCGCATCAGGTCGATCTGCGCGTTGTACATCTCGAAGAGCTTGAGGTCGTGCTGGAACTTGCCGAAGAAAGTCAGTTCGAACGCGCGCTGCAGGACGTCCGTCATGTCCTGCGGCGGAGTGGTGCTCGGCGCAAAGAGATCGACGACGATGATCTCCCAGTGCGCCTTCGGGTTGGCCGCGTTATGCGCCTCGATCGCGTTCAGTGCCGGGCGCAGCGGAGTGTTCGAGATCAGTCCCCCGTCCCAGTACTCGCCGCCATTGATGCTGACCGTCGGAAACACGGGCGGCAGGCTGGCGCTCGCCATGACGTGGCGCACGCCGAACCGTTGCCGGTTCGAGAATTCGGCCAGGCGTCCGCTCTTCACCTCGACGGCCGTGACGATCAGTTCCGTCGCCGAGCGCCGCACGCGGCGAAAGTCGACCCATTCCTCGATCGCCCGTTCGAGCGGGGCTGGGTTGTACACGTAGGTCGCTAGCGTCGGCGCCGTGTAGTACGCGGGATTGATGCGATACAGCGCGCTGGCGCCAGGCGCAGGAAAGGTGTTGGCGAACATCGCGGGCACGAACGGGTTGGTCTGCATCGCCATGCGCTGCCACAGATCGTCGAGGTGCGCGCGCGGGTCGCCGCGCGCGCCGACCAGAATCGCCGCCATGACGGCCCCGATCGAACAGCCGGTGACGATGTCGAACGTGCGTCCCGGTGGCTCGAGCAGTGCCTTCAGCACTCCGGCTTCGTAGGCGCCGAGCGCCGCGCCGCCCTGCAACACGAGCGCGGTGCGCAAGCCGTTGGACGATTCGGCCGCGGGGCGCGTGGGTACGGGTTTTCTGGATCGTGAAGGTGCGGGCATGAGGACGCGCCTCGGCTAGGTCGAACAGACCGTCGATCCTGCGCAGGCTAACGCCAGCAGCGAATTGGAATGTCGGTGCGGTCAAACGTTATGCAGCCGTGCCCGCACGGCGCGTCACCGCGTCGCGGCGCCGGCCTCTGGCCCGTCAGGTGGGCGAGAAGAACCAGACCGTGGTGATGCGCCCGTCCAGCACTTCGTAAGCGGCGACCACCTCGAGCGGTTGGTCACCGATGCCGGTCACGTACTCCCGGTCGATCACCTTGTTGCCAAGGACGATGCGCTGGCGGATGTCGGCGTGCAGTCCGGGAAGGTTGAAGCGCTGCGTGGCGTAGAACTCGCGCAGGGCGTCCTTGCCGACCATCGACGGCGCGGTCGACGGCAGCCGGAAGATCCGCACCTCATCGTGGTAGGCCGCGACGAAGGCGGCAAGATCGCGCCGGTTGTAGGCCTCGACCTGTCGTTGCACGACATCGACGGCGTCTTCTGACATGTCGTGCTCTGCGGACGTGCGCTATTGCGGCCGCTCGTGGAGCAACCAAGCCAGCAGGGTGAAAGTGACGAACGCCAACACGGTCGAACTGATGATGATGCGGGTGATGCGGCCATTGTCGGCGCCATAGCGCTCGGCCAGCAGTGACACGGAACTCGCCGAGGGCAGTGCCGCGGCGAGCACGATAACCGTCAGCGTGAACGAATCAAGCGGCGTTCCCAGTCGAATGGCTGCAACGCCAAGCGCCAGGACGACCAGCGGGTGGACGATCAGCTTCGCGATGGCCAACGGCACGTAGCGTTGCAGCGGCGTACGCGTATGGACATGCAGTCCGGCGCGCCACAGCACGGTACCGATCGTGAACAGCGCCACGGGCGTGGCGGCATCACCCATCATCTTGACGATGGTATCCGCGGGGCCGGGTAGCCGCAGATCCAGCGCGGAGAACACCAGCCCGGTTGCAATGGCCGCCGGCAGCGGATTCGCCAGCGTGCCCTTGAGTAGCCGTCCGATCTGGATCGGGGCATGGCTTTCGCCGGAACCACCGGCCTGCGCCAGCGCGATGCAGAGCGAACTGGTGAAGAAAAGATCCACCAGCAGGGTCGTGATCACCGGTCCGGCCGCGGCGGGCCCCAGCAATGTGGCCAGCAGCGGGACACCCATGAAGCCGGTATTGGGCCAAACCACCGTCAGCGCGCCGAGTGCCGCGTCCTTCATCGGTACGGCGTCCGTTCGCGTCAGCGCGATCGTTGCAAATACGAGCACGACGGCGGTAATCAGCGTTATCACGAGTACCACCGGATTCAGGACCTGCGCGACCGGCAGCGATGCACCGAAACGAAACAGCATGCACGGCAACGCGAAATACAGGACGAAGATGTTGAGTCCCGGGATGACCGCCTCGGGCAGAATTTTCGAGCGCCCCGCCAGGTATCCGCACAACACCAGCGCGAAAAATGGGATCGTGACTGCCAATATGGCCTGCATGGTCGCAAGTATCTCAGCGGCGTTGCGTCCCGGACAGTGCCGGGGCGCATCTCCAGCTGGCAAACGGGCCAAAAACGCCGGCTGGACAAGCGCCGGACAAGCGCGTACCGTCCTCCTTGCTTGCGTTTGAGTGTCGTTAGTCCATTGGTACCCTGAGCCGGTCATTTAACTCCGACCGCGCCTTGTTCCCCGGTTTACGTACTTGATCGTTTGCACGCAGCAGGACGTTCCTGCCAGCGTTAGTTATCCATCATTTTTCAAGGACGTTTTTCAAAATGGCACAAGGTACGGTTAAGTGGTTCAACGAGTCCAAGGGCTTCGGCTTCATCACTCCTGAAGGCGGCGGCAAGGACCTGTTCGCTCACTTCTCGGAGATCCAGTCTGCGGGTTTCAAGACCCTGCAAGAAGGACAACGCGTCGAGTTCACAGTAGCCCAGGGCGCCAAAGGCCCGCAGGCTACGCAGATCAAGCCGATCTAAGGTCGGCGGGTTTGCGTAAAGGACCGCCACGTCATGTGGCGGTCTTTTTTTATATGCGCGACACTTGCGTACACGTTTAAGGAGAGTCCGACTTGGCAAAACCCAACTACTCGTTCGAAAAACGCCAACGCGAGCTGGCCAAGAAGAAAAAGCAGGAGGAAAAGCGCCAGCGCAAGGCGGCCGAGAAGCCCGACAAGGCTTCTGGCCCTGATGACGCTGCACCGTCAGCGACAGCCAGCGACACCCCGCCCGTGGCCTGACATTGCGCCCGGACGCCGATCGGGCCTCGGCCTCCGATTGTGTCCATCGCGCAACGCTGCCCATCGAATTTTCCCGTTGACGGAACGCCGCACGGGGATCAACAATCGCGCCCTCGCTCATCGAGCGCCACTTCCTTCCGGAGGCGCGCATGTCCAAGACTGATCGTGTTCGCTAGTCGGCCGCCCCGCCGCTGACTCGGACGTTTCCGAATCGGCCGCTTGCGCGGCCGGCCACCCTGCATCGACCCCGGTCGCGCGCACCCGCGCGCGTGTCGTGTTCGCGGCGCCTTTGCGCCGCTCGATTCGGAAACCACCATGACTTCAGAGATTCACGATCGGCTGCGGCGGATCGGCTATTCGAACCTCGTCGGACAGAACCTCGCGCAGTTGCCGACGACAGGAAGTGCGATGCGCGTCCTCGAAGTACACCGCGACGAGCGCCGTCCTGCACGATGGCGCAAGTGAGCGACGGGCGCAGTTGCGTCCGTCCCTCGGTCGTGAACTCGCCACCAACAGCGAGCAGCTGGCCGTCGGCGACTGGGTGCTGGCCGCTGCCGACGGCAGCGACGGGCTCTGGGTCTCGGCCCGCATGGCGCCGCTCAACCAGCTGGTCCGGCGCACCTCCGAGGGCACGCGCCAGTGTCTCGTCAGCAACGTTGACTCGGCTCTGCTCGTGATGGGCCTCGACGGCGACTTCAACCTGCGCCGTCTGGAGCGCTACCTGACGCTGGTGAGAAGCGCCCAGGTGTGGCCGGTCGTGGTCCTGACGAAGCGCGACATTGCCGATCACGGCGACGCCCGCTGCGACGAGACGCGCCGCCGCATCCCTGCCGATGTGCCGATCCATGCCGTCGACGCACGCCTGCCGGCAGCGGCGCTGCAACTCGCCGCGTATCTCGGCACCGGCCAGACCCTCGTGCTGCTCGGTTCCTCCGGGGCGGGCAAGTCGACGCTGACCAACGCGCTGCTCGGTCGCGCGGAACAGGCCACCGGACCGGTGCGCGAGGACGACAGTCGCGGGCGCCACACCACGACGGTGCGTTCGCTGCACTTGCTGCCGGGCGGCGCCTGCGTCATCGATACGCCGGGGCTGCGCGGGCTGCGGGCCGATACCGACGAGACCGGGCTCAACGCCAGCTTCACGGACATCGTCGGACTGGCCGAGCAATGTCGTTTTCGTGATTGCCAGCACGACGGCGAACCGGGTTGCGCGGTGCGGGCTCAGGTTGACCCGGATCGACTCGCCAATTTTCACAAGCTGCGACGTGAGATCCGGCGTGAAACCATGACGCTGCTGGATCGCCGCAAGCAACTCGCGGAATGGAAGGCTCGCGGACGCGCCGCCGAACAACGCATGAAGCTGAAGCGCGGCTAGGGTTTACGCGGTGGAACCTCGCTTTGGGCGCGTTGCCCGACGGCAACCCCGGGGGTCACGGTCGTTGACCGCCATCAACGTCGCCGGCCGAAGCCGGGCCACGATGAAATCGGGTGTTCAGCAAAACAGAGAGAGCAACATGACGTTCCCGATCCAGATCACGTTTCATCACATGGACCGTTCGGAAGCGCTTGAACAGGCCATCCACGAAAAAGCCGAGAAGCTCGGAAAGTTCCATCCTGCCATCACGCAACTGCATGTGGCGGTGACGTCCGAGACGCGTCATAGCACCAAGGCGCGCGAATACCGCGTCCGGCTGGATCTGCATGTCAAAGGCAATGAATACGCGATCACCCGCCAGGCCGACGAGGATGTCTTTGTGGCGGCGAGAGACGCCTTCGACTCGGCCCGCCGCCTGCTCGACAGCGAAATCGACGAACGCCGCGGCTTCGTCAAGCAGCACTGAATCCGCGCGACGGGGACCGGCCGACGACTGCGCCGGCCGGTTCGTCTACTGCGCCGGGAACGCGTACTTGACGACCGAAAAGCTGGCGCCCTGGGGATCGCGCAGCACGGCCATCCGACCGACGCCATCGACGTCCATCGGCGGCATCACAACGGCACCGCCGAGCTTCTCCGCCTGGCGAATCGTCTCGTCGACATCCGCGACCGTGACGTAGACACCCCACATCGGCGGCATGCCGGCGGCCTCGGTTGGGATCTTCATGATCCCGCCTACTGACTCTTCTCCGACCTGGCACGTCGTATACGCGCCGCTCGACATCTGCATGTCCTTGGTGCCCCAGCCGAAGAGCTTCGAGTAGAAGGCCTTGGCCGCGGCAGGATCGGTCGTCAAGAGCTCGCTCCAGCTGAAAGCGCCGGGGGTGCTGAATACGTCCATCGGGTGCTCCTTTCTCGGTTAGACGGGGCGGGTCGCCATTGTGTGCGCCCCGCCTCGATGGCGCAGCCACCGTGTGACGAACTGACGCCGCGACGGGATCAACTGGCCTCAAAACACGGGAGGCGGCAGTCGGCGCGCAGCCCTTTCGGTGGCCGCTTGTCGGACGTCAAGCCCGCCGCGCGGCCGGTAGCCGACCGGCTGACAGCACGCACGGCGCGGCGTAACGTCCCTCCCCGGACCCAGAAAAAAGACCGCTGAGGAGATGCAATGAGCTACACAACGGAGAACCTGCGGACCGTGGCCCTGTTGGGCCACGGCAGTGCAGGCAAGACGACCCTGGCCGAAACACTGCTCGCGCGGGCGGGAGCGATTCCGGCCGCCGGCTCCGTCGAAAAGGGCACGACCGTCAGCGACTTCGACGGGCTTGAAAAGTCGTTCCTGCACTCGCTGCGCTGCTCCGTGTTGCATCTCGACTTGCCCGCCACGCGTGTCCACCTGCTCGACACGCCCGGCTTTCCGGACTTCATCGGCCAGTCGATTGGCGCGCTCGATGCGGTGGAGACCGCGGCGATCGTCGTCAATGCGCAAAGCGGCATCGAGATGATCACCTCGCGCATGATGGACTGGGCCGGGCGCCGCAAGCTTTGCCGAATTCTCGTCATCAACAAGATCGACGCCGAAAACGTCAACCTGCCGCAAGTGCTCGCGGACCTGCGCGCGGCCTTTGGCAAGGAAGTCCTGCCCATCAACCTGCCGGCCGGTGGTGGCACGCGCGTCGTCGACTGCTTTTTCACTCCGGACGGAGAGTCCGATTTCTCTTCGGTGGCCGAGGCCCACCAGGCGCTGATCGACCAGGTGATCGAGGTCGACGAGGACCTGATGGCGAAGTACCTCGAGCAGGGCGAAGCGATCGAGGCCGACCAGCTGCATGCGCCCTTCGAGACGGCGCTGCGCGAGGGCCACCTGATTCCGGTGTGCTTCGTTTCGGCCAAGAACGGCGCTGGCATCGACGAACTCATCAAGGTGTTCGAGCGACTGCTACCGAACCCGACCGAGGGCAATCCGCCGCTGTTCTACAAGGGCGAACTCGTCGACGGCCAGGGTGTCGACGAGTTCCGCTCGGAGCCCGACCCGGCCAAACATGTGCTGGCCCACGTGTTCAAGGTCGTCGTCGATCCTTACGTCGGCAAGCTGGGCATCTTCCGCGTGCACCAGGGCACGGTCACGAAGGACACGCAGCTATTCATCGGAAATGGGCGCAAGCCTTTCAAGGTCGGTCACCTTTTCATGCTGCAGGGCGGCAAGACCGTCGAGATTCCGCACGCCGTGCCGGGCGACATCGCTGCGGTGGCCAAGGTCGACGAAATTGAATTTGACTGCGTGCTGCACGACTCGCACGACGAAGACCACATCCACATGCGGCCGCTCGAGTTCCCGACGCCGATGAGTGGCGTGGCAATCGCGCCGAAGCGCCGGGGCGATGAGCAGCGCATCTCGGAGGTACTGCATCGGATGACGGCTGAAGACCCGACACTGCGGGTCGAACACGATGCGGTGCTGAACGAGACCGTGCTGCGCGGCCTGGGCGAGCTGCACCTGCGTTCGGCGCTCGAGCGCATGGCGCAGCAGTACAAGGTCGAAGTGGACACGCGGCCGCCGCGCATCCCGTATCGCGAGACGATCGGGGCCAACGCCGAAGGCCATGCGCGTCACAAGAAGCAGACCGGCGGCGCCGGCCAGTTCGGCGAGGTCTACCTGCGCATCGAGCCGCTGGCCCGCGGCGCGGGCTTCGAGTTCGTCGATCAGGTCAAGGGCGGTGTCATCCCGTACAACTTCATCCCCGCCGTGCAGAAGGGCGTCGAGTCCGTGCTCGAATCGGGTCCGGTGGCCGGCTTTCCGATGCAGGACGTACGTGTGACGGTCTACGACGGCAAGCATCACCCGGTCGACTCCAAGGAGATTGCCTTCGTCGCCGCCGGTCGCAAGGCGTTCCTCGACGCGCTCGCCAAGGCGCGGCCGGTCGTCTTGGAGCCGATCGTCAATGTCGAGATCGAGGCGCCCGAGAGCAACATGGGCGACGTGACCGGTGACCTTTCATCGCGCCGCGGCCAGATCACCGGCACGCGTGCGATGGGACCGGGCGTGCTGGTGGTCGAAGGCCAGGCGCCGCTTGGCGAACTCGAGGGCTACTCGGCACGGCTCAAGGCGATGACGCAGGGGCGCGCGGCATGGACGATGACGCTGTCGCACTACGAGCAGGCGCCGCCGCTGCTGCAACAGAAGCTCGCTACCGAATTTGCGGCCAAGCGCAAGCAGGAAGAAGAGGAGTAGCGATGATTCGTCTATTGCAGCCGCCGCGACACACGGCGGGAGCCGACCCTCAGTCGTCAATCGATGACGATGTTGGCGCGCTTGACCACATCGCGCCAGCGCTTCTGTTCAGTCGCGATGAAGGTGGCGAACTGATCCGGCGTACCGCCGATGCCCGTCGCGCTGTCGGACGCGAAGCGTTCAGTCACGCTGCTTGCCTTCAGCGCCTTCGTGGCCTCGGCCGCGAGCTTGTCGATAACCGCCTTTGGCGTGCCCACGGGCACCAGCAGGCCATACCACTGCGATGTTTCGAAGCCGGGGTAACCCTGCTCGGCCACAGTCTTGACGTCGGGCATTGCGGAGGAGCGCTCCGCGGATCCGACGGCGATGGCCTTGAGCTTGCCGGAGCGTATGTGCTGGATCACGGCTGGGCCACCGATGGACGCGGCTTCGACGCGGCCGGCGAGCAGGTCGGTGAGCTGCGGGCCTGTGCCGCGATACGGGATGTGAACGACAAAGGTGTCCGTCACCATCTTCAGGTACTCGAACGTCAGGTGACCTGAACTGCCGTTGCCGGCCGAGCTGTAATTAAGCTGACCGGGTTTGCTCTTGGCAAGTTTCACCCATTCGGTCAGGTTGCTTGCCGGCACCGCCGCGCTGACAACGAACACGCTCGGTACACGCGCCAGCAGGACCACCGGCACAAAATCCTTGTTGACGTCGTACGGGTGCTTGGCCATCGCGTACGGATTGACCGCGAGCACGCCCACATGGCCGAGAATCATCGTGTAGCCGTCCGCCGCGGAAGCCTTCACGTCGAGCATCGCGATCGTGCCCGCGCCTCCCGGCTTGTTCTCGACGAACACCGTCTGCCCCAGCGACTTGCTCATCTCCGCGGCGACCGACCGCGCGATGATTTCGGAACTGCCTCCGGGTGCGAAAGGTACGACGAGGCGGATCGGTTTGGTCGGGAAAGTCTGGGCGTGAAGTGACGTGAACGCTGCGCAAAGCACTCCGGCCCACCAGCACGAAAATTTCATTGAAGCTTCCCGCACGATCACAACAGCGCAGATTATCGTGCGGCACGTCCGGCAACAAGCGCGGGAATGGCGCCGCGGCCACTTTCTTTCCGTCGCAGCGCACGCAGCAGAAACCGCGCTGGATCGACCGCTTCGACCAGGTCGCGCTCGAGCGGCAGGGGCTCGCCTTCAATCTGCGCCGCGATGAGTTCGGCCAGAAGAGGAGCCAGAGCCAGGCCGCGCGATGCGAGCGCGAAGCAGCCATAGAGTCCGTCCTGCCGCGGCAGGTCATCGAGGTGTGCCCCGTTCAGGTCAACCTGTCGCGTCCAGGCGCACGCTTCGTCCGCCGCAGGGCCGGCGAGCGGCAGGCGATCGCGAGCGACACAGCGCACTCCCGCGACGTTGGATAGAGTCTTCACATCGGGCGGATCACGCAGCAGCCGCGACAGGCGCGCGAGATTGCCGGCCATCGCCTGCCCGTCACTGAGCTCCGACTTCCACGCGTCATCGGGCAACGCCGTCTCATAAGTCGCGCCGATGGCGAGTTCGCCCGCAAGGCCCCGCAGCAGGTAACCGTCGCCGGTCAAAGGTGCTCGCAACGCGTCCAGCGCAGCGCTTGCGAGCAGCGTCAATCGTCCAGGAACCGACCGCAGCGTGACGTTGGATTGCAGCAGCGTCGGAGCGTCAAGCGCACTGGCGACGATGGCCACAGCAGCGCCCCCGATGAGGCGTCCGTCGGCGCCGAAAGCGTGCCACCCACGCTCATCGCGCCGCAGTCCGTGCACGGCCGCACCGAGGGTCACTTCAAGGCCGACAGCTGCGAGCAGCGCCTGGCACCACACCACGGGCGATGCGGTGATCGCCTGTGGCCACCACACGCCGCCACGGCGTGGCATCAGCCCGATGCGGTCACGCAATCTGGACGCATCGCAGAGCTCGACGAACTCCGGCGGCAGCGCCTGCCGCTCGATGGCGGACGCCCAGCGTGACCCCGTCGCCTCATCGTCCGCCAACTGCGCGGCACCGTCGCGCCGCCAGACCGGAATCGAGTCATGGAGACCGCCCGGCGCCACCCGCTCGAGCGTCGCCTGCGACAGTGCGACGCCGGCCCGCGCGAGGCGTGCGAGGCGGGCATCGTCGACCGCCAGCACGGGGTGCAGCAACCCCGCGGGCAGCGAGGATCCAGCACTCGCAGGCCGCTGGGCACGGTCGATCACCCGCACCGACCACCCGCGCCGGGCCATCGCTTCAGCGCAGGCGATGCCGGCGATACCGGCGCCGATGACGAGGGCCGACCGTTCGCCACGGTAAGCCACTGGAGGCTCGTGACGCCTCACCTTCCATGCGGGTGCGTAGCGTCCCGCCAGCATCTCGCGCTTGTGCCCGAATCCGGGCCGCGTCTCGAGCACGAAGCCGCAGGTTGCCAACGCGTCGCGTACGGCCCGTGCGGTCGTCCACGTTGCCAGCGTCGCATCCGTGCGTGCACAGCGCGCAATCGCCTTGAGCACCGATGCCTCCCACATCTCCGGATTGCGGTCCGGTGCGAAGCCGTCGAGATAGATCGCATCGGCCCCGACCTTGAGGCGTTGGGCAATCACACGCGCGTCGCCAAAAGCCAGCGTCAGCAGGATGCCCCCGGCCTCGAACTCGCGACGATGCAGTCCCGGCAGGGGCAACGGCCAGCACGCGGCGAGTTGCTGCGCGAGCATGCGCAGTTCTGCGGGCGCAGCCGCGATCAGGTCGGCCGCGGCCAGCGGATGCCGCTCAATCGAGACGAAGTGCAACCGTTGGCAGCGGCGGGCATCGTCACGCCAATGCTGCCAGGTCGCCAGGAAGTTCGTGCCGATACCGAATCCGGTTTCGAGCACGACGAAGTGCTCGCGGCCGCGCCACTGTTGCGGCAAGCCGTTGCCGGCGAGAAAGACGTGGCGCGCCTGGCCGAGCGGGCCCTCGCGACTCGCATAGACGTCGCCGTAACGCTCGCTATAGGGCGCACCGCTGGGGTCAAAGGCCAGTCGCGCGGGTTGGACGTCCATGGCGCCATTATCGAAGGCAAGTGCCTCGGTACACTGCCGCCCTCACTCTGAACCCGGAGTTCCCCATGTTGATCCGCATCCTGTCGTGCGTGCTGCTGCTGGCCCTGTCGCCAGCGCTGCAGGCGCAGACCAAGCCGCGCATCGAAAAGGCGGCCGATCTGCCGCGCTTCACCTATCCGCTCAAGGGCAGCCTCGAGCAACTGGTGAAGGACCCGAAGACCTTCGCCGAGTTTGCCACGGCGCTCCGGCGCGATACGGAGTCCGTCCTCGCCAAGTACGACATCGCCGACAAATCGAGCGAGCGGCAGCTGCTCGGGACCCTGCTGCAGCTCGATCTCCTCGAGGGCAAGGACGCCGACGCACTGAAGCGAATTGAGCAGATACGCGTGCTGCAAGAGAAACCCGCCGACAAGCTGCTCACCGGGCTTCAGGCACGGGCGATCATTGATGGCCGCAAGGTGGCAGGTGCCGCGGCCGGGCCGGAATACCTGGCGACGGTCGCGAACAGCCTGTCGACCGCGCTGAGGCCCCTGCCTTACCCCGTCATCGCCAATGACATCAAGGAGGCGAAGGCCAGTGCCGAACTGATCGGCGAAGGCCGCATTCTTGGCTATATCAACGAGGTCCTGCAGCCGACCGCGGACAAATCCGGATCACTGAGCAGCGAACTCGCGCCGGGACTGGTCAACGCCCGTTTCGGGCTGCTATTGCGCCTGCCGCTGAAGCAGACGCTGGTCGACACCTACGGTGCGTACCTCGCCGCGAACAAGGTCGAGAAACCAGACATCTGGGCCGCGCGCGACGTCGCGCTTGAACCCGGCCGTCCATATGCGCCCGTTGTCGTCGCGGTGTGGGACAGTGGCGTGGACACGACGATCTTCAATTCACAGGTAGTGCGGGATGCGAAAGGCGCACCCGTGCTGATCGGCTTCGACAAGTACGCTAACCCGACCAACACCGAGCTGCAGGTGCTCACACCTGCGATGCAGGCGCGCCTGCCGACCATGAAAGCACGCAGCAAGGGCTTCTCGGACCTGCAGTCGAACGTGGACAGCCCAGAAGCCAACGAAGTGAAACAGTTGCTCTCGACACTGCCGCGTGAGCAGTACAAGCCGACGATCGAGGAACTGATCCTCGCCGGCAACTACACGCACGGCACCCACGTGGCCGGCATCACCATGGATGGCAATCCGTACGCTCAGCTGCTGGTGGCACGCATGGAGTTCGGCAACACGTTGATCCCGGACCCCTGCCCCTCGCTGGAGCAGACGCGTAAGGATGCGAAGAGCTACGTCGAGACGGTGGAGTTTCTCAAGCGCAACAAGGCGCGCGTCGTCAACATGAGCTGGGGCGGCAGCGTCAACGGCATCGAGAACGATCTTGAGCTCTGCGGCATTGGCAAGACACAAGAGGAGCGCAAGAAGCTCGCGCGAGAGTACTTCGACATCGGCAAGCAGGCGCTCGAGAAGGCCTTCGCGGGCGCGCCTGAAGTTCTGTTCATCACGGCCGCCGGCAACTCGAACCAGGATGCTTCGTTCGCCGAGGACGCGCCCGCCGACATCGTGTTGCCGAACCTGCTCACCGTCGGCGCGGTCGACAAGGCCGGCGACGAGGCTTCGTTCACCAGCTACGGCCCGACCGTGAAGGTGCACGCCAACGGCTATCAGGTGGAAAGCTACCTGCCGGGCGGCGATCGCGTGGCGTTCTCAGGCACCTCGATGGCGTCACCGCAGGTGGCCAACCTCGCCGGCAAGATCCTCGCGGTCAATCCTGCGCTGACGCCGCCGCAGGTCATCGAGATCATCGTCTCGACCGCCGACAAGACCGCAGACGGCCGACGCACGCTGGTCAATCCGAAGAAGGCGCTCGAGGCGGCCGCCCGCCAGAAAAGGGCATAGCGCAGGCCATAGGCGGGAGTCCCCGTGACGCGGAGCCGCGCACTCCCGGGGGCGCCGCGAGCGGAATTGATCAGACCCGCGTCAGCGGCTTGAAGCGCAGCCGTTTCGGCTGGGCACCCTCTTCGCCGAGCCGCTTCTTCTTGTCGGCCTCGTATTCCTGATAGTTGCCGTTGAAGAAGCTCCACTTCGATTCGCCCTCGGCGGCGAGGATGTGGGTCGCGATCCTGTCCAGAAACCAGCGATCGTGCGAAATCACCAGCACGCAGCCGGCGAACTCGAGCAGCGCGTCTTCGAGCGCGCGCAGCGTCTCGACGTCCAGATCGTTCGACGGTTCGTCGAGCAGCAGCACGTTGCCGCCGGCGATCAGCGTGCTCGCCAGATGCAGCCGGCCGCGCTCGCCGCCAGACAGGTTGCCGACCTTCTTGCTCTGGTCGGTGCCCTTGAAATTGAAGCGCCCGAGGTAGGCGCGCGAGGGCATTTCGAATTTGCCGACTTTCAGCACGTCGGCGCCACCGGAGATGGCGTCGCAGACCGTCTTGTCGGTTCGAGAGCGATCGCGTGACTGGTCCACGACCGCGAGTCTGCACGCTCGGACCGATCGATCTCGCCGCTATCCGGCTGCTCCTTCCCGGTGATCATGCGGAACAGCGTCGACTTGCCGGCGCCGTTGGGGCCGATGACGCCGACGATCCGCCCGGCGGCACGGCGAACGAGGTCGTCGATCAAGAGCCGGTCGCCGTAACCTTTGCTGACGTCCTTGAACTCGATGACCTGGTTACCGAGCCGCTCCGCTACCGGGATGAAGATTTCCTGTGTCTCATTGCGCGTCTGGTATTCGTAGGACGACAACTCGTCGAAGCGCTTCAATCGCGCCTTGCTCTTGGCCTGGCGGCCCTTGGCGTTCTGCCGTACCCACTCCAGCTCGTTCTTCATCGTCTTGATGCGCGCCGCCTCGGACTCGGCCTCGCGCTCAAGCCGCTCCTCCTTCTGTTCCAGCCACGAGCTGTAGTTGCCCTTCCACGGGATGCCCATGCCACGGTCGAGTTCGAGGATCCACTCGGCCGCGTTGTCGAGGAAGTAACGATCGTGCGTGACCGCCACGACGGTGCCCGGAAAACG
>CAWDEO010000015.1:0-117845 GCA_963801405.1 uncultured beta proteobacterium | reverse complement strand
AGTCCCTCCAGGCAGGCTCCGGGCTCATGACGCGCATCAGCCCATGCGGCCGGAACGACATGTCGATGCCAATGCGATTGGCCGCGGCAGTTCTCCTGCTATCGGCGCTTGCGTCGCCGGCGGAAGCTCAGACTCCGCCGACAATCACGGCCGACATCGCGCCCGCGGAAAGATTGCGGGTGGGCTTCCAGACAGCGAGTCCGATTCTCGCGAAACAGGCGCCGGACGGACGCGTGAACGGAGTTGCCGGGCTGCCGGAGTCGCATCGCCAGTTCTTCACGCCGTCGCGCGTACGTCAGTCAGCAGACCTATTCACTGAGTTTTCCGCAAGCTGCCAGGGATAGCGTCAGTGGTGTTCGCCGCTCACTGACGAACCCCGGCCCGGACCTCATGGTCGTTGACGCCAGGTGTGTCTCTGCCCCCGGACGCGAGTCCGCCGACGCCTGCCAAGTTGATTCGGACGGTGTTCCCGACCGCTCGGTCAGGCGTCGCGCAGAACGCGCTGGCCGAACACGTCAACGAGGCGAAGCGGACCGTGTCGTACAAGGCGCCACTGACCGGGCGGGGTTCAAAGGAGTTCATGGCGCGCCCGAGCGCCCCGGTCCTGCGGCAGCGCGCACGCCCGGCATGCCCGGTACGCGGTAGGCTTGTGCAGGCCGCTTCCGGGCGTGCCCTGCGGATTGCACTGGCAAGAAGGAAGGAAGACTCCATGAACGACCCGACGGCCTTGCCCCCGCTGCCGGACCGCCTCTCGACCGACCCGCGCAGCCCGCATCACGTCCGCCGCGGTGTTCGAGCACCCCGTCGGCATCCGCCTGAACGACCACGAGCGCCACGACGTCGAGGAGTACTGCATCAGCGAAGGCTGGGTCAAGGTCCCGGCCGGCAAGACGCGCGATCGCCACGGCAACCCGCTGCTGCTCAAGCTCAAGGGCAAGGTCGAGGCGTTCTACCGCTGATGGTCTCGCTGCACGCAGTTGTGCCGCTGGCCCGCGTATCCGGACCGGGTGACTGCGGTCGCGTCACCGCCTCGCCTGCAGGAAGGTCGGATCAGAACGTCGAGTTCGCGGTCACCCGGACATCGCTCGGAGCGTTGAGCCAGGCGGCAAGTGCGGCGTCCATGCTGGTCGCGTGCAGTTCGAACCACTCGAGCACAGCCTCGGCCAGCCGCTCGGCCGGATCACGATCATCCAGCGCATAGCGCCTTCGCACCTCGGCGACGACTTCCAGCACCGACGTGTGCTCACGTAAATGGCATCCGCTCGGCGGGAAGCCGCTTTCGTTCATCAGCGCTTCTTCGTGCCGGAAGTGGCGTTCCAGGTGCTCCTGCAGCGCCGCCAGTGCTGGTCCGGCATCGTCGCCGCGCGCGATCGTTCCGGCCAGGTGCGTCAAGGCGGCCTCGCACTCTTCGTGCAAGGCGTCGATCGTCGGGACACCGACCGCAAAGCGTTGACTCACCGCTTCGGTCACGCCGCTGCGCCGCGCAGGAAG
Organism: uncultured beta proteobacterium; assembly: GCA_963801405.1. Taxonomy (GTDB): domain Bacteria; phylum Pseudomonadota; class Gammaproteobacteria; order Burkholderiales; family Burkholderiaceae_F; genus JALORV01. The sequence continues at coordinate 116,354 of CAWDEO010000015.1, read as the reverse complement.
GTCGCGAGTTCCGCATCCTCGGACGACGCGTGGATCGCAAACCAGTTCATCAGGTCGGCGGCGTAGCGACGCACTGCGTCGACGTCGCCGGCGTCGAACCGGCGGCGCACTTCGGACACCGACTCGAGCAGGTGCTCGTGCGCGTGCTTGTGCCGTCCATAGTCCGCGTAGTTTTCCTGCTGCATCAACTCCTCCTCGGTGTCGCAGTGACGCAGCAGGTGCTCGTGCAGCGCGAGCAAGTGGGCCCGTAGTCGGCGTCCGCGCAGTCATCAACCGATCGAGCAGCATCTCGAACTCACGATGCAATCGTCGATGGGCCGAATCCCACGAGGATCGTCATCGTGGGTGACGACTGCGGCGTCATGGACTGCTCCTGGCTACTATTCCGCTCGTGCGAGCCAAGGTAAGGCGGTTGCGCGCCCGGCGCCGTTGATTCATCGCAAGGGGCCCTGGCGAACCGGTGGGTCGCCGCAATTGAAAAGCCCGGGCAGGATGACTGTCCGGGCTCGCGGCGACGGATCGCCGTGGGTGGCGGCGTGATCCGCCGAAATCGCTACCGATACACCATGACCGGAATTGCCGGAGTGGGTCAGCACTTTTTGTGTTTCGCTGCCCAGCAATACCGCGCTCAGGCCCCGGCGGCCGTGCGACGCCATGAAGATTACGTCGCAGCCCTTTGACTTTGCGGTGTCGATGATCGCCTCGTACGGCGAAAACGATTTCACGGTCACGGTCTCGACCGGGACCCGGCGCGCGCGGCCGCATCGGCGACTTGGCCCAGCCGATCGGCCGCCGCCTTGGTCATTCTCGGCTCGTAGTCATCCAGCGTCTCGGGCCGGTACTCGGAAAGGTTCGAGTACGAGTAGGGCTCGACACCGTCACGCCGACCACGCCGGCCTTCAGCGCCTTGGCGAAGGCCAGGCCGCCTTCGATCGCCTTGCCCGACAGTTCCGAACCGTCGGTCGGCAGCAGGATCTTCTTGAACATGACTTTCACAACTCCTCGATAAAGCCTAGGCACCGCTGCCGCGACTCGTTGACTGGAGTCAAGCGGTCAGTGGCGTCAGCGTACCGACCAGATAGCAGCGTCAAGCGCGTGCGCGGCCGCCACGAATCCCATCGTCGCCGTCACTGCCACGCTGGAACCGTAGCCGGCGCAGGCCAGCGCTGCGCCGAGATCGCCGGCCTCGGCGCCGCACTCCGACGCGGGCCGCGCACGGGCTCGTCCGAGTAGATCGCCGATGACACCGAACCGGCGTCGGCCGCGTGCCGCCGTCGCGCGGAAATCCATGATCGCGTCGCAAGTCGCTGTCGCACCTTGGCCAGCAGGGGTCGCCGGCAATCGTGCCAGATCGCCGTGCCGGATGCGCGTCGGATCGAGCCGCCCGCCGGCCGCGCCGCAGGTGATCACCGTCATGCCCGCCTCCGGGCATGCGCGATCAGTGCTGCCTTCGCATTGACGCTGTCGATGCAGTCCAGCACCTGGTCAAGCCCGGACCAGCGCCGCCGCATTGTCCGCGGTCACGAAGTCGTCGATCGGCGCGACATCGCACGCCGGGTTGATGGCGGTGATGCGCGCGGCCATGGCCGTCACCTTCGACTGGCCGTAAGCGTCGCCCGAGAGCATGGATCTGCCGATTGGTATTCGATTCCGCGATGTGGTCGAGGTCGATCAGCGTGATGCGCCCGACGGCCGAGCGGGCGAGCGCCTCAGCGGCCCACGAGCCGACGCCGCCGATGCCGACGACGGCCACATGCGGCCCGCTGCGTCAGGCGCGCCGCACCGCGTCGCACCGTAGCAGCGCGCGACACCACCTGAAGCGGCGTTCGAGATCGCGCCGGGGCAAGAGACGTCGAGTCTCGAGCACACGGTTCGGGCATCTGCGTCTAGCTGTCCGCGCACCATCTGAACAATCCGTGCCGCATCGAGCGTGCGCGCCTGCTGCTGGATCTGCGGCAGGTATTCCGCCTGCAGCGCCTTGCCCTGCGTCAGCATGTCCTTGAAGGTGCGCTCAATCAGCTCCGCCGACATCACGCGCCCGCCGGCGTAGTAGCGGCGCGCAACCTGGCCGATCGCGTAGGTCGTTGCGAACGAGAACATCGCGCCGGTCGCGCCGCGCGCCAGCGACCCGGCCAGTCCGCCGGCCACCTTGCCGAACAGCCCACCCACCAGCTTGCGCCCGATCTGCTCCAGGTACTGACCGGTCAATCCGACGCCGAGCGTGGCCAGCAGGTCACGGATCTGGCTCTTGTCCGACTCGTAACCCGTGGGCTGTGCCCGATGCGGTAGACGAGTTTCATCTGCAGCGGAATGATCGCCATCGTCGCGATCGACTGCGGCAGCAGCTCGAGCGCGCCGTTCAGGATCGACGCCTGCAGGATCATCCTTGTCCAGTTCGGCGGTCGACGCACCGGCGACGGCGGCCACGACCTGTCCCGCGGCGCGGAGCCGGCCGCTGGCAGCGGCATCGTCGCGAGTTCATCGGCATCGACGGCCGTGCCGACGATGGTGGGCTGGTCAAGGCCCAGGCGCTGGCCGAGTTCGGCGAGGAAGCGTGTCTCGGTCTCGTTGCGCAGCCCGTCGGCATCGCACACGCCCACCGCGAGTTCGTAGGCCAGGCGGCGTCCGCCCGGCGACTTCGACTGCGCCCGCCGCGGCGTCCACGGACGTTCGCTTCAGCAGCACATCCTGCACCAGCGCCGGCATGTTCAGCGACGCTCCCAACGCCTCAGCGACGCGCCGCAGTTCGGCCCGCTCCCGCTCGTCGTTGCGACCGTCGGCAAACGCCGCCAGCAGCGCGATCGTCATGACCGCCTGCTGTTCAGCCGCGTCCATCTGTTCCACGTGATGCTCCCTTGCACGCTGTGATGGGAAGCTTACGCGGTCCTCGCCACGCGAGCCACGCCCGCGCCGCCTAGTGGCGACGGCGGCCGCCAGTTCAAGCGGCGTAAACCGCGCTTCCAATTTCGCGAACGCAGGACTCTTGCCTACCATCACGCTGCGCGCGGCGTCGTGCCGTAGACTGAACTTATTGGCGATCCGCCCTGGCTTGCAGGAGAGTGCGATGAAGATTCTGCTTCCGGTCGATGGCAGCGAATACAGCCGCGCAGCGGTCGAGTTCGTGGCGTCACGGACGACGCTGATCGGAACCGATCCGCAGGTCGATGTGATCAATGTGCAGCTGCCCGTGCCGCCGCGCGCCGCGCGCGTCGTCGGTAAGGCTGCCTTGAGCGAGTACTACATTGACGAATCCGACCGGGCGTCTGAAACCGGCCCTCAGGCGCCTGGCCAAAGCCGGCATGCCGGTGTCGGCACGCTACCTTGTCGGCCATCCGGGCGAGGAGATCAGCGCCGCCGCCGTCCGCGACAAGGTCGACCTGATCGTCATGGGGTCGCACGGCCGCTCGGCGCTGCAGGGCCTGCTCTTCGGATCGGTGACCAACAACGTGCTGGCGCGGACCAAATTGCCCATGCTCGTGCTGCGCCATCGCGAGGCGCCGACGGTCGATTCGCTGAAGGTCGGCATCGCCGTCGATGGCAGCAAGTTCGGCCGCGAAGCGGTGAAGTACGTGCTGCGTCATCAGGCGCTCTTCGGCTCGATACCCCAGATAACGCTGCTGCATGTCGTCAGCGACTTTGCCGGTGCCGTCATGCCGGACATGGGCGGCATCGCGCTGCCGGCCTTTTCACCCGATGAAGTGCGCGCGATTCAGAACAAGGCCTTCGAGACCGCCATCGCTCCCGCCCGCAAACTGCTCGCCAAGGGCAATGTCACGCCGACGGAGGTCTGCCTCGTGGGCAATGCGGGCGACGAGCTGTCGGCGTATGCGAAGAAGAAGAAGCTTGACGTGCTGGTCATGGGCTCGCATGGCTATGGAACCTTCAAGGCCGCAGTCCTTGGATCCGTGGCCACCCGCGTGATGGCGCACGCAACCGTGCCGCTGCTGTTGGTGCGGCACGCGTGAGCTGGGCTGACCGCGAGGGTAGGCCGCTACGGCGGCGGGTACTGCATTGGCTCTGCCGCGTATTGGTGCTCGCGGCATTCGCGGCGGGTTCGGCCCTGGCCGAGACGCCGCGCTCAATCAGGATCCTGGTCGGCTTTCCGCCCGGGGGCGGGACGGATGCGATCGCGCGCCTTCTGTCCGAGCGCCTCCGGGAAGAGCTCGGCGTGCCCGTTGTGGTCGACAACCGGCCCGGAGCGGGAGGACAACTCGCGGCACAGGCGTTGAAGGCGGCCGCGCCGGATGGCACGACGTTCTTGATCTCGCACGACCATACGATCTCGATCCTTCCGCTGGTGGTGAAGAACCCGGGCTTCGAACCGGCGCGCGACTTTGTGCCGGTGGCCGGCTTCGCGACCTTCGTCAATGCGCTCGCGCTGTCGGGCGGCACGCCCGCGCGAAGCTTCAGCGACTACGTGGCCTGGGTGAAGGCACAGGGCGGCCGGTCTGCGATCGGCGTTCCGGCGCCGGCGTCAGTGCCCGAATTCCTGGTGAAGGTCCTTGGCGAGAAGTACAAACTCGATCTGGTGGCGCTGCCCTATCGCGGCAGCGCACCGATGATCGGCGACATGCTCGGCAACCAGATTGCGGCCGGCATCGGCTCGGTGCCCGAGTTCGTCGAAAACCACAAGGCCGGCAAGCTGCGCGTCGTCGCCGTGCTCGGCCCAGCGCGGCAGGCTGCCATGCCGGACGTGCCGACGCTTGCGGAGCTTGGCCTCAGCGGCTTCGAGGACGTTCCGTACTATGCGTTCTTTGCGCCGGCCGGCACGCCTCAGGCGGAGATCGACCGGTTCTCGGCCGCGCTCGCCAGGGTCATCGCCACACCGGAGACGAAAGACAAGCTCACCGCGATGGGGCCTGACGGTCGGGCTGATGCCGCAGACTCAGCTCGCGGCGCGCGAGCGCGCCTATTCGCAGGCCTGGGCGCGGATCATCCGCGCCAGTGGCTTCCAGCCGCAGTAAAACGACGGGAACGCAACGGCGCCCCGCCGGTGCGCTGGCGCGGCGCTCGCAGCGCGCAGGACGGCTGAGCAAGACCTGCTGGCGGCCGTGCCGCAGCCGGCCGTCGTCAGGCGGCGCGCAACAGGGGCGCCGCTTCCGCGCGAGCGTCTGCGCTCGTGCTGTAGCGGATCAGGTGGTCGAAGGCGGAAAGCGCCGCCTTCGCTCCATCGCCGGCCGCGATGATGATCTGCTTGAACGGGGTCGTCGTCGCGTCGCCGGCGGCGAAGACGCCGGCCGCGCTCGTGGCACCCCTCGCGTCGACGACGATCTCGCCAGACTGCGACAGATCGACCGTGCCGCGCAGCCACTCGGTATTGGGCACCAGACCGATCTGCACGAACACTCCGGCCAGTGCGATCTCGCGTTCGGCACCGGTCGCCCGGTCGCGGAAGCGCACGCCGGTGACCTTCTGGCCGTCGCCCGTGATCGCGGTGGTCTGCGCATTCGTGTGGATGGTCACGTTCGGCAGGCTTGCGAGCGTGTTCACCAGCACCGCGTCTGCCTTCAACTGGTCGGCGAACTCGAGCAGCGTCACGTGCGCGACGACGCCCGCGAGGTCGATCGCCGCCTCGACGCCCGAATTGCCGCCGCCGATGACTGCCACCTTTTTGTCCTTGAACAGCGGCCCGTCGCAGTGCGGGCAGTAGGCCACGCCCTTGTTCCGATACTCCTGCTCGCCCGGCACGTTGACAGGGCGCCAACGCGCTCCCGGCGACAGGATCACCGTCTTGCCCTTCAGCCGTGCGCCGTTGGAGAGCGTCACCGTGGTCACGCCACCCCGCGCGGCCGACGGTTCGAGTGACTCGACCCGCTGGCCGCCGATGATGTCGACGTCGTACTGGCGCGCGTGCGCCTCCAGCGCGGCGGCGAACTTCGGGCCCTCGGTCTCCAGCACCGAGATGAAGTTCTCGATGCCCAGCGTGTCGAGCGTCTGGCCGCCCAAGCGCTCGGCCACGATGCCGGTGCGGATGCCCTTGCGCGCCGCGTACACGGCGGCCGCCGCGCCGGCCGGACCGCCGCCGACGATCAGCACGTCGAACACGTCCTTCGTTGCAAGCTTCTTCGCATCGCGCGCCGCCGCGCCGGTGTCGATCTTCGACAGGATCTCGCCGATCGCCATGCGGCCGGAGCCGAACGGCTTGCCGTTCAGGAAGATCATTGGCACGGCCATGACCTGACGCGCCTCGACCTCGTCCTGGAACAGCGCGCCGTCGATCGCGACGTGGCGGATGCGCGGATTGAGCACGCGCCATCAGGTTCAACGCCTGCACCACGTCCGGGCAGTTGTGGCAGGTCAGCGACATGTAGGTCTCGAATGCATAGTCGCCGTCGAGCGCCCGGATCTGCTCGATCACCTCCCGCTCGAGCTTCGGCGGGTGGCCGCCGGCCTGCAGCAGCGCCAGCACCAGCGAGGTGAACTCGTGGCCCATCGGAATCGCCGGCGAAGCGCACGCCCGTGGCGCCACCTGCGAGCCGATCGAGAACGAGGGCCGGCGCGCGTCCTGGCCGTCGTGGCGCACGCGGATCAGCGGGCTCAGCGCGGCGATCTCGTCGAGCAGCTGACGCATCTCGCGCGACGGAATCGCGCGCGTCGAGCGAGGCGACGATCTCGACCGGCCGCACGAGTCGCTGCAGGTAGGCGGCGAGCTGGGTCTTCAGGGTGTCGTCCAACATGGCGGGCTCCGAAAGTAGGCAACGCAATGCCCCCGCCGGCACGCGTCCGGCGGGGCTGCGGTGGTCGAGATCGATCAGATCTTGCCGACCAGGTCGAGCGACGGCGTGATCGTCTTCGCGCCGTCGTGCCACTTGGCCGGGCAGACCTGGCCCGGGTTGTTGGCCACGTACTGCGCGGCCTTCAGCTTGCGCAGCGTTTCCTTGACGTCGCGGGCGATGCGTTGTCGTGCATCTCGGCGGTCTTGATCACGCCATCCGGATTGACGATGAAGGTGCCGCGCAGCGCCAGGCCTTCTTCCTCGATGTGCACGCCGAACACGCGCGTCAGCGTGTGCGTCGGGTCGCCGACCAGCGGGAACTTCGCCTTGCCGACGGCGGGCGACGTCTCGTGCCACACCTTGTGCGAGAAGTGCGTGTCGGTCGTGACGACGTAGACCTCGGCGCCGAGCGTCCTGAACTCGGCGTAGTTGTCGGCGGCGTCCTCGACTTCGGTCGGGCAGTTGAAGGTGAACGCCGCCGGCATGAAGATGAGCACCGACCACTTGCCCTTGAGGGACTGGTCGGTGACTTCGATGAACTTGCCGTTGTGGAAGGCCTGGGTCTTGAATGGCTGGACCTGGGTGTTGATGATCGACATTGCGTTCGTCCTTGACGTGGAGTGATGGGCCAATCGGTGGGGACGGTTCGCGTCCTCAGGTCTGTAGTTTTGGGCTATCGGTCAGTGGATTCAAATTGAATGTAACAATCCATCCGATAGTCAGCGCCCCAGCGCCCGGTCACACGCGTAGGACGTCTGCAAGAATGACGCGGTGAGCACCGCCCCTGCCTTCGACTCCAGCCGCTGGCTCGCTTGGTTCTTCGTGACGGTCTGGGGTTCGGGCTACCTCGCCACCAAGGTCGGCCTGCAGTACGCCCCGCCTTTCACCTTCCTGGCGCTGCGATTCGCGTTCGGCATCGCCGTGCTGCTGCCGCTGGCACTGCTGGCGCGCCCCAGCTGGCCGCGCGGTTCCACGCTGCGACACGTCATCGTCGCTGGCCTGCTGATGCACGCCGTCAACCTCGGCGGCAGCCACTACGCGCAGTACCTCGGCATGTCGGCCGGCATCGCGGCGCTGATACTCGCCGTGCAGCCGCTGGTGACGGCGATCGTGGCGGCACCGCTGCTCGGTGAACGCCTGCGGTCGCCGCAGTGGCTTGGCGTGGCGCTTGGCCTGCTCGGCGTTGCGCTCGTGGTCTGGCACAAGGTCGACCTGCGAGCGCTGAGCGCCCCAGCGCTTGCCGCGGTATCGATCGCACTGGCCGCGATCACCGCCGGCACGCTGTATCAGCGCATCTTCTGCCCCGCGGTGGACCTGCGCGCCGCGGGCGTCGTCCAGTTCAGCGCGAGCTTCCTGGTGCTGCTGCCTCTGGCGGTCGCCGTCGAAGGCTTCCCCGTGGCGTGGACCTGGCAGCTGGGCGCGAGCATCCTCTTCCTGGTGGTGATGGCATCGATCCTGGCGGTCAACGCGTTGCACACGCTGATGCGGCGCGGCCAGGCGACGCGCGTCACCAGCCTGCTGTACCTGACCCCGATCATCGCCGTCGTGCTCGAGTGGATCATGTTCGATGTGCGGCCGACCCTGCTCACGACGCTGGGCATCGCCGTGACCTGCGCCGGCGTGGCGCTGGTGGCCTGGCGGCCCTCACCGCCGGCGGCGCCCGTCCGGAGCACGACGTGACGGTCTCGCTCGCGCGCATCATCGGCTTCGTCGTGCTGACACACACCGCCTTCGGCGCGGCGCGCGTCACCTCCTCGCTTTACGCACTGTCGAACAAGGCCTCGCCCTTCACGGTGGGTGTACTGATGGCGCTCTTCGCGCTGGTGCCGGCGCTGCTCGCGGTGCGCGCCGGTCGCTGGCTCGATAAGGTCGGCCCGTTTCGGCCGCTGCTGCTCGGCACCGGGCTGATGACCGCCGGGCGCACTGCTGCCGGCCGCATTTCCCTATGCCACGGCCGACGTCGCGCCGCTGCTCGTGGCGAGTGCGCTGCTGGGCACCGGCTTCATGTACGTGCAAATGACAGTGCAGAACCTCGTGGGCAACCTGGCCGACCCCGCGCGGCGCCCGGCGGCATTTTCGATGCTGGCGTTGGGCTTTCTCGACCTCAGGACTGATCGCGCCGGTCGCCAGCGGCTTCCTGATCGACATCTGTCGGGCACCGCGCGACGTTCGGCTTGATACTTCGTGCTGCTCACCGTCAGTGTCGTGCTGCTGCTGAGCCAGCGGCGAGCGGATTGCCGGCGCACCAGCATCACGCGGCCGACCAGCGACGAGCGGGACACGTTCGAACTGCTGCGCCACCCGGAAGTGAGGCGGTGCTGATCGTCAGCGGCATGATCTCGATGGCGTTGGGACCTGCAGTCGTTCCTGATTCCGGTGTACGGCACCAGCATCGGACTCTCGGCGTCGCAGATCGGCCTGGTGCTGGGCAGCTTCGCCGCCGCGACCTTCGCGATCCGGCTGGCGATGCCGGCACTGTCGCGCCGCTATCACGAATGGCAGGTGCTCGCTGTTCACGCTGCTGGTCTCGGCGGTGGCGTTCGGCCTGATGCCGTTTTTCCACTCGATGGTGCCGCTGATGGCGGTGACGTTCCTGCTCGGGCTGGGGCTCGGCTCGGCACAGCCGAACGTGATGTCGCTGCTGCACGATCGCGCGCCCGCCGGCCGTGTCGGCGAGGCGCTCGGACTACGCACGACGATCATGAACAGCAGCCATGTCGTGCTGCCGCTCGTCATCGGCGCCTTCGGTTCGGTGCGTAGGCGCGGGCGCCGGATTCTGGCTGATGGCAGCCGCGCTCGTCGGCGGCGGCTGGAGTGCCGGGCGTCGCCTCAAGCTCGAGCGGCCGCGACAGCCGCCGCATCAATGACGGACGACCCGGCCCTGCCGCACCGGCTCAGCTATGAGGAGCTGGCCGCGTCGCTCGAGTCCTTCCTGGCCGACTGGAGCGGGCGATCGCCGCATTCTGGGTGTTCGGCTACGGCTCGCTGATCTGGAGCCCCGACCTGTCGTTCGACGAGCGACTGCCGGCGCGCGTGCACGGCTACCACCGGCGGCTGTGCCTGTGGAGTCGCATCAACCGCGGCACGCCGCAGTGCCCGGGACTGGTCGCCGGGCTCGATCGCGGCGGATCGTGCGCCGGCGTCGTCTACCGCGTGCCGGCCGCGTGGCCGTGCGCAGCCAGTTCATGCAGCTCTGGCAACGCGAGATGATGACCAACTCCTACCAGCCGCGGTACCTCGACTGCCGCGTGGAGGACGGCTCCTTCGTTTCGGCGCTGACGTTCGTGGTCCGGCGCGACGCCCCGAACTACGCCGGCCGCCTGGACGAACAGCAGATCCTGGAGGTCTTTCGGCGCGGCAGCTGCGGCCGCTATCGGCACCAGCCTCGAGTACCTCGTCAACACCGTGTGTGCACTGCGCGAGCACGGCATCGTCGATCCGCATCTGGAACGGCTCGCGCGCCATGCCGGCGTCGCACAGCGCGATCTGGCGCAGTGCGCCAGCCGCCTAGAATCCGCGCCATGGATGCCATCGCTCGCCTTCGCACGGACTACACGAAGGGCGCGCTCGACGACGAGCATGCCGACCCGGACCCGATCCGCCAGTTCACACGCTGGTGGGACGAAGCGACCCGCTCGCAGCTGCGCGAGGCCAACGCGATGATCGCTCGCCACCGCCGACCACGCGGGCCGGCCTTCCGCCCGCGCCGTGCTGCTGAAGGGCTACGACGCCGCGGCTTCGTGTTCTTCACCAACTACACGAGCCGCAAGGGCCGCGAACTGGCCGACAACCCGCGGGCGGCGCTGCTCTTCTTCTGGTCCGAACTCGAGCGCCAGGTGCGGATCGAGGGCACGGTCGAGCACCTGGCGCCCGGCGAATCGGACGAGTACTACCGCAGCCGGCCGCTGGCCAGCCGCATCGGCGCCTGGGCCTCGCCGCAGAGCGAACTGATCCCCAGCAAGGCCTGGCTGCTGGCACGCGCGGCCGAGATGGGCCTCAGTCACGGCCTCAATCCGGCGCGACCGCCGCACTGGGGCGGCTATCGGGTGTCGACCGAGCCCTGTCGAGTTCTGGCAGGGGCGGCCGTCGCGACTGCACGACCGCCTGCTGTATTCCTACGAGGGCGGGGCCTGGGACCGTGCACGGCTCGCGCCGTAGGAACCGTCTGCCGTGGCCGCGGATTGAACCGGAATTACCGTTTGACCCGGCCGATGCCGGCGCGGGGTCCAGCGGCTATCATCGGGCATTCGAGGGATCAGGGGGTTGGATGAGCGAGCAGCCGATATCGATCATCATCGTCGAGGACGAACCGGAGTTCCGTCGCCGCTTCGTGCAGATCGTCGAGAACGAGCCGAGCATGAAACTGGTCGGCGTGGCCGCCAACAAGCGCGAGGCGCAGGTGATCGTCGACAAGGAAAACGTTCGACGTCATGCTGATCGACCTCGGCCTGCCGGACGGCAGCGGCATCGAGCTGATCCGCCAGGTCAGCCAGAAGAAACCCGATGTCGACATCATGGTCGTCACCGTCTTTGGCGACGAGCAGCACGTCGTCTCGTCGATCGAGGCGGGCGCCACCGGCTACATCCTGAAGGACTCGGCTCCGGCCGACGTCATTTCCTGCATCCGCCTGTTGCGGGCCGGCGGTTCACCGGTCAGCCCGGTCGTGGCGCGCAGCGTGCTGCGCGCGATCCGCAACCGCATGGGCGGAACCGCTCCGGCGCGAGTGGCCGGCTCGGAGCAGAACCCGCTTTCGGCGCGCGAGACCGAGATCCTGCAATTGCTCGCTAAGGGCATGAGCTTCAACGAGATCGGCGAAATCCTCGGTATCTCGCCGCATACCGTCACGGCGCACATCAAGAAGATCTACCGCAAGCTGGCCGTGCACTCGCGTGGCGAGGCCGTGTACGAAGCCACCCAGATGGGACTGCTGCGCAGTTGAGTCCTGCGTCGCCGAGTAGCTTCGGCGGGAGCTGGAGCTCCATGATTCCGCGATCATCGTGGCTGGCACCTGCAGCGCGCAGGGCGCGGGCACTGGGCCTAGTGCTGCTCGCCGGGCTCGCGCTGGCGGCACCAGCCACCGCCGACGACACGCGATCGATCAGCAGCATCGAACTCGTGGCCGGCCAGCGTGGCGCCTCTCCGGGACCCGATGCGGCCTGGCAGGCGCATGCCCTGCCGCTGCGCTGGACCTCGTCCAGCGGCACGCGCCAAGGCCTCTGGCTGCGCTTCGGTTTCGATGTGACGGGCGCTCCGACCGAGGGCTGGAGCTTGCTGCTCGATCGTCTGCCGTCGGGTGGCGCGATCTTTCTGAACGGGAAGATGGTCGCCGATCTGCCGACCGAGTCGGCCCAGCGCCACGTCCGTTGGCGCCGCCCGCACCTCGTCAACCTGCCCAGCGAGTACGTGCGCGATGGGCGCAACGAAGGCTTGATCTTCACCGCCTACAGCAATGGCGTGCACGGACTGGGCTCCATGCTCGTCGGCCCGACAGCGGAACTGCAGCCGCTCTACGGCAAAGAGTTCTTTGTCAGCCACACCCTGCGTTGGATCTCGCTGTTGTTGACCGTCCTGCTGGCCCTCGGCTTCGGCACTCTGTGGTTCCGCCGCCGCAGCGAAACGCTGTTCGGACTGCTGGCGCTGGTCGCGGCGTTCTGGGCGCTGCGTTCGATCGATTCAGCGTTCGAGATGCTGACACCGGATGCACGCGCGTGGAGCCGCGGAGCGTTTTACCTCGGAACCGCGGCGTTCACCGCACTTGCCACGATCACGCTCTGGCGACAGAGCGGAATCCAGCGCGGCAGGGCCGAGTTAGGGCTGGCGGTGCTGGCCGCGATGGGGCCCGCGCTGTTTGTGCTGTCAGGCGACTCGTTTGACCTGACGGTCGGGCCACTGTGGCAGGCCATCATGCTGGGCGCACTCGCGCTGGGCGTGCTCTCGCTCGGGCGTCGGGCGTTGCGCGAGTCGACGCTGATGCTGAAGATCATCGTCGCGGCGATGCTGCTGGCGATCGCGGCGGCCACGCACGATTTCCTCGCTTCGATCGGAATGTTGCCGTTCGCGAGCCCGGCGCTGCTGAACATCGGCACGCCGATCCTTCTGATCGCGCTGGGCGCGGCGCTGATCGATCGCTTCGTCCTCTCGCTTGCCGACGTGGAAAAGACCAACACCGAGCTCGAGACGCGCATCCACGAGCGCGAGCAGCTGCTGAAGCGCAACTTCGACCGCCTGCGCGAGAGCGAACGCGTCAAGGCGAGCGCGCAGGAGCGCCAGCGGATCATGCAGGACATGCATGACGGGCTCGGCTCGCAACTGCTGTCTTCGCTGATGCTGGTCGAGCGCGGCGCAATGTCCAACGAGCAGGTCGCACAGATCCTGCGCGAGTCGATCGACGACATGCGGCTGGCGATCGATGCACTGGCGGCCGAAGACTCCGACCTGCTGGCTGCACTCGGCAACATGCGTTTCCGCATGGAGCCGCGGCTGAAAGTCGCTGGCATCGAGCTGCAGTGGGACGCTCGCAACTTGCCCGAAGAAGTCGACATCGATCCGAACTCGGTACTGCCGGTGCTGCGCATCGTGCAAGAAGCCCTGACCAACGCCATCAAGCACAGTCGGGCGCGGGTGGTTCGCGTCACGCTGAGCGTCGAACACGACGGCGATGCCCAGTGGCTTTCCATCCGCATCACTGACAACGGCCGCGGCCTGGCAGCCAATACCGGCGGATCTGGCCGCGGCATGCTGAATATGAAGAATCGTGCCGCCCGGATCGCCGCGCTGCTCAAGGTCGAGTCGGTGCCCGGCGCCGGCACGATGATCCTATTGCGCCTGCCGCTCGATACCACACCGGGTCCGACGACGCGCGCGATGCAGCTCTCGCTCAATACCGAGGCAGTCATCGAGCAGCTGCGCAAGGAATAGTGCTGGCCGTAGACTCGACGACATGCGGTCGCATGCCGATCCATCCGATTCGCTGTTCGACGACCCGGCCGGTCCCGGGGCGGCGCGCGTGCGCCCGGCGGAGCACGGTGAAGGCCTTGTCAGGCTTGGGCGCCACCTGCCTCCCAGCGTCTTCCTGGGCACATCGACGTGGAGTTTTCCAGGCTGGCAAGGCATCGTCTACGGCGATGCATACGGCGAATCGACGCTGGCCCGCGAAGGCCTCGTCGCGTACTCCCAGCACCCCGTGCTGCGTGCGGTCGGCATCGATCGCAGCTTCTACCAGCCGCTGCCACCGTCTGAATACGCGCGCTACGCGAAGCAGGTTCCGTTCAACTTCCGCTTTCTGGTCAAGGCCCCAGCACTCATTGCCGACGCCTTCGCGCGCGGCGAGCGCGGTGCGCCGACGCAGCAGAACCCGCACTTTCTCGACGCGCCGGCGGCAACCGAGCAATTCGTGATTCCCGCGCTGGAAGGCTTGGGCGAACGCGCCGGGCCGCTCGTCTTCCAGCTATCTCCGTTACCGCGCCCAATGACCACGGGCGAAGCCGGGCACGCGACAATCGAGCGTCTGGGTGCCTTTTTTGCCGCGTTGCCGCGCTCGGTCGGTCCGTTCAGCCCGCTGTACGCCATCGAACTGCGCAATCCGGAGCTACTGACGCCGCGCTTCATCCGCATGCTGCGGGAGTGTGGGGCGCGACTCACGATCGGCATTCACGCCAACATGCCGGCGGCGGCGCGCCAGAGCGCGGCACTGCGCGCGCTTGATGCGCTGCCTGACGAAGGCGACGACTGGCGCCTGAAGGGACCTCTCGTCGTGCGCTGGAACCTGCACTCCGGGCTGCGCTACGACGACGCGAAGAGCCGCTATGCGCCGTTCGATCGCCTGCTCGATCCCGACATCGCGACGCGCGGCACACTGGCCCACCTGGTTCACGTCGCGCTCAAGAGCGGCCAGCCAAGTTTCATCATCGCGAACAACAAGGCCGAAGGCAGCGCTCCGTTGACGCTGGTCGAACTCGCCAAGGCGATTGTCGCGTAACCGCCGCTGGATTCACGTCGAGTGGCGCTGCCCCGCGGCATCGACCGCAAGATAGCGCACGCCCTGGGCTCGCAGGAACTCAAGTCCGGAGTCGACGCCGTGCAGCATCGCAACCGTGGCGCAGGCTCCGGCCGCCACCGTCAGCGGCGCCACGACCGACACCGACTGCCACGCCTCGACCGGCCAGCCCGTGCGCGGGTCGAGAATGTGACAATAGCGACGTCCATCGACGACAAAGTAGCGCTCGTAATCACCCGAGGTAGCGAGCGCGCCGCTCGCAACATCCATGCGCGCAAGGATCTCTCCGGCCGCGCCACGCGGATGCTGGACTGCGATGCGCCACGGCGTGCCGTCGGGCGCCGCGCCGATGACGCGCACGTCGCCGCCTAGATTGACGAGACCATGCCGTGCACCGTGCTCGATGAGTACGGTCGCCGCTCGATCGGACGCGTACTCTTTGCCGATGCCGCCGAAGTCGATCTCCATCCCCGCGTGCGGCAGTGCGATCGTGTGGTCGCGCCAGCGCACCCGGGACCAACCGATCAGCGGCAACAACGCGTCGATTGCAGACTGCGACGGAACGCACTGCGCCTTGAAATCCCACACGCGACGCAGAACACCGCTGGTGAGGTCGAAGCGGCCTTGGCTCTGGGCATGCAGCGCCGCGCCGAAGTCGATCAGGTGCGCGGTCTCCTCATCAAGGCTGACGGCCGCGCGTCCGGCCGCACGGTTGATCGCCGTCGTGACGCTGTCGTCGCGGTAACGCGAGTACTTGGCCTCGATCCGACGCACCTCGGCGATTGCCGCCTCCGCCCACGCGCCAGCCGCAACCGCGTCGGGCGCGTGCAAACGCACCTCACAGCGCGAGGCCATCGCGGAAAACTCGTAACGGAAAGGGGCAAGCGTCACGCGAGATTCATTTCAGGCGCGATGCTAACGACTTGCACCGCCGACCGGGAAAGCGCGCGCGGTGACGCGTGCTGCCGACCTTTCGCACGCAAAGCGAGGCAGGACGCGGCGCCGTTGCGGGTCGGAAAAGCGCCCGGCTGCGCAGGAGGGCAACTGACGCCTCGGCCATTCCACCGCGAGCGCACGTGCGACGCGCATCGCGCGTCGCGTACGCCAGCGGCGCCAGGACTAGAACTTCCGCGTGACGCCGACCTGGTACATCTGAGCCTTGAACGTCTCCAATCCGGGGCTGCCTTCGCCCCCCAGACGCCAGTCGGCGCGCTGCTCCATGTATTCGGCCTTGGCATCGATCAGCCAGCCAGCCGGCAGCGCCTTGGAAACCTTCAGGCCCGCTGTGATGCCGCCAAACGCCGAAAGACGCTGGTCCGAGGTGTAAAACGCGTTCGGATTCTGAAGATAACCCGGCGGGTACGGCGCACCGAGGATGGGGTCATAGATAGGGTCGTAATAGAACTCCGCCGCGCTCTGGGTGTTGTAGCGCAGACCCGGCGTCAGCACCCAACCGGCCGGCAGCGTCTGCGCCCAGTCGAGCGTCAACGTGCTGGCCACCACCTGCCAGTCGTCCTGGTAATAGCGATAGGACGTGCGTAGCGTCGCATCGGCCGACTCAAAGTAGTGGTTCCAGCGCACCAAGCCCGCGAACTGGTCTCGCTTCGTTGGGCGATTGTCGATGCCCCAGTAGGCCTTGTACGGGTCAGTCAGGTAGCCGCTTTGGTGCGCATAGTAGAAATTGAACTGCGCAGTGTCGTTCGGCGAGAAGACCTGCGATACGCCGACGATCGCGTCGTAGGTGCGCTTGTAGTAGGTGGTCGGAGTTCCGACGGTCGGGAAGACTTCGTCGCCGGAGTAGCCGCCACCAATCGTGAAGGTTGTGTTCTGGTCCGGCGTCGCATGTCGGATCGTCACGCCGCCTGCCGTCGAGCGGTAGTCGTCCTCAGTCGAGTAGGCCGCGCGAACCGCTACGGACGTTCGATTCGCAAAGTACTTAGTAACCGTGACATCCGCCGCGGTGCGGGCGTCTTCGATGCCTTTGCCCGAAGCCCCGGACAACGTCGTGTGATAGTACGGTGATGCACCGGAAATGCTGTCGTAGACCGCGCCGATCTCGAACACCCAATCATCGGTGATCGGGGTCAGCAGGTACAGCGCCGGCGACTTCACCGTCATGCGGTCGCCGGACTCCTGATAATCCTTGTAGTAAAGGAACTTGAATTGCACCAGTGTGGCGTTGGGTGCCGTGACCTGTGCCTGGGCGAAGCCCGGCAGGAGGCCGGGCAACGCGAGGGCGGCCGCCAGTACGGCGCCGCGCTTGGGACTGTTCTCGGTCGAATCCGTCATGTCTAGTTGCAACCGCATCCGCCGCCCCCGACGCCGGCGCCGCCCGAGGCGCCCTCCTTGCTGAAGTAGGTGTGATCCGCGAAGCGCGTCTCCAGCGTGTCGGTATCGAACGCCATCTCGGGCTTGGCGAGGTTGCCCTTCTGCCACGGTTGCACCTTCGGCATCGATTCGCAGCCGCACAGGATCGCGGCAGCGGCGATGAGCAGCATCCAACGCTTCGTCATCGTGTCCTCACTTGCGTGCCGCGGCCGCCACGGCAGCGGCCAGTTCGCTTTCGAGCTTGTCACGGTCGCCTTCACGGAATCCGACGTGCATTGCCCGGACCACGCCATCGGCGCCGATCAAAAACGACGTCGGCATGCCCTTCGGTTGGTAGGACTCGGCGACCTTGCCGGTGGAGTCGTACGCCACCGTGAACTTCGCTGGCGTACCAGCCAGGAACTTGTCGGCGTCCTCGCGCTTCTTGTCGACGTTGATGCCGATGATGGTCAGTCCCTTGGGCCCGTACTTGGCCTGCATTTCGTTCATCCAGGGGAACGACTGCTTGCACGGTGCACACCATGAAGCCCAGAAGTCGACGTATACGACGCGGCCCTTGAGGTCAGCTAGGCGAGCTTTGGTGGCACCGGCAGCCGGCAGATCAAAGGCGGGGGCAGGCTTGCCCACGTCCTGCGCCGAAACTGCTCCCACGAACAGCGCGGCACAGACCGCACCGAAAAATCTTCCGTACTGCATGCCTTCTCTCCCCAGTGATGACCATGCGATGGTAGCGACACCTTCGCACTGCGACATCGCGGATTGCGGCTAATCCTCAGCCGAATTCCTTCGTTTTGCCGCAAACGTCTTTCTGAACTTGGCCACCTTGGGGGCAACGATGATCATGCAATAGCCCTGGTCCGGATTGTGACGGAAGTACTCCTGGTGATAGTCCTCTGCGCGCCAGTACGGTGCGGCGTCCGTAACCTCCGTGACGATCCTGTCCTTGTAGTGCGCCTGGGCTTCGCGGATGACTTCCTCAGCCACGCTACGCTGTTCGGCTGAGTGAACATAGATCGCCGAGCGATATTGCGTGCCGACGTCATTGCCTTGACGGTACAGTGTCGTCGGATCGTGGATCGTGAAGAAGATCTCCAGCACTTCGCGATACGAAATACGCGCCGGGTCAAACTCGACTCGCACAACTTCTGCATGGCCGGTCGTCCCGTCGCACACCTGCCGGTAGGAGGGACGCTCCACGGCGCCGCCCGTGTAGCCGGATTCGACGTCGACGACACCCTGGACTTCCTCGAAGACCGCTTCGAGACACCAGAAGCAGCCTCCGCCCAGCGTGGCGAACTGGTGGCCGGGTCGTGGTGCAGTAGCAAGCGGAGATCGGATCGACATGAGCTGGCTCCTGTGCGGGGGATGAGGTGACTACCCCTTGTCGCGCCACCCTTAAGCAAACTTACGGGTCTGGTGGCAGGGTGTCGGAAAAGTGACGCGATGGCTCAGAACGGAAACAGGGTCGAGAACAACATCAGCGCGGCGCTCGAAACAAGCAGCACCGCCGCAACAAACTCGGCGCTCTCGGAGGCCGTGACTCCAAGCAGATCGCGCGCTCCGGTGGCCCACCACACGAGGCTGACGCCAAAGCCTGCTAGCACAAGGACGATACCGGGCAGCACCACCATCGCCAGCCCAGCGACATAGAGCGGCACGGCGCCCACCACGGCAACCGCCAGCGAGGCGCGCCAACGCCGGGGCTGCGAATAGAACCCGAGCAGCATGGCTCCGACGACACCCTGCAGCAACGGCGCCAACGCCAGGGCCGCCCACAGCGCCCGAAACCGCACGCCGCCGACATCGGGCCGCGCCGCGTAGCCGAAAACAGCGTTCCATTCGCTGTTGAAGACACGGACCCCGACTTCGGCCGCGAGGGCGACCGCGAAGCCGCCAACGACCGGGATCAGCAGCAGCCAGCCAAGGAGCCCGGGTCGCGCCACGCGCTGGCGTACGGTCTGCCACAGCGTGTCGGGCTCGAGCAGACTCAACGGCGCCCCGTCCGCGCTACAAGACCACGGGCAGATCGGGCAACTCGTTCGGGTTGCGTTCGCCCGCCGACAGCGGGAAGTGCTGTGCCAGCAACGCTCCAACTGCCTGCACGCCGGCCAGCGCGCCTGCCTCGAAGTCGCCGGCCTGGAAACGGTCGCGCATTGCCGCCGCAATCAATGACCACTCGCCGGCAGCTGCAAGGCCGCCGAGGCCCCGGTCCACGACGATCTCGATCTTGTGATCGGCAAGGTCGACATAGATCAGCACGCCATTGTTCTGTGCCGTGTCCCACACGCGCAGCTTGGCGAACATCATCTCCGCGCGCTCACGCGCTGCGGCATCGCGCCGCAGGTAGCTCAAAGGCAACGCCGCCTCGACCGCGAAGCGGATCTCTCCGCTGTGCGAGAGCTCGCTCTCGGCGATCGCCTGCCGGATCCGCTTCAATACATCTTCCGGAAAGGCGCGCCGCACGGCGCGCGGCGTGGTCATCCAGTGGCGAAGGAGGCGAAGTATCTCCATGACCGGCCTACCAGCTGCTGCCGCCACCGCCGCCGGCGAAGTCTCCGCCACCGCCGGAACTCCAACCACCGCCGCCGCCACCGCCCCACCCACCGCCACCGCTCCACCCGCCGGGGATGATTACGGGCCCGCCGCGCCGCCCGCCCATCACCCGTCCGCCGCCACCACCACCGCCACCCATGAAGCCGGAGAACACGAAGACCGCGACGGCCGCGATCGCGCCCAACACGAGCGACGTCAGGATGATTCCGGCGAGTGCCCCGACCCCAAGGCTGGTGACCGCCGCGCCCGGTGTCCCAAACGCGCGTCGCAACAAACCCGCGACGATCGCGCCGAAGATAATCATCGGCACCAGGGCTGCCATCAGGTCTTCGCCGGCGTCCACCTTGTGACGCGGAATGCCCGAGGGCGTCGGCAATGCCTCGCCTTCGATACGCTTCATCACAGCATCAACGCCCGCGTTGATGCCACCTGCGAAGTCCCCTTTGGCGAAGGACGGGCCCATCAACTCGCGCGTGATACGTGAGGCTAACGCATCCGGGATCGCGCCTTCGAGCGCGCGTGCCACGCTAATCCAGACACGGCGGTCCTTCACCGCGACCGCGATCAGCACGCCGTCGCCGATGTCCCGGCGCCCGATCTTCCAGGCATCGCCGACGCGGTTCGTGAAGTCCGCGATCGGCTCCGGCTGGGTCGATGCAACAACGATGACCGCGATCTGCGAGCCGTGCGCGCGTTCGAATTCGATCAGTTTGTCGCGCAGCGCATCTTTGGCGGCGGGCGAGAAGACGCCCGCCAGATCCGTGAC
Organism: uncultured beta proteobacterium; assembly: GCA_963801405.1. GTDB lineage: Bacteria > Pseudomonadota > Gammaproteobacteria > Burkholderiales > Burkholderiaceae_F > JALORV01. The sequence continues at coordinate 95,995 of CAWDEO010000015.1, read as the reverse complement.
CGGCGCGGCCGGTGGGACGGCCAGGCGACCAAGCGGATCGCGCGCCGCCTCGCGCTCGGCGGGTTGCGCGCCTGTGGGCACGGGTGGCTCGGTCTTCGGCGGAGCGGTCCCCGGTGCAGCCACCGACGGCGCTCCGCCCGGGAAGAGCCCTTTTGGCAGCTCAGGCGCAGGCGATTGCGCGCTCGCGACCAGCGCTAGCGCGGCCAGCAGTGGCACCGCGCACGCCGCGGCGGCCCGTTTCAGCATCCGCATCGCAGCGAGTGAAATATGAGGCGACTACTTCTTCGGCGCGCCAAAGTCGACCGTGGGCGGCTTGCTGACCGCCGCCTCGTTCTCCACCGCGAACTGGGGTTTCGGTTTGTATCCGAACACCATCGCCGTCAGATTCTGCGGCAGCTGCCGTATAAAGCTGTTGAAGTCCTCGACGGACTTGATGTAGCGGTTGCGCGCGATGCCGATGCGGTTCTCCGTGCCCTCGAGCTGGGTGCGCAGGTCCTGGAAGGCCGCATTCGCCTTGAGGTTCGGATAGTTCTCGACCGTCACCAGCAGCCGGGACAGGGCCGAACTCAGTTCGCCCTGCGCCTGGGTGAATTTCGCGAACGCCTCGGGGTTGTTGACGAGTTCGGGTGTTGCCTGGATTGCGGTCGCCTTGGCGCGCGCCTCGATGACGTTCTGCAGTGTCGTCTTCTCGAAGTCCGCCTCTCCCTTGACCGTGGCTACGATGTTGGGGATCAGGTCGGCACGGCGCTGGTACTGGCTCAGCACCTCGGCCCACGCCGACTTCACCGCTTCGTCCTTCTGCTGGATCGTGTTGTAGCCGCAGCCGGCCAGCACGCTGGCCACAGCAAGCAAAAGCATTGAGCGCAAAGCTCGCATCGAAGTCCTCCGCACGGAAAAAGTATCTTTGGAATCAGCGCCGTTCGGGGCCGTCCTGCACCACAGTCCCTGAACGCGCGGCCAGGCGACACTGCAAAGCGCGATCGTAATCCAGCCATGCCTGCTGTGCACTGGCCGGCCGCCCGCTGAGTTCGAGCGTGATGAGTAGCGCACGCAGGCGACGACCACCTGGGCCGTCGCCGCAGATCTCACCGCGGGCCAGAGCATTGACCAGCCGGTTGATTTCGACAATGTCGTCGAGCTCCGGTGGGAGATAGCCCGCGTTCTTCAGGATGCGGCACGCCAGTCGCTGCTCGACCGGGATCAGCCGATCGTCGTCGAGCTCGAGCGGTCGACCTGCGCCCGGCAGGTCGGAAAACTCCCCGCGCGCCACCGCCTCTGCGATGCGCTGCTCGACCAGCTGCGCGAGCGCCGGGAGTGTGTCGACAATCATCGCGCGATGATAGTGGGCCCAGGGTCTGGTGGACCGTAGAATCCCCCGATGAAGTCAAAAACGAAGTCGGCGGACTACCGCCGGGCGCTTGCGCAGTTCGCCACCGGCGTCACCGTCGTCACGACCCGCGCGCCCGACGGCAACCCGGTTGGCCTGACGGTCAATTCGTTCAATTCAGTATCGCTCGAGCCGCCGCTCGTACTTTGGAGCCTCGCGCTCAAGGCGAGTTCGCTGCCTTCATTCGAGGGCTGCAGCCACTACGCAATCAACGTCCTGTCCGACACTCAACTCGCCGTGGCCCAGCGCTTCGCCACGCGCGGTGCCGATCGGTTCGGTCCGAACGACTGGCGCGCCGGGCCGTTCGACTTGCCGCTGCTCGAGGGGTGTGTCGCAACGCTGGTCGCTTCCAACCGCAGTCGCCACCACGAGGGCGACCACGTGATTCTCGTGGGCGAAGTCGTGCGCTACGACGTACGCGGTGGCGTGCCATTGGTGTTTCACGACGGCCGTTACATCGCCAGCGCGGTTGAAGCGCCGTTGCCGGACGCATTGCGGACGCCCTGGCGCTGACGGCATTGGCTGCCTGACGCTGCGCCACGTGGCGGCGTGGCGCCGGTGACGAAAGACCACAGCAAGAAACGGGTGTCACGACTACTCAGACGCCTCGACAATGGCACCATGAAACGCCGCGATCTTGTCGATCTGGTCATGCTGGCTGCGCTCTGGGGTGCGAGCTTCCTCTTCACCCGCATGGCCGCGCCTGCATTCGGCGCGTTTGCGCTCGCCGAGGTTCGGGTGGCCGTCGCCGCCGTGGTGTTGCTGCCGCTGTTGACACTGCGCGGCGGCCTGACGGAACTGGGAAAGCAGTCGTCGCGCTTCGCGCTGCTCGGCGCGGTTAACACGGCGATACCGTTCACGCTGTTCGCGTGGGCGGCGCTGTCGATCACGGCCGGGCTTGCCTCGATTCTGAATGCGACGGCGCCGCTGTTCGGCGCGCTCATTGCGTGGGTCTGGCTCCGCGACCGGCTGACCTCGCTGCAATGGTCCGGCATGGCCATCGGCTTCGGCGGTGTGCTGTGGCTGGCGATGTCGAAGGCCAGTTTCTCCGCCGGCGGCACCGGGTGGGCGATCCTCGCCGGTCTTGGCGCGACGCTGTCCTACGGCCTGTCGGCGAATGTGGCCAAGCGCTTCTTCAGCGGCGTGCGCCCGCTCGCCGTGGCAGCAGGCAGCCAGACCGCGGCGGCGCTACTGCTCATGCCCTTCTCGATCCTGGCGTGGCCGTCGATTTCGCCCGCACCACGCGACTGGGCCGCGGCGATTGCGCTCGGCGTGCTGTGCACCGGAATCGCGTACATCCTGTACTTCCGGCTGATCGCGCGCGTCGGGCCAGCCACCGCGATGACAGTCACGTTCCTGATTCCGGCGTTCGCGATGCTGTGGGGCGGTCTGTTCCTCGGCGAACAGGTCACCTCAACGATGCTCGCCGGCTGCGGCGTGATCCTGGCCGGCACTGCGCTGGCGACCGGCCTGTTGCGGTTCAGGCCGCGGCGCGCTTCGACCTGAGGTCGTCGCCGCAGCCGGTGGGCTCGCCTCGGCTACCGGGACCGGCGCGCGCCCGCTCGCCGCGCTCACTAGAATGCCCGCATGTCGAAGCTGTGGGACATTTCGCCGGCCATTGGACCGGGCTTTCCGGTGTTCCCCGGCGACACTCCGTTCGCGCAGCGTTGGACCTGGATGCTTGACGCACAGTGCCCGGTCAACGTCTCCGAGTTGACGCTTTCGCCCCACACCGGCGCGCACACCGACGCGCCGCTGCACTACGACGCCGACGGTGTGTCGATCGCGGAAGTCGACGTTGCTACCTATCTCGGACCGTGCCGGGTCGTGCATGCGATCGGCGTCGGCGCGCTCATCCGGCCGGAGCATGTGGTGCCGCGGCTTTTCGGAACCCCGCCGCGTGTGTTGCTGCGAACCTATGCGCGCGTGCCCGGGCACTGGGATTCTGCATTCACGGCAATCGCGCCGGACACGATCGACGCGCTGCATGAGCGCGGCGTGCGCCTGATCGGTATCGATACCCCTTCGCTCGATCCCGAGGCCAGCAAGACGCTCGACAGCCATCAGCGAATCCGGCGCCATGGCATGGCGATCCTGGAGGGCATCGTGCTCGACGCCGTGGCCGAGGGCGACTACGAACTCATCGCGCTGCCGCTGAAGATCGCCGGCTGCGACGCAAGCCCGGTGCGTGCCGTGCTGCGCGAGCTCGCCATATGACGCTGACGCGCAACGAGGCCATCGCGCGTGATGCGGCCGATCCGCTGGCCGTTCACCGCCAGGCGTTCGCGCTGCCGCCGGACGTGATCTACCTTGATGGCAATTCACTCGGCGCGCTGCCGCGTGCAACGTCCGCGCGAGTGCGCGAAGTGATCGAGCGCGAGTGGGGCGAGGGCTTGATCCGTTCCTGGAATGACGCCCACTGGACCGAGGCACCGCGCCGCGTCGGCGCCAAAATCGCGCGACTGATCGGCGCGCAGGCCGATGAAGTGATTTGCGCCGATTCGACCTCGGTCAATGTCTTCAAGGTGCTGGCCACCGCGCTCGCACTGGTCGGCGCCCGTCCGCAAGTCTCGACGCAGGGCCGCCGTGTGATCCTGTCCGAACGAGGCAACTTCCCGACAGATCTTTACATCGCGCAGAGCCTGGCACAGCTGCACGACGGCGCGTACGAACTCAAGCTGGTCGAGTTCGAGGATGTGGCGCAGGCGATCGATCCGACTGTCGCGGTCGTGATGCTCACGCACGTCAACTATCGCACCGGCGCGATGCACGACCTGCCGGCGCTGACCGCACGTGCCCATGCGGCCGGCGCGCTGACGATCTGGGACCTCGCGCATTCCGCGGGGGCGGTGCCGATTGCGCTCGAGGCCGCGGGAGCCGATTTCGCTGTGGGGTGCGGCTACAAATATCTGAACGGTGGACCGGGCGCGCCGGCCTTCGTCTACGTCGCACAGCGCCACCTGGCGGCTGCGGCCGGCGACCGTTTCGCCCAGCCGCTGGCGGGCTGGTTCGGGCACCGCACGCCGTTCACGTTCGACGCGGACTACGCGCCTGCACCTTCGATTGACCGCTACGCCGTCGGCACGCCGTCCATGCTCGGACTGGCTGCGCTTGACAGCGGCGTCGACACGGTGCTCGCAGCCGGGGTGGACGCGCTGCGCACGAAATCGGTGGCGTTGGCCGAGGCGTTCATCGCGTCCGTCGAGCTCAGCTGTGGTGACGCGGTTACCCTTGTGTCACCGCGCGCGGCTGCGCAGCGCGGCAGCCAGGTCTGTTTTGCGCATCCGCAGGCGTACGCAGTGATGCAGGCCCTGATCGAGCAAGGTGTCATCGGCGACTTCCGGGCGCCGGACGTCTTGCGCTTTGGCATTGCGCCGCTGTATGTGCGCTACGTCGATGCAGTGGTCGCCGCTGCGACACTGGCGGAGGTCCTGCGCTCCGAGCGCTGGCGTGCGGACCGCTTCCAGCAGCTGGGCAAAGTCACATGAGCACGGGTGCAGACAAGCCGATGCGTTATGGCGACTACCTCGCGCTGGACGCGGTCCTCTCGGCCCAGCATCCGCGCTCGTCCGACCCGAACGAACTGCTCTTCATCGTCCAGCATCAGACCAGCGAACTGTGGATGAAGCTGGCGCTGCATGAGCTGAGCGCGGCGCGGGCGGCAATTGCGGCGACCGACCTGCCGCCAGCCTTCAAGATGCTCGCGCGCGTATCGCGCATCCTCGAGCAACTGGTGCACGCCTGGGACGTACTGGCGACGATGACGCCATCGGAATACAGCGCCATCCGCCCGCACCTGGGAACGAGTTCCGGTTTCCAGTCATGGCAGTACCGCGAGATCGAGTTCCTGCTGGGCAACAAGAACGCCGCGATGCTGCGACCGCATGACGATCAGCCGGCGCTGAAGCAGCAGCTCACGGAAGCCTTCGCAGCCCCGTCGCTCTACGACGAAGCGATCCGCCTGCTGGCGCGGCGCGGCTTCGCGATCGCCCCCGCCGTGCTCGAGCGCAACCTGGCCGAGCGCCACGCCGGCGACGCGACGGTCGAAGCGGCGTGGCTCGCGATCTATCGCGCGCCCCGTGAGCATTGGGACTTGTACGAACTCGCTGAGGAACTGGTGGACCTCGAGGACGCATTCCGCCTGTGGCGCTTTCGCCATGTGACGACGGTCGAGCGCATCATCGGTTTCAAGCCCGGCACAGGCGGCACCAACGGCGTCGCCTACCTGCGAAAGATGCTCGATGTCGTCCTGTTTCCCGAGCTCTGGAAGGTACGCACGGACCTCTAGGCCGCGCGCCTGATCGCCGAGCGGGGCGCTGCGGCGGCGTAACATCGCCCGCTTCAGGTCCGGAGTTCAGGCCCGGCTTTTCGTAACTGCCAGCACGTTCGCACACGATGGAACACCTCCTCGACGCGCTCCCGATCTGGGGCCTCTTCCTTGCGGTACTGCTCATCGTGCTGATCTCGATTGAGATCGGCTATCGGCGCGGCAGGGTCGTGCAACAACGGGACGAGGACAAGAAGGAGAAGGAGGCGCCGGTCGGAGCGATGGTGGGTGCCACGCTCGGCCTGCTGGCCTTCCTGCTGGCGATCACCTTCAGCATCGCCGAGGACAGTTTCAACGCACGGAAGATTGCCGTGCTCGACGAGGCGAACGCGATCCGCGCGACCTATCTGCGCACCGCGTTTATCCCGGAGCCGAATCGCGACGAAGTCCGCCGCATCTTGCGTCAATATGTCGACGAGCGGCTGCAATGGACCGGCGTCCCTGAGGGACAGCACATCCAGTCGGCAAGGGCACTGCTCGACCAGCTCTGGGCCCAGGTCGCGAGCGTGGGCGACAAGGCGCGAGATGTGGCAACCGTCGCACTCTTTGTCGACTCGGCGAACCAGGTCATCAGCCTCAATGCCGAGCGCGTGATGTTGCGCGAACGCAGCCGTATTCCGCGCGCAATGGACGCTGTGCTGATTCTGCTGACGATCCTCACTTTCGCGGGAATGGGCTACCACGGTGGCGTGGCCGGGACGGTCCGCAGTCCGGTGATGGTCATCGCCGCCGTGAGTTTCTCGCTGGTCGTCATGCTGATCGCGGACCTGAACCGCCCGGGACAGGGCTGGATCAACGTCAGCCAGGACGCGATGATCGATCTGCGCAGTGCGTTGAACGGGCACGGCCATTGAGGGCCCTCTCCGGGGCACATCGGCGCCGCAGCCGCTGCCAACTAGAATTTCCGTCCATCCGGAAAGGAACCTCCATGAACGCTCCAGAACGCTCGCGTGCGGCGAAGGCATCGTTCCAATGGGACGACCCGCTGCTGCTCGAACAGCAGCTCACCGACGACGAGCGCATGGTGCGCGATGCTGCGCGCGCCTACGCCCAGGACAAGCTGGCGCCGCGCATTCTCGAGGCGTTTCGCCATGAGAAGAGCGACCCCGCCATCTTCCGCGAGATGGGCGAACTCGGCCTGCTCGGCAACACATTGCCGGCGGAGTACGGCGGCGCCGGCCTCAACTACGTCTGCTACGGCCTGATTGCGCGCGAGATCGAGCGCGTCGATTCCGGTTACCGCTCGATGATGAGCGTGCAGAGCTCGCTGGTGATGCTGCCGATCTACGAGTTCGGCTCCGAGGCGCAGCGCCGCAAGTACCTACCGAAACTCGCGAGCGGCGAATGGATCGGCTGCTTCGGCCTGACCGAGCCCAACCACGGCTCCGATCCCGGCAGCATGGTCACGCGCGCGCAAGCGCGCCGACGGCGGCTTCCGACTGACCGGCTCGAAGATGTGGATCAGCAACTCGCCGATCGCCGACGTCTTCGTCGTCTGGGCCAAGGACGACGGCGGTGTCATCCGCGGCTACATCCTCGACAAGGGCATGAAGGGGCTCAGCGCTCCGGCGATCCACGGCAAGATGGGACTTCGCGCATCGATCACCGGCGAAATCGTCATGGACGATGTCCTCGTGCCGGCCGAGAACGAACTGCCCAACGTGCAGGGCCTGAAGGGGCCGTTCGCCTGCCTCAACTCGGCCCGCTACGGCATCGCCTGGGGCGCGCTGGGCGCCGCCGAGTCCTGCTGGCAGACGGCACGCCAGTACGTGCTTGACCGCAAGCAGTTCGACCGGCCGCTCGCCGCCAACCAGCTGGTACAGAAGAAGCTCGCCGACATGCAGACCGAGATCACGCTCGCGCTGCAGGGCTGCCTGCGGCTCGGCCGCATGAAGGACGAAGGCACCGCCGCCGTCGAGATCACCAGCATCATGAAGCGCAACTCGTGCGGCAAGGCGCTCGACGTCGCCCGCACGGCGCGCGACATGCTGGGCGGCAACGGCATCAGCGACGAGTACGGCGTCGTGCGCCACATGCTCAACCTCGAGGTCGTCAACACCTACGAGGGCACGCACGACATCCATGCGCTGATCCTGGGCCGCGCCCAGACCGGCATCCAGGCCTTCTTCTGAGCCGCGGCGTGCGTGCACTGCGCTATTCGGCGTTCGGCCCGATCGCGGAGGTGCTGCGCATCGAGGAAGTGCCCGAGCCGCAACCCGGCGCTGGCCAAGTCGTGGTGCGCACTCGCTTTGTTGGCGTCAATCCGCTCGACTGGAAGCTGGTCGAAGGGCAGTTCAAGTTGTTCGCCAAGGGTCGTCCGCCGTGCGGTGTCGGTGCCGAATTCGCCGGCGAAGTGCTGCGCGTTGGCGCGGGCGTCAGTGCGGTCCGAACGGGCGATCGGGTCGTCGCCTGGCTTAACCCGTTTGCCGAGCCTCCGCGCGCGATGGCCGAGCAGGTCTGCGTCCCGGTCAAGCAGTGCGTCGAGGTCCCGAGTGGGGTAGGTCTCGATGTCGCGGCGGTGACTCCGGTGGCGGGCCTGTCTGCGCTTCAGCTGTGCGCGACGGTTGGAGCGCGCGCAGGACAGCGTGTGCTCGTGCACGGCGCCGCGGGCGGCGTCGGCAGCCTTGTCGTGCCGATGCTGCGTGCACGCGGCGCCTACGTCGTGGCCACGGGCAGCGCCGGCAGCCAGGCGTTCATCCGGACACTCGGCGTGGACGCGCAATTCGACTACGCAACACCGCCATCGTCCTGGCAAGGTCCGTTCGACGCGATCATCGACTGTTCCAGCAAACTCGATCCCGCGACGGTGCCCAGGCTCCTGCCCGCTGGCGGTGACATCGCGGTCACGCTGCCGACATTCCCCCGCGTGATCTTCGAGCCGCTGCTCAACAGGCTGCGACGAACGCGCTGGCATACGCTGCGACTCGAGCCGAACGCCAAAGAGCTTTCGCAGGTCCTCGCCCTGATCGCCGACGGCAAACTTGCGGTGCGCCTAACGCAGACCTATTCATTCGACCGCGCGGTCGATGCGCTGGCCGAATCGCGCCGCGGCCACACGCGTGGCAAGCTTGCCGTGGCCATTTCGTAGGGCGCGAAGCCGTCACTTGGCGGGCGCAGCCCGAATCGGTAGGCTCGCGTGCCGCGCCCCGGCACATCATGCACACGGCAGCCACACTGGCCGAACCCGACAAACGCTGTAAGGAGAAAGCCCTATGCAAGCATTGCTGAAGCAGGCGTGGTGGGCACTGCTGATCGGAGGCATCGCTTCCGTTCTGTTCGGAGTGCTCGCCTTCCTGTGGCCGGGGCTGACGCTTTTCATCCTCGCTGTCTTCTTTGCCGCGACGGTCTTTGTCGATGGCGTCGTCACGATGGCCAGTGCCATCAAGAACCGGGCGACGGCGAGCCACTGGTGGCTGTGGTTGCTGCTGGGATTGCTGGGCGTCGTGGCCGGCGCCATTGGCCTGCTCTCGCCCGGCACGGCGGCGGGTGCGCTGCTGCTGCTGATCTCTGCCTACGCCATCGCCGCGGGCGTGCTGATGATCTGGGCCGGCATCAAGCTGCGCGCCGAAATCGAACACGAATGGCTGCTCTGGCTCATGGGCGGCGTGTCGGTGCTGTTCGGATTGCTGCTGATCGCCCAGCCTGCCGCGGCGCTGATGGGGTTCGTCTGGGCGATCGCGACGTGGGCGGTCGCCGCCGGACTGCTGAAGATCCTGCTGGCATTTAAGGCACGTCGCTTCGGCGCCAACCTCGCAGGGGCCGCGCGAGCCTCTGGCGCCTGATCACAGTCCGTTCATGTCGGTCGAGTTCGCGGAGGTCGCAGGAGAGCGACTCGAAATTCTCCGCATCGCGCCGGAACGAAGTGCGGCTGCGCTCATCTTTCTGCACGAAGGCCTGGGCTCGGTCGCGGGGTGGCGCGACTTCCCGCGCTCTGTCTGCGACCGGCTTCAGGCGCCCGGGCTCGTCTACTCGCGGCGCGGCTACGGACGTTCGACGCCGCTGGGACAGTCGCGCGGCACCGACTACCTCCATCGCGAGGCGTGGGTCGTGTTGCCTGCCCTGCTGGACGAACTCGGCATCGACGCGCCGCTGCTCGTCGGTCACAGCGACGGCGGCTCGATCGCGCTGCTCTACGCCGCGCGGCATACGCCGCGCGCCATTGCCATAATGGCGCCGCACGTGTTCGTCGAGGACGTGACGATCGATGGGATCCGCGTGGCACGCGAGGCCTGGGGACACGGCAAGTTGCGTGCGCCGCTCGCCCGCATGCACGAAGATCCTGACGGCGCCTTCTTCGGCTGGAACGACGGCTGGCTCGACCCGGCGTTTCGCCACTGGAACATCGAGGCGGAATTGCCGAGGATCCGCTGCCCGGTGCTCGCCATACAGGGCTATGACGACCAGTACGGAACAATGGAGCAGCTCGACCGCATCGCCGCCGGCGTCACCGCGCCCTGCCGGCTGCTCAAGCTCGCCGGCTGCGGCCACAGCCCGCAGCGAGACCGGCCGGAGCAGGTGACCGACGCCATCGCGCTGCTTTACCGAGCAAACGCCGCCGCGGGGCCAGCGCGGTGACGGGTGCGATCGGCTCATCCACCGAGACACTTACGACCGCGGCCTTCGTCCCGCCGGCATGGCTGACGTGGAGACCAGGCACGCCGACGGCGTCCCACTCGGCATTCATTCGATATTCACGCGCGGCGTGGCGCTGGGGCCTGTCTACGGACGACTGATCCGAGCCTGGCCGATCGTGGCTGCGAACGCGATGACTCGGGCTCTGGCCGTCTTCAGTCTCGGCATGACGTTGCGCTACGGCTCAAATGAAAACGGCGCCGGAAGGCGCCGCTTTCATCCGTGCACGTGCGCCTCAGCGCCCGAGCGCGGTCAGCGCCCGCGAGGCAAGTAACTGCCCGGCGGCATAGGTCGGATGCACCGGATCCCAGAATGCATACGTGTTCGGCGTCGGGCACAACAGCGGGCCGGTCGGCGGTGGTACGAAGCACGGAGAGGTCGCATTAGTGAACCCAAAGGCTGCGGGGTTGGCCTGCACCTCGTTGAAGAGCGCGGCGGTGTCGACAACCTTGATCGAATAGCCGGGCAACGCACTCAAGGCGGTTATCTGTTGCTGAAGCGCCCCATTGAAACCTGCCGCCATCTGCGAGGCACCGGCGACCGCGGCCGGACCTGCCAGCCACCACCGCCGGCACCTTGCCTGCATTGACCATGTTGAGCACCAGCACATTACGACCGCCGGTGTTGTAGATCAGGTTGAGAATGGTCACGATGTCGGTCACGCCCCCGGTGACGACGTTCGTGGCGATCGTCGTCGCGTTGGCTGGACTCGCGGCGCTAAGCACCAACGCCACGTTGATGTTGTTGAAGAAGGTGACCGCGTCGACGATCACAAGCGCCGAAGGGTCGATTCGATTGTTCTGCTTCAGTAGCAGCGTATTGAACTGCTCAAGCATGCTTGGCACAGACGCGGCGGTGCCGGGTACTGACCCAGCGCCAGGTACCGCGCCCGTACGGGCACCGGCGAAGGCGTAATTGGTGCCGCCTTTCAGCGATGGCGTGGCGGACGCTCCGAGACGCGCGACAACGGTGTCGACCCACAGCGGACCGTTCGAGTAGATCCCGGGGGAATAGGGCGGTGCCGGCGGACAGCCAGCCGGATTTGCGGTACAGGTGTTGCCATTGTCGCTGAGGCTCGCGCCCAGGACGAACGCAACGTTGGCGATCGGCGGCGGAGCCGGATTCTCTTCGGTGCTGCCACCGCACGATGCGAGCAGCAATGCGGATGCGGCCCAGGCAGCCGCGTGCAGCGCCGATTTCCGGCGTAACAAGTCAAACATGGTGTCTCCCCCGAATGTCGTTCGTCATTCCGCCCGGCGCACCGCTGTCCCCCGCGCGAGCGAGCGGCGATCATACGGCGGGCTCACCGCTTCGGCGTAGCCGGATTGGTGAAAGCACAACAAGAATATGTGCTGCCACGCAGCAATGCGTGCGCTCGGCAACGCCCGTCCGGAAAAGTTGCCGCCAAACGGGGAACAGGAACGGGAACGGGAGAGCGCGGGTCGGGCAAGACGATTTGCTGCGTTGCGCGCGAGGTGTGGGAGCGTCAGCCGGCATCGACCGCGTCGCCCGGCCGGGATCCGGCCTGAGCGCGTCGCAGCCGATCGTGTATCGGTGCCCAGCGTTCGCTGGTTGGGGGTGCGACGATGAGGATGCGGTCGGCGTGCGCCGCGTCGAGCCGACGCAGGTTCGCGTAGAGCATGCGGGCATAGTCGTCCGCGCTGTCCGGCGCCGCCAGCGCGAGTAGCGGCGCGCGCTCGCTAGGCCAGGCGTCGAGCACGGACGCCGGCCCGAGTACCGCCAGCGTCTCCGAGCGTGCCTGCTGGAGCCGGGCGACCAGCGCTTCCCTTGCCACGACTTCGAGTGCCGTGCCGCGGCGCGTAGTGCCGCTCCAGGCTGCCGGAGACACGTGGCGCGCCGGCATCGGACGCTTCGACAGCCACCCCGAGTACGCGCGCCAGATCCGAGCGCAAGATCGAACCCTGGCGCAGCAAGCGCGGGTGCGCCCCGCTGAGATCGACGATCGTCGACTCGATGCCCACGGGACACGGCCCGCCATCGAGGATCAGGTCGACGGCGCCATCGGGTTTGATCCCGAGGTCGGCGCGGACATGGTCTGCCGTGGTCGGGCTGACGCGACCGAAGCGATTGGCACTCGGTGCCGCCACGGCCCTCCCGAATGCCTGCAGCACTGCCTGCGCCCACGGATGGCCCGGCGCCCGCAGTCCGACCGTGTCCTGCCCGCCGGTAATGACATCGCTGACGCGCGCGCTGCGCTTGAGAACGAGCGTCAACGGTCCGGGCCAGAAGGCTTGCGCCAGCACGCGCGCCGCCGGCGGCGCAGCCGACGACCATTCGTCGATTGCGTCGGCTCCCGTCAGATGCACGATGACCGGATGATCCGCCGGCCGGCCCTTGGCCGCGAAGATCGAGCGGACCGCCGCGTCGTTGGTGGCGTCGGCTGCGAGTCCGTACACGGTCTCGGTCGGCAGCGCAACCAGTCCGCCGCGCTTGAGCACCTCGACCGCGCGTGCGATGGCAGTGCGATCGACGGGCGGTGTGCTCCGGTCATCGCGGGGCGCTCACAAAGGGTGCTGAGTGCAAGGCGAGCAGATCGTCCCGGTGCCGGGACGGAGCGCATCGTCTAGCGCGGTGCGGCTATGCCGAGCACCGCGGCCACCTGGATCGCCCGCGTCAGCGCTTGCTCGCGCATCGGCGCCACGCAGGTCACATGCCCCATCTTTCGGCCGCGCCGTGCCTCGCTCTTGCCGTACAGGTGCAGCTTGGCGCCGGGCACCGCGAGCACGCCGGGCCAGTCCGGCTCGCGTTGCCGCTCGCCGTCGAACCAGACATCGCCGAGCACATTCAGCATCACGGCCGGCGCCAGCAGGCTGGTATCACCCAGCGGCTGCCCCGCCAGGACGCGCGCCTGTTCGTCGAACTGGCTGCTGACACAGGCGTCGATCGTGTAGTGGCCGCTGTTGTGCGGGACGCGGCGCGATCTCGTTGGCGAGCAGGCGTCCGTCGGCCAGCACGAAGAACTCGACGCACAGCACGCCGACGTAGTTCATCGTGTGTGCCACCGCGATCGCGGCCTCGCGCGCCCGCTGCGCCAGCGCGTCATCGATGCGCGCCGGCACGATCGACACCGCGAGGATGCCGCCGCGATGCTCGTTCTCGGACACCGGAAACGTCGTGACAGCGCCATCGCGCCCGCGCGCCACGATGACCGAAAGTTCGAGCTGCAGCGCCAGTTTTTGTTCGAGCACGCATGGCACCCGGCCCATCGCGTCCCACGCAGCGCGCGCCTCGGCAACCGTGGCGACGCGCGCCTGACCCTTGCCGTCGTAACCGAGCCGCGCCGATTTCAGGATGCCGGGCAGCAGGCGCGCCTCGAGGCGATCGAAGTCCTCCGCCCTCGTGATGACGGCATGCGGCGCCACCTCGATGCCGCTCGCCGCGAGGAACCGCTTCTCGCTGATGCGGTCCTGCGCGATCGCGACGCTGGCCGCATCGGGGCTGACGGCGCAGTGCTGCGCGAGGAACGCGAGTGCCGCCGCGGGTACGTTTTCGAACTCGGTGGTCGCTGCGCGACAGCGGCGCGCGAGTTCGGCCAGCGCGGCCTCGTCGAGGTAGTCGGCACAGAGGTGATCGTCGGCCACGGCGCCGGCGGGACTGTCGTGGCCCGGGATCGAGCACGCAGACCTTGTAGCCGAGCGACTGCGCCGCCATGCAGAACATGCGGCCGAGCTGGCCGCCGCCAAGCAGGCCGAGCCAGTTGCCAGGGGCGATCGGTGTGGACGTCGTTGCAGGCGGATTCACGGTGTTGCGGATGGCGCGGCGCACGGTGCCTCGACCGCGCGAATGCCAGCTACAGCGGCAGCGTCATGTTGCGCGCCTTCTCGGTCTGCGTGGCGCGGTACTGCGCAAGCTTCATCGCGAGCGCGGCATCCTCGGTCGCCAGCATCGCGACGGCGAACAGCGCGGCGTTCGCCGCGCCGGCCTCGCCGATCGCGAACGTCGCCACCGGCACGCCGCGCGGCATCTGCACGATCGACAGCAGCGAGTCCTCGCCGCGCAGGTACTTGGAAGGAATCGGCACGCCGAGCACCGGGATCACGGTCTTCGAAGCGATCATGCCCGGCAGGTGCGCCGCGCCGCCCGCCCCGGCGATGATCGCCTTCAGCCCGCGCGCACGTGCCTCGTCCGCATAGGCAAACATGTCATCCGGCGTGCGGTGCGCCGAGACGACGCGGGCCTCGAAGCGGACGCCGAACTCCTTCAGCACCTCGCACGCGTGCTGCATCACGTCCCAGTCGGAGTTGGAGCCCATGACGACGCCGACCAGCGGCGCCTGTTGACCTTGGCTTTTCATTGAGTGTTGCGAGCGCGCAGGCCCTTATCCGCCGAGCCTCATCGGCCCACAAGGGCCGCATTGTAGGCAATCAGTCGAGTGTCCTGCCGGTCAGGCGTTTCAATGCCTCGCGGTACTTCGCCGCCGTCTTCTCGACGATGTCGGCCGGCAGATCGGGCGGCGGCGGCGACTTGTTCCAGTGCTGCGCCTCGAGCCAGTCGCGCACGAACTGCTTGTCGAACGACGGCGGCGACACGCCCTCCTCATACTCATCGGCCGGCCAGAAGCGCGACGAATCCGCGGTCAGCACTTCGTCCATCAGCCGCAGCTGGCCGTCGGCATCGGTGCCGAACTCGAACTTCGTGTCGGCGATGATGATCCCGCGCGTCAGCGCGTACTCGGCGGCGGCGCGGTAAAGCGTCAGCGAAACCGTTTGCACCTTGAACGCCAGTTCGGCGCCGATCACGGCCTTGGCCGCGTCGAAGCTGATGTTCTCGTCATGCGCGCCCGCTTCGGCCTTGGTGGCCGGCGTGAAGATCGCCTCCGGCAGGCGGCTTGCCATCTGCAGCCCGCGCGGCAGTTCGATGCCGCAGACCTCGCCGGACTTCTGGTAGTCCTTCCAGCCCGAGCCGATCAGGTAGCCGCGCACGACCGCCTCGACCGGGATCGGCTTGAGCCGCAGCGCCACCACCGCGCGTCCACGCACCTGGTCGCGCTCGCCCGGCGCGACGACGCTCTCGGGATCGATGCCGGTCAGGTGGTTGGGAACGATGTGCGCGAGCTTCTCGAACCAGAAGTTCGACATCGCATTGAGCACGCGTCCCTTGTCCGGAATCGGCTGGTTCATCACGACGTCGAAGGCCGACAAGCCGGTCCGACGTGACCAGCAACAGCTTGTCGTCGCCGACGGCATAGCTGTCGCGCACCTTGCCGCGGTACACGAGCGGCAGCGAGCGGATATTCGAATGCAGCAGCCCGGATGTCATCGGGCATTTCCTCCCGGCGCGCAGTTTACGGGACGGCGCCAGCTGTCAGAGGAAGCGCGAGAGCAGGATCGCGAGCCACGTGCCGCCGGCGAGCAACATCGTCAGCATGACGGCGGCGCTGCCATAGTCCTTGGCGCGCTTGGCCAAGCGCGTCGATCTCGAAGCTATCGCGATCGACCGCCGCCTCGATGCCGGTGTTCAGCAACTCGACGACCAGCACCAGCACGACGACCGCGATCAGCAGCACCTTCTCGACGACGCTGACCGGCAGCAGAACCGCCACGGGAATGAGCACCGCAGCGATTCCGACCTCCAGCCGGAACGCGTCCTCGTGCTCCCAGGCGGCGCGCAGTCCGTCGATCGAGTAGCGCGTGGCATTGATCAGGCGCGTGCAGGCCGCGCTTGCCCTTCAGCGCGCGACCGTCGACGGGCGCGCTGGCATCGGGACGCATGGCCGGATTCGGGTCGACATGGCCCGCGATGATAGTCGGCGCCACGGACTTCGCGAATGGCATGCGGAGGGCGAGCGCATGTATGCGCAAGGCGCCGCGTATCATCGCGCGCACCCATTTTCCGCTACCCCACGTCCATGCCCGCCATCGATTTCTCCCGTTTCTACCGCTATGACGACCTGATGGCGCTGCTGCGCGCGTTTGTCGCCGAGCATCCGCAGTACATCGCGCTCGAAACGATCGGCACCAGCCACGAAGGGCGTGCGATTCCGCTGCTGACGATCACCAACACCGCGACGGGACCGCCGCGGACAAGCCGGCCTACTGGGTCGACGGCAACATCCACTCGGTCGAACTGACGGCGTCGAGCGCCTGCCTGTACTTCATCGACTGGCTGATGAAGGGCAAGGACACCGATCCCGAGATCCGCCGCGCGCTCGACACGCGCACGATCTACGTCTGCCCGCGCATCAACCCGGACGGTGCCGAGTGGGCGATGGCCGACCGGCCGAAGTACGTGCGCTCGTCGACGCGCCGCTATCCGTTCGACGAGGAGCCTGTCGAAGGCCTGATCGCCGAGGACCTGGACGGCGACGGCCGCATCCTGCAGATGCGCATCGCCGATCCCAACGGGCCGTGGAAGAAGCATCCGCAGCGAGCCGCATCTGCTGGTGCGGCGCGACCCGCTCGATCCCGCCCGGCGGCGAGTACTACCGCGTGCTGCCCGAAGGGCGCATCGAGAACTACGACGGCACCTCGATCGGCATCGCCGGCGTCACCGGCAACGCGCAGGGACTCGACCTCAACCGCAACTTCCCGTCGAACTGGCGGCAGGAGTTCGAGCAGCTCGGCGCCGGTCCGTACCCGACGTCCGAGCCCGAGGTGCGCGCAGTCGTCGACTTCTTCGTCACGCATCCGAACATCTGCGGCGGCACCAGCATTCACACGTTCTCCGGCGTGCTGCTGCGTCCGTTCGGTCACGCGCCCGACGACAAGCTGCCGGCCGAGGACCTGTGGACCTACCAGAAGGTCGGCAAGAAGGGCGAAGAGCTGACCGGCTATCCGGCCATCTCGATCTGGCACGAGTTCCAGTACTACCCCGGCGAGTTCATCAGCGGTGCGTTCGACTGGATCTACGAGCACCTCGGCATGTACATCTGGACGATCGAGATCTGGAATCCGAAGAAGGAAGCCGGCATCGACAACAAGGAGTGGATCCACTGGTTCCGCGACCATCCGATCGAGGACGACCTCAAGGTGTTCGAGTGGGCGCAGCGCGTTGCACCCGGCGAGGGGCATGTCGACTGGAAGCCGTTCGATCATCCGCAGCTCGGCAAGGTCGAAATCGGCGGCTGGAACCGCATGGCCGTGTTCACGAATCCGCCGCCGGCGCTGCGCGAGAAGGAAGATCGCGCGCTTCCCGAAATGGCTGCTGTGGCAGACGCTGATCTCGCCGAAGCTCGAACGTGCGCGCGGTCGAAGTGACCGCGGCGGGCGCCGAACGCCTGGCGCGTGCGGCTCGTCGTGCAGAACACCGGCTGGCTGCCGAGCTATGTCAGCAAGATGGCCGTCAAGCGCAACCTGCTGCGCGGCGTGCTGGCCGAGATCGACTTGCCCGCGGGAGCGCAAGACTCGTCACCGGCAAGTCGCGCGAGGAACTTGGTGAACTCGAAGGCTGGGCCTACCTGCACACCGGCATCTCGTTCTGGCCCAACAAGAAGGTCACCGCCGATCGCGCCCACGTCGACTGGGTCGTGCGAGGCAAGGCCGGAACCGAGATCACGCTCATCGCGTGGCACGAGCGTGCCGGACGCGTCGAGACCCGCGTCACAGCTCGGCTGAGCCCACTGCGCCGCGACTATCGGCCCGTGTTGCGGTGCCTATACTCGATCGCATAACGAGACGAGGAGACACCGATGGACCGTCGCACCGCATTGCTGGCCGGCAGCGCCGCGCTCGTGCTGCCGCACGGCGCCTTGCGCGCTCAGGCCTTTCCTCGCACTCGATCACGCTGCTTTGCGCCTTTCCTGCCGGCGGCCCGACCGACCAGGTGATGCGGGCGTTTGCCGAGGTGGCCGGCGCGCGAACTCAAGCAGGCGGTCGTCGTCGAGAACAAGCCGGGCGCCGGCGGCACGATCGCGCCGATCGCGCTGAAGACCGCGAAGCCGGACGGCTACCTGCTTGTCGCAGATCCCGCTCGGCGTGTTCCGCATTCCGCACATGCAGAAGGCGCCGCAGACTCGATCCGCTCAAGGACTTCACGTACATCGTCAACCTGACCGGCTACACCTTCGGCCTGGTCGTCCCGGCCAGTGCACCGTGGAAGACGCTGAAGGAGTACGTCGACGACGCGAAGAAGAATCCGGGCAAGATCGACTACGGCTCGACCGGCACCGGCACGACGCCGCACCTGGCGATGGAAGAGTTCGCGCAGAAGGCCGGCATCAAGCTGACGCACGTCCCGTACAAAGGCAGCGCCGAACTGATGGCCGCGATCCTCGGCGGCCATCTAATGTCGGTCAGCGACTCGACCGGCTTCGCGCCGCAGGTCGAAGCCGGCAAGCTGCGCCTGCTCGCGACCTTCGGCTCCAAGCGCACCAAGCGCTGGCCCGACGTGCCCGACGCTGAACGAACTCGGCTACGACACGATCTCCGACTCGCCGTTCGGCATCGCCGGCCCCGCCGGCATGGACGCCGCGACGGTCAAGGTCGCTGCACGACGCGTTCAAGAAGGCGCTCGACGACCCGAAGGTGCTCGGCCTGCTCGAACGCTACGACCAGCCGGTGATCTACATGGGCCCCGAGGAGTACACCAAATTCGCGCGCCAGACCTACGAGGCCGAGAAAGCAACAATCGATCGGTTGGGGTTGCGCGGCTCGATGTAACCGAGGTGTCGCACGTGGACGCCAGACCCGACGGCGTCGGGACGGGCGGGCACGCGCGACGCACTAGGCCGCCGCGAGTTGCGCTGCTTTGAACGCGTGTGCGAGTGCGGCCGGGGTGTGGCTCTTGAGTTCCTTGAGCGAGTGCAGTTGCTCGCGGCCACAGCGACTGCAGCGGCTGACCGGCAGCTTCAGGTCGACACCGAACGCCGGCAGCTCCGGGAGTTCCACGTCGACGTGAAACGTGTGTGGCCGATCGTCGTTGGCGCCCAGTTCGGTGCCGCACTCCGAGCAACTGAAGCGTTTGAAGACCAGACCCTTTGCCTGGCTCACCGGAAGCCTGGGCTCGTCCTGCTCGAGCAGGTGATCGAGCAGCAGGAGCGGAAAATCCGCGAGCGGAAAGCTGCGATGCCCCTGCGCGCATTGGAGCACGGGCATCCCCTTCACCGTGACTGCAAGTGGCGCGTCCTCGCCGCTCAGGGAGGTCAGCCGGGTTGGGGCTGTCTGCCCTTTGCAAATCGGGCAGCGACGCGAATGTGCCGTCATGTCTCTCTCCTCGTTTCTGGTCATTGGGCGTCCATGCACCCATTTCGATCATCCGCCGAGTCCGTTACGAGGTCGACCCGCACTAGTACCTAGGGTTCGTGCACGAAATCGATCGCGGCCAAAGCAGGCGACTTCCCCTGCTAGGGCTGAGGACGCCCGGGCACTCTGGGCCAGCCTCCGAGCGAAAAACGGCGCCAGAGTGGCGCCGTATTCCTTGACGGAGGAGTCTGCTTTTCAGTGCACGTGCTGCGAAAGCTCGCCCGTCTGGTATTTGTGGGCGACAGTCGTGCAGCGGCACCGGCTGGATCTTGCCGCCCTGCCCTTCGCAGCCGAACTGCAGGTAGCGCTCCTTGCAGATCGCCTTGGCCGCCGCGCGTGCGGGCTTCAGGAAGTCGCGCGGGTCGAAGTGGCTGGGGTTCTCGTGCAGGAACTTACGCACCGCGGCCGTCATCGCCAGCCGGATGTCGGTGTCGATGTTGATCTTGCGCACGCCATGCTTGATCGCTTCCTGGATCTCCTCGACCGGCACGCCATAGGTCTCCTTCATCTGGCCGCCGTACTTGCGGATCTCCTCGAGCAGGTCCTGCGGCACGCTGGACGAGCCGTGCATCACCAGGTGCGTGTTCGGGATGCGATTGTGAATCTGCTTGATGCGCTCGATCGCCAAAATGTCACCGGTCGGCTTGCGCGTGAACTTGTAGGCGCCGTGGCTCGTGCCGATCGCGATCGCCAGGGCGTCGAGCTGCGTCTTCTTCACGAAGTCGGCGGCCTGGTCCGGATCGGTCAGCAATTGGTCGCGCGTCATTGTTGCCTCGGTGCCGTGACCGTCTTCCTTGTCACCCTTCATCGTCTCGAGCGAACCGAGGCAGCCCAGTTCACCTTCGACGCTGACGCCGATGGCGTGCGCCATGTCGACCACCTGCTTGGTGACCTGCCAGTTGTAGTCGTAGTCGGCAATCGACTTGCCGTCTTCGCGCAACGAGCCGTCCATCATCACCGAGGAGAAGCCCAACTTGATGGCGCCCTCGCAGACCGCAGGCGACTGGCCGTGGTCCTGGTGCATCGCCACCGGCAGGTGCGGATAGCTTTCGACGGCGGCCTCGATCAGGTGCTTGAGAAAGTTTTCGCCCGCATACTTCCGCGCGCCCGCCGAGGCCTGCATGATGACCGGCGCATTGACCTCGTGGGCCGCTTCCATGATGGCCTGCACCTGCTCGAGGTTGTTGACGTTGAACGCGGGCACACCATAGCCGTTCTCGGCCGCGTGATCCAGCAACTGACGCATCGACACCAACGCCATCTGATTCTCCTGAGGGAATTGACCGGTTAAGGGCCAATTTTAGGCGAGGCCGCCGGGGCGTGCGACCGGTCCGGGCAAGTGTTCCGCAAAACGGCCGGCTCGGGTAACGGCGTCCGGAGAACGGGTCCGCCCGCCCGTGCCGTACCCGCCGCCTCAGCCGTGTTCGCCGACGCGGACGATCTTGAGCGCGTTGGTTCCGCCGGCCTGGCCCATCGGCTCACCAACGGTCAGCACAATCAGGTCACCGCGCTTGACGACCCCCTTGTCGAGCAGCAGCCGTTCTGCACTCGTCAGAGCGGCCTCGCGGTCGGCCCCCGCCGCGAAATGCAGCGGCCGCACGTTGCGATACAGCGCGAGGCGTCGTGCTGTCGCCGCACTCGGCGTCAGCGCATAGATCGGGATGTCGACGTCGTGGCGGCTCATCCACAGTGTGGTCGCGCCCGACTCGGTGAGCGCGCAGATCGCCGCGCATCGCAGGTGGGAGGCCGTGAACAGCGCGCCATAGGCGATCGACTGGTCTACTCGGGTGAATGTCTGATTGAGGAACTGCAAATCGAGTTCGTCCGACTCCGAGCGGTCGGCCTCCTCGACGATGTTCGCCATCGCCTCGACGACCTCGACCGGGTACTTGCCGGCCGCGGTCTCGGCCGACAGCATGACGGCGTCGGTACCGTCGAGCACGGCGTTGGCGACATCGCTGACTTCCGCCCGCGTCGGCACCGCGTTCAGGATCATCGACTCCATCATCTGGGTCGCCGTGATCGCGAGCTTGTTGGCGGCCAGCGCCATCTTGATCATGCGCTTCTGCAGCGCCGGAACCGCGGCGTTTCCGACCTCGACCGCAAGATCGCCGCGTGCGACCATGATGCCGTCAGCGGCTTCCAGGATCTCCCTCAGCAGTGGGATCGCTTCGGCGCGCTCGATCTTGGCAATGATCTGCGGCTTGACACCGTGCTTCTCGCCCGCGATCGTGGTCAGCTGGCGGGCCATCTCGACATCGGTACGGTTCTTCACGAACGACACCGCCACATAGTCCGCACCGCACTGCATGGCGGTCTCGATGTCGCGCACGTCCTTGCCCGTCAGCGCCGGCGCGGAGAGTCCCCCGCCCTGCTTGTTGATGCCCTTGTTGTTCGACAGCTCGCCGCCGACGCGGACGGTGGTATGGATTTCGCTGCCTATGACGCGCACGACGTCGAGCACGATGAAGCCGTCATTGAGGAGCAACGTGTCACCGGCCCGGACGTCCTTCGGCAGGTCGTTGTAATCGAGGCCGACGCGCCCCTCGTTGCCGCGTTCGGCGTTCGCATCGAGAATGAACGGCGCCCCTGCCCGCAGGGTCACGCGTCCGTTCTCGAATTTCCCGACGCGAATCTTCGGACCCTGCAGGTCCGCCATGATCGCAACGTCACGACCGATGCGCGCGGCCGCCTCACGCACGTGCGCAGCGCGCTGCAGGTGGTCGTCGGCCGACCCGTGCGAGAAGTTGAAGCGCACGACGTCGACGCCGGCGGCCAGCATTCGCTCCAGCACCATGGGATCGCTCGACGCGGGGCCGAGCGTTGCGACGATCTTCGTGCTTCTTGGCATGGTGTCAGCGTCCGCTTAGCCGAGACCGCGCGAGCGCGGCGTCGTAGGTGGTCAGTTCGATCGGGTTGCCGTCGGGATCGCTGAAGTAGAGCGAAAGCGACTGGTCGTGATCCTGCATGCGCGGCTGGGCCGGTCGGCGTCGCTTGTCGAAGAGCGGCAGGCGCGCGGCGCGCTTCGCAAAGGCGGCGAAACCCTCCCCGTCGGTACGCAACGCGACCGTCGTTCCGCGCCCCGCGCGACGCTCGTCCGCAAAGAGCGCAACATGGCTCACGCCGTCGGCTGCCGTCAGCGTCAGCGGGCCGTCGGCCTCACGCGACCACGCCGCAAACCGGCGCTCACGCCGCAATCCAAGGACCGCCCCGTACCAGCGGGCCGCTGCGCCACGGTCACGCACGTACACGTGCACGTGATCCAGACCCGCGACCGCAAACCGACTCAATGTGACTCCCGGGACGGGTGGCTGGTCATGTCGCGGCGCGCGACTGCAGGACTTCGATTGCCGGCAGCGTTCGGCCCTCGAGAAACTCCAAGAAGGCGCCGCCGCCGGTCGAGATGTAGCTGATGCGGTCGCTGATGCCGTAGCGCGCGATCGCGGCCAGCGTATCGCCGCCGCCAGCAATGGAAAACGCCCCGTTGGCGGTGGCCTCGGCGATCGCCAACGCCATCTGATGCGTGCCGTCAGCGAAGGCATCGAACTCAAACACGCCCACCGGTCCATTCCAGATGATCGTGCCGGCATCGCGCAACATGTGTGACAGCGACAGTGCACTCTGGGGCCCGATGTCGAGGATCATCTCGTCGGGGTGCACGTCGTCGGCGCGCCGGACAGTCGCCGGTGCCGTCGCCGAGATCTCCTTCGCCACCACGACATCCAGCGGCAACGGCAAGGTCGCACCCTTAGCCGCGAGCGTGGCCAGCACCTTCTTGCATTCGGGCACCAGATCAGGCTCGGCCAGCGACTTGCCGATCGGGAAGCCTTCGGCCAGCAGGAATGTGTTGGCGATGCCGCCGCCGACAATCAGACGGTCGACCTTCTGCGCGAGATTGTTGAGCAGCGTGAGCTTGGTCGAGACCTTCGACCCCGCCACGATGGCGGCGAGCGGCCGTTTGGGATTGCCGAGCGCCTTGCCCAGGGCCTCGATTTCAGCGGCCAGCAGTGGACCGGCACAGGCGATCGGCGCGAACTTGGCGACGCCGTGGGTGGTGGCCTCGGCCCGATGGGCCGTTCCAAACGCATCGTTTACGTAGACATCGAGCAGGGCCGCAATCTTGCGCGCCAGTTCGTCGCTGTTCTTCTTCTCGCCGCGATTCACGCGCATGTTTTCGAGCAGCACGACTTCGCCGGGCGCAACCGTCACACCGTCGACCCAGCCGGACTTGAGCGGCACCGGTCGTCCCAGCAGTTCGCCGAGCCGCTTCGCGACCGGCGCCAGGGAGTCCTCAGGCTTCATTTCGCCCTCGGTCGGGCGGCCGAGGTGGGAAGTCACCATCACCGCCGCTCCAGCATCGAGCGCCATGCGTATCGCGGGCAGCGAGGCTCGGATGCGCGTGTCTTCGGTGATGTTTCCCGCATCGTCAAACGGCACGTTGAGATCGGACCGGATGAAGACGCGGCGGCCGGCAAGACTGTCCGCCACGGGCAAGTTCTTCAAGGGTCTTAACGTGCATGTGGAAGGCCGCGGAATTGTTTTGAAGTCCGCGCATTGCGCGCGGCTGCAACGACTTCGGCATTATACGAGTCCTTCAAACGCAGAAAGGCTTCGTGCGCGGCTTCTCGCTTTCGACCTCTGAACGCTGCGCCGTTGTCATCGCGGCGGCGGTGCTGCTACTGCATGCGAGCGGACTGGGCGATGCACTCGAATACCGGCGCGCGCTTCTGGCGAGTGAGCCGTGGCGATTGCTGACGGGTCACTTCGTGCATATCAACTGGCCGCATGCGGCGATCAACGCCGCCGCGCTGCTGATCGTAGCCCGGCTGTTCGCGCCGGACCTCACCGCGCCACGTCAGATGGTAGTCCTGCTGTCAGCGAGTCTCGTCATCGGCCTCGGACTGGCCGCGCTGGTACCCGGCATCCTCTGGTACCGAGGCCTGTCCGGCATCCTGCATGGGCTGTTTTTCGCGGGCGCCGCCAAGTGGCTCTTCAGCGCGCATTCACGCACGCTACGCGCACTGTGGCTGCCGGCAGCGCTCTTCGTCGGCGGCTGGATCAAGGTCGCGCTCGAACAGCCCGCGGGCGACGCGCTGCCGTACGCGGACTGGCTCGGCGCGGCGGTGGTGCCGCAGGCGCACCTGATCGGCGCCACCTGCGGTTCGGCGTTCGGACTACTGCTTGCGCTGGCGGACCGCCGGAGCAGCAAGCAGCGCGCCGAGCAGCAGCAGCGGCAGTAGTGGCAGCGCACCGCCACCGCCTCCCGACGACGGCGGATTGGCCGCGGACGGCGCGGCGGTCAGCGTGATCGTCACTGTCTGCGACGCACTATTCGCCGAGACGCCGTCGGTCGCGAAGTACGTCAGCTGATAGGTTCCCGCGGCGTAGCCGGTCGTGTTCCAGGTGAACTGCCCGGTCGGCGACAGCGCACTGACCGGAACCGTCGAACTGCTGCCCGCGACGTACGTCAGCGCATCGCCGTCGGCGTCGCTGCCGGTGACCGTGAACGAGACGACGTCTGCCGACCGTCGCACTCTGATTCGGCCACGGCCGCGACAGTCGGCGCGTTGTTGACGCGCACCACGACGCTGTCGTCACCGAACTTCATGCTGCTGTCGGTGACGCGCAGGCGGAACGTCAGCGAACCCGTCGCCGGGGCCGTGAAGGTCGATCGTAGCGGCGCTGGGCGTGGCGAGCGTGACCGTCGGCGTGCCGCCGGTCTGCGTCCATTCGTAGGCGGTGATGGTCTTGCTTGCATAGGCCTTGCTCGCCGTTCCATTCAGCGTAACGGTCGCCCCTGGGGCGACAACTTGGTCGGCTCCCGCAACGGACGCAGGCGCTGCCATCGGACCCGCAGCGGTCAGCGCTTTTTCAGCGTCCAGCAATCCGGTGCCGCACTTTCCGTCAAAAGCGCCGCCAGGCGCGCAGGTACTGCCTGCCGGATACGCACGCACGTTGGTCAGGAGGTAGGACTTGATCTGCTCTGGCGTCGCATCAGGGACGAACGACTTCAGTAGCGCCGCCACGCCCGCCACCTGCGGCGTGGCCGGGCTGGTGCCGACAAAGCCCGAATACGCCGGGCCGGTGCTCCCGCGACGCTGTGCTGCTTGTCGGCGACGTCGGTCCAAACAGCACGCTCGAGAAGATGTAGTAGCCGTCCCAG
This sequence comes from uncultured beta proteobacterium, assembly GCA_963801405.1. Lineage (GTDB taxonomy): Bacteria > Pseudomonadota > Gammaproteobacteria > Burkholderiales > Burkholderiaceae_F > JALORV01. The sequence goes on along the minus strand of CAWDEO010000015.1, from coordinate 70,286 downwards.
TTCGTGTTGTCGGTCGGGCCGCCCGCCCCTAGCAAGGTCGGCGTTCCGCCGCCTGGCGCGCTCAGCATCTCGGCCTTCGGTACCGTACTAGCGATGTTCGCGTAATCGGCGTTCTCGCCGTTGATCGTGTGTGCGGTCACGGCCAAGACACCGTTGCAGTTGGCAGGCGCGATCAGCTTCACGTCCCCTTCGTTGCCCGTTGCCGCGATCACGACCGCATCCGCCACTGATTGCGGCGTTCACGGCATTTTGCATTTCCGCACTGCACGTGTCGCCACCGCCCAGGCTCAGGCTGATGACTTGCGCCGGGTACGGGTTGGCCGGGACCCCGCTCACCGGCAGCCCTGCGGCCCAGCGCACGGCCTCGGCGATGTCCGACAGATCGCCGCCACACTTGCCCAATGCGCGCAGCGGCAGCACACGCACGTTCCAGCCGATGCCCGCGATGCCGGCGGCATTGTTGGCGGTCGCCGCGACGATGCCAGCCATGTGGGTACCGTGCCAACTGCTGTCGGACGCCTGGTAAGGTGCCGTTTCCCCGATCGCGCAATCAGCCGGATAAAGCGTCTTCTCCTGCACAGTGATCCAGTCGCCCGGGTCCGACGGATCGGCGTCTCGACCATTGCCATCGTTGGAAACGAAATTCGCCGGCAAAGTTGCACCGTTTGCGCTCGACACGAAGTCATAGCCTGGCAAGAAACGTCCCGCCGGGGTGTAGGTCGCGCCGCCGGACACACCGTTCAGGTCGGCGTGATTGGAGATGCCGGTGTCGATCACGGCGACAATCACACCGCTCGATCCGGTCGTGTAGTCCCATGCCAGCGGCAGGTTGGCGCCGCCGACCGCCGTCGAGGTCACGGCGTCGACGCACCGGTCGAGCCGGTGTAGCTGCTGGTCGGTGCAAAGAGATTCCACTGCCATTGCGTAAAGCGTGGTTCGTTCGGCATCGCGAGCGCCCGGAAACGAACGTTCGGCTCCGCGTACTCGACTGCGGGATCCTGCGCGAGGCGCGCCGCCACGGCGCGCGCTTCCGCGACCGTCATCGGGCCGTCGAGCTGCATCAGGTGCGAGCCACCGGCCATGGTGCGCAAGGCCTTCATCCCTACGCCTGCGGACTTCGAAAGGGCCTGCGCCCGGTCCGCCGACATTGCACTCGCCTGGACCTGCGACTTGCCCGAGCGCAGGCGCACGATCAGCTTGTCGACTTTCTGCTCCGACAGCTTGCGAGTGGCGACCAACCCTTTCAGCGCGGCCTGCTTCTGTGTCATCAACCCGGTGGAGTACGCGCTGGACGCGGGCCACCCAGTCGCGATTACACCGGCAACGGACACGACAAAAGCAACGTGAATTGGACGTATCACCGCATGCGCTCCTGAACCTGGTTCCCAGTCGTCGGACTCATCAACCGCTAACTCGCGATGCTGTCAGAGCCGCTGCAGCCACGGACGGCCGAAAAAGCGGCCGAAAGCGTCGTTCCCGGACGAACGACCCCCATTTCGCAGGCTATGACACGCAGTAACGCGCGAGAGTGCCGCCGAGATTACTGGAGGCGAGGCGTCCTGCACTGTTGCTGCCGCCTCGGCCGAACGAACTAGCGGGACATCATAAGGACCGCTAGTAGAGAACCCTTCCCGTGATGCACCATCGGGCCGCCATCGGCTCGAAGACGGTGTCGAGAATCCTCCTCGAAATGCCGCCGGGGCCGCTCCGGCGGGCCGCTGCGCGACGTCGCTACGGGCTATGCGCGGTCACAACCTTCGCCGCTTCGAGTGCGGCGGCCCCCGTGTACGGCGACTTCGCCGTCATCAACGCAACCGTGGTGTCCAGCATCCGGTTGCTGAAGCCCCACTCATTGTCGTACCAGCTCGAGACCTTGACCAGACGGCCCGAGACCTTGGTCAGCGTCGCATCGAAGATCGACGAACGCGCATCGTGGTTGAAATCGCTGGAGACGAGCGGATCGGTGTTGTAGCCGAGCACGCCCTTCAGCTCGCCGGCCGCGGCGGCCTTCATGATGCCGTTGACTTCGTCGACGCGTCGTGTCGCGCGCCGCGATGAACGACAGGTCGACGATCGACACGTTGATGGTCGGCACGCGGATCGCATAGCCGTCGAGCTTGCCGTTCAGTTCCGGCAGCACCAGGCCGACGCGCCGCCGCGGCGCCGGTCTTGGTCGGAATCATGTTGTGCGCCGCGGCGCGCGCGCGGCGCAGGTCTTCGTGATAGACGTCGGTCAGCACCTGGTCGTTGGTGTACGCGTGCACCGTCGTCATCAGGCCGTTGACCAGCCCGATCTTCTCGTGCAGCGGCTTGACCAGCGGCGCCAGGCAGTTGGTCGTGCAGGACGCATTCGAGATCACGGTGTGCGCCGCCTTCAGGACCCCGTGGTTGACGCCGTACACGATCGTCGCGTCGACGTCCTTGCCACCCGGCGCGGAGATGATGACCTTCTTCGCGCCGCCCTTCAGGTGGGCCGAGGCCTTTTCCTTGGTGGTGAAGAAGCCCGTGCATTCGAGCACGACGTCCACGCCGAGCGCAGCCCACGGCAGCTCGGCCGGATTGCGGTTGGCGAGCACCTTGATGCGATCGCCATTGACGACCATCGAATCGCCGTCGACCGCCACCGTGCCCGGAAACGTGCCGTGCGCCGTGTCGTACTTCGTCAGGTGCGCATTGGTCTTCGGATCGCCGAGGTCGTTGATCGCGACGATCTGGATGTCGTGCTTCTTGCCGCCCTCGTAGTGCGCACGCAGGATGTTGCGGCCGATGCGGCCATAGCCGTTGATGGCAACCTTGATGGTCACTTCTTCTTCCCCCTGGCGATGACTGCGTTCACGGTGGCGACGACGTTGTCGACCGTGAAACCGAAATGCTTGAAGACGGCCGGCGGCCGGCGCCGACTCGCCGAAGCGATCGACGCCGATCACCGCGCCGCTCGGCGCGCACGTACTTCCACCAGAAGTCCGTGACGCCGGCCTCGATCGCGACGCGCGGCACGCCTGGCGGGCAGCACGCTCGACTTGTAGTCGGCCGTCCTGGCGGTCGAAGACCGACGTCGACGGCATCGAGACCACGCGCACCGGCACGCCTGCGCGCGTCCAGCACCTTCTGCGCCTCGACGGCGAGCGGACACCTCCGAGCCGGTCGCGATCAGCACGGCGCGCGCGCTGCGTCACGCCGCCGGCCGCCTCGCGACAGCACGTAGGCGCCGCGCCGGATCGGCCGCGATGTCGCGCGCGCCGGCGCACGTACGGCACGGCTCTGGCGCGACAGCAGCAGGCTCGTCGGGCCGTCGCGCCGCTCGAGCGCCGCCGCCCAGGCGACCAGCGTCTTCGACCGGTATCGGCCGGCCGCCACACATCGAGGTTCGGGATCAGGCGCAGGCTCGACGCGTGTTCGACGGCCTGGTGGGTCGGTCCATCCTCGCCCAGGCCGATCGAGTCGTGCGTGAAGACGAAATCACACGCTGCTTCATCAGCGCCGACATGCGCACCGCATTGCGCGCGTAGTCGGAGAAGACGAGGAAGGTGCCGACGAACGGGATGAAGCCGCCGTGCAGCGCGATGCCGTTGGCGATCGCGCTCATGCCGAACTCGCGCACGCCGTAGTTGATGTGGCGGCCGTCGAGCGCATCGGGCGCAGCGCCTTGGCCTTGCTCCACTTGGTCAGGTTGCTGCCGGTGAGGTCGGCCGAGCCGCCGAGCAGTTCGGGCAAGGCCGGCGCAAGGGCCTCGAGCGCCAGCTGCGATGCCTTGCGCGTGGCGACCGTTTCGCGCTTGTCCGCCGCGGCGTCGATCGCAGCGGCCGAGCGTCGCGTCGAGTAGTCGCGCGGCAGGTCGCCCGCGACGCGACGCGTCGAGTTCGGCGGCCTCGCGCGGGAAATGCTCGAGCGTAGGCCTCGAACCGCTTGTTCCACGTCGGCCTCGCGCTCGCCGGCCGCGCGCGCGCGCGTCCCACGCCGCGTAGACGTCGTTCGGCACGACGAACGGCGCGTGCGGCCAGCCGATCGCGGCCCGCGTCGCCGCGATTTCCGCCTCGCCCAGCGCCTCGCCGTGCGCCTTCTCGCTGCCCGCACGGCCCGGCGAACCCTTGCCGATGACGGTGCGTGCGATGATCAGCGTCGGCCGCCGCGTCTCGCCTTGGCCGCCGCGATCGCGCGATCCACCGCGTCGACGTCGTGGCCGTCGACCGGGCCGATCACGTTCCAGCCGTACGCCTCGAAGCGGCGGCGCGGTGTCGTCGTTGAACCAGCCCTGACATCGCCGTCGATCGAAATGCCGTTGTCGTCGTAGATCGCGATCAGCTTGTTCGAGTCGCCAGGTGCCGGCGAGCGAGGCCGCCTCGTGCGAGATGCCTTCCATCAGGCAGCCATCGCCGACGAACACATAGGTGCGGTGATCGACGATGTCGAAACCAGGACGGTTGAACTCGGCCGCGAGCAGTTTCTCGGCGAGCGCCATGCCGACGGCGTTCGCAAATCCCTGACCGAGGGGCCCGGTCGTCGTCTCGATGCCCGGCGTCAGGCCGTGCTCGGGATGGCCCGGCGTGCGGCTGCCGAACTGGCGGAAGCGGATCGATCTCCTCGATCGGCAGCGCGTATCCGGTCAGGTGCAGCAGCGCGTACTGCAGCATCGAGCCGTGCCCGTTCGACAGCACGAAGCGGTCTCGATTCAGCCAGTGCGGATTCGCCGGGTTGTGCGAAAGTGTCCGCCCCAGAGCGCGACAGCGATCTCCGCCATGCCCATCGGCATGCCGGGATGGCCCGAGTTGGCCTTCTGCACCGCGTCCATCGCCAGCGCGCGGATCGCGTTGGCCATCTGCGGCACGCTCGTCGTCGGAGACTGCGCGGAGGGTGGGAGAGTCGTTCATCGTCGCGCGTCTCGAGCATAGTGGCGAGTCAGAGGCTGAGAACGGCGCAACGTCCGCGGCGAATGCTCGTCGACGCCGGCATCCGGGGGAGAACGTGAATTTTAGCAAAAGACCGGCGGCGAGCGAAGCCGTGCTCCGTGACCGTCATCCGCCGCCGCGACCGCGCTCCGCGCGCAGCCGTTGACCAGAGGACAGATCCGTCGAGCAGGCGCTCCAAATTCACCCTGGGAAACAGGCTCCAAGTACTTGAATAGGTGCGCGTTTTGAGGTACTATTCACGGCTTTTCCAAATTCGATCCGGAACAGACAGGAAGCAACGGGCGCCAGATTCGCAGCTGGACATGCGGGATCGCATCGCGACTCGGGGATCCCGAACGAAGGCAACGTGCCGTTAGGCAGCATTCCCGCCAAAGCCAGCAGGTGCAGCGCAAGCTGCAAGACTCGCGTGCCGCGCCACAGCGCGTGAGTCCCGGATCGTGGGGTTGCGACGCGAGTCGCGATTCAGGTCGATATAGGGCGGACCTGCTGGGGGACGAAGATGCAAGGCCTTCACCTGACTGGCGATCTGTTCGAATGCGGCTGCAGCGCAGCCACTCTCACGGATCTCGAAGCTCTGTCGACGCTGTGCCGCAACGGCGACGAACGACGCCAACGCTCACCATCGTCGACGACAAGTGGCATGTCTTTCCGGACTGGAACGGTCAGCCGGGCGGCATCACCGGGACGATCCTGCTCGCCGAATCGCACCTCGCGATCCACACCTGGCCGGAGCGACGCGGCGTCACGCTCGACGTCTACGTCTGCAACTTCACCGAGGACAACACCGGCAAGGCCGAGCAGTTGTTCGAGACCCTGATCGCTGGCCTTCCGTCCGCAGAGCCAGGTCGTCAACCGGATCACGCGCGGTGATCTCGCCGCTCGGTACGCGGCAGCGCACCCGCGGCGGATCCCGGTCGCCGGAAGCCGGCCGCGGCGCAGCTGAGCTTCGACTGGCTCAACGCGCACTCCGGCTACGGCTTCACGATCAAGGAGAAGCTGGCCGAGATCGAGTCGCCATACCAGCGCGTCGAGGTGTACGACACGCACCAGTTCGGCAGGCTCTTCCGCCTCGACGGACGCCTGATGACATCCGAAGGCGACGAGTTCTTCTATCACGAGTGCATGACGCACCCGGCCGCACTCGCGCATCCGAATCCGGAGTCGATCCTGGTGATCGGCGGCGGCGACGGCGGCTCGTCCGAGGAACTGTTCAAGCATCCGGGCGTCAAGCGCATCGTGATGGCGGAGCTCGATCCGGTCGTCATCGACATCTCGCGGAAGTACCTGGGCAGCGATCCACAAGGGCGTGTTCGACGATCCGCGCCTCGAGATCAAGATCGGCGACGGATTCGAATACGTGAAGTCGACCAGCGAGCGCTTCGACCTGATCGTGCTCGACCTCACCGACCCCGACACGCCGGCGTTTCACCTGTACTCGGAGGAGTTCTTCCGGATGTGCCAGCGCGACCCTCAAGCCCGGCGGCATGCTGACGCTGCATCTGGGGTCGCCCGTTTACCAGGCCGACACGGTGCGCAGGAACGCCGCGAACCTGCAGCAAGGTGTTCCGTCACGTCGCCGCCGATGTCGCTCTTCATCCCGCTGTACGGCTCGCAGTGGTGCCTGGCGGTGGCGAGCGACTCGATCGATCCGCGCTCGCTGTCGCTCGATACGCTGTCGCAGCGCATGAGCGACCGCGAAGCTCGGCGAGCTGCGCTACTACCACCCGGCGATGCACCCGGCGCTGTTCACGCTGCCGCTGTTCGTGCAGGAGCTGGCGCAGCCGCCCGATCGGCCTCCGGCAGTCCTGCGCGCGTGTCGCAACTCCGGGCGGCCTGACGTTGTAGCTGGCGCGAACCAGCGCTGCGAATGACCAACGGACCACGGACGGGCCGGCGCAAGCCGGCCCTTTCTCTTGCAGGCCGTGAGCTTGCCGTGCCGCGATGCCCGCGCGTTTCTTCATCGATGACGATCTCGTCGCAGACACGACCGTGGCCCTGCCGCCGCGCGTGGCACACCACGCGGTCGCAGTGCTGCGTCTGCGTGACGGTGACCAGTCGTCGTCTTCAACGGTCGCGGCGGCGAATATCCGGCGCGGCTCGGCGTGCGAGGCAGCCGCGCCTCGACCTGGCGACGCATGACCGCGTAGAGCGCGAGTCGCCGCTCGAACGTGACGCTCGTGCAGGCTGGATCGCCACCGACAAGCTCGAATGGATCGTGGAAAAGGCCGTCGAGCTCGGGTGCCGCGCGCATCGTCCTGATGCCTGCGCGGCGCAGCGTCGTCCAGCTTGATGGGCCTCGCCTCGCGAACGGCGGCTGGAGCGGCTGCGCGACGATCGTCATCGCCGCCTGCTGCCAGTGCGGGCGCAATCGCTTGCCGGCGATCGCAGCCTTTGACGATCGCACGTGCGGCGCTGACCGACGCGCGACGGACACGGTGCTGCGCTGGTCCTCTCGATCCGCCGCGAGCGACCCGCTCGCTCGTCGAGGCCGCCTTTGGCGCAGCGGGGTTCACCGTGGCCATCGGACCGGAAGGCGGTTTCGAACCTCGCGAGCTGACGCTCGCGCAGGAGGCGGGCTACCTGCCCGTCCGACTGGGCTCGCGCATCCTGCGCACGGAAACTGCCGGCCTCGCGGCGCTCGCCACCCTGCAGGCGGCCTGTCGGCGATTTCCGCTGACCGCGCGTCACCGGACTTTCAGGGAGGTGCACATGGGATTGCTCGACTCGATACTCCAGAGCGCGCTGGGACAGGGCCAGGGAAGCTTCCATGGATCACTGCTCTCGGGCGGCTCACTCGGCGGCTCACCGGCGGCTCACAAGGCGGTGCCAATCCTGCTGCAACTGGCGCTGCAGATGCTCGCCGGAGGCGCCGGGACACGCGGCGGGTCGGGCGGGTCGGGCGGCTTGATGGACCTGATACAGCAGTTCCAGCAGGCCGGCCTGGGTCAGCAGGTGAACTCGTGGATCGCGACCGGACAGAACCTGCCGATCTCGCCCGAGCAGCTGACGCAGGTGTTCGGGCGGGGCCAGCTGCAGCAGATGGCCGCCTCCAGCGGCATGGACCTGGGCCAGCTGTCCGGCGGGCTGTCCGACCTTCTGCCCCAGTTGATCGACCGCGTCACGCCGCAGCGGCCAGGTGCCGGCGCAGGGACTCGACGGCGCGCTGGCCGACCTCTCGCAGATGCTGCCCCGCTGATGGCTCGCCGGTCGGCCCTGATCACCGATAGAACACGCGGAACGGAATCACCGGCTTCCGCGTAGTCGCTCCGCGACGTCCCGGAAGACGTCGAGCAGCGCGTCGCGCTCGCTCGACGGCGAAGCGCTCCGTATGCGGCAGCGCGTCGAGCACGACACCGCTCCGCGCCCGACCGGCCGGTCTCGCGCAGTCGGTGAGCGAGTCGTACAGCGCGTCGAGGTTCAGCGCCGAACCAGCTCGGCAGACCGAAGGCATGCCCGATCATCGCGCAGCACCGATGGCTTGTCCTTGCACCCGGACAGATCGGCAGCTCGAAAGCGCTGGTCGGCGGCCCTCGCCCACGCGCGCAACTGCTCGGCGGTCAGACCACGCAGTGACCGCACCACGTGGCCCGGCAGGTCTTCGAGCCGTTCGATGTGTCGCGTGGTCATTCGCGGATCCGCCGAACGAGTTGTAGTGATCGTCGGTGTAGTAGTACTCGCCGCTGATCGCCGGATCCCGCGATTCGCCTCGACCCGCGATGATCCGCCGCGCTCCGCGGTCACGCTCCTGACGGCGTCTGCACCGTGTACTCCGTGTAGTAACCGCGCGGCCGCGTCGGCAGGTGGCCCTCGCGATTGCCGAACACCGTCCCGTCCTTGTCGATACGGGAACGGTCCGCCGTTCCTGATCAGCGCAAGCGTGTCGCGCGCCTCGGCCGCGGCAGCTCGCGCCAGGCCACCTCGCCGCCAGCCCGCCGGCCCTCGCGCGCTCCGCCGGTCGAGCAGGCGACGAGCAGCGCCAGCGCAGCAGGCACAGCAGTGCGCGCGGCAGGTCGCATGGCACGCTAGAGCAGTTCGGGCTGCCGCACCGAGTTGGCCTCGAGCACCGTCAGCGCCGTCATGTTGACGATGCGACGGACCGTCGCGGACGGCGTCAGGATGTTCACCGGCTTGGCCGCGCCCAGCAGGATGGGTCCGATCGCGACGTTGTTGCCGGCGGTGGTCTTCAGCAGGTTGTACGAGATGTTGGCGGACTCGATGTTCGGGCAGACGAGCAGGTTCGCATCGCCCTTGAGCGTCGAGAACGGCATCAGCGAGCGCCGCATGCCTTCGTCGATCGCCGCGTCCGCGTGCATCTCGCCGTCGATCTCGAGTTCCGGGCGCCCGCTCGCGGACGAGTGCCAGCGCGGCGCCGCATCTTCAGCGCGGACGGCGCTGTCGCTCGAACCGAAGTTGGAGTGCGACAGCAGGGCGATCTTCGGCTCGAATGCCCAGCTGCCTCAATCTGCTCGGCCGCCAGATCGTGATCTCGGCGATCTGCTCCGCGCTCGGATCGAGGTTCACGTGGGTGTCGACCAGCGCCAGCTGCCGGCCCGGCAGCATCAGGATGTTCATCGCGGCGTACACGCCGACATCCGGGCCGCCGGCCGATCACCTGGTCGACGTACGCTCAGGTGCTGGCCGTGCGTGCCGAAGGTGCCGCAGATCATGCCGTCGGCGTCGCCCTTGTGAATCATCATCGCGCCGATCAGCGTCAGGCGGCGGCGCATCTCGATCTTCGCGTACTGCGCGGTCACGCCCTTGCGCGCCGCGAGCCGGTGATACGTCTCCCAGTAGTCGCGATAGCGCGGGTCGGACTCGCGGATTGATCAGCTCGAAGTCGACATCGGGACGCATGCGCAACCCGAAGCGCTCCAGCCGCGCTTGGCGATCACGCGGGCCGGCCGATCAGGATCGGGCGCGCGAGATCCTCTCGTCGATCACGACCTGGACGGCGCGCAACACGCGCTCTTCCTCGCCCTCGGCGAACACGATGCGCGACTTGCCGCCCGGAGGCGACCGCGTTCTTCGCGATCGTGAAGATCGGCTTCATGAACGTGCCCGAGTGATAGACGAACTGCTGCAGCTGGTCGCGGTAGGCGTTCATGTCCGCGATCGGCCGCGACGCGACGCCGCTCTGCCATCGCCGCCTGCGCCACCGCTGGCGCGATGCGCGTGATCAGCCGCGGATCGAACGGCTTCGGGATCAGGTACTCCGGACCGAAAGCTGAGATTGGTGATGCCGTAGGCCGAGGCGACGACATCGCTCTGCTCTTCCTGCGCCAGGCTCGCGATCGCACGCACGGCGGCGATTTCCATCGTCGGTGGTGATCGTCGTCGCACCGACGTCGAGCGCGCCACGGAAGATGAACGGGAAAGCACAGGACGTTGTTGACCTGATTCGGATAGTCCGAGCGGCCGGTGGCGATGATCGCGTCGTCACGGACGCGCTTGACCTCCTCCGGCATGATCTCAGGCGTCGGGTTCGCCAGGGCGAGGATCAGCGGCCGCTTGGCCATTTTCGCGACCATCTCGCCCTTCATGACTCCGCCGGCCGAGAGTCCCAGGAACACGTCCGCATCGGCGATGACCTCAATCAATTTGCGTGCCGTGGTGTCCTGCGCGAACTTCGCCTTGTCTTCGTCCATCAGAACGGTGCGACCGCGGTACACCACGCCCTCGATGTCCGTGACCCAGATGTGTTCGCGCGGCAAACCAAGCTCGACCAGCAATTCGAGGCAGGCCAGCGCCGCGGCACCGGCGCCGCTGGTGACGAGCTTCACCTGGTCGAGCGGCTTGTCGACCACCCTCAGTCCATTCAGGATCGCCGCGCCCACGATGATGGCGGTGCCATGCTGGTCGTCGTGGAACACCGGGATCTTCAGCCGCTCGCGCAGCTTGCGCTCGACGTAGAAGCACTCGGGCGCCTTGATGTCCTCGAGGTTGATGCCGCCGAAGGTCGGCTCGAGTGCGGCGATCACCTCGATCAGCCGGTCGGGGTCCAGCTCGTTGACCTCGATGTCGAAGACATCGATGCCCGCGAACTTCTTGAAGAGGACCGCCTTGCCTTCCATCACCGGCTTGGCGGCCAGCGGTCCGATGTTTCCCAGACCGAGTACGGCCGTGCCATTGGTCACGACCCCGACAAGGTTGCCGCGCGCGGTGTAGCGGAATACCGCCGCCGGATCCGCGTGGATCGCTTCGCTCGCCGCCGCCACACCGGGTGAGTACGCCAGGGCCAGATCGCGCTGGTTGACCAATTGCTTGGTCGGCGCGATGGAAATCTTTCCGGGCTGCGGCTTTTCGTGATACTCGAGCGCGGCGCGACGCAGGTCAGCTTGTTCGGTGGTCGGCATGGATCGGACAGCTCCAAGCACACGGGACGACCATTATCCGCGCCGGTTCCGGCTGTCGGCGCCGGCGCGTTGCGTGACGCTCGACCGCGCTCGACCACACCACGCCGCCTCGGAGGTCCCGTAGAACCGGTGCGACACCGGCGACGCATCACAGCGTCGAAGGTGTGGCGGAAAATGTTTGACCTAGACAAACTTGACATTTTGCCGCTCCAAGCTAGACTTCGAATCACCTCTTTCAGAGCCTGTCGCAAGGCCTGGGCGCGGCAACCCTAGTCGGTGCCTCTCCTCCTCCCTCTTCTACCGAATGCGGGCGCGCCCAGGTGACAGGCTCTTTTTTTGTCCACGTCACATAGAGTAGTGCTCACTAACTTTAGAGTCCGCTCGACGTAGAATTGGCCGTCTCTGGGAGGAGGTGGCATGACCCCGCTCGCCGCACGCGCTGCGCGGATCGAACCGTTCCATGTCATGGAGGTGGTCAAGCAGGCCGCAGCGCTTGAACAGGCCGGACGGTCGGTGATCCACCTCAGCATCGGGGAGCCGGACTTCACCGCGACCGCACCGGTGCAGCGCGCCGCCGCGCTCGCCATCGAGCAGTCACGCACGCAGTACACGCCCGCGCTGGGCCTGCCCGCACTGCGCGAGCGCATTGCGGACTGGTACGCAACCCGATACGGCGTCGTCGTCGATCCGGCTGCGATCGCGATCACCGCCGGAGCCTCTGGTGCGTTGTTGCTCAGCTGTGCCGCGCTGGTCGAGCGCGACGCGGAAGTGCTGATGCCCGATCCGAGTTACCCGTGCAACCGTCATTTCATCACCGCGTTCGAAGGGCGAGCCCGCCTGGTGCCGACCGGGCCTGAGTGCCGGTTCCAGCTGGATGCCGCAGCGGTGGAGCAACACTGGGGTGCCTCGACGCGCGGCGTCCTCGTCGCCTCGCCCTCGAATCCGACCGGCACTTCAAGTGAGGCCGCTGAACTGGCCAAGGTGATCAGCGCAGTCCACGCGCGCCGCGGCTTCGTGATCAGCGACGAAATCTACCTGGGACTGTCGTACGACAACATCGCAACGTCGGCGCTTGCCATCAGCGACCAGGTCATCGCCATCAACAGTTTTTCGAAGTACTTCGCGATGACAGGCTGGCGGCTCGGCTGGGTTGTGATGCCACCGACGCTGCGACCGGTGGTGGAGCGCCTGGCCCAGAATCTGTACATCTGCGCGTCGGCGATCGCGCAGCACGCGGCGCTGGCCTGTTTCGAGCCGGAATCGCTCGCGACGTACGAAGAACGCCGCGCCGAATTTCGCCGTCGCCGAGACTTCCTGGTCCCGGCCCTGGAGCAATTGGGCTTCGTCGTTCCGGTTCGCCCCGATGGGGCTTTCTACGTATACGCCGACATCAGCCGCTTCAGCGACGACAGCGACCGTTTTGTCGCGGAGGTGCTGCAGGCGACCGGCGTCTGCATGGTGCCGGGCAAGGATTTCGGGACTCACCATCCCAAGCGGTTCGCGCGCATCTCGTACGCGACATCGTTCGAGCGGCTGAGCGAAGCCGTCGAGCGGTTGCGGCACTACCTCAATCGCTCGGCACTGCCCGGTCGGGGACCCGGAGCCGGCGAAGACCCGCCCGACGTGCGCGTTAGACAGCCCGCTCCGTGACGGTCTCTTCGGACTGCAGCGCGCCGGCCGGCGCCGGACTCGAGACCGGCCGCAGCGCCGGAGAGGAGGCGGCTTCGGCGGTCGTTGCCGGCTTGGGCTCGGACGCGACCGGCGCCGCGCGTCCGGCGGAAATGGCGGCGTCGACTTTCCCGGTCGCCGCGAGCGCCAGACGGGCACGCTCGCCGAGTACCCGCGCGCCATAGCCGCCATCGTCCGGCTGATTGCCCGCCCCGACATAGAGTTGCAGGCCACGCTCGACCGACCCACCGCGCGTGATCAGATCGCTCAGGATCGCGGATCCCACTTTCATGTTCGCAATCGGGTCGAGCGCGGCGAGGTTTCCACCGTGCCGCTCAAAGCGCTCGGCATGCACGCGGGTCATGATCTGCATCAGGCCCTGCGCTCCCATTGCGCTTTCCGCGAACGGGTTAAGGCTGGATTCGATGGCGACGACCGACAGGATCAGCAGCGGATCCAGCTTGCTCTCCTGCCCGATCTGAAAAGCGGCAGAGACGAGCATGCGCGTGGCTTCCTCCGCGACCCGATAGCGCCGCGACAGGTACAGAACCACGTGCTTCTGGCGCGGATCGACGGTCACCGAAGGAGTTTCCCGCCCATCAGCCGGCCTCGCGGCCACCACCTCAACCGGTTCCAGAGCGGGCACCGTACTTAGCACCATCGAAGGCCCTGGAAGGGCCGACCAGAGCGTCGTACGTGCGCCGTCGTTGAGCAGGAGTACGGCCGCCAGCAGCAGGGCCGTACAACCGGAAAAGTTAACCACCAGACGCGTAGCCGCCAAGGCACCATCGCGGATATCGCAGACTGCGTCGGCCCAGGCGAACTGGCGCACAGGCGACTCGGACAACACTAGCGTGGCTGAAGACATGCGTGCCTCCTTATGCTGAACGGCCACGGGTCACGGGGACCTCCGGTCGCCACTCACAGGTTGGTACGTTGAACCCGACGGCCCACGAGCCTGATCGGATCCTCGGGATCCCCGCCTTGCCCAACGGGGCGACGGCGGAAACCAGTACGGATGGGATAAATTCCCTACCAAAGAACACGGGGCGGGACGCGGGCCTCCTATATAAAGTTTCCGCTGAAGCGTCACCGCCAAATTTGCCGCAGCGCGAGAACCAGCTAAACGGCTGACACGAATTTTAGGGTGTCGAGGGCACCGGTCAACCTGAATATTCCGGATTTCCGACCGACGGAAGCGTTCCCGACAGGAGCCCGACGACACACCACCGCAAAATAATTCATATAAATCATAACGTTAGAATGGTGACCTCATGTTGGTAAGCACTTATTTAGAGTTTCAGTTTCTTTGCTGCTGCGCAACATAAACCAGATGAAATACCGGGATCTGAGGGACTTCGTTGCCCGCCTCGAAGCCGACGGCCTACTGCGCCGGATCCACCTGACAGTCTCGCCCCATCTGGAGATGACCGAGATCTGCGACCGTACCCTCCGCGCGGGAGGACCCGCACTGCTGTTCGAGCATCCGCAGGGTCACACGGTGCCGGTCCTTGCCAACCTGTTCGGCACGCCCCAGCGCGTGGCACTGGGCATGGGCGCCGCAGACGTCGCTGCCTTGCGCGACGTCGGTGAGTTGCTGGCGAGTCTGAAGGAGCCGGAGGCGCCCAAGGGAATGCGCGACGCGCTGGGCAAAGTGGCGCTGTTGAAGAGCGCACTGTGGGACATGGCGCCAAAGGAGGTTCGCTCAGCCGCCTGCCAGGAGGTCGTCTGGGAGTCAGATCAGGTCGATCTGTCACGCCTGCCGATTCAGACCTGCTGGCCGGGCGACGCCGGTCCCCTGCTCACATGGGGGCTGGTGATCACGCGCGGTCCGCACAAGCCGCGCCAGAATCTGGGCATCTACCGGCAGCAGGTGATCGGTCCGAACAAACTCATCATGCGCTGGCTGGCCCACCGCGGCGGCGCGCTCGACTTCCGCGACCACGCGCTGGCCCGTCCATGTCAGCCGTTCCCGATCGCGGTGGCGTTGGGTGCCGACCCCGCCACCATCCTGGGCGCGGTCACGCCCGTCCCGGACAGCCTCTCGGAATATCAGTTTGCGGGCCTGCTCCGCGGCGGCCGCACCGAGACCGTCAAGTGCATTGGCAGCGACCTGCAGGTTCCGGCATCGGCCGAGATCGTCCTGGAAGGCCATCTCAGGCCGGACGCGACGCCGGCACCACCACCGGCCGGCGCCCCGCGGCGGCCGGCGTCAGACTACGAACTCGCGCTGGAAGGTCCGTTTGGCGATCACACGGGCTACTACAACGAGCGCGACTGGTTCCCCGTTTTCACGGTCGATCGCATCACGATGCGCCGTAACCCGATCTACCACTCGACCTACACCGGCAAACCGCCCGACGAACCGGCCATCCTCGGCGTGGCGCTCAACGAGGTGTTCGTGCCGATCCTGCGCCGGACCTTCCCCGAGATCGTCGATTTCTACCTGCCGCCCGAGGGCTGCAGCTACCGCATGGCGGTGGTTTCGATGCGCAAGCAGTACGCGGGGCACGCCAAGCGCGTCATGTTCGGCGTCTGGAGCTTCCTGCGCCAGTTCATGTACACCAAGTTCATTGTCGTCGTCGACGACGACGTCGACGCGCGGAACTGGAAGGAAGTCATCTGGGCGATCACCACCCGCGTCGATCCGACGCGCGACACCGTCCTCGTCGACAACACGCCGATCGACTACCTTGACTTCGCTTCGCCCGTGTCGGGTCTCGGCAGCAAGATGGGCATCGATGCCACCAACAAGTGGGCCGGCGAGACGACGCGCGAGTGGGGCCGCCCGATCTCGATGGACGCCGCGGTCAAGGCACGGGTGGACGCGATCTGGAACAAACTCGGACTGTAGGAGGCAACCATGGCCATCGAACGCAAGGCGATACGCCGCGGTGGGATCAAGTCCGCCGGTTACGACCGCAATCAGCGCGTCCTGGAGATTGAGTTCGACAATGGACAGGTCATCCAGCACACCGCGGTAGGCGAGGAGATCGCGCGGCGCTTCCTGACGGCGTCGTCGCCGGCGAGTGTCTACAAGGACACGATCCAGGAGGAATTCACGGTCAAACGCCTCAAGTAAAGGGTCGCTCCGGTACCTGAGTCCCGACGCAGACAGGATTCACACGCGAACTCGCTTCGTGTCGCTTGTCAGCTCCGCTCTTGGACGGTCGCGCGCTCGGCCGAAAAACGATGGCGGGCACTCCGCCGCCCCCTGCTCGCCGCGGTGCCAGGGTTGACTTTCGCTCCTTGCCGGGCGCGGAGGATGCAGCAAGGGGCGCGCCCTTTCCTCTCACCCGGCGACGCCGCCGCGTACGCCGCAGGCGCTATCGAAAGAAGAGCGTCGCCAGCCCGAGAAAAATGAAGAATCCACCGGAGTCGGTGGTGAAGGTCAGCAGCACCGACCCGCCGATCGCCGGGTCGCGGCCGGACGCGCGCAGCGCCATGGGCACCGCCAGGCCCACTCCAGAGGCCACGAGCATGTTCAGTACCATAGCTAGGAACATAACGAATCCGAGCAACGCCCCGTTCGGTGTGTCGCGATAGAGCAGCCAGGCCAGCAGCCCGGCGAGCCCGCCCCACACGATGCCGTTCAGCACGGCGATGCTGATTTCCTTGAGTACAAGGCGGCGCTGGTTGCCGGACGTCACCTGACCCAGCGCGAGCGAGCGCACCAGCAGGGTCAGCGTCTGATTGCCGGAATTGCCGGCGATGCCGGCGACAATCGGCATCAATGCTGCAAGCGCGACGACCTTTTCGATCGTACCTTCAAAGGCATTGATCACGCGGCTGGCGAAAAAGGCGGTGCACAGGTTGACGGCCAGCCAGAGCCAGCGGTTCTTCGCCGAATTCCAGACCGACGCGAAGATGTCCTCGTCTTCGCGCAGGCCGGCCTGTGCCAGCGCCGCCTCCTCGCCTTCCTCGCGGATGACGTCGACGACTTCATCGATCGTCAGGCGACCGACCAGTCGCCCGCTGGAATCGACCACCGGCGCCGACACCAGGTCGTAGCGTTCGAACGCCTGCGCCGCCTCGCCCCCGTCGTCGAGCGGAGACAGCGTCAGCAGGTCAGTCTTCATCACTGCCGTGACTTCGGTGTCGGGCTCGTTGATCAGCAACCGATCGAGCGGCAGTGCGCCCTTCAGCACTTCATGGCGGTCGACGACGAAGACCTGGTCGGTGTGGTCGGGCAGTTCGTCGAAGCGACGCAGGTAGCGCAGCACGACCTCGAGCGTCACGTCCTCGCGGATCGTGATCATCTCGAAGTCCATCAGGGCTCCGACCGATTCCTCCGGGTACGACATCGCAGCGCGCAGCTGCGCGCGTTCTTCGATGGTCAGTCCTTCGCGGACCTCGTCGACGACGTCGACCGGCAGGTCGTGGGCGAGGGCCGCGATCTCGTCGGTCTCGAGGCTCTCGACCGCGTCGACGAGTTCCTCGCGGTCCATCGACGCGATCAGCGTCTCGCGGACCGCGTCGTTCACCTCGATCAGGATCTCGCCGTCGCGGTCCGCCTTGACGCAGTCCCAGACGACCAGCCGATCGTCGAGCGGCAGCGCCTCGAGGATGTAGGCAATGTCGGCCGCATGCAGCCGGTCGAGGATCGAACGCAGTTCGCTCAGGTGCTGTCGATGAACCAGTTGCTCGACCAGCGGCTTCCGGTCCTCGGCGGGCGTCTGCTCGCGATGGACCAGCGCTTCGACGCGGCGCTGCTTCTCGAGCAGGTGCTGGACGCGCACGAGCGCGCGCTGCGCGGCCTCGGGATCGCGCACCGGAGCGTCGCGCTGCGCGTCGCGGTCCAGCAGTTCCTGCTCGCTCACTGTTGCTCCCTCGCGCTGCGCGCGGTCCGTCCAAGAGGAAGGTCGCTCGCCTTCAGGCGGCCGGAGGTGCGGCGGGCGATTGCACCCTCGCCCCGTGCGCTCACCACGCAATGGGAACGTGACCCGCAGCCTGGGTCGTTCAACGGCTGCGCGATTGTAAGCGCGCGATGCCTGCTAAGCGCGCCGAAAAGCGGCCCGCTACGGGACGATGGCGTCGGGCATGTAGCGCAGGATCGCCCCGGTGCGGCCGTCGAGGTACGGCCCGGAACGCACGCGTCCATAGCGCTTCGGATTGGGCAGATAGGCGGCGAGCCGCGCCGACTGCTCGGGTCCGAGCTGCGCGGCGCCGACACCGAAATACTGGCGGGCTGCGGCCTCGGCGCCGAAGACGCCGTCGCCCCATTCGACGACGTTGAGATAGACCTCGAGGATGCGTCGCTTGTCCCAGAACGCCTCGATCATGTAGGTGATGACGAGTTCCTGGGCCTTGCGCAGGTAGCTGCGCTCCGGCGACAGGAACAGGTTCTTCGCCAAGCTGCTGCGTGATCGTCGAGCCGCCGCGCGCGGGACGTCCGCGCTTTGACGTTGTCCTTGTAGGCCTTCTCGATCGCCTCCCAGTCCACGCCCTCGTGCTCGGCGAAGCGCGCATCCTCGGCGGTGATGACGGCGCGCTTGAGGCTCACCGAGATGCGCTCGTACGGCACCCAGCGGTGCTTCAGCTCGGCCTTGGGGTTGCGCGCCTGCAACGCGGCGAGCTCGCGCCGCATGAACGCTGTCTGCTGCGGGTCATTCCAGCGCCACCAGGCGATCCAGCCGGCGTACCAGAGCTGTACCGCCACGACAGCAGCACCACTGCAGCAGCGACGATGCGCAGGATCCAACGCACGACCGATTCGCGATCTCACTCGGATCCCATGCGCAGTTCAGGCGGCGCCGCTTGCGCGCCTCCGGGAAGGCCATCAGCTAGCGCACGACGGTGGCCTGCTCCGCTGCCGCGTGGCTCAGCAGTTCGCGCAGTTCGCGGTACACGGGACCCGTGTCAGGTCGAACTCCGCGCCACAGCGAGAAACGACTCGGCGGCCTGCTCGATCAGCATGCCGAGCCCGTCACAGACGTTCTTGGCGCCGCCGCTGCGGGCCAGTTCCATGAACGGCGTCGGGTCTGCGGCATAGACGAGGTCATAGGCCAGCGTGCAATCGTTGAAGGTCTCCGGGTCGATCGGCGGCGCCTCGTGCTTGAGGCCGGTCGTCGTGCCGTTGACGATCAGGTCGAAGTGTTCCGCCGGAATCTCGTCGAGATGTATCGCCTCGACGCCGAATTCCTCCGCGAGCTCCTCCGCACGCGGGTGCGTGCGGTTCGCGACCGCAATCCAGCGTGGGCTCGCATCGAGCAGCGATCCGATCACGCCGCGCACCGCCCCGCCGGCACCCAGCACCAGCACCGAGCAGTCGCTGAACTCGAACTTGAGGCGCTCGCTGACGTCGCGCACGAAGCCGATGCCGTCGGTGTTGTCGCCGATGATCGTGTCACCGTCGAACTTGAGGGTGTTGACCGCACCTGCCAGGCGCGCGCGCGGCATGAGGTCGTCCGCGAGCTTGGCGGCGTCCAGCTTGAACGGCACCGTGACGTTGAGGCCGCGGAAGCCGGCGTCGCGCAGCGCAAGCGCCGTTCCTCGAAACCGTCGAGCGGCGCCTCGATGCGCTCGTACGAGATCCGCTGCTGCGTCTGGTGCGCGAACGCGTTCGTGGATCTCCGGCGACCGGCTGTGCGCGATCGGATTGCCGACGACTCCATACTTGTCCACAGCATTCATGGTTGCGCGCTCGCTTCGTGTCGACAGCTGATCGTTGGTGAAGATCCAGGTCCGCGTGATCTCGAGTACATCCGTATCGCGCGCGATCTCGGGTGGAAACGGCGGATACGGAGCAGCCATGTTAACGATGCGGCGGGCTGCGCGGTCAAGCACCGGCGATCCGGAGACTCGCTCCAGATCGTTGCCTCGACCAGACCCGTCCTTGCGAATCGCCACCGTCAGCCGCAGCGCCCCGTAGACCTTGCCACGCGCCTCGTCGGGATAGTGCTCGTTGCCGATCTTTTCGACGCGTGCGCGCCAGTCCTCGACATAGCGCGCATAGCGATACTCCGAGGTGCTCGGCATGTAATGGTGCTTGCGCGGACGCTTCTGGTAGTCGGAAATCTGCTTGGCGATCTCGGCCTGGGCGCGCGCCAGCCGCTGGCTGCGTTTCCTCGTCCATCGCAGCCGGGCTGCGGCGCGTCGGAGGTCGTTCTCCTTGCGCGGCAGCGGGCGCATCTGCAGCGAGTCCTTCAGTGACGCCAGCAGCCGCTTCTGCTCTTCCTCCAGCTGCTGGACCGACTGCGGGCCTACTCGAGCGCATCGCCGTCGCGCATTTCGAAGGAGTTCGGCAGCGGCGAGGTACGGCGACCGCGCTCGTGCGCAGCCACCGCCGTCGAGGTTCGCCTGCGCGAGGGCCTCGGGTTTACCCGGCTTCGTCTCGCTCTTGGCGTTGACAAGGATGATGTCGAGCGGCGGATCGCGTCGACCGGACGCGCAGCAACTCCGGATCGACGAAGCGGATCGCGAGGATCGTGATGTGCAGCCCGATGGAAACGGTCAGCGCCATGACCAGCACCTTGTCGGCCAACAGCGCCCTCACGCCATGCGGAGTCTCGTCGGCAGATTCATCCGTGAGGAATTTGGTTCCGAACAATGGCGAACGATTGTAGCGACGTGTCGCCTGAGATCGCGAGTCACCGATCACGCGACCGGCGTGCGGATGACCTATTCGCGGGTGCGCCTCCGGGCTGCCGCGGGTCGGCGTCCGGCCGCCTCGCCGGCATCGCCGGCGTGACGATCGGCCGCCGCGCTCGTCGCCGCTTCCTCGGCCGCGGCGTCCTCGCCTTCGTCACACCGCGGTCAACGCCGAAAGCACCCGATGCACGCGGGCCTCGAGCGTGAGGTCGATCTCGTTGGTTGCCGAGCACGTCGAGCTCGAGGCGCTGGCCACGCGGCAGTTCGGGCAGCCCCGGCAGTCGGGTGATGAAGGGCATCCCGTCGACCCGCAGCACATCGCCCTTGATCACCGTCGCGCCGATGCGGTCGACGCGCTCCTGGCGCAGCCAGCGCAGCGCCCAGTAGCGCTCCATGCGCTGCTGGAAATCGGCATACGCGCCGTACAGCGCCTCGAATCCGGAGACGATCGCGAAGAGATCGGCGTCCTTCGCGCGGTACGGCGGCGCCTGGCCGACGCAGGCGATCAGCTGCCGCTGGTTCACCAGGTCGACGTAGCGCCGCAGCGGCGACGTGCTCCAGGCGTAGTGACTGACCCCGATGCCCTCGTGCGGCGCGGGCGTCGTCGTCATCCGCACGCGCCCGAGGCCTGCGACCGGTAGATCCCGGCGACCGACGTTCGGCGAGCCAGCCGCCCCACGTACTGTTGGCCAAGATCATCATCTCGGCGACGATCAGGTCGAGCGGCGCTCCGCGCCGTCGCGGCTTGATGCTCACGTGCGCGTGTTCGCCCTCGCCATCGAGCTCGAACGAGTAATCGATCCGGCCCAGCGGCTCGGGGCGACCGCGCACCTGCTTCGCGCCGGCCGAGAAGCGCCCGCGCGAAGCTTCCAGAGCAGCGCGAGCTCGGATGCGAACGGGCGCCTCGAAGTCGCCGTCGGCGATCGTCTCCTCGGTGATGACGTCGTCCAGCAGGTCGTGCCGCAGATTGGCGGCGATCCGCACGCGTTCGACGCGCGTTTCGGTCGCCAGGATTTCGTACGAAGCGCGCATCCGCAGTCGACATACAGCGAAAGCACCGGGACCTCGCGCCCCTCGTTCAGCGAGAAGGCATCGACCCAGCCATCGGGCAGCATCGTGAACTTGAGTCCGGGCGCATAGACCGTGGACATGCGCGACCGCGCCACCGCGTCGAGCGGATGGTCGCGCGGCACGGCCACCGCCGGCGCGGCGATGTGGATGCCGATGCGCACGCGTCTCCCCGTCGCGGACGACCGAAAACGCATCGTCGATCTCGGTGGTCGCGCTGTCGTCGATCGAGAAGGCGGCGACGGGCGCGAGCGGCAGTTCGTCGACAAGGTTCGGGGCCGGCAGCTCCGGGCCGAAGCCGGTGCCGCGCGGGAAATGGCTCGCGACGAAAGCTGTCGATGTGCCAGCGATACGGTGACGCGATCGCGCCGGTCGCCAGCAGCAGCTTCAGTGGCGTCGTCTGCTGCTCGTTGGCGGCCTGCTCCACCGCCTTGTACTTCGATGCTGTTCCTGTCCGGCTTCACGAGCAACGCGATGGCCTGCGCGGCGATCGCCGCCGGCGCACGGCCCGCCTTCAGCGTCGTCGACGTGCTGCTGCTTGAGCTCGTCCTGCAGCCGCTTGCGCTCCACGGCGGCGAGCGCGGCCTTCAGCGTCTCGGCCGGCGCGGCGCGATACCTTCCGCGGCCCTTTCGATAGAAGTAGACCGGCGCGGAGTGCAGGCGGAACAGCAGACGCCGCCTCCTCGACGCTCGCGGGCTCCTTGCCGTAGTACTCGCGTGCGATGTCGAGGAACCCGAACTCGTCCTGCGGCGCGGCCTCCCACAGGAATTCGAGGTCGATCGTCCTCCGCTTCGGACTGGGCACGTTCCATCAGCCGGCCGGCGCCGGTTCGCGGAACTGCAGCAGGACGTGCGAACTCTTCACCTTGGTCGCGCTTGCCGCTCGGAAGTTCGACCTGGTGCGAAGCGTCCGTGCTCGACAGCACGGTGCCGGCCTTGAAGGCACCGTCCTCCTCGAACAGCAGATTCATGCCGCTCTACAGCGTGGCCACGAAGGTGCGGACGCCGCGGAGCAGCAGTTCGACCGCGATCGCGGCCAGGACCAGACCCATCAGCCGTTCGAAGGCCAGCGTGACGCGCTCGCCGAGCAACGCGTGCAGCCGGCCGGCAAAGACCAGGATCACCGCGCTGATGGCCATCACCACGGCAATCGCGGCGATCCACTCGGCCAGCGGGCCGGCTTCTTCGAGACCGAACAGCAGCACCGTCGCCAGTGCCGACGGGCCGGCCAGGGCCGGCACCGCGAGCGGCACGATGAAGGGCTCGCCACCGGGCGACGTCCCCGTACACGCCGTCGGGCGAGGGAAACACCATGCGCAGCGCGACCAGCATCAGCACCACCGCTCCGCCGATCTGCAGCGAGATCTCCGACAGGCCGAGCGTCTGCAGAAACGGCCTGCCCGCGAACACGAAGATCGTGAGAATCAGGAACGCGATGAGACACTCGCGCAGGATGATCAGGCGCCGCTGCGGCGGCACGTCCCGCAGCGCGGCGACGAAAATCGGGATGTTGCCGAACGGGTCGCACACCAGCAACAGCAGCACGAACGGCGAGACGAAGGTGTCGTTCATGGCGTCGGTCACCGTCTCGGTGCCGCCACTGACGCGCACCAGGTCGTCAGGCCGCGATCGGGAACACGCAATGCGGCGTGCCGCCTGCCGCCCACACGATGTCGAACCGACGCAGCGAAGTGTCGACGAACGTGGTCATCGGTCGCGCGTGCGCCAGCGGCGCGACGCCACCGATCGCGAAGCCCGAGTGCTCCCGCACGAAGTCGGGGCTGGCGCGTTCGATCGCTTCGCCGAGCAGTTGCGCAATCCGTGCCTCGCTCGACACGCCGGTCGCCGGCGGCGATCACGAGCACCGCGCGACCCGTCGACGCCGCGCGGAAGATCAGCGACTTCGCGATCTGGCCGACGTCGATTCCCAGCGCGTCGGCCGCCTGCTGCGCGGTGCGCGCGGCCGACGTCGAGTTCGACGACGCGTGCATCGAGGCCGGCGGCCGCCAGCGCGCGCTGCACGCGTTCGGCCGAGGCCGGCAGCGGCTCTCGGATTCCATCGTCAGACCGTCAGCCCGCCGGCGACTTCGATGACGGCGCCGTTGATGTACGAGGCCTCGTCGGATGCCAGGAACGCATAGACGTTGGCGATGTCCTCCGGCGTCCCGAGACGGCGCAACGGGACGCGCTCCGTCATCTGCTGCAGCACCTTGTCTGGAATCGTGTTGAGGATCGGCGTCTCGATGAAACCGGGGGCCACCGCGTTGCAGCGGACGCCCTTGGGCCCGAGTTCGCGCGACCACGTCTTCACGAAGCCGATGACGCCGAACTTGCTGGCCGCGTAGTTCGTCTGGCCGAAGTTGCCGTAGATGCCGACCACGCTCGAGGCATTCAGGATCACGCCGCCGCCCTGCTGGACCATGATGTCCACAACCGCCCGCGCACAGTTGAACGTTCCCTTGAGATTGACGTCGATGACGTGATCGAACTGCTCGTCCTCCATCTTCTGCAGGCGGGCGTCGAGCGTGATGCCGGCGTTGTTCACCAGCACATCGATGCGGCCGTAGCGCTGCGTGCACGGCACTCACCATCGCGTCGATCTGGTCGCGCTGCGTGACGTCGACGACGTAGCCCTCGACGGTCCCGAGGTCCCTCAGCTCGCCAACCGCGCGCGTCGACGCTCTCGCGGCGACGTCGCACAGCGCGACGATGGCGCCGTCTTCGAGGAACTGCCGCGCGGTCGCAAGCCCGATGCCCTGCGCGCCGCCCGTCACGATGCAGACCTTGCCCTGCAATCGCTTCATCCCACTCTCCCATGACTCTTGCATTCAGAACTGACGCCGCAAAACGTCCAGAACTTCGTCCAGATACTGTGCAAAGTCCGACAACTCGTGGTCGCTGCCCTCGATGACGACGCTGACGCGCGCCCGCGTACTTGCGCGTCATTGTCCGGTAGTCGATGACCGCATCGCCGGTGGCGGCGACCAGAAGGTAGCGCTCCGGCCGCGTGATCGTCGGCGTGTCGATCGCCTCGAGTTCAGCAAGTACTCGCGGCGAAAATCGATCGACGCCTCAGAGAAGAACACAGGCTGCACCCCGAGATGTGCCGCGAGGTCGTCCTGCGGGCCGAATGGCCGGATTCAGCAAGCACGGCGCGGCAGCCGAGTCGCTCCGCGAGCCATGTCGCGTAGTAGCCTCCGAGCGACGATCCGATCAGTGCCAGCCGATTCGGCGCGACGCCCTGTACCAGACGTCCGGTCTCCGCGACTGGCAGCGGCCGGCGACGCAGGCAACGCCGGGCACAGATACTCCGCTGTCGCGTCCGCGCGCCGCATGGCTCCGCGCAACATCGTGGCCTTGCGCGAAGCGGGCGACGAACGAAAACCGTGCAGATAGACGATCACGCGACCGCCTCGCGCGCTGCCAGCCGCTCGAGCAGCGTGCCATGGATGCCGCCGAAGCCACCGTTGCTCATCACGAGCACGCGGTCGCCGGCACGTGCGTAGGCCAGGATGTCATCCACGAGCGCGGACAGCGCATCGCGTGTCGTCGCACGCGCGCCGAGCGGGGCGAGCGCGCCGCCACGTCCCAGCCACGCCGCCGGCGTAGCAGAAGACGCGGTCGGCGCCGCGCAGGCTCGGCGCAAGTTCCGCCTTCACTGCGCCCCGGTCTTCATCGTGTTGGAGCGCGGCTCGAGGACCGCGACGATGCGCGCGCACCCGACCTGGCTGCGCAGCGCGGCGATCGTTTCGCGAATCGCCGTCGGATGGTGCGCAAAATCGTCGATGACAGTGACGCCATCGACGGTCCCGCGCTACCTCCAGCCGCCGCTTGACGCCGCCGAAACGCGCGAGCGCGTCCAGGGCGACAGGCGGCTCGACGCCGACATGCTCGAGCGGCGGCGAGTGCCGCCAGCGCGTTGCTGCGGTTGTGCGCACCGGGAAGATCCAGCCGCAACGGCCCGACGATCGCGCCAGCTGCGCGTACATGATGCGGCGGATCGGTCTCGACCTGCCAGGCGCGCGCCGCCGAAATGTTCGACCTCGCTCCAGCACACCGCGCGCCAGCACGCGCGCGAGCGCCGGGTCCTGCCCGTTGACGATGAGCGCGCGCCGTGCCGGCAGGGTGCGGACGAAGTGGTGGAACTGCGTCTCGATGGCGCCGAGATCGGCAAAGATGTCCGCGTGGTCGAACTCGAGGTTGTTCAGGATCGCCGTGCGCGCGCGGTAGTGAAGGAACTTGGAGCGCTTGTCGAAGAACGCGGTGTCGTACTCGTCGGCCTCGATGACGAAGTGCCGGCCCGCCGCAGTCGCGCCGAGCGCCCGAACTCGTTAGGCACGCCGCCGACCAGGAATCCGGGCGCCAGGCCCGCGTGGTCGAGGATGGCCACGCAGCATCGCCGTGGTCGTCGTCTTGCCGTGAGTGCCCGCCACCGCGAGCACATGCCGCCCGGCGAGCACGTGCTCGGCCAGCCAGTGCGGCCCGGACACGAACGGCAGCTCGCGATCGAGGATGGCTTCCATCAGCGGATTGCCCCGCGTGACGACGTTGCCGATCACCCACAGGTCCGGCTGCAACGCGATCTGGTCGGCGCCGTACCCTTCGATGAGCTCGACACCGGCCGCGGCGAGCTGATCGCTCATCGGCGGGTAGACATTGGCGTCGCAGCCCGAGACGCGATGACCTGCGGCCAGCGCAAGCTGCGCGAGTCCGCCCATGAACGTGCCGCAGATGCCCAGGACGTGGATATGCACGGGTCGTCGAAGTAAAGGGATTTCCGGCGGTCGAGTCTCGACCTGCCGAGGAGGCGCGCGATTGTAATGCCCGCCGCGCCCGCGCCGCGCGGCTAGACTCCTTCCTCGCCATGCCTACCAGCCCAGGTCACCTGCGTACCGAAGTTGCCGCCGCTGCGGCTCGGCTCATCGCCGAAGAGGGCTGCGACTATGCGCAAGCCAAGCGCCGCGCGGTGCGCGAGTTGCTGGGCGACAGGTCAGACGCGCGTGGTGTCATGCCGGACAATGCGGAAATCGAACACGAATTGCGGCGCCACCTGCAGCTTTTCGCAGCGGACACACACCCCGGGCTGCTCGCGGACCTTCGGCGGACCGCCGCCGATGTCATGGCCAGGCTCGCCCACTTCAATCCCCACCTGGTCGGGCGCCGTACTGAACGGCACTGCGACCGAGCATTCGGACATCGAGCTACAGCTTTTTACGGACAGCGCCAAGGACGTCGAGGTCTTCCTGATGGATGCAGGCATCGACTTCGACGTGGAAGGCGGGGCCGATGAGGGAGCGCCGGGCGCGCTCGAACGCCTGAGCTTCATTGCAGCGTCCGACGGTGAACGCGGGCAGCCACGGCGGCAGCGGGTGGGTGTGCGCCTGCACGTGTTCGAACAGGACGCAATTCGGATTGCGCCGCGTTACAAGGCTGCTCCATCGGCCGAGTTCGAACTGCATCCTGTGGCGGCCAGTGGGCGGGCCAGCCTGGCCGCGCTGCGGCAGCTGATCGACGCCACGCGATGACACTGCAGCGCCGCCGCTGGCTGTTGGCGGCGTGCCGGGCTCGGCGCACTGGCGGCGGGTGCCGGGATCGCCTGGCTGCGCTACCGGCCCTCGGCACCCGACGCCACAGCAGCACTCTTCGACCGCGTGTTCGACGACGCGGACGGTCGCCCCCAGGCGATGTCGCAGTGGCGCGGCCGCTGGATCGTGTTGAATTTCTGGGCGACATGGTGTGCGCCGTGCGTCGAAGAAATGCCGATGCTGCAGCAGGTCGCATGGGACTACGGTGCGCGCGGCGTGACGGTGGTCGGCGTTGGCATCGACAACGCCCGGTCGATCCGGCGTTTCAAGGAAGAACTCAAGCTTGATCTTCCGCTCCTGGTGGCCGGTGCCGGCGGCAGCGAGTTGGCGCGCGAACTCGGCAACCCGAGCGGGGCCTTGCCGTACACTGTTTTGATCAGTCCGCAGGGTCGCGTCGAACAGGCCCGCCTGGGACTGCTCAAGTCCGAGCGGCTTCGATCCTGGCTCGATGCGCGCCTAACGGGTTGAACCGTCAACTGGACAGCGCCTCCGGGAAAGTGCAGACTTCGCGCCGCCATGACTTCGGGCGGTAACTTCAGCCAACTCCGTCCAAATTAGAATAAAACGCCAACTGGAGGAATGATGAGCGGCCGCATCCTCGTCCTCAATGGGCCGAACCTGAATCTGCTCGGGACCCGCGAGCCGGCGATCTACGGGGGGCGTACCCTGGCGCAGATCGAAGCGGAATTGTCCGATGTTGCACGCAGATGCTGCGCAGATATCGTATTTTTCCAGAGCAATCACGAGGGCGCTCTGGTCGATCGGATCCACGTCGCCCGGACGGACGGGACGACCTTCGTCATCGTGAACGCCGGGGCGTTCACGCACACGAGCATCGCCCTGCGCGATGCGCTGGCCGCCGTCGCCTTGCCCTTTATCGAGGTTCACTTGTCGAACGTTCACCGCCGCGAGGAGTTTCGGCACCGCTCGCTATTGGCGGATCTGGCCGTCGGCACGATCGTCGGACTGGGCGCAGCCGGCTACCGCTATGCGCTCGAGTACGCCCTGTCTCGAACGTAGCTCCTGACCGGGAGAAGTCGCATGGATCTGAGAAAGCTGAAGACGCTGATCGACCTCGTCGCCGAATCCGGCATCGCCGAACTCGAAGTGACCGAGGGCGAGGACAAGGTCCGCATCGTCAAGCACGCCGCGGTCCTCGCGGCGATGCGCCGCGCTTCCGACAACCGTCGTCGCGGCCCCCGTCCGCGCCTTCGGCGGCCACCGTTGCGGCGCAGCCGCCGCGGCCGCGGAAGCCGAAGAGGCCGCTGGCCATGTCGTCAAGTCGCCGATGGTCGGGACCTTCTACCGCTCCCCGAGCCCCGGCGCCCCGGCCTTCGTCGAGCACGGCGCCGATCGTCAAGGCCGGGCGATACGCTTGTGCATCATCGAAGCGATGAAACTGCTCAACGAAATCGAAGCAGACGTCGGCGGCACCGTGAAGAAGATCCTCGTCGACAACGGCCAGCCGGTCGAGTACGGGCAGCCGCTGTTCATCATCGAGTAACTCGCGACAGGCGCTCCGCGGCCTGGGCATGTTCAAGAAGATCCTGATCGCCAACCGCGGTGAAATCGCACTGCGCGTCCAGCGCGCCTGCCGCGAGATGGGCATCCGCACCGTCGTCGTGCACTCGGAAGCCGACACCGACGCCAAGTACGTCAAGCTGGCCGACGAGTCGGTCTGCATCGGTCCGCCGCCCTCGCGCGAGAGCTACCTCAACATTCCGGCCATCATCAGCGCCGCCGAAGTGACGGACGCCGAGGCGATCCACCCCGGTTACGGCTTCCTGTCGGAGAACGCCGACTTCGCCGAGCGCGTCGAGAAGAGCGGCTTCGTCTTCATCGGCCCGCGGCCCGACTCGATCCGACTGATGGGCGACAAGGTGTCGGCGAAGCAGGCGATGGCGGCAGCCGGCGTGCCGACGGTGCCGGGCTCCCAGGGCGCGCTGTCCGAGGACGCCGCGCGAGATCGTGCGCGGTCGCGCGTGCCGTCGGATATCCCGTCATCATCAAGGCGGCCGGCGGTGGCGGCGGCCGCGGCATGCGGGTCGTGCACACGGAGGCCGCGCTGATCGAACGCGGTCACGATGACGCGCCAGGAAGCGCAGGCGCGCGTTCGGCAATCCCGGCGTCTATATGGAGAAGTACCTCGAGACGCCGCGCCACATCGAGATCCAGGTCCTGGCGGACCAGCATCGCAACGCGATCTGGCTCGGCGAGCGCGACTGCTCGATGCAGCGTCGCCACCAGAAGATCATCGAGGAAGCGCCGGCGCCCCGGACTCAACCGGCGCCTGGTCGAGAAGATCGGCGACCGCTGCGTCGAGGCGTGCAAGAAGATCAACTACCGCGGCGCCGGGACCTTCGAGTTCCTGTACCAGGACAACGAGTTCTACTTCATCGAGATGAACACGCGGCTGCAGGTCGAGCATCCGGTCACGGAGTTCGTCACCGGCGTCGACATCGTGCAGGAACAGATCCGCGTGGCGGCCGGCGAGAAGCTGCGACTACGCCAGCGCGACGTCGTGCGCAAGGGCCACGCGATCGAGTGCCGCATCAACGCGGAAGATCCGTTCAAGTTCACACCGTCGCCCGGGCGCATCACCGGCTGGCATCCGCCCGGCGGACCCGGGCGTGCGCGTCGACTCGCACGCCTACAACGGATACTTCGTCCCGCCCAATTACGACTCGATGATCGGCAAGGTGATCTGCTACGGCGACACCCGCGAGCAGGCGCTGGCGCGCATGCGCATCGCGCTGTCGGAGATGGTCGTCGAAGGCATCCAGACCAACATTCCGCTGCATCGCGAGCTGCTGATGGACGAGAAGTTCGTGCTCGGCGGCACCAGCATCCACTACCTGGAAAAGCGCATCGCGGCGCGTCAGGTCGCCTAGTCCGCGCGTGCTGGTCGAAGTCACCCTGCGGATCGACGAACACCACGCCGAGTCGCTCGCCGATGCACTGCTCGCGTGCGGTGCGCTTTCCGTGGCCGTCGAGGATGCCGACGCCGACACGCCGGACGAGCTGCCGCTGTTCGGCGAGCCGGGGCTTCGAACCCGAACGGCTGGCCTGGCAGCACAGCCGACTGCGTGTGCTGATGGAAGGTGACGCGAGTGCTGCCGGCCGTGCAGTCAAGGCCGCGAGCGCCTCGCTGGGATTGGCCACGCCTCCAATCGATGGCTGCGTCCCCGTTGGCGACGTCGACTGGGTGCTTGCAACACAGGCTCAGTTTCCGCCAACGCGCATCAGCGACAGGCTCTGGATCGTGCCCTCATGGCACGAGGCGCCCGATCCCGCGGCCGTCGTCGTTCGGCTGGATCCTGGCGTTGCGTTCGGCACCGGCACCCATCCGACGACGCAACTGTGTCTGGCCTGGCTCGACGCGAACCTCGCGCCGGGTGCGACGCGTCCTCGACTACGGCTGTGGCTCCGGCATCCTCTCGATCGCGGCGGCGAAGCTCGGTGCCGCTGCACGTCGTTGGGATCGACGTCGACGACGCAGGCGCTGCGGGCCGCCCGCGCGAACGCCGCGGCCAATCGGATCACGGCACGCTACACTGGCCCGGACGAACTTGCACGCCGGCTCATTCGACATCGTGGTGGCCAACATACTCTCGAATCCGCTGAAGCTCCTCGCGCCGGCCCTGCTCGCGCGCGTCGCGCCAGGCGGTGCGCTGGTGCTCTCCGGCGTTCTGGAACGACAATCCGACGAAGTGATCGCAGCGTATCGAGCCGTGGACCCGACCCTCCCGCTTGCAGGTCTGGCGCGCGAGCGAAGGTTGGGTGTGCCTCGCGGGGACGCGCAGCGTATGAAGCCGCGGTTCGACCCGGTGCCGGCGCCATGCGCACGGCTTGCCTCCAGCGCGTAGTCCAAGACGATGGCTCTCGCGACCAAGTGCCCCCAGTGCGGCTCGATGTTCCGGGTCGTCGCCGATCAGTTGAAGCTGCGCGGTGGCCTCGTGCGCTGTGGCCAATGTCGCACCGTGTTTGATGCCATCGGCAGCCTCGCCTATGTCGAGGACGTAACCCTGTCCCCCGCGCGACCGGCCGACGATGCTGCAGGCGAAGTTCCGCCGGCCCAGCCCATGCGGGCCGAAGCGCGCGCCGCCTCGCCGCGCACGCCGACATCACCCGCCGCCGAGCGGGCGAGCGCAGCAGCGGAGCGCAAGCGGAGGGTCCTCGGTCCGGCAACGACGTTGCGAATTGCGCCCGGCGCCGCCCCGGTGGCCACGATTTCCCAGTCCCTTCCGCTTAAGCCCGCGTCCGTTGCCGCTGCGCAGGCGTCGCCCAGTTCATTGCACAGCGCGTCGCTCGCGGCCTCGGCCACCGGTGTCCCCACATTGTTGGCAACTGACGCCGCTTACCAACTTGACGACGTCGAAGGCGCCGCACTTGACGGCATCGAAGTGATCGAGATGCCGGCGGCTGAGCCCGCGGTCGAGCCCATGATCGAACCGGCGAGCGAGCGGGATGAGCCGGCGTTCGTCCGTGCGGCGACGCGCGCGCCGCGCGCCGGATTTTCAATCGTGTTCGGCGGCGGCACCTTGTTGCTCGTGCTCCTGGCCACGGCACAGCTCGCGGTAGTTTTTCGCTCCGAGGCGCTGACGCGCTGGCCGGCGACACGGCCTGCGCTCGTTCTGGTTTGCCAGGCGTTCGGCTGCACGCTCGGTTGGCCAACTCAGCCAGATCAGCTGGCCGTCATCGGGAGCGAGCTGCAGGCGATACCGGGCACCGATGTCCTCGAACTCACGGCCGTGATCCGTAATCGCGCCGGCTTCACGCAGGCGCTGCCGGCGCTCGAAGTCACGCTCAGCGATCACGCTAAACCGCCCAGTGGCGCGCAAGGTCTTCACGCCGGCCGACTACCTGTCGGCGGCGCAAGAGCCGAGTTCCCGTATCGACGAGGGCCTGGGTGCCGGTGCAGACATGACGATTCGCGTTTTCTTCGAGACACGCGGCGTCCAGGCGGCGGGATTCCTCGTCTACCCCTTCTATATATAGATAGTCTGAGCGCGCCCGGGCCCGAGCGCGCACGCGGCGGCCCGGTCCGTTCAACTCACAACGACCTCATGCGCACACTCATCTGCGGTTCCATTGCCTACGACACGGTCATGGTGTTTCAGGGTCGGTTTGCGGACCACATCCTTCCGGACCAGGTCCACATCCTGAACGTCTCCTTTCTCGTGCCCGAAATGAAGCGGGAATTTGGCGGCTGCGCCGGAAACATCGCCTATAGCCTGAAGTGCCTGGGCGGCGAGCCGGTGCCGATGGCGACCGTCGGCGATGACGCCGGACCGTACCTCGACCGGCTCGACGTGCTCGACATCGACCGTCGCCATGTGGCGCAGGTCTCCGGTAGCTACACCGCGCAGGCGTTCATCACGACCGATCTCAACGACAACCAGTTGACGGCCTTTCATCCGGGCGCGATGGCGCAATCACACCTGAACTCGGTACCGGCAGACGGGGGTATCGAACTAGGCATCGTCGCGCCCGACGGACGCGACGGCATGCAGCAGCACGCCCAGCAATTCGCCGAGCACGGCATTCCGTTCATCTTCGATCTCGGGCAAGCGATGCCGCTCTTCAACGGCGAGGAACTGCTGTGGTTCATCGCGCGTGCGACCTATGTCACCCTCAACGACTACGAGGCCCGAGTTGTCGTCGAACGCACGCGCCTGTCACTGGCCGAGCTCGCCGGGCGCGTCAAGGCGCTTGTTGTAACGCGGGGCGCAGAAGGCTCAGACATCTACGTCGGCGGTTCGACACTGCATGTGCCGGTGGCGAAGGCTCGGGCGCTGGTCGATCCGATCGGCTGCGGCGATGCCTATCGCGGCGGATTGCTCTACGGCATCGCGAACAAGCTGGACTGGGAAACCACCGGCCGGCTGGCGGCGGTCATGGGTGCAATCAAGATCGAGGCGAGCGGTGCACAGAACTACGTCGCCGATCGCACATCCATCGCACGGCGCTTCCACGAGGCCTTCGGCTATCGGCCCTGGTAGGCGCGCCATGCCGGCGCGCCGTGGTTCAGATCACGATGCGCGCGACGATCATCTGCAGCACGTAAACGATGATCAGCAGCACCATCGGCGACAGGTCGATCCCGCCCACGGCGGGCACGATGCGCCGGATCGGCGCGAGCAGCGGCCGCAGCAGCATGCGAAAGCGCGGCGCGACCGGCGCGAGCGGGTTCACCCAGCTGATGACGACGTAGATCAGCGTCACCCAGATGACCAGAGTCAGCGCCCAGTTGAGCAGTTGCCGCACGGATTCGATCAGCACCAGGTCCCAGGCGATGGCAGCCCGACCACCTGCACCTTGAGCACGACGATCAGCAAACGTCACCACCAGCGCGGCGACCAGCGCAGCCCAGTCGATGCGGCCGCGGACTCGGAATCACCCGTGCCAGCGGCTTGACCAGCCAGTCGGTCAGCGCGCGGGAGAAGTGGGCGAGCGGGTTGCGCGACGGCATCCCGATGAGCGCGCCCAGCACGCGCAGCAGCAGACAGCCTACGAGCAGCGAACCCAGGATGTCCAGCAGCGCTCGCGCGATGTCGACGAAGAGCATGGG
Source organism: uncultured beta proteobacterium (assembly GCA_963801405.1). Lineage (GTDB taxonomy): Bacteria > Pseudomonadota > Gammaproteobacteria > Burkholderiales > Burkholderiaceae_F > JALORV01. The sequence continues at coordinate 36,544 of CAWDEO010000015.1, read as the reverse complement.
CCATCCGGTGAACAGGGCGAGCGGCATTGTAGCGGCGCACGTTTGGCGATTCCCGCGCGACAAGTGGACAGCAAAAAAACGGGCGCGGAATTCCGCGCCCGTCTTCGAGCACTGCGGCTGAGCCGTTACGGACGGCTGCCGGTCGGGAACGGCCAGGCCGCTGCCGGATTCAGCGCAGTCTTCGCGCCCGGAGCGGCGGCCGTCGACGGCGCCGCCGGCGCAGGTGCCGGTGCGGCCGCAGGCTTGGGCGCAGGCTTCGGTGCTGCCGCGGCCTTCACGGCTTGACCGCCTTCACGACCTTGGCCTTGGTCTTTGCGACTGCTTTCTTGACCTTGGCTTTCGACCGCTTTCTTGACGGCCTTCTTGGCCTTCGCCTTGGTGACGGCCTTTCTTGCCAGCGCGCTTGGCCTTGGCTCTTCTTGGCAGCCTTGCCTTCGCCTTCTTGACAGCCCTTCTCGCCTTCGCCTTGGCCACGGCCTTCTTGACGGCGCGTTTGACCTTGGCCTTCTTGACCGCCTTCTTGGCCTTCTTACGGCCTTTTTCGCCTTCGCCTTGGTCGCGGCCTTCTTGACGGCGCGCTTCTTGGCGGCTTTCTTGGTTGCCATGTCAGTCTCCTGATAAGAGAATGGCGTGAAGTAGCCTAGCGACGACGCATTCCGGTCCGAGCGCGAAGTGCAATGCCTCGAACGCGGGCTGGAATGCCACACCGGCTGCCCGAAGGCAGCCGGTGAGCGCTACGCAGTTCCCGCGATACTACTTCTTGGCCTTCTTTGCAGCCTTCTTGGCCTTCTTCGCGGTCTTCTTCGGCAGCCTTCTTTACGGTCTTCTTCGCGGCCTTCTTGGCGGGCTTCTTGGCGGCTTTCTTCGCGGTCTTCTTGGCAGCTTTCTTCGTGGCCATGTGTATCTCCTTCAATATCAACGTTGAGGTTTCGAGAAGGAAACCCGCTGCGCGGAGGTACCGCCAGTCGGGCTATTCATCGGCGCACGCAGATGCTCTGTCGCCGCGACACCCCCAGAAATGCGTTTGATCCGCATATCCGAGCTGAGCGCGGAACGTGCAGCGCACTGACCGCTGACGCTGATGAATTCGGCACGGCGCACGCGGGGCCGCATGGCGGATCGCGCGCGCAAGAAAAACGCCGGAACATGGTCCGGCGTTCGGTAGAGGGGCAGCAAGCACGAAAGCGCTTGGCGCAAGACAGCGTCGATTTCGCAGCGGGAACGATCCCCCAAGACACTGGGGTCTCGATGTGCTTTGGAGCGTGGTCCTCTGCGTTTACTGGTCGACTGTGACTGTCTGTGGTCAATTCAGTGTTTGATCGACGCCGGCGTGATTCACAACTCCGAACATCGATCGAGCTACTAATTAACGGTTCGCTTTTTACTCGCAATCGAAATCGATCGCAAGAATTTTCTGCATCGATGAACGAATTGTGTGTGATTTGACCCACTTCTTTTTCGTTCACGCGTCGCTTCAACACGCGCGTTGCGATCCGTTTGCATCAGTCCCACGACAGCGCACCGCCCGATTGATACTCGATCACGCGCGTCTCGAAGAAGTTGCGTTCCTTCTTCAGATCGATCATCTCGCTCATCCACGGGAACGGGTTCTCCTCCTGCGGGAACAGCGCCTCGATGCCGATCTGCTGCGCGCGGCGGTTGGCGATGTAGCGCAGATAGCCCTTGAACATCGGCGCGTTCAGGCCGAGCACGCCGCGCGGCATCGTGTCCTCCGCGTAGGCGTACTCGAGATCGACCGCCTTCTTGAACAGCCCCCGGACGTCCTCCCGGAACTGCGGCGTCCACAGGTGCGGGTTCTCGAGCTTGATCTGGTTGATCAGGTCGATGCCGAAGTTGCAGTGCATCGACTCGTCGCGCAGGATGTACTGGTACTGCTCGGCGGCGCCCGGTCATCTTGTTCTGCCGGCCGAGCGCCAGGATCTGCGTGAAGCCGACGTAGAAGAACAGGCCCTCCATCAGGCAGGCGAACACGATCAGGCTCTTCAGCAGCGCCTGGTCGTTCTCAGTCGTGCCGGTCGTGAAGTGCGGGTCGGTCAGCGTGTCGATGAACGGGATCAGGAACTCGTCCTTGGCGCGGATCGAGTCGATCTCGTGGTAGGCGTTGAAGATCTCGCCCTCGTCCAGCCCGAGCGACTCGACGATGTACTGGTAGGCGTGGGTGTGGATCGCCTCCTCGAACGCCTGGCGCAGCAGGAACTGCCGGCACTCCGGTGCCGTGATGTGGCGGTAGGTGCCGAGCACGATGTTGTTGGCCGCGAGCGAGTCCGCCGTGACGAAGAAACCGAGATTGCGCTTGACGAGCCGGCGCTCGTCCTCGGTCAGCCCGTTCGGGTCCTTCCACAGGCCGATGTCGCGCGACATGTTCACTTCCTGCGGCATCCAGTGGTTGGCGCAGGTCGCGAGATACTTCTCCCAGGCCCACTTGTACTTGAACGGCACCAGCTGATTGACGTCGGTCGCGCCGTTGATGATCCGCTTGTCGGCGACGTTGACCCGCCGCAGCTCCGGGCGCATCGCCGGTCCGGCGCCGGCATGCACCGGCCGGCGCGCGGTCGGCGACGCGGCTGCAGCCGCGGGCTGCGAGCGCCAGGGGTGCGGGGTTGTCATCCCACGCCAGCATGCTTGGCTTCTCCTCGGTTCCTTCGTGTTGTCGCGTTACTGGCAGGCTTCGCAGTCGGCGAATCCGGGGTCGCCGGGCTTGAGCATGCAGACCTTGCCGTCGGCTTCCGGCATCGCTGCGGCCGACGCGCCCATGTCGGAGGTCACGGAGTTCAGCTGGCCGGTCCGGGTCGTGGTCGACTTCTCGGCATGCGTCGCGCCGATCGTGCGCAGGTAATAGGTCGTCTTCAGGCCGCGCAGCCAGGCCAGCCTGTAGGTCTCGTCGAGCTTCTTGCCGGACGCGCCCGCCATATAGATATTGAGCGACTGCGCCTGGTCGATCCACTTCTGGCGCCGCGCCGCGCACTCGATCAGCCACGTCGGCTCGACCTCGAAGGCGGTCGCGTAGAGCTCCCGGACTTCGGCCGGCACGCGGTCGATCTTCGCCAGCGAGCCGTCGAAGTACTTCAGGTCGGAGACCATGACCTCGTCCCACAGGCCGAGCCGCTTCAGGTCGCGGACCAGGTGCTCGTTGACGACCGTGAACTCGCCCGACAGGTTCGACTTCACGAACAGGTTCTGGAACGTCGGCTCGATGCAGGCGTCGACCCCGATGATGTTGGAGATCGTCGCGGTCGGCGCGATCGCCACGCAGTTGGAGTTGCGCATGCCGTGCCTGCTTGATCCGGCTGCGCAGCGCGTCCCAGTCCATCGTCGAGCTCATGTCGACGTCGACGTAGCCGCCGCGCTCGTCCCTGCAGCAGGCTCGAGCGAATCCTGCGGCAGGATGCCGCGGTCCCACAGCGAGCCCGCGAAGGACGAGTAGCGGCCGCGCTCCTCGCGCCAGGTCGGTCGAGGCCCAGTAGGCGTAGTAGCAGACCGCCTCCATGCTGCGATCGGAGAACTCCACCGCCGCCTCGCGACGCGTACGGCGTGCGCATCATGTGCAGGCAGTCCTGGAAGCCCATGATGCCCAGCCCGACCGGGCGATGGCGCACGTTGGAATTGCGCGCCTTCGGCACCGCGTAGTAGTTGATGTCGATGACGTTGTCGAGCATCCGCATCGCGGTGCGGATCGTCTTCTTCAGCTTGGCCTGGTCGAGCTCGAAGCCGCCCTTGCCGTCGGGCTTCATGTGCGCCGGCAGGTTGACCGAGCCGAGGTTGCACACGGCGATCTCGCGTGCCGGACGTATTCAGCGTGATCTCGGTGCACAGGTTCGAGCTGTGGATCGTGCCGACGTGCTGCTGCGGCGAGCGCAGGTTGCAGGCGTCCTTGAAGGTGATCCACGGATGCCCGGTCTCGAACAGCATCGAAAGCATCTTGCGCCACAGCTGCAGCGCCGGGACCTTCCTGAAGAGCTTGAGATCACCCCGCGCCGCCCTGTCTTCGTAGCGCGTGTACGCCTCTTCGAACGCCTTGCCGGTCTTGTCGTGCAGGTCGGGGCAGTCCGACGGCGAAAACAGCGTCCAGTCGCCGCCCTCCATCACCCGCTTCATGAACAGGTCCGGAATCCAGTTCGCGGTGTTCATGTCGTGCGTGCGGCGGCGGTCGTCGCCGGTGTTCTTGCGCAGTTCGAGGAATTCCTCGATGTCGAGGTGCCAGGTCTCCAGGTAACAGCACACCGCGCCCTTGCGCTTGCCGCCCTGATTGACCGCGACCGCGGTGTCGTTGACGACCTTCAGGAACGGCACCACGCCCTGGCTCTTGCCGTTCGTGCCCTTGATGTGGCTGCCGAGCGCACGCACCGGCGTCCAGTCGTTGCCCAGCCCGCCGGCGTACTTGGCGAGCAGCGCGTTCTCCTTGATCGCCTCGTAGATGCCGTCGAGGTCGTCGCTGACCGTCGACAGGTAGCACGACGACAGCTGCGAATGACGCGTGCCGGCGTTGAACAGCGTCGGCGTCGAACTCATGAAGTCGAACGTCGACAGCACTTCGTAGAACTCGATCGCGCGCGCCTCGCGGTCGATCTCGTTCAGCGCCAGGCCCATCGCCACGCGCATGAAGAACGCCTGGGGCAGTTCGAATCGGCGACCTTCGTGGTGCAGGAAGTAGCGGTCGTACAGCGTCTGCAGGCCGAGGTAGTTGAACTGCAGGTCGCGCTCGGGCTTCAGCGCCGCGGCGAGCTTCTTCAGGTCGTAGAGCGCGAGCTTGTCGTCCAGCAGCTCCGCCTCGATGCCATAGCGGATGAACTTCGGGAAGTACTCGGCGTACCGCTCGGCCATCGCCGCCTGCGCGACTTCCTCACCCAGCGCCTCGCGCCGCATCGTGTGCAGCAGCAGGCGCGCGGTGACATATGAATAGGCCGGGTCGTTCTCGATCAGGGCGCGCGCAGCCAGGATCGCCGACTTGTGGACCTCCTCGAGCGGCACGCCGTCGTACAGGTTCTTGAACGTCTCCGCCAGGATGGCGTCCGGCGTGACGTACTCCGACAGTCCATCGCACGCCGGCGCGCACGAGCGCCTCGATGCGCGACATGTCGAGCGGAACACGACGACCTTCTTCGACCATTGACAGCGCCGGCGCGGCCGCTGCCGGCCGTCGTCTGTCGCGCCGCGGCGCGCTCCTGCGAACGCCTTTCGCGGTACAGCACGTAGGTACGCGCCACATCGTGCGCGCCGTCGCGCATCAGCGAGAGTTCGACCTGGTCCTGCACGTCCTCGATATGGAAGGTGCCGCCGGCCGGCTGCCGGCGCAGCAGCGCCGTGACGACGCTGGACGTGAGCTTCTCGACCTGCTCGCGGATCGCGGCAGACGCAGCGCCCTGGCCGCCGCGCACGGCGATGAACGCCTTGGTCATCGCCACCGCGATCTTCGAAGGCTCGAAAGCCACGACCGCGCCATTGCGACGGATGACCTTGTAGTCACCGATAGGACGTCGCCTGCACGCCGGTCACACCACCCCCGCCTTCGACAGGCGCGAGATGCGCTGCCGGCCCGACGACCGCGGGGGACGTCGACTGCTGAAACTGCATAAACCCTCCGATGCTCCTTGCACCCGAGGACGGAGCCGAGTGGGCGGCATTTCTTGCTGCCGCAGCCACAAGCTGTAGCCGTCCTGGTTGTTGTCTGCCTTCGCTACCCCTGCGTGCGCGGCATTGCGCCACCGCACGTGGGGACCCGCTTTCCGCCGCTTGGCCTGGCCTGTGCCCGTCCGCCGGCGAAGTTCTTGACCTCGACGACAACCACAATATGTTGTGGCATCACTGCCTGCGAGCACTAGTTTTAGTGTTCGCGCATCATAGGGAAACTTTTCCCGGACTTCAACAGGCAACGATGCGGCAGCGCACACGTCGAGGTGCGAGGGACGACGCGGACACTCCGGAAATCAGTGCGCGAGCAGCTCGCGCGGCAAGCGAAGCCGGTCCCATTGGAAGAAGGGGCCCGGGTCAGTCTTGCGATCCGTCGCGATGTCGCTGTGACCCACGACCGCCTCGAGCGGGTACGCGACTTCGAGCGCATGCAGCAGCGCATTGATCGAGACATACTGCGCATCGGTGAAGGGCTCGAAGTCCGATCCTTCAAGCTCGATGCCGACCGAGAAGTCGTTGCAGCGCTGTCTGTCCCCGGAACGCCGAGGCGCCGGCGTGCCACGCGCGGTCGAGGCAGGACACAAACTGGATGCAGCGGCCGCCGCGGTCGACGAAGAAGTGCGCCGACACGCGTGCATCGCGGCGACGCGCGCAACAAACCCCTGCTTCGCTGGCGTCGAGCTGATTCATGAAGAGGCGCTCGACATGGCCACCGCCATAGCAGCCCGGCGGCAGGCTGATGTTGTGAAGCACGACCAGGCTGACTTGCGCTTCCGCCGGACGGGCGTCGGCGTTGGGCGAACGCAGGCGGTCCACCCCGGTGACCCAGCCGTCCGGCGCTACGAGCAGGGTCGGGTGCCGCATGCCCGTTCATTCGTGCCGCCGACGCGGGGACGAACGGCACCCGACCTGGCCCGGCTCACTGGAGACTCACTTGATGTCCAGACGCTGCATCCGATAGCGCAGCTGCCGGAACGTGATGCCAAGCAGCTGCGCAGCGGCGGTGCGGTTGTAGCGAGTCTTCGCGAGCGCCGTGCGAATTGCGCTCCGCTCGTGTTCATCGAGGAACGCGGGCAGCGACGACGGGACGCCGTCGACCACTTCGTAGGCACCATCGTCCAACGCGCCTTCGCCGGCCTCCGCAGCGACGGGACGCCTCGTCGGCCGGGACGGGCTCCGCCTCGATCGGCAGGTCGACCCCGGTCCCGGGCAACAGCAGGTCGTCTGCCATCAGCACGTCGTCGCCAGCCAGCGCGACTGCCCGCTCGAGGATGTTCTCGAGCTCACGCACGTTGCCCGGAAAGCGGTAACGCTTCAGCGCGGTCAGCGCGGCGGGGGACAAGCGCGCCGCGGGCCCGCCGGTTCGCGTCGCGATGCGGGCAAGGATCGCATTCGCGAGCAACTCGATGTCGTCCAGCCGGTCGCGCAGCGGTGGTACCTCTGAGCTCGATGACGTTGAGCCGATAAAACAGGTCCTGGCGGAAGCGCCCGGCGGCCACCAGCGCCGCGAGGTCCTGGTGCGTGGCGCTGACGAGCCGCACATCGACCGATTCCTCCGTCGGCGATCCGACCTTGCGCACACGCCGCTCCTGGATCGCGCGCAGCAGCTTGACCTGCATCGCGAGCGGCAAGGTCGGCGACTTCGTCGAGAAAAAGTGTTCCGCCTGCGGCGGCCTGGAAGAACCCATCGCGATCGCGATCGGCGCCGGTGAAGGCGCCCTTGCGATAGCCGAAGAACTCGGCCTCCATCAGCGTTTCGGGAATGGCGCCGCAATTGACCGCCACGAACGGCTGCGTGCGTCGCGCCGACGACTCGTGAATGGCACGCGCCGCCAGCTCCTTGCCGCTGCCGGATTCGCCGCAGATCGCCACCGGCGCCATGCTGCGGGCAAGCCGCTCGATCAGCGCTCGCATTTGCTGCATCGCGGGCGTCGTGCCGACGAGCCGTTCCAGCGCCGGCACCGGTTCGCGCACGGCGTCGCCGCTGCCGAGTGACGTCCCGCTCGCATCGCGTACCGCCGAGCGGACCAGCAGCCGCAGCTGATCGAGATCGACGGGCTTGGTCAGGTAATCGAACGCACCGGCCTTCAACGCGGCCACCGCATTCTCGGCGCTGCCGTAGGCGGTAATCACCGCGATCGGCGGGCCGGACGACTGCGCCACTTCGCGCACGAGTTCGAGGCCGGTGCCATCCGGCAGCCGCATGTCGGTCAGGCACAGCGAGTACCGATTGCGCGCGAGCAGTGACCGCGCCGCCGACACCGATTCGGCGGTGTCGACGTCGAGTCCGAGGCGCACCAAGGTCAGCGACAACAGTTCGCGCAGATCCGCCTCGTCGTCCACGACGAGCACGGCGGGCGAGCGCCGGCTCACGGGCGGTCGCGGGGCTTCGGAGCGCTGCGGCGTCGTTCATCGGACCGGGATCGTATCGAGAAAGCCATGCAGCTCGCGTCGACGCGGGCTCCCTGTCCGAAGCGAAGCAGGAATCCTTCGCGCGAGCTGCCGTCGACTTCGCGACGCGCAGCGTAGGCGAGTTCGGCCCGATTCGTCACGCAGAACTCGCGTGCCAGATAAAGCCCCAGCCCTGTTCCTTGGTTACGGGTCGTGAAGAACGGCTCGAACAGCCCCGTACGTGCCTCGAAGGGAACTCCCGGCCCGTCGTCGAGCACCCACAGCTGCGGCCGATCGCCCTCGGGCGCCGGTTCACGATCAGACAGACGCAGCCCGGACTCGCCGGTCGCATAGCGCAAGCGCATTGTCGACGAGGTTATACAGCACCTGCCGCAGATGCGACTGCTCGAACTTGACGCGCTGGTCCGGCGCCAGCTGCGCGCTGATCGTCGGCGGAGCGAGCCCGCGATCGCGGATGAACTCGGACAGGAACACGCGGACGAAGTCCGAGAGGTCGATCTCATCGCCCAGCGGCGGTTCGCGGCGCGCGACGCGCAGCACGTCCTCGACCAGCCGGTTGAGTCGCTGTGTGTTTTCGCGCACGATCGCGGCGAGGCGCTTGAGCACCGGGTCGCGCGCGTCCTCGCTCAGCAACTGGCCGGCGTTGCCGATGGCCGCCAGCGGATTGCGGATCTCGTGCGCAATCGACGCGGTCAGCCGACCCATCGCCGCCAGCTTGAGCTGCTGCGCGCGATCCTCGACGTCGCGTACGTCCTCGATGAAGATCACGAACTCGTCGCTCGCCGCCGATGACGGGCGCGCGAAGCGCGCGCGCAGCCGCGCCTCCGGCGCGATCGCGGCGCCGTTGTCAGCGGTCGGTACGATCGTGTTCGACCACAGGCCCTCGCTGCGGCCGCCTTCGCTCCACGTCGAGAACGCCACCGCCAGTTCGCTTGCGGCCGGTGATGTCGGCCAGTCGCTTGCCAGTCAACTGGGCCGCGAATCGAGTCCGAGCATCCGGCGCGCCGCCCGGTTGTTCGCACGTACGCAACCCAGCCGGTCGACCACGATGACGCCCTCGTCCATCTGAGCGATGACGAGCCGGTTGATCGCGAGCTGATTCTGCAGGTCGCGGCCGCGGCTGCGCGCGAGCTGTTCCTGGCTCGCCAGCCGGGCGCTCAGGGCACGCAGCAGCGCCGAGACGGCAAACAGCGCCGCGCCGAACATGCCGGACTGGAACAGCAGCGAGTCCCCGGAGTCCGGCGGACAACGCACGCAGTCCGGCGTCGATCAGGATCGCGAGCACGGCGATCGAACAAACGAAGAACACCTGCAGCGGCGGCAGCAGCAGCGATGCGCCGGCCAGCGGCAACAGATAGAGAATGACCCAGCCCGACGCCACGCCGCCGGCCGACAGCACCAGCGCCGTCACGGCGGCCATGTCGACCGCCAGCTGGCCGAACACCTGCGCCAGGAAGTGGCGTCGCCAGTACAGCGCCAGACCGGCGAAGAGCGCCGAGCGACGAAGTAGCCCAGCAGCCAGAAACAACGCGGAGTGCGTTGCGCCGAGCCGCCCACCTGGCGCACGCCGACGGCGGCGGCACCCAGCACGAGCGCGCTGGCGACGATCACGCGCGTCGTCGCGAAGTACTCGAGCGTGCGCCACGGCGGCTCGTCCGGGCCGCCCACGGCACGCTCGAGGGCTTCTGACTCAACCGCGGACATCGGAGGTTTCAGGAACCGCCGCCGCGCTGGCGATGCTCGTCACAGCAGTAGAACCGCTCGCCTGCCAGCAGCGCTTCCTGGCGCGGCAGATGCAGCCCGCACGCGGCGCAGCTCACCATCGCCTGCGGCAAGGGACGTGGCGTCGCCGCGCGCAGCCGGGTCACGGCGCGCAGCGCGCTGCAGCCATTGCCACCCCACGTAGGCGACGACGGCGAGCAGTACGAAGAAGAGGATCCGACCCATCACACCCGTCCCAGCAGAACTTCCAGCACAAAGCGGCTGCCGACATAGGCCAGCATCAGCATCGCAAAACCGATCAGCGTCCACCGCAAGGCCGTGCGTCCGCGCCAGCCGAAGAACGCCGCCCCATCAGCAGGCCGCCGAAGACCGCCCAGGCCGCAATCGTGAACACGGTCTTGTGATCGAAGCGTAGCGGGCGGCCGAAAAGCTGTTCCGAGAAAAAGACCCCACTCACCAGCGTCGCTGTCAGCAACACGAAACCGGCCGTGATCAGGCGGAACAGCACGGTTTCCATCGCCAGCAGCGGCGGCAAGCGGTCGAGGAAGCGCGCCAGCGGCGTGCGCTCGCCGAGCACGTCGCCATGCAAGCGGCGGTCCATCGAGGCCATCAGCAGGGCCTGCATCGCCGCGATCGTCAGCAGGCTGTAGGCCAGGATGGCGAACAGCAGGTGCAGGCGGAACACGGGCGACGCGGTGCTCGGTCCCAGCACCGAGCCCGGAAACAGGACCGGCAAGCCCCGACGCAATCGCCGCCAGCGGCAGCACCAGCAGCAACAGGCCGCGCGAGGCCGAGAAGTAACTCTCGGCCCAGACGATGAGGACCGTGAGCCAGAGTGTCGCCGACAGCGCATGCGCGAATCCGAACCGGAACTGCTCGGGCCCGATGATCGCCTGCCAGAGCAGGACGCCGTGCAGGCCGAAGGCGATCGCCAGGATGACGCTGGGCCAGATCGGCAGACGCTCGCGAACTCGCGCTGAGCGTCGTCCATTCCCGCCAGGTGACGAGGAGATAAAGCGCGACGACGGCGCCGTACAATACGAGCCACTCGGAGCGCAGAGGCATGAAGATTTATACCATGCGCGGCCTCCTCCCGACTCTGGTCCGTCCCATGCTCGAACAGCTCACCACCAAGCTGGCGCGTGTCGTCAAGACGATGCGCGGCCAGGCGCGACTGACCGAACAGAACATGCAGGAAATGCTGCGCGAAGTGCGCGTGGCCCTGCTCGAGGCCGACGTCGCGCTGCCCGTCGTGCGCGACTTCATCGCGCGCATCAAGGAGCAGGCGCTCGGCGAAGAAGTCGTCGGCAGCCTGACGCCCGGGCAGGCGCTGGTGGGCGTCGTTCAGCGCGAACTGACGCAACTGATGGGCGGGGACCTTCGGACGAAGTCGCGCGACCTCTCCCTGGCGACCCAGCCTCCCGCGGTGATCCTGCTCGCCGGCCTGCAAGGCGCCGGCAAGACGACGACGGCGGGCAAGCTCGCCAACTGGCTCCACGCGGAGCGGAAGAAGAAGGTGCTCCTGGTATCGACCGACGTCTACCGCCCCGCCGCGATCGAGCAGTTGCGCACCGTAGCGGCTCAGGCCGACGCGGAGTTCTTCCCGTCGGCGGTCGGCGAAGCGCCGCTCGACATCGCCGACCGCGCGCTCTTCCACGCCAAGCGGCATTTCTTCGACGTGCTGATCGTCGATACCGCCGGCCGCCTGGCGATCGACGAGGCAATGATGCAGGAGGTCGCTGCGCTCGAGCAGACGCCTGACGCCGATCGAGACGCTGTTCGTCGTCGACGCGATGCTGGGCCAGGACGCGGTCAACACCGCCAAGGCCTTCTCCGATCGCCTGCCGCTCACCGGTGTCATCCTGACCAAGCTCGACGGCGATTCGCGTGGCGGCGCTGCGCTCTCGGTCCGGCAGGTCACCGGCAAGCCGATCAAGTTCGTCGGCGTCGGCGAGAAGCTCTCGGGGTTTCGAGCGCTTCAACCCCGCTGGCATGGCGGGACGCATCCTCGGCATGGGCGACATCGTCGCCCTGGTCGAGGACGTCAAGAAGGCGGTCGACGTCGACAGCGCGCAGAAGTTCGCGAAGCGCATGCAGTCGGGCGAGCGCTTCGACCTGAACGACTTCCGCGAGCAGGTCGGGCAGATGCGCAAGATGGGCGGACTCGCCGGCCTGGTCGACAAGCTGCCGGCGCAGTTCGCGCAGGCCGCCGGCCAGGTCAACGCCGCGGACAGCGAAAAGCAGATCCGCCGCATCGAAGGCATCATCTCCTCGATGACGCCCGGCGAGCGGGCCAAGCCGGAACTCATCAAGGCATCGCGCAAGCGTCGCATCGCCACCGGTGCCGGTGTGCCGGTGCAGGAAGTCAATCGGCTGCTCAATCAGTTCGAGCAGATGCAGTCGATGATGAAGCAGATGAAGAAGGGCGGGCTGGCCAAGATGATGCGCGGCCTCGGCGCACTGCGCGGGCTGCCGAACATGCCGGGCATGCCGCGGCGCTGACTCAGGCTCGTGGCAGCGCTGGCGCGGCCGGTCGGGCCGGCGGCTCGTAGCGCCAGCGACCATGCCATGCCGCAAGTACGGCATTGGGATACGGCGGCCGACCGCGACTGCCGTTATAGCGGCCGAGCGCCATGAAGAGATCCCCCTTCTCGATATCCAGGTAGTGCCGCAGGATCACGTTGCCGTAGCGCAGATTGGTGCGCATCTCGAACAGGCGCCGCGGCTCGCCGTCGCCGATAAGCCGCGTCCAGAAGGGCATCACCTGCATGAATCCGCGCGCGCCGGCCACCGAGACTGCGTACTTGCGAAAGTTGCTCTCGACCTGGATCAGGCCGAGCACCAGCTGGCGATCGAGCCCGGCGCGCATCGCCTCGTAGTCGAGCGTCTTCAGGAACTCGACGCGCGCCGTGTAATCGCCGATGCGTCCGCGCAAGCGCTCGGACATCTCGCCCAGCCAGGCAAGGTAGGCGATGCGGTCGTCGATCGATGTGAACGTGCGTTCGGGCGGACGGCTGTCGGCGATCTGGCCGGCCAGCGCCACCTGGACCGAATCGGACAGCGGTTCGTATATCTGCGCGCCCGACCACGCCACGCCGCGGTGCAATCGCAAGCGCGCCGACACCGAGCAGGAAACCGCGACGACCGACGGCGTCCGATCTCGCTCACGCGCGTGCCAAGACAGTCCGCGAACAAAACCGTAGGCGTCCGCCAGCGGCACCAGCGCCGTCTGCAGCGTGCGCCGATCGACGTACTCGACCTGGCCGTTCTTCAGCGCCCGCTCGCCGATCGTGATGCGATGCGGGAATGCCGATCAGTTCCATCTCGGCGAACATCACGCCCGGTCGTTCGTCGCGGTCATCGAGCAGGACATCGACACCGGCGGCCCGCAAGCTCGTCATAAAGCTGGTCTGCAGCCTGGCGCACCGCCTCCGACTTGCCGTAGCCGACCGGCGTGATCGACAACGGTGAACGGAGCTAAGGCCACCGGCCAGACGATGCCCTTGGCATCGTTGTTCTGCTCGATGGCCGCTCCGAGCAGGCGCGTGACGCCGATGCCGTAGCAGCCCATCAGCATGCGCCTGGCCTGCCGTCTTCGTCGATGAAGCTGAGGTTCATCTGTTCCGGATACGGCAGGCCGGCGAATACGTGTCCGACCTCGATCCCGCGCTGGATCGCGAGCACGCCCTTGCCGTCCGGCGATGGATCGCCGGCAACGACGCTGCGCACGTCCGCCACCATCGGCTCGGGCAGGTCCCGCCCCCAGTTGACACCGGTGTAGTGATAGCCCTCTTCGTTGGCGCCGCTGACGAAGTCGCTCATGTTGGCTACGGTGCGGTCAGCCACGACACGCACCGGCCGGCGTGTGCCGATCGGACCGAGGTAGCCGGGCCTGCAGCCAAAGGTGTCGAGGATCTCGGCTTCGGTCGCAAAGCGGAAGCCACCCTTCAGGCCTTCGACCTTGCCGACCTTGATTTCATTGAGTTCGTGGTCGCCCCGGATCAGCACCAGCCAGAGCTCGGCCGCGTCCGCCTGTCGGGCGCGCGGTCGACCGCCAGCACGATCGACTTGACCGTCCGCGCGAGCGGCAAGCCCGAGAAACGTCGCCACGTCCTCGCACTTCTCCTTGCCCGGCGTTGCCGTCCTTCTTGAGCGCTTGGGTCGGCGCCGCGCGCGCAGCGATCAACGGCAGCGCTTCGGCCATCTCGACGTTGGCGGCGTAGTCCGACGTCGGGCAATAGGCGATCGCGTCTTCGCCGGTGTCGGCGATCACCTGGAATTCGTGGCTCGCCTTGCCACCGATGTTGCCGGTGTCCGCCGCCACGGCACGGAACGTGAGCCCCATGCGCTCGAAGATGCGGACGTAAGCGTCATACATCGCGCGGTAGCTCGTCATCGCGCCGGCTTCGTCGCGATCGAACGAATAGGCGTCCTTCATCGTGAACTCGCGCCCGCGCATGACGCCGAAGCGCGGCCGACGTTCGTCGCGGAACTTGGTCTGGATGTGATACAGATTGATCGGCAACTGCTTGTAGCTACGGATCTCGTCGCGCACGATGTCGACGACGACTTCCTCGCTGGTCGGCTGCACGACGAAGTCCCGCTCGTGCCGATCCTTCAGGCGCAAGCAGCTCCGGTCCCATCTTGTGCCAGCGACCGGACTCCATCCACAGCTCGGCCGGCTGGATCACCGGCATCAGCAGCTCCACGGCGCCGGCGCGGTTCATCTCCTCGCGGATGATGGCCTCGATCTTGCGGATCACGCGCAGCCCCATCGGCATGTAGGTGTAGATGCCTGCGGCCAGCTTCTTGATCATCCCGGCGCGCAGCATCAGCGAGTGACTGACGACCTCGGCGTCGGCCGGCGCCTCCTTCAGCGTGGAAATCAGGAAATCTCTGGCGCGCATGGAAACACCGGACTTTTCGTTCGTTGTGATCGCGAAAATGCGACCCCTATAATGGGTCGCAGATTCTAAAGGTTCAGGGGTTGGCATGCTGGACAAGGACGGGTACCGCCCGAACGTCGGCATCATCCTGCTCAACAGCCGCAACGAGGTCTTCTGGGGCAAGCGCGTCAAGCAACATTCGTGGCAGTTTCCGCAAGGCGGCATCAAGCACGGGGAATCGCCGGAGCAGGCGATGTTCCGCGAGCTCTGGGAAGAGGTAGGCCTCAAGTCGGAGCACGTGAAGATCGTCGGTCGCACGCGGGACTGGCTGCGCTATGACGTGCCTGAGCAGTGGATACGGCGCGAGTTGCGCGGGAACTACCGCGGGCAGAAGCAGATCTGGTTTCTGCTGCAGACTCACGGGCCGCGACTGCGACGTGAGCCTGCGCGCGACGACCCATCCGGAGTTCGACGCATGGCGCTGGCACGAGTACTGGGTGCCGCTCGAGCCGTGATCGAGTTCAAGCGCGACGTCTACCAGCAGGCGCTGATCGAGTTGTCGCGTTTCGTGTTCAGGCCGGGCCGACCGCATCAGAAGGCCTCACGGCCGCGATCGGCGCGCTTCGGTAGCAGTACGGAACGCGGTCCCGACGCACCCGCCGCAACGCTGCAGGTCTCGGCTCCGCCCGGCGCAGATTCGACGTAGCCTCCGCGTCTCAGAGCAGCACGAGATTGTCGCGGTGTATCAATTCGGGCTCTTCGATGAAGCCCAAGGTGGACTGTATTTCGCCGGTGGGCTTGCGCGCGATCTGGCGCGCGTCGCCGCTCGCATAGTTGACGAGCCCGCGCGCAATCTCGCGCCCGTCCTGCGTAACGCATCCGACGACGTCGCCACGCTGGAACTCCCCGATGACTTCGACCACGCCGATCGGCAGCAGGCTCTTGCCTCCGGAAGCGAGCGCGCGCGCCGCCCCCTCGTCGACGACCACGCGCCCTTTCAGCAGCAGGTGATCGGCCAGCCATTGCTTGCGCGCCGTGAGCACGGCGGTGGACGCCGTCAGCTCGGAGCCGATAGCTTCCCCGGCGGCCAGTCGGAGCAGGACGTCGGCCTCGCGGCCTGACGCGATGACAGTGTGGGCGCCACTGCGGGCTGCCCGCTTAGCGGCGAAGACCTTGGTGAGCATGCCACCGCGCGCAATTGCGGACCCCGCGCCGCCTGCCATGGCCTCCAGTGCGGAATCGCCAGCGATCGCAACCCGAATGAGCTTGGCGGCTGGATCGCGGCGGGGATCGGCGGAAAAGAGGCCCGCCTGGTCGGTCAATATCACCAGCGCGTCGGCTTCAATGAGGTTGGTCACCAATGCAGCCAGGGTGTCGTTGTCGCCGAACTTGATTTCATCGGTAACGACCGTATCGTTTTCATTGATGACCGGCACCACGCCGAGCTCGAGCAGTGTAAACAGCGTCGATCGTGCATTTAGGTAGCGTGCGCGATCGGCAAGATCGGCGTGCGTCAGCAGCACCTGGGCCGTGTGCAGGCCCAGTGACCGGAACTGCGTCTCATAAGCTTGCGCCAGTCCCATTTGGCCGACGGCGGCCGCCGCCTGAAGTTCGTGGATCTGTTGCGGGCGGCGCGCCCAGCCAAGTCGCTGCATGCCTTCGGCGATGGCCCCACTCGATACCAGAACGACCTGTCTGCCCTGGGCCCGCAACTCGGCGATCTGGCGCGCCCAGCGCGCAATTGCGTCGGCGTCGAGGCCACGGCCTTCGTTCGTAACCAGACTGCTGCCGACCTTCACCACGACACGGCGCGCACGCTGCAATGCCGTCACGGCTCGACCTCGCCAGGAGCCGCGACGTCGGTCTGCGCCGGCGCGCGTTTTGCGCGTTGCCCATCGAGAAACTTCTGCACCGCGCCGACGAGCTCGCGACAACCTTCCCCTGTCGCCGCCGAAACCATGAACACGGGCGATCTGGTACGGAGTCGTCGCTTGAAGTCCGCCAGCAGCGCCGCGCGGTTCGCGGTCGGTACCAGGTCGATCTTGTTCAGCACGAACCAGCGTGGCTTGCGCGCCATGGCTGCATCGAATCTTTTCAGTTCCAATGCGATGACGCGGGCGTCCTTGACCGGATCCGCTGCCCCTTCCGGCCCGACGCAATCGACAACGTGCAGCAGCAGCCCGGTCCGACGCAGGTGGCGCAGAAACTGGTGGCCAAGTCCCGCGCCTTCCGCAGCGCCCTCGATCAGCCCTGGCACATCGGCGAGCACAAAGCTGCGCTCGGGACCCACACGGACGACGCCGAGGTAGGGTTGTAGAGTCGTAAACGGGTAATCGGCAACCTTGGGACGAGCGTTGGAGACAGCCCGGATAAACGTGGATTTCCCCGCGTTCGGCAGGCCGAGCAATCCGACGTCGGCCAGCACCCTGAGCTCGAGCCGTAGCGTCCGATGGGCCCCCGGCTCGCCTTTGGTGAACTGCCGCGGCGCGCGATTGGTGCTCGACTTGAAGTGCAGGTTACCCAGCCCGCCGCGCCCGCCCGCCGCCAGCAGCGCGCGATCACCATCGCGCGCTAGGTCGGCCAGTTCATCACCGGTTTCCTCATCAAAAATGAGGGTACCCACCGGCACTCGCAGTTCGATGTCCTTGCCGCCGGCACCATAGCAGTCGGCACCGCGACCGGATTCGCCATTGCCGGCGCGATGGGTGCGGGCATAGCGAAAGTCGATCAGCGTATTGAGGTTGCGATCGGCACGCACCCAAACGCTGCCGCCCCGGCCGCCATCTCCGCCGTCCGGTCCGCCCTTGGGAATGAATTTTTCGCGGCGAAACGAGGCGCAGCCGTCCCCGCCCTTTCCGGCCGTGACCTCGATCCTCGCTTCGTCGACAAACTTCAACGGATCACCAAAGAAAAAGCCCTGCCGCGGACGGCAGGGCTTTCATTCAACCGGGCGCTGCCGAGCGAACGCTTAGGCAGCCGGAACGACATTCACGACACGCCGATTCTGCGCGCCGCTGACTTCGAACTTGACCGTTCCGTTCGCCGTTGCGAAAAGGGTGTGATCGCGACCCATACCGACGTTGTCGCCGGCGTGAAACTGGGTTCCGCGTTGCCGCACGATGATCGCGCCAGCCGCGATGCCCTGGCCGCCGAAGACCTTGACGCCCAATCGCTTGGCCTGGGAATCGCGACCATTACGGGATGACCCGCCTGCTTTCTTGTGTGCCATTTCAGCTCCTGCCCAGTCAAGCCGCGATCGAGTCGATGCGCAGTTCGGTGAAGTTCTGGCGATGTCCGGCGTGCTTCTGGAAGTGCTTGCGCCGCTGCATCTTGAAGATCGTGACCTTGTCACCTCGGCCATGCGAGAGCACCGTCGCCATGACCGCCGCGCCCGGAAGCAAAGGAGTACCTGCCTTGAGGTCAGCGCCGTCAACCACCGCCAGGACTTCCGACAGCTTGACCTGAGCGCCGACGTCCGCCGGCAGCGATTCCACCTTCAGCGTGTCACCGGCCGCCACGCGATACTGCTTGCCGCCGGTCTTGATAACTGCATACATGTTCGTCACTCCTGCGCTCAGCCAACGCTGAGGCCAAATAGCTCTATGTTTCTGCTTTGCCAAGCCGAACGACCGCTAAACCCAACGTTGGCGCGCCGATCGCTGCTCCCGCTCCCTGCATGAACCAAAAGACTTTGTTTGAGGCGGAGCCGACTGCGCCCTCGCTCCGCCGCGGCCCCGAGGCTCGCCCGACATGCAGGGTCCAGCGGGAGGCGCGAAGTGAGCAGGAAAGCTTTGAATTATCACACTTTTGCGGCAACTGAGTCAAACCTAGGTCGTCGGCGTCCAGAGCCTCCCCTGCAGGCCGTGTGGTTGGGCGTCCACTGCGTCTTGCGCTTCTATAATGGCCCGATGAGCCGGGTCCCCCACCCACTGAACGACCGCGACCCACCCGTGGCGCGCGCCACACCCGTGCACGCCGAGCTTCAGGTCATTGGGCCGGCGGCCACCACGCCGGACCTCAAGACCCTCCTGACCCCGATTGCGGCCGACATGCAGGCCGTCGACGCCGTCATCCGAGAGCGGCTGAGCTCGGATGTGCCTTTGATCAACACGATCTCCGACTACATCATTGGAGCAGGCGGCAAGCGCCTGCGCCCGGCGGTGGTGCTGCTGGTGGCGCGGGCGCTCGGCTACAGGGGCACAGCTCACGTGCTGCTCGCAGCCGTCATCGAGTTCATCCACACGGCGACTCTGCTGCACGACGATGTCGTCGACGAGTCGGACCTGCGGCGCGGCACGATCCACGGCGAATGCCATGTTCGGTAACGCCGCCAGCGTTCTGGTCGGCGATTTCCTCTACTCGCGCGCGTTCCAGATGATGGTGGACGCGGGGAACCTGCGCGTTATGCGGATACTCGCCGATGCCACCAACCGCATCGCCGAGGGCGAAGTCCTGCAACTGCTGAGCGTCCATGATCCGTCGGTAAACGAGGAGCGGTATTTCGAAGTCGTCGAACGCAAGACGGCGACGCTGTTCGAAGCAGGAGCCCGAATCGCTGCCGTGCTTGCCGAAGCGGATGCCGCGACCGAACAGCGCTGCGCCCGCTACGGGGCGTCGTCTGGGCCGCGCGTTCCAGATCGTGGACGACATGCTGGACTATTCCGGTCACACCGAGGACATCGGCAAGCGCCTAGGTGACGATCTGCGCGAAGGCAAGGTGACCTTGCCGCTGATCCATGTCGCTGCGAAGTGCCGCACCCGAGCAGCGCGAACTCGTCGTGCGTGCCGTGCGAGACGGAAACGGTGACTTCGATGCGATCGCCCGGATCGTCGCCGACAACGGCTCGATCGCGTATTCGGGACGCCTGGCCGAGCGTGAAGTCGACGCGGCAAGGCAGGCGATCCGCGAGCTGCCGGCCTCGGAGTATCGGGATTCTTTGTTACACTTGCTCGCTTTCGCGATTGGGCGTGATCGCTAGCAGTTCGTCGGGCGACGCGCACTGCCGTCGGGGTGTAGCTCAGCCTGGTAGAGTACTGCGTTCGGGACGCAGGAGTCGGAGGTTCAAATCCTCTCACCCCGACCATTTCCCTCCCTCCTTTTCTGATCGGGTAACGCGGCTGCGGCACGTGGACGAGTTGCCCCTCTGGATCACGCTGGCCGGGCTCGTCGTCCTGCTCCTGGTTTCGGCTTTCTTCTCGATTTCCGAGACAGCGCTCATGGCGCTGAATCGCCTGCGGCTGCGCCATCTCGTGCGCGAGGGCCACCGCTCGGCCCGCCGTGTGCAGTCGCTGCTCGACCGCACCGACAAAACGCTCGGCACGATCCTGCTGGGGAACAACCTCGTCAATGCAGCTGCGACGGCGCTAGTCACTGCCATGACGATCCGTCTGGTCGGCGACAACGACTGGGCACTCATTGCGGCCACCGCGGCAATCACGTTTCTGATCCTGGTATTCGCAGAGATCACGCCCAAAGTCATCGGCGCGACCTTCCCGGAAAAGATCGCCATGCCAGCGAGCTACGCGTTGACGCCCCTCCTGATGCTTTTCCGGCCGGTCGTCTGGTTCGTCAACCTGTTTGTCAGGTCGATGCTGTGGCTGCTGCGTGTTCCGGCGGCCGATGGCACGGGAACGGGCCACCGCCTGTCGACCGAAGAACTGCAGGACGCTGGTGCTGGAGGGTGGAAACTTCATTCCCAGCAAGCACCGAAGTATCCTGCTGAATCTGTTCGAACTGGAGGAGCTATCGGTTGACGACGTGATGATTCCACGCTCGCGGATCGAAGGCATCGACCTGCAGCAGTCGCGCGACGAGGTGCTGGATCAGTTGCGGACCTGCTACCACAACAAACTCCCCGCCTATGACGGCGACATCAACCAGATGGCGGGAGTGCTTCTGGTACGAAAGCTTCTGCCGTCGCTCGCAAGCAACGAGTTCTCGCTCGAGGCGTTGCGTGCGGCTCTCGCTCCGCCTTACTTCATTCCGAGCGGCACACCGCTGTTCCGGCAACTGCAGCACTTCCAGGACAATCGGCAGCGGGTTGGACTGGTTGTCGACGAGTACGGCGAGGTACAGGGTCTAGTGACGCTCGAAGACATCATCGAAGAAATCGTTGGCGAAGTCGCGACGCGCACGACGGCCGCCGTGGGCCATTTGCACTGGAGTTCCGACGGTACCGCCATTGTCGATGGCAGCATTACGCTGCGCGACTTGAATCGCCGGCTTTCGCTGGATCTTCCGCTGGATGGGCCGAAGACGTTGAACGGCCTACTGGTCGAACAGCTCGAGGAGATACCCGATGCACCCTGCTGCGTCCGCTTTGGTGACGTGCTGGTAGAGGTCCGGCAAGTCGACGAACACGCGGTGCGAAGCGCGCGAGTGGCCCGCCTGGGCGCGCCCTCGAGCAAAATCTCAACCCACTGAAGCACGCATTCGGCTTGCCTTGTTTGCGGGAGTTAAGCTTTACAAATCCGGGCCTTATCGGCAGTATCTTTTTGCTTCGTGAGAAGTGCCTGCCCGCTATAACTTGGGTCTCGCTCGACCCTCCAGGGACCGCATCACCCCATGTCTGCCGTTACGCAAGGTCCTGCCGCCGCCGGGGCCCTCACCGGTCTTGCACGTGCCCTTGTCCAACAAGGCAAGCTGAGGCCTGACCGGGCGGAAAATTTCGCCCGTAAGGCGGCACAGTCGAACACGCAGTTCATCGATGAACTGACCAACTCCGCGGACGTCACGGGCCTGAGCGCTGGCACGGTTGCCAAGTTCGCCGCAGAGACCTTCGGCCATCCGATGCTGGACCTCTCCGCGCTCGACTATGAGCAGCTTCCGCGCGACATCATCGACAAGAAGCTGGTCGTGGCCGCCCGCGTGCTTGCCTTGCGCAAGCGGGGCAATCGCCTCGCCATTGCGGTATCCGACCCGACCAACTTCGCGGCGCTCGATCAGGTCAAGTTCCAAACACAATTGGCACTGGATGTCATCGTTGTCGAGCACGACAAGCTGCTGAAGCTGGTCGAGGCGCAGTCTCAATCGGTGGGCCAGAAGCTCGAGGAAATGTCCGGCGGCGAGGACGTCAGCTTTGATGACTTGCTGGGCGAATCCCCTGACCAGGTTCCCACTGACGATGCAGCGCAGCTTGAAATCGATGACGCCCCCGTCGTCCGCTTCCTGCAGAAACTCCTGCTCGATGCCATCGGTGAGGGTGCATCGGACTTGCACTTCGAACCGTACGAGAAGTTCTATCGCGTCCGCTTCCGCGTTGACGGGATCCTGCGCGAGGTCGCACAGCCACCGCTGGCGATCCGCGACCGGCTGTCGGCGCGTATCAAGGTAGTTTCCAAGCTCGATATCTCCGAGAAACGCGTGCCGCAGGACGGGCGCATGAAGCTCGCGCTCTCGGGGCAGCGCGCGATCGATTTCCGCGTCAGCACTTTGCCGACCATGTTCGGCGAGAAGATCGTGATGCGGATTCTCGATCCCTCGCAGGCCAAACTGGGGATCGATGCGTTGGGCTATGAGCCCGACCAGAAGGAAGCCCTCCTGAATGCGGTGCAGCGGCCCTACGGCATGGTGCTCGTGACCGGACCGACGGGCTCCGGCAAGACTGTCTCGCTCTACACCTGCCTGAACATCCTCAACCAGCCGGGCATCAACATCTCGACGGCCGAGGACCCCGCGGAAATCCAGCTGGCCGGAATCAACCAGGTCAATGTCAACGAAAAGGCGGGCCTCACGTTCGCGAATGCACTGCGCGCCTTCTTGCGCCAAGATCCTGACGTAATCATGGTCGGCGAGATCCGCGATCTCGAAACCGCCGACATCGCGATCAAGGCGGCACAGACCGGCCACATGGTGCTGTCCACCCTTCACACCAACGACGCGGCAGCCACTCTGGTCCGACTGCAAAACATGGGCGTGGCGCCATTCAACGTAGCATCGAGCGTCATCCTGATCACAGCACAGCGCCTCGCCCGCAAGCTGTGCGGCTGCAAACAGCCGGTTGAAGTCCTCAAGGATGCGCTCGTCAGCGCAGGTTTCCGCGGTGAGGACCTGATGGGCGACTGGGTGCCTTACAAGCCAGTCGGCTGTGAGAAGTGCAAGGGCAGTGGCTACAAGGGGCGCCTCGGCATTTACCAGGTGATGCCAATCACCGAAACGATGCAGGACATGATCCTGAAGAGCGCCACGGCGCTCGAAATTTCTCGCGAATCAGTCAAGAACGGGGTGCGCGACCTGCGCCAGTCCGGGCTGCTGAAGGTCAAGGCCGGCATCACGTCGATCGACGAGGTGCTCGGGTGCACCAACGAATGATGCAAGTCGGGAGCGACTGAAAGATGGCCACCGGAGCGATTGCGAAAGCCAAACCGCGCGTCGAAGTACGCGAGTCGGTCTTCCACTGGGAAGGACGCGACAAGAACGGCCGGGTGGTCAAAGGCGAGATGCGCGCCGGCGGCGAATCCGTCGTCGCGGCCTCACTGCGGCGCCGCGGCGTTATGGTCAGCAAGATCAAGAAGCAGTCCTTCTCCCGCGGACGCAAGATCACGCAGAAGGACCTGGCGCTGTTCACACGGCAGCTGTCGACGATGCTACGGGCCGGCGTGCCGCTGATGCAGTCCTTCGATATCGTTGGACGCGGTCACGCCAACCCTTCGATGGCGCGGCTGATGAATGACATCCGCATGGACGTCGAAACCGGCACCAGCCTGAACCAGGCGTTTCGCAAGTACCCGATCTATTTCGATGCGCTGTTCTGCAATCTGGTCGCCGCGGGCGAACAGGCCGGTATTCTCGAGACGCTGCTTGATCGTCTCGCGATGTACCAAGAAAAAACAATCGCGTTGAAGGGAAAGATCAAGAAGGCGCTCTTCTACCCGGTTTCGATCATATTGGTCGCGATCCTGGTCACCGCGATCATCATGATCTTCGTGATTCCGTCATTCAAGAACGTGTTCACCAGTTTCGGCGCAGACCTGCCGGCACCAACGCTGGTCGTGATCGCGATGTCCGACTTCTTCGTGAAGTACTGGTACGTCGTCTTTGGCCTGCTCTTTGGCGGCATCTACTTCCTCGTCCAAGCGTGGAAGCGATCGCTAAAGGTGCAAGCACTCGTCGACCGCACGTTGCTCAAGCTGCCGGTTCTCGGCGAAATGCTGCAGAAAGCTTCGATCGCGCGCTGGAGTCGCACGCTTGCGACCACCTTTGCGGCCGGCGTACCGCTGGTCGAGGCACTCGACTCGGTCGGTCCTGCGTCCGGCAACTATGTCTATAAGGAAGCGACGAAATCAGTCCAAACGGAAGTCAACGTCGGCACGAGCCTCGCGCAGGCTATGCAGAACACCGGCGTTTTTCCAAACATGGCCGTGCAAATGACCCAAATTGGGGAAGAGTCCGGTTCGCTCGATTCGATGCTTTCAAAGGTTGCCGATTACTACGAGCGCGAAGTCGACGAGACCGTGGACGCTCTGGCGAGCCTGATGGAGCCGTTGATCATGGTGGTCCTGGGTGTCGTCATCGGTGGCATCGTCATCGCGATGTACATGCCGATCTTTAAGCTCGGCCAGGTGGTCTAGGGGCCGCACGAGCGAGCGGCTGGTTCTGTCGTAAGTCGTGGTGTCAGACGGGGAATTCATCGTCGCCGCGGCGGTCTTCGGGCTCGCCATCGGCTCGTTCCTGAACGTCGTCATCCATCGGCTACCGCGGATGATGGAGAACGAGTGGCGCGCCCAGTGCGCTGAGCTCGAAGGTCAGCTACCTCCGGCTGCGGGTCGATACAACCTGCTTGTGCCGCGCTCGCAGTGCCCTTCGTGCCAGACACCGATACGCGCGCGAGACAACATTCCCGTGCTGTCCTGGGTGCTCCTCGGCGGAAAGTGCGCGCACTGCAAGGCGAAGATTTCACCGCGCTACCCGATCATCGAAGCATTGACCGCGTGCCTTTCTGCCTTGGTGGCGTGGAAGTTCGGACTCGGATGGGCGGCGGGCGCCGCGCTAGTCATGACCTGGACGCTCATTGCGCTGATCTTCATCGATGCGGACACGACACTGTTGCCGGATGACTTGACGCTGCCGCTGCTATGGCTGGGTCTGATCGCGAATCTCTTCGGGCTGTTCCCCGGCGTGAACTTGCGCGATGCCGTCTTCGGAGCGATCGCCGGCTACCTTGCACTCTGGACGGTTTACTGGGCCTTCAAGCTGCTAACCGGCAAGGAGGGCATGGGCTACGGCGACTTCAAGCTGCTGGCTGCCCTCGGCGCCTGGATGGGCTGGAAAGCGCTGCTGCCAATCCTGCTGGCTTCTTCCATCGTCGGTGCGATCGTCGGCATCGTGCTGATCGTTCTCGCGCGGCGTGGACGCGAAGTCCCGATTCCGTTCGGTCCGTACCTCGCTGCCGCGGGCTTCCTCGTCCTCCTCCTCGGCCATCGTGCCACCGAATGGCTGTTGCCCGGCAGCTGATGGGACACCTCCGGATCGGCCTGACCGGCGGCATAGGCAGCGGCAAGAGCACGGTCGCGGCAGCATTGCAGAAGTCTCGGCGCGGCCATCATCGATGCCGACGTCATCGCGCGTGAACTGACGACGCGCGGTGGCGCGGCGATCGACGCGTTGCGACGAGAATTCGGCCCAGCTGCGATCGGCGCCGACGGCGGTCTTGATCGCGCTTGGATGCGCGCGCAGGCGTTCGGCGATCCCGCGGTTCGCAAGCAGCTCGAAGCCATTCTCCACCCGCAGGTGCGCGCGGAATCCGAGGCCAAAGCGAGAACTCTGGAGATGACCGCGCCCTATGTCGTGTTGGTCATTCCGCTGCTTGTCGAGTCAGGCGGCTGGCAACAGCGCGTGCAACGCGTGCTTGTCATTGACTGCAGCGAGCACACCCAGCTGGAGCGGATCCGGGAGCGACCAGGCATCGACGCAGCCACGGCGCGCGCGATCCTCGCGGCGCAAAGTGGCCGCGCTGCACGGCTTGCGGCAGCCGATGATGTTCTCTTCAACGAAGCGCCGCTTGACGTCATCAAGTCGCGCATCGCGCAGCTGCATGCTCTTTACCTGCACCTTGCCGGCATGGCCGCTCCGCTCGGCAGCCTGTGATATCGTCGAATGAATCTACGAGTTCACGGCGATGTCGACCGACGGTCTGGTTCTTTACGAATATCCGTTCAGTGAACGGATACGCACGCTGCTGCGCCTGGAGGATCTGTTCGACAAGCTGCTCTACTTTTGCGGTGAGCAGCATCCGTACTGCCATCACACGGCACTGCTGACGCTGTTCGAGATTCTCGAAGTTACATCACGCGCCGACCTGAAGTCGGATCTGTTGCAGGAGCTCGAGCGCCACAAGCAGACGCTGCAAGGGCTGCGCAACAATCCCCAGGTTTCCGAGGCTGCGCTGGCATCGGTCCTGGCTGAGATCGAGCAGGCGCAGCAGGCGTTGAATGTCACCACCGGAAAGGCGGGGCAGCACATTCGCGACAACGAGTGGCTGATGAGCATCCGCAGCCGTGCCATCATCCCGGGCGGCACCTGCGAGTTCGATCTGCCCTCGTATCACGCCTGGCTGACGCGCGATGTCGACAGCCGCACGCAGGACCTCCAAGCGTGGGTGCAGCCGATGATGCAGTTTCACTCGGCGCTCGGCATTGTCCTCAAGCTCCTGCGCGAAACCGCCCATCGCAGCCGGCAGGTCGCCGCCCAGGGCTCGTTCCAGCAGATGCTCCAGGGCCGCACCTACGCCCTGCTGCAGGTGCGGGTCGGCGGATCGCTGAACGCGACCCCGGAGATCAGCGCCAACAAATACATGCTCTGGATCCGGTTCACGACGCAGGACCGTGACCTGAAGCCACGTTCGGTCGAGCGCGACATTCCATTCGAGCTCGCCCTCTGCGCGTTCTGACCCGCGGTGGCCACCGTCAAGTGCCCCAGTTGTGGCGTGACCGTCCACTGGTCGGACCAAAACCGCTATCGGCCGTTCTGTTCCGAGCGCTGCAAGCTGGTCGACCTGGGTGCTTGGGCGACCGATCGCTATGCGATCCCCGGTTCCCACGACCGCCCCGCAAACGAAGACGCGGCTGAAGGTGCGCCGTCGCGCGATCAGTGATCTGGCCAGGCGGCGCGCCGCAGCGCCAAGCCATGAGCACCCGCGCGACGCGCACGATCAAGGTCACCGAAGCTCAGTCCGCCAATCGCGTACACCGGCATCGCCGCGTTGTTGATGCCCCGTGCCAAGGCCTCCCAGCCGATCCCTTCCACGTTCGGATGCGAGGCGGTTGGCGCTACGGGGCCGAACACGGCGAAATCGACGCCTAGCGTGGCGGCATGGGTGAGCTCGTGCGCCGTGTGAGCCGACGCCGCAATCCAGTCGAACTGCGGCCGGCGGGTGAGACCCAGCAGATCACGCGTCGTCAGGTGAAGACCATCAGCCGCGCGCGCCCACGCTTCCGGATGCCGACTGCTGACGAGTATCCGGGCACCCGAGGTACGGGTTCGTTCGAGCACAGCACCAAATGCTCGCTCGGCAGCGACACGGTCCAGAGCTGGCTCACGAAACTGGACGCAACGGACTCCGCCACGCAGGCCGAATTCGAGACGCCGCATGAACTCAGCCTCGCCCAGTTCAGCCACGTTGCTCAGCGCGTAGACCGCGGGTAACCCGAGCCACCGCATGACTGGCACCGTCGCCGGCAACAGCGGCCCGGCCGGCAGGTCATCCTGCGTGCAAAAGCGAAACTCCTGCCCCTCACGAGCATGTGGCGCGCCGGACCATCCGAAGACCCTGCAGAAGTGCAACCGGACGTGGGCGTGCGGGTACTCGAATTCGCGCACCACCCAGGGAAACGCTTCCCCGATCTCGATTCCGAGTTCTTCGTGCAACTCTCGGCCCAGGGCATGCGAAACGGTCTCCCCGGTCTCGAGCTTGCCGCCCGGAAACTCCCAGTAGTGGGCATAGGGCTTTCCTTCGGGTCGGCTCGCCAGCAAGAAACGGCCATCCGGGCGGATCAGCACCCCGACCGCCACATCGACTACGCCGCGGGCGGTCATCTCGGCGCGCGCAGTGACTCGAGCCGGTGGCGCCCTGCGAAATCGCGCGCAAACTGCAGCGCAACCCTGCCTGACCGTGAACCGCGCTGCAGCGCGAACTGCAAGGCTTCGCCACGAGCGGCATCCTGCTCAGACGGAGGCACGCCTAACTGCGCGAGCCAGAACTGCACGATGTCGAGGAAATCGTCCTGGCGGAAAGGGTAGAACGTCAGCCAGATGCCAAAGCGCTCGGACAGCGACACCCGTTCTTCGACCGCCTCACCCGGATGCACTTCGCCATCATCCTGGTGCTCGGCCGCCAAGTTGTCCCGCATGAATTCGGGCATCAGGTGGCGCCGGTTCGACGTTGCATAGACCAGCACGTTGTCAGCACGGCCGGCCACCGAGCCGTCGAGTGCCGCCTTCAACTCCTTGTAGCCCGCCTCGCTGGCATCGAACGACAGGTCATCACAGAACACGACGAAGCGTTCGGAGCGACCTTCGAGCAATGCGACCAGTTCGGCCAGATCGACCAGATCACGCTTGTCGACTTCCACCAGCCGCAGGCCGTCCTGTGCAAATGCATGCAGGCACGCGCGGATCAGCGAGGACTTTCCGGTTCCCCGCGCGCCGGTCAGCAGGACGTTGTTGGCAGGCAATCTGCGTACGAACTGGTCGGTATTGCGCCGGATCGCATCCTTCTGCGCGCCGACATGCTGCAGATCGTCGAACCCGATCAGCGCTGGATGGGCAACCGCTTCGAGCGACCCGCGTTCCATGCCGAGGTACCGGCGCTTGCGCCAGCGAAATGCGATCGCGCCACCGAAGTCAGGCGGCGCCGCCGGTGGCAGCAGCGCCTCGACGCGCTCGAGCGCCGTCGCCAGCCGCTGCATGATGTCGCGTTCGCCGGCCGGCCGCGGCGTTCCATCAGATCCCTTGCCGCGTGCACTCATGAGCGATAGTCGGCGTTGATCGAGACGTAGTCGTGCGAAAGATCTGTGGTCCAGACCGACGTCGCCTCGGCACCGCGGCCCAACTGCAAGTGGACCAGGATCTCCGATTGCTTCAATACGCGCTGTCCGTCGGCCTCCCGATAGTCTGGATGCCTCCCACCATCGCGCACGACCCAGACGTCGTCGAGCCGCAGCTGGACCCGCGTCGGGTCCAGGTCAGCCACTCCAGCATTGCCGACCGCCGCGAGGATTCGGCCGAGATTGGGATCGGAGGCGAAGAACGCCGTCTTGACCAAGGGCGAATGGGCGATCGAATACGCCACCTGCGCAGCCTCTTCGACACTGCGCGCGCCCTCGACCCGCACCTCGATAAACTTGGTTGCACCTTCGCCGTCACGCACAATGGCGTGCGCCAGCCTAGCCGCTACGTCGGTCAATGCGGCCTGCAGCGGCTTGAAGGCTGCATCAGCGCGGCTCTTAACCTCCAACGCCCCGGCTCCGCTCGCAATGGTCACGAACGAGTCGTTGGTCGATGTGTCTCCGTCCACCGTGATGCGATTGAAGGATCGATCGGACGCATGCAGGGTCATTGACTGCAAGAGCTCGCGCGGCACGGTCGCATCCATGGCGACAAAGCCAAGCATCGTTGCCATGTTCGGACGGATCATCCCGGCACCTTTCGCGATGCCGGTGATCATCACCTCCCGGCCCGCGATGGTCACTCGCGTCGAGGCCGCCTTCGGGACAGTGTCTGTCGTCATGATCGTCTCGGCGGCCTCAAGCCAATGGCCAGGAGCCAGCGTTTGGATCGCAGCGGGAAGACCGGCCACCAGTCGGTCAATGGGCAGAGGCTCCATGATCACACCGGTGGAAAACGGAAGTACTGCTTCGGGGGCGACCGCCAAGAAGCCGACCAACCGCCTCGCACGTCGCACCAGCATCGGCCAGACCCACGGCGCCGGTGCCAGCGTTGGCATTGCCGGTGTTCACGACCAGCGCGCGAATCGGTCCACCGCCGTCCAGGTGTTCACGGCACACCCGCACCGGGGCGGCCGCGAAACGGTTGCGCGTGAACACGCCAGCGACCGTCGCCGTGCTCGCCAGCCGCATGACCAGCAGATCCTTGCGGTCAGCTTTGCGGATGCCCGCTTCGGCCCAGCCGAGTTCAACGCCGGCGATCGGCAGCAGATCCTCGCGTCGAGGCGGAAGCAGATTGACGGCCATGGCGAATCAGCAGAAAGAAAGCGCAAACCTTACCGCAAGCCCGCGCGCAGCGAGGCAGGGACGTTACAGGCGGGGCAGGACCTCCGCTCGCATCCGATAAATCCGTCAGCGCGCCACAGGAAGTTGGCTACGCGAGCTTGCCGTGGCACTGCTTGTATTTCTTGCCGGAACCGCACGGACAGGGGTCATTGCGGCCTATCTTGTCGCCGAAGCGCTTGAACGGTTGGGCCTTGCCCTCGGGTTCGTCTGGCAGCGTCAGTGCCTCGACATCGACGGACTCTGCGGACACCGCAGGTCCGAAGTCCGCGTGCTGCGCACGCGCCAACTCGACGCGCCGTTCGCTTTCCGCCTCGATGCGCTGCTCGGCCTGCTGCACCTCTTCCTGCGACTGGATGCGCACATTCATCAGGACCCTGACGACGTCGGCCCGGACGCGGTCCAGCAGCGAACCGAACAGTTCGAAGGCCTCGCGCTTGTACTCCTGCTTGGGCTGCTTCTGTGCGTAGCCACGCAAATGAATACCCTGGCGCAGTGCGTCGAGCGATGTCAGATGTTCGCGCCACGACTGATCAAGCGTCTGCAGGATGATCGAGCGCTCGAAACCCGAAAACGCCTCGCGGCCCACGATCTCGATCTTCCCTTCGTAGGCCTCGTCGGTCGCCTTGAGCACGTGACCGAGCAGGTCCTCGTCATTCATCGACTCGGACGCGTCGAGCAGCTTCTTGAGCGGCAACTCGATCTGCCAGTCGCCCGCGAGCGTTGCTTCCAAGCCCGCGATGTCCCATTGTTCTTCGACCGACTCGGACGGGACGAACGTGCGGAACATGTCCGTGAAATACCCGCGCCGGAGATTGGTGACCATTTCAGCCGTGTCGTCAGTCTCGAGTATCTCGTTCCGGAGCCGGTAGATCTCACGGCGCTGGTCGTTGGCGACGTCGTCGTATTCGAGCAACTGCTTGCGGATATCGAAGTTGCGTGCTTCGACCTTGCGCTGCGCGCTCTCGATCGAGCGCGTGACCATGCCGGCCTCGATCGCCTCACCCTCGGGCAAGCTTCAACCGATCCATGATCGCCTTCATGCGATCGCCGGCGAAGATGCGCAGCAACGAGTCTTCCATCGAGAGATAGAAACGCGAGGCGCCCGGGTCGCCCTGGCGCCCGGATCGACCGCGCAGCTGGTTGTCGATACGTCGCGACTCGTGGCGCTCGGAGCCGATTATCTTCAACCCGCCGGCACCGACGACGTGATCATGCAGCGACTGCCACTCATTGCGCAGCTTGTCGATGCGCGTCTGTTTATCGTCTACCGGGATGGCCTCATCGGCCTCGACGAACTGCACCTGCTTTTCGACATTGCCACCGAGCACGATGTCGGTGCCGCGGCCGGCCATGTTGGTCGCGATCGTGATCATCTTGGGGCGGCCTGCCTGAGCGACGATCTCGGCCTCCTTCGCATGCTGCTTGGCGTTCAACACCTGGTGCGGCAGGCGGTCCTGCGTGAGCAGACCGGACAGCAGCTCCGAATTCTCGATCGACGTCGTGCCGACCAGCACCGGCTGCCCGCGCTCATAGCAGTCCTTGATGTCCTCGCGGATCGCCGCGTACTTTTCCTTCAGCGTGCGATAGACCTTGTCCTGCGCATCAAGTCCGGATCATCGGACGGTGGGTCGGGATCACCACCGTCTCGAGCCGATAGATCTCCTGGAACTCGTAGGCCTCGGTGTCCGCCGTGCCCGTCATGCCGGCGAGCTTGCCGTACATGCGGAAGTAGTTCTGGAACGTAATAGACGCGTAGGTCTGGTTTTCGGCCTGGATCTTGGCGCCTTCCTTGGCTTCGACCGCCTGGTGCAGGCCCTCGGACCAGCGCCGGCCCGGCATCAATCGCCCCGTGAACTCGTCGACGATGATCGACTTCTCCGTTCTGCACCACGTACTGCTGGTCCCGATGGAACAGCGTGTGCGCGCGCAACGCGGCGTTCAAATGGTGCATCAGGATGATGTTGCCCGGGGCATAGAGGCTCTCGCCCTCGCTCAGCAGGCCCATCCGGCTCAGGATGCCTTCCAGCTTTTCGTGGCCGCCTTCCGAGATGTGCACCTGGTGCGCCTTCTCGTCCACCCAGAAGTCGCCTTCGCTCTTTTCGTCCGGCTGCCGCGTCAGCAGTTTGGGCACTTCGTTGATGCGGACGTAGGTGTCGGTGTGATCCTCCGCGGGGCCGGAGATGATCAGCGGCGTGCGGGCCTCGTCGATCAGGATCGAGTCGACCTCGTCGACGATCGCATAGTTGAGCCCGCGCTGACGTCGGTCCGTGACCGAGTACTCCATGTTGTCGCGCAGGTAATCGAAGCCGAACTCGTTGTTCGTGCCGTAGGTGATGTCGGCCGTGTAGGCCGCGCGCTTGTCCTCGTTCGCCTGCTGGGTGAGGATCACGCCCACCGACATGCCGAGGAACTTGTAGACCTTGCCCATCCACTCGGCGTCGCGACTGGCCAGGTAGTCGTTGACGGTGACGATGTGCACGCCCTTGCCGCTCAGCGCGTTGAGGTAGGCGGGCAACGTCGCCACCAGTGTCTTGCCTTCGCCGGTCCGCATCTCGGCGATCTTGCCGGCGTGCAGCACCATCCCGCCGACCAGCTGGACGTCGAAGTGGCGCATGCCGAGCGTCCGCTTGGCCGCTTCGCGTACGACCGCGAAGGCTTCGGGCAGCAGCGCATCGAGTTCTTCGCCCGCCGCCACCCGGCCGCGAAACTCATCGGTCTTGGCGCGCAGCGCCTCGTCCGTCAGCGCCGACATCTGCGCTTCGAGCGAGTTGATGCGCTCGACGTTGCGCTGGTAGGTCTTGAGCAGCCGTTCGTTGCGGCTACCGAAAATCTTCGTAAGAAAACCGGAAATCATGCGAGACACGGATCGCGCTGGCGCGACGCCGCCCAGAAGTGATCGCTTGCGGAGGCCCGGGGCCAATCCGCATTGCGCAAAGCGAAAATTATGTCACAGGGGTCGTGCCCCGCCTGACAACCTCAAAGGCCCTAGTTGCGGGCGGCGGCCGCCGCTGCAAGGGCCTTCAGGTCGGCGCGGCCCGATGCGGCGGCCGGCGGCTGCAAAGGACCGCCCTCGGCGAACAGGAACTTGGAGGGGTTCTGGGCCGCGCCCCGGAGATGCACTTCAAAATGTAGATGCGGCCCCGTGGAGCGGCCCGTGCTGCCGACTTCCGCGATCTTCTGACCGCGCTTGACCAGATCGCCCGCCGATACCACCAGCCGGCTGGCATGCGCATAGCGGGTCAGCATCTGGTTGCCGTGATCGATCTCGACGACATTGCCCCAGATCGGGTGTTGTTCCGCGAGCACGACCACTCCGCCGGCTGCCGCATGAACCGGCGTTCCGACCGGCGCCGCAAAATCGATGCCGTCGTGACGCGTCATCTCGCCCGTAAACGGATCCGTCCGCCATCCATAACCGGATCCGACGAAACCGTCGGAGACGGGCTGGCTGCCCGGCAGCAGGGCGCTGCGGACCTTCTTCGCCTGCAGTTCTGCTTCAACCACCGAGAGATAATCGGACCGCTGCTCGACGCTGCGTGTCAGTCGCTGCAGCTCCCCGTCCAGATCGCTGAAGCTCATCGCACTGCCCAGTGGCCCGCCACGCGCCGGAAGCTCCCGAAAGCGGAATTCCTCTGGGCGGATGCCAGCCGCCTTGGCGACTCGCTCGCCCAGCACATCCAGCCTCAAGAGCTGCGCCTGGACTTCACCCAGCTTGCGTGTCATCGCGGACACGTTGTCGCGCACGTACTGCTCCTTGCGCATGGCCTCGTCGCGGGTCACGAACGCGATAACATCGGACACGAACGGCACCGGTAACGTCGAGGCAGCCCGTACGGTCAAGAACGAAAACAGCGTGGAAACGACGACCACCGACAGAAGCGCCAGCACGGCCGCTGCCACGAGGTGCTGCGGCTTGAGCGTGATCGTTCGCGCGCGCGATCAGGCGCCGGTCGACCAGGATGATCTGCAATTCTGCCCCTTACCCCTCCGCGCGACACCGCAATCGGTCGCGCTCATCTATCCATGGCTAGCGCAGCACGCCCCGTGGCTGCCGCCCTCCGCGACGCACCGGGCGCCGCCACGCTGCTGGCGCGCTGGGAAGCATCAGCAGGCCATCAGTCGCGTACTCGCCCCCGTGGCGCGCTCGGTGGCTCCGGGCCTCGACCTGCTCACGCCTGGCCGCTGCGAGCTGCGGGAGGGCGTCCTCTGGATCGCCGTCGATTCCGCCGCTGAGTCCGCCAAGCTTCGTCAGGCCGTACCGCGGTTGCTTGCCGAACTCGTCGCCCACGGCATGCAAGTCTACGAGATGAAAACCCGGGTACAAGCCGGCAACTCGACCTACCCCGGACAAGGTACGGCGGGACCCTCAAGTATCGGTCTGGACTACCCGCCAGTGACCGCTCGAGGCGCGTCGGCGGTACAGGAGGCGGCCGACCACATGCCGACGTCGGCCTTGCAAAGCGCGCTCAGGCGCCTCGCGGCGACGCTCGACCGGCGGCGCGAGCGCACGTGAATGCGTTATACGAGTTCCGGCTGCAGCCGGTAGGCCGCAGGCGCGGCAGCGTCGTCTTCGAATGTGACGATTTCGTACGCCGCTGCGTCAGCCAACAGTGCCCGAAGCAGCCGGTTGTTGATTGCGTGGCCCGACTTGTGGGCGACGTAGCTCGCCACTAGCGGCCGTCCCAGGGCCGAAAGGTCGCCGATCGCATCCAAGACCTTGTGCTTGGCGAACTCGTCGCCCGCGCGCAATCCGTCGGTGTTCAACACGCGGTACTCGTCCATCACGATGACGTTTTCGAAGTTGCCGCCCATTGCCAGCCCGGCCGCCCGCAGCGCCTCGACCTCGTTCACGAAGCCGAACGTCCGTGCGCGAGACACCTGCTTCACGTAGGAGTCGCGCGCGAAATCAACTTCGACGACCTGCTCCGTAGAATCGATCGCCGGGTGGTTGAAATCAATCGAGAATCGCAGCCGGTAACCGAAATAGGGTTCGAGGCGCGCCCACTTGTCACCGTCGGCGACTGCCACCGGCCGCAGCACGCGTACGAAGCGCTTCGGCGCGTTGAGTTCTTCGAGCCCAGCGGACTGGAGCAGAAACACGAAGCTCGCCGCGCTACCGTCCATGATCGGAATCTCGGCGGCGTCGACATCGATATAGCAGTTGTCGATGCCCAACCCGGCGAGCGCGCTCATCAGATGCTCGATCGTCGCGATGCGGACGCCCTCCCGGCCGATGGTCGTGGCCATCCGCGTGTCCACAACGGCGTCCGGGGTCAACTTGATGTCGACGGGCGGATCGAGGTCGACCCGTCGGAACACGATGCCGGTTTCGGCCGCGGCAGGTCGCAACACCAGCGTGACCTTGGTGCCGCTGTGCAGCCCGATTCCGACCGCGCGGACCAGTTGCTTGAGGGTTCGCTGTTTCAGCATGGCGTCATTTTATCCGTCTCCTTGTGCGCTGCGGCGAGCTTTCAGGAGTCGCGGGCCCGAGAATCCGGAACGAAGTCGATCCCTGCTACGTCCACACCATCCTGTGTCGCCACTCTCCGAGAACCCGGAATCAACGCCCGACAGTAACCACAGCCCGGCTGTGGTGATACGGACGCCCTTCCCGCCGATTCGGACGGTCGGTCCGTTGGCGGCGTTCGACTGGCTTGCGAAAGGGCTGCGCGACATGCGCCGGGCGCCGGCCGCGAGCCTGGCATACGGCATCGTCTTCGCGTTGATGGGCGGGCTCATTGCATTTGTCTTCCGCAATGCCTATGAACTCACCTCGGCACTGACGGCGGGCTTTCTGTTGGTCGGACCGTTCCTCGCAACTGGCCTGTACGACATCAGTCGCCGGCTTGAGCGCGACGGATCCGCGCGTTTCGCGGACACGACGTCCGCCTGGCGCGCCAACCTCGGCGCCTTCAGCCTGTTCTCGCTCGTGTTGACCATCATCGCGTTGGTCTGGGCCCGCGCGTCGCTCGTGACCTTTGCGCTCTTCTTCTCAAGCGGCATGCCGACACTGAAGAGCTTCGTGGCCCAGGTTGTGTCGATCGAGCACCTTGATTTCCTTCTCACCTACTTCGCCGTTGGGGCGCTCTTTGCGGGCATCGTATTCGCGGTCAGCGTGGTGTCCGTGCCGATGATGCTCGACCGCGGCACCGACACGATCGTCGCCGCCCTGACGAGCGTGCGGACACTTTTCACCAACCCGCTGCCGCTGCTGGTCTGGGCGCTGCTGATCGTGCTCGTCATCGGCATCGGCTTCGCCACGTTCTTTGTCGGCCTCATCGTGGCAGCTCCTCTGATCGGCCACGCAACCTGGCACGCATACAAGGCGCTCGTCACGGAAGAACGCGACGCATAGCGCGCCTCGTGCGTGCGACCGCTGCGAGCACACGCGCAGTCAAGGCGGAATAGACCCCTTAGCCGGCCTTGTTCCGCCGCATCCGTGCGCTGCGCCGACGTTCCATTCCGGAGCGAATGCTCGTGCTGGTCTCCTAGCCATGCCGGGGGGTGAGTGCATGCGCGACGCTAGTCGGCCTGTTTTCTCAAGAACGCCGGAATGTCGTAACGGTCGCTGCCACTGTCTTCCAGTGCGGTGACGCGCTGCTGCGCGGAGTCGCGCGATCGCCAGACAGCGGGAGTGTCGAGGTGGC
>CAWDEO010000014.1:0-143012 GCA_963801405.1 uncultured beta proteobacterium | reverse complement strand
AGGCCGCCAACCAAGCTCGCGCTCAACCTTGTCCGTATTCATAGCGTAGCGGCGATCGTGCCCCGGCCGATCTTTGACGAATGTGATCTGATCCAAGCATGAACCAGTCGACTTAGGGACGCATCTCGTCAAGCATGCCGCACAATGTTCGCACGACATCAATATTTCACACCTCGTTCCTGCCGCCAAGTCCATACACCTGACCCGGACGGCCTCCGGCGAGCACTGCCCGGATGCCCGAACAGTGGTCCGAGACGTATATCCAGTCACGGACATTCGTGCCGTCCCCATAGACGGGCAACGGCCTGTCGCCCAAGGCGCTAAAGATCATCAGCGGGATAAGCTTTTCGGGAAACTGAAACCGGCCGTAGTTGTTGCTGCAATTCGTTGCCAGCGTTGGCAGGCCATAAGTTACGTAGAAAGCGCGAACAAAGTGATCCGACGCCGCCTTGGAAGCAGCATAGGGACTGCTAGGCGCATACGGAGACTCTTCCCTGAACGCCTGATCTTCCGGCTCCAACGAGCCATACACCTCGTCCGTCGAAACGTGCAAAAAGCGAAAGCTAGACCGGTCGGAATCCAACAGCCGATCAAAATACGCACGGGCCGCCTCAAGCAACGCAACGTACCATTCACGTTCGTACGAACAAACTCCATCGACCCAGAATTGATCGATCGACATGGCTTTCCGCTGCCAAATGAACGACTGCTCGTGGCCGAAACTTATCGAAAAGACTTGCAAGTAGCGTGGGATCGCAAATATCGCCGCGAACAAAGATGTGGCGAGCGTCACCCGCTAGTGGCGCCAAGTTGTTGGAGATTGCCTGCGTAGGTCAGACTATCGAGGTTGACGATTGGCTCATCGGCGTCGGCCAACCAGTCCAGCACGAAGTTGCTGCCGATGAAACCGGCGCCACCTGTTACAAGGATCACAAGCTCAGTCTGGATCTAGTTGTTCAGATAAATGAATTTTAGTCGATCCTAGGCAATCATTATGCGCAGTTGCGCGGTCATCTCCGAGGGCAAGTACTCTCGATCGGCGGCTCACTTGACGCGCGGCGCTTGGTATTCGACTGCATGCCGCCGCCGACAGCACGTTGCCGACCAGTACAGCATCCGAGACTTCTGTCTTCCGGCCGACTATGCAGGAGCATGACGTCCCGCGCAACTGGAGTCGCCATCGCGTTAACAGACACCGAACCGAGCTGCCACTGCAGCGATCGGCCTGCAAGACCGATCAGAATATCGCAAAGTAGTCCGCGGTAACGGTAGCGCCGGTTAGCGTAAGACGCTCGCGGCCGCGAGCCTTCTGGGACCACAATGCTCGGAACGCAGATGGGCCGGACCCAGCATCGCCACTTGCTCCAAACATGCGTGCAGGGCTTGCGTCGCTGTGAGAGTGATGCGACCCAGCTCTGCGAACGATGACTGCGGCACTCAATCGATGTCTGACGTGTGCCTAGCGCGCGGCTTGCCGCCAGCTCGCGATACCGGCCAAGCCAAAGCAAGCCGCCCGTCGAGGCGATTAAGATGCCCACGATGCCCCAGGGATCAAGCCCGATTCGACTCGCATTCAACGGCTCCGCGTTGCTGTCACCGCTGACGGGCGTAGGCCAGTACGCCAACAGCCTCGCGCGATGCCTGCTAGCAACTGGCGAGTTGGACATCGAATTCTTTTACGCGGCCATCTGGAGCCGCGAGATTCGTACCAAGCCGGTCAAGGAGATCGGCGTGCTCAAGGACCTGATCAAGAAGTTCGTTCCGCAGCCCTACGAGTCAGCCGAGCATTGCAGGGATGGCGCTTCGGCATGGGCGCGCGCCGGTTTCGTCCGCAGCATTTACCACGAGCCAAACTTTCTGCCGTTCCGATTCGACGGACCGACCGTGATCACTGCGCATGATCTGTCCTGGATTCGGTACCCGGAGACGCACCCCAACGAGCGCGTGGCGGTGATGAGTGAACTGTTCCCGAAGGCGCTCGAACGCGCCGACCACGTGATTACCGATGCGTCGTACGTGCGGCAAGAAATCATCGATGAATTCGGTGTTGCGCCGGAACGGATCACGTCGGTGCCGCTGGGATCGCGCGCAGATCTTTCATCCGCGGTCACGGGAGCATTGTCAGTCCGTACTTCGCGAGCGTGGGCTCGGATTACCGCGGCTTCGTGCTGTGCGTCGGCACGCTCGAGCCGCGCAAGAACCTGGAACTAGTGATCCGCGCGTACTCGGCGCTACCCGAGCGCTTTCGCGCGCGGTCGTCCGCTGGTGATGGTCGGGATGAAGGGCTGGCTGACGTCGAAGCTCGAGTCGCTCATGCAGCCGCTGGTGGCGAGCGGAGAGATACGCCCGCTGGGCTACACGTCGGACGAGGACCTTGCCGTGCTCTACGCGGCAGCGCGATCGTTGGTCTATCCCTCGCTCTATGAGGGTTTCGGCCTGCCGCCGCTCGAGGCGATGGCCAGCGGTACGCCAGTGATCGTCTCGAATCGGTCCACACTGCCGGAGGTCGTCGGCGAAGCCGGCGTGCAGATCGCTGCAGAAGACGAGGCGGGCTCTTCGCGACGCACTGCTGCGGTTTGACGAAGACCCCTCCTTCTGGCAACAGCGCGCCGCAGCGAGCCTGGAGCAGGCGGGCCGTTTCTCCTGGCAGCGCTGCGCGCGCGAGACGCTCGCCGTCTACCGAATGGTAGCGCCGGGTCACTGAGCGGCGACGGTGATCGAGACGCTGACGCGATGCGCACGCCGGCGAGGCGAGTCGTTCGATTGCCTTAAGATCGGAATCGCCATTGTGCGGCGCGGGGACGATTCTGCGCGCGCACGATTCGCGGCAATCGGGGAGGCGGGTCTTGAAGCAGGGCGAAATCGACTACATGAAGAACATCGGCGACGAAGGCGCGCAGGCCGCCTTCGATAAGCCGTTTTCGCACTTCACGTGTTCCAAGAACCTCGTCGACCTCGGCCTCATCATGGCGCTGCTACCGACGCCGCCGGCGCGCCTGCTGGACCTTGGCTGTGGAACCGGCTGGACCAGCGCGTTTTTCGCGCGACGAGGCTACCGCGTGACGGGTCAGGACATCGCGCCTGACATGATCCAGTACGCCGAGCGCAACCGGGCGCGTTACGAGGCGGAAAACCTCGACTTCGTCCTGTCGGACTACGAGTCCCTGAACTTTTCCGAACCGTTCGACTGCGCCGTGTTCTACGACTCGCTGCATCACGCCGTCGACGAGCGTGCGGCGTTGGAGAGCGTCTACCGCGCGCTGCGACCGGGCGGCGTCCTCGTCACTCACGAGCCCGGCGCCGGCCACTCGGACAGCCCCGACTCGACTGCGGGCGATGGAGCTATACGGCGTGACCGAGAAGGACATGCCGCCGCATCACATCCGCGACCTGTGCCGCGCTATCGGGTACTCGGCACTTCGAATTCCTGCCCGACCCGACGCTGTCGATCATCGGCTTGTATGGCATCAATCTCGCCGCTCTCACGCGGGCTGAGCAGCCCTGGTGGCGCCGCCTGCTGCAGCTCGGTCGACTGTTTGCTGACCAGAGCCTCCAGCACGGCGGCACTCTGCGTAATCACCAAATGAAGTGACCGAGGTGAACGGCTGGCGCCGCGAGCACCTCGCATCCTCGAACTCGGCTGTGGCTTCAACAAGACGCCGGGAGCGTTCGGCGTCGACATCATTGCTGGCTCCTCAGCGGACCTGATCCACGACCTGAACGACTTTCCCTACCCGCTGGCGGACAGCGCGTGGGACCGCATCATCTGCCGCGACGTGCTGGAGCACGTCGCTGACTTCGTTCGCACGATGGAGGAAATCTGGCGAATCGGCGCTCCGGCGGCCATGGTCGAGGTCAGCGCGCCCGTTCATGAGCAGCGTCAACTACTTTCTCGGATCCTACCCACCGACGCGCTTTCACCTCGCGCAGCTTCGACTACTTCATCGAGGGCACGCCTGCGTTCCGTCTCGGATATTCGAAGGCACGCTTCGAGATGATCCGTTGCGAGTATGACGCCGAGGATCGCCCGATCGACGAGGATTCCATCGCTGGGCACTTAACTGGGCCAACCGCAACAAGGACGGAGTACGAGAACCGCTACGCGTTCCTTTATCCGCTGTACAACATCTTCTTCGAACTGCGCGTCGTCAAGTGAACGAGTCGACCGCGCTCGGTCGAGTCCCGTCGAGCGTGAAGGTCCTCCACCTCGGCAAGTTCGACGGCGACGTCGGCGGCATCGAACGCTATCTGCGTGCACTGCTCGGCGGCCTGCCCGAGGACATCGTTCCGGTCAACCTTGTTGCGAATGACGTCGCGCGCACCGACGGGCATCGCCAATACCGCTATCTGACGGTGCGTGCCGCCTGCCACGGCATCGTCGCGAGCGTCGCGGTCGCCCCGTCGATGCCGCTGATCGCGCGCCGACTGCATCGCGAGCACAGGTTCGACATCGTGCACCTGCACTTTCCGGATCCGCTTGGGCAGCTCACGGCGATGGCGCTGCCGCGCTCGGTCAAGCGGGTCATCTCCTGGCACAGCGACATCATCAAGCAGCGCACCGCGCTTGCGGTGTACCGGCCATTCCTCGATGCCTTCGTGCGCGACGCGGACGCGATCATCGGCGCGACACCCCAGCACTTCAGCTCCTCGCAGCAGATGGCGCCCGGCAAGTCGGGACAGCTGCGCGAAGTCATACCGTACGGTTTCGATCCCGAGGCATTCGGATGGACGCGACGCGGCACGGCAGCTGCGCAACGCACTGGAGCGTTCGCGCGGCCGCCGGCCCGTCATCTTCACCGTCGGCCGGCACGTCTATTACAAGGGCTTCGACGTCCTGATCCGTGCGCTGCGCACGGTCGACTGCAGAACTGTGGATCGGCGGACGCGGGCCGTTGACGGAACGTCTTCGTCAGGCAGGCGCAGGATGCGGGCGTGCGCCGATCGGGTCCGCTTCCTCGGCTTCGTTCCCGACGCCGAGCTGGTCGCCTACTACGACGCCTGCGACGTCTTCTGCATGCCCTCGACCGAGCGCGCCGAGCAGTTCGGCCTGGTCCAACTGGAGGCCATGCACTGCGGCAAGCCGGTCGTCGCCACGCGGCTCGGCACCGGAGTCGAATACGTCACGCTCGACGAAGTGACCGGGCTGCTGGTCGAGCCGGGGAACGAACGGGCGCTGGGGCAGCGCGCTGAATCGCCTGCTCGGCGACCCGCAGCTTCGGACCCGACTGGGCGAGGCAGGACGGCGCCGCGTCGCCGAGGAGTTCTCCGTCAGGCAGATGGTCGACAAGACCGTTTCGCTGTACCGAACCCTGGTCGAGGCAACACTGAGCACCGGCACGGGCTTCGCGGATAATCCGCGCCATGCCGACCGCCGTCCCCCTTACCTATCTTGCGCAGGCCGCCGCGGCGGCGTTCTTCGCCGGGCTGCTGATCCTGATGCTGCGCCGGCCGGCCGAACGGTGGGGCCTGGTCGACCATCCGGGCGGGCGCAAGCGCCACGCAGCGCCCGTGCCGCTGACGGGCGGCATCGCCATCACGGCCGGGATGATCCTCGCGCTGGCGGTCTCCTTCTCCGCCTTCGCCCTGTACAGCGCATTCTTCGCGGGCGTGTTGCTGCTGTCGCTGGTGGGCTTGATGGACGACCTGGGCGAAGTCTCGCCGGGCACCAAGCTACTGCTGCAGGTGGTCGCTGCCTTGCTGATGACCTCCTGGGGCGAGAACTTCCTGCTGAACCTGGGCGACCTGTTCGGCACAAACCCGATCAACACGCGCCACTGGGCGATCCCGCTGACGGTGCTGGCCGCGCTGGCGGTGGTCAACGCGATCAACATGCTCGACGGCCTCGACGGCCTCGCCGGCAGCCTGGTACTGGGCATCCTGCTGGTGCTGACGGGCTTCGCCTGGACGATTGGCGACGCGAACGCTGCCAAGATCCTGATCGTGCTCGCTGGCGCACTGGCGGGTTTCTGTTCTTCAACCTGCCATGGCCGCTGCGCGGCCGTCACCGCACCTTCATGGGCGACGCCGGCAGCATGGTGCTCGGTTTTGCGGTCGCATGGTTCTCGGTATCGCTGACACAGCGTGCCGGCGCACGCCGTGCCGTCCCCGGTGATGCTATGGGTGCTCGGGCATCGTGCTGATGGACGTGTTCACGGTCACCGTGCGGAGGCTGGCGCGGCGTCGCAGCCCGATGGCGGCCGATCGCGACCATATCCACCACATGCTGCTTGCGACGAGGCTACGGACCGTGGCAGACGCTAGGGCTGCTGGTCGGCGCCAATGTCCTGCTGGCCGGAATTGGCGCCGCGATGTGGCGCTACGGCGTGGCGGATCGCTGGATCTTCTGGTCTTACCTTGCGGTATGCGCCGTCTACTTTGCGCTCTTCTTCATGCCGTTCCGACTGTACCGGCTGCGCGCGCGCGCAGCCTCAGCGGAAGACTACGAACGCGACTGAGACCTCACACCGCGTAGCCGGCCTTGCGCGCGTAGTGCACGGTGGCCGTCAGGAAGCCATCCTTGCTTCCGCAGTCAAAGCGCTTGCCTTGGTAACGGTAAGCGTAGGTCGTGCCTTGCGGCACCAGACGGGCGATCGCATCGGTGAGCTGGATTTCGCCACCCGTGCCCCGCGGGATCGTTCGCAAATGCGCAAAGATCTCGGGCTCGAGAACATAGCGGCCGAGCACGGCGAGTGTTGACGGCGCCTGTTCTGGCGCCGGCTTCTCGACAATGTGCGAGATCCGTGAGGTGCGCTCGTCGAGCGGCGTGCAGCTCACGATGCCGTACTTCTGCGTGTCGACGCGCGGCACATCTTCGACTGCAAGCACACTGCCGCCACCGAGAGCGGCACGAGCGTCGCAAAGCTGCGCAATGACGGACCGTTCGGCATCGATCAGGTCATCGGCCAGGATTACCGCGAAGGGTTCGTCACCCACCACCGGTTCGGCACAGAGGACCGCATGCCCGAGACCCAGCGGTTCCGGTTGTCGGATATAGACGAATACATCCGTTTCCGGTGAGATGTTGCGCACGATCTCGAGCAACTCGGTCTTGCCTTTGGCGGCGAGTTCGGCCTCC
Source organism: uncultured beta proteobacterium (assembly GCA_963801405.1). Classification (GTDB taxonomy): domain Bacteria; phylum Pseudomonadota; class Gammaproteobacteria; order Burkholderiales; family Burkholderiaceae_F; genus JALORV01. The sequence continues at coordinate 135,937 of CAWDEO010000014.1, read as the reverse complement.
AGCTCCGGCGCACGATCAAAGTGATCTTCGATCGACCGTTTGTGCCGCCCCGTGATGAAGATTATCTGTGTGATACCCGCGGCCGAGGCTTCCTCGACCGCGTACTGGATGAGAGGCTTGTCGACGATCGGCAGCATCTCCTTCGGCATCGCCTTCGTGGCGGGCAGAAAGCGGGTGCCGAGTCCGGCGACGGGGAAGACGGCCTTGCGGACGGGTTTCATGTGCTGACGGGTGGTCTGAGCCAAGGCGATCCTAACAAACGGGCGCTACGCAGCCGTTACGATTGCAGCAATGAGCACCTACGCCATTGGTGATCTGCAGGGCTGCCTGTCCAGCTTCGAAGCGCTGCTTCAGCAAGCTTCCGGAGGCGCGTCGATTGATTTTCGTGGGTGATCTCGTCAACCGCGGCCCACAATCGCTCGCAACGCTGCGCGCGGTCAAGCGGCGTGTTGAGACAGGGGAGGCCGTGGCGTTGCTCGGTAATCACGATCTGCATCTACTCGCGGCCGATGCAGGTATTCGACCACTGCACGGTTCGGACACGCTGCAGGAGATCCTCGACGCGCGGGACCGGCGGGAGCTGATCGACTGGCTGCGCACGCTACCGCTGGCGCACGAGCGAAGGTGGCCACCTCTTCGTGCACGCCGGCGTGCCGCCGCAGTGGACGCGCGGGCAAACCCTCGACTGTGCGGAAGAGGTGCGACAGCGCTTGCGGCGCGACGACTACCGAGACTTCCTCCAACGCATGTATGGCAATCAGCCCGACCTCTGGGACGAGACACTTCGTGGCGACGATCGCCTGCGCTTCATCGTCAACGCCCTCACACGGTTGCGCATCCTGGACGCTGCCGGCCGCATGCGATTGAAGTTCAAGGAGGGCTTCGCCGCCGCGCCGGCCGGGACGGTTCCATGGTTCGATCACCCCGACCGCGCAACGCGCGATACGTCGATCGTGTTCGGTCATTGGTCCACCGAGGGGCTGGTACGGCGTTCGAACGTCACCGGCATCGACACCGGTTGCGTCTGGGGCGGCAAGCTCACCGCACTGCGTCTCGAGGACGGGGCGCTGTTCCAGGTCGAATGCCCGCAGTCGCAGGCGCCTGGGCAGGACTAGGCCGTTCCGTTGTCCGGCGCTTCTGCACGCTCCGGCTCGTCGACCAACCCGAAGTGCAGCGAAAGCGCCGCATGCGCCGCGCGCGCCAGCGTATGCCGGTTCTCGTACGCAGCGGCTTCCAGCGCCGGCAGGAACGCGATCTCGATCTCGAGATCGTCTGCGACCAGTATCTTGGCGAGCGACGTGACGAGGCCCATCTCGCCGACGAAAGCGGCCGCGTCGCTGAACTTGCCTCGCTCCGTGTAGCGCAGGCCGACCGGCCAGACCGGGCAGCCCACCTCGAGTGCCGGTGCCAGCAGGTTCGAATGGAACGCCAGCAGTCGGTCGCCCCGTGTCGTCGTGCCCTCTGGAAAAATGCCGATGCTCTCCCCGTCGCGCAGGTGGCCCTGTACAGCCTCGTTGACCGTCGCGACGGCGCGCCGCCGACCCCGTTCGATGAAGAGCGTGCCGGAGTGCGCGACCATGCCGCCGATAATGGGCCAGCGCACGATCTCCGCCTTCGCGACGAAGCGACACGGCATCGCCGCGTTGATGGAAAAGATGTCGATCCAGGAGATGTGATTCGAGAGCAGCAACCGCCCCTTGCTGCCGGGCGTGATGCCCGTGCTGACGAGTTCGTCGCTGAGCGGCTGGCCACTGACGCGCAGGCGCACACCGCACAGGCGCAACACCCAGCTCGACCACCAATGATTGATGCGATTGCGGGTAGCCTGCGTCCTGCTCAGCGGAAACGCGATGAACGCGATACCCAATCCGAGGAGGATATGCGGCACCAGCAGCACCGCGCGCAGCGGCGCGATCAGATACCGCACCGCTACGTCGCCTCGTGGCGAACGTCGCCGCCGACCAGCGTATAGAGGGCGCGGCCCTGGAGTTCGTAGCCCGCGTAGGGCGTGCACTTGCCTGCGCTGCGCAGGTTCTCCGGCGTGACGCGCCAGTGCGCGGCCGGGTCGAAGACGACCACGTCTGCCTTGGCACCGAGCGCGAGCCGGCCGGTGTCCTCGCCGAGGACCTCGGCCGCCCGGCTGGTGACCTTCGCCAGTGCGGCCGTCAAGGCAATCTCGTTCTCTGTCGCCCATTTGAGCGTCAGCGGTAGCAACGTCTCGAGCGCGGTGGCACCGGGCTCGGCTTCACCGAAGGGCAGCAACTTCTCTTCGACGCTGAGCGGAGCATGGTCCGAGCAGATCGCATCGATCGTTCCGTCGGCGAGACCCGCGACAATGGCTTCGCGGTCGCGCTGCGACCGCAGGGGTGGATCGAGACGGAAGTTCGGATCGAAGTAGCCGATGTCGACATCGATCAGGTGGACATGGTGGATGCCGACATCCGCCGTGACCGGCAAACCTTCGGCCTTCGCCCGCCGCACCAGTTCGACTCCCGCCGCCGACGACAGCCGACACACGTGCACGCGCGCGCCGGTGGCGCGCTGAAGCTCGAATATCGTGTGCAGGGCGACGGTTTCCGCCACGACGGGAATCGACGGCAGCCCCAGACGGCCGGCGACGGGCCCGGCCGCCGCGACACCCGACGCCCGCCAGCGTGTCCTCGACCGGCCGCAGCCACAGCGGAAGGTCGAAGGTTCGCGCGTACCGCATGGCCTGCAGCAGTGCACCGTTGTCATGCGGCAGGCTGCGGGTCTGCATGAAGGCGACGCATCCGGTTTCGGCCAGCGTCTGGATCTCGGCCAGCGCGTCTCCCTTCAACTGCACCGTCAAGCGCCCCGAGTGGATAGGTGCGCGCGCCGGCCGATTCACGCGAGCGCTGTCGCAGCATGCGCACCAGCCCCGGCTCGTCCAATGGCGGGTCGGTATCCGGTGGGCAAACGACGCCCGTGACCCCGCCGGCCAGCGCAGCGCGCATCTCGACCTTCAGCGCGCCTTCCGATCCCGGGTTCGCGCAGCCGCGCGCACAGGTCGACCAGTCCCGGCGCGACCACGGCACCCCGCGCATCGAGCGTGCGATCCGCGCGGAAGCCGTCGGGCGCGCGGCCGATGCCGGCGATGCGTCCGTTGGCGATATAGATCCCACCCTGCGCGTCGTACGCGGACGCCGGGTCGACGATGCGGCCGTTGACGATTTCGACGTTCATTGCATCCTCGCCGAGGACGCGACGATCGACATCACCGCCATCCGGACCGCAATGCCAAAGGTCACCTGCGGCAGGATGACCGCGGCGCTACCGTCCGCCACGCGCGAATCGATCTCCACACCGCGGTTCATCGGCCCCGGATGCATGACGATCGCATCGGCCTTGGCGTGCGCCAGCCGCTCCGGCGTCAGGCCGTAGTGCGCGAAGTACTCCTGCGCGCTGGGCAACAACGCCCCGCGCATGCGCTCGTTCTGCAGCCGCAGCATAATGATCACGTCAGCGCCGCGGATGCCTTCGTCGAGCTTCGTGAAGACGCGCACGCCCATTTGCTCGAGCCCCGCCGGCAGTAGCGTCAGCGGCCCGACTGCCCGCACATCCGGTACGCCGAGGGTCGTCAGTGCGTGGATGTCGGAGCGCGCCACGCGCGAGTGCAGGATATCGCCGACGATCGCCACCGTCAGATTGCTGAATTCCTTCTTGTAGTGCCGAATCGTGTACATGTCGAGCAGGCCCTGCGTCGGGTGCGCATGGCGCCCGTCGCCGGCGTTGATGACATGCACGTGCGGTGCGCTCGCCGAAGCATGGCGCGCAATCAGGTACGGCGCGCCGCTGGTCGCATGGCGCACAACGAACATGTCGGCCTGCATCGCGGTCAGGTTGTCGATCGTGTCGAGCAGCGATTCGCCTTTGGCAGTACTCGAGCGCATGATGTCGAGATTGAAGACATCGGCCGACAGGCGCCGCGCGGCGATCTCAAACGTCGTCCGCGTGCGCGTGCTGTTCTCGAAGAACAGGTTGAACACGCTCTTGCCGCGCAAGAGCGGCACGTTCTTGACCTCGCGCTCGGCGATGTTGATGAAGCTGTCGGCCGTGGTCAGAATGCGTTCGACGACCGGTCGCGGCAGGCCGTCGATCGAAAGCAGGTGATGCAGCTCGCCGTGGCGGTTCAGCTGCGGATTACTCGCCACTGCGTTTCTCCATGGTCAGATGCAGCCGCTGGTCGTCATCGCGCGTCAGCACCACGCCAATGTCAGGCGGGACCTCGATCGTGGCGCCGACCACCGTCGCGGCGATCGGCAACTCGCGCCCACCGCGGTCGACCAGCACGGCGAGGTCGATGCGCGCCGGCCGACCGTAATCGAAGATCTCGTTCATCGCGGCCCGCACCGTGCGCCCGGTGTTGAGCACGTCGTCGACCAGCAGGATGTGGCTGCCGGCGACCTCGAACGCGATCTGCGAAGGTCGCACGTCGGGCTTGAGTCCGCTGCGGTCGAAGTCGTCGCGGTAGAAAGACACGTCGAGGATGCCGACCGGCGCGTCGATGTGGAGTTCCAGGCGCAGGCGCTCGGCCAGCCAGACGCCGCCGGTGTGCACGCCGACCAGCTTCAGCGCCGCACCGGCGAAGGTCTCGCGCGCGCGCGCGGCGAGCGTGCGATAGATCGCTTCGGCGTCGAGTTCAAGCATCGGCCTCGCCCTCGCTCAGCCACTGCTGCAGGATCACGACGGCGGCATCGGCGTCGACGTCGGCGGCCCGTCCGGACACTGCCGAGCTGTATCGCTCGTCGACCCGCGCCACCGGCCGCCCGAATCGCCCTTCGAGCTGGCGCGCAAAGCGCTCGCAACGGCCGGTCATCTCGTGTGGCGTGCCATCCGGGTGGCGCGGGATGCCGACGACGAAGCGGGTCGGGTGCCACTCGTCCACCACAGCCTGCGACCGCAGTCCAGCGGGCCGCCTGCGTTTCCGCTTCAATCGTCGATAACGGACGCGCCTGGCGCGTGACGGTATTGGCGATCGCGACCCCGGTCCGGCGCGGCCGAAGTCGAACCCGAGCACGACTTCGTCGGCCATCACTCGGACGGCAACGGAGAAGGCGAACGACACTGAATGGCTGCAGACTGTACGTTGTGCGCACTAGGCATGGCCCGCCTGACCGGTGAGCTGGGTCGCCTGTACGCCGAGCAGTTGAAGCGCGGCGTCGTAGCGCCCCTCGGGCGGCGTGTCGAACAGGATCTGCGGTGTCGCGGTAACCGTCAGCCAGGCGTTGGCGGCGATCTCTCCTTCGAGCTGGCCGGCACCCCAGCCGGAGTAGCCAAGCGTCACCAGCATCTTCTTCGGGGCCGCTGCCGCCGGCGACGGCCTCCAGCACGTCCTTCGAGGTCGTCAGCGAGATGTCAGGGGTCACCGGCAATGTCGAACTGTAGGTCCCGGGCGGCACGTGTAGCACGAAACCCCGCTCGGTCTGGACCGGGCCGCCGAAGTACACCGGCGCGTCCTTCCACGGGGCGATCTCGAGCTTCAGATCGATACGCTCGAACAGCGTTGAAAGGCTCAGCTCCGTGGGCCGATTGATCACCAGACCCAGCGCGCCGCGGTCGCTGTGATCGCAGATGTAGACCACCGAGCCGGAAAAGTTCGGGTCCGCCATGGCAGGCATGGCGATCAGGAACTGATGCCTCAGATCCATCGAGTCGCTCGGCATGCCGCCGATTGTAAACTGCACCCGAAGCACTTCGCCCGGGGTGCTCCTTGCGCGGCCGCCCTCCTCGACCGTACCCCTCCCGTCCCGATGACTCACGATGCCGGCCTGGTTTGGTTCCGCCGCGACCTTCGCCTCGAGGATCACGCAGCGCTGGCTGCGGCGCTGGCTGCTTGCCGCCGCGTGTATTGCGCCTTCGTCTTCGACCGCGCGATCCTCGATCCGCTGCTTGCGGCGGAACTTCGGGCCGACCGACGCGTCGAGTTCATTCACGCGTCGGTTGTCGAACTCGATGCCGGCCTGCGACGGCGTGGCGCCGGGCTGATCGTGGTGCACGCGATGGCTGCGGACGCCATCCCGCGCCTGGCACGCGAATTGAAGGTCCAAGCGGTCTTCACCGCCGACGACTACGAGCCTTATGCGCGGGAACGCGACGCGGCGGTCGAGCGTGCGCTGGCTGCTGCCGGCACGCGATTCGTGCGTTGTAAGGACCATGTGATCTTCGAGAAATCGGAGGTCGTCACCGGCGCTGGACGCCCCTTCGGCGTCTTCACGCCGTACAAGAACGCCTGGTTACGCCGGCTAACTCTGGAAGACCTGGCGCCGCGAGCCTGCGCCCCCGGCGGTGAGCGGCTCACAGCGCCGGCCGACCTGAGGACGATTCCGTCGCTCGCAGACCTCGGATTCGTGCGCAGCAATCTCGCGCAACTGGAAATCCCCTCCGGGGAACGCGGTGGCCAGGCGCTGTTTGAGGACTTCAAGACGCGCATTGACCGCTACGGCGAGACGCGCAATCTCCCGGCTGTGCGCGGGCCTTCGTACCTGTCTGTGCATCTGCGCTTCGGCACGGTCTCGATTCGGTCGCTGGTCCGCTTCGCGTTCAGTCACGGTCGTCCGCTGGTGCGCCAGACCTGGCTTTCGGAACTCGTCTGGCGTGACTTCTACCAGATGATTCTGTGGCACCACCCGCACGTCGTTGACCGCGCGTATCCGCCTGAAGTACGACGCAATCGAATGGGAGTCGGGGCCGCAAGTCGACGCCGCCTTTGCCGCCTGGTGCGAGGGACGCACGGGCTATCCGCTGGTGGACGCGGCGATGCGCGCAGTTCAATCAGACCGGGTACATGCACAACCGGCTGCGCATGGTCGTCGCGAGCTTCCTCACGAAGGACCTCGGCATCGACTGGCGCCGCGGCGAACGCTACTTCGCGCGGCAGCTGAACGACTACGACCTCGCGGCGAACAACGGCGGCTGGCAGTGGGCAGCGTCCACCGGCTGCGATGCGCAGCCCTACTTCCGCATCTTCAACCCGGTGACGCAGTCGGAGAAGTTCGATCCCGACGGCGCCTTCATCCGGCGCTACATCCGGAACTGGCTGCGCTTCGACGACGAAGGAGATCCATGCACCGTGGCTAGCCTAGCACCGGTCGGCAGCGCGCGGTCCGATGGCGTGATCGGCTCGACTATCCGGCGCCGATCGTAGACCACGCCGCGGCACGGAAGCGGACGTTGGCGCGGTACGCAGTGGTGAAGAGCCGTAGGACGGGTCGCGGCCGCATCGTCCGCGTACCGGACGAGGCGACGCACGACCGTGCATCGAAATTGCTGCGCACGCTGTCGTTGTAGTAGCGACCCTTGGACGAGCCTTCTTCCATGCGCTGACGTGGCCGCTACGCCCAGTAGTGATACCAGATGCCGTCAGGCTCACGAGAGGTACTGGTGCGGCTCGTCGTAGCAGATCCGCTTGACGTTCGCGCTGCGGCGACGGTCTCGCACCTGAACGGCGCCAGCTGCACCTCGCCGCGCGCCTTCACGTGGACGCATTCCGCCAGCGCGGCGTCCGCGGCCAGCAGCTCAACGAAACCGACAACTGCGCCAGGATCTTGCTCATCTCGCTTTCCAACCGCGGACACGCGAAACCGGCATCGCGCTACGACGTCACCTTCTCTGCCAGGTACTGCTGCACCAGCCTGAGCAGTTCGTCTTCCTGGTACGGCTTGCCGAGGTACTCGTTGACACCGAGCTCGAACGCCATGCTGCGGTGTTTTTCCGCCGTGCGCGACGTGATCATGATGATCGGGATGTCGCGCGGTGGCGCGCGTGCCGCGCACGTTGCGCGTCAGGTCGTAGCCGTCCATGTTCGGCATTTCGATGTCGACCAGCATGACGTCCGGCCTGGCGTCCTGCAGCTGGCGCAGCGCGTCGACACCGTCCTTCGCCAGCAGCACGGTGTAGCCCTTGCCGCTCGAGCAGGCGCTGCGTCACGCGACGCACGGTGAGCGAGTCGTCGACGACCATCATCGTCGGGACCGACGCAACGCCGATCTCGGTCGGAGGCTGGATCGGCCCGCGCGGCGCAGCTTCGCTTCCGCGCGCAGGGCGCTCCTCGAAGACCGCCGGGGGCTCCGGCGCGCGCGTGATCAGCTGCACCGGATTGATGATCAGCACGATCTCGCCGTTACCGAGGATCGTCGCGCCGAGGATACCCGCGAGGCGCGCGACCTGCGTTCCGACGTTCTTGACCACCACCTCCTGGTTGCTCGACACGTCGTCGACCGCGATCGCGAGGCGGTCGTCGCCGGACCGAGCAGCACGACCGGCGTCTGCTTCGACAGGTGCGCGGTCGTCTCCTCGCCGACCAGTTGCGTCAGCGGTCGCAGCACGACCGTGCCGACCGGGGAGATGTCGATGATGCCTTCGGCGAGCGACGGCAAGCAGCGTGATCGGGCGGTAGCGACGCACCTGCTCGACCATGCCGGCGGGAAGCGCATAGCGACGCGTTCCGACCCGCGCCAGCACGACCTGCGCGACCGCGAGCGTCATCGGCAGGTACAGCGTGAAGCGGGTGCCGCGGCCGGTCTCGCTCGAGATCGCGATGCGGCCGCCGAATGAGGCCAGCTCGGCGCGCACGACGTCCATGCCGACCCCGCGTCCGGCGAGTTCCGTCACCTCGGTCACCGTCGTGAAGCCCGGCTGGAAGATCAGTTCCATCAGCTCGCGGTCGCCGAGTTCCTGCCTCGGCGTCGATCAGTTCGCGCTCGATCGCGCGCTCGCGGATGCGCTCGCAGGTTCAGGCCCGCGCCGTCGTCGCTGATGACGACGATGATCTCATTGGCCTCCTGGCGGACGTCGACCACGAGTTCGCCCGTTTCCGGCTTTGCCCGCGGCGCGGCGTTCGGCCGGCGACTCCAGCCCGTGCACGATCGCGTTGCGGATCAGGTGCTCGAACGGCCCGACCATCTTCTCCAGCACGCCGCGGTCGATTTCGGTGCTCGCGCCGCGCAGGTCGAGATTGACGCGCTTGTCGAGTTCCTTCGACGTCTGGCGCGCGACGCGGTACAGGCGCTCCGAGATGTTCGAGAAGGGCACCAGCCGGACCCGCATCAGCTGCTGCTGCAGCTCACGGGTCAGCCGCGACTGCGAGGTCAGGTCGGCATCGGCCAGCTGCAGGCCCTTCAGCATGTTGCTCTGGACCATCGCGACGTCCTCGACCGATTCGGCGAGCATGCGCGTCAGTTCCTGCAGTCGCGTATAGCGGTCGAACTCGAGCGGATCGAAATCGGACGACTCACGCGACAGCGAGGCGCCGCGCGCCTGCACCTGCGCCTCGGCCTGGATCTCCACCTCGCGCAACTGCGCGCGCAGGCGCTGGATGTTCTCGGTCAGGTCGCGTCAGCGATCCCTTGATCGTCGACACCTCGTTCTCGAGCTTCGAGCGCGCGATCGAGACTTCACCGGCCTGGTCGACCAGCTTGTCGAGCACGTCGGCCCGGACACGAATGAATGGTGAAGTCTGCTGCTGGGCCGTGGCGGCAGTCGGCAGTCGTTGCCTCGACGCTGGACGGCAATGCGGTCGCCGGTTTGTCGCTGCGCGGTTCGGCTTGGTCTCGCCGCGCGCACTGGCCAGCTCAATGACCGGCGCACGCGTGGGCGTCGCGGCCTCGGGCTCGGTTGCGTCGGGCGGCGCCGTGGCAGCGGCCCCGGGATTCTGTAATTCGTCATACAGGGCCATCGCATCGTCATACTGGCCCTGCAGGTCTTCGATGATGATGCCCGGAACGTCGGACAGCTGCATGGCGGCTTCCATGCGCGTCTCCATGTCGTGCACCAGTTCGCCCAGGCGCATCGCGCCGGCCATGCGGGCGCTGCCCTTGACCGTGTGCAGCCGACGCATCAGGTCCCGCGCCAGCTCCTTGTCGTTCGGTTCGCCCTCGAGGCCCCGCAGCGCCGTGCCAATCGAAGGTAGCAGGTCAGCCGCCTCCGCCAGGAACACCTCCAGCAGGTCGGCATCGAGTTCGTCGCGCACTTTGGACGCGGCTGCTTCCTCGGCCTCTTCCTCGGCGGTGCTCGCGGAGGGATCGTTCTCGGCACCGCCACTGCTAACTGGCGCCGACCGGGTGGCGATCGTGGGCTCGGCCGGAGCGGCGGTGGGTGTCGCTGACAGAGGCAAGTCGGCCGGTTCGACGCGGGCGGGCTCCTCGGTGGCAACCGCCGCCGGCTCATTGGCGGCCAGGGGTTCGCGCGGTGGCAACTCGACTGCACCGGTGGCCGAAGGGTGCATAACGACCGGTGCCAGTTCATCGTGCAGCGCGCTGTGAGCGCGTACCACCGAGACCAGGTCCTGCAGCGCACCGGCTTCGAGCGGCGCCGCGTCCGGATATATGCCTGCGGCGAACTGGTGAAGCATGCCGCGCATGCGCTCGATCACACGCTCGAGCGTGTCGAACTGGGCGCCGGTCAGCGCGAGATGCCGCGGACCGGAGAGCATCGACAGCGTATGCATCAGGTCATCGAGCGGATCGGCGATAGCGATGACCAGGGTCCAGTCCCACAGTCTTCGAAATGCCTGACAGCGAATGCGCGCGGCGCACGACCTGCGCCGACACCACCCGTTCAGGCTCGTAGCGCCACTCGGTGATGTCGTTTGCCAGCACGCGCATGCACTCGTCCGCCTCATTGAGGAAAACCGAATACAGCCCATGGCTGATCTCGAGCGGCCCGATGCGCCGCACGTCCTCTTCGTTCTCCGTCGCAGCCGACCCACCCCGCGACTGTTCCTCGGGCGTGGCACGAGCGGGCAGCTCGAACTGCGCCTCGACCGCCGCGGATTCGACCGACGGCGCAACCTCGGCCGTGACTTCCTCGGTTAGGGGAAGCGCGCTTTCGCCTCGCTCGCCCGGCAACGGCTCAGGCTCATGCAGGGCGTCGAGGTCGAAGTCCAGCACGGTGCTGGTGGCAGGACGCGTCGTCTGCTCAACCTCGTCCGGCAGCGCAGCCTCCTGCACGATCGGCGCGCTGCCTTCAGGCTTTGGGGGCCTATCACCTGCCGGAATGTCGCCCGAGAACTCGAACATGCCCCCTTCGCGCACGCGCTGAGAGGCGAGCACCAGCGGCGCTGGCTCGATGTGGGCCATCGGATCGCGGTCGATGGTATCGACCCAGGCACGAATCACGCGCTGGGCGCCTTCGGCTAGATCGATCAGATCGTCCGTGGCGGGTCGCTCCTGCGCCAGCCACAGGTTGAAACATTGCTCCACGCCCCAGGCGCCTTCGCCGATGTGCTTGAAGCCGACCATGCGGCTCGAACCCTTGAGCGTGTGGAACGCGCGGCGAACCGTCGTCAGCGTGGCCTTGTCGTCGCGCTTGGCGCGCAGCTCGGCGAGATTCTCGACGATGCTGTCGAGCACTTCGCGCGCTTCCTCGACGAAGATCTCGCGCAGTTCACTATCGGCCGCCGCCTGGCTGGACGGCAGCGGAGCGGTCGGTGGCGGGGTCTCCGGCGCCTTGGCCGGCGCAAGGAGTTGTTCGAGCTCCTGCGCATCTTCGCGCACAGGCGCGTCCTTGAGCTGAGCGAGCAATTGCAGCGCGCGCGCGGCCTTGGTCTTCAGCGGTTCGCTGTCGAGCAGGTCGGCCTCGTTCGACAGCATCGGCAACAGCCGGTCAAGCTCGCCGATCGCCCTGGCATCTCCGGCCACATGGGCCAGCCGCTGCGCCTGCTGGTGCGCGGACTCAAGCGTCTTGCGCGCGGCCGTCTCGACATTGTCGGTTCGCCGCGGCTCGGCCACGCGCATGTCGATCGTGCGCGGCGCCGGGTGATATTCCTCGTCGGCCGGAGCCAGCACCGATTCGTCGGCCGGCAGCGAACCGAGCTCGGCTGAAAACACGCCGGTCGCCGGATCGTAGTGGAACATGCCGCGCGGGCGCTCGCTGTCCTGGCTGAGGCTTTCGACAAAGAACCCGACCGCACCCAGATTCTGGGCGATTCGGCTGAACTCCTCGTGCTCCGGTGCGATGGCCGCATCCGCGAAGCGCGCGACCGATTGCTGCACATTGCGCAGTGCGGCGACTGGTTCTTCATACCCAAGCAGTGACAGCACGCCACAGACCTGGTCGAACATTGCGGTGGTGGCGGGCAGATCGGCGCGCTCGGCCGGATTGCGGAAGAACCGATCGAGACGCTGCTCGACCTCGCGCAAGGTGGACTGCGTTTCCGCGACCACCGTCCCCATCGTGAGCCGATCCTGCGCCCGTCGTGCAAGGTCCGACATCCACGGACCCGCCTCGGGCAACGGTTGCCCTTGGCGCGCCTTTAGCAGCCGCTCCATGACGAGTTGGGCGCGACCTTCGTACTCCGTATCCATTTGCGGCAGTTCGTCCACGCCGAGATCGGTGAACAGAAGTGCCGATGCCACCTCGATGCCGAGTCGTTCGCGCACGTCTGCTGGCAACTTTGCGTATTCCCGTGTGACTTTGCCGATGGCTTCGACCGTCGCGCCGATCGCGCGCGCCGCGAGCTTGGACGCCGACTCGCGTGCCAGCGCGATCTCCTGGTCGAACTTCGCGCTTTCGCCGGTCCCGGCGACGATCTGTCCCCACAGCTGCTTGGCCTGCGCCAGCGCTTCCTTCAGCGACCGAAGGGCATCCGAGTCGAGTGCTGTGAGCGATGCGCGCTCGAAGTCCGCCGGGATCAGCGCGTCGAGGCCGTAGAGCCGCTTGATCTCGGCCACCCGCGTCGTTCCGCCGTGCGCACGACCCACGTAGTAGAGCGCATCGATCATCAGGCGCTCGGCCACGGCGCCGCCGCCTTCGATCATGCGACGCAGTTGCAGGTTGAGCCGCGCGAGCACCCGCTTCAGGTCGACATCGACCGGCACGGCACCAGCCTCCAGTCCTTCGAGCAGCCCGCGGATGATCCACCAAAAGCTGCGCGCCAGCCCGCGCTGCGGCAGGTGCTCCAGTTCGGCAAGCGCCTCGCGCATGCGCTTGCGAGCGCCCGGGTCATTCGCATCGCGCAGAAAGCCCAGCAGACCCAGTTCGAATCGAGCACGACGATCGCGCAGCTGGTCAGACGGGATCTGGCGCGCTTCAATCTGGTGAAACGCCGGTCGCCGAGACAAGTCAGGGAAGATCAGGTCCGCCGGATGAACGCGGCTCGCGCGATTCAGCAGGAGCACGTCGCGGTAGTAGGGAAACAGCCGGATCGGCTGATTCGGCCGGCCCGACAGCAGCGCCTCAAGATAGGCAACCACGGCCGTGAGCGCCGTCTCGACCGAGCGTACGGCCACAGGCAGGCAGTCCTTCGGTTCGGCCTCGAAGCGACGGGTCACCTGTTCGACTGCGTCGGTCACCAGCGCCACGCCACGCAGGTCGAGCAGTTGCAGCGCACCGTTGGCCTGGTGCACCTGGCTGCGGGCATTGCGCAGGCTGTCGACGTCCTGCTTGCTCGCGAGAAAGGCCTTCAGGCCGTCGACGGCCTCCGTCAGCGAATTGCGGATCTCATCGATCACCCACGCCAGCGGCGCGATGTCCGGCGCAGCGCCGACCAGGTGATTGGGGTCGTGTCTTTCGGCCATGTCGTGTTCCTCAGCTACCGGATACGGCAGCCTGCTGCCCGCGCCCCGGACGGTCGCGGTCGACTTCGCGCGACTCTAGCGACGCCGATACCCGGTGCATCCGCCCACGAAAGTGCGTGAACGCGATCATTTCAGCGTTTCAGCCGACGCGGAATCGCGCGACCGAAGCCTTCAGTTCCCGGGCCAGTGTCGCAAGCTGGCCGATCGATTGGGCGGCCTGCCGGGTGCCGTGCGACGTCTGTTCGGTCACCGCCAGGATTCGCTCGATCGACTGCGCGACGCCGCCGGCCGAACTCGCCTGGTCGTTCGTGGTGGATGCGATGCGTTCGATCAGCTCGGCAAGCTGGCGCGAGACGCGGCCGATGTCCCCGAGCGCGTTGCCCGCGGCATCGGACAGCTTGGTTCCCTCGACCACGCCTTGCGTGCTCTTTTCCATGGCCGCCACCGCGTCCTGCGTGTCGGTCTGAATCGTGCGCACCAGCGCGCCAATCTGCTTCGCCGCCTCGGCAGAGCGGTCCGCCAGACGCTGCACTTCCTCGGCCACCACCGAGAAACCGCGGCCCGCGTCGCCCGCGGATGCCGCCTGAATCGCCGCGTTCAAGGCCAGCACGTTCGTCTGCTCGGTAATGTCGGTAATCAGCTCGACGATTTCACCGATCTCCTGTGACGACTCGCCAAGGCGCTTGATCCGCTTCGCCGTCTCCTGGATCTGCTCGCGAATCTCGTTCATGCCAGCAATCTGGTTGAACACTGCGCGCTGTCCGCGTTCGGCTGCGTCGAGCGACGCACGCGCCACCTTGGCCGATTCGCCCGCGCTCTTGGAGACGTCGTTGATCTGCGATGCCATCTTCAGCACCTTGTCGCCGGTGTCCTTGATCTCTTTCGACTGCGCTTCGGACGCCGTCAACAGCCGGGTGGCGATGTCGCGCGCGGCGGTTGAGGCCGTATTGACCTGTTCGGCGGTGTTGTTGATGCGGCCCACCAGGCCGCGCAGCTCCTCCACGGTGTAGTTGACCGAGTCGGCGATGGCACCGGTGATGTCCTCGGACACCGTCGCCTGCACTGTCAGGTTGCCGTCCGCGACCTCCTGCAGCTCGTTCATCAGCCGGAGAATGGCCGCCTGATTCTGTTCGTTGGTGCGCTTGGCTTCTTGCTCGAGGCGCTCGGCCTGCATCCGCTGGATCTCGGCCTCAGCCGCCCGCTTGCGCGTGTCTTCCAGCAGCACCTTGACGATCGCAAAGGCGCACAGCAGCAGACCGACGCCAAAGAAAGCCATGGCGACCAAGGCGACCGTACGCGCCGCCTGCTCCTTGGTATAAAGGCCGCCCAGTTCAGTGACCTGCTGCCGCAGGGGCTCGGAGTCGCGCAGAATCGACAGCTCAGCCTCCTTGGACTGCACGATAGCCTGCAGGCTGCTGATCGCACCTGCGATCGAGGTCTGGAACTCGGCGTACACCCGCGTCAGTTCCTGCAGCCGGGTGCGCGCTTCGGGGTCCGTTGTCGGCGCCAACCGCAGTGCGTCGGAGCCGGCCAGCAGCGCCTGCGTCAGGTCCCGAAACTGGTTGATATCGCGCCCGAGCGTCAGTGCCACTTCCGCGTTGGCGACATTGCCCGCCACGAGCGAGTTCGCGCTCTTGCCGAGGCGCTGCGTCAGCGTGACCAGCTGCGCGGCGGTCGCGATCTCGCGCGGCGGTGCGCCGGCCTGCAGCTTGAGCGCGGTGACTTCTTCTGTCAGCTGCTGCAGGCGTGGACTCGCTTCGTTGATCTTGCGGATGACATCGCCAAAGGCGAGCAGGGCCTTCTCATTGGCAACGATGACCGAGGCAGCGGCTTCGCTCGCACGCCAACGTTCGTTCAATTTGGCCAACGTTGGCTGGATATCCGACGACGATGCCGACAGTCCCCGCCCGGCATCACCGTTGGCGAGGGCATCGAGGTTGGCGGCGATGGCGTCGCGGCTCTCGCGCAGCTCCAGAAACGCTTCGCGCGAACCTTCGACTGCGTTGGGCGCCGCCTTTGCGAGTCGCTGCGTGTGCATCAGCGTATCGCCAACAATCGCAGTCTGCAGAGTGCCAGTGGCGGCCATCTGGTTGTAAACGAACACCACCGCCACCAGCACGAAGAAGCAGAAGCCCAGCAGGATCAGCAGCACCTGCACCTGGGTGTTGATCGGTCGGTCGCCAATGATCGGCAGCTTGAACGCGAGCAGTCGGTCCACCAACTGCAGCGCCATGCCCTCGTCGCCACGATCGATCATCACGGTCCTGGGCGCAGCGCGGGACGACTCCGTGCTCGGTGCCGAGCTGCGGAACGGGTCCGCTGACTCCTTCTGCTTTCGCCCGCTCGGCTTGCGCCGGAAGAGCGACCCCATCTCGAGTGCCATTAGTTCCTCCGCCCTGTCTTGCAACCGGCTTGGCGCCGGACCGCGCTCACCGCCACTGACTGCGGCGCTGCGCCTTCATTGTTTGCCAGCGTGCCCGCCACCACGGGCAGTCATGCATGGATCGCGCCAAATGCCGGCGCCGCCGCCAGCTCGCGCAGATCGAGTTCCGTGAGTGTCATTCCCTCGAGGTCGCGGTACCGGGTGCGCTCCCAGCCCGGCCGTGCCGCGCCATCACTGTCGAGGGATTCAAGGTCTTTGAGGTTGCGGATGCCGAAGGCACGCGTCACCAGAATGCCGGCCGCGATGCCCAGACCTTCGGCCAGTACCAGCAACTGCTGGCTCTGTTCGGCGGGCAGCGGCTCGCGACCGGTCATGTGTTGCAGATCGACGACGCCGACCAGGCGACCACGGACGTTGGCCAGGCCGCGGTACCAGGGCTTCGTCCACGGCACGCGCGCGATCTCCGGCAGGGTCGACAACCTCGGCTGCCAGGCCCATTTCGATGAGATAGTTCTCACTGCCGATGCGAACGGCCAAGCGGGTCGGCTCCGTCGGCAGATTGGGCGCCTCCTTCAGGCGCTGTGCCAGCTGCGTCGAAAATTCACGCAGCTTGACCAACTGTCGGGTGCTGACGTCGCGTTGCGTGGCCATGTAGACGTGTCGATCAACCGAGCGCCGAGATCTTCTCGAACAGCTCTTCCGGCTTTACCGGCTTGGTGATGTAGTCACGCGCGCCCTGCCGCAGGCCCCAGATGCGGTCTGTTTGCTGATTCTTGCTGGTGCACATGATGATCGGGATATCCTGCGTAGCGGGATCCTTGGACAACGCTCGCGTGAGCTGGAACCCGTTTTGGCCCGGCATTACGACGTCCATGAGGATCAGGTCCGGCATCACCGCCTTGACCTTCATCAGTGCCTCCTCGGCGTTCTCCGCCGTCGAGACGGCGTAACCCTGTTTGGTCAGCAGCTCGTTGAGGAAGAAGCGTTCGGTCGGTGAGTCGTCGACGATTAGTACTTTCTTGATAGGCATCGGCCCCCCCGCTAAGGCCCGTGATTCAGTTCATCGAATGCAGTTTCACTGCAGACAGGAGACTGTCCTTAGTGAACGGCTTCGTCAGATACTCGCTGGAACCCACCATGCGCCCTCGGGCGCGATCGAACAGTCCGTCCTTTGATGACAGCATGACGACCGGCGTCTTGTGAAAGCGAGGGCTGCGTTTGATCAGCGCGCACGTCTGGTAGCCGTCCAGCCGTGGCATCAGGATGTCGCAAAAGATTATGTTGGGTTGATGATCGTTGATCTTCGAAAGCGCCTCGAAGCCGTCCTGCGCCAGGATCACCTGGCAGCCGGCCTGCGAAAGGAAGATCTCCGCGCTGCGACGGATGGTGTTCGAATCGTCGATCACCATCACCTTCTTGCCGCGAATATCCGAGAAATCCTGTGCCGCCATGTCGTGTCCTCGATCCTCAACCGGCCCGTGGATGCCGCCGGTCAATGCCATGCGGGACTCGCCCTGGCAAAAACGCGCGGACGATTCTATCGACCGATCGCCGCGTTTTTATACGAAGCTGTCCGTGCACACCGCGTCGAAAACCACGGTTCCGCGGTCAGATTTCGACCATTTCGAAATCTTCCTTCCGCGCCCCGCACTCCGGACAGGTCCAGTTCGGAGGGATATCTTCCCAGCGGGTCCCCGGCGCAATCCCCGATTCCGGCACCCCCGCGGCCTCGTCGTAGATCCACCCGCAGATCAGGCACATCCAGGTCTTCGTCCCCACAGTGGTCGTCATCATGGCTCAAGAACGCAGGCGCGCGATCGCACGCTCAGCGGCTAAAATCAAACACTTAGCGAACGATCATAACGTGGGCTACTAAGACTCCGCTACCGCCTTCGCGCGAGCGGCGCAGCGTCCGCGTAGCATCGTGCCTTTTGCGACACACTTCGATGTCCACGCTCCCGGTAGTGCTCAGTTTTGGCCTATCCGACGCCACCGGCGCGACGGGCCTACAGGCTGACTTTCTGGCCGTGGCGAGCATGGGCTGCCACCCGGCGAGCGTGATCACAGCGGTGGCGACCGCTGGCGGCGCACGCAACGACGACTGGGTCGCGATCGATGAGGATCTGCTCGAAGGCCAGGGACAGGCCGTGCTGCAGAACATGCCGGTTGCCGCGTTCAAGGTCGGCGCCATCGGCGCGATGGACCAATTGCAACCCATCGCGGCCATCCTGGCTGATTTCGACTCTGTGCCCGTCGTGCTCGATCCGGTCATTGGGCGCGACTTTGATCAAGAGGACGACGCCGACTTCGCCACCGGTTTGCGCGAATTGCTGATCCCACAGACGACGGTGTTGACGCTTGGCCTGGCGCAGGCGCGTCGACTGGTCAGTCTGGCGGACGAGCACGATCGTGGCGATGACCTGACGGCAGAAGGGTGCGCGCGTGAACTCATCGGCTGGGGCTGCGAGTTCGTGCTGTTCGCGGATGCCGAGCCCGGGTCCGAACAGATGGTCAATGCGCTCTACGACGAAACGGGACTCGTTCGCAGTGACCGTCTGCCACGGCTCGACGCCGCTGCGACCCGCGTCCGTGGCGCCGGCGATACGCTGTCGGCCGCACTCGCCGGACTGCTGGCGCAAGGCCTCGACGTCCCCGAAGCAATGCAGGAAGCATCGCAGTACACGGCGGCGGCGGTCCTGCATTCCTTTCATGCCGGCATCGGCATGGCGATCCCCGATCGACTCTTCTGGGCCGGTGACGAGTGACGAAGATGAAGCGGACAACGATGAGCCCTGAGCGCGCGCAGCTGGCCCGGCGTGTCGCGGGGGTTTATCTGCTGACCCCGGACGTCGACGACTTCGGCGTCGCGGCGCTGCAGGCGACGGTTGAAACCGCGCTGGCCGCCGGAGTGTCGGTCGTCCAATACCGCAACAAGCGAGTGGGAGCGACCGGGCGGCGCGTCCAGGCGCGGTCGCTCAGGGACCTCGTGCGCGCGCGCGGAGCGCTGTTCATCGTGAATGACGATCTCGATCTTGCGCTTGAGATCGACGCCGACGGCGTACACCTGGGACGCGGTGACGGTGACCTTGCGGCCGCCCGTCGGCGGCTGCCGCGCGGCCTTCTCGGAGTGTCCTGCTACGACGACATCGCTCGCGCCGAAACGGCAGCCGCGGCCGGTGCCGATATCCTCGCCTTCGGTTCTGTCTTCGTTTCGGCAACGAAGCCCGACGCGGTGCGCGCGTCGCTGGACCTGCTACGGCATGCCCGCGAGCGATTTGCGGCCCAGCGCATCGTTGCGATCGGCGGCATCGAGGTGTCGAACATCCGCTCGGTCAGTGCAGCCGGCGCGCACGCCGCCGCCCTGATCAGTTCCGTGTTCGATGCGGCCGATCCGGGCGCCGCAGTCCGGCAACTGCAACACGAATTTCACGAGGGACAACTCGAGCATGACTCGCAACGAACAACTGTTTGAACGCGCCCAGCGATCGATCCCGGGCGGCGTGAATTCGCCGGTACGCGCCTTCCGCTCCGTCGGCGGCACGCCACGCTTCATCGAACGTGCCGAAGGCCCTTACTTCTGGGATGCCGACGGCCAACGCTATCATCGACTACATCGGATCGTGGGGCCCGATGATCCTCGGGCACGGCCATCCTGCCGTGGTCCGCGCCGTGCAGGAGGCCGCCGCGCGCGGACTGTCGTACGGCGCGCCGACCGAGGCCGAAGTCGTCATGGCCGAGGAGTTGCTGAAGCTCGTCCCCTCGATGGAGCAGTTGCGACTCGTGTCCTCGGGCACCGAGGCGGCGATGAGCGCGATTCGCCTGGCGCGCGGCGCCGCCGGCGGCGGCAAGGGACGTCGCAAGATCATCAAGTTCGAGGGCTGCTACCACGGTCATGCCGACAGCCTGCTGGTGAAGGCGGGCTCGGGCCTGCTGACGTTCGGCAACCCGAGCAGCGCCGGCGTGCCGGCGGAAATCACGCAGCACACGCTGGTGCTCGACTACAACGAACCGCAGCAACTCGTCGATGCATTCCGCCAGCACGGTGACGACATCGCCTGCGTCATCGTCGAGCCGGTGGCCGGCAACATGAACCTGGTGCGTTCGACGCACGAGTTCCTGCAGACGATGCGCGAACTGACCGCGAAGCACGGCGCGATCCTGGTGTTCGACGAAGTGATGTCCGGCTTCCGCGTCGCGCTGGGCGGCGCGCAGTCGCTGTACGGCATCGACCCGGACATGACCGTGCTGGGCAAGGTCATCGGCGGTGGCATGCCGGTCGCGGCATTCGGCGGCAAGCGCGAGTTCATGCGGCACCTCGCGCCGCTCGGGCGCTGTCTATCAGGCCGGCACGCTGTCCGGCAACCCGGTGGCCGTCGCCTGCGGACTGGCCACATTGCGGGAGATCCAGCGGCCCGGGTTCTACGAGGAACTCGGCGCCCGAACGCAGCACCTGGTCAGCGGACTGGTTGCGGCCGCGCTTGCGGCAGCGCCCGGCTTAGCGTTCTCCGGCGATAGCGTCGGCGGCATGTTCGGCGTCTACTTCGCCGAGGAGCCACCGTCGACCTACGCGCAGGTCATGGCTGCGGACAAGGACCGCTTCAACCGGTTCTTCCATGCGATGCTGGCGCGGGGCGTGTACCTGGCGCCATCTGCCTTCGAGGCGGGGTTCGTCTCGATAGCGCATGATGCAACTGTGATCGAGGCCACCATAGGCACTGCGCGCGGGGCGTTTGCAGCCGTGGCCTGATTAAACCCAGAACTCAGCCGTTTGGCCGGGAACCATTCCGGCGCCAGATGGACGAAAATCTCGACCATGCGACTACTTCGACTCCTGACCCTCCTCCTTGCGGCGAGCCTCGCTTCCGTCGCCCATCTCGCAATCGCTGCCCCGTTTCGGCGCGCCCGACCCGCACGTCAAGGCGGAACTGGTTGCGGAGATCCGACGCCGTCGTGCCGGGCCAGCCGCTGCAGTTGGGCCTCAAGCTCTGCGCACGAGAAGGAGTGGCACACCTACTGGCAGGTGCCCGGCGACTCCGGACTGCCGACGCGCATCGAGTGGCAGTTGCCTGCCGGGTTCACGGCCGGCCCGATCGACTGGCCCTACCCGCACCGGCTGCCCGCCGGGCCGCTGGTGAACTTCGGCTATGAAGGCGAGACGCTGCTGCTCACGCGAGTGCAGGTCCCGGCGAACCTTGCGACCGGCAAGACCGTCACGCTCACCGCCAAGGCCGAGTGGCTCGAGTGCAAGGACGTCTGCATACCGGGCAGCGCCGACCTGTCGCTGACGCTGCCGGTGCGGCCCGCCGCGGCCGCGTCGTCGCATGCGGCGCTGTTCGCGCGCAGTCACGCACAGCTCGTACCGGGCACTGTGGCCGGCGTCTACGGCGCGCGGCACGATCGATGGCGACCGCATCCGGCTGGCGTTGGCGATTCCGGCCGACCGCAAGATCGACACGCTCGAGTTCTTTCCGCTGGAGGAAGGCCGCATCGAACCTGCCGCCGCGCAGGTTCTGAACCGCAGCGACGGCAGTGCGCTCTATCTGACTGCAGCGAAGCCGGTGAAGGCCGATGCCAAATCGCTCTCCGGCGTGCTCGTCGCCAACGGCGGGCCGGCCAAGGCCGGGGGCTGGACCGCGACGGTCGAGGCGCCGCTCGTGGCCGGCGCCGTCAGCGCCGCGCCGGCGACCTGCCGCGGCCACCTCCACGCGCCGACGATGTCGCTGCTCGCGGCGCTCGGCGCGGCGTTCGTCGGCGGCTTGATCCTGAACCTGATGCCGTGCGTGTTCCCGGTGCTGTCGCTGAAGCTGATCGGGCTGGCGCAGCACCGCACCCACAGCGGGCCGATGGCCGCGCACGGCGTCGCGTTCGCCGTCGGCGTGGTCCTGTCGTTCGTTCTGCTGGCCGGCCTGCTGATCGCCCTGCAGACAGGCGGGCAGCGCGCTGGGCTGGGGCTTCCAGCTGCAGACGCCCTGGGTCGTCGCCGCTCTGACCGTGCTGTTCTTCGTCATCGGTCTGAACCTGCTGGGCGTGTTCGAGTTCACGTTCGGCAGCGGGCTCGGCAACACGCGCGCGGCCGACGCACTGGCCAGCAAGTCCGACTGGCGCGGCAGCTTCGGCACCGGCGTGCTGGCCGTGATCGTGGCCTCGCCGTGCACGGCGCCCTTCATGAGCGCCGCACTCGGCTATGCGATCACGCAGCCGGCCGCCATCGCGCTGTCGGTGTTCGCAATGCTCGGCGTCGGCATGGCCGCGCCGTACCTGCTGCTGACGCTGTTCCCGGCGCTGCTTGCGAAGCTGCCGCGACCGGGGCGCTGGATGGAACTCTTCAAGCAGTTCATGGCGTTCCCGATGTTCGCCACCTGCGTCTGGCTGCTGTGGGTGCTGGCGCAACAGGTCGATGCCGGCGGCGTCGCGCTCGCGCTCGGCGTACTGGTGGCTGTGTCCGTTCGCCCTGTGGTCGCTCGGGCTGGCGCAGCGTGGTGCGGCCAGCTTCCGCTGGGTCGCGCTGGTCGGTGCCGTGCTGGCGGCGATCACCTTTACGCCGATCGCGACCTCGGAGCCGGTGGTCACCAGCGGCAAGACCGTCGCCGGCGCGGACTGGGTGGAGTACTCGCCGCAGAAACTGGCGCGAACTGAACGCGCCAGGGCAAGGCCGGTGTTCGTCGACTTCACGGCCGCATGGTGCGTCACCTGCCAGGTCAACAAGCGGGTCGCGCTGAACACCGACAAGGTGCGATGCGCGCTTTGCCGTTCCGGGCATCGTCCGGATGAAGGCCGACTGGACCAACCGCGACGAGAAGATCACGCATGCGCTGGCCCAGTTCGGACGCAATGGGGTCCCGCTGTACGTCCTCTACGACCGCACCGGGCAACCGACGGTCCTGCCCGAACTTCTGACGGAGAACACGGTCCTAGCGGCGCTCGACAAGATCCCCTGAGGAGCCCTGCATGAAGCTCGCAGCACCCCTCGCTGCTGCAGTCGTCGCTTCTGCTGCTGGCGGCGGCACGGTGCCGCCGCCGTCACCGCGGGCCAGCCGGCACCCGTCGTTCACAGGTACCGACGTCAACGGCAAGCCGGTCTCGCTGGCGGACTTCAAGGGCAAGTACGTCGTGCTCGAGTGGAACAACCCGAACTGCCCGTTCGTGCATGAAGCACTACAGCAGCGGCAACATGCAGTCGCTGCAGAAGCGCTTCGGCGCCGACAACGTGGCGTGGCTCGCAGTCAACTCCACCAGTGAGACGCATTCCGACTACATGGCGCCCGACAAGCTGGCGGCCTGGTTCAAGCAACAGAACGCAGCGCCCACCGCCGTGCTGATGGACACCAAGGGCGACATCGGCCGTGCCTACGGCGCCAAGGTGACGCCGCACATGTTCGTCATCGACCCGAAGGGCACCGTGATCTACGCGGGTGCCATCGACGACAAGCGCAGCGCGAACCCGGCGGACGTGAAGACGGCCACGAACTACGTCGTCGCCGCACTGACCGATGCCCGCACCGGCAAGCCGGTCGCCACCGCTGCGTCGAGCGCCTACGGCTGCACGATCAAGTACTGAGCTCGGCCATCTTCCAATACAAACGGCCCGCAAATGCGGGCCGTTTGTTTTTGATGCGGATGCAGGCTGCAGGACTCGCAACCCGACGGCCGATTCGCGGCGGCAGAGCAAGGAGCGCGCGCGCAGACAGTACTCAGAGGTACGGCCAGCGCGCGCGACGCCGCTATGCGCCGCGAGCGGCCGTCGGCATTACATGTCCATGCCCATGCCGCCCATGCCACCCATTCCGCCACCGCCGCCCAGGCGCCGCCGGCTTGTCTTCCACCAGCTCGGCGACCATCGCATCGGTCGTCAGCATCAGGCTGGCGACCGAGGCCGCGTTCTGCAGCGCGGTGCGCGTCACCTTGGTCGGATCGAGCACGCCCATCTCGACCAGATCACCGTACTCGTGCGTGGCGGCGTTGTAGCCGTAGTTGCCCTTGCCGTTGGCGACAGCGTTGACGACCACGCTCGGCTCGTCACCGGAGTTGGCGACGATCTGGCGCAGCGGCTCTTCCATCGCGCGCAGCACGATCTTGATGCCGGCGTCCTGGTCGGTGTTCTCGCCCTTGAGCTTGGCGATGGCCTGCTTCGCACGGATCAGCGCAACGCCGCCGCCCGCCACGATGCCTTCCTCGACCGCCGCACGCGTGGCGTGCAGCGCGTCTTCGACGCGGGCCTTGCGCTCCTTCATCTCGACTTCGGTCGCGGCGCCGACCTTGATCAGCGCCACGCCGCCGGCCAGCTTGGCGACACGTTCCTGCAGCTTCTCCTTGTCGTAGTCGCTGGTGGCTTCCTCGATCTGGGCGCGGATCGCCTTGACGCGGGCCTCGATGGTCTTGGGTCTCGCCAGCGCCGTCGATGATCGTCGTGTCTTCCTTGGCGATCTCGATCTTCTTGGCCTGGCCGAGATCGTTCAGGGTCGCCTTCTCCAACGTCATGCCCGGTTTCTTCGGCGATGACCGTTCCACCGGTCAGGGTCGCGATGTCTTCCAGCATGGCCTTGCGACGGTCGCCGAAGCCCGGGGCCTTGACGGCACAGGTCTTCAGGATGCCGCGGATGCTGTTGACGACCAGCGTCGCCAGCGCTTCGCCTTCGACTTCCTCGGCGACGATCAGCAGCGGACGACCGGCCTTGGCGACCTGCTCGAGAATCGGCAGAAGGTCACGGATGTTGCCGATCTTCTTGTCGTGCAACAGCACGTAGGGATTCTCGAGGATTGCGATCTGCTTGTCGGGCTGGTTGATGAAGTACGGCGACAGGTAGCCGCGGTCGAACTGCATGCCCTCGACCACTTCGAGTTCGGTGTTCAGCGACTTCCCGTCCTCGACGGTGATGACGCCTTCCTTGCCGACCTTGTCCATCGCGTCGGCGATGATCTTGCCGATCTCGGGATCCGCATTGGCCGAAATGGACCCGACCTGAGCGATTTCCTTGCTGGTCGTCGTCGGCTTGCTGATCTTCTTCAGTTCCTCGACCGCGGCGACGACGGCCTTGTCGATGCCGCGCTTCAGGTCCATCGGGTTCATGCCGGCGGCCACGTACTTCATGCCTTCGGTCACGATCGACTGCGCCAGCACGGTGGCGGTGGTGGTGCCGTCACCGGCGATGTCGGAGGTCTTGGACGCGACTTCCTTGACCATCTGCGCGCCCATGTTCTCGAACTTGTCCTTCAGCTCGATTTCCTTGGCGACCGAGACGCCGTCCTTGGTGACGGTCGGGGCGCCGAAGCTGCGCTCGAGCACGACGTTGCGGCCCTTCGGGCCCAGCGTGACCTTGACCGCGTTGGCCAGGATGTTCACGCCCTTAACCATGCGATGACGCGCGTCATCGCCGAAAAACACTTGTTTCGAAGCCATAGAACCTCTCTCTGAAAATTATGTGGCCGACCGCGCAGCGGCGGCGCCGCTGAACAGTTAGGCGACGACGCCCATGAGGTCTTCTTCGCGCATGACGAGGAGTTCCTCGCCTTCGACCTTGACCGTCTGGCCCGAGTACTTGCCGAACAGCACCTTGTCGCCGACCTTGACGTCGAGCGCGATGATCTTGCCGTTCTCGTCGCGCTTGCCCGGTCCGACGGCGATGATTTCGCCCTGGTCGGGCTTCTCGGCGGCGTTATCGGGAATGACGATGCCGGATGCGGTCTTGCGCTCCTGGTCCAGGCGCTTGACGATCACGCGATCGTGCAAAGGACGAATCTTCATAGGGTCTCCTAGCAGTTGATCTCTCGACACTCGAGAAACACGAAATGGGGAAGCAAGCCTCCGGAACCCGGGTCAAACGCTTTGTTAGCAGTCCGACTGAGCGAGTGCTAATTCTAGGGGCGGGAACGGCTGGTTTCAAGGTGCCCCCCCAAATAAAGTCCCGGGCCGACGTCATTCCGCCGACAACCAGTGCTTCTGATTGGATGTAAGCGCACGCTGACTTTCGATCGTCCGAGCCCACCAGGCCGCGAAGACCCGCCCGGGCGCGCCGGGAGGCCGACGCGCCGGAGGGATCCCGTCAACAGGTGACGGGTCAACCACTGGTCGGCGGCCGGGTGCACGTCGTCGACGGGCTAATGCCTTTGCGTGATACGGCGGCGCCGCAATGTGCCGAAAATCGAGGTGGTTAAACACAGACAGACAGGACGGCGTGTGTCGATGGACATTTCGCTAAGACTTCCATCGCATTGGCTCAGCACCGCGAAGCCGAAGGGCAAGGGGCCCCGGACGCTCCGTGCGTTCGTCGACACGGTCATGAGCTACACGAAGATGGACGTGCCGACGGTGGAGCTCTATGAAACCGCCGTCTCGTTCGGCCCCAAGCATTCCGATCCGCTCTCCGCGCACGCCGCGCTCGCCCGGACCTTTGGGAAGAAAGCCGGCGTCAGCTTCGTGTTCCGTGCCGACACCACCAGCGAAGGTCGGTACTGGGTGTACTCGCCGGACCCCTGGGCCGAACCACCGGCCGAGGCCGTGAGCGCACTCGCCCCCAAACGTCTCGTCGTGCAATTGGCGGAAGGCTTGCCCTATCGATTCGCGCTGGAAGCCTGTGTGGGCCGTGAGCGCATGGTCGATGGCGAAAAGCAGGTCGAACCCTTCACGACGGCCCAGGAGATCGAGGCCTGGCTGGTTGCCGTTGCTCCGAAGTTTGGTTTCAAACCTGACTTCTTCAACGTTGCCATCAAGGAACTGAAGTTTCCGTATGGCAACCGTATCGTCACGCTGCCCTACTCCTCCATCGAAGGCGTGCTCGAAGTGACCGACGCCGACTTGCTGAAGAAGCCATTGCTGCGAGGCATCGGCTCCTACCGCCGCGTCGGTCTGGGATTGCTGCAGCTCTCCAACTGAGCTGCGACGCGTGCCCTGCAATGCAAATGGCGCCCGCGGGCGCCGTTTGCATTGCAACGTCACTCAACGATCACGCAAACATCCCAAGCTCGAGCGACGACCAGTTCGCCGCATTCGGTATCACGTCCTTCAGGTTGCCGGCGGGAACGCCGAACCACGTGGCGAATGTTCCGACCAACTGGTCAACCGAGGTGGTCGGCAACAGATTGCCGCGGCCGACATCGTTTGGACCGCGTAGCACCGTGTCCGGCCAGGTGCCATACAGTTCGCCACCCTTGATAGCGCCACCAACAACCACGTGGTGCGCACCCCAGCCGTGGTCCGAGCCTTGCCCGTTGGAGTCGAGCGTGCGCCCGAAGTCGGACGCCGTGAAGGCCGTCACATTACTGGCAATGCCAAGTTCGACCGTTGCGTTGTAGAACGCCGCCATCGCCGCCGAAATTTGGGCCCAGAGCGGCCCGTGGCCTCCAACCAGGCCAGAGTGTTGATCAAAACCGCCGATCGAAACGTGGAACACCTGACGGCGGGCACCCAAGGCCTGCCGCGCTGCGATCATGCGGGCGACGTTGCGCAGCTGGTTGCCAAGGCCGGTGCCCGGGAACTGGGTCGTCAACGTGACCGCCGCCAGCGAGGTGTTGATCGCGGCCGCCGCCTCGGTCGAGCGCTTGACGATCTTGTTGTAGTCGTTGGCGAGCACATGCGAACTCGCCGCCGTCATGATGTCCTTCAGCGGCGCCGAGGCGGCCGTGGTGCTGAACACATTGGCGTTGGCCTGCAACGCAGGAATCCCCTGCGCGCCGTTGTTGCCCAACTGCAGTTGTGCAACGTTGGACCCCGACACGAACACGGCCGCACCGGAGGTCGAGATGGCCGTGACGTTCTGGTACGTATTTGAGGAGGCGAAGAGGTCGCCCAGGCGACCGCCCCAGCCGATACGCGTGCCTTCCGGCCCGAACGATTGCCAGTCCGACTGTTGATCATTGTGCGAGAACAGACCCATCGGCCGCGGCACCGAGTTGTTGCGGTATTGCGCCATCGACATCGGTGCCCGCATCGGCCCGATGTTGGCCAGCACGGCCGCCTTGCTCTGATCGTAGATCGCCTTCAGCGGCGCCATCTCCGGTCGCATCGCCACCTGCCGTCCGGTCATCGACGGGTTGGTTGGCGTTGTGAGAGGCAGCAGCGTGTTCTGCGCCAGCGCGAGGTTGGTCCGCGACTGCGCGTAGAGCTGGTAGCTCGCGTTGTCGAACGGTACGATCGTGTTGCTGTGATCGTTGCCGCCGTAGAGGAAAACACAGACCAGCGCCTTGAAGTCGGACGGCATCGTCTGCGCCGAGACGGCACTCATCGCCGCCAGATTGAGCACCAGGGGTGTGGCCGATCCCGCGACCGACAGCGCGGACGCCGTGCGCAGGAACTCGCGACGCGAAGCGTTCATCGTCATCTTGTCTCTCCTCGCTGTCGGATTACTTCGTGACCAGGAAACCGGGGTCGAGCGTGCTCATGAACACCGCGAGCCGCACCCGATTGAGCCTGGCGTCATCGATTTCCTTCTGGTTCGCAGGCGGCACGTTGGACGGCGCGGTGGATGCCATGACCGGCCCGTAGAAGCAGGCCTTCGCCACACCCGCCACCGGGTCGCCGAAGACATCGTTCGTGCAGTCCACGCCATTCACTTGCCCTGCCTTTACGGCAAACGTGCCGTTGACACCGTAGATCACGTCATAGGTGCCGCTGAACGCGCAGCGCGCGCCCTCGTTCGCGCACGAGGTGTACTGCTTGCCGTTGTAGGTAATCGTCTGGCCCGTCGTGCCCGATATCGGCGCCGGAATCTTCACCGTCTTCACGGCGTTGGAGATCGCGGCCAGGCTCGCCTGTCCGATCTGATTTCCGGTAAGTACCAGGCTGATCTGGGCCACGAGCTTGTCGGGGTCCTCGGCCAGTGCCACCAGATCCTTGTAATCGGTCCGCACATCGGGCCGGCCCATCGTATTGAACCCGACGCCGTTGCCGACCGTCGTCTGCATGAAGTTCGTGTAGTTGGCGACCGACACCTCATGCGTGATCTGGAACTCCGGCGCGACCATGCCTTTCGCCGCGATGTCGGTGTTCGGCGGCACGAAGCCCGGCCGGTAGTAGTTGAAGACCGTCGGCGCGCGCAGCGGCGTCTGGAACAACTGGTCGTCGAGCAGCCCGATGCGGTAAATGCCGCTCGCGGACTCGGCGCCAAAAGCACGCGCCCACGCGGTCACGCGCAGCACCGGCTCGCGCAACTTGCCGAACTGGGTCGAGGCCACGACGTTGGCATCGCGCGCTTCAGGGTCGAAGAGCACAGCTCGGACCGTCGCCTTGAGGTCGCCGCGCACGCCCTTGCCGTTGTTGTTGAACACCGCCGCGACCCGGTCGACGTAGGCCGGACTCGGGTTCGACGTAACGAGCCGCTGGATCAGCCGCTGCGCCAGGAAGGGCCCGACATTGGGGTGGTTGAAAATCGTGTCGAGCGCGGTCTTCAGCGCCTGCGGTCCCGGCGTGCCGGCGGCAATCGTCGTTCCGAGGAACGCCTTGGCTTCCGGCGAGTGGAACTTCGGGTAGTGCTGCATCGGGATGATTTCCCGCTTGCGATCTGCCTCGTTGCCGAAGAATCGGTTGTCCTGCAGGTCTGGCGTACCGTCGTTACCCCAACTCCAGCCGGTAAAGACCTTGGCCAGACCGCGGATGTCGTCCATCGTGTAGGTGTCGACTGGCTGGCCATTGACGAGCTTGGGCGTGCCGTCGTTGTTGAGCTGCACGATTCCGATCGAGAAGAGCTGCATGATCTCGCGGGCGTAGTTCTCGTCCGGGACGCGGCCACCGTCGGCGCGGTTGCCGAGGGCGGTCAGATAACGGCCCATCGTTGGGTGCAGCGAGACCTCATCGAGCAGGTCGCGATAGTTGCCAAACGCGTGCTTGGACAGAACGTCGAGATACGAGGCCATCGCAGCCGGCTTGTTCTGCAGCTGCGCGTCGGCGGCCGAGGTCACCACGATCTGTGAGAGCGCAAACGTCACGCGCTGGCGCAGCTGGTCGCTGCCCGCCAGCGACTGCTTCCACCACGAGCGGTACATCGGATCCATCGTGATCTGAGTACCGCCAGCACCGTCCAGGCCGATCTCGCTGATCACGAAGTCGAGGTGCGATGAACGCGGCAGCGCAAACTGCTCCTCGAGCCAGGCGTCGAAGCCTTGCTGCTTGAGTTTCGTAATGTCAGCCGCTGACGCGCCCATCGTGGCTTGCGTCAGGAACCGGATGGCCTCGATATCGCTCGGCGGAGTAAGCGGGGCCGATGTGGGTCCCGAGGGGGCCGACGGAGCGGAAGACGATGACGTGCCCGCGGGCGCGCCGGTCGACGTCGCATCACCCCCTCCTCCACCACAACCGGCCAGCAGGGTGGAAGTCATGGCGGCGGCGAGCAGTGATCGGTACATCCGGGGCGTCATCTCGTTCATGGCCTTCCTCTTCTGGCGCGCCAACTCCAGCGGAGTGCAATCCGCTTCCCAAACGTAATTCGCGTGCGTTGCACGCGCACGCGTGGCACCTTGGTGACTGTAGGAACCAGCCCGAGGTGCGTCCATCGGGCAAAAGGCCTAGCAGAGACGACCGGCGCCGGCGCGTGCACGGCCCGATCATCCGTTCGAGTGACCTTGCGGGATCCGAAGGCGTCCGGTCTGGACGTGCGGCAGGTCGTACGCCGCCGAGCGCGGTCGGCCGCCGTTAGACCATGAATCCTAGGTCCGGCTGCGGAAAGTTGGCCGCGTTAGGCAGGACGCTGGCCATCTCCGCCGGGGCAATGCCGAACCATGTCGCGAGGGTCGCCGCATATTGATTGACCGATGTCGTCGGCAGCAGGTTGCCGCGGCCGACATCGTTCGGCCCGCGCAGCACGGTGTCGGGCCAGGTGCCGTAGAGCTCCCCGCCCTTGACGGCGCCTCCAATCACGAAGTGATGTGCGCCCCAGCCATGATCGGAGCCTTCACCGTTCGAGTCGAGCGTCCGGCCGAAATCTGATGCGGTGAAGGCCGTGACGCTGTCGGCGATGCCGAGCGTGACAGTGGCCTGGTAGAACGCCGCCAGGGCGTTCGCTAGCTCGCTCATCCGTCCGCCGTGCCCGTTGATGAGGCCGGAGTGCTGGTCGAACCCTCCAATTGAAACGTGGAAGACCTGGCGCTTGGCACCGAGCGCTTGCCGCGCCGCGATCATGCGGGCGACGTTGCGCAGCTGGTTGCCGAGCCCAGTATTGGGAAAGGTCGAGAACGGCGCCGCGGTTGCCGGATACGTTGTGAGGGCCGTATTGAGCGTTTGGGCGGCCTCAGACGAGCGCTTAACGATGACGTTGTAGTCCTTTTCGAACAGGTTGCTGCGATCCTCGGTCATCAGTCGACGCGCCGTCGTCGGTCCCGCGCTCGAACCGAACAACGTCGTGCCAGATACGCCAGTGATCGCAAGTCCGCCGTTGTTGCCGATCTGCATCTGCACCGCCGATTGGCCCGAAAGGAAGACTGCAGTCCCCGACGCCGACACGCAGGTGAAGTTCTGGTACTGATTGCCGGCCGCCAGCAAGTCACCCATGCGTCCGCCCCAGCCGACGCGGGCACCTTCGCGGCGACCGTTGTAGGTCTGCCAGACCGACTGCTGGTCGTTATGCGAGAAGAGGCTGGGCGGCAGCGGCACGCTGCGCGCACGATATTGGGTCATCGTCGTCGGCACCACGAGCGTACCGACGTTGGCCAGGACCGCAGCCTTGCTGGCGTCGTAGATTGCCTTCAGCGGTTGCAGCTCGGCCCGCATCGCAATCTGCCGCCCGGTCATCGAAGGATTCGTCGGCGTATTGAGAGGCAGCAGCGTGGCCTTTGCCAGCGCCAAATTGGTCCGCGACTGCGAGTACAGCGCGTAGTTCGCGTCGTCGTAGGGCACCACCGTATTCGAGTGATCGTTGCCGCCGTACATGAACACGCACACCAGCGCCTTGTAGTCCGACGGAGCCGTTTGCGCCGATGCGGCACTGATCGCCGCGAGGTTGACAGCCCAGGGCGTTGCAACCCCGGCGACAGAGAGGCGGGAGGCCGTGCGGAGAAATTCGCGGCGGGCAGCGTTGGTCGTCATCGTGTTCTCCGTCCGCCTACTTCTGCACCAGGAACTCTGGCGATGTCATCGCGAGGTAAATCGCCAGGTTCGTCCGGTTCTGTCGCGCGTTGTTCGCCGTGATGCCGATCGCATTGACCGCATCCCGGATCGAAGTCACCGTCGCTGGCGACAGCGCATCGTGGGCAAGCACCAGATTGACGCGTGCGACCAGCGCGTCTGCGTTGTCCGCGATGCCGTTGAGAGCCGTGTAATCCGCCTTGACATCGCTGCCGGTGCCGATGCCGTTCGGGATGACGCCCTGAATGAAGTTTGCATACGACGCAACCGAAATCTCGTGCGTGATCTGGAACTCAGGCGCCACCAGGTCCGCTGATGCCAGGTTGGTATTGGGGGGAACAAAGCCGGGCCGGAAGAAATTGAATACGCTAGGTGCCCGCATCGGCGTCTGCGACAACTGATTGTCGAGCACGCCGATGCGGAAGTTGCCGCTGGCGGATGTCGCGTTGAACGCACGCATCCACGCCGTGAAACGCAGCACCGGCTCACGCAGCTTGCCGGCATTCGGCCCGCTCGCCGGCGTCACGGCCTCGGCATCGAACAGGACCGCGCGCACGACAGCCTTCAGGTCGCCACGCACGCCCTTGCCGTTGTCATTGAACACCGCCGCCACGCGCCCGACATAGGCTGGGCTCGGGTTGCTGGTCACCATATGCTGGATCAGGCGTGTCGCCATGAACGGGTCCGACATTGGGGTGGTTGAACAACGTGTCGAGTGCGGTCTTCAGCGCCTGCGGGCCGGCGGTACCGGCCGGCACCGTCACGCCGAGGAACTGCTTTTCGAGCGGCGAGTGATACTGCGCATAAAACTGCATCGGAATCACGCGCCGCATCGGATCCTGCGGACTGTTGCCACCGAAGCGGCCATTGACCGGATCCGGCGTGCCGACGTTGCCCCAACCCCAACCGGTGAAAACACGCGCCAGGCCGCGAATGTCGTCCATGCTGTAGGTGTCGACAGGTTCACCGTTGACGAGCTTCGGCGTGCCGTCGGTGTTCAGTTGCACGAGTCCGATCGAGAACAGCTGCATCACCTCGCGCGCATAGTTCTCATCGGGGACCCGTCCGCCATCGCCACGGTTGGCGAGCGAGGTCAGGTACTGCCCCATCGCCGGATGCTTGGTGACCGCTTCGAGCAGATCACGGTAATTGCCGAACGCGTGCGTCGACAAAGTGTCGAGGTAGGAGGCCAGCGTGTGAGGCGCCGTCTGCAGCGCCGCGTCGGCCGCCGACACCACGAAGATCTGCGACAGCGCGTATGTGACCCGTTGGCGCAACGCGTCCGGTGCCGTAACGGCTTGTTTCCAGACCGACTGGTACAGCGGGTCGATCGTGACCGTCACGCCGTCCGGCGTCGGAATCGGATAGGCGGCGAGCACGAAATCCAGATGCGAGGACCGCGGAATCCGGAACTGCTGCTCGACCCAGTCACTGTAGCCGAGGCGCTTCAGGCGATCGATCTCCGGCCGTCGTCGCACCGAACGTCGACTGGGCGAGGAAGCGAATGCCTTGTGCATCGCTTGGCGTCACGGCCGGTGCGGCGTCGGGCCCGACGGAGCAAAGCCCCCCGGCGGCGGCTCGGGAATCGTGAGGCCGGGCGCGGGCGCCGGGGTCGGCGCTGGCGTGCCGCTTCCGCCACCGCCGCCGCACGCGGCCAAGGCGCAAGCGGCTGCGAGCGCAACCAGTAAGCTTCGCAGATGAACGATTGGCACCGACGTCATGGCGTTTCCTGAAACGAGAGCGAACCGACTGCAGGCGCAGTCGTGCGTACGCAATTCGGCGTCTTCGCAGGCTACCGAGCGCGTGACAGCCGGTCTATCGAACGAACGACCTAGCATCGCACCGCATCGCATGTGCCAAAACCGACCCTAAGAACCCTTGCGTCCGCTGTGGTCATCGCTTCCGTTGATGACCCTCGCCGCACTCGTCCTCGCCTTCGCGGCGACCGGCGCTGCGCACGGCCAGGCACCGCACCCGGCCAACGTGATGCCGGAGTCGGTGGCGCAGGCGCTCAAGTCTGCCAACGTGCCGGTCGACTGCCGTCGGCGTCAGCGTCGTGCCACTCAGCGGCGCCGGGATTGACTCTCGCGGTCAACGACCAGCAGCCGATGAATCCGGCGTCGACGATGAAACTGGTCACGACACTGGCCGGTCTCGAACTGCTGGGGCCGCAGTTCGCGTGGCGCACCGAAGCGCTCGCCACGGCGCCGGTGGTGAACGCCACCCTGGAGGGCGACCTCTATCTGCGCGGCAGTGGCGATCCGCAACTCGTCATCGAGCACCTCTGGCTGCTCGTGCAGCGCCTACGTGGCGTCGGTATCCGTGAGATCCGCGGCGACCTGATCCTCGACCGCAGTGCCTTCGACGCGATGAGCCACGATGCCGGTGCGTTCGACGGCGAATCGCTCCGACCCTACAACGCCGGACCCGACGCGCTGCTGCTCAACTACAAGAGCGTCAGCTTCCATTTCGTGCCCGATGTCGATGCCAAGCAGGTGCGGGTCTACGCGGTGCCGCAACTGGCGGGCATGGCCGTCCCGCCGACCGTCCGCGCGGTCGATGGCCCCTGCAACGACTGGCGGGCACGTTTGGGCGGTGACTTCAGCGATCCGATGCGGCCGCACTTCCGCGGCGCCTTCCCGCTGTCGTGCGGCGACCGAGTCTGGCATGTGAGCCTGCTCAACCATAGCCAGTACGTGGATGCCGTGTTTCGCGCACTGTGGACGGCCAGCGGAGGCAGCTGGCGTGGGCGCGCGCGCGACGGTCAGGTGCCAGCTGATGCGCGCCGTCTCGCCCAGCACGAATCGGAGTCGCTGGCCGAAGTGATCCGCGACATCAACAAGTTCAGCAACAACGTGATGGCGCGACAGCTGTTCCTGACGATCGGCAGCGAAGGCACGAAGCAGCCGGCAAGCGCCGAGCGGGCGCAGCGTGTCATCGGCGACTGGCTGGTGGGCAAGGGCCTGGAACGGCGCGAGTTCGTGCTCGAAAACGGTGCCGGACTGTCACGCGTCGAACGCCTGACTCCGGTCGGTCTGTCGCGGCTGCTCGCCGCCGCGTTCGCCAGCCCGCTGATGCCCGAATTCGTGTCGTCGCTGCCGCTGGTCGGCGTGGACGGCACGATGCGCAAGCGCGTCGGCGCCGCCGGGTCGGCCCACATCAAGACCGGCCTGCTCGTCGATACCCGTGCCGTGGCCGGACTATGTGCTCGCGGCGAGTGGTCGGCGCTATGCCGTAGTCGCTTTCGTCAACCATGCGAACGCCGGCGCCACGCAGGGAGCACTCGATGACTTGCTGAATTGGGTGTATTTGAACGGCTAGGGAATCCGTGGGATTCGATCTGCGTCATGACAGGAGCATGATCAGTGCCTACGCTGGATTGATGGTAGTGGACCGACCTGAAGGAGAAGCAATGGATCAAGGCACGAAGGAACGACTGATGACGGACGTCAATGCAGTACTGGTTGATGCCGAGGAATTGCTGCGCCAGGCGGCGCAATCGAGCGGTGAACAGGCCGCGGATCTGCGGCGGCGTGCCCAGATCCGCCATCTCCAGCGCGAAGACTCGTCTTGTAGAAGTCGAGCACAAGGTGGTGGATCACGCCAAGTATGCGGCCAAGGCGACCGACAGCTGGGTCCACGAGCATCCATGGACCGCGATCGGAATCGCGGCCGGCGTCGGCGTGCTGCTCGGCCTGGTCGTCAACCGCCGCTAGGCGTGCCGCGCGCCGAGAGCGGCGCCCGTCATGACGGCTGAGGCCGATCGGCCCAGAGGCTTGGTGGATTCGGTGCGGGCGCTGCTGGCGCACGCGTTGGCGTTGTTCCTGACGCGTGGCGAACTGGCTGCGCTCGAACTCGCCGAGGCGCGCGACCGCGCGGTACGGTGGTTGGTGCTGGGCCTCGTCGCCGCCGTCTTGCTGCTGGCGGCCCTGATGACGGTGTCACTGTGGGTAGCGGCGCTCTTCTGGGATGGTCCACGCGTATTGGCCCTTGGCCTGCTCGCCCTTGTGTATGCCGCGGCGGGCGCTGTCGCGGTCAGCGTCCTCCGCCGCGAGGTCGCAGCGGCGCCGCCGATCCTGTCCGGGACCCGCGCCGAGCTGGAGAAGGACCGCGACGCCCTGCGCGGCCGCCTGCACGGAGGGCACGATGGGACGGGCTGAACGGGAGCATCGCGCGCTGAGGCGCGATCTGCTGCTGGCCCGCGCCGCAGCGGAACGGGCGATGCTTGCCGATCAGCTTGACGCACTTGAGACGCGATCACACAGTGGCGTCGCTGGCCTACTCATCGGCGGCGCGCGGCGTGCGAAGTCGTCGGGATGGTTGAATGTTGCCGCATCCGCCGTGCGCATCGCGCGCGCGCAGCCGTGGGTGGTCCCGGTGGTCGCCGGCGGGGTGGCCAAACTGGCCCGTTCACGCTCTTTGCGCTGGGTCGTGGTGGCGGGTGTCATCGCCGCAGTTGTGTGGTGGATTCGCACCGGCCGCGCTTCAACGCGGTCGGCCGCAACGCCCGGCGACGCGGCGACACCTCTGCCCGATCTGGCCGATCTGTGAGTTGCGCTAGCCACGGCGCGCTGCCCTGAGGTCACGCGCCGCACGCAGTCATCCCTGCGCGCATCGCTCTTAGGTCAGTCCGCCGTGCGCGCCGGCAGCAGTACCGTCGACAGTGCAAGCAAGATCAGGAGCAGGGCGGTGTAATCCTGCCAGTACGGCTGCTCGCCCAGCAGCCACATGCCCGAGAACACGCCGAGCACAGGAATGAGCATGACTGACAGTCCACTCGCTGCGGGCGGCAACTTGCGCGCGAGCATCGACCACACGACGTGGCAGAACGCGACGGCGAACACGATGTTGTACACAAGGGGCAGCCATTCCGGCGCCAGCGGCCAGCGCCAGTGATCGAACTCGAAGGCGAACGACGCCAAGGCCATCACCAGCACCGTCAGTGCCAGCATCCAGAACGTGAGCGTGATGATCGGCAGGTCCACGAGGTGTCGACGCATGAGGTGCGTGCCGTAGCCCCAGGCCGCCGCGGCGGTCAACATCAGTCCAGTCCCGAGTGGCGAGCCGGCCAGCGCCGTCAACTCTGACGACAACAGCAGTAGCGTGCCGAGCAAGGCGGAGGTCACGCCCAGCCAGTGGCGTGCGAGCGGCTTCTCGCCGAAGAACACCAGGCCACTGAGCACCGCCCACACCGGCATCGTGTAGCCGAGAATTGCGGCGCGTCCCGACGGCAGCTGCTTGATCGCGAGGATCGCAAGTACGTGCCAGACAATCATGTTCGGCACGGCAAGCCACGCGATCTCGCGCCAGGCCCCGGGCGGCACCGCGAGTGAAATGCCGCGTGCGCGTGCCCAGGCCCCGATGACGATCAAGCCTCCGCCGAGACACAACGTGCGAAAGAAGAGCGGAGGCAGCTCGGCCACGCCAAGCTTCATCACCGGCCAGTTCACCCCCCAGAATAGTGTGAGCAGGGCCAGCAACAGCAGGTCGCGGCGGCTGAAGCGGGACATAGGACGCGAGTTCTAGCACAGCACACATCGAGCTCGACGCAACCGTGGTGCCGCGTAAGATGCGCCCCCAGTGCACGCCATCGGCCGTGGGATGAACTTCATCGATCGCTTGGCATCGCGCTGGCGCGAAGCCGACACATTGTTGTGCGTGGGGCTGGATCCGGACCCCATGCGGTTCCCGATGCACCTGCGCACCGGCGACGACGCGATCTACCGCTTCTGCCGTGAGATCGTGGACGCCACCGCTGACCTGGTCTGCGCCTTCAAGCCGCAGATTGCCTACTTCGCGTCCGCGCGCGCCGAGGCGCCGCTCGAGCGGCTCATCGAGCACATCCGCCGGTCACATCCGCATGTTCCAATAATCCTGGATGCCAAACGCGGCGACATCGGAGCGACCGCCGAACACTATGCCCGCGAAGCCTTTGAACGCTACCAGGCCGATGCGGTCACGCTGTCGCCCTACATGGGTCGCGATTCACTCGATCCGTTCCTTGCCTATGCAGACCGCGGGGCATTTCTGCTTTGCCGCACCAGTAACCCCGGGGGAGACGACCTGCAGATGCTCGACGCCGGCGGCATGCCGCTTTACCAGCGGGTGGCACGGCGCGCGGCGACCGACTGGAACACCAGCGGTCAATTGGGACTTGTCGTCGGTGCAACCTATCCGGACGAGCTCGCCACGGTGCGCGCGCTGGCCGCAAGCCTGCCGCTGCTTGTCCCGGGCATCGGTGCCCAGGGCGGCGACATTGAAGCCTGTGTGCAGGCTGGGCAGACGGCCGACGGCACCGGCCTGGTGATCAGCTCGTCGCGTGCAATCCTGTACGCGGGCAACGGCACCAACTTCGCGCAACAGGCACGGACCGTCGCTCAGGCCACGCGCGCCGCGATCAACCGGCACCGTCACCGACGCGACTAATCCATGCCGAGCGTCGCGCCGGCGTCGGGCACGCGCGACGCGAGGACCTTGTCAATGCGGTGCTTGTCCATGTCGACGATCTCGAAGCGCCACCCTTGCCACTCGACGACGTCACCCGTGGCCGGAACCCGACCCAGCAGCAGCATGACCATGCCCGACAACGTGTTGTAGCGACCCAGCTCTTCCTCCGGAGCAGCACCAAAGTTGAGACGGTCCTTCAGCTCCGGGATCGGAATGAGGCCGTCGAGCAACCACGAGCCATCGGCTCGCTGCACGGCCCACGCGTCTTCGGTGCGCTGCGGCTTGAACTCTCCCGCGATCGCCTCGAACAGGTCCTGCGACGTGACCACGCCCTGGATCTCGCCATACTCGTCGACCACCAACGCCATGTGCCCAGCGCTCGCGCGGAAGTTTTCCAGCAGTTCCATGCCCGTCAGCGACTCCGGCACGTAGACCGCCTGCTCGGCGGCCGCCGCAAGGTCGAGCACCTCACCGCGGATCGCTTGCTGAAGCAGGCGTCGCGCGCTGGCCACGCCGATCACATCGCGCAGGCCGCCGCGGCACACCGGGAAGCGCGAATGCTCGACCTCGAGGACCCGCTTCAGGTTGTCCTGCAGATCGTCTTCCAGATCCAGGTAAACGATCTCCGACCGCGGCGTCATCAGCGAGGCGATCTGGCGATCGTCGAGGCGAAACACGTTGCGCACCATCGCGCGTTCCTGCTCGTCGATGACCCCTGTTTCGGAGCCCTCCTGGATCAGCGCATGGATCTCCTCCTCGGTCACCACCGAAGCGCCGTCGGTGCGCGCACCGACCAGGCGCAGCAGGACATCCGTCGATGTCGTCAGCAGTCGCACGAACGGTTTGGCCGCGATCGCCAGCCATCCGATGGGGCGCGCAACACGTCGTGCAATCGTTTCCGCCGAGATTTGTCCAAGGCGCTTGGGCACCAGTTCGCCAAGCACGATCGAGAAGTAGGTGACGACGACCACCACCAGCGCGGTGGCGCCCAATTTCGCCGCCTTCGGCTCGGCACCGAGTCCGATGATCCAGTCGCCCAGCGGCTCGGCCAGCGCCGCCTCGCCCACGATGCCGCTCAGGATGCCGATCGACGTGATCCCCACCTGGATCGTCGACAGGAAGCGTGTCGGCTGGTCGTTGAGCGCCAGTGCGGCCGCCGCCCCGGCATCGCCTTGCTCGACCAGCGCCTGCAGGCGGGCGCGCCGCGCCGTCACCAGGGCAATCTCGGACATCGCGAAGACGCCGTTGAGCAGTATTAGCGCAAAGAGCAGCAGGACTTCGGTGGGCATGGCGTTCCGTTCAGAAGTTCAGGGTCGGCAGTCGAACGCAGTCTCAGGGCGCTGGCAGCGGCACATCGGCATGGCTCCAAGCCAGCCGCGCCTGCGCCAAGGATTGCCCCGCGAGAGCGGTTTCCCCGAGCCGGTGCTGCGCCTCAGCGCTGCCGGTCAGCGAGTATGCATTCGCGGGATGATTCGTCAGGTCGCGCCGGTACGCGTCCAGCGCTGCGCGCAGCGAGCCGGCGTGCAGTTGCACGCGGCCCAACGCCTGCAACGCCGGGATCGGCCAGACCGCAGGTTCGTCGCTCTCGAGCGCCTGCTCGCGCTTCACAGCCACCTGCGCATGACGCACGGCCTCGGGCCATGCACCGCGGGCGCTGGCGAGTTCGGACCGCAACAGGGACTCCGCCACCGTCAGCACATCGGCCGCCCGATTGATGTTCTTGACCTTCAGCTTGCGGGCGCTTGCGGTGCGCCGCGCTGCCCGCAGTGCGGTCAGTTCGCGCTGCGCCCGGGCGACATCACCGCTGCGCGCGTAGGCGGTGCCGCGCGCATACGCCGCCAGTCCTTGCAGGTAGTGGCCCTCGCGCGGGACCGGACGCGCGAGGATCGCATCCCAGCGCGCGAAGCGCACGTCCGTGAGCCAGGGCAGGCCCATCAGATGCTGCTGCGTGCCGGCGTCGAGACGCTCCGATGCGGCCGCCGCCTCGGCAATGGCCTCGGCAGTCCCCGACGCGGCCGCGGACTCGCCACTCCATAGCGCGGCAGCCCACAGGAAGTGCTGGTTATGCACGACGTAGCTCGCAACATACTGCGGGTCCGGCCGCGTTAGTACGGCATAGCGCCGATCCGCCTCCACTGCGGCGACATTGGCAAGCACGGCGTCGTGATAGCGGCCGACACGGACGTAGATGTGCCCCGACATGTGTACCAGGTGGCCGACGCCCGGGGCGATCGCCGCCATACGCTCGGCGGAGTCCTCGGCGGTCGCCGGCGCGCGCGATTCGCCGTACAGGTGGAGGCGAAAGTGATGCGCTCCGGGATGGTCCGGCGCGAGCCGCACGGCACGATCCAGCAGGGTGATTATGCGTGGCGTCCAGGGCTGCGGCGTGCCGTCCGTCCGCCACCAGTCATAGGGGTGCTCCGTCATCAGCGCCTCGGCGGCGAGCACCGCGATGTCCGCATCGTCGGGTCGGCTGTCAGCCAGCGCAACCATGGCGTCCGAGTAGCGTCGCGCCTCGGCATCACCGACGGTCTCGCCTTTCGCCGGGAAACGCACGGCCAGTGCCGCCGCCAGCGTTAGCTGTCGTGCATCCCTGGCGTAGACCCGCGCCTGCACCAGTGCGTCGCGGGCGATCGGCAATTCGGCAGGATCCATGTCCGAATTGATGTTGGGGCCGACCGCCCAGGCGATGCCCCAGCGGCACATCGCGCACCCCGGGTCACGCACAGCGGCGGCGCGAAACGAGCGCGCAGCCTCGGGAAAGTTGAAGCCCCAGCCGAACACCATGCCTTGTTCAAAATACCGCTGCGCCTCGGCGTCGGCCGAGACCTTCGGCGCACGATATGAGCCCGTTCCTTCAAAGAGACGCGCGTCGTCGACCTTGAGGCCGAGCGCATCCGACAGGCAGAGTTCGGCGGGCGGCGCGGCGAGCACCAGCGCGGGCAGCAGCAGGAGCAGTCCGAGCCGAAGACGGCGCATCACCGCTAGCCGAAGAACGCGAGCATCTCATCACCGAGCAGTTCGGGCGACTCTTCGGGAATGTAGTGTCCACCCGGTGTCGTGCGGCCGGTCACG
Organism: uncultured beta proteobacterium; assembly: GCA_963801405.1. Lineage (GTDB taxonomy): Bacteria > Pseudomonadota > Gammaproteobacteria > Burkholderiales > Burkholderiaceae_F > JALORV01. The sequence goes on along the minus strand of CAWDEO010000014.1, from coordinate 94,449 downwards.
GGGCCGCGCGCCCTCGCGCGCCAGTCGGCCAGCGGTGTGAACAGGCGATGCACGACACCGCGCTCGCCCCACAGCACGTGCAACGGGCACTCGATGCGCCGGTCCTCATCGGCGCGGTCGTGTTCGAGATCGATCGAGGCCGAAGCCCGGTAGTCCTCGCACATCGCGTGGATCGCGGCCGGCGTGAAGCAGCGCTCGTACTCGGCCAGTGCGCGCTCATCGAAGAGGCCGGTGCCGCCCGAGCCCCAGCCTCCCAGCTTGGTGCGAAGGTAGAAAAGCGGCTCGGCCGCGATCAGCCGCTCCGGCAGCGGCGCCGGCTGGATCAGGAAGAACCAGTGGTAGTACAGCCGCGCAAACTCCATCGTCGTGCGCTCGTACATCGTGCGGGTCGGCGAGATGTCGAGCACCATCAGTCGTTCGACGGCCTGCGGATGATCGAGCGCCAGGCGATGCGCGACGCGCCCGCCGCGATCGTGTCCGCAAACGAAGAAGCGAGCATGGCCGAGGCTGCGCATCAGCTCGACCATGTCGCGCGCCATCGCGCGCTTGCTGTAGGGAGCGTGATCGTCGGTGGTCGGCGGTTTCGCCGAGTCGCCATAGCCGCGCAGATCGGGCATGACCAGCGTGTAATGCGCCGCCAGTCGCGGTGCCACCCGGTGCCAGATCGCGTGCGTCTGCGGGAAGCCGTGCAGCAGCAGCAACGGCGCACCGTGCCCGCCGCGCCGGAAACGGATGTCGACGCCGTTGACGTGACGGCGTTCGAGTGCGAGGCCGGGAAAGAGCAGATTCCCCATCAGTAGTCCCCTTTCCGGACGCGGGGTGCGGAACCGGTTGGAGCGCTGCCGTGACAGCGACGCTCCCGGTGCCGGGGTCGCAACCGCCGGCGCGTGCAGCGTCGCGCGGTCAAACGTCCTGCCTTTGCGTCAGCAGCCCGACCAGGGTCTCCAGCGCACAGACGATCGACTGCGTACGCACGGACGCGCGATCGCCGTCGAAGCGCCGGGTCTCCGTCTTGACCCACGCGGCCTGCGCGGGGTCGCGCCGGATCGCCCAGGCGAAGCAGACGGTGCCGACCGGCTTAGTCTCCGTGCCGCCGTCGGGACCGGCGATGCCGGTCACTGCGACCGCAACCTGCGCGGCGCTCTGCGACATGCGCGCCAAGCGCCATCGCGCGCGCCACCGGTTCGCTGACTGCGCCGAAGTCGCGCAGATAGGCCGGCGCCACTCCGAGCACCTGCATCTTCGATTCGTTCGAGTACGTGACGAAGCCGCGGTCGAACCACTGGCTCGAGCCGGGCGTCATCGTGACCGCGTAGGCGATGCCGCCGGCGGTGCACGACTCGGCCGTCGCCAGCGTCAGGTGCTGCGCGCGCAGCGCCCGTCCGAGTTGCGCCGACAGCTGCTCGAACGTGCTCGCCGGGCGTCATCCGAGCACCCGCACGGCGATCGCCGCCAGCAGCAGTGCGTAGAACGCGGCGATGAGGTCGTCGGCCATCACGCCGACACCGTTCTTGAAGCGGCGATCGACTGCGCGTATCGGCGGCGGCTTCAGGATGTCGAACAGCCGGAAGGCGAGGAAGCCGAGCGCCTGCGCCAGCAGGTCCGGCGGCAAGAACAGCAGCACCAGCCAGAACGCGACGATCTCGTCGATGACGATCGCGCCATGATCCGGCCGCCCGAGCGTCCGTCCGGTGCGCTCGGCCGCCCACGCCCCGATGCACGCGGTCAGCCGCGATCACCACGAGCCAGGCCGCGTCGACAGCCACGGATCGAGCGTCACAAACGCGAACCAGGCCGCCAGCGTGCCCCAGGTACCCGGCGCCGGTCGCAGCAGGCCGCTGCCGAAGCCGAACGCGATCCAGTGCGCGGGGTGAGTCAGCATCAGGCGCCATGACGGCGCCGCCGGGCGACGGCCGGCGCGCGACTGTGCCGCCCGGCCGCATCTCCGAGGCTGCCACTGGATCTGTCATGGGCGGAAATGATCGAACGCGCGGGTCGCGATGTCCACCGCGCTTCCGCGTTCGTCAACGCACCCTCAGGCCCGCGTCCGGCATGAATCGTTCCGATGCGCGCGACCGTTACGCCGCTGCCCGCGGCCGCCGACTCGACCGCGCCGGCGGCCGTGGGCGGCGCCGTGAACAGCAGCTCGTAGTCGTCGCCCGCCCTCGAACACGCACTGCCACTGGCGGTCCGCCGGTAGCCGCTGCAGCGCAGCAGAGCGCGGGATCGCGCCCCAGCGGACCGTGGCCGCGACGCCCGACCGCTCCAGGATATGCCCGAGATCTCCGGCCAGTCCGTCGGAGACATCGATCGCGCTCGACGCGATGCCGCGCAGGCGCTCCCCGAGCGCCACCCGCGGCTCCGGGCGCTCCAGGCGCGCGATCGCCCCTGCAGCCGAATCGGCGAGATCGACCTCGCCGCGACCGGCAGGCGAGGCCCAGTGCGCCATCGCCCAGCGTGCCCGAGACCCAGATCTCGTCGCCGGCGACTGCGCCCGACCGCAGCAACGCGCTGCCGCGCGGCACCTCCCCGAGCGCCGTGATCGCGATCGTCACGCCCGCGTGCCGAGCGCGTCGTGTCGCCGCCGGCGAGCACGCAGCGGTGTCGGTCGCCCAGCGCGAACAGCCCGCGGGTAAATGCAGCCAGCCATGCCTCGTCGACAGACGGGAAGCGCCAGCGCGAGAAAGAAGCAGCGCGGCGTCGCGCCGCAGGCGGCGAGGTCCGAAAGGTTGACGGCGAGCGCCTTGTGGCCGAGCGACGCTGGATCCACGTCGGGCAAGAAAGTGGACGCCCTCGATCAGCATGTCGGTGGTCACCGCCCACTGCGTCGGCGGGCCCGCCGTCGATCAGTGCGCAGTCGTCGCCGATGCCGAGCTCGACGTGCGGCGTGGCCGCCACGCTGCCGCGCTGGAAGTAGCGGGCGATGAGTTCGAATTCGCCGATCGGCGGCTCAGGAGCAGCCATCGCGTAACCCGCGACGTCGGTCAGGCGCGCGTCGCGACTTCCGTCGCACGCAGTTGTGCGGCAACCTTGTCGAGCACGCCGTTGACGTACTTGAAGCCCTCGGTACCGCCGAAACTCTTCGCGAGCTCGACCGCCTCGTTGATGATCGACCCGGTACGGTATTTCGGCACGGTGCTTCAGTTCGTAGGTCGCCAACAGCAGGATGCCGTGTTCGATCGGCGACAGCGCCTCGACGCCGCGATCGAGATACGGCGCGAACTCGGCGCGCAGCGCCTCGGCACCGTCGATCGCGCCATTGAGCAGCTCGCGATAGTGCGGCATGTCGGTGTTCGCCGTGATCTCGGCGAGTTCGCGGCCGCGGCTTTCGGCGAGATGTCCTTCGATCGCCGCGGCGTCCTGGCCGCCGACCAGCCACTGGTACAGGCCCTGCACCGCCAGTTCGCGCGCGCGCCGCCGTGCGCTGCGCCCACTGCCTCGGCTGCCGGCCCCCGCTGTGCGCTCAGTCCCCGGCGGTCTCGTCGCCACTTTCGTCCAGCGCCCACAGCAGGTTCGCCATTTCGATCGCCGCGCGAGCGGCATCCGTGCCCTTTTCAGCGACCCGGGCACGCGCCTGCTCGTCGTTTTCCACGGTGAGGATGCCGTTGGCGACCGGAATGCCGTGCGCCAGCGACACGCGGGCCACGCCGCGCGCCGACTCGTTGGCGACGACCTCGAAGTGATAAGTCTCGCCGCGAATCACGCAGCCGATCGCGATCAGCGCGTCGAAGTCCTCGGTCGCAGCAAGGCGCGCCAGCACCAGCGGGAGTCTCCAGCGATCCCGGCACCGAGACGTGCGTGATGTCGTCCTCGTCGACGCCGAGCGTGACCAGTTCGCTTCACGCAGGCCTCGAGCAGCGCACGGCCCGCCCATTCGTTGAAGCGCGCCTGCACGATGCCGATACGCAGGTCGGCGCCATCGAAATCAGGCGCAAGGTAATCGATCGCCATGGATCCTCCTGCGAGGCAGTGTACGCGAGCGCTATCGCGCCCGCGGCCGATCAGCGCTCGATGAATCCGGTCATCTGCAGTCCGAAGCCCGTCATCGACGGCATCTTGCGCGGCGTGCCAGCAGCTTCATCTGGCCGACGTTCAGGTCGCGCAGGATCTGGGCGCCGATGCCATAGGTGCGGAGGTCCATGCGCGCCTGCCGTGCGCCCTCGTCCGGCCGACCCCGCGGCCAGCGCTTCGAACTTGGCGAACAACCGGTCGGCGGTTCGGCGCAGTTGAGCATGACCAGCACGCCGCTGGGCGCGGCGGCGATCGCCTCCAACGCCTTCGGCATCGGCCACGAATGCGCGCTCGATCCCTCGTCGATCAGAAAGTCGAGCACCGACACCGGCTCGTGCACGCGCACCAGCGCTTCGTTCTCCGGCGCAATCGTGCCCTTGACCAGCGCCAGGTGCGCCGCGCCGCTCGGCTTGTCGCGATAGACCACGAGCTCGAACTCACCGGCGGGCAGCTGCACGGTCCGGCTGCCGCAACGCTCCATGATCGATTCGTTCGCTGCGCGGTAGTGGATCAGGTCGGCGATCGTGCCGACCTTGAGCCCATGCGTCTGCGCGAACGGCATCAGGTCCGGCAGCCGCGCCATCGTGCCGTCGTCGTTCATGATCTCGCAGATCACGGCGGCCGGCGTCAGTCCGGCCAGTTGCGTCAGGTCGCAGCAGGCCTCGGTGTGGCCCGCGCGCATCAGCACGCCGCCAGCCTGCGCCACCACCGGAAAGACATGGCCCGGCTGCACGATGTCCGCCGCTTTCGCCGCCGGCCGCGCGGCGACCCAGACCGTGCGCGCGCGGTCGGCCGCCGAGATGCCGGTGGTCACGCCTTCGGCCGCTTCGATCGACACCGTGAAGTTGGTGCCGTGCACGGTCCCGTTGGTGCGTGCCATCGGCGGCAGCGCCAGCTGTCGGGCGTGCGCCTCGGTCAACGTCAGGCAGACCAGGCCGCGCGCGTGCTTGGCCATGAAGTTGATCTTCTCCGGCGTGACGAAATCCGCCGCGAAGACCAGGTCCCCCTCGTTTTCGCGGTCCTCGTCGTCGACCAGCACGACGACGTTGCCCTGCCGCAGTTCGTCGAGGATCTCCGGCACGCTCGCGATCGGACCGGGCGACTCGGACTTCGGCGTCACCAGCGACAACGCGTTCATGCGACCTCCGGATGCGCTCGTTCAATCGCCGCGATTGTAGTCGCCGGGCGCCTCGACCCGGCGTCATCGTTGACCGAGTGTCAGGGGCCCGAAGATCGCACCCGCCGCGCGCGGCAAGGCCCGCCAGTACTGGCGTGGCCCGACGACCGTTCCGCCGAGTTCAGCCGCCGCCTGCCACGGCCAGCGCGGATCGAACAGCATGCCGCGCGCCAGCGCCACCAGGTCGGCGCGGCCCTCCGCAATGATGGCCTCGGCCTGGCGCGGCTCCGTGATAAGCCCGACGGCCATCGTCGCCAGCCCGATTTCGTTGCGCACGATCTCCGCGAACGGAACCTGGTAGCCGGGCCCTGGCTTGATTTTCTGCTGTGGCGATACGCCGCCGCTGGAGACGTCAATCCAGTCGCAGCCACGCGCCTTGAGCGCCTGCGCGAGCGCGAGCGATTGCTCCAACGTCCAGCTCGCTGGCGCCGGTTCGATTTCCTCCAGCCAATCGGTCGCCGAGATCCGCACGCCGACCGGCTTCTCCGAAGGAAAGGCGGCCCGCACGGCGTCGAAGACCTCGAGCGGGAACCGCATGCGATTTTCCAGCGAGCCCCCGTAGTCGTCATTGCGCCGGTTCGATACCGGCGAGAGGAACTCGTGCAGCAAGTAACCGTGAGCGGCGTGCACTTCGATCGCATCGACTCCAAGCCGGGCCGCGCGCGCCGCGGCATCGGCAAACGCCGCGCGCAGGCGCGCCAGATCGGCACCCTCAAGGGCGCGCGGTGGCGCTTCGTCCTGCGCATGCGGCACTGCCGACGGCGCCTCGGGACGCCAGCCGCCCTCGCCCTGAGGCAATAACTTGCCACCGTTCCATGGCTCGCGGCTCGACCCCTTGCGGCCGGCATGCGCCAACTGCACGGCGACGCGGATCGGCGCCACGGCCCGGATCATGCGCAGCACCGCGGCAAGTCCCGCCTCGTTGGCATCGCTGTAGAGTCCAAGGTCGCTCGGCGTGATTCGTCCCTCCGGTGTCACGGCGGTCGCTTCGATGCAGAGCAGCCCCGCGCCGGACAGCGCGAGCGATCCCAGATGCGCCCAGTGCCACTCAGAGGGGCTACCGTCGACGGCCGAGTACTGGCACATCGGCGAGACCACGATGCGGTTGACGAGTTCGAGGTCACGCAGGGACAGCGGCGAGAAGAGCTTCGACATGGTGGAACCGGTGGGTGAGGGTGAGGGTGAGGTTGAGGATTAGCGGATCGCCCTCAGACATGTAGCAGCAGGACCGAGCCGTTCCAGAGCAGGTGTGCGACGATCGGCGGGGCGAGGCTGGCCGTGCGTGCGCGCAGCCAAAGATAGAGCATCGCCGCCGGCACCACACCCAGCAGCAGTCCGAGCCGAAGGCCGTGCAGCGCGATGAACGATGCCGTGATCGCCAGACCGCCCAGCCCGATCGGCGCGCCCCACAGATTCCAGCGAGGCGGACTGGCCCGGTCTGCGAGGGCGAGCAGCGCCCCGCGCAGAACGAGCTCCTCCGTGACCGCCGCGAGGAGGGATGCGACGGCCAACCCGGGTGTTATGCCGACCGCAGGCGCGCCGCGCAGAACGATGACCACTGCGTTGGCCATCAGCGCCAACAGCGTGACGAGGACTGCGGGGCGCACGCTGCCGGGTCGGGGCGGTGCCAGCCCAAGCTCGATCGTCGACACGCGGCCGAGAGCGAGCAGCGGCTGCATGACCAGCCAGACGGCGGCAGCGGCAATCGCAGCCGACCAGGCCCTTAACGCAGGCGCCAGCAGCGCCGTCGATATTGCCAGCACCACGAGGTACAGCAGCAGCAGCGCGATAACGCCGGTCGCGTACGGACGGCGACCGGGGCGGCTCAGAGGCCACAGGAGGCCAGCAATGGCCAGCGCCAGCAACCAGCCCGCGGCCTCGTTGTTCATCCGCGCGTCAATTCGTCCGATGCAGCAGGCGCTCCAGGTAGCGCGCGATCAGGTCGACTTCAAGATTCACCTGGCTGCCCGGGCGCAGGTTGCGCAAGGTCGTGACCGCGTAGGTGTGCGGAATGACGTTGATCGAAAACTGGCAGCCGGCGGCCTCGTCAGTCACGCGGTTCACGGTCAGGCTGACGCCGTTGACGGTGATCGATCCCTTGTAAGCGAGGTAACGCGCCAACTCGTTCGGCGCGCGGATGATGAGTTCCCAAGATTCCTGCACCTGCGCAAAGCGCAGCACCTCGCCGATGCCGTCCACGTGACCGGCGACCAGATGTCCCCCCAGCTTGTCGCCAACACGCAGCGAGGTCTCGACATTGACCTCGCCCGGCGCGTCGAGTCCCGCGGTGCGGCTCAGGCTCTCGCCCGACACGTCGACCGTGAAGCGGCGGCCCGCGACCTGGGTCGCGGTCATGCAGGCGCCGTTGAGCGCGATGCTGTCGCCAACCGCCGCGGCGAAGCCGGGTACGTTCGCTCGCATCGAGCGTCAGGCGTACGCCGCCGTCGGCCGCCAGCCGCTCAACGTGCTCAATGCGCGCCACGCCCTGGACCAGTCCGGTGAACATGCTCGCTCCTGGTTCTTACCGCAGCCGCGCCAGGATGCGCACATCCTCGCCGACCGGTGTGACTTCTCGGAACTCGAGTCGCTGCGCATGCGCCAGATCCGACAACGCCGGCAGGTGCAGCATGCCCTGCGCCTCGCCGATCAGTAGCGGTGCGAGATACACGAGCAACTCGTCGACCACGCCGGCCCGTACGAGCGACCCGTTGAGTCGGAATCCCGCCTCGACATGGACTTCGTTGATGTGCCGATGCGCCAGTTCCTTCATCAGTGCGACCAGGTCCACCTTGCCGCTCTCGTTGGGCAATGCGACGACCTCGGCCCCGCGGGCTCGCAGCGCGGCCGCGCGTGCGGGTGCGCTGACGGCAGTGGCGACCAGCACCTTACCTTCGCCCTCGAACACGAGGGCACCGGGATCAACCTCCAGGCGACTGTCGACCACCACGCGCAGCGGCTGCCGCCGCGTTTCGACCAGGCGCACATCGAGTCGTGGATTGTCCGCCTGCACGGTGCCGATGCCCGTCAGCACCGCATCGGACCGTGCGCGCCAGGCGTGGCCATCGCGGCGCGCTTCTTCGGACGTGATCCACTTCGAGACGCCGTTTTCCAGTGCGGTCTTGCCATCGAGGCTGGCCGCGATCTTCATTCGCAGCCAGGGACGGCCACGTTGCATGCGGGCAAAGAACCCGATGTTGATTTCGGCAGCTTCCTGCTCAAGCAGGCCGCAGCGCACGTCGACGCCCGCGCTGCGCAGCATCTCCAGACCGCCGCCGGCCACCAGCGGGTTCGGATCCTCGACCGCGGCGATGACCCGGCTGACATGTGCCTCGATCAACGCCGTCGCGCACGGTGGCGTACGGCCAAAATGGCTGCAAGGTTCCAGCGAAACGTAGACGGTGGCGCCACGCACGTCGTGGCCGTTGCGGCGCGCATCGAGCAGGGCCTCGATCTCGGCGTGGTTCGAGCCCGGCGCCTGAGTCCAGCCTTCGCCGATGACCCGGCCTTCGCGCACGATGACGCAGCCCACACGCGGATTGGGCGCGGCGTCGTAGAGCGCCCGCGCCGCCAGCACGAGCGCGCGCGACATGAACTGCCGGTCGGACTCGTCGTACATCAGGACGCCTGCGCCGGCGGGGCGGCGCTCCCGACGACCTCGATCCGCAGCGGCCGCGCGGAATCGAGGTGAATGTCCCGCTGCGGAAACGCGATCGAGATGCCGGCGTCCGACAGGCGTCGCTCAAGCATGAAGCGCAGGTCGCTCTGCACCTGCATGCCGTTGGCCTTGGCGAGGTCGACCCAGAAGTACAGCGCGAACACCAGCGCGTTGTCGCCGAAATCCTCGAACACCACGAACGGCGTCGGATCCTTCAGCACCAGGCCGTGCTCGTCGGCTGCCGCCTTCATGATGTCGGCCACCTGCCGTGTCGGCGAACCGTAGGCCACGCCGACCTTGACCACCCGGCGCATGGTCGGCGACTCGCCGGTCCAGTTGGTGACCTTCTGCTCGAGCAGCAACGAATTCGGGACCATCGTCTCGATGCCGTCGAACTGCCGCACCGTGGTCGAGCGGATGTCGACCGCCGTGACGATGCCTTGCACGCCATCCACATCCACGATATCGCCGACGCGGACCTTGCGCTCGAACAGCACGATGACCCCGCTGATGAGGTTGCGCAGCAGCGTCTGCGTTCCGAAGCCGACACCGATCGCAAGAGCGCCGCCCATGAAGGCAAAGACCGTCAACGGAATGCGCGCCAGATTGAGCGTGATCACCACCAGCACCAATCCGGTCAACAACATCATCCAGCGCCGCAGGACCCTGGCCTGGGCCGGATCGACCGAAAAGCGCTCCACCATGATCCGCTGCGCACGAACCGCGAAGAAGCCGGCGATCTTGTACCCGAAGACGAACAGCAACAGGGCGCCGATGCTCTTGCCAACCGTGATGCCGCGCGACACCGTGGTCGGCTTGCCGGCGATCTCCACCGTGTCCTCGACCGCGAACAACTCGAAGTCCCAGACTTCGCGTCCGAGTTCCTTCGTCTCGACCCAGGTGTCGGCGGCCCGCTGGGCAGCGGAGCGTCGCTCGGCCGCGTCGGCAAACTCCTTCCGCCAGCGCTTCTGCGCCGTCGCCAGCTGCTGCGCCAACGTCTGCACCTCGCCGACCACATCCGCGGCCCGTTTCGTGGCGTCCAGTGCGGCAAGGTCGTAGCGGCGGCCGGGCGCGCTCTCGTCCAGGCCATCGACGCGCCGTTGCTGATCCCTGACAGGCCGCCTCGGCGACCGTCCCCAGGTCCGTCGCGTAGGACTTGAGCGTCTCCACCCGGGCCAATACGGCGCTCAGCGACTTCTTGGGCAGCTCGCCGCTTCTCCGGATCCGGGTCGCTCAGTGAGGTGTAGCGCTGGCGCCAGGCATCGATCGAGATCGGAGCAATTCCCCTCAGCGTAGCGAGTGCGCTTTGCTGGTTGCGCAGCGCTTCCAGCGTCACATTGGCGCCATCGAGCCGAGCCTGTTGCTCGGCATGACGTCGCACCTCGTCGACGGTCTTGGGTGCCGGTTGCGACTCGATGGCTTTCTGCACCTGTTCCCGCTCAGTGCGCGATCGACTGCGCGCTGCGCTGGTCTCCTCGATCCGACGATCCAGCGCAGCTTGTTGCGCCTGCAGGTTCTTGAGGACGCGCTCGAACTCCTGCTCGCTGAAGCGGTAGTTGGCCGACATGGCCGCCGCCTGCCGCTCGAGCAGTTGCTCGCGGGCGCGCGAGGCATGCGATCAACTCGGCGTTGAGCTCACCCTGCAGCCGCAGGAGCTGCGCATTTCGGTGACCCTGCGCGTTTGCAAGCGCGCCAGTTCAAGCGGCGCCACCACGCCGTCGGTCGCTTTCTCCAGCGCCAGCCGTTCATCGGCCTGCGTGCTCTTCAGGCGGGCCTCGACGCGAGCGACCTCCTCCACATTCAGCGTGCCGACCGACTCGAACGAATGCAACCGCGTGCGTTCGGCGTCGAGCTGATCGAGCACGACGATCGAGCTGTGTCAGCGAGTACGGTCCGGGCTCGTCGAATCCCTTCCAGCGGGAGAGCGCATCCGCGTCCTCCTCCCGCTTGGCGCGTGCCGCCTCGATTTCCCCCAGCAGGTCGAGTTGCGCCTGCAGTAGAACGGGCAAGCGCTGCAACAGGAAGCCCAGATCACCGACCTGAGTCGGCGTGGCCCCCGCCGGAAGCGGGTACCTTCCTGCGCGCTCGTCATCGGCGGCCTTTTGCGCGGCGGCCAGCGCTTTCTCGATCGCTGCACGCCGCTCGACTACGGAGACCGAGGAAGTCTCGCCTGGCTTTTCGGCCTTGGACGCCACCGTGCCGAGCATCTTCTGCACCAACGGCGCGGACTCCGCCGCCGGCACCAGCGTGACCAGCGCCAGCGCCGCAAGGCCGAGTACGAGGGCGCTTTGCGGGCGAATCATCGGCGGAATTCTACGGAGGTTCGACTAGCGCCAGGCTCCCGAGCCTCGACGCCGACCGCCGGCTCCGCACATGAAAAAAGGCCGCTGTGGGAGCAGCGGCCTTAGCGCCGACGGCACGGTATTGCGCCGTGCCGCCTGAGCGGCGCTGACTTGACATCAGTTGATCGTCAGCTTCTTAGTCGCCAATGGAGCCCGTTTGGGCAGCGTCAGCGTGAGGACCCCGTCCTCGTAGCGGGCCTCTGCCCCGGCCTCACTGACCTCGACCGGCAACTCGAACGTGCGCGCGTACATCGCGGCGAAGCGCTCGGTGTGCAGCACACGCTCACCTTCCTTCTCTTCCTTGGTCGACTGCGTCTCCGCCCGGATCGAAACGCGCGTGCCTTCGATCGAAACGTCAATGTCCTCCTTCTTAACACCCGGCATGTCCACCTTCACCTCGAACGTGTCGCCCTTGTCGACGACATCCATCAGGGCGCGCTCCATCGCCGGCATGTCCGCACGGCGTGGCATCGCGGGAAGCAGGGTTGTACGGTTCCAGAAATCATCCATCCAATCGCCGAACAGCGGCGCAAATGGATCTGTACGACGACGTGCGAGGAGATTTGCCATATGACCTCCTTCGATGAACCCCGGCCCGGGTCTCCTCCCGGACCTTCATCTCCAACATAGGAACCCCTGGTGCCGACGCAAGTCGCCGGCGCGACGCCGGTTGACCCAGGTCAACCGGCGCCACAGCAGGCGTTGGCTGCGGCAGCGACCCGGCCGCTCGATCAGCGAACCGTGAGGCGCTTGCCAGCAACCGTGGTTCGCTTGGGCAGCTTCAGCGTCAGCACACCGTTCTCAAAGCTGGCGTCGGCACCGTCCTCGGTCACCTCGGCTGGTAGTTCAAAGGTGCGCCCGTAGCTCGTGATCGTGCGTTCGCTGTGCAGCACGCGTTCCCCGTCCTTTGTCTCACGCCGCTTGCGGCTCTCGGCCTGGATCGCGACACGGGCGCCCTCGACCGAGACATTGATGTCGTCTTTGCTGACGCCCGGCAGATCGAGCGTGATCTCGAATTTGTCCCCCTGATCGACGACGTCCATGCGCGCCCGTGCCACTGCAGGGGCATCCGGACCGCGCGCCGGCACCATGCCGGTCCGCTGGAAAAAGTCGTTGAACACGTCGTCAACCAACGCGCCAAAGGGGTCGTTCCGACGCAATGTCACCTGGTTCATCAAGTACCTCCGAATGGGCTGAATGCAGGTCGCCGCCTGCGGTAGCTCCAAATTCGGGACGGTGCTGCGCGGTTTCAAGGCCCCCGGGGGGCCGACACCTAGCTGCCGCGCGCCGGACGCCGGCGCGGCCGCTTGCCGGGCCGGATCTCCTTGACGACCTCGGCGAACTCGTCGACGTCCTCGAAGCTCCGGTAGACCGACGCAAAGCGGATGTAGGCCACCTTGTCGAGCCGCTTGAGCTCCCGCATCACCAGCTCGCCCAGCTTCTCGCTCTTGACCTCGCGCTGTGCCGAGGACAGCAGCTTGTCCTCGATGCGCGCGATGGCTTCATCCACCGCCTCGCGCGGTACGGGGCGCTTGCGCAGCGACAGTTGCATGCTGGCGCGCAATTTGTTGCGGTCATAGTCGGCCCGCCCGCCGCCGCGCTTGATGATCGTCGGCATCGCGAGCTCGACCCGCTCATAGGTCGTGAAGCGCTTGTCGCACGACAGGCACTTGCGGCGCCGGCGGATCGTCGCGCCCTCGTCCGACGCGCGCGAGTCGATGACCTGCGTGTCGGGATGCTGGCAGAAGGGGCATTTCATGAAAGTCTCGCTCGGCGACGCGACCCTGCAGGTCGCCCGTGCACGCGCTCGAGATTGATCAACGGGCCGGGCTTCGGGCCGCCGGGCATCCGACCCAACGACAACGGCAGCAAACGCAGGCGGGTTCATCGCGGACCTCGGTATTGCATCAGCGCCGTCGGCCGCGGATCAGGCGCCGTAGACCGGGAAGCGCGCGGTGAGCGTCTCGACAGCGCCGCGGACGCGGGCCAGGGTGGCAGGGTCGCGCGGGTTGTCGAGGACGTCGGCGATCAGACTGGCGGTCTGCTCGGCTTCGTCTTCCTTGAAGCCGCGCGTTGTCATCGCCGGGCTGCCCAGGCGGATGCCACTCGTGACCATCGGCTTTTCCGGGTCCTTCGGGATCGCGTTCTTGTTGATCGTGATGTGGGCCTGCCCGAGCACCGCCTCAGCATCCTTGCCGGTGATCTGCTTGGCGCGCAGGTCGACCAGCATCAAGTGGCTCTCGGTGCGGCCCGACACGATGCGCAGTCCGCGCTTGACCAGCGTCTCGGCCATGACGCGTGCGTTGACCAGCACCTGCTGCTGGTAGAGTCTTGAACTCCGGTGCCAGCGCTTCCTTGAAGGCGACCGCCTTGGCGGCGATCACGTGCATCAACGGGCCGCCCTGGATGCCCGGGAACACGGCGCTGTTGATCGGCTTCTCGAGTGCCGGCTTCATCAGGATCAGCCCGCCGCGCGGGTCCGCGCAGCGTCTTGTGCGTCGTGCTGGTCACGACATCGGCATGCGGAATCGGGCTCGGGTAGATGCCGGCCGCGATCAATCCCGCGTAGTGCGCCATGTCGACCATGAAATAGGCACCGACGTCCTTCGCCACCTTCGCGAAGCGCGCCCAGTCGAAGCGCAGCGAATACGCGGAGGCGCCGGCGATGATCAGCTTCGGCTTGTGCAGGTGCGCCAGATGCTCCATCGCGTCGTAGTCGATCTCCTCGCGCTCGTTCAGTCCGTAGCTCACGACCTTGAACCACTTGCCGGAGATGTTGAGCGCCATGCCGTGGGTCAGATGCCCGCCCTCGGCGAGCGACAACCCCATGATCGTGTCGCCCGGGATTGAGCAGCGCGAGGAAGACTGCCGTGTTGGCCTGCGCGCCGGAATGCGGCTGCACGTTGGCGGCGAGTTCGATCGTCGGGTAACCGAAGAGCTGCTTCAACCGGTCGAGCGCGAGCGTCTCGGCGATGTCGACGTACTCGCAACCGCCGTAGTAGCGCTTGCCGGGATAGCCTTCGGCGTACTTGTTGGTGAGCTGGCTGCCCTGGGCCGCCATGACCGCCGGGCTGGTGTAGTTCTCCGAGGCGATCAGCTCGATGTGCTGCTCCTGGCGAACGTTCTCCTTGCGGATGGCGGTCCAGAGCTCGGGGTCGATCGCTTCGACCGTGTGCGTGCTTCGTTTGAACATGCGGACCTCGACAAGTGGGGTTGGGAGTCACTTGCCATCGTGGCCCAGGCGAACGGCGGCTACGCACGTAGCGGAGGTCCGCGCTCCCCGGGTGTTCTCACCCTTTCGCCAGTCACGCGGAACGGGATGGCGCCGAAATTATGCCAGTGCGTGCAGCGCCCAGATTCCGGCCGCGAGCGCGAGCAGCGGACCGCTGAAGGCGCGCAGCACCGGCCAACGCACGCGCTGCCCGCCGGCCGTGGCAGCCACCACGGCCTTGAAGACCAGGTTGGACGCGACGGCCACGCCCACAGCGGTACAGCGCGGTCACCTGCGACAGCGCCCCGCTGTCGAGCAGTCGCAGCGACGACAACGTGATGGCATCGACATCGGTCAGGCCAGACACAGCGGCCAGCGCCAGCATGCCGCGCGACCCCAGCAGGTCGTTAGCCCACGCCGCCAGCAGCAGGACGATGGCGTAGATCGCGCCGAAACCGAGCGCCGTCCGCAATTGCGTCGGATTACTGAACGCCGCTTCCCCAGCGGGCGGGGCGGTCGCGGCCGCAGTCCAGCGCCAGCGCAATTCCGGCCGCGGCCACCAGCAGAGCCGGGACAATGACCACCAACGCCAGCGGCAAGGACATCGGCGCGACCACGCCGACCAGCACGAGCACGCGTGCCAGCATGGTGGCATTCGCCAGCAGGATCACGAGCAGCGCGGCCGGTACGGGTTGAGTGCCGGCCGCAGCATGGCGGGCATACACCAGCGTCGTGGCCGTGCTCGACACCACGCCGCCGAGCAGCCCCGTGCAGCAGCAGGCCGTGGCGACCCAGGGTCAGGCGCCAGGCGACGTAACCCGCAAGGCTGACGGCCGCGACCAGCACGACCATCAGCCAGACCTGGAACGGATTCAGGACACCATACGGTCCGAACGAGCGGTCTGGCAACAATGGCAGGATGATCGCGGTCAGCACCGCGAACTGGAGCATCGACCGGATGTCCTGTCCGGTCAGCTTCTGGCTGAACCCCTCGAGCTCGGCCTTGAAGTACAACAGCACCGTCATGCCGACACCGAGGGCGACGGTCAGCGTGCGATAACCGTAGTAGTTAGCGGCGCCGAGAAAGAATACGGCAACGGCCGCGATCACGGTGGTCGTGCCCGAGTCATCGCGAATCGAGCCCCGGTCCTGCAGGTAAGCCGCGACCAGCGCGCCCGTTACGCACACCACACCGGCGCCGAGCACCCAGGTGGAGCCGGTCGCCTCCGTGAGAAGCGCGGCCAGCGAACCCAGTATGGCGATCAGCGTGAACGTGCGGACGCCGGCCTTGGCCGAGGGCTTGCGCTCCCGCTCGAGCCCGACCAGAAACCCGATGCCGGCGCTCAATGCGAACGACAGGACCAGCGTCAACGACGAATTCATAGACCCACTGTAGGCGCAGGTCGACGGAACCGTCTTGGCAGCCGTCAATCGCCCGCCGACGTTCAGGTCAGCGACTCGTCGCGCGCCTGTTCGAGGTGGGCGACGTCACCCCATTCGAGGATGGAAAGCGCCAGGGGCGGCACCTGCGCACGCAGGCGGTTGATGCTGGCATTGAGCATCTGATGCTCGCGCGGCGCGTCCCAGCCCAGGCCGCGCGCGGCACGATAGGCGACATCGAGCACGCCGCCGTGTGTGACCACGGCTACCGTCTCGCCCCGGTGCCGCAGAGCGATGTCGTGCAGCGCTGGCAGCACGCGTTCGATCAGTTGCTGGCCGCTTTCACCTTCGTCAATGGCCCAGGCCGGGTCGCGCTCGCGCCAGTGCCTGAACCCGTCGGGGTGGCGCGCCGCTACTTCGTCCACAGTCAGACCCTCGAATACGCCAAACGAGCGCTCGCGCAGACGAGTGTCCGGTTTGACGTCCAGCCCGAGGCGCGCCGCCAAGGGCGCGGCCGTCAGCCAGGCGCGCACAAGTTCGCTCGAATACACCGCTGCGATCGCTTCCGCAGCGAGGCGCTCCGCTAGGCGCGCGGCTTGCCGGATGCCGGTCGCCGACAACGGGATGTCGAGGTGGCCCTGAATGCGGTGCTCGGCATTCCACGCGGTCTCGCCGTGGCGGATCAGGATCAGCGAGGATGGCGTCACGCCAGCCGCGGGTTCAGTGTGTAGGTGCCCGTGAGCGACGCCTTGCCGAGCACGTGGCCTTCGATCGCCTTGCAGGACGTCGGGCGCGGTGAACTTGCCGTCCACCGGCACGCGGTCGAGATCGAGCGCGTACAGCGTGAAGACGTAGTGGTGGACGATGGCATCGTTCCACGGCGGGCACGGCCCGTCATAGCCGTAGTAGTCGCCGTTCATGTCATGGTCGGACGCAAACCAGCCGGTGTAGTCGTTGATGCCCTGGCGCGTGCCGTTGATCGCCGCCGGTCCGTTCTTGCCGCGTGGCGTGACCTCTTTCGAGTAGCTGCCGGTCTCGATCGCGCGCGTCGCGGCGGCAATGTCGACCAGCGTCCAGTGGAAGAAATCGACGCGCGGCAGGCTGGCCGGAACCTCGCGATCTTCCTTGAAGAGGTCATCCGGCTTGCTGGGGACATCCGGGTCGTGGCAGATCACGACGAACGAACGCGTCCCCGCGGGGACGTCTGCCCAGGCCAGATGCGGATTGCGATTGCCCGCCAGCTTGACGTGATGCGCGGGGTCGATGACGCAGAAAGCGTAGTCGCCCGGGATCGCGCTGCCGTCCGCAAAGGAATCACTCCAGATCTTCATGCTCCTGCCTCCTGCCGTGGACGGACCTGCAGCCAGAATGTCACCGGCCCGTCGTTGGTCAATGTCACCTGCATGTGGGCGCCGAAGCGCCCCGCCTCCACCGGCGCATGGCGCACGCGCGCCTGCGCCACGAAATACTCGAACAACCGTCGACCAGCCTCCGGCGCCGCGGCCGGCGTGAAGCTCGGCCGAGTGCCACTCATCGTATCGGCAGCCAACGTGAACTGCGGCACGACCAGCAGTCCGCCGGCCACGTCGCGCACACTGCGGTTCATCTTGCCGTCGCCGTCCGCGAACACACGATACGCGAGCAATTTGTCGAGCAGGGCGTCGGCCTGTGGCTCGGCGTCGTGCCGTTCGGCGCAGACTAGCGTCACCAGGCCCGGCCCGATGGCGGCGACCATCTTGCCTTCAACGTCCACCCGTCCTTGCGTCACCCGCTGGATCAGCGCAATCATCGACCACATTTTACGGAGAGCCGCCGTGCAAGCCGATGCCGTGTCCGACTTTAAGGCCGACGCCGCGCCGAACCAGGCGCCGCCACTGCAGGGCGTCAACCTGTACACGCGCGATCGGGCACTCCAGGAGGCCGTAGCGCGCCATGGTGCCGCTTGGGCGCAGCCGGCGCTCGTACGGCTCGGCGAGCTCGCCGGAGCGACTCGGATGATCGAACTCGGCCACCTTGCCAACCGTTACCCGCCGGTGCTGCACACACACGACCGCTTCGGCAACCGGCGCGACACGGTCGAGTTCCATCCCGCGTATCACGAACTGATGTCGCTGGCCTGTGCGGCCGGGCTGCACACGAGTCCGTGGGCCGATCCGCGCCCGGGTGCGCACGTCGCGCGCGCCGCCGGCTACATGCTGTACGGACAGATCGAGAATGGCACGCAGTGCCCGCTAACGATGACCTTCGCGGCCGCGCCGCTGCTGGCACATCACGCTGACAGCCTGCCCGCGCTGCGTGAGACCTGGCTGCCGCGCCTGCACGCACGGCGCTACGACGAGCGCTTTGCGCCGATCGAGGACAAGGACGGCGCGACGATCGGCATGGGCATGACCGAAAAGCAAGGCGGCTCCGATGTGCGCAGCAACCTGTCGCGCGCGACGCCCGTGGCGAGCCGCGGCTCGGGGCGGCCGTACCGGATCCGCGGCCACAAGTGGTTCATGTCGGCGCCGATGTGCGACGCCTTCTTGCTGCTCGCACAGGCTGAAGGCGGGCTGTCGTGCTTCTTCCTGCCGCGTTTCGTCGATGACCGCGTCAATGCACTGCGCCTTCTTCGGCTGAAGGACAAGCTGGGCAACCGCTCCAACGCAAGCTCCGAAGTCGAGTTTGACGACGCCACTGCTTACCTGATCGGCGACGAGGGCCGTGGCGTCCCGACGATCCTGGAAATGGTCAACCTGACGCGGCTCGACTGCTCGCTCGGCACGAGCGGCATGATGCGACTCGCCGTGTCGCAGGCGCTGCATCATGCAAGCCACCGCGCAACCTTTGGCCGGCGACTCGGCGAGCACGCCCTGATGAAGAACGTGCTGGCCGATCTCGCGCTTGAAGCCGAAGCCGCCACCGCGCTCGCGCTCTGGCTTGCCCACCTGTTCGATGCCGGGTCGGATCCCCACGCCGCCGCGCTGCGTCGCGTCTTCACCCCGGCGTCGAAGTACTGGCTGTGCAAGCGTGCGGCCAGCTTCTGCCAGGAAGCAATGGAGGTGCTGGGCGGCAACGGCTACGTCGAGGAATCCACGCTGCCGCGGCTGTACCGCGAAGCTCCGGTGAACTCGATCTGGGAAGGGTCCGGCAACATCATGTGCCTCGACGTGCTGCGCGCACTGCGGCGCGAGCCGGACACGGCCGACAAGCTGGTGTCCGAACTCGACCGCCTGGGGTCCGTCGATCCACGCATCGCGGGTGCGGTCGCAGAACTGACCCAGCAGGTCACCGCGAACGACCTAAGTGAACACGGTGCACGCCGCTTGACCGAGCGGCTGGTGCTCGTGTTGCAGTCCGCACTGCTGGTGCGCGACGCGCCGGCGCCGGTTGCCGACGCGTTTTGCGCGTCGCGCCTGGCCCGTGATCACGGCGGCGCCTACGGAACGCTGCCGCCAGGTCTCGACCTGGACACGATCATCGGGCGGGCCTGGCCGCAGACCTAGCTGCCAGAACAGGTACAGGTAGCAGGCGCCTGTGCATGCCCGGCGCTCCAAGGCTGGCGATCAGACGATCGTCACCCGCGCCCACTTGCGCTTGCCGACCTGGATCACGTAGGTGCCGGCGCCGAGTCGCAATGCGCGGTCGCCGACACGCTCGCCGTCGACCTTCACTCCACCCTGCTCGAGATTGCGTACGGCTTCGCTGGTGGACGGCGCCAGCCCGGCCTGTTTCAGCACGGCCGCGATTCCGAGTCCGCCCGCCGCTTCGCCCGCCAACGTGAGCTCAGGCATCTCGTCGGGCGCGGCGCCGGCGCGGAAGCGTTCATCGAACTCCCGCTCGGCATCGCTTGCGGAACGCGCCGAATGGAAGCGCGTGACGATTTCCTTCGCCAGTAGCACCTTGATGTCGCGCGGGTTGCGTCCCTCCTGCGCCTCACGCTTCAGGGCGGCGATCTCGTCATTGCCACGCTGTGAAACGAGGTCGTACCAACGCCACATCAGCGCATCGGAGATCGACATCACCTTGCCGAACATTTCCGCCGCCGCCTCGTTGATGCCGATGTAGTTGCCCTTGCTCTTGGACATCTTCTCGACCCCGTCGAGACCCTCGAGCAGCGGCATCGTCAGTACGCATTGCGGCTCCTGCCCGTAGTGCCGCTGCAGTTCTCGGCCGACGAGCAGGTTGAACTTCTGATCGGTGCCGCCGAGTTCGATGTCCGATCGCAATGCAACCGAGTCGTAGCCCTGCATCAGCGGGTACAGGAGTTCGTGCATCGCGATCGGCGAGTTCTCGCGGAAGCGCTTGGCGAAGTCGTCCCGCTCCAGCAGCCGCGCCAGCGTGTAGCGCGCTGCCAGCTTGATGATTCCGGCCGCGCCCAGCGGCTCGGACCACTCCGAGTTGTAGCGAATCTCCGTCCGTTCCCGATCCAGTACGAGGGCGGCCTGCTCGAAGTAGGTCTTTGCATTGGCCTCGATCTCCTCCCGGGCCAGCGGTGGCCGCATCGCATTGCGCCCCGAGGGGTCGCCGATCAACGCCGTGAAGTCGCCGATCAGGAAGATCACCGTGTGGCCGAGATCCTGCAGCTGTCGCAGCTTGTTGAGCACGACGGTGTGGCCGAGGTGGATGTCGGGGGCTGTCGGATCGAGCCCCAACTTGCAGCGCAGCGCCTGTCCGGTGGCTCGGGATCGCGCGAGTTTCTGGGCGAACTCCGCTTCGATCAGCAACTCATCGCACCCGCGCCTGACCAGTGCCAGCGCGTCCTCGATTTCCCTAGTAATCGGGTAGGTCTTTGCCAGTTCGGGCTGCATGGATGTCCGGTCCACGAGCGGCGGTGAAAGGACCCCGCCGGGCTATAATTCAGCCTTCGACAAAAAAGCGCACCCCTCGGTGCGCTTTTTATGCCGGGCTGATCGTTGATGTTCCCCGCGATTCTATCCAATCACCTTCGCCGCCTCACCGCCGATGCTCGCCTCGGCGCGCGTCTGCTGCTGCGCCGGTGGCGCCAGTTCGACCGCGCGACGCGCAGCCGTATTGAACTTGCGGCGGTGTTCTCGCTGCTTCCGTTGTCTGCCGCGATCGCGGCCATTGCCGCCGCCCCGGCCGCGCTCGACCTTGATGGGATCCAGTCGCGACCAATCGTTGAGGTCATCCGCACGCCGCGCCTGGACGATCAGCTGGCGCGGGCCACCGTGCGCGGCGAAGCCTTCGTGCGCGAAGCGAGAGTTGAGCGCGGCGAACCTTTCGACGGGCTGATGCGTCGGCTCGGGATCGATGACGACGAGGCCGCTCGCTTCCTGCGCTCCGACCTCGCCGCGCGGCCACTGCTGCGCATCGCTCCGGGCCGCTTCGTCCAGGCCAGCATCGCCGCGGACGGGCGACTCGACTGGCTTCGTGCCTATCGCGATGGCGAGGATTCCGCTGCGGCGGCCAAGTCATGGGTGCTGACAGTGTCGCGCGACACCTCGGCACCGGACGGCTTCCGCGTCTCCGAGTCCGAAGTTGCGCTCGAAGGTCGGGTCGAGCGGCGCAGCGGCGAGATCAAGTCGTCGCTGTTCGCGGCAGCCGACGAGGTCGGCGTTCCGGATTCGATCGCACAGCAGATGGTCGATGCACTCGAAAACGAAGTCGACTTCCATCGCAGCCTCCGTGAAGGGGACAGCTTCCGCGTGATCTACGAGGCGCTGTACGCGGGCGGCGAGTACATGCGGCCAGGCCGCCTGCTGGCGGTGGAGTTCGTCAATGACGGGCGGACGCTCGAAGCGTTCTGGTTCGATGACGGCAGCAAGCGGGGTGGCTACTACGCGCTTGGAGGCCGCAGCATGAAGCGGGCGTTTCTGCGTTCGCCGCTCGAGTACACGCGCGTGAGCTCTGGGTTCAGCGGCAGCCGTACACACCCGCTCTTCGGGTATGACGCCGCGCACCGTGGCATCGACTACTCGGCGCCGGCGGGCTCCAAGGTGCGCACGATCGCCGGCGGCATCGTAGAGCTTGCCGGATGGCAGAACGGCTACGGCAACGTAGTCGAGATTCGGCACGACTCCAGGCATTCGACCCTGTACGCGCACCTGCAGAAGTTCGGTGCCGGCATCGTCAAGGGTGCGCGGGTGAGCCAGGGCGACCTGATCGGCTATGTCGGAATGACGGGCTGGGCGACCGGCCCGCACCTGCACTTCGAGACGAAGATTGCGGGGCGCAACGTCAATCCACTGACCGCACAGTTCCCCGGTGCAGAACCGCTGCCCGAATCCCAGCGCGATGCGTTGGCGTCGAGCGCGGCACCGCTGCGTGAGCAACTCGCCTTGCTCGAGCGCATCCGCGTCGCTGCCAACGCCCGCTGACGGCCGCATGGCCGTTGACCGCAACCGGCGCGATCGACCAGAGCTTTACATCGGCCTGATGTCCGGCACGAGTCTGGACGGCGTTGACGGCGTCCTGGCCGATCTAACGACTCGACAGGCCGCAGATACTGGCGCATGCGCATCGCCCGTTTCCCCACGATCTGCGCGACGAACTTCTGGCGCTGACCTCACCCGGCGCCAACGAGATCGAGCGGGCCGGTGCGGCGGGCCAACGCCTGGTCGATGTCTACGCGCACTGCGTTGCCGATGTCCTGCAGCAGGCCGACTGTGCACCGGCCGACATCCTCGCGATCGGCGCTCACGGCCAGACGGTCCGGCACCGCCCCGCGGCGGGCTACTCGATCCAGCTCAATGCGCCCGCCCGACTGGCCGAACTGACGCAGATCGACGTCGTGGCGGACTTCCGCAGCCGCGACCTCGCGGCCGGCGGCCAGGGCGCGCCGCTCGTGCCTGCCTTCCACGCCGCCGTGTTCGCCGCGGACCGGCCCGCGCGCAGTCGTCAACATCGGCGGCATCAGCAACATCACGTTTCTGAGTGGCGAGGCGGACGGCGTGCTCGGCTTCGACTGCGGCCCGGGCAACGTGCTGCTCGATGCGTGGGCAGCGCAGTTCCGGGCCGAACCGTTCGACCGCGACGGCGAGTTTGCAGCGGCCGGTCGCGCTGGATCAGGCTTTGCTTGCGCGACTGCTCGCCGAGCCGTTCCTCGCATTGCCGCCCCCCAAGAGCACGGGGCGCGAGCTGTTCTCGCGTGAGTGGCTGGCGCACGCTTTGATCGGAATGACGTTGGCGCCGCAGGACGTGCAACGAACACTGACCGAATTCACGGCGCGTTGCATTGGCGATGCCATCCAGCGGTGGTGTGCTCCGGCGAGCGACGTCGTCGCATGTGGCGGTGGAGTCCGCAATGCGACGCTGATGGCTGCCCTGGCAGGCGCCGTCGCGCCGCGCCCGCTGATCGCGTCATCCGCACTTGGGATCGAGCCGGACCAGGTCGAAGCCCTCGCGTTCGCCTGGCTTGCGCAACGCTGTCTGCGGCGCGAAACCGGCAGCGTACCGGCGGTCACCGGAGCGCGCGGTGCGCGGGTTCTGGGCGCGCTCTATCCGCGGTAGCCAAGGCAACAAAAAGGGGCGCCGCGCGCCCCTTGCCTTCTTGGCCCACGCGCGACTTCAGGCGGAGAACGACGACCCGCAGCCGCAGGTCGTGGTCGCATTCGGGTTCTTGATCACGAACTGGGCACCTTCGAGATCTTCTTTGTAGTCGATCTCAGCGCCGACCAGGTACTGGTAGCTCATCGAATCGATCAGCAACATGACCCCGTTCTTCTCCATCGTCGCGTCGTCCTCGTTGACGACCTCGTCGAACGTAAAGCCGTACTGAAAACCGGAGCAGCCGCCCCCCTGGACGAAGACGCGGAGCTTCAAGCCCGGATTGCCTTCTTCGTCGATCAGCGCCTTGACCTTCGAGGCAGCGGCATCGGTAAAGAGCAGCGGGGCGGGCATCTCAACGGCAGCATTCATTGCGGTCTCCATCTGCGTACGGATCAGTCGGGCCAATTATAGGCATGGCTCCAAGCGGACGGGCTACGTTCCCGTCGGTTCGGAAGTGGTACCGGCGGCCGCCAGTTTCAAGGCCGGGCGTACCTCGGCCGTATCGTGGATCAACCGGCCTTCGACCACGGCGCCATGATGGATTTCCAGCGCCCGGTACCTGCACATCGCCTGAGACCTGCGCCTTGGGCTGAAGTTCCAGGAAGTCCGACACGTAGAGCGGCCCGGTCACCCGGCCCGGAAACGACGAGGTGGGCGGCGTGAACCTCGCCGATGACACAGCCAAGCTCGCTGATGACGACCATCCCGGCCTCGTCAGTTGCGCTGCGAATGTCGCCCTTGACCGTGCCGTCGATGCGGAGCCCGCCAACGTATGACAGCGTGCCCTTCGATCGTCGTGCCGGCGCCGACCAGAGTGCCGATCGTCTTGGGGGTCGTGCGCTTGGTTCCAAACATGCTTCCTCCCTACATCGCGAACGTCTGCTGTGCGCGCGTCTCGCCTCCGGAACTGATCGTGACCTGCACCGACCGCACCGTGGCACCTTCCGGCACAGAGAACGTGCCCTCGACCCGCTGGTAATGCCGGAACGAGAGCGGTGCCGGCCCCGCCGCCGGGCAGCGCCGGATCCGGCAACGTCAGGACACGGGCCCACTGGCCTGCTGCAGATTGACCTTCAGTTCGACCGCGCCGACGAAATCGTGGTCGGGTCGTCCACTTTGCTGCACCAGCAGCCGATAGCGCAACGTGTTGTCGTCGCCGTCCGGCTGCAGCTTGAAGCTGCGAATCACACGCCGCGGACGTCGACGGCGCCGGCAGCAGGCTCTCGAAGAACGCCAGGTCGCCCCGGAGCCGCGCGTTGTCTCCTTCGATCGCCTTGATCTGCTCCGCAAGCTGCTCCTGGACGGCACGTTCGACCTTGAGCTGATTCTCCGACTGCATCGCCACGGCCGCATTGCGGTCCCGATCTGCCTTGACGCGCACGCAGTTGGTCGCGCGCGCGCTCAAGCTCGCTCGAGCAGTTCGCCGTGGTCGGCCGGAACACCAAGATTGCGCCCGTACTGGTAGACAGCAAAGAGACCCAGGCACCGCCAGCGCCGAGCGACCGCAACCAGCGCTGCCCGGATCGCCCATGGCAGCTGAGTACGGACCGCGACGCGAGGCGCACTGACGGACAGATTCCGCACCCACAGCTTCCACTTCATCGGCAGGGGGGAGAGTCCTCAGTCGTCGCGTCGCGCGCGCCGTCAAACAAAAGAGCCGCGACCGTGCAGCTGACCGCGGCTCGGCCTGCTTGTCTGATCGAGTATAGGAGAGCGAAGCGAGCGTCAGAACGCGAGACGCGCTCCACCCATCCCGCGAAACGGGGCCCTCGGAAAGCCGACGCGCGATCGCGGGATCCGCGATCGCCCGCGCAGCCGATTAGCGCTTGGAGAACTGCTTGCGACGACGCGCCTTGCGCAAGCCGACCTTCTTGCGCTCGACCTCGCGCGCGTCGCGCGTCACCAGCCCCGCACTCGAGAGCGCCGGCTTCAGCGTCGCGTCGTAGTCGATCAGCGCGCGCGTGATGCCGTGGCGCACCGCGCCCGCCTGGCCCGACTCGCCGCCACCGATCACGTTGACCATGACGTCGAACGTCTCGGCGTGATTCGTCAGTTCGAGCGGCTGGCGCACGATCATGCGGCCGGTCTCGCGGAAGAAATACTGCTCGATCGGGCGGCCGTTGATGACGATCTCGCCCTTGCCGCGCTTCAGGAAAACGCGCGCGACCGAGCTCTTGCGGCGACCCGTTCCGTAGTTGTAATTGCCGATCATGTCGACCTCAGATGTCGAGCGCTTTGGGTTGCTGCGCGGTGTGCGGGTGCTGCTGGTCCGCGTAGACCTTCAGCTTCTTGATCATTGCGTAGCCCAGCGGGCCCTTGGGCAGCATGCCCTTGACCGCGATCTGCAGAGCGCGACCCGGGAAGCGCTCCTGCATCTTGCGGAAATTGGTTTCGTACACGCCGCCGGGGTAGCCGCTGTGGCGGTAGTACTTCTTGTTCTCGAACTTGGTGCCGGTGACCTTCAACTGGGCCGCGTTGACGACGACGATGAAGTCGCCGGTGTCGACGTGCGGCGTGTACTCGGGCTTGTGCTTGCCGCGCAGTCGCAGCGCAATCTGGCTTGCAAGCCGGCCCAGCACTTTGTCGGTGGCGTCGACGAGCAGCCAGTCACGCTTGACTTCGTGCGTCTTGGCAGAAAAGGTCTTCATAAACGATCCAATCTGGAAACGCGGTTACTGCGCCGGGGCAACGAATCCACCGGTCGCGCAAGCGATGCACGCGGTCGACTTCGCGGGCAGCAAGGCCGGCGTGCGAATCGCGGAAAGCCTTAAATTTTAAGCGTTTTCGCGTGGCCTTCGCAAGCGCACAAAAAAATGGGCCCGGAGGCAAGCCTCCGGGCCAAATCCACCGTTGGGGGTGGAGGAGACACCGGTCGAGGGGAACGTAAACGCCCCTCCTCGATTCAGTGTGCCCATCGCTTTGCTGCATTGCAAGCAAGACCGCTGCTTCGCCGCGGCGCCCGAATGTCATTACGGCGATATATTCTTGATATATCAATTACTTGATAGCGTAATATCCGATTCTTGAGTCATCCCTCAAAGTCTGTTGCATCGCGCCGAAACGGCACCCCGGGAGCGTTTCCATGGACTGCGTAGTGCGTTGGACCGGCGACGGAATGAGCTTCGTTGCCGAATCGGGCAGCGGCCACCTCGTGAGCATGGACGGCGCGCCGGACGGCGGCGGGCGAAATCTGGCGCCCCGCCCGATGGAAATGGTGCTGATCGGCACCGGCGGCTGCACCGCCTACGACGTCGTGCTGATCCTGAAGCGCGGCCGGCACGACGTGCGCTCATGCGAAGTGAGCCTGCACGCCGAGCGGGCGCCGACCGATCCGAAGGTCTTCACCGCCATCACGCTGCGTTTCACGGTTCGTGGCCGCAATCTGGACCCCGCGGCCGTCGAGCGTGCGGTCGCGCTGTCGCACGACAAGTACTGCTCGGCGACGATCATGCTCGCGAAGACCGCGGAGATCCGCACCGAAACGATCGTCGAGAACGTGTAGCACCGGCGCGCCGGCCGGTCGCGCGACCCGGCCAGCCTAGACGTAGTGCGCGGTCGTCGTCATCACCTTGGCGGCCAATCGCATCGCCCAGCGTGCCGGCCATGGCAGCGCGGCGCCGCCGAGTGCGGTGGCGCTTTCTGCGTGATGGACTTCGTCGTCCTTCATCTGCTCGACCACGGCGCGGGAAAGGTGGTCCGCCGGCCGGCAACCGATCCAGATGGCTGTCAAGATGCTGCTCGACCTGGCGTTCCGTCTCGGCCATGAAACCCAGGCTCACGCGATCGCCGGCCCGCGCGGCGAGCAGGCCGATCGCGAACGCGCCGCCGTACCAGAGCGGATTCAGCAGGCTCGTACGGCCGCCGAGTTGCTCGATGCGGGCCTGCGTCCACGCCAGGTGGTCGGTCTCCTCGCGCGCGGCCTGCTCGAAGACAGGTGCGCAGGGCCGGATCGCGCGTCGCCAGCGCCTGGGCGTCGTACAGCGCCTGGGCGCAGACTTCGCCGACGTGATTGACCCGCATCAGCGCCGCGGCTTCCCGTCGTTCGGCGGCGGAGAGATCCGATTGCGATGCCGACCTACGCGGAGCAGGACTCGGACGGGACGCGGCAGGCGGCGCAGCAACGGTACGAAGCGCGCGATCGGCAGCGGCTGTCAGGCGATCCAATAACGACAGGTGGCGGGTCATAAAGAAACTGTAGCGCCAACGCCGGGCTTCCATATTCCATAATACGAAATGCCATGCCATTTGGGCCTAGTTTGCTGTTGCTGTGGAGCAACATAACGATAGGCTTTCGGGTTGTTTTTGCCCGCGACGCTTTGACTCCCTCCCCTCCTCTGAAACAATCCTCTCAACTTCCTGCGGGGAAGTGCTTCAAAGGCCGCGGCGCCGTCCAAAGCCAGCGCGCCACAGAAATCCCAACACTAGCTAGGAGAGCTTCGAATGAAAAAAAGTCTAATCGCACTGGCGGTACTCGGCGCGATGTCCGGCGCCGCGTTTGCGCAGTCGAGCGTGACGGTCTACGGCATCGTCGACATCGGCCTGAACTGGAACAAGCAGGCCCAGGTGCTGCCGGGTGCCACCGCACCGACGCAGGAAAGCGCATTCACGATCGACAGCGGCAACCAGTCGGGCAGCCGCCTGGGCTTCCGTGGTTCGGAAGCGCTGGGTCGCAACTGGAACGCAGTCTTCACGCTGGAAGCCGGTTTCAACGCCGACACCGGAACATCGGGTCAGAACGGACAGTTGTTCGGTCGCCAGGTCTGGGGCGGTCTGCAGCACAACGCGATCGGTACGTTCGCGATGGGTCGCATCGCGACCCCGTCGTCGGGCACCGGTTCGTTTGACCTGTGGGGTCCCGTTGACCCGTTCGGCACCGGCTTCGGGCCGATCGGCCTGCAGGCGACCTTCATCCCGTCGAACTCGCTGCGCGAAGATAACTCGTTCATCTGGGCGTCGCCGACGTGGGCGGGATTCAAGTTCGCGGCCCAGTACTCGTTCAACGTCCTCGGCCAGGACACGCAGCCCAGCGGACGTAACACGACCGGGCTCAGCCTCGGTGGCAACTGGACGTGGGGGCCGCTGTTCGTCGCGGCCACCTACGACGTCATCAACTTCTCGAACTGCTACGGTGCGTCGGTCAGCGGCGTCTGCACGACGGCCGGCAACCAGGTAGCTGCGGGTAACAATGACCAGAAGATGCTGCAGTTGGGAGCCACGTTCGACCTGAAGTTCCTGAAGATTCATGGCGCCTACGCAGATCAGAAGAACATTGCCGTTGTCGGTGCACAGCAGGGTGCGACCGCGATTCCGACGGTCATCGTGCCCACCGGCATTGGCAACTACAACAATCAGGCGTACATGATCGGCCTGAGCGCGCCGGTGTTCGGTGGTTCGATCTTCGGTTCGTACCAGTGGTCGGATGCGAAGAACATCATCAACGGTCTGGCGCAGTTCGAGCCTGACTTCAACGTCTGGGGTATCGGCTACAGCTACCCGTTCTCGCGCCGTACCAACATGTACGCCGCGTACGGCGTCCGCTCGTGGGACGGTTCGGTCAGCTCGACGACCGGCGCGCTGCTGACGAACGTCTCGCAGCTCATCGATCGCGACTACTTCACGCTGGGCATTCGTCACCTGTTCTAAAACAGGCGAAAAGTCTGTCGAAAGGCCGCTGCTCGCAGCGGCCTTTTTTTCGCCCCTACGACAGCACGGCAGCGAGCCGATCGGCTGCGGCCTGGTCGAGCAGGCCGACCCGGAGTCGGCGAAACAGCACGTCCTGCGCGCCGCGCGCCTGCTCGTGCTTGAAGGCGAGATCGCGGTAGCGCAGGACTTCGGCCCTCGCCCCAGTCTCGGCTGCCGCGCGCGCAGCTTCGAGGCCGGCATCGACATCGAGTCGCAGGGTCGCGGTACGGCACGCGACGTCTGGCAGCAGGCCGCGGCGCATGGCCTGGCTCAGTGCATCGACCGCCATGCGGCGGTAGGTGGTCCACTTGCCGCCGGTCACCGTCACCAGATTGCCCCGTTCGATGATGATCGAGTGTTCACGCGAGAGCGTCTTGGTGGCACCGGACGTGCCCTTGGCCACCAACGGCCGCAGCCCGGCAAAGGTGCTGGTGACATCGGACGCTGCGATCGGATCGCGCAGGTAGCCGCGCGCGGTCTCGATGATGAAGTCGATCTCCTGCGGGGCCGGCTGCGGCTCCCAGGCCGCCGCGTCGGTCGGCACGTCAGTGGTACCGACGATCAGGTGTCCGAGCCACGGGATGGCGAACAGCACCCGCCCATCGGAGGTCCTGGGAATCATCAGGGCGCGCTCGCCCGGCAGGAAGCGTGATCCGACCACGATGTGCGAACCGCGGCTGATGGCGACGATCGGCTGCGCCGACGCATCGGCCATCGTGCGTATGCGATCGACCCAGACACCGGTCGCGTTGTAGACGACCTTGGCGCGCAGTTCGAAGCGTTCGTTCGACTCCGCATCCATCGCGGTGACCGACTCGACCCGACCATCGGCCACATGCATGGCTTCGGCACGCACGTAGTTGATGGCGGTGGCGCCGAGCCGGCAGGCGGTGCGCATCAGCGCGATCGCCAGCCGTGCATCATCGAACTGCGCGTCCCAGTAAGACACGCCGCCGCGTCAACCCGCTGCGGGTCGCACGGTCGACAGACGCGCGAGGGTCTCGGCGCGCGACAGCCAGCGCGTCGGGACCGATGCCGCGCGCGCCAGCCAGCCCGTCGTACAGTCCGAGGCCAACCCGCATGACCTCGCGCTCGAGCGGGCGGTAACACGGCACGATGAACTCCATCGCGTGCACGAGTTCTGGCGCATTGGCCAGCAGGCGCGCGCGCTCGATCAGCGCTTCGCGCACCAGCTTGACGTTGCCCTGCGCCAGGTAGCGCACGCCGCCATGGATCAGCTTGGTGCTGCGGCTCGACGTGCCGCTCGAAAAGTCGCGCGCCTCGATGAGTGCCGTGCGCAGGCCGCGCGATGCCGCATCGACCGCGATGCCGAGCCCGGTCGCGCCGCCGCCGATGACGAGCACGTCCCAGGGGCGCGGATCGCGCAGCGCCGCCAGCAGTGCCGCGCGTTCGATGACCGGCGCCCGCACCTCGGCCGCTATTCCACCCATTGCCGTGACCGCTCGCACCGCACGTCGCCACTGCGTCCATCAGCGCTTCGCGTTCGTCGGCCTGCATCAGCGGCTCGAAGCGTCGCTCGGCCCGCCACAGTCGCGAGAGCTCGTCCGTGCCGGACCAGACGCCGGTCGCAAGACCCGCGAGATAGGCAGCGCCGAGCGCCGTGGTCTCGGTCACTTCGGGCCGGACCACGGGAACACCCATGACATCGGCCTGGAACTGCATCAGCAGGTCGTTGCGGGCGGCGCCGCCGTCGACACGCAGTTCGGTCAGCGGTTGTCGTGCGTCACGCTGCATGGCCGCCAGCACGTCGCAGGACTGGAACGCGATCGACTCGAGGGCGGCGCGTGCCACGTGCGCCCGCGAGGTGCCGCGCGTCATGCCGATCAGGAGCCCCGCGAGCGTCCGGATCCCAGTGCGGGGCGCCGAGGCCGACGAATGCCGGCACCAGAACGACGCCGCCGCTGTCGGGCGCCTGGCGCGCCAGCGCCTCGATGTGTTCCGAACGCTCGATCAGGCCCAGCCCGTCGCGCAGCCACTGCACGACGGCGCCAGCGACAAACACGCTGCCCTCCAGCATGTACGCGGCCTGCGCCCCACCTCCGATGCGCCAGCCGGCAGTCGCCAGCAGGCGATTGTCCGAGGCCTGGGGTGTCGAGCCGACGTTCATCAGCATGAAGGCGCCGGTGCCATAGGTGTTCTTCGCCATGCCGGGCGTGAAGCAGGCCTGGCCGAAGGTAGCCGCCTGCTGGTCGCCGGCGTTGCCGGCGATCGCGATCGGCGCTCCGAACAATTCGGCCCGCGCCTCGCCGACGACCTCGCTCGACGAGGTGATGCGCGGCAGCAGCGCGCGCGGCACGTTGAACAGCACCAGCATCTCGTCGTCCCAGTCGAGCGTCGCCAGGTTCACCAGCAAGGTGCGCGAGGCGTTGCTGACGTCGGTGACGTGCACGCCACCCGTCAGGTTCCAGATCAGCCAGCTGTCGACCGTGCCGAAGGCGAGTTCGCCACGCTCGGCCCGCACGCGCGCGCCGGGCACATGGTCGAGCAGCCACTCGATCTTGGTGGCGGAGAAATACGGGTCGAGCACCAGGCCCGTCCGGTCGCGCACCCGAGTTTCGGTTTCGGTGTCGCCGCCGCGCAGCGCGGAACAGCGCTCGCTGGTGCGCCGATCCTGCCAGACGATGGCATTCGCGATCGGGACCCCCGTGGCACGATCCCACAGCACCGTGGTCTCGCGCTGGTTGGTGATGCCGATGGCCGCGACATCGCGCGCCGCCGTCCCGGCCTGCCGCAGCGCCGCCTGCGCGCACGCGAGCTGCGTCGACCAGATCTCGTTCGCGTCGTGTTCGACCCACCCGGGCTGCGGATAGATCTGCCGGAATTCCTTCTGGGCCGTGGCGACGGCCCGCCCGGAGCGGTCAAACACGATGGCGCGCGAACTCGTGGTGCCCTGGTCCAGCGCCAGCACGTAATTCGCTTTGTGTTGCCCGTCACTTCGTTTTGCGGCTCATGGCGTTCCGCAGCCAGCATAGACGAACGCGATCGGGCACGGCAGACTTGCCGCACAAATCAAACCCCCAGGAGACATCATGATCGCCCGCTGGCTCGCTGCTGTCGTCGTCGCTCTCTCGGTGCTTGCGCCGGCGCCAGCGCAGGCACAGACGTGGCCGAGCAAGCCCGTCCGCATCGTCGTGCCGTTCCCGCCGGGCGGCACGACAGACATCGTGGCGCGCGCGATCGGTGTCGAGCTGCAGCGCATGTGGCAGCACCCGGTCGTCATCGAGAACCGGCCCGGCGCGGGTGGCAACATCGGCGCCGATCTGGTCGCCAAGGCGGCTCCGGATGGCTACACGTTGCTGATGGGCACGGTCGGCACCCATGCGATCAACAAGGCGCTCTTCGAGCAGAGTGGGGCGAAGATGCCCTTTGACCCCGCCAAGGACTTCGTGCCGATCACGCTGGTTGCGGGCGTGCCCAATGTCATGGTCGTCAACGCGAAGCTGCCCGTGAACTCGGTCGCCGAGTTCATCGTCTATGCGAAAGCACGGCCCGGACAGCTCAACATGGCTTCGAGCGGCAACGGCACGTCGATCCATCTCTCGGGCGAACTCTTCAAGACCGTGACCGGCGTCTACATGGTGCACTTCCCCTATCGCGGCTCGGCGCCGGCCATCACCGACCTGATCGCCGGCAACATGACCGTGATGTTCGACAACCTGCCGTCGGCATTGCCGCATATCAAGAGCGGCCGGCTCAAGGCGCTGGCCGTCACGTCACGCACGCGCTCGCCGGCGCTGCCCGATGTCCCGACCGTCGAAGAGGCAGCCGGGCTCAAGGGCTTCGACGCGAGTTCCTGGTTCGGACTGTTCGCGCCCGCCGGAACACCACGCGCCATCGTCGACAAGATCCAGAATGACGTCGCGAAGGCACTGGCGCAGCCCGAGGTGCGGGAGCGCTTCATCGGGCAAGGAGCCGACCCGGGCGGCAACTCGCCGGATCAGTTCGCCGCCTTCATTCGCGCCGAGACCGACAAGTGGACGCGGGTCGTGAAGTTTTCGAACGCGAAAGTGGACTGACCCGGCTCCGAGGTGCTGCCGGCGTGAGCGAAACTGCGTTCGAGTATCGGCGTCGCGTCACGGCGCTCGTCGTGGCGGCGCTGAGTGAGGAGAACGCGGTCGAGGCGCTGCTCGAAGGGGGCGCAGCGGCGCGCGGACGGGCCGACGAGTACTCGGACATCGACCTGATGGTGGTCGCCCCCTTGGCGCATGCCGGGCGGCTCTTCACCGTGACGGAAGCTGCGCTGTCGGAAATTGCACCCATCGCACACGTGTGGAACGTCGAACCGCCCGGCTTCGCGGATATGGCCCAGCGCTTCTACTTCCTCGCCAATGCGCCGCGCTTCTTTGCGTTCGACTGTTCGGTCATTACGCCCGCCGCGGTGGGAATATTCCTCGAACGCGAGCGTCACGGCGAGCCGATCGTGTGGCTGGACCGTCGTGGATTGATGGAGGCGCGGCCCATCGACGACGCGACGCTGTCACAGCGGCGCCGACACCGCCTGGGACAACTGCGCGGGATGGTGCCGGTCTACGCGATGCTGGTGGACAAGGAACTGGCGCGCGGCCATCCGTTGGAAGCCTTCGGCTTCTACCAAACACTTGTGCGCGCGCTGATCGAAGTGCTCGGGATGCGGCATCGGCCCGAACGGTTCGATTTCGGCTGGCGCTATGTCGAACGCGAACTGCCCGCGGAAGCACAGTCCCTTATCGCGCGCCATGCCTTCGTGGCCGACTCTGCTGCGCTCGCCGCAAGCCGAACCTCCGTCGTCCAGCAAATCGATGCCTTGCTGGCGACCCTGGCAGACTTGGAAGTCAGCGTTTCTGGGCCAGACGATCGACCATCGCCATGATGGCCGCGACCTGAACGCCGTTCTTCACGGCGTAGTCGGTGCCGGTGTAGCCCCACCAGTCCCAGCAGCCGTTGGGGTTGAAGGGCAGCCACCACGCGAGCATGGTCGGCTGGCTGGCCTGTGCCTGCGGATAGAGCACGATGAGGTCGTGCGCAGTGGCCCAGGCGTTGTAGCCGGACTCACGCACGAACACCTCGCCGATCGCCTTGGCGCCCTGCTTGCAGCCGTGCAGCGCGACGTGCACCCGGCAGGTCTTCGTGTGCTCGCACTGGGTCGGCACGTAGGCGTAACCGGTCGGCCCGAGCGACGTCAACGACCACCAGCGGCGCCAGCTCGGTACGAACTCGGACTGGTCGAAGGACAGCAACCGGCCCTGCGTGCCGTTCCCTCGACCGCTGTCGGGAATGAGAGAGGCGAGCATTTCGCCCACTTCATCGACGCCGCAGCGGTTGAGAAACGGGCTCTCGCTCGCATTGCATGCCACGCCCTGTGACGGGGTCGGCAAGCCATGCCCCAGACCAGGCAGCACGCGGAACTGGGCCCCGGCCCGGTTGTAGTGGACAAAGAACTCGTAGGACGCACGCACCACGGGCGGCACAACCTTGGTGTCGGCGTCACCGGCCAGCAGCCACGACCGCATGTTGCGCAGGTTCTGGGTCGAGTCGATCAGCCGCAGCGTCGCGAGACGTTCCGCGTCGCGAATCGAGGTGTCCACATCGGGGCTGCCCTGCATGCAGACGCTTTCCACCCGCGCCAGATTCGTGCCCACGCAGTAGTACGGACCGCCTGCGAACACGCCGACACCGGCGACACGCGCCGAGTGCGCGACGGCGACTTGCACGGCCATGAAGGCCCCGGACGAGAGACCCGAGACGGTGATCCGGTCGGCCTGCGCTCCCAGCGCCGGCAGGCGCTGCGCATTCGACGCACCCGCCAGCAGCAGCAGGCCCGAGGCGATAATTGCGCACCGCACTAGCGTCCATTTCATGAACACCATTGATCGTCGCACTCCGTTGGTCGTCACTCTGCTCGTGGCCACCATCATCGCACTGGCAGCGTCGGGCTGGCGCCCGTACGATCGCCTGACCTGGCTGCTCGAAGTCTCGCCGGTGCTCATTGCATTGCCTCTCCTCATCGTCACGCGCCAGCGCTTTCCCTTGACCACGCTGCTCTACGTACTGATCTTCGCCCATGCGCTAGTGCTGATCCTGGGTGGCGCCTACACCTATGCCCGCGTTCCGCTCGGGCACTGGGTGCAGGAATCCTTCGGACTTTCGCGCAATCCTTACGACAAGCTTGGACACTTCATGCAGGGTTTCGTGCCGGCCCTGATTGCCCGCGAGATACTTCTGCGCGGTAATTTTGTGCGCGGGCCGCGCATGACCGCGTTCCTGTGCATCTGCGTGGCGCTCGCCATCAGCGCCTTTTACGAGTTGATCGAGTGGTGGTCCGCACTCGCCCTCGGCCAGGGCGCCGACGAATTCCTGGGTACGCAGGGCGACCCGTGGGATACACAGTCGGACATGTTCCTTGCGTTAATCGGGGCAACGTCCGCGGTAATCGCGCTCTCCCGACTACACGATCACCAGCTTGCGGCCATCAAACTATCGCACCGCCGCAACGCAGGGCCTACCGGCGTCGAATAGTCCACACGCGATCCGAGTAATCCGCCATACAGCGGATTGCGACTTCAGCGCAAAAATCCCACTGTCATATTGCGCGCTGAGAATGCGTGGCGGAGGCGATCATGCTGATGCGAGTAAGAGAACGAAACAACGAAGTCGAGATCCAGTTCAACGGCCTCGGCCGCCGCCATCACGTCGTGCTGGGGGCCCTCAGCGGAACTCAGCCGATCGATGGCGAACAGCTGTTCGACCGGGCCAAGCTCGAATCGCTGTCCGTGCGTGCGCGCGCCAACACCACGAATATCCGACTGCGCGCGAAACACGGGGAATCCTTCGATGTCACGCAGCTCTACCGCAGTCTGCGGCGGGCGCTGGTCGAGGCAGATCGCGGTTTGCTGAGCACGCCGCTCGCCGGCTGACCTGCTGCCCGGTTCCCGCCGAGCAACCTAGAAGCGCAGCCCAACGCCCAGCGACATGACGGGCGCGATGCGAACGTCTTCCGCCGCAGAAGCGTGCTCGACGGCGCGCAGGTCCGGAGCGCATGCCGTAGACGGCATGCCGGCGGGACAGCCCCAGGTCGAAAGACCGCTGCGCTGGTACATCAGACCCAGATCTGCAGTCAGATACGGGCCCTTGCGGCCGGAACCCAGTCCCCAGCCCAGACCCAGGTAGGGATTGCCGCGCGCGAACCAGCTGCGCGGGTCCACGCCCGTATTCAACGTCCAAGGGTCGCCGAGGCTGCGGTCGAGTGCAGGTCCCGCCATCGTCGTCGCTGACAAGAGCGGGCCGTACGCCAGGCCGCCCGAGAGCCGAAAGCCGCTGCCAAGCGGCCGCCAATCCGCCAGCACCATCGAACTGGCCTGCAGGCCATCGCTCGCCAGCATTCCCTGCCGCCCCCCGACCCAGCCGCGCAGACCGATGCTCGGACTCAGCTCAAGCGTGACGTCCTCGCCGGCGTAGGCAGGCAGTGTCAGCCCCGGCCCGCTCAACTGCGCATCGACGCCACCACTTGCCACCAGCAGCGCTACCAGACCGAACGCACGCATCTGCTTCATGACCAACCCCGCAGCCTCTGTCACCGACGACCGAAGTCGCCGAGGTCTTTAGGCTAGGCCAAGGTCGTGGCGCTGCAAACCCGAAGATTCACAAGAAAGCGGTATAAATCCTGAAAGGTCGTTATGGACCCGACGGACGTTGCTCGCGCGACACAGCAAGCCGCAGCCAAGCGCGTGGCGCCGTCATCGGGGTCACTTGTCCTCGAAACGCGCCCGGCGCCGAGGGGGCGGAGCGCCCGGTCGATCGCCTCGAGTCTCGCGGCGCGGCGGGCCGCCCGGGCTGCGCTCCCGGAACGACGGCGGGCGGTCGCGCGGCGGACCGGCGGGACGCCCGCCCACCAGGCGTGCCATGCGAATGACCATCCGGAGCACTTCGTTGACCGCTTCCGGGTCGCGGAAAACACGCGCCACGTCCGGATCGAGCCTGACTGACCCCGACGCCGGCGCGCTCAGGCGCTCGCGCGGCGGCGCATCCGAAGGCGGCCGCGCCGCCCGCTGGTACGGGTCACCGAACTTGCGATCCTGCGCGGCGCGCGCCCGCGGGCCGGTGCGCGTGCCAGTCGGCGGCCCCCGGTCATCCCTCTTGCTTCGTTCCTTCATCGCCCCCTCCTAGGTCCTGCTGCTGCGCGGGATGCGCTGCTGCCGCTCCGACCGCATGAACGCGAGTGGAGGTCCACCGCAAAACCGCTCATTCCTCAGGCTGCGCGCTTGGTATCCCGCAGCTCGCGCCGCAGGATCTTGCCGACGTTGGTCTTCGGCAGGTCGCTGCGGAACTCGATGTACTTCGGCTTCTTGTAGCCGGTGAGCTGCTCCTTGCAGAACTCCATCAGTTCGCGTTCGGTCAGCGCCGGATCCTTCTTGACCACGAAGAGTTTCACGGCCTCGCCCGAGTTCTCGTCGGGAACGCCGACCGCGGCCGCTTCAAGGACCCCCGGATGCGACACCACCACGCCTTCGACCTCGTTCGGATAGACGTTGAACCCCGACACCAGGATCATGTCCTTCTTGCGGTCGACGATCTTCGTGTAGCCGTACTCATCCATCACGCCGACATCACCGGTCTTGAAGAAGCCGTCGTCGGTCATGACGTTGGCGGTTTCGTCCGGACGTTGCCAGTATCCCGCCATGACCTGCGGCCCGCGGATGCAGATTTCTCCTGCGGCGCCGAGCGGAACCGGCTGGCCCTCATCGTCACGCAGCGAGATTTCGGTCGACGGCAGCGGCAGACCGATGGTGCCGGTGTAGCGGTCGGTGTCGGTCGGATTGCACGTGGCCGACGGCGAGGTCTCCGACAGGCCGTAGCCCTCGCAGATCGGGCAGCCGGTGAGTTTCAACCACTTGTCGGCGACCGCCTGCTGCACCGCCATGCCGCCACCGATCGACAGTTTCAAGGACGAGAAGTCGAGCTTTTGGAAGTCTTCGCTGTTCGACAGACCGTTGAACAGCGTGTTGACAGCCGGCAGCACGTTGAAGCGGTACTTCGACAGATCCTTCACGAAGCCCGCAACGTCGCGCGGATTGGCGATCAGCAGGTTGCGCCCGCCGATGCGCATCGCCAGCAGCGCGCACGCCGTCAGCGCGAAGATGTGATAGAGCGGCAGCGCGGTGACGATGATTGCCTGCTGGCCGGCCGGCATCTTGCTTATCGCCGGCAGGTACCAGGCTTCGGACTGTAGAACATTGGCGACGATGTTCCGGTGCAGCAGCGTTGCCCCCTTGGAGACCCCCGTCGTGCCGCCGGTGTACTGGAGGAAGGCAATGTCCTCGGGCACCAGTGTGACGGGTTTGAGCGCGAGCTTGAGGCCATCGGCCAGCGCCTCGGTAAAGTGCAGCGCGCTGGGCAGCGCGTAGGCCGGCACCATCTTCTTGACGTTGCGCACCATGAAGTTGACGACCAGGCCCTTCACGAACGGCAGCAGGTCGCCCATGGCGCACAGCACGACATGCCTGGTCGGCACCTTGTCGATCACCGCCTGCAGTGTGGTCGCGAAATTTTCCAGGATGAAAATGGCCTCGGCACCCGAGTCCTTCAGCTGGTGCTCAAGTTCGCGCGGCGTATAGAGCGGGTTGACGTTGACGACCGCGTAACCGGCGCGCAGCACGCCCGCAAGCACTACCGGGTACTGCAGCACGTTCGGCATCATGATCGCGACCCGTGCGCCCTTGGCGAGTCCGCGCGACTGCAACCACGCGCCGATCGCCGCGGAATACTCGTCGAGTTGCCGGTAGCTCAGGTCAGTGCCCATGGACGTGTACGCCGGCCGGTCGGAGTACTTTTGAAACGCCTCCTCCAGCAGTTGCACCAGCGACGAATACTGCGTGGGGTCAATGTCTCCGGGCACGCCCTTCGGATAGTTCTTCAGCCAAAACCGATCCATCCGCTGTCTCCCGACTCCGCCCCGTAGCGAGGCTGTGTTTATGCATTCGCCGTGATTGCGGTGCATGGTCCGCGGCAAATCGAAACGATCATAGCGGCTCGCCGTCGCGCTCGGACGATCAGCGGTACTCCGCGCGCTCCGACCCTTGAGCCCGCCCGCCACCACTTCGCACGCTCAATTGCGCGCCGTCTGCAACCTCTGCAATGCGCCATCGCGCTCGCCCTTCGGTAACGCGGCGATGCGCTTGACCTCCACGTAGAAACTCGGGAAATCCCCACCCGACTGCGCAAGCAACGCGTCGAATGCCGGCACCAGATCGTTATAGGCGCCGACCGCCGCGAGATGGGCGTTGGTCAGGTCCTGCGCGAAGAAGCGGTCGTAGCCGCTGAACCCACCCCAGCTTGCCTTGATTTGAGCGTACTCCTCCTTGAGCGCTGCAAAGAGTTGCTGCTTACGCTGCCGTTTCAACGCATCGGTGGCGTCGCTCGCGAAGTTTTGTTGCAGCAGCCGGCGGTACTTCAAGAGCAGCTCGACAAACTGCGTCCGCCGCTGCGCAAACTCCGCGTACGCCTGGCGCGAAGCATCGTTGCCATTCGACTCGAGCCAGCGTCGCACGCCCTCGCGTTCGACCGTCGTCGCGAATGACTCGTTGAAGGTCGTGTCCCCGCCGACGAAGACGACCTGGTGCGCCAGCTCGTGGAACACGAGTCCGGCCAGCTGCCCCTCGGTTCCGCCGATAAAGGTGTTGAGCAGCGGATCCGGCAACCACCCCAGCGTCGAATAGGCCGGCACGCCGCTCACATGGACTTCGTAGCCGCCCGCGCGCAGTTCGCTGGCCGCTTGGTCTGCGGCCTCCCGCTCGAAGTAGCCGCGGTACCCCGCACATCCGACGATCGGATAGCACCACTGCTTGAGCTGCAGTGACAGTTCGGGCGTGGCGAACACATTCCAGACGACATACGGACGCTTCAGGTCGGCGTATTCCGTGTAGCTGCGGTTGTCGGGCAATGCGAGCTGCGCCGACGCGTAGCGGCGAATCTGCTGGGCGCGTTCGAGGCGTTGTTTGAGTGGCGGTGGTGCTTGCGGATCGGCAATGACCTCCGGAATCGGCCGCGCCGCCTCCATGACGGCCAGGTGTCCCTGGATCGACTGTGCGTAGTAGTCGACCGTGGAACACCCCGCGCCGATGAGGGCAAGCGCCACTGCAGCAATGACGGTCATGGCCAGCAACACGCGGCGAGGTTGAAGCAGAAACGGACGGAGGGCCGTGGACATGGCCGGCATTGTGCACAAGTCGCCGGCGGCGACAGCCTTAAGGGTCGAGTTCGCAGACCACGCGCCGAAGTTTCCCGCTCGCCGGGTCGCGCACCGGGGCGCGCCGCGACACGACGATGTCGACCGGCCCTACCTCGCAGGTTTCGAAGTAGCGGCGCAACGCGGCGCGCACGGGCGCGCGCCGGCTGCGCTCCTGATTTCCGAGGTGAACCGTCAGGCTGCCGTCGGCAGCCTGCACGACCTGGAACTCGTGCGCCCCGGCCCCCTCTTCCAGCACCGTTTCGAGCGCGAGCGGAACGAGGGTCACTTCACCGCCGCCGCGCCTGGCGGGCAGTCGCAGCGCATCATCGCAACGCCCCTCGACCGACACGGTGGGAAATGCGCTGCCGCAGGCACAGCGCTCGACATGCACAGTGATGGCGTCGCCGAGGTCGTAGCGGATCAGCGGTTGGATCCGGTTGGCCAGATTGGTCAGCAACACCGAATGCGAGCGCACACCCGGCGCGACGGCCCGACCGTGCCGGTCCACCGGTTCCAGCACGACCCAGTCGGAGTTGACGTGCAAGGTGCGGTGCGGGCACTCCCACGCGATCGGCAGGAATTCCGAAGCGCCGTATGCGCTGCGCACTCGACAGCCGAATGCCCGCTGCACGCGCAGACGCGTCGGCTCCGAGAGGACTTCACCGCCGGTCCAGATCTCACGCAAGCGCAGTCGAAGGCGGCCCGTCGCCTGTTCCTCGGCCAGCATCTCCGCGGCCGTCGGATAGGTGGCGAGGATCGTCGGCCGGTAAAGGTTGAGTTCCTGCACCAGCGCTGCACACGGCTGCAGCAGGGCGAACGCCCGCACGGCACCTGACATCCACGGCGCCCAGCGGCGCATCCGCTCGACGGTGGCAATGCCGGCAAAGTGACCCTCAGTGGCGGCGACCATCGCGTAGCGATCGCCCTCCATCACCTGCCGCAACACATCGGCGGGCGAGAGCAGGCCACGAAAGCGCTGCGCCTCCAGCGCATCGTAAACGGCGAGCGCGTCCGGATCGTGCACGAAATACCCCGGCGTCCCTGTCGTCCCCGAGCTCGAGAAGATGCTGAATCGACCGAGCAAGGAATGGCCGATGCGGGCGGGGTCGGCGATGAAGGCTTCGATCGCCGCACGCGTGACTCCCGGGTGCGTGACGACGTCGTCGAAGTGCTTCATCAACTGGCCCTTGGTCACCGGCGGCAGATCGCGCAGGTGCAGGCCATGCAATGGCAGCCGGCGGTAAAGCCGCGAGTAGAACGGCGACGCTTCGCGCGCGTAGTCGATGAGCGCGCGGCTTCGGCGCTCGGAGGTGTGCGCCAGTGCCGTCGGCGTCAGGTGGGAGCCCTGCCATATATCGAAGGCCGCCTCGGCCCAACGCGAGGGGTCGAAGGCCGACTCATTGGGCAGCGCGAACAGGGATCGAAGGGGGGCCATGCGGGGGCTCGGCAACAGATTCATTGTGGCCCAACCGGCGCCACGCGCCATGACGCAAACGGGATCGGGCTAAGAGACGCGTTCGACCTCGGCCAGGCAGTCGTAGAACGTGGGTGCGCGGCCGATATCCGTTAACGCCGGGCTCGTGAGCTCATTGGCGTTCTTGCGGTCGCGCGCGAGCTTCTTCCACCAGATCGACGGCGCCACCACGCAGCCCGGCCGCGCCCGGTCCGTGACCTGCGCCAGCAACTGCAGCGAGCCACGGTCGTTGAACACCCGAACGGCATCCCCGGACCGAATGTTGCGGACGCTTGCGTCTGCGGGATGAATCTCGAGCGAAGGCTCACCTTCGATCGAGCGCAGGCTCGTCACGTTGACGAAGCTCGAGTTGAGGAAGCTGCGCGCCGGCGGCGAGATCATGGCAAGCGGAAATAGCGCCGCCCGGGCCGGGTTGCTGGTCGGCCCCTCGTTGGGCGGCACATAACCAGGCAGTGGGTCGAGGCCGATCGCCGCGAGCGACTCCGACCAGAACTCGCACTTGCCGGACGGAGTCGGGAACTGTCCGTGCGCAAACGGCGCGTGGACCGGCGGCAAGTCGAGCCGCTCCCAGCCGGCCTGCTTCAGCCGCGGCCAGTCGAAACGGGCGGTTGGCCCTCGGCTTGCGAACGCCTGCGCGGCCAGTTGATCGTCGGACTCAAGGAACGCCGGCTCCGTGAAACCCAACTTCGCTGCCAGCCGGCGGAAGATCTCGCTGTTCGGCAGCGCCTCGCCGAGCGGGTCGATCGCCGGGTTGTTCGCCAGCAGATAGAGATGCCCGTAAGACTTGTGCACGTCAAGGTGCTCGAGCTGCGTGGTGGCCGGCAGTAGGAAGTCGGCGTAGTCGGCAGTGTCGGTCTGAAACTGCTCGAGCACGACGGTCAACAGATCCTCGCGCGCGAAACCGGCCGCGACCGCGCGCGACTGCGGCGCCACCGCGACCGGGTTGCTGTTGTAGACGATCAGCGCATCGATCGGCGGGTCGGCGTGCAGCAGGTCGTGGCCGATGGTCGACATGTTGACCGTGCGCGGCGTGCGCCCGGCGAGCAAATCGGGGCGGTACAGGCGTCGCCGCATCGACCGGGTAATTGCCGCTCGTTGACAGCAGGACACCGCCCGCGGGATCGCGCCAATGGCCGGCGAGTGCCGGCAGGCAGGCCACGGCGCGCACCGCATTACCGCCCCCGGCGGCGCGCTGCATCCCGTAGTTGAGCCGGATCGCCGCGGGGCGAATCTCCCAGTAGTCACGCGCGAACTGCTCGATCTCGGCGGCCGTGATGCCGCAGAGCCGCGCCACACGCTGAGGGTCGAACTCGCGGGCACGCGCGGCGAGCGCATCGAAGCCCAGCGTGTAGCGCTCGATGTAGTCGCGGTCGAGCCAGCCTTCGCGCACCAGCACATGCATCACGCCGAGTGCAAAGGCGCCGTCCGTGCCCGGCAGCAGCGCGATGTGCTGGTGGCACTTCTCAGCCGTCAGCGAACGGTACGGATCGATGGCGATCAGCTTCGCGCCGTTGCGCTTGGCTTCCTGCGCGCGACTCCACAGGTGCAGGTTGGACGCGATGGCGTTGGTGCCCCAGAAGACGATCAGCTTCGCGTTCTGGAATTGCTCGATGTCGGTGCCATCGCGCGTGCCGAGCGTGGCCGTCAAGCGCCTCCGCGCCCGCGGTGGCGCAGATGGTGCGATCGAGAACGCTCGCGCCGAGCCTGTGAAAGAAGCGGCTCGCCA
This sequence comes from uncultured beta proteobacterium, assembly GCA_963801405.1. Lineage (GTDB taxonomy): Bacteria > Pseudomonadota > Gammaproteobacteria > Burkholderiales > Burkholderiaceae_F > JALORV01. The sequence continues at coordinate 51,076 of CAWDEO010000014.1, read as the reverse complement.
TCGCTTCGCCCTGCACCATGCCCATCGTTCCCGCGTAGCTGTATGGCACGATGCGCTGCGGATCGACGGCCGCGATCGACTTCAGGCGCGCCGCAATTTCTTCGAGCGCCATGTCCCACGAAATGCGCTCGAACCGGCCCTCGCCCTTGCGACCGACGCGCTTCAGCGGATGCAGCAGCCGGTCCGGGTGATAGGTGCGCTCGAGGTATCGGCTCACTTTCGTGCACAGCGTGCCCGCGGTCGTCGGATGAGAAGGATCGCCCGCAACCTTGATCGCGACGCGACGGCCCTGCTCGCGCTTGACCGTCACCAGCATCGCGCAGGTATCGGGGCAGTCGTGCGGACAGGCGGCCCGCACGACCTCGAGGTTCGCGTCGCCGTCGGCCATCGTCACAGTGCCGGCGGACCGCCGGCTATCAGACGGCCGAACAATTGCTCGCAGGCCGCCACCTGGTCGTAGCTGATGTATTCGTCGGGCTTGTGCGCCTGGTCGATCGAACCTGGCCCCAGCACCACGGTCGGGATGCCCGCACGCTGAAAGATGCTCGCCTCGGTGGCAAAGCTGACCGCGCCGGTTCCGCGCTGCGCCGTCTGCGCCAGATCCATTGCCCACCGCACCACCGGGGCATCGGGTTCGATGCCGAATGCCGGCAGGTCGAGGCCCATTTCAAAGGCGATATCGGATTCCGGCGCCACGGCTTTCATGCGCGGCAGCAGTTCGCGCCGCGCGTGATCGAGGATCGGCTGTGTCAGCGCGTCGTGCGCAGTCGCGGGGATGTTGCGCATCTCAAAGTGAAACACGCAATCGCGCGGCACGACGTTGGTCGCGATGCCGCCGTGAATCACGCCGGTCTGCAACGTCGAATGCGGAACCGAAAACCGTGCATCGCGCGGCTCTTCGCGGCTGGCGCGGTCCGCCACGCCACGGATGAAGGCGATGAGCTGCGCCGCGTACTCGATGGCATTCACGGCCGTCGGCGTCAGGGATGAGTGTGCCTCGCGCCCGCGCACCCGACAGCAGAAGTCGCGCTTGCCCTTGTGGGCGACGATCGCCTGCATGTCGGTGGGCTCGCCGATGATGCAGCCGGCGGGGCGGATCCCGGCCTCCGTCAGGTCGGCCACCAGCGTATTCACGCCGATGAAGGTCGTTTCCTCGTCGAACGTCAGGGCCAGATGCACGGGAAGCGTCGCCTGAGCGGCGAGCAAGCGCGGCGCCCAGGCGAGCGCGATCGCGATGAAGCCCTTCATGTCCGCGGTGCCGCGCCCGTGGATGCGGCCGGCGCCAGAGGCGAACGAGTGCGTCGCCTTGAACGGGTCGCTGGCCCAGTCCTGCCCCTCGACCGGGACGGTATCGGTGTGACCGGCCAGAATGATCCCGCGTGTCCTGGCGCCGTCGGCGTCGTCGGCCAACGTGACGAACAGGCTCGCCTTGCGGGCGGATGCGTCGTAGACCAGGCGCGGCTTTACACCCACCTTGAGCAGGTAATCGCGGGCGTACTCGATCAGGCCTAGATTCGAGTCGCGACTCACCGTCGGAAACGCGATCAGCCGGTCGATCATTTCCAGAGCGGCAGGCGATGGCGACAGCGCGTTGATAGCGAGAGGTTTGTTCACGGTCAGGTCCTGACAGAGGCGAACGATTTTAGGGCCTGCCGGCCGCGCGTGCGCGGGTCAATAGGCGCGCCCGCGCGGCCTTCAGTAGCATCCACGTTCTCGAGCCGAGGTATCCCCATGCAACTGATCGACCGTGTTGTCCAGTTTCGCGCCGACATCCAGCAGATCCGCCGCGACATCCACGCCCATCCCGAGCTGCGCTTCGAGGAAAACCGTACCGCCGAGCTGGTTGCAGCCAAGCTCGCCGAATGGGGCATCGCGGTAACGCGAGGGCTCGGCGGAACCGGCGTGGTGGGCACCCTTCGGCATGGCACGTCCGCGCGCTCGATCGGACTGCGCGCCGACATGGACGCGCTGCCGATTCAGGAACTCAACAAGTTCGCACACCGCTCGACCCAGGCCGGAAAGATGCATGCCTGCGGCCACGACGGTCACACCGCGATGCTGCTCGCCGCGGCCCGCTATCTCGCCGAGACGATGCCGTTCGACGGCACGGTGCACCTGATCTTCCAGCCGGCCGAGGAAGGGGGTGCGGGCGCGCAGCGCATGATCGACGACGGCCTGTTCGAGCGCTTCCCGTGCGACGCGGTGTTCGGCATGCACAACTGGCCCAACCTCAACGTGGGGCAGTTCGGCGTGGCGCCGGGTCCGGCGATGGCATCGGCCAACGAGTTCGAGATCCGCATCACCGGCAAGGGCGCACACGCGGCGATGCCGCATCTCGGCATCGACCCGGTGTTCGTCGCAGTCCAGGTCGTCAACGGCCTGCAGGCGATCATTACGCGCGTGAAGAAACCGATCGACGCCGCGGTGCTGTCGGTGACGATGATCCACGCCGGAGACGCGACCAACGTCGTGCCTGAGAGTGCGTTCATCTCGGGCACGGTGCGCACCTTCAGCGACGCGGTGACGGCGCAAGTCGAGGAACACATGCGCCGCATCGTGCAGATGACCGCGGCGGCCTACGGCGCCGAGTCGCACGTCGAGTTCAAATGGAACTATCCGCCGACGGTCAACCACGCGGCCGAGGCCGAGTTTGCCGCGACGGTCATGGACGACATCGTCGGCCGCGACAACGTCGTGCGCGGGCTCGAGCCGACGATGGGCTCGGAGGACTTTGCCTTCATGCTGAAGGTGCGTCCCGGCGCCTACGTGTTCATCGGCAACGGCGACGGGTCGCATCGCCTTGCCGGCCACGGCCTCGGCCCGTGCATGCTGCACAACCCGAGCTACGACTTCAACGACGATCTGATTCCGCTCGGCGCGACCTTCTGGATCCGGCTGGTCGAGAAGTATCTCGACCGCTAGGCGATTGCCTCATCGGCCCAGGTTGTAGCGCTGTCGCAGCGAGTGAGCGCGGAACACCAGTGCGCTCCCAAAGGTGGCAATCGCGACCACGCCGAGGATCAGGCTCATTCGAGCGTACGGCTGATCCAGCGCGATCCGAGCCGCGACCAGTGACGCCAGCGTCCGCAGCCACTCGATGGACCCGAGCATCAGCGCTGCCTGCACCAGCCGGGCCGCCCAGGGCCGCCGCAGCGCGAGCACGCCGACCAGGGCAACGCACACCACTGCAAGCGGCCACCACTGGGCGCGCCAGAAGTGAGCGGCGAGCAGCAGCAGGGCGATGGCGGGCGGCAGCAGGCGCAGGTAGGTCATGTCGGCGGAATCCCCGCGCATGGTCGGGGATCTCATTGTCAGCGGCTTGATGCGCATCACAAACGCCCGGCACCTACCTCCAAGGAGGGGGCTGAATACGGGCGCCGGCTAATCCGTTCGCCGGAGGGTGACGCGGCGCCGGCCCCGGTACGCTGGCCCGCACTATCCCTGTCGGATCCGCGACGTCGCCCCATGCTCCGAACGCTCTGCCTTGCCCTGCTGACCGCGCTTGTGCTGGGCGCGCTGTCGGGCTGTGCCACGCTGTCCGGCGATTCCACGCAGAAAGTCAGCATCCAGACCGTCGACCAGGACGGTCGCGTCGTCGACGGCATGAGCTGTCGCGCGGGCAACTCCTCGGCCGACTACGTCGGTGTGACCCCGATGTTCGACATGCAGGTCCGCCGCTCGTCGTCTGCCCTGGTCATCGAGTGCCGTCGCGACGGCGTGCCCTTGACGCGGGGGGTGGTTGTGTCGCGGGCCGTCGACATGCAGCCGATGCAGCTCCTGCTGCCGGGCGGCAGCAGCCTGATGGTGATCGACCATCTGACGGGCTACATGTATGCGTACCCCCGCTGGGTGCGCCTGCAGGTCGGCACCGACATGGTGTTCGACCGGCGCGATGAAAACGGCCGCGGCCCGACGCCGGGGTTGATCACGCGCCAGTTCGACGATTTCGTTCGCTTCGCCTCCACCGCCGCGCCGGTTCGCGCTAAGTGAAGTTCCCGGGGAGTCCGGGCAAGCGGGCCTGTGCTCAGCCGCCGCGCGCCACGCGCACGCGTCGGCCGTCCTGCACGCTGTCACTCGGATAGACGATCACGCGCTCGCCGGCACGCAGCCCTGCGTCGACCCATGCCAGTTCGGCGTTGCGGCCGCCGATCCCGACCGTCCGCAGCCGCGCCTGATCGCCCTCGAGCGCGAACACGGCCCAGTCATTGCCGCGGCGAAACAGCGCCGCCACCGGGACGACCGTGGCATCGGCCCGCTCGAAGGTCACGATGCGCACATCGACGCGGTAGCCGTCGCCGAGTCCGGGAACCTTGCCGGACGCGCCGTCGAAATCGATCACGACGTTCACCCGCTGCTCTTCGACCCCCAGCGCCGAGACTTTCGTGAAAGCGGCCGGTTCAACGCGCCGTACCCGACCCGGCACCGCCACGCCAGAGCCCGCGTCGATCCGAACGGGAGCACCCGCGTGAATTCGCGTGGCCTCGGTCGACAGCACGTCCACCACGATCTCGAGATCGTCGGAGTTGGCCACTTCAACGAGCGGCGTGCCGACGGCGACCGCGGCCTCACTTTCCTGCAGCACCCGCAGCACGCGCCCACTGACCGGCGACGTGATCGGCCAGGCCGCTTCCGGCCGCCTGACGGAAGCCCCTTCCTGGGCGCGCATCAGCGCGGCGCGCGCCTGCGCCAGGTCGTGCGTGGCCCCTTCGCGCCCAAAGCGGGCCGCTTCCAGCGACTTGGCCTGCACGCGCACCGCGAGTTCGGCCTGATCGAGCGCCGACGGCGACAGGAATCCCTCGCCCTGCAGCTTCTTGTGTCGGGCAAGGTCAACCTGCGCCTTCTCGAGCGCAGCCTCTTCCCGCGCGATGTTGGCGCGGGCTTGCTCGACCGCGGCCTCCGCGGCCCCCATACGCTCACTCAACTCGCGATGCGACCGGGCGTCGATCATCGCCGGTACCGAGGGCCACAGCACGGCGACGACCGTGCCCACCTGCACGACATCGCCCGCCTTCAGTTGCACCCGTGCCAGCCGCCCGCCGAGCGGCGCCGAGACGACGTAGCGCTCACGCACGCGCGTCTTGCCGTCTTCTTCGACCAGGTTCTCGAACAGCGCCGTGCGCACCTCCGCGACCTCCACCCGCACCGCCTGCGGGCGGAAGGCCCAGAACAGCGCGCCGGCCAGAGCCAGCAGTGCGACCGCCAGGACGATCCAGTGAGTGCGCTTCATGTCCGATCTCACCACTTCCCTTCTTCCGACTGTTTCACATCACTCCCGCGTCTTCAGCACTGCCACCAGATCGAGGCGGTCGACCTGGCGTCGCACGATCAGCGCGCTGGCCACGCCGGCCGCGAGCACGACCAGCGCAGCGAAAGCGTAGGTGCGCGGCTCGATGATCAGCGGGATGCGGAACGTCTCCGGCTGGATCAGACCGACGATGAACGCCGAAAGCCCATAGCCAGCCAGCCACCCGATCGGCACCGCCACCAGCAACTGCAGACCCAGTTCGCCCAGCAGCAGTGCCGAGACCTCGGCCCGCGTCATGCCAAGCACGCGCAGGCTCGCCAGATCCCACGCCCGTTCGGCGAGTGCGATGCGCGCATTGTTGTAGACCACACCAACGGCGATGGTGGCGGCCAGAACGCTGAGTACGCTGGTGAAGATCAGGATATTGCGCGCCGAGGTCTCACGGAAATTGCGGATGATCGGACCGATCTCCACCGCAAAGGCCACGCGCGGCGTTTCCTTGATCTGCTGCAGGAACCTCACGCGTTCCGCCGCGTCCAGTTGCAACCGCGCCCCGGACATGGCATCGCCTTCGCCGAGCAGGCGGTTCAGCGCATCGCGGTGCATGAAGGCCGGGGTTCCCATCAGGTCGGCGACCAGCGCCACCAAGGGAACGTCGCGTGTCGTTCGCGCACCCTGCAGGATCTCGACCCGGATGCTGTCGCCCGGACGAACGCCGAGCAGATCGGCCAGCGTACGATTGATGATCAGACCTTCGTCGGGCAGCGGCACGTCACGAAGATTGTCGTCCAGCAGCAGCCGCAGCGATGCGCCAGACGCCAGGCCCGTCAGCGTCGTTCGGTAGCTGCGATGGTCGTGCGTCAGCCGCACCGGGGCCGAGCGGTCGATCTCGGCGCGCATGACCCCCGGCAGGCGCAGCAGGTCGTACACGACGGTGGTCGACGCCGGTTCCGCCAGCACAAGGCTGATGTCCTGGCGCTCGCGCATGCGGAACTCGACCTCGAACAGATAGTCGATCGCGTCGCGCCACCAGGTTCCGGAGATCAGGATCGCCACCGCGCCGGCGATGCCCAGCGTGGTCGCCAGTGCGCGCCCCGGCCGTCGCTCCATGTCGCGCAGGATCATGCGCATGGCCGGCGAGTACAGGCGGCCGAAGCCCAGTCGCTCGCCGAGCGTGGCGCGAAATGTCGGGGGCGACGGCGGCAACATTGCCGCGGCCGGCGCCAGCCGCACGACACGCCTCAGCGCCTGCAACGCGCCCGCGACGGCCGCGACCAGCGCGGCCAGCGTTCCCCCGAGCACGATCCAGGCCGGCATCGCAAAGTCCAGTGACGGAAAATGGAAAAACTCGGCGTAGAGCTCGGTCAGCAGTCGACCCAGCCAGGCCCCCGCCGCCAGACCGAGGACAATGCCCAGCAGCACGATGACCAGCACGAACTGAAGGTAGTGCAGGCCGATGCGGGCGTTGGCGTAGCCCAGCGCCTTCAATACCGCGATCTGCCCCCGTTGCGTACCGATCTGCCGCGTCAGCACGACGTTCAGCAAGAACATCGCCACGCCAAGAAACACACTGGGCAGCACCATTCCGAAAACGCGCTGTTCGGCAATTTCCTGCGTGATCGCTTTGTGCGACGGCTGTTCCGCGCGTCCGTAGGCACCGGTCGAACCATAGGTCTCGAGCAGCCGGTCCAGTTGACTGATCGTGGCCTCTTCCGATGCACCACGGGCCAGGCGCAGCGCGACGCGATTGAACGCGCCTTCCATGTTGAACGCAGCCGCCAGACGCTTGCGGCCGATCCAGAAGATCCCGAAGCTCGCGTCATCGCCGACGCCATGGGCCGCCGGAAAGATGTACTCGGGCGACAGCACGATGCCGACCACTTCGAGCCGCTCGCGCTTGCCGTTGAGCAGCGCCTGCAGCGTCGAACCCGGCTTCAATCCGCGCTTTACGGCGAAGGTCTGGTTCACCAGCACCTGGTTGGATTCCGGCGCGTCGATCCACCGGCCCGCCATCAGCGCCAGACGATTCATCGCCGGCAGGCCATGCTCGGGCAGCGCAATGATGCGGCCGATCATCGGCTCGACCACGCCCGGCAGGTCCAGCAACACGTCGTAGCTGAGTGTCGCGGCCACCTCGGCCACGCCAGGCAGTTCGAGCACGCGCGGCGCGACGCTCGACGGCACGCGTCGTGCCACGGCAAACACATGCGCGAAACGAGCGCTCTCGTAGTACTCGGCCTGCATGCGCTTCAGCGACTCGTAGGTGGATAGCGACGCGCTGAAGGCCGCAATGCCGCTCGCCACCACCAGCGCGATCGTCACCACCTGGCCTCGCGCGTGCCACAAGTCACGCCACAGTTTGCGATCGAGCATGCTCACCAGTGAATCTCCTCCGGCGACAGCCGCTTCACGTTAACCGTGACCTCGGCGATGCGACCATCCGCCATTCGCAGCACGCGGTCGGCGATAGCCGCGATCGCGGCGTTGTGCGTGATGACCGCCGCGGTCGTGCCCAGTTCACGATTGATACGCACGATGGCCTGCAGCACCACCTTGCCGGTCGCATAGTCGAGCGCGCCCGTCGGCTCGTCACACAGCAGCACGTCGGGCCGCTTGGCGATCGCGCGTGCGATCGCCACCCGCTGCTGTTCACCGCCGGACAACTGCGACGGAAAGTGGTCGAGGCGGTCGCCCAGACCCACCAGCGCCAGCGCCTCTTCGGGCGCCATGGGCTGCTGCACCAGTTCGGTCACCAGCGCCACGTTCTCGCGTGCGGTCAGGCTTGGGATCAGGTTGTAGAACTGGAAGACGAAGCCGACGTGCTCGCGCCGGTAGCGCGTCAGTTCAGCCTCGCTCGCGTGCCCGAGGTCATGGTCGCGCCAGCGCGCCGTACCCGACGTCGGCGTATCGAGCCCGCCAAGGATATTGAGCAGGGTCGACTTGCCGCTCCCCGACGGCCCGAGTAACACGACGAACTCCGAGGCGTGGATGTCGAGATCAACCCCGCGCAACGCGTGCACCTCGACCTCCCCCATGCGGTAGACCTTGGCGAGGCCACGCGCGGAAAACACTGCAGCCGGCGAGGGAATCGCCGCCTGCAACGTCGAGGTCGGACCGGCAACCATGGTGTTTCGCAGGATATCGGCGTCGCGCCGCCCTGACAGCCTGCGCCCACCGATGAGGGCCGCGCTGACCCGTGTCAACGGTGGTCGCGGTTGGAAGCGGACCGCCTCGAGCGGGTAACATGGTGCTGTCTCGCGGCGCCCTCCGCGCCTGCAACTCCAGTTCCCCATGGCCGACAATTCCAAGCCCGTGTCCGCTGGCACGCGGCGCACGATCCGCATTCGCGGTGCGCGCCAGAACAACCTCGCCAATCTCGATCTCGACATCCCGACCGGCGAATTGATCGTCGTGACCGGCGTCTCGGGCTCGGGCAAGAGCTCGCTGGTGTTCGACACGCTGTACGCGGAGGGCCAGCGCCGTTACGTCGAGACGTTCTCGCCCTACGCACGGCAGTTCCTCGACCGCATGGACCGGCCCGCCGTGGACCGGATCGAAGGAGTGCCGCCCGCAATCGCGATCGACCAGACCAATCCGGTGCGTACCTCGCGCAGTACGGTCGGTACGATGACCGAGCTGAACGATCACCTGAAGCTGCTGTTCGCACGCGCGGCCCAGCTCTTCTGCCGGCAATGCGCGCAGCCGGTACGACGCGACTCCCCCGAGTCGATCATTGCGAGCCTGGCGGCCCGCGCGGCCATCGCCAGCGATCCGCGCCTGACGATCACGTTCCCGGTGCGGGTGCCCAAGAACTTCAGCGAGAGCGAGGTGCGCGCGCACCTCGAAGCGCAGGGCTATACCAAGGTGCATGCTGAACGGGTGCAAGCGGACGCCAAGGTTCTCGATGTCGCGGCGGACCGCTTTCGCTTCGCGGGCACAGAGCGCTCGCGCCTGGCCGATGCGATCGAGCGAGCACTGCGGCTCGGTGGTGGCCGCGTCGACGTGCATGCCCAGGGCGAAGACGCGGCTCCCGTCACGACGTGGCGCTACTCGACCGACCTGCACTGCGCCGACTGCGACATCCATTACGACACGCCACACCCGTCAACCTTTTCATTCAACTCGCCGCTCGGCGCCTGCGAAACGTGCCGCGGCTTCGGCCGCGTGATCGGTGTTGATTACGGCCTCGTGATTCCGGACGAACGCAAGACGTTGCGCGAAGGCGCGATCAAGCCGTTCCAGTCGAAGTCCTTCATCGAAAGCCAGCGCGATCTCGAGAAGTCCGCGGCGAAGGACGGCATTCCGCTCGACGTGCCGTTCCGCGACCTGACGGAAGCGCAGAAGCAGTGGGTCATCGCTGGCGGCGCCGGCTGGAAGAGCTGGAAGAAAAGTTGGCCAGGAATCTGGTACGGCGTGAAGCGCTTCTTCGAGTGGCTCGAGAGCAAGGCCTACAAGATGCACATCCGCGTGCTGCTCTCGCGCTACCGCTCCTATACCCCATGCCCAGTGTGCGCGGGCAGCCGGCTTGCGGCCCGATGCCACGCTCTGGAGAGTCGGTGCGCAGCCGGAGGCTCACGCGGCGATGCCACCCGACGGCCGCTACCGACGCTTTCGGCCCGTGCAGGCGTCGTGGTCGCAGGAGCAGCTCGCTGCCCTGCCCGGCCTTTCGCTCCATGATGTGATGCTGCTGCCGCTCGAACGCGTCAAGGCGTTCTTCGATGTGCTCGCGTTGCCGCCGCCGCTCGACGAAGCGACCGAGATGCTGCTCGACGAGTTGCGCGCTCGGTTGGCGTTCCTGGTCGATGTCGGGGTCGGCTACCTTACCCTCGACCGCCAGAGCCGCACGCTGTCGGGCGGCGAGGTGCAGCGCATCAACCTGACCACGGCACTCGGCACCTCGCTCGTCAACACACTGTTCGTGCTGGACGAACCCTCGATCGGCCTGCATCCGCGCGACATGCACCGCGTCGTTGAAGTGATGCACCGGCTGCGCGATGCCGGCAATTCGCTCGTGGTGGTCGAGCACGACCCGCAGGTGATGCTGGCGGCCGACCGTGTGCTCGACATGGGGCCGGGCCCCGGCGAGCGCGGCGGCCGCATCGTCTTCAACGGCACGCCGGATGAACTTCGGCGCGCCGAGACGCTGACCGGCCGCTATCTCGGCGGACGGCAATCGGTTGACGCCTCGCGGCCGCTGCCGGTGGCCAGCAATGCACCGAAGCTGGTGCTGCAAGGCGCGCGCGAACACAACCTGAAGGCGATCGACATCGAGATTCCGCTCAAGCGGCTGATCTGCGTCACCGGCGTCTCGGGCAGCGGCAAGTCGACGCTGATCCAGGACGTGCTGTACCCCGCGCTGGCCAAGGCGAAGGGCAAGAGCACCGAGGCGCCAGGCGCCTTCGACCGGCTGCTGGGCGACGACTGGCTGGACGACGTCGCGTTCGTCGACCAGTCGCAGATCGGCAAGACCACGCGCTCGAATCCGGCGAGCTACGTCGGCGCCTTCGATGCCATTCGCTCGATCTTTGCCAAGTCGAGGATCGCGAAGGAGCGCAACTACACCCCCGGCACGTTCTCGTTCAATTCTGGTGACGGACGCTGTCCGACCTGCGGCGGCAACGGCTTCGAGCACGTCGAGATGCAGTTCCTGTCGGACGTCTATCTGCGCTGTCCGGACTGCGACGGCAAGCGCTTCCGCCCCGAGACGCTCGAGGTGACAGTCGAGCGCGGCACCCGGGTCGCCAGCATCGCCGACGTGCTGGACATGACCGTCAGCGAGGCGCTCGCATTCTTCCGCGACGATGCCGAGGTGGCGCGCGTGCTGGCGCCGCTGGTCGACGTCGGCCTCGAATACGTGAAGCTCGGCCAGCCGGTGCCGACGCTGTCCGGTGGCGAGGCGCAGCGCCTGAAGCTCGCCGGTTTCCTCGCCGAGGCCGCCAGCGGCAAGCCGCCGACGCGCGGCACGCTGTTCCTGTTCGACGAGCCGACCACCGGCCTGCACTTCGACGATGTCGCCAAGCTGATGCGGGCGTTCCGCAAGCTGCTCGCAGCCGGGCACTCGCTGGTGGTGATCGAGCACAACCTCGACGTCATCTCGGCGGCCGACTGGCTGATCGACCTCGGACCGGAGGGCGGCGATGCGCGGCGGCGAAGTCGTCGCGGTCGGCCCGCCGGACGACGTGATCGCCGTCGCGCGCTCGCACACCGGCCGCGAACTTGCCGCCTACCGCGCCGCGCTGGCGAACCACGCGCCGCGCGTCAACGAACCGCGAGCGAGCTACGAGGCCGGGAAGCCGCTGCAGACGCTGATGAGCGAGCGACGCCGCGCGCAGCGCGATGTGATCGAAGTGCGCAACGCGCGCGAGCACAACCTGAAGTCGATCGACGTCGACATTCCGCGCGACACGTTCACCGTCATCACCGGCGTCTCGGGCTCGGGCAAGTCGACGCTGGCGTTCGACATCCTCTTCAACGAGGGTCAACGCCGCTACCTCGAATCGCTGAACGCCTACGCGCGCTCGATCGTGCAGCCGGCGGGACGACCCGACGTCGACGCGATCTACGGCATCCCGCCGACGGTGGCCATCGAGCAGCGCACTTCGCGCGGCGGCCGCAAGTCGACGGTCGCCACGCTGACCGAGCTCTACCACTTCCTGCGGCTCATCTACGTGAAGCTCGGCGTGCAGCACTGTCCCGACTGCAACGTGCCGGTGACGCCGCAGTCGTTCGACGCGATCGTCGCGCAGGTGATGCGCGAACTGAAGGGCCAGCACATCGGCGTGCTGGCGCCGCTGGTCGTCAATCGCAAGGGCGTGTACACCGACCTCGCCAAGTGGGCCGCGGCACGCGGCCACTCGCACCTGCGCGTCGACGGCGTTTTCCTGCCGACCGCGAAGTTCCCGCGCATCGAGCGCTTCAAGGAACACACGATCGAACTGCCGGTAGCCGATCTTGTCGTGTCCGCCGGCCAACGAGACCCAGCTGCGCGGCGCGCTGGCGCACGGCGCTCGAACACGGGCACGGCGTGGCGACCGTGGTCGCACCGTTGCAGGCGCTGCAGCAGTCGATCGCGCGCGGCGACTGGGGGCCCGTCGCTGACGCAGAAGAGCTTCTCGACCAAGCGCGCCTGCCCGTCGTGCGGACAGAGCTTTCCCGAACCGGACCCGCGCCTCTTTTCGTACAACAGCAAGCACGGCTGGTGCGAAGGCTGCTTCGGCACCGGACTGAAGCTCACCGGCTTCGATGCCGAGCAAAGCGGCGAAGAAGTCTGGTGGAACGCCTGGTACGAAGGCGAGGCCGTGGCCTGTGAGTCCTGCCACGGCCAGCGTCTCAATCGCACCGCGCTCGCCGTGAAGTTTCGCGATCGCTCGATTGCCCAGCTTGCAGAACAGTCCGGTCAGCGACGCGGGCGAGTTCTTCCGCAAGCTGGCGCTCGCAGGGCGCGAGGCCGAGATCGCGCGCGACGCGCTTGCCGAGATCCGCTCGCGGCTATCGTTCCTCGAGGAAGTCGGCCTCGGCTACCTCGCGCTCGATCGCGCCGCGCCAACGCTGTCCGGCGGCGAAGCGCAGCGCATCCGCCTCGCCGCGCAACTGGGCTCCAACCTGCAGGGCGTCGCGTACGTGCTCGACGAGCCGACGATCGGCCTGCACCCGCGCGACAACCGCATCCTGCTCGACGCCTTGCAGAAGCTCGAAGCCAAGGGCAACACGCTGGTCGTCGTCGAGCATGACGAAGACACGATCCGCCGTGCGGCGCACCTGATCGACATCGGTCCGGCCGCCGGCGTGCGCGGCGGCCGCGTAGTGGCGCAGGGCAGCGTCGCTGACCTGATGGCGGCACCCGAGTCTGCGACCGGCGCGTTTCTCAAGGCGCCGCTCGCGCATCCGCTGCACCCACGGCGTGCAGTCGCGCGCACCGCCGCCCGACTCAGCGTGCGCGACGCCCGCATGCACAACCTGCGGCGTGTCGACGCCGGCTTTCCGCTCGGCGCGGCTGACTGTCGTCACCGGCGTCTCCGGCAGCGGCAAGTCCACGCTCGCGCGCGAAGTGCTGCTCGAGAACCTGCGGCGCGTCGTCGGCCAGCGCAAGCCGCGACCGGACTGGGCGGGCTGCGCCGCGATCGAGGGCTGGGAGCTGCTCGATCGCGTGCTCGAAGTCGACCAGACGCCGATCGGCAAGACGCCGCGCTCCTGCCCGGCCACCTACGTCGGCTTCTGGGACGCGATCCGCAAGCTCTACGCCGACACACTCGAAGCGCGCACGCGCGGTTACGGCGCGAGCCGTTTCTCCTTCAACACCGCTGGCGGCCGCTGCGATGCTTGCGAAGGCCAGGGCGTGCGCACGATCGAGATGAGCTTCTTGCCCGACGTGAAGGTCCTGTGCGACGTCTGCGGCGGCGCGCGCTTCAACGAGGAGACGCTCGCGGTCAAGTGGCGTGACAGATCGATCGGCGACGTGCTGCGCATGGATATCGATGACGCCGCCGAATTCTTCAAGGCCGCATCGGTCGATCGCGCATCCGCTGTTGCTGCTGCAGGACGTCGGACTCGGTTACCTGACGCTGGGCCAGCCGTCGCCGACGCTGTCGGGCGGCGAGGCGCAGCGCATCAAGCTGGTGACGGAACTTTCAAAGGTACGCGACGACGTCACGCGACGAGGCCAGGTTCCGCCGAAGACGCTGTACGTGCTGGACGAGCCGACGGTGGGACTGCACATGGCCGACGTCGGCAAGCTGATCCGTGTGCTGCACCGGCTCGTCGATGCCGGCAACACGGTGATCGTCATCGAACACAACCTCGACGTCATCGCCGAAGGCGGACTGGATCATCGATCTCGGGCCCGAAGGGTGGCGCCGGCGGCGGGCTCGCCGTGGCGCAGTGCTCGCCGGAGGATCTGATCCTGAAGTCGACTCCCACGGCCCGGGCGCTGGCGGAGTTCATGGCGAGCCGGCCCTCGCAGAGCAGAGCTGCGCTCGCCGACAGCGAGATCGTCGCAGCAGCGGTCTAGAGGCCTACACGACGCGAGTGTCGGGCTCCATGCGTGGCAAAAACGTCACGCCGGGCGCCGGGCAGTCGCAAGTCCCCGCGGGCGCGCCATCCAACCCGGGGCGAAATAGAGCACCAGCATGCCGGGCCCCAGCAATCCGCCCCGCTTGGGATCGAAGTCCCGCGCAGTGCGCGACCACGGAAAGCCGAACGCGAAGCGGCCTAAGACCACTTCGGCGACGATCATCAGCGTCACCCACAACGCTCCCGCGGTGCGCCACTGGCGCACCGACTGCGCCCCAATCCAGCGGACGGTCAACCAGGCGCTCGCCAGGATCAGCAGCGAGCCGACCGCCACCCCGACCTGTCGCGCAGGCAGATCACCGAGCAGTGGAACGAGATAGAGGGTGCGCGGCACCCCGCGCACAACTTCGATGGCGAAGATGACCAGCCAGATCGCAAACGCGCTCAGGAGCATCGTTGACGTCAGGTTCGTGCCTCATCGCGGCGGACCGCCCCGAGCCGCGGAACTTGCCCATCAATTTGGACGTTGAGCGCGGGGCGCGCTCGATATGATGCGTTAACGCTCGGATCGTCACCACCATGAATCGCATCGTCGTCCTGCTGGGTCTGTCCGCGGCCCTCGTACTCACTGGCCCAGCGCTCGCACAGCTCGCAGCACCGAGCAGGGACGACAACGTGGCGCAGATTCCGCAGACGTCGCCGGGCTCGCCGTGGTCATTCATCGGTTTCGGCATCACGACGCCGACCGACCCACTCTGGTTCGTCGCCAACAGCACGCCGCGGGGCGGCACAATGGGACGCAACCTGTCAGCCGCGCCGCCCGACACGGCAGTGCTGGTGATCGTGAGCGAGCTGCTCGACCAGCCGATCGAGTCTGACACCGAGCTGCTGGCGCTGGCCAAGGACCGGCACGCGCGCATCGGCGAGCGCTGGATCGTCAGCAAACACGAGGAAACCATCGTGCGACATGCGGGCACACGCTGTGCACGCCATGCGCTGGCAGCGCGGGAACCCGAAGACCAGTCACCACGCAAGAACGCGGCCAAGACGAACGCGACGCGGCCCTACCTCCACGTCAGAGGACTGTCCTGCGTCCATCCGACCGAACCACGCCTCCTGGTGGAGGTTGGTGTCTCCGAGCGCGGTCCGCGCGACGTGATCACCGCCGCTATTGCGCGCGACGCACAGCAGGCCACCGATAGCCTCACCTTCCAGCGATATTCCGAACAGGCCTTGCAGAAGGCCGCGGAGCTGGCACGCGTCGGCGAGGTCAAGGATGCCGAGGCACTGCTCAAGCCGTATATCGACGCGGACGCGGCATGGGCGCGCTATTTCCAGGCGCAGATCCTCCAACGGGCCGTTCCGGCACCGCCGGATGCGGTCGTGCGGCTTAGGGGGCTGCTTGTACCGGCGGCCGAGCGCGGCCTGGCCGATGCTCAGTGGATGCTCGGGACGCTCCTGCTCAGGGGCGCCGACGGTGTGCCGAAGGATCCGCCACTGGCCGAGGCGTTACTGCGTCGCGCTTCCGAGCGCGGCAACCCCGGCGCTGCCTTCCAGCTTGGGATTGCCCTGCTGTCCCCGAACGACGGACTATCGCCCAACCGCCGCGAGGCTGTTCTGTGGATCTCCCGCGCTGCCGCACGCGGCCAGAAGGAAGCGCAGGAACTCCTGCAGAGTGCCCGCGACGTTCCCACGCCGATCCCGCCCAAGCCTGCTGGAAAATGAGGGCAAGCGCCCTCCCCGCTCATCCGCCCAGAATACCGTCCGGTCCACCGCCTCTGCAGACCATCGCACCGCCCGAGCAGCGCGCAGGCTGCCCCGGCACTATGCGGTGCAACTTCAAAGGTGGACCCATGCGCGCGTTCTTCCTGACCTTTGGCCTCCTGCTGGCCGGCACCGCCACCGCACAGCCGGCCGCCGTCCCTGCCGCGGGGACGCTCGTGATCGGCTCGTCCGGCAATCGCGTCGCCGGCTCGGGACGCGCAGCCGATGAGGCGCGGACACCGGGAGCGTTCTCGGCGATCCGCGTCAGCGGTCCGATCGATGTCGAACTCAAATCGACTGAGCGCGATCATGTCACCGTACGGTTTGACGACAACCTGCTGTCGTTCGTCGAAACGCGAGTGACGGGCGAGGCGACGCCGACGCTCGAGATCCGCCTGCAACCCGGGGCCAGCTTTCGGAGCGCGGACAATCCGCGGGTGACCGTCGAGTTCAAGTCGATCAGTGCACTGTCCCTGAGCGGATCCGGCGACGTGCACGCCGACGCGGTGCGCGGCCCGATGCTGGCCGTCTCGGTTTCTGGCAGCAGCGACGTGAAGATTGATCGGCTGGACGTCGATGTGCTGGGCGTCTCCATCGCCGGCAGCGGCGATTTCACGGCCGTCGGGCGCGCCGCGGAACAGGGTTACAGCATCGCTGGCGGCGGTGACATCAACGCCGACAATCTCGTCGGCCAGACCGTCAAGGTACGGATTGCTGGCAGCGGCGACGCCCGCGTGCATGCCGAGCAGATGCTCACGGTCTCGATCGCAGGTTCCGGCGACGTCGTCTACCGTGGCACCCCGGTGATCAAGAAGAGCGTCGTCGGATCGGGCGAAGTTCGCAAAGAACGCTAGGTCCAATCCGATGCACTGTCAGCATGGCGCTACGCTAGCGCCATGCTGACTGCGAACCACGCCCAGTCCTTCGCCGGTGTTGCGCTCGCGAATACCCTTACCGAATACCCCTACAAGCTCGACCAGCTGCTCGCCGGCGACCGCGACCTCGCGCCGCCGCGTCACCTGCATCCGGTCTTCTGGGGCAGCTACGACTGGCATTCCTGCGTCCACATGCACTGGACGCTGGTGCGACTGCTGCGCCGTTTCCCGGATCATCCGTTGGCCAAGCGAACGCGCGCGCAGCTCGGTGCACGGCTGACTGCCGCGACTGTCGCGGGTGAACTTGCCACACTGGCTGGGCCCCATCGACAGACGTTTGAGCGTCCGTACGGCTGGGGCTGGTTGCTGAAGCTCGCGGCGGAGCTCGAGCGCCTCGCGCTCGTCGCGCCAGAGTCGGCCACCTGGTGCGAAGCACTGCGGCCACTGGCGGCTGCCTTCGCCGATCGGTTTCTTGCCTACTTGCCACGCGCGGCGTATCCGACCCGTGCCGGCGTGCACAGCAACAGCGCCTTTGCCCTCCTGCTCGCGCTCGACTGGTGCGAGACAGTCCAGCACCGCGCGTTGCGCCAGGCGATCGCCCAGCGCGTCAATCTCTGGTTCGGGCGCGACCGGGCGTACCCGGCCGATTACGAACCCGCGGGCGAGGACTTCTTGTCAGCCGGCCTGGTCGAAGCGGCGCTGATGAGGTGGGTCGTCGATGGCTGCTGCTATGCGGACTGGTGGGAGCAGTTCCAGCCGTCGGACGCCGCGCTGGTCCACTGGCTGACCCCGGTGCCGGTCAGCGACCCCTCGGACGCGCGAATCGTCCATCTGCACGGCGTCAACCTGTCCCGTGCCTGGTGCTGGCGGCAGCTGCAGCCGGAGCTCCCGATGGCGTTGCAGGCCCCCGTGGCGCAAGCCATCGAGGTCCACCTGGCCGCCTCGCTGCCGGCCGCGACGGCGGGCGACTACGTTGGAACACATTGGCTGGCGTCATTCGCCTTGCTGGCGCTGGACGACGCACGCTGACAGGGGTCAAGGCCGAGCACTGCCCGCTAGGGTCAGATACGCCTACTGGAGGTGCATCGTGTCTCAATGGGACGTCATCGTCATCGGCTCCGGCATCGGGGGCCTTGCCGCGGCCGCTGCGCTTGCGCACGAAGGCAAGCGCATCCTGGTGCTGGAACGCCACACGAAACTCGGAGGGCTGACCCAGACCTTCGAGCGCAACGGCTACCGGTTCAATGTCGGGGTGCACTACATCGGCGGCGCCGGTGAAGCAGAGGGTCAGGTCGGACCGGCCAAGAAGATCTTCGACGCGCTGACGCCGCACGGCATTCCGATGGCCTCGATGGGTCCGGTCTATGACCGAGTGCACTTCCCGGGCATGACGGTGGAGTTTGAGCATCCCGCCGCGCGACTGATCCAAACCCTCAAGTCGCGCTTTCCGGCCGACGCGGCAGGCATAGACCGTCTTTTTCGAGAACATGCGCGCTGCACGCAAGGCACTCGAAGCCGTGCTGGCGGCGCACTCGATGCCGCAACTGGTCTCGCGCGGGCTGATGTGGTGGAAGGAAGGCGAAATCGAACAGTGGGTCGGCCGCACGCTGTGGGAAGTCATCCAGGACTGTGTCGGCGACCCGAAGTTGCAGGCATTGCTCGCCGCGCAGTGGGGCGACCATGGCGGGCGGCCCAGCCAGGCGTCGTTCGCGGTGCACGCCGTACTCATGTCGAGCTACTTCGACGGCGCGTGGTACCCGGTCGGGGGTTCCGGTGTGTTCGCGAGCGCCCTGTCGGAGCCTGTGATCGCCGCCGGCGGCGAGCTGCGCGCAGGCGCCGAAGTCGTGACGATCCGCGTCGAGAACGGGCGCGTGCAAGGTGTCACCTTGGCCAACGGAACCAAGGAAGACGCGCCGTGCGTCGTGTCCGATGCCGGTGCGCGCAGCACACTGCGGATGCTGCCCTCCGAGGAGGTGAATTACGACTGGGCGCGCGACGTGCTCGAAATCGAACCGTCGGTCGGCTACGTGGGCCTGTATCTGGGTCTTGAGGGCGATGTCGCCGCCAACGGGGCAACGCCCGCCAACGATTGGATCTACGAAAGCTGGGATGTCGACCAACTCTGGCGCAACCCGCTGATCGAACCCGATGCGCCGATGATGTTTGTTTCTTTCCCGTCGCTGAAGGATCCGACCCATGAGCCTGGCGCCACGCAACGACATACCTGCGAGATCGTCGCCTTTGTCGACCCGGACGCCTTCACTCCGTGGGAGCACGAGAGCATGAAGCGCGGCGAGGCGCGCGATCCCGGTTACCTCGAACTGAAGGAGAGGATCGAACAGAACCTCCTCGCGCAGTTCGGGCGGCACTTCCCGCGCCTGGCGCCGATGATCCGGTACGTCACGTCGTCGACGCCGATCTCGGTGGCCACCTATACCGGGGCGGAACACGGCGCCATGTACGGACTGGCGGCTACGCCGGCGCGCTTCCTCAGCGATGCCCTGCGGCCGCGCACTCCGATCGGCGGACTGTTTCTCGCGGGGCAGGACGCCTGCTGCCCAGGCGTAACGGGCGCACTCATGGGCGGCCTGATGGCCGCGGTATCGGTCGAACCGCGCTTGCTCGCCTTGTTGCGTTGAACCGTCTCACCACGGGAGCGACACGTCTCAAGCCCTATCCGCGTCGAGCCGCGACAGGCTGGGCGTGCGCACTCGCACGATATCGATGCCCGGCCGCACCCGGCAACAGCGTGTGCCATGGCTGCGACGCTGACCGTCGATGGACCGGAGCAGTACAAGCTAGTTGCCGCAAGTAAGTCATCGAACAGATCCGCTCACTCGCGATGCGCAAATCGATGTCGCGTTTCGGTCGCGGCCACGGCCTGCGAATCGACAAGCGTGATGAGAAATGCCGATCGGAAACGGCGCGTTGGCCGTCTCCACGTTCGCTCGGGCATGGGAACATTTCCCATGCCGAAGCCCGCAGCGTCGCGTCCGCGCCCGGACCATCGTCGTGACCCCGTCCGATCGGCTGATCGAATTGCACCCAAGATAGGCGAGGCATTGCACTTCGCATTCGTCGAAAACCGCTCTAACTTGCACCTCATCGGCGACCGGTGCCCAGCAGCACTCGAAAGTGGGCCACGCCAACATGGACGCCGACACCCCTGCACATGCTTGAACTCGGAACGCTCGACGACGCTCGAAGGAAGATTCTCAACGATGCGCGGCGCGCGGTGCTGGCGGTCCGGCGCATTGAATCCCCGCCCGTTGAATCGATCCAGGACGGCATCGCGCAACTCACGGCGCTGAGAGAGCAGGCCTGTGACAGCCTCGCGCAGATCCAGCGGGCGCAACTGATCGTTCGCGCTGCGGAATGGCTTCTTGCGCACGATCTCGACGATTTGGAAGCGCGCTGGCACTGGAATCCGCGACGTCCGGCAGACCAGGATGAACCCGACCTGCAGGGTTCGTCGGGCGAGCAGGTCGTTGTTTCGGCCATGGTGGCTGCATCGCAGCTCGCCGACAGCGCAATCGATGCTCGCCTGCGCCGCGCGCTTGCCAGGCTTGCGTCGATGCCGGGCAGGAAGTTTCTGTTCGTCGACACGTCCGCATTGAAGCGGCGCGCAGCGACGCGGGTACTCCTGGCCAGCTGGGAAATCAGGGTCGTCCAGATCGCGGCCCACGACGCAGCCGTCGGCGGTCCTGCCGGAACGCCGATCGGGTTTCCCGTCAACTCCGGGACAGCGTCCGTCTCCTGAACGCGCAACCGCGACGAGCGCATCGCGCGCACCGATCGGTGCAATCAGCGAATTCAGAATTCCCGGGCGCGACCGAGCGTGGCCCGAATTCTTGCCCTCAGGGAGGGCAGCGCCGACGCAGCGTCAGCTTGCCGTGGCGAATGACTGCCATGTGAATCTGCCGCAGCCGCTTGGATTAATTCTCCGTGGCGAGCAGCGCGCGCAAGCAATGAAATGCTGTTCATCCGCCAGATGGTGGACAACCCAATCCAGGGGGCTTGCAAAGCAGTGCAGCCCGAAGGAACCGGAGCACAAAATGTTCAAGAATGCATGGAAACACGCCATCGCGACGACGGCTGCCGCGGTCACCACGATCGCACTGTTCAGCGCGGTGGTGTCGCTGGCCGACGGAGACAAAGCGGCGTTGCTGGCCGCCAAGATCAATCCGACGGCGATCGCCGCAACCAACACCGGCGCGGTACAGCGCTAGCACCAGTGGCGCACGCGACCCTGACGCTCGTTGTGTCGCCTGCAGCGGGCGCGAGCGACGACGTCTGCGCGCGGCGCGGCGCCTCACGCTCGCGACATCGACCGATGGGCCGCACGCAGCAATGCGAAAGCCCGGCCGAAGCCGGGCTTTCCTGGGGGGTGCCCTGCGCGCGGGCGGCGCGGCGGGACCGGTCGCCGCGCCGGGGCGCGGCACCGCGCTCAGCGGGTCGTCGTCGGGCTCGCCGCCGCGGTGATGACCACGCGCTCCAGCGCCACCAACTGGCCGTTGAACTCATCCGTCGGCTGCAGACCCGCCACGGTGCTGCCCAGCACGACCACGCTGGCGATGACGGCACCGACGAAGGCGGTGAGCTTGACGCGGGCGGGGGTCGAGTAGTTGGCGTTCATGGTTCGGTCCTTTCGTGAAGCGGTGTTCGGTGTCGATGAAGGCACTGTAGGCATCCGGCGGCCCGCGTGCGAGCGACTTGCGACGGGGCGCAGAAATCGCGGCGCGAACTGCAAAGCCGGTTTCGTCGTGCCAGGGCGCCGCTGCGCGCCTCATCCGACGTAGCCGCCGTTCGTCGCGCCTGGCGACAGTTCACTCCGGTTGGGGCAGGCTTCGGGGCCGGGTGGCCTAGAACGCCTGGATGCGACGAACTGCGAGCGCAGCGAAACGACTTCCACCACGATCGCAGCGCCGGTCAGCGAGCTGCCAGCGTCCGATTCTCCAACGACGCCCAGCACCCGCCCGGTGCGATGGCGAGCGAATCGTTGTCAACGGCGACGAACGTGCCGCGTCGTGTCGGAAATTCAATGCGCAGATTGCATACCTCGAGCCGCGGCTCGGCCATGCGCCCTATTTCTTCCCGGGCGGCGGTGTGCAGCCGGCCAACGGCTCCGCGTAATCCACCCTGGTCGTGAAGTTCGCGGCAATCCGATTGTCGCGAACAGCGACGATGTAATACGTAAAGCAGGGTTGGACGTCGAGCTTGAACTCCCCGGTCTCCTGTGGAGCGCCCGGCACAGGCAACGCCTGTACCCGGATGACGTGCTCGCCGGGCGTGACCAGAACCCGCCGCTCCGTGGTGTCCCAGTTGTCCACGCCCATAATGATCACCGGCTGGGTATCGATGTTGGTCTTGAAGTAGCGCTGTCCAACCAAGTACGAATCGTGAAACGAACTCGCGCAACCGGACAACACCGCCGCCGCGGCGACGGTTGATACCGCAGCTATAGGCATCTTCATCATCGTGCATCTCCTTGGGTCAACGCCAAACGCCGGCAGCCCGCCGGTTCAACGCAACTTTGAATTCAATGCATCGCGCAGCCCGTCGCCCTGCCGGTTGACCGACAGGACGAGCAGATTCAGCGCTAGGCCGGGGAACATGGTGATCCACCATTCGCCTGAGAACAAGAACTCTCCCCGAACTCTCACGCCGCGCTACAGCGCCGCACTCTTGCTCGCGATCCACTCTGGCGGCCTGCGGTAATCCGCCAGCTGCACGAGAGCGATGTTTTCCTTCATCGCCCGGGCCGCGGAGCGGTACGAAACTCCGAGCAAGGCCTTCATGCAGAGCCTCCTACCGCGATCGTTGGGCGGCCAGCGACAGACTGCGCTCGGCCAGTGCCGAAAAGTACGCCGCCCCCAGCGGGATGACGGCATCGTTGAAATCATATCGAGTGTTGTGCAGGAAACAGCCGCCCGCGCCCCCGCCCTGGCCAAGGCGGACGTAACAGCCGGGCTTGACGCGCAGCATGAAGGCGAAGTCTTCCGCCCCCATGGACGGTTCGAGATCGCGCACCACGTTGTCCTCGCCCACCAGTTCGGCCGCGATATCGCCGGCGAACTTGGCCTGCGCGGCGTGATTGATCGTCGCAGGATAGATCCGCTCGTAGACGACCTTCGCCTCGGCTCCGAAAGCGCGCGCGGTCGACTCCACCAGTTCGGTCAGTCGCTGTTCAATCAGGTCCTGTGCATCAGCACTGAACGTGCGCACCGTGCCGACCAGCTTTGCTTCGCGCGGCATGACCGAGTAAGCGCCGGGGTTGCCGGCCTGGATCGAGCACAGGCTGAGCACCGCCGCATCCAGCGGACCGACATTGCGCGACACGATTGTCTGGGCCGCTGTCACGATGTGCGCTGCTATCACGATCGGATCGATCGTGCGGTGCGGATGCGCGCCGTGGCCGCCCTTCCCGCTGACGGTGATCTCAACGCGATCGGCTGCCGCCATCATCGGTCCGGGATTCAGGCCGATTCGTCCGGGTTCGAGCGCAGGCCAGTTATGAAGCGCGTAGACCTCATCGGTCGGGAAGCGCTCGAACAGGCCGTCGTCGATCATGGCCTTGGCGCCGGCGAAGCCTTCCTCGCCCGGTTGGAAAATCAGGTTGACGATGCCGTCGAACCGGCGTGTGCGCGCAAGGTACTGGGCCGCGCCGAGCAGAATCGTCGTGTGGCCATCATGGCCGCAGCCGTGCATCAGTCCCGGGCGCGTCGAACGGTGCGCGAATTCGTTCTCCTCGGTCATCGGCAACGCGTCCATGTCGGCCCGCAGACCGATTGAACCGCGGGAGTGTCCCCTCCCGCGGATCACCGCGACCACGCCCGTGCGGCCGATGCCCGCATGGACCTCGTCGACGCCAAAACTTCGCAGGCGCTCGGCCACCAGGGCAGAGGTGCGATGCTCCTCGAAGCCGAGTTCCGGATGGGCATGCAGGTCGCGACGAAGTTCGGCGAGTCCCTCGTGGTGCGGCAGGATCGCCGCCAGCGGCCCCCGCAGCGCCGCTCCCAGGTAGCTACCCATCCGCGCCGCTCCCTAGTGCGCCGCCGCAGCGCGATCGATGCGCAGGCGCGGGTCGACTCCGAAATACGGCAGGTCGACCACGAGGTTGATCAGGACGAAAACCAAAGCGATGAGACAGAGGCAGGCCGCCATCACCGGTCTGTCCGCGAAGTGCACGGACTGGATGAATCGCAGTCCCCTGCCCGACCACTAAAAGACCGTTTCCGCAACGATGGCAAACGCCATGATGCCACCGAGCTGCAGGCCGGTGATCGTGATGATCGGTACCCGTGTGTTCTTCAGCGCGCGGCCGAAGTTCACTGCGCGGTCCGTGAGCCCACGCAGGCACGCGAACTTGATGTAATCGGTGCGCAGCACCTCCAGCATGTCCGGCCGCATGCCGCATGGTCAGCGTCAGCCGGAACAGCGACAGCGTGACGGCCGGCAGGATCAGGTGTGTCCAGCCCGCGGGAGTCAGGAACCCGGTGGACCACCCGCCGAACGTGACGACATCGGCGCGACCATAGAATGGCCACCACCCGGGCGGTAGGGCAAAGACGAGGATCAGGAGGCGGCCGATCAGCACGATCGGCAAGGAAAGGCCGACCAGAGAGGCTGCGAGCAGGATCTGTGAGAGCCGAGGAATTTCGTCGCAGCGTCGTGTACACGCCCGCGGCTATACCGATGACAACGGCGATGGTCGCGGCCGTGAACGCAAGCTCGAGCGAGGGCGGCAAAGGTTCCTGCATCGGCGTAGCAACCACACGGCCCTGGCGCAGGCTGATGCCGAAATCGCCCTGCAGGACATTGACGACAAGCGTCGTGAACTGCAGATCGAACCGCTGGTCCAGCCCCGGTTCGGTGCGCGGGCGCGTACGGTTCTCGGGGGTGGCGTCCTGACCCGACATCTGGGACACCGGGTCGCCGACGTACTGAAACAGCAAAAACGCCACCAGAGCCACAGCCAGCATGACAAGCACGGCCTGAAGCAAGCGGCGAATGATGAATGCGAGCATCCCTGGAGAAGGAAACACCCGGCGCAGAGCGCCAGGCTGTCAATGCGTTGAAATATAGCGCGTAAGCATCTGGCGACGACCGCAGTTCGTCGCCGCGTCCGCGGAAAAACAACGGGCCGGCAATGCCGGCCCGTTGCATGCGGAAGCGCCTCCGCGCGTCGCTATTCCTTGATGTCGACGCCGTAGAAGGTGTGCCGTCCGAACGGCGACAGCTTGAAGTCGACCACTTCCGCGCGCACCGGCTTGAGCTGGACCGCGTGGGCAATCGTGAACCAAGGCGCCTGTTCCTTGAAGATCACCTGCGCCTTTTCGTAGAGCGGCGTGCGCGCGGCCTGCCCCGACGTCGTCTTGGCCTTCTGCACCAGTTCCTCGAACGGCTGGTAACAGAACTTCGCCACATTGCTGCCGTTGGTCTTGGCCGAATCGCAGCCCAGCAGCGTGTTGAGGAAGTTGTCCGGATCACCGTTGTCGCCGGTCCACCCGAGCATGCCCATCTGGTGCTCGCCCGCCTGCATGCGCTTGCGGTACTCGCCCCACTCGAAGCTCTTGATCTCCGCCGTAACGCCGATCTTGGCCAGATCCGCCTGCATCAGTTCGGCGATCCGCTTGGCGTTCGGGTTGTACGGCCGCTGCACCGGCATCGCCCACAGGTCGGTCGTGAAACCATTCGGATAGCCTGCGTCGGCCAGCAGCTTCTTCGCGGCCGCCGGATCGATAGGGATCGTCCTTGATCGCATCGTTGTACGACCATTGGGTCGGCGGAATCGGGTTCTTCGCCGCCACCCCGGTGCTCAGGTAGACCGCGTCGATGATCGCCTTCTTGTTGATCGCCATGTTGATGGCCTTGCGGACTCGCACGTCGTCAAACGGCTTCTTCGTCGTGTTGTAGGCCAGGTAACCGACGTTCAGGCCCGGCTGCTCCAGCACCTTGACCTTCGGGTCCTTGCGGATCGCCTCGAGATCGGCTGGGTTCGGATACGGCATCACGTGGCACTCGCCCTTCTGCAGCTTGGCCCAGCGCACCGAGGCATCCGGCGTGATCGAGAACACCAGGTCGTCAATCTTGGCCTTGCCGCCCCAGAACTGCGGAAATGCCTTGTAGCGGATCAGCGCGTCACGCTGGAACTGAACCAGGTAAAACGGTCCGGTGCCGATCGGCTCCTGGTCGACCTTCTCCGGCGTACCGGCCTTCAGCATCGCATCGGCGTACTCCTTGGATTGCACGCCCGCGTATTCCATCGCGAGGTTGGAGAGAAACGGCGCTTCCGCCTTCTCCAGCGTGACCCTGACCGTGTAGTCGTCGACCTTCTCGACGGACTTCAACAGCTTCGGCATTCCCATGTCGTTGAAGTACGAGTGGTTCGAGCTGGTGACCTTGAAGTACGGGTTTGATTCTTTCCACTGGCGCTCGAACATGAAGATGATGTCGTCGGCGTTCATGTCGCGCGTCGGCTTGAAGCTCTTGTTCTCGTGCCACTTCACGCCCTTGCGCAGGGTGAAGGTGTAGACCTTGCCGTCGGGCGAGATGTCCCACTTCTCGGCCAGGCCGGGAACGACTTTCGTGCTGCCCCGTTCGAAGTCGACGATGCGGCTGTAGATCTGGCTGTTGGCGTCGAACGAGGTGCCGGTCGTGTTGATGCCCGGATAGAAGTTCTCCGGGCTGCCCTCCGAGCAGAACACCAGCGTCTTGGCCGATGCACTGCCCATCAGCGCCAGCGCCGCGCACAGCACGGCCGCGCGCAGAACCGGTCTTGCCCTTTCGCCCGCCGCACCTGCGTGCGACCTTGTCTTGAACCTGCGTCATGCTCCTACCTCCTTTGACCGCGCCATCGGGCGCGACTTGAAAAATTCCGGACCCGGCGCCGCGGCTGCGGTACCGACGAACGACTCAGCATAGTGGCAGGCCACCTGTCGTCCGTCCAGCGGGCGCAGCTCCGGTCGTTCGGTGCGGCAGCGGTCGGTCGCGTGCGGGCATCGCGTCGAGAAGACGCAACCGGGCGGCGGCGCCAGCGGCGACGGCAGTTCGCCCTTGAGCACGGTGCGGCGCTCGGCCGCGCCGAGACCCGGCGTGCAGGCCAGCAGCGCCTGGGTGTAAGGATGCAACGGCGTATCAAAGATGCGTGCCTTGGGGCCCTGTTCCATTGCGAGTCCCAGGTACATCACGAGCACGTCCTCGGCGATGTGACGGACCACCGCAAGGTCGTGCGAGATGAAGAGGTAGGCAACGCCGAACTCGCGCTGCAGGTCGGCCAGCAGGTTCAGCACCTGCGCCTGGATCGAGACGTCGAGCGCCGACACCGGTTCGTCGGCGACCACCAGCGCCGGCCGCAGCATCAGCGCGCGCGCGATGGCGATGCGCTGCCGCTGGCCGCCGGAGAACATGTGCGGATAGCGGCCGACGTGTTCGGGGCGCAACCCGACCCGGCGCATCATCTCGGCGACGCGCGCGCGTCGTTCGTCGGCGCCGAGCGCGGTGTTGATCGCCAGCGGCTCTTCGAGAATGGAGCCGATCGTCTTGCGCGGATTGAGCGAACCGTAGGGATTCTGAAACACCAGCTGGACCGTATGCCGCAACGCGGCGCGCGTCTCCTTGTTCGCAGTGATGGCATCGGTGCCGCCCAGTCGGAGCTCGCCTGCGGTTGGCCGTTCGATCAGCGCAATCACGCGGGCCAGCGTGGACTTGCCGCACCCCGATTCCCCGACCACGGCCAGCGTGCGGCCGGCCTGCAGCGAGAAGGAAATCCCGCCGACCGCCTGCAGCAAGGCCGGCTTCTGCAGCATGCCGCGGCGCACCGTGTAGGTCTGCTTCAGGTCACGCGCCTCGACGACGGGCGCCTGGTTGGCGCTCATGGGTTCGGCACCGCTTCTTCGTGGCGCGCGGCCAGGGCGCCGACATGGACGTCGCGCGTCATCGCGGCGGCGCGGTCGGCCCGGTCGAGCGGATAGAAACAACGCACCCGGCCGTGCGTCGATCGGATCGAGCGGCGGCTGCACCTTATGGCAATGCATGGTCGCGCTGGTGCACCGCGGACTGAACAGGCAACCGCGGGGGCGATCGTAGAGCCCGGGCACCATGCCGGGAATCGTCGCCAGGCGCTCACCGACGTCGGCGTGCTGTTCCGGCAGCGCCGACAACAGTGCCGCCGTGTACGGGTGCTGGGGCGTGGCGAAGAGGTCGCGCGCGTTGCGATCCTCGACCACCTGGCCCGCATACATCACGGCAACGCGCTGCGCCATTTCCGCGACCACACCCATGTTGTGCGTGATCAGCACCAGCGCCATGCCGCGCTCGCGCTGCAGCCGGCGGAGCAGATCGAGGATCTGCGCCTGGATCGTCACGTCGAGTGCGGTCGTGGGCTCGTCGGCGATCAGGAGCTTGGGATTGCAGGCGATCGCCATTGCGATCATCACGCGCTGATTCATGCCGCCCGACATCTGGTGCGGATAGTCCTGCAGGCGCCGGGCCGGATCCGGGATGCCGACCTGATCGAGCAGTTCGACGGCGCGATCGAGCGCCGCCGTGCGCTGACAGCTTCAGGTGCTGGCGCAGCGTCTCGGTCAGCTGAAACTCGATCGAAAAACACGGATTGAGGCTGGTGGCCGGCTCCTGGAAGATCATCGCCATGTCGCGTCCGGTCAGCTGACGGCGCTCGCGTTCGCTCAGAGTCAGCAGGTCGCGCCCGCCGAAGGCGAGTCGCTTTGCGCGCACCCGTCCCGGAAAGGCGATCAGTCCCATCAGCGCAAGCATCGTCACGCTCTTGCCCGATCCGGATTCGCCGACGATACCGAGCACTTCGCCCTCGTCGACCGAGACGCTGACGTCGTCGACCGCGCGCAGCACGCGCCCGCCGATCGGAAATTCGACTTCCAGCGATTCGATTTCGAGAAGTGCCATCGCGTGTCGCTAGCGTTTGAGTTTCGGGTCGAGCGCGTCGCGCAGACCGTCACCCAGCAGGTTGAAGGCCAGCACCGTGATCAAGATCACGAGGCCGGGAAAGGTCACGACCCACCATGCGCGCACCACGAACTCGCGCGCATCGGCCAGCATCGTCCCCCACTCCGGCGACGGCGGCTGCGCCCCGAGACCAAGGAAGCCGAGCGCGGCCGCATCGAGAATCGCGGTCGACACCCCGAGCGACGCCTGGACGATGAGCGGCGCCATGCAATTCGGCAGAACCTCGCGGAACATCAGCCGCAAATCGCTTGCGCCGACCATGCGGGCCGCGGTCACGTAGTCACGCGAGAGTTCGGTCATGGCCGCCGCGCGTGCCGTTCGAACGTAATGCGGCAGAACGACGACCGCGACCGCCAGCATGGCGTTCATCAGCCCCGGCCCAAGAATCGCGACGATCACGATCGCCAGCAGCAGGCTTGGCAGGCTCAGCAGCACGTCCATCAATCGCATGATTGCGATCTCGGTCACGCCGCGGACGAACGCCGCGGCCATGCCCAGGCAGGTGCCGACGACGACCGACAACGTGACGACCGCGACGCCGATCGACAGCGACAGCCGTGCGCCGTGCATCAGCCGCGACAGGATGTCACGGCCGATGGCGTCGGTGCCCAGCGGATACGTCCACGAGCCGCCGCTGATCCATGCAGGCGGCTTGAGGTAGGCCGCATTGTCGATCGCGACCGGCGAATGAGGTGCCAGCACGCCGGCGAACACGGCGATGAGGAGCACCGCGATGACAATCACCAGGCCAGCGACCGCGCCTGCATTGGCGGAAAAGTGCCGCCAGAACTCCCGCACTGGCGTTGGATGCTCGGCCGGTGCGCCAACCCCGGTCAGCAACGCAAGGTCAGAGTCGGTCAGCGTCGCAGTGACGATGGGATCGCTGCTCATCGGGAATGACGGATGCGTGGGTTGATGAAGCCGTAGGCGATGTCGACCAGCAGGTTGACCGTCATCACCATCAGGCCAAGCAGCAGCAGGCCGCCCTGCAGTACCGGATAGTCACGCCGGTTGATCGCCTCGATCAGCCATTTGCCCACGCCGGGCCAGGAAAAGATGGTCTCGGTCAGGATGGCTCCGGTAAAGAGCACGCCGACCTGCAGGCCGATCACGGTGACGACCGGAATCAATGCATTGCGAAACGCATGCAGCGCGACCACGCGCAGCGGCGCCAGGCCCTTGGCGCGCGCCGTGCGGATGTAGTCCTCGCCCAAGACTTCGAGCATCGAAGAGCGCGTCATGCGGGCGATGACCGCGAGCGGCACAGTGCCCAGCACGATCATCGGCAGCACCAGGTGCAGCGCGGCCGACCGAAAGGCACCCATGTCCTTCGCCAGCAGCGAATCGATCAGCAGGAACCCGGTGACCGGCTCGATGAAGTACTTGAAATCCAGCCGTCCCGAGACCGGAGTCAGGCCAAGCTGCACCGAGAACAGCAGGATCAGCAGCAGGCCCCACCAGAAGATCGGCATCGAATAGCCGGTCAGCGAAACTCCCATGACGCCGTGGTCGAAGATCGAATTGCGACGCACCGCCGCCAGCATGCCCGCCGGGATGCCAAGCAGCAGCGCAAACAGGATCGCGAAGCTTGCGAGTTCGACCGTGGCCGGGAAGAGCGTGAGGAACTCCTTCACCACCGGCTCCTGCGTGATCATCGACTTGCCCAAATTGCCCTGCAGCACGCGCCCGATGTAGATGCCGTACTGCACGATGACAGGCCGATCGAGTCCGTACTCCTTGAGCAGCAGTTCGTGCCGCGCCTTGTCGATCCCGCGCTCGCCCGCCATGGTCTCGATCGGATCGCCCGGCACCAGCCGGATCAGAAAGAAGGCGAGCAGCGTCATGCCGAAGAAAGTCGGCACCAGCAGCGAGACTCGGGTTAGAAGGAAGCGAAGCATGGGGGCAGGCCGGCAGGGCCGAGACTAATGGGAAGCGTTGCCTGCGTCGAGTCGGCTCGTCAAGCTGTCAGGGCGCCCGCTTCAGTTCGATGTCGCCGTAGAACGCCTCGATCCGCTCGCCGGTGTTGTCGGTATCGGTCATGATGCCGACGCCGACCAGGCGGCCGGGCGGCAAGCCGAACGCGCGCCGGTAATCCTCGACGTAGTTGCGCTCGAAGACCTTCCATTGCCCGAGCCGACCATCGGGGCCGCTGCCGGCCACGATCATCTTGACCTGCGACGTGAAGGTGTTGGGCAGCACCGTGCCCACCGGGAGGCGGTTCTCCCAGATGTACATCAGCGTTGAGTACGGCAGTTCCTGGCCGGTCAGCAGCCGGGCGGTCTCCATCAGCACCTGCTCCGTGATGGGCAGCGTCCTCTTGTCGCCGTCGAAGAACAGCATCAGCCGGACCGGCGAATCTTCCGAGTAGCGGTCCTGGTTGTCGGCACCGACGATCAGGTCGACGACGCGCCAGCGCCAGCGCACCACTGGGCCAGGCGCGGAATCGACGTCGAGTCGCTGGCGCAGGCCGCTCGCCGCGGCGTCGGCCGTGGCGTGCAGCACGATCTGCCTGCGTGTCCGGGTCGCGCTCCAGCCGATACTCGGTCGGCGTCTTGGTGCGATTGATGATCAGAGGCTGCCAGCCCTTGGGCAGCGCAGTCCCGCTGCGCGCTGGCCGAGAACGGCGCGATCGTCGCGGCCGGGCGCCTCCGCCACGGGCGCAGCCGCGCAGCCGGCCAGCAGGATGACGACGGAGAACGCAGCGATGCGCATCGGCCGATGATCGTAGGATCATCGCTGCCGGAGCTGCAAGTTGACTCCGCACGGTACCGAGCGGCGGCGACGGGCGATGTTCCGCAATTCGCCGGATTGGGAGCGTGCTCTGGGTCGTAGCATCCGATCGTCATGGCACGATCTGGAGCTCGACGGGTCGGTGTCCATCGCCTTCGATCTCAACCGAGTCCCGCACCGCCTCGATGTCCGATGAAGAGGAGTGTTCGTACTCGCCGTGCTTGCCGCCGTCGCGGCGGCAATCGTATGGCTCGTCCTCAAGGGCCGCCAGCTCGAGCGCCAGCGCCACTTCGAGCGGCGCGTGCAGGCTCGCAAGCTCGGCTGGACCTACGACGACCAACGTTCCGGGCAAGTCGATTACCGTTTTGCGGGCGCTGCCGAGCGGCATCGAATGGCAGATGTGGTACGACAGCGATCGCGGCGACAAGTCGCCCACGCCACGGGCCCACTGGCGCAGCGGCAACCTGCGTACCCCTTCCCTTTCGCTCGTCATCATCGGCCGCAAGCGCTTCGGGCTCGAAAGCGGAGTGGTCGAGCCGGGTCCTGATGGGCGTCGTTGGCGGTATTGCCCAGGCGATGTCCGGTCGTGAAGGCGGCGCCGACAAATCCGACTTCTATGACAGCGCAATCGAATTGCCGGAAGGACGGCCTGCGTTTCGGCAGCGCTTCGCCGTGGCAATCGCGCCCGACATGCCGCGTGGCTGGATCGACGAGGAGTTGCAATCCCTGCTGATGAGCTGGTCGCCGGCCGCAGGCAGCACCTTCCGCAGCGAGGACGGCGTCGAAATCAATCTTCGAGCCGATGGACTGCAGATCGTCGTGCAGCGCATGCCGGAGGACTTCGCGAGCTGGCAGCATCTGGCGCGCCTCGGCGAGCACATCGCGCGCCAACTGGTCCGGGCCGGGGCTCAGCCGTAGGCAGTCACGACTCGCGACTCGCGACCCGCGGCGCGCCGTACGGCGCTCCGACCGGCGCCCCGTTCGCCAGACTGCCGGTTTCAGGCGATGATCGCGCTGCCTTCGAATCGACGCGTGGGGCGGAGGAGCAGCGATGCCGAGCGAAACGCAGCAGGGCGATGGCGCGCACCGCGGTCGTCGCCGGCGCCTCGGGCCTCGTCGGACGCGAACTCGTCAACCGCCTGTCACGCACCCCCGCGTACGGACGGACCATTGCGCTGACGCGGCGCGCGCTCGAGCTGGAACATCCCGGACTCATTGAGGCACCCGCGCGCTTCGATGCGCTCGATGACGTGCTCGCGCCGCTGGTATCGCCTTCGAACCCCATCGACGCCTACTGCTGCCTCGGCACGACGATCCGCGCCGCGGGCTCGAAACCGGCCTTTTATCGCGTCGACCATGACCTCGTGCTCGCGTTCGCGCGCTGGGCGGCCGGTGCGCCTGTCGCTCGCCTGGTCGTCATAAGCGCGCTTGGCGCCGACGCGGCGAGCCGCGTGTTCTACAACCGGGTCAAGGGCGAGACCGAGAGCGACCTGCGCGCCGTTGCGGGTTCGAGACTGGTGCTCGTTCGCCCCAGTCTGCTGGACGGTCCGCGCACCGAGTCACGCTGGAGCGAGACGTTCGCTTTGGCGCTGACGCGCCCCGTGCGAACGTGGCTGCCGGCAACGTTTCGTCCCGTCGGGGTCGAGGATGTTGCGCAGTCGATGATCGATGCGGCGCTCGCCGGCGCGCCGCCCGCCGTGCTGGAGTCTGCCGCGTTACAGGGCGCGGCCAAGCGTGCAGCGGCGAAGGCGAGTTCCTAGCGGCGCCATTCGTCGCACACTGCCGGATAGCGCCGCCCAGGCCTTGCTGGCTGGGTGCGAGCCGCACAGTGCGGCAAGTGTGCCGCTCTGACCGTCGCGCCCGGCCGCTAACGTCCCGACGTCAGTTCGAGTTCGCGCGCCCCACGTAGTGCCGGCCGCATCGGCACAGACTCCACGTCGCGCCACAGCGGCAGCATCGATGCGTAAAGATCGGACAACGGATGACCCGACCTGTCCGGTCGACTGCACCCAGGTCGACGCGCCGGGCGCCCCTAGGTCGTAGATCGCACGCAGGCTTGCCGCGTGCCGCGTGCGGAACGGCGCCTCTATCGCGATTCGACAAGGCCCCGACATTGATCGTGAAGGTGTCGCCGGGATAGGGCGTGCGCAGTTCAAACAGCCGCGCCAGTGGCGCCACGCTCGAAAAGGGGCGATGCTCGGCGACCGCCAGATGCGCCTCGCCCCAGCGCAGGCCGGCGACGTCGCGGCCCGATTCGCGCGTCAGACGCTCCACCGCCGCATCGAGCGACTCGGACATCAGCGTGGCGCAGCTCTCGAACGCGCTGTGCCGTGCGCCGGTCATCGCACCAGTCGCGCGCCAGAGTCTTGCTCGTCAGCACATGCAGCAGCGCGCGGGTCATGTCGGCCGCAGCGACGAAGTCCACCGCGAGGTCGCCAAGATCGTCCGCGAACACGCGCCACGCCAGCTCGCGACGCCAGGCGTGGAAAAGCAGCGGCTCGGGACGCTCCATCGACATCGTTCCGTCCCAGGCCTTCAGGCGCTCGAGCGCCTCGCGGCCGGCCACCGTCAGCGGTTGCGGCCGCCGCGAGCACAGCCATCAATTCGCGCGCCGGAAGCGACAGCACGTCGGCCTGTATGGCCCGGGTCGAGGCGACGTCGTGCTTCTCGCGTGCGTCGATCAACTGTTCGATGCGCCGCACGCGGTACGGCGCGAACCAGTCGTAGCGTCAGGTGATGCGGATACTCCGGCGGGACGATGCGATTATTGGCCGTTGCGATGACGCCGGACGCCGGATCGAGCATGCGCGGCACCTCGCGCGTACGGCAGGTAGCCGTCCCAGTCGTAGCGAGCATCCCATCCAGGTGCCGGCGCGATGCCGCGCAGGTCGTTGTCGGCCGCACGGCGCGGAATACGCCCGGTCACGACGAAGCCGATCCGCCCGTCGGCGTCGGCCAGCACCATCGATTGCGTGACCATCTGGAAATCGCCCAGCGCACGCTCGGCCTCATGCGACATTCGGTCGCACGGTTCAAGGCACGGATCGCGGCAGCGTGCGATCCGTCGGGCTCCAGCGCCGACCAGCGCAGCGCGAGCACGTAGCGCGGATGCGAGAAGCTCTTGTCGATCGCGGCGAACCCGCTGAGCACCGGGCCGTGCCGTGACTCGCGCACGACGAGATCAGACGTCCGGCTCGCCCTTGACCCTGATGCGCTCGGTCCGCTACGCCGAAGCGCTGCCAACCGGTCGGCGTTTCGTATTCGTGCGCGTCGTCCGGGTTGAGGCGCTCGAGGTACAGGTCCTGCTGGTCGACGCCGGTGTTCGTCATGCCCCAGGCCACACGGGAGTTGCGACCGAGCACCACGCCTGGCACGCCGGGCAGCGTCGCGCCGATCACGTCCAGCCCCGGCGCCTGCAGCGCGGCGAAGTACCAGACCGACGGCGTGGTGAGGCCGAGGTGCGGATCGTTCGGCGAGCAGCGGCTTGCCGCTGACCGTGCGTCGGCCCGCGACCACCCAGTTGTTGGAGCCGACATCGTCGCCCGTCGCCAAAGCCCGCCGTTGGCGCCTCCGCAAGCGACGATGCACGATGCTCGAGTGAGCACCGCCTGGCGCAGTCCCATCAGGCGATACAGCTCGACATAGTCCGCGGTCGCCGGCGGCGCCTCGCCGGGCTACGGCGGATAGAAGTCATCCATCTCGGCAAGCGTGAACCGCTGCGCGAGTCGCAGGCGCCGCAGTTCCATGGCATCGAGTAGCGCGCGAGGTCCCACGCCATCATCAATGACCAGCCGACCGAGTCCGCGGCGGTCCACGGTTCCGGCGCCGGTGCGCGCGTCAGCAGAACTCCGGTGGCAGCGGCCCGCTGCGCGTGGCCAGGAAGGCGTTGATGCCGCCGACATAGGCATCGACCAGGGCCCGATGCTCGGCATCGAAGGACTCGTAGATGCGCTCTGCGCGGCGCGACGGACGCCGAGCGTGCGCAGGAAGCTGGTCGGCGTCGGCGATGCCGATGGTCCGAGCACCTCCGCAAGCCGGCCGGCGGCGAGGCGCCGGTTGAACTCCATCTGCCAGAGCCGGTCCTGCGCGTGCACAAAGCCCAGGCAAACGCCGCGTCGACGTTCAGCTCGCGGCGACACGTCGGGATGCCCTGCTCGTCGCGCCGTACCGTGATCGAGCCTGCCAGCCCAGGAAGAGCGACTTTGCCTTCGTGCAGCGGCTGACTGGTCTGCCGGTACCAGAGCGCCGCGGTTGTAATCAACAGCGCCACCAATAGCGCGCTCCACCCCATCCAGCGCAGCACGCGCATGCCGACTCCAGCTCAGTCAGAGCGACGCATTGTCCTCGAATCCTTGCCAGGCCCGCACCAGGCCCGGTTCCACGGGGGCGACGCTTCAGGGTGTCTGAACAGCAGGCCGGCGCGCAAGCACCAGCGCCGCCCCAAAGGACAGCGCGATCGTCGCCACGACGACGGAACCGAACGCGAGTTCCTTGCCTTCGCTCCATGCCTCGACGATCGGCGACGCCAGCCTGGCCGCACCGAATGCTGCGACCAGCAGGCTCACACCCGACACCGCCAGGCTCATCACTCGCGAGGCAATGCAGGCGAGCTGATCAGCACGTGCGATCAGGCGGGAGATCCACAGTCCGTTGATGCCGTCGGTCACGAGCATTCCGAGGACGAAGAGGGTTCCGAGCGCCAAGGCGTGTCCCACCCCGCCGAACTGGGTCGCCGTCAGTGCGAACAGCGCTGATTGGCTCACCGTATCGAACGACAGGGCGAACAATGCTCCAACCAATGCAACGGTCGACGGACGACTCGCGCGATTCAGGCGCCCGAGCAGGCGCCCTTTCAGGCCGACCGGCGCAACGACCTCGCCCGGGGAGGTCGTCAGCACCGCGTGCAGATTGACGAGTCCGATGAGGGTCAGGCAGACGATTGAAGTCCATGCGCCAAACTGCCCGAGCCATTGCGGTGCATTCCAACGTTCGCTCGCCATGCCGACCGCCAGCGCAATGGCCAGCACGACCACGCCATGCCCGAGTGAGAACAGCGCTCCGCAGTAGCTGCCGAAGCGGCGGCCGTGGCGCGCGTTGTAGCGCGTCAACCCGTCAATGGTCGCGAGATGGTCGGCATCAAATCCGTGCTTCAGGCCGAGCAAGAACACGAGCGCACACAACGCAGTCCAATCCGTCGGCAGCTCGTGCACAGGACTCTCCTCCTCGACGTATGAACTCTAGACCGATTCTTCTTATCCGGTCATTGTCGGTGATCAAGGGCCATCGATGTACTGCTGCTCAGTGGTTGGGAGTCAGGTGCGAGTGGACGTGCTTAGCCGGGTGCTCGACCTCGACCGTCACAAGATTGAGCTGACCGTGCTTTACGCCGCGCTCGGCCGAAATGGTATCGGCGAAGCGACGGACGTCGCGTGAGCGGCCTTTCAACATGACGCTCTCGATGCAATGGTCATGGTCGAGATGGGCGTGCATCGTGGAGATCGTGAGGTCGTGGTGGTCGTGCTGCAGCGACGTCAGGCGCTCGGCCAGGTCACGCTCATGGTGGTTGTAGACGTAGGAGAGGCTGGCCACGCACTGCGCGTTCTCGTCCGCGCCCTCGCGGAAGCGGTCCAGGTGCGCGCGCAGGATGTCACGCACGGCCTCGGACCGGTTGCTGTAGCCGCGCTGTTCGATCAACGCGTCGAACTCGTGCGCCAGCTGGTCGTCGAGGGAAATCGTGAATCGTTCCATGCGGCCTCCGGGCGGGTTCCGTGCAGTATAGGAGGCAGATTTTCGGTATGCGTCCGGCGAACCCATCTTGAGTTGGGTCGCTGCTGCGTGAAGGATCGTGTCCACGTAGGAAATAGGTGGACACGATGGCAAGCGACGTTGCCGCATTGCGGCCGAGGTCGAGGCGGCGCTACAGCGCGGAGCTGAAAGAGCAGGTGCTGGGGCAATGCGATGCACCGGGCGCGTCGGTGGCGCAGGTGGCGATGTCGCACGGCATCAACGCCAATGTCGTGCACCGCTGGCGGCAGCTGGCGCGCGAGGGTTGTCAGGAGGTCGCGCCACCGTCCAGCGAGTTCGTGCCGGTGTCGCTGAGCACGGCAGCGCCGCCGGATGGCCACAGCGACATCCGCATCCAGCTGCGTCGTGGCACCACGGTGATGACGATCAACTGGCCGCTGTCGGCGGCAGTCGAGTGCGCGGGGTGGCTGCGCGATTGGTTGAAGTGATCCGGATCGACGCGGTGTGGCTGGCGGTCGAGCCGCTGGACCTGCGCATCGGCCTGGACACGGCGCTCGCACGCGTAGTGGCGATGTTCGGCGCGGCGCAGCCGCATCATGCGTACCTGTTCACCAACCGGCGCGGCAATCGGCTCAAGGTGCTGGTGCACGACGGCTTCGGTGTGTGGCTGGCGGTACGACGCCTGCACCGGGGCCGCTTCATCTGGGCCACCGCCGGAGCCGGCCGTCTGGCGCTCAGCCGAGAACAGTTCGACGCCCTGGTGCTCGGATTGCCGTGGCGCGCACTGTGCGATGGCGGGGTGATCAGAGTGCTGTAGATCGGCTCTGGGTGCAATCGCCGAAACGAACGATCGCCAGCGGTGCGACGTTGCGGCACGATGCGCGCCGTGATCGAAGCCGTGCATCTCGACCAACTGCCCGAAGCGCACGTGCGCGCGCTGGCCGCCCGCCTGCTCACCGAGGTGCGGCATAAGCAGGCCACGATCGACAAGCTCACGCACGAGATGGCGGTGCTGAAGCGGCTGAAGTTTGCCGCCAGGAGCGAGAGCTTCTCCGCCGAGCAGAAGAGCCTGCTCGAAGAGACGATCGACGAGGATCTGGAGGCACTCAGCCGCGAGCTCGAGCGCGAGCCGCCGGAGCAGTCCCGCTCTGCCCCAAAGGAACAACCCAAGCGCCAGCCGCTGCCGGCGCACCTGCCGCGGCGCGAAATCCGCCACGAGCCCGAGGCCACGGTCTGCGGCTGTGGCTGCGCGCTCAAGCGCATCGGCGAGGACGTCGCCGAGAAGCTCGACTACACGCCGGGCCTCTTCACGGTGGAGCGGCACATCCGCGGCAAGTGGGTGTGCACGCAGTGCGAAACGCTGATCCAGGCGCCGGTGCCGGCGCACGTCATCGACAAGGGGCTGCCGACCACCGGACTGCTGGCCCAGGTGCTGGTGGCCAAGTACTCAGATCACCTGCCGCTGTACCGGCAGGAAGCGATCTTCGAGCGGGCCGGGATGAGTCTGCCGCGCTCCACCCTGGCGCAGTGGGTGGGCGCCTGCGGCGTCGAGCTGCAGCCGCTGGTGGACGCCCTGAAGACCGAGATGCTCGCCCGCCCGGTGCTGCACGCCGACGAGACTCCGGTGGCGATGCTCAAACCCGGCCACGGCAAGACGCACCGGGCCTATCTGTGGAGCTACGGCACCACCGTCTTCGATCCGATGAAGGTGGTCGTGTTCGACTTCGCCGAGAGCCGCGCCGGGCGGCATGTGCAAACGTTCTTCGGCCAGCCCACTGAGGCGGGCTGGCGCGGCACCCTGATCTGCGATGACTACGCCGGTGATGTTGTGGCCGAAGATATGTGGCGCCCACTGGCTGCAGGGGCGGCGAGGCGTGCAAAGCTCGCCGTTGACACAACATAACTGCAGGCGCCTGCTGGTTGGCCTTCTTCACTGCGGAGGCCAACATGTTCGACACTCTGTTCAGCAACGAGGCGACGACTGCCCGTCATCGCGACGGTCCGTGTTCTCGGGAGCGCGAGCACTTTCTGCGCTACAACGCCGCCGTCGGCGCCTCGGTGCTTACGCAGCGCGGCCGCGCGCGGGCGCTGCTGCGCGTTGCTCAGGCATTGACGCCGGCTGACCCTGGCAGGGTCAGCGCCGAGCGGCTGAGCGAACTCATCGAATCGATCAGGCCGCGCGTGGCGCCGAGGACGGCGGTCAACTTCCGCAACATCGCGCGGCCGTGGTTCAAGTTCCTCGGTTGGTGGCATGCGCCGGTGCGGTCCATCCCGTTTACGGCACAACTTGACGCGTTCGTCGCCTGGATGCGCGACGAACGCGGCCTCACGCCCTGCACGGTCGAGCAGTGGCGCTACCGCACTGCCAACTTCCTGCGCTGGTGCGGGCAGACTGAGCGCGAACTGGCGACGTTGACACCCGAGGATGTCGACGCGTACTTCGTTACCTACGGTGCGACTCGGTGGTCGCGCGTCTCTGCCGGTCACATCGCGACGATGCTGCGGGTGTTCTTCCGTCACGCCGCAACGTACGGTGCTTGCCCGTCCGGCCTGGCCGCTTCGATCCTGAGCCATCGCCGGTATCGGCTCGAGACGCTGCCCTACGCTCTGGATTGGGACGATGTGCGGCGCCTGATCGCCTCGGCATCGGGCGGCACGGAGGTTGACCTTCGTGATCGCGCGATCCTGCTTGCTGCTGGCCGTCTACGGCCTGCGTCGCGGCGAAGTGGCGGCGCTGCGGCTCGAGCACATCGACCTCAGCGGCAGACAGCTTCGCATCGAGCGGCTCAAGCGGCGGCAGCCGCAGATCTATCCCCTGGTTCCGTCGGTCGCAGATGCTCTTGCCGAGTACATCGAGGGCGCGCGTCCGCCGGTCGACCACCGCGCCGTCTTCATCCGTACCCAAGCGCCTCGCCTTCCGATCTGCTCGGCCGCCATCTACGAGATAGTCAGCCGACGCCTGCGAGCGATGAACGTCAAGGCCGCCCACCTGGGGCCGCACGCGCTGCGGCACGCCTGCGCGTCCAAGATGCTGGCCGAAGGCCTGACGCTCAAGGAGATCGGCGACCACCTCGGTCATCGCAGCACGTCCTCGACGAGCGTCTACGCCAAGGTGGACATGGCACATCTGCGCGAGGTCGGCGAGTTCGACCTGGGAGGTCTGCAATGATTACCAGCGAACTCGTCCGGACTTACCTCGAGGCCAAGCGTGCGCACGGCGTGAACCTCAGAAGCGGCCAACGCGCCCTGTTCCAGTTCGCCCGTGAGACCGGCGATCGCCCGCTGGCCGAGGTGACACCCGAAGCCGTTGCGACGTTCCTGCGTGGACGCGGCAATCTGAGTGCGAGCTGGCGGACCAAGCATGCGTTGCTCGGAGGGCTATACCGGTTCGCCATCGCGCGGGGGTATGTCGCCGTCTCGCCCATGCCGGAGCACCGGCCGAGGCTGCCGCCGCCGATCACGCCGTACGTGTACTCGCGCCACCAGTTGCAGCGGCTGCTGGACGCTACGAGCATGCTGGAATCGCCCTGCAGCCCGTTACAGGGGCGTACGTACCGGACCTTGCTGCTGTTGCTGTACGCGACGGGCCTGCGCGTCAGCGAAGCACTGCGACTGACGCTGGCTGACGTTGATCTCGTCGACCACGTGCTGACGGTGAAGGACACCAAGTTCTACAAGACGCGTCTGGTGCCGTTCGGCAACCCGTTGGCCGGCGCCTTGGGCAAGTACATGGAGCAGCGCGGCACGTTGCCGATGCCCGCAGGGCCGGCGTCGGCGCTGCTGTCCTCCCGTAGCGGACACCGGCTGGACTACCAGCGCGTAGTGACGCTGTTCCAGCGCCTCCGCGCGCGCGCGGGAATCGGCTGCCCTGCCGGGGAACATCGACCGCCCAGACTGCACGACCTTCGACACACCGCTGCCGTGCACCGGGTCGTGCGCCTGGTACCGGCAGGGAAGAGACGTGCAGCGGCTGTTGCCGTACCTGGCGACCTACCTGGGCCACGCCAGCATCGCATCGACGCAGCGGTACCTCCAGATGACGCCCGAACTGCTGCAGCAGGCGAGCCTGCGCTTCGCGGCGTACGCCGATGTCCAGCACCCGACGGAGGCCGCCCATGCCTGATCACGCACTCCTGGGCCCGTGGGTCCGGCGCTTCCTGCTGGAACACCTGGTCGCCGAGCGCAACCTGGCCCGCAACACCCAGACCGCCTACAGGGACTGCCTGGCGCAGTTGCTGCCGTTCGTCGCCGGTAAGGTGCGGCGGGACGTTGACCGCTTGCTGGTCGAAGACGTGTCGGCCACCCATGTGCGAGCGTTCCTCGATCATCTCGAGCGCGATCGTGGCTGCACGGTGCTCACGCGCAACCACCGGCTGGCGGCGATCCACTCGCTGGCCCGGTTCATCGGTGCGCGCTCACCGGAGCATGCGGCCTGGTGCGCGCAGGTGCGTTCTGTACCGTTCAAGAAGGCTGCCAAGACCCTCATCGGCTACCTGGACAAGCCCGAGGTCGACGCCTTGCTCCGCGCGCCGGACCGCCGCGCGGCGCTTGGCGCTCGCGATCACGCACTGTTGCTGTTCCTCTACAACAGCGGGGCGCGAGCGGACGAAGCGGCGTCACTGCGGATTGCCAACCTTCACCTCGGTACCTCGCCATCGGTACGCATCCTTGGCAAGGGCAACAAGTGGCGAGCTTGCCCGCTGTGGCCCAAGACCGCCGACATCCTTCGTCCATTGGTTGCCGCTCGCAGCGCCGACGACCCGGTCTTCCGGGGGCGAACCGGCCAACCGATGACGCGGTTCGGTGTTCATCGCATCGTCGTCGCCCATGCATCGGTGGCCGGTCAGCACTTGGAGTCGATGCGAGGTAAACCGATCAGTCCTCACACGTTGAGGCACACAACCGCCGTCCACCTGCTGCGGGCCGGGGTCGACATCAACACCATCCGCGCCTGGCTCGGGCACGTCTCACTGGATACCACGCACGTCTACGCCGAGGTCGATCTCGACATGAAGGCCAGGGCGTTGGCCAGCGTCGACATCGCTGGGCTTCCCGTGTCGCTGCCTCGGGGCAAGGTCGTGCCATCGGTGATGACGTTCATGCGGCGACTATAGGTCGGCGAGACTGCCGAAGTTATGTGCGCGCCCGCGCAGGCACTCTGCTCTGCGATACATCGGCCAAGGCCAGCGGGCGCCACATATCTTCGGCCGCAACATCACCGGCGTTATGTGATGCAACACATAACGCCGGCTATAAACAGATCTTCGGTGATCGGATCAC
Source organism: uncultured beta proteobacterium (assembly GCA_963801405.1). Taxonomy (GTDB): domain Bacteria; phylum Pseudomonadota; class Gammaproteobacteria; order Burkholderiales; family Burkholderiaceae_F; genus JALORV01. Next base: position 8,446 of record CAWDEO010000014.1, on the reverse strand, counting down.
CGAGGCCGGTTGCCTGGCGCATGCGCGGCGCAAATTCTTCGACCTGTGGGCCAATCACAAGAGCACGGTGGCCGAGCAGGCGCTGGTGTTCTTCGGCCAGCTCTACAAACTCGAGCGCGAGGTGGCCGACCTGGACGTCGACGAACGACGACGGATCCGGCAGCTCAAGGCCAAGCCGATCGCCGATGACCTGCAGGCCTGGCTCATCTTGCAGCGGCAGCGAGTGCCCGACGGCTCAGCTACGGCTCGTGCGATCGACTACAGCCTGAATCGATGGGCAGCACTCATGCGCTACCTCGGCGACGGCGCGTTGCCGGCCGATAACAACTGGATCGAGAACCGGATCCGGCCAATCGCGCTCGGGCGCAACAACTGGCTGTTCGCCGGCAGCCTGCGTGCCGGTCAGCGCGCCGCGGCGATCATGAGCCTGATCGGCTCGGCGAAAATGAACGACCTCCACCGCGGCAAGCGTCCAGAGGCAAAGGATAATGGAAAATCGGAACACAGGCGGCGAAGCCCCCCAACCGTGGACGGCTCTCAGTTTAACCCCTTGAGAAATTCGTCTAAGAACTCGTCGGACAATTCTTCCGGGTCTGCCGAGGATTTTGCTTTCTGCTCCTCGGCAGTCGTCGTTGCGGCTTTCGTCGGGGCGACAGGGGCCTTGGCGGGCGTTGCTTTCTCGTCTTCCAAATCGAGCGGCAGTTCGTCGAGCGTTTCAAAGTCCGGCATTTCAGGGCCTCGCGACGCAGCGGCGGCGCTTGGTTCGGCCAACACGGGCGGCAGGCAGTTTGCTCAGATCGCCTGTCATATTGTGTACTCCGCGCGGAACGTCAGCGGTCCGACGGTGAACTCGGCGTCCGGCGGCAGCGGCGATTCCTTGACCCGCTGGCCGCCGACCACCGTCCCGTTCAGCGACCCCAGGTCGCGAACCATCAGCAGCCCGTCGGCCTCGAACACCTCGCAGTGTCGCCGGCTGATCATCGGATGGGCGATGGTCAGGCCGGCTTCCCGACTGCGGCCGATCACGGTGGGCAGCTTCAGCGCGATCTTGGCCTTGCTGGCCTTGCCGCCGACAACGATCAGTTTTGCTTCCATGGATCGGCATCCGAGACTCCAGCTCACTTGCCTCTGGCACGCGCCCGCATGGCTGGCGACAACGATCATTCACTCTATGGTAATCTGGAGAAGCGGGTGTAGCAACCGGCAAAAATCCGCTGCGGAATAGCTCCGCAGAGGGGGTGCGTAGCCCATCCATAGTGCCCATTTTGCGAAACTGAGGGCCAATTGCCCTTGAACCAGGCCCCTGGGAGCCTATAATTTCGGGATTCGCCCCGGGGCGAGAGCGGGCGACTGGACTCCGTAGTTCGCTCCGACGGTGCGGGTGTAGCTCAGTTGGTAGAGCACGACGTTGCCAACGTCGTTGTCGTGGGTTCGAACCCCATCACCCGCTCTTTGCTGTTCAGATGACATCTTCACATCGTACGGCACGATCATGGCTGACACCGAAAACCACGAATCTCGCCGAAGCCGAGCTCCGAACTACCGACGAAGGCCGCCGCTGCGGAAGGCGAGGAGGAGAAGCCCAGCGTCTGGACCTGGAGGTGAAGGTCGACAGCCGCAGCACGTGCGAGCGGCACGTCACGGTGACGATTCCGCGCGAGGACATCGAGCGCTACTTCGACAAGGAGTTCACCGAGTTGATGCCGACGGCGCACGTGCCGGGTTTTCGGCCGGGCCGCGCGCCGCGCAAGCTGGTCGAGACCCGCTTCCGCAAGGACGTCGCCGAGAAGGTCAAGAGCGAGCTGCTGATGGACAGCCTCGACGCAGGTCAACGAGGAGCAGAAGCTGGCGGCGATCAGCGAGCCGGATTTCGACCTCGAGGCGGTCGAAGTGCCCGACGAAGGGCCGCTGACCTTCGAGTTCGACATCGAGGTGCGGCCCGAGTTCGAGCTGCCCAAGTGGAAGGGGCTGACGATCGAGAAGCCGGTGCGCGAGTTCACCGACGCCGACGTCGACGCAGACGCTGCAGAACATGCTGGCCCGCCGCGGCCGGCTGGTGCCGTATCGACGGGCCGGCCGCAGCCGGGCGACTACATCACCGCGAATCTGACGTTCAAGGACGGCGAGCGAGGTGCTGGCCAGCGCCGACGGAAGAAGTCATCCGCATCCGGCCGGTGCTGAGCTTCCGCGACGGCAAGATCGAGAAGTTCGACAAGCTGATGGCGGGCGTCCGCGCCGGCGAAACGCGCGCAGGGCGAGGCCGCAGCTGAGCGACGACGCCCCCAACGCGGCGCTCCGCGGCCAGAAGGTCACGGCCGATCTTCGAGGTGCTGGAAGTCAAGAAGCTCGAAATGCCCGAGTTGACGCCCGAATTGCTCGACGAGTTGGGCGGTTTCGAGCGACGAGGCCGACCTGCGCGACGCGATCCGCGACCAGCTCGGCCGGCAGTTGGAGTACGAGCAGCACCGCCGGGCCCGCGAGCAGATCACCGCGGCGCTTGACCGAGGCGGCCAATTGGGAGCTGCCGCCGGCGCATGCTGCAGCGGCAGAGCCACCGCGAGTTGCAGCGGGCGGTGATGGAATTGCAGCGGAGCGGTTTCAGCGACGAGGAGATCCGCGCCCACGAAAACGAGCTGCGGCAGAACAGCGCGGCCTCGACGGCCCGGGCGCTGAAGGAGCACTTCATCCTCGAGCGGATCGCCGAGGAGGAGAAGATCGACGCCGCCGAGGAGGATTACGAGGCGGAGATCCGGCTGATCGCCGCGCAGAGCGGCGAGTCGCCGCGGCGCGTGCGGGCCCGGCTGGAGAAGAGCGGCTCGATGGACGTGCTGCGGAACCAGATCATCGAGCGCAAGGTCATCGAGCGGATCCTCGAGCACGCCACGTTCAAGGAAGTGCCCTACGAGCTCCGACGCACCGACGAAGAGGCGATCGACCAGGCGGCCGGCGGCGGCGAGCACGCCGACATCCCCGAGGCCAAGTACGACGAAGGCGGAAGAAGTGCCGGAAGCCAGAGGAGCAGGGACGAGGAGAGACGGGCGACGGAAGAGAGACTGAGAAGCTAGCAGATTGCAATGGAAGTCTGCAGACCGCTTGCGATTGCGCACTGCCGACTGTCCCGTAACGGACTGTACCACTTGCTCGATGAAGGATCATCCATGAGCGAATTCTTCGCGGCCGCCGATCGTCGATCCGCGTGTCGTCGGCCTACCGCGACTATCAGCGCCAGCGGCAGATGACGCTGGGCGATCTGCTGCTGGAGAACCGGATCATCCTCCTGCAAGGCGAGATCCACGACGGCAACGCCAACGAACTGGTGATGAAGCTGCTGTACTTGCAGAGCGAGAACCGCCGCAAGGACATCCACTTCTACATCAATTCGCCCGGCGGCAGCGTCAGCGCCACGCTGGCCATCTACGACACGATGCAGATCCTCAGCTGCCCGGTGGCCACGTACTGCGTCGGCCTGGCGGCCAGCGGCGGGGCCGTGCTGCTTGGCCGGCGGCACCAAGGGCAAGCGGTTCGCCCTGCCGCACGCCAAGGTCATGATCCACCAGCCCTACGGCCAGGTCGGCGGCCAGGTCTCCGACATCGAGATCCAGGCCAACGAAATCCTCAAGACCCGCGAAGTGCTCAACGAGATCCTCGCCCAGCACACCGGCCAGCCGCATCGAGCGCATCGCCAAGGACACCGACCGCGATTTCTACATGGACGCCGAGCAGGCCAAGGAATACGGCGTCGTCGACGACATCCTCACCAAGCAAGCCGGTCGAGGCGGAGGAAGACGAGAAAGTAACAGTCGTCAGCTGGCAGTCATCAGCGTATCGGCAACGTCAACTGATCCACTGATCCACTGAAACCGCGAGTCTCACTCATGACACTGATTCCCTACGTCATCGAGAAGAGCGGCCGCGAAGAGCGGGCGATGGACATCTACAGCCGCCTGCTGAAGGACCGCATCATCTTTCTCGGCTCGCAGATCAACGACGAAGTGGCCAACGCCGATCGTCGCCCAATTGCTCTTCCTGCAGTCGGAAGACCCCAAGGCCGACGTCCACCTGTACATCAACTCGCCGGGCGGGAGCATCTCGGCCGGGCTGGCGATCTACGACACGATGCAGTTCATCAACTGCGACGTGGCCACGTACTGCGTCGGCCAGTGCGGCCTCGATGGGCGCCGTGCTGCTGGCCGCCGGCGCCGCCGGCAAGCGCAAGGCGCTGCCCAACTCCCGGATCATGATCCACCAGCCGCTGGCCGGCATGGAAGGCACCGCCGAAGACATCCTCATCCACGCCAAGGAGTTCATCAAGGTCAAGGAACGGCTCAACCGCATCCTCATCAAGCACACCGGCCATCCGCTGGAAAAAATCGAGAAAGACACCGACCGCGACCGCTTCATGTCGGCCGAGGAGGCGCTGGAATACGGTCTGATCGACCACGTCATCGAACACGCGGGACAAGCGTAGTGGATAGGGATAGTAGGAATGGATTAGGGATTAGTGAAGTGTAGACGAGCGCTGTGCGGTTTACCGCCCAGTGGCTTCGCCGATTGCGTCGCTTGCTCGTCTCGTCGATAGCTATCGTGCGTTTCCTGCAGCACAGCAAGGAAGCTGTACCATGAAACCGTGGCAATTCGCCGTCGTGGGCTTGGCTTTGCTGGCAACCGCCGGATGCCGAAGCGATCCGGCCATCCCCATTCTGGAACGGCGAGCTCCGCCTGAAAGAAGACGAAATCTACCGCCTGCGGGCGACCCTGGACGACTTCCAGGACTGCGGTCCAGTCGTGCCAGGAGCGGGCGCCGGCGGCCCGATCGGCACCGCGACGGCGGAGCCGGAAGCCGCGCGCGCCGCGTCGCCGGCCGGCTCCGGCGCGCCGAACGGCGTCGAAGCCGCCGCTGGTCGAATTGCCCTCGCAGCCGGCCACCGAAGTGCCCGACATCGCTGAAGACCCCCGCCGGGTCGTTGCCTCCCGGCGTGCCCGACGTGCCCGAAGAGCTGCAGGCCCGTCGAAGCCGCTCCGTCCGACCGAAGACCGCGGCCGTCCGACCGACGACCGATCGTCGCCCGACCCGGCCGAATCCGACGGTCCGGCGCTGGAAAGGCGGCGCGGCGAGCGACCTCTCGACTCGGCGCCGTGTCACGATGGCCTCGCAGTCGGCGTCGGCCGTGCCCTTCACGCCCTCGGGCGACAGCCGGCGGGTCGCCGCCATCGTCCTGAACCGCACGCTCACCGGCGGCATCAGCGCCGGCGACCGCTCCGGCGATCAGGGCCTGCTGGTGGTCGTCGAGCCGCGCGACCGTGCGGGGCGAACGGTCGATGCCCCGGCCGACATGAGCGTCGTCGTGCTCGATCCGGCCCTGCAAGGGCGATGCCGCGGCCCGCGTGGCCCGCTGGGACTTCACCGCCGCCGAAACGGCCGCCATGTTCCGCCGCACCGGCTCCGGTCGGGCGATCCACCTGACGACGGCCTGGCCCGCCGATCCGCCGACGCACAACAAGCTGCACCTGTTCGTCCGCTACGTCACGGCCGACGGGCGGAAGCTGCAGGCCGATCAGCCGATCGAGGTGGCGTTGCCGGGCGACAAGACGGCCCGATGGACGCCCAGCGACCGGCCCGCGGAGCGAGAGCCGTCGAACCTCGCCGCAAGCAGAGACGCTCACGGCTCGTGCTGCCGGCCCCTCGTCGCACGTGGCCACTGAGCCGGACGACACAAAACCGCGCCGACCGGTTTGGTCACCGCAGCGGCAATAATGTCTGTGTCTACGGCGTGAACTCCGCCTCGGCGTCCAGCCCTTCGGCGAATCGGGCCAGCAGGTCGGCGGCGCGGTCGATGTCGTCCAGCGAGATCATCTCCACCGGGCTGTGCATGTAGCGGTTCGGAATGCTGACCAGGCCCGTGGCCACGCCGGCGCGGTTGATCTGGATGGCGTTGGCGTCGGTGCCGGTGGCCTTGGCCGAGGCGGCCAATTGATAGGCGATCTTGTGCTCGTCGGCGGCCTGGATCAGCCGCTCGACCACCTTGGGGTTCATGTTCGGCCCGCGATGGATCACCGGCCCGTTGCCCAGGCGCACGTCGCCCTCTTCCTTCTTCTCGATCGTCGGGCAGTCGGTGGCGTGGGTCACGTCGACGGCCACGCCGACCTGCGGATCGATGCCGAAGGCGCTGGTCCTGGCGCCGCGCAGGCCGATTTCCTCCTGCACGGTCGAGACGGCGTACAGGCCGCACGTGAGCTTGCTTCGCTCTGGCACGCCCGGCGCAGGGCCTCGATCACGACCCAGCAGCCGGCCTTGTCGTCCATGGCCGGCGAGACGGCGAGGTTGTTCCGCATCGTGTGGAAGCCAAGTTCGACGGTGACGGCGTCGCCGATGCGGACCAGTCTTGGCGGCCTCTTCCTTGTTGGCCGCGCCGATGTCGAGCCACAGGTCCTTCATCTTCGGCACTTGCTTGCGCTCGTCCTCGGTGAGCAGGTGGATCGGCTTTCGGGCGATCACGCCGAAGACCGGCCCGTCGGCGGTCCAGACGGTCATCCGCTGGCCGATGAGCACCTCGGGATCCCAGCCGCCGATCGGCTGAATGTAGAGAAAGCCCTCGTCGTCGATGTGCTGCACGATCAGGCCGATCTGGTCGCAGTGGCCGGCCAGCATCACGCGCAGCGGGGCGTCGGGGTTCTTCACCACGATCACGTTGCCGTGCAGGTCGGTGCGGACCTCGTCGGCGAAGCCGGCCACGTAATCGCGGACGATCTGCTGCAGCGGTGCTTTCATAGCCCGACGGGCTGGGGGTTTCCAGAAGCGTTTTGAAGAAATCGAGGGCTTTGGGGTCCAAGGCGAGTGTCCTCTGCGTGAGACGGATTGCAGATCGGTCAGTGTGGCAACGATTGCGAGCGTTCGTGCGAGCTCTCGGCATTGCAGATTCCGCACCGACGCGGATTGCAGGGCATGCCGACCTACGGATTCCGAGCCTCAGGATCGCGCTTGTGCACAGCGGCAACTGCGCCTTGACGATCGAGCCGCCCGCTACGCGCTTGACGACTCAGCGGCGTTGCCCTACGATAGTGGATTCTGCCGACACGACCAGCAAGCAGGTGGTTCTGCTATGGATACCGCCAAAGTCGCCATCATTGGATTCGGAACGATCGGCTCCGGGCGTGGCCCGGCTGCTGCTGGAGCACGGCGACCGGATCGCCCGCCAGGCGGGCAAGCGGCTGGAACTGGTCCACGTGGTCGATACCGGACCTGAAGCGGTCGCGGAACTTCGCCCTGCCGCCGGGCGTGCTTACCGCCGATCTGGCCAAGGTGACCGACAACCCGGAGATCGTCGCGGCGGTCGAGTTGGTCGGCGGGCTGGAGCCGGCGCGGACCATCGTGCTGAAGCTGCTGGAAAGCGGCAAGGACGTGGTCACCGCCAACAAGGCCCTGCTGGCCGAGCACGGGCCGGAGCTGTTCGACACGGCGCGGAAGCTGGGCCGCTCGATCGCCTTCGAGGCCGCCGTGGCCGGCGGCATTCCCGATCATCGCCGCGATCAGCGAGTGCCTGACGGCCAACCAGATCGAGTCGATCCACGCCATCCTCAACGGCACGAGCAACTTCATCCTCACGCAGATGGAGGAGAACAACACCGACTACGCCTCGGCCCTGGCCGAGGCCCAGCAGCGCGGCTACGCCGAGGCCAATCCGGCCATGGACGTCAACGGCAGCGACGCCGCCCAGAAGCTGGCCATCCTGGCCCATCTGGCCTTCGGCGCGCGGGTCAACTGGCGCAACATCCCCCGCACGGGCATCGACATCGTCGACGTGGCCGACATGCGCTACGCCAAGGAACTCGGCTACAGCATCAAGCTGCTGGCCGTGGCCGAACTGGTGCCCGAGGGGCTGGAACTGCACGTCTCGCCCACGCTGGTGCGGCACGGCACGCCGCTGGCCGAGGTCCGCGGGGCCTACAACGCCATCCGCGTGGTGGGCGACGCCGTGGGCCGGGTGTTCTTCCACGGCCTGGGCGCCGGCCAGATGCCCACCGCCTCGGCCGTGGTGGCCGATCTGATCAACACGGTCGTCGGACGCACGGCGATCACCTTCCGCATGTTGAACCTCTGGTCGACCGACGGCGAGGCCCCGGTGCGGACCCGCGACCCGCCAAGGTGCCCGGCCGTGATTCTTGCTGAAGCCGGAACTTGATGCAGCACGCAATCCGCGTCTGCAAGCCATCAGGCCAGCCTCGCTGACGGTGCTTAAATACCCTTTCCGGGTATAACTGACAACTGGGATTTTCTCACATGACCTCGCTCGACAGCTTCAATTGCCAGAAGACCCTCAAGGTCGGCGGCAAGACCTACGTCTATTACAGCCTGCCCGCCACCGAGAAGAATAGTTCGAGGGATTTCCAAGCTGCCTTATTCCATGAAGGTGCTGTTGGAAAACCTGCTCGGCAATAAAGCGTATCG
>CAWDEO010000013.1:0-107776 GCA_963801405.1 uncultured beta proteobacterium | reverse complement strand
GCCCGCGGCCAGGATGCCGAAGTGCTCGTTTTCGATTTGCCTTAGGCTTGCGCGACAGGTTCGCTCACTTTGGCGCTCGCTGCGCCGAAACGCACGGGAGAAAGCGCATGACCACGAATCAGAACGCGATCGCTCTCATCGGGCGCGTCCTGCTGGCGCTGATGTTCCTGCTCTCGGGAATAGGCAAGATCGGCGGCTTCGAGGGGACGGTCGGCTACATCAGTTCCGTCGGACTGCCGCTGCCGTCCGTGCTGGCGGCGGGTTCGCTCGTGCTCGAGGTCGTCGGTGGCGTCGCGCTGATCGTCGGCTTCAAGACGCGCTGGGCGGCCCTCGCGCTGGCGCTGTTCACCGTCGCCGCGGCGGTGCTGTTCCACAACTACTGGTCGATGCCGGCCGGCCAGCAGATGATGCAGCAGGTCATCTTCATGAAGAACATGGCCGTGACCGGTGGTCTGCTGATGCTGGCCGTTGCCGGGCCGGGCGCCTGGAGCGTCGACCGGCGCTGATCGCCCGACCCGCCGGTCCGAGGCCAGCACGCGCTTGAGGAATCCGGCGATGTGCCGGATTTCCTCCTCGCACACCGAGTGCGGCATCTCGTATTCGTGCCACTCGAGCGCGTAGCCGGCCGCCTTCAGCGCATCGCGCGACGCCGTGGCGCGCGCGATCGGCACGACGGGATCGCTGCGCCCATGCGCCATGAAGATCGGGACGGCCGCGCTGCCCGCCGCGCGCTCCGCCGCGAACTGCGCGGCCAGCGGCAGGTAGGTCGACAGCGCCATCAGCCCGGCCAGCGGTTGCTGTTGCCGCAGCCCAGTCTGCAGCGCGATCGCGCCGCCCTGCGAGAAGCCGGCGAGCACGATGCGCGATGGCGGCGTGCCGCGCTCGACCTCGCGCGCGATCAGGACCTGCACCTGCTGTTGCGATGCCGGATGCCCGCTTCGTCCTCACGCCGGACGAGGTCGTTGCCGTAGATGTCGTACCAGGCGCGCATCACGTAGCCGCCGTTGATCGTCACCGGCCGGGTCGGCGCGTGCGGAAAGACGTAGCGCGCGGCGGGGGCGCCCAGCGCCTCGAGTTCCCGCACGACCGGCACGAAGTCGTAGCCGTCGGCGCCGAGCCCGTGCAGCCAGATCACGCTGGCGGTGGGCTGCGGATCCGTCTGCAGTTCAACGCAGGGCAGCACGGTGTCACTCATGCCGGACTCCGGCGCACGGCGCTCTTCGGACGGAAGGCTTTCACGACGTTGTCTCGCGTCTCGATGTAGGGCCCGCCGATCAGGTCGATGCAATAGGGCACCGCGGCGAAGATGCCGGGGACACGCACGGCGCCGTCGGCGGCGCGCAGGCCTTCGAGCGTCTCGGTGATGGCCTTGGGCTGGCCGGGCAGGTTCAGGATCAACGCGCTGTGTCCGGCGCTCTCGCGCAGCACGCCCACCTGCCGCGACAGAATCGCCGTCGGCACGAACTCGAGCGATACGCGCCGCATCTGCTCGCCGAACCCGGGCATCTCGCGCGTGGCGACGGCCAGCGTGGCCTCGGGGGTGACGTCGCGGCGTGCCGGACCGGTGCCGCCGGTGGTGAGCACCAGATCACAGCCCACCGTGTCGACCAATTCGATCAGGGCGCGCTCGATCTGCGGCTGCTCGTCCGGAACCAGCCGCTCGTGCGCCTGCCACGGCGATGACAGCGCCCGTTCGAACCAGGTCGTCGAGCGACGGCAGGCCCTGGTCGGCGTACACACCCTGCGCCGCACGGTCGGAAATCGAGACCAGGCCCAGTATCAGATCGTCCGGATGGCGGCGTTCAGCCTTCATGCGTTTGAGTGTCAAGCTGTTGGTGCAGCCAACGGTAGAGCTCGCGCGCGTGCCGCGGCGGACGCTGTGTTTCGATCTCGCGCCGCGCGGCCCGGATGCTCGCGCGCAGCCACTGTACATCCGCTGCGGGATGGTCGGCGACGAACTCAGTCAGGGCGTCGTCGTCGGCCAGCAGGCGCTCGCGCCAGCGCTCGGCGTAATGCATCAGGGCGACCGCCGCACGGGATTCGCCGGTGACTTGCGCGACGGCCTCGCGGATGCCGTCGGCATCGGCCTGCCGCATCAGCTTCCCGACGTACTGCATGTGCCGCCGGCGCGCTTCATGGCTGGTGACGCGATGCGCGAACTCGATCGCCTCACGCAGCGCATCCGGCATGTCGATGCGCTGCAACTGGTCGCGTCTCAATTGCACCAGTTGCTCGCCGAGCGCCTGCAACGCGTGCATCGCCTTCTTGCGTTGCGTCTTGCTCGGCGGCTCGGTGGCGTGCGAGGGCGTCGTCGTTGGGCTCGACCATCATCGTGGTTATGATACCGAGCACTTTCAGGGACACACGCGCACCGTGCGGTGAACCCGACGGGACGCGGCTCAACCGCAAAGGGTTTCATTCCAGCATGACAGTCTTCGCGATCTCCGACGATCGCCTGCGCGAACTCGCCCAGGCCGCACTCTCCCATGCGCGCGCAGTCGGCGCGTCCGATGCCTCATGCGAGGTCAGCGAATCGACCGGTCTTTCGGTCACGGTGCGCAAGGGCAGTGTCGAGACGATCGAACACACGCGTGACAAGGGCATGGGGGTCACCGTCTACCTCGGGCAGCGGCGCGGGCATGCGTCGAGTTCCGATCTCTCGCCAGGCGGCGGTGCGCCAGGCGGTCGAGGCCGCCCACAACATCGCGCGCTTCACGGCCGAAGACGATGCCGCCGGGCTGCCCGATGAGGAAACGCTGGAGCGGCATCCGCGTGATCTCGATCTGTTTCATCCGTGGCTGGTCGACACCGAAGAGGCGATTGGGCTCGCGCAGCGGTGTGAGGCGGGCGCCTATGCAGTCAGTCCGCGCATCGTGAACTCCGAGGGCGCGAACGTGTATACCTCGTCGGGGCATTTCGTGCTCGCGAACACGCGCGGCTTCGACGGCGGCTATCCATATTCTCGCCACTCGATTTCAGTCTCGCCGATCGCCCGCGACGCGAGCGGCATGCAGCGCGATGACTGGTATTCGTCCTCACGATTGCACGCAGAACTGGCGGCGCCCGAGGCCGTTGGTGACTACGCCGCCCGACGTGCTCTGGCGCGTCTCGGCGCGCGCAAGCTCAGCACGCGGCAATGCCCGGTGCTGTTTGAGGCGCCGCTCGCGTGCGGCCTCCTCGGCAACTTCGTCCAGGCTGCCAGTGGCGGCGCGTTGTACCGCAAGGCATCCTTCCTCGTCGACTCGCTGGGCGAGCAAGTGTTCGCGCCGCACCTCGCGATCGACGAGGATCCCTACCTGCCCCGCGGTGCCGGGATCGAGTCCCGTTCGACGAGGAGGGCGTGCGTGGACTGCGTCGCAAGGTGGTCGCGGGTGGCCGCCTCGAGGGCTACTTCCTGTCGACCTATTCGGCGCGCAAGCTCGGCATGAAGTCGACGGGCAATGCCGGCGGCTCGTACAACCTGACGTTGCGCTCCAGCAACACCGACGACGAGGACGACTTCGACGTGATGTTGCGCCGGCTCGGAACCGGGCTTCTGGTGACCGAACTGATCGGTCAGGGCGTCAACTACGTGACGGGCGACTACTCGCGCGGGGCGAGCGGCTTCTGGGTGGAGAAGGGCGTGATCCAGCTACCCGGTCGAGGAGATCACGGTCGCCGGCAACCTGCAGCGGATGTTCGGTGCCATCGCCGCCGTGGGAACGGACGAAGTCGTTCGCGGCAGCAAGATCAGCGGTTCCGTGCTGGTCGAAAGCATGACGGTCGCCGGCGCCTGACGCGTTCGTCGTACCCACATCGGCCGGGCGTTGCCCTGCCGTGGCCAATCGATACAATGACCGCCGCGTCGGACCGGTGGCGTCGATGTTGTTGCCTAGCCTCCCCTGCGCTTTCACAAGACACGTCTGTCAAGGAGACTGACATGCAACGTCGTTCATTCCTGGGCCGTGCAGCTGCCGGTGCCGCGGCCGCCGCCGCGGTCACGGCGCCGGCCGTGGTCCACGCGCAAGCCGCGGTTCGCTGGCGCCTCGCCTCGAGCTTCCCGAAGTCGCTGGACACGCATTTACGGTGCCGCCGAAGTGTTTTCCAAGCAGGTGTCGGCGGCCACCGGCGGCAAGTTCACGATCAGCGTCCACGCGGCGGGCGAACTGGTACCGGCCTTCGGCGTCGTCGACGGCGTCCAGAACGGCACCGTCGAGGCCGCGCACACCGCGCCGTACTACTTCTTCGGCAAGGACCCGACCTTCGCGATCGACTGCGCGATCCCGTTCGGCTTCAACGCGCGCCAGATGACGGCCTGGATGTACGAAGGCAACGGCATGAAGCTGTTCCGCGAGTTCTATCGCAACTTCAACATCGTCAACTTCCCGATGGGCAACACCGGCGCCCAGATGGGCGGCTGGTACCGCAAGGAGATCAAGTCGCGTGGCCGACATGAAGGGCCTGAAGATGCGCATCGGCGGCTTCGGCGGCAAGGTGCTGCGAGCGCCTCGGCGTCGGTGCCGCAGAACATTCCGGGCGGCGAGATCTACACCGCGCTGGAAAAGGGCACGATCGACGCCGCCGAGTGGGTCGGGCCGTACGACGACCTGAAGCTCGGCTTCTACAAGGTCGCCCCGTGGTACGGCTACCCCGGCTGGTGGGAAGGCGGCCCGCAACTGACGCTGTACGTCAACACCAAGGCCTGGGACGCACTGTCGGCCGACTACAAGGCGATCGTCGAGGCGCTGCGCCTCACATGCCCACGTCAACATGCTGGCGCAGTACGACGCCAAGAACCCGGCGGCGCTGAAGCACCCTGGTGGCCGGCGGCGCCAAGCTGCTTCCGCATGCCGAAGGACGTGATGGACGCGGCGTTCAAGGCGGCGTTCGACGTCTATGCCGAGCTCAACAGCCACGAACCCGGCCTGGAAGAAGGTCTACTCGGACTACATCAAGTTCCTGCGCGAAGAGAACCTGTGGTTCCGCTTCACGGAGTCATCCTTCGACAACTTCATGCAGGCGCAGCAGCATTCCGTAACGGGACGGGGCCGTCGCCAGCGCCGGCGTCGACAACGAAAGGCCCGCGGTCGAAGACCGCGGGCTTTTTCTTTGGGGCGCGGCTACTTCTTCGCGGCCGCGCTCGCAGTTCGCGCTTCATCGCCTCCATCGGGTCCTCCTGCGCCGGTGGCTCGGCCTTGGCGGCGGTATCGCTCGGCGCTCGGCGCTGCCACCATCGGGAAGCCCTTCCTCGGGTCGGACGGCGGTTGATCGCTGTAGCCGCCGCCGGTGCGGCGCTTCGAGCTGGATCTTGTCAAGGTCGATCGCCTGTCTTCGATTCCATGTCGATGACCAGACCGGGAAAGACGATCGACCGCGATCACCATGATCAGCTGGATGCAGATGAAGGCAATCGCCCCCTTGTAGATCTGCGCGGTCGTCACCGCGGGGATCGTCTCGCCGGTGATGCGGTCCTTGTAGTCGTTGCGCGCGGCGACGCTGCGCAGGTAGAACAGCGCGAACCCGAACGGTGGCGTCAGGAACGAGGTCTGCAGGTTCATCGCGACGATGACGCCGAACCAGATCAGCACCCAGTCGTGCGGCATGCCGGCCGGCAGCAGCGCCGGCAGGAGCTTGTCGGCCACCGGGGCCAGCATCGGAATCACGATGAACGCGATCTCGAAGAAGTCGATGAAGCAGCCGAGGACGAAGACCAGGACGTTGACGACGATGAGGAAGCCCAGCGCGCCGCCCGGCATGTTGGTGAACAGGTGCTCGACCCAGATGTGGCCCTCGGCGGCGTTGAACGTGAAGCTGAACACGGTCGAGCCGATCAGGATGAACAGCACGAAGCACGACAGCTTGCGTCGTGTTGACGAGCGCCTGCTTCAGCAGTCGACAGCGACAGGCGCGGTGCGCCGACGGCCATGATCAGCGCGCCGATCGCCCCCAGCGCGCCGCCTTCGGTCGGCGTGGCCACGCCGAGGAAGATGGTGCCGAGCACCAGGAAGATCAGCACCAGCGGCGGAATCAGCACGAACGTGACGCGCTCGGTCAGCTTCGAGACGAGATTCAGCCGAACAGCCGATTGACGAGAGCCAGGATCAGCGCGGTGAACGAGGCCACCGTCATCGACAGGATCAGCACCTCGTCGCCCGGCGCCGGCAACTCGCGGCCGATCAGCGGATTGATGATGCCCTCGTGCACGTGGCTCCAGGCGAAGCGCGACCGCCGCCGAGATCGCCAGCAGCACCATCAGCGATCGGTGGCCGCTGGCGCCATTGTCTTCGCGGTAGATCCGCGCTTCGTGCGGGCAGGGCCGGCACCCACGTCGGCCTGACCACCGAGACGATCAGCATGAAGATCGCGTAGCAGGCCAACCAGCAGCAGGCCGGGAACGATCGCGGCCTCGTACATGTCGCCGACCGAGCGGCCCAGCTGGTCGGCCAGCACGATCAGCACCAGCGACGGCGGGATCGCCTGCGCCAGCGTGCCGGAGGCGGTGATGACGCCGGTGGCGATCGTGCGGTTGTAGCCGTAGCGCAGCATGATCGGCAGCGAGATCAGCCCCATCGAGATCACGGCCGCGGCGACGACGCCGGTGGTCGCCGCCAGCAGCGCGCCGACGAAGATCACCGCGAGCGCCAGGCCGCCGCGGATCGGACCGAACACCTGGCCGACCGTCTCGAGCAGGTCCTCGGCCATGCCGCTCTTCTCGAGGATGATGCCCATCAGCGTGAAGAAGGGGATCGCCAGCAGCGTGTCGTTCTGCATGATCCCGAACACGCGCAGCGGCAGCGCCTGGAACAGCGTCGCCGGGAACAGATTCCGATCTCCATCCCGATGAAGCCGAAGAGCAGGCCGGTGGCAGCCAGCGAGAACGCGACGGGAAATCCGGTCAGCAGGAAGACCAGCAGCCCGCTGAACAGCAGCGGGACGAACTGCTGGGCGATGAAGGCGCTCATTCCTGGCCCTCCAGCTCGTCGATGGTTTCCTCTTCAGGTGCCGCGTGCGCCAGCGGATCGGGAATCAGTCCGCGCAGGAAGGCAACGCGCTTGATCAGTTCGGACATCGCCTGCACCAGCAGCAGCGTCATGCCGAGCGGGATCAGCAGCGAGCACCGGCCAGCGGATCAGGCCGCCGGCGTTCTGCGACATCTCGTTCGTTGTCCCAGGCATTGACGAACAGCGGCCAGCCGAGCCGCATCAGCATCACGCACAGCGGCGTCAGGAAGACGACGATGCCGATGATGTCGATCCAGTTGCGGGCACGCGCGCGACAGGCGCGCCGGAGATGAAGTCGATGCGGACATGGGCGTTGTGCAGGAACGCATAGCCGGCGCCCAGCATGAACACGGCGGCGAAGAGATACCACTGCACTTCGAGCCAGGCGTTCGACCCGATGTTGAAGACCTTGCGCATCATGGCATTGATGCCGCTGATGAGCACGGCGGCGAGGATGAACCAGATCAGCCCGCGTCCGATCCGCTCGGTGACCGCGTCCATGACGCGTGACAGTGCAAGCAAGCCTTCATGAGCTGCTCCCCCGCCCGGTCACTGTGCGCGCCAGGTTGATGTAGCGGGGGATTCTAGGCGAAGGCTTCGGTTCCGGGCTATCCGTCCAGACGAAGTTTCCAGCGGGCGACCTGCTGGCGCCACCTGGGCGGGCGCTGTACCGCCCGGATGGTCGCGGGCGGCCACCGAGCCGTCGAGCGTCAGCAGCTGCTCGCACGTCAGCCTCGATCGAAGCGGCGAAGGTCTGCAGCTCCGCCAGCGGCAGATCCGCCAGCTCGACGCCTCGTGCCGCCGCAGCCTTGACCGCGCGTGCCACCGCTTCGTGGGCGTCGCGGAACGGCAAGCCCTTGCGCACCAGATAGTCGGCGAGGTCGGTCGCCGTCGAATAGCCCTCGGCGGCCGCGCGCCGCATCGCGGCGGCGTCCACCTCGAGTCCCGGGATCAGCTCGACAAAGGCGCGCAGCGTGTCGAGCACCGTGTCGACCGTGTCGAACAGCGGCTCCTTGTCTTCCTGGTTGTCCTTGTTGTAGGCGAGCGGCTGGCCCTTCATCAACGTCAGGAGCGCCACCAGGTGGCCATTGACCCGGCCCGTCTTGCCACGCGCAAGCTCCGGCACGTCCGGATTCTTCTTCTGCGGCATGATCGACGAGCCGGTCGTGAACCGGTCTGGCAAGCGCACGAAACCAAAGCGCGGGTTCATCCACAGCACCAGTTCCTCGGCGAGCCGCGACACATGTGTCATCAGCAGCGCTGCTGCGGCCGTGAACTCGATGGCGAAGTCGCGATCGCTGACGGCGTCGAGCGAGTTCTCGGCGATCGCCTCGAAGCCCAGACGTTCGGCGACAAACGCGCGGTCGATCGGAAAGGTGGTGCCGGCCAGTGCGGCGGCGCCGAGCGGCAGCCGGTTGATGCGGTGTCGGGCATCGAGCAGGCGTTCGCGATCGCGCTCGAACATCTCGACATAGGCCAGCAGGTGATGGCCGAAGGTGACCGGCTGCGCCACCTGCAGGTGCGTGAATCCCGGCATGACCGTCGCGGCATGGCGCTCGGCCTGCGCCACCAGCGCGCGCTGCAGCGCGCGCACCGAGGCGACGATACGGTCGACCTCTCCCCGTAGCCACAGCCGCAGGTCGGTGGCGACCTGGTCGTTGCGCGAGCGGCCGGTGTGCAGCCGCTTGCCGGCATCGCCGACCAGGTCGGTGAGCCGCTTCTCGATGTTGAGATGCACGTCCTCGAGATCGAGCCGCCACTGGAACTCGCCGCGCTCGATCTCGCCGCGGACCTGGGCCAGGCCGCGCTCGATCGCGGCAAGATCATCCGTCGTGATGATCTGCGCGCGCGCCAGCATCGCCGCATGCGCCAGCGATCCATCGATGTCCGCCGTCGCCAGGCGCTGGTCGAAACCGACCGAGGCGGTGTAGCGCAGCACGAAGTCCGCGACCGGTTCCTCGAATCGGCCCGACCAAGCCGTGCTTTTCGAGCTCAAGGGATCGGTAGCTGGTGCGGTGGGCTCTGACATAATCGTTTCGAAGGAAGGTCGGCCGGATTCTGCGAACCGCGGCCCACCGACGCGTCTGTATGCGGTCGTCGATTATAGGTTTGTGAAGCCGTCGCCACCTGCGATCAGGGGCCCGTTGGCGCGCGCGGAGACGGCCAGCCCAACTCCGCGGCGCGTCATCCCCGACGGCTGCAACATGGGCGTGCTGCTGCGAGTCATCGCGATCGTGGTGGCCCTGTCACTCACCGCTGCCCTCGCCGAGTCAGCCAGCCCGGCGTGAGATCGCGACACGCTTCCTCCGGATCACTGCGCTCGCCGCGCCCACCACGCTGACCACGCTCATGCTCTGGTGCGCTGAACGGCGTGCGGTGCCGGCCCTGGATGTGCGGCTGCAGCGCGCGATTGCCTGGGTGACGCCGGCGCTTCTCGCCTATGTCGCCTCCGTGCTGTTAGGCGAAGCGGCCACGCCGTGGGCACCGGTGGCGCACGGCCTGGCCGCCTTGTCACTGGGCGGTGGCATCCAGCACTACTATGAGCTGCGCGAGCGAGCCTTCTCGCCCGCGATGGCGGAAGCCAAGTACCAGGCGCTGCAATCACGTATTCGCCCGCACTTTCTCTTCAACAGCCTGAACGCGGTGCTGGCGGTCATCCGCACGGAGCCGGCCAAAGCCGAACGCATGCTCGAATCGATCGCGGAGCTCTTCCGCGCGGTGATGGCCGACACCCGCAAACTCGTGCCGCTGGCGCAGGAAATCGAGCTTTGCCGCAACTATGTGGAGATCGAGCAGACTCGGCTGGGAAATAGGCTGGCGGTTGACTGGCAAATCGGGGCATACCACCCCCGGGCAAAGGTGCCACAGTTACTCCTGCAGCCGGTGATCGAAAACGCGATCCGCTACGGCGCCGAAAAGCTGCCGGGTCGCGCCGATATCATCGTGCGGGTACGCCAGCATGGCTTCACGCTGGAGTTGTACGTCAGCAACCCGATTGCGCCGGAACGACCCGAGCGCGAGGGCAACCAGATCGGGCTGGCGAACATCCGCGGACGGCTGGCACTGATGTACGACCTCGAAGCGCGCATCGAAACCCAGATCAGGCGCGATCGCTTCGAGCTGACGATGACCTTACCGGTCGAGAAACGCGCCTGAAGGGCGAGCTATGCTGAATGTGATGATTGTCGACGACGAACCTCCGGCGCGAGCGCGCCTGGGGCAGGTTCTGCTCGACTGCTCGAATCAGGTTTCGCTGCAGCTCGTCGGCGAGGCCGGTGGCGGCATCCGCGGCCTGGAGGAGGTCGATCGCCTCAATCCCGATGTCGTGCTGCTCGACGTCCACATGCCCGACATGAACGGCATCGAGGTCGCGCGCCACCTGGCCCAGCGCAGCAATCCGCCGGCGGTCATCTTCGTCACGGCCTACGACGAACACGCGCTCGAGGCGTTCGAAGTGCGGGCGCTCGACTACCTGATGAAACCGGTGCGGGCCGAGCGCCTGGTTGCCGCGCTGGCGCGCGCCGAGCGCTTTCGCACGCACGAACCCCGCATCGAGGATCTGGCCAAGACGATCGGCGCGGTGCGATCGCACATCACCGTCTCGGAACGCGGTCGCATGATCCTGGTGCCGGTCGAGGACATCGTCTATCTGCGCGCCGAGCTCAAGTACGTCACGATCCGCACGGCCGAGCGCGAACACCTCACCGAGGAGTCGCTGACGTCGCTCGAGGCGGAGTTCGGCGAGCGTTTCGTGCGCATCCATCGCAATGCACTGGTGGCGCGCAAGTCGATCCTCGGATTCCAGCGCGTGCGCGGCAGCGTCGACGACGAGGGCGAGGCGTCCGAAGGCCACTGGGAAGTGCTGCTGAAGGACGTGCCGGACCGGCTGCCGATCAGCCGCCGGCAGTGGCCGACGGTCAAGGCGGCCGCCAAGCACTAGCGGCTTCGCCTCGTGTACGCGACCCAGCGGGTCGCATAGGCGTGAGCGGTGGGAACCCTTCAAGCCACGTTCGTCGGCTGCGCGCTGGAGGGCGCCGACTGCTACCCAATGCGCGCGCCGAGCCTCACGTACCCGAGCGCCGCTAGCCGGTGTTGCGCAGACCCGCCGAAATCCCGTTGATGGTCAGATGGATGCCGCGCTTGATGCGCTCGTCCGTGACGCCGGCCCGGTGCCGCTTGATCAGCTCGACCTGCAGGTGATTGAGCGGGTCGATGTAGGGCAGCCGATGCCGCAGTGACTGCTGCAGCTGCGGATGGGAGTCGAGCAGCTGCTTCTGCCCGGTGATGGCCAGCAGATGCCGCGTCGTCAGCTTCCATTCGCTGCGTATCGCGGCCAGGATGGTCGCGCCGCGCCGCCGATCAGGCAACAGTCGCGCATAGCGCCCGCCGATTGCGAGGTCGGCCTTCGCGAGCACCATTTCCATGTTCGACAGCAGCGTGCGGAAAAACGGCCACTCGCGTGCCATCGTCGCCAGCTGGGTCATCCGCTCGCGGCGCGCGCGGGCGTTGCCAGCGGCGAGCCAGGCCTCGACTCCGCTGCCGAAGCCGTACCACCCGGGCAGCAGGATCCGGCACTGGCCCCACGAAAACACCCACGGGATCGCACGCAGGTCCTCGATGCGCCCGGTGAACCGACGCGCCGCCGGGCGGCTGCCGATGTTGAGTTCCATGATTTCCGCAATCGGCGTCGCACTGAAGAAATACTCGGCAAAGCCGTCGGTCTCGTAGACGAGCGCGCGATAGGCACGGTGCGAATGGCGCGCGATCTCGTCCATCGCCGCTTCGAACGCGCGCTCGTGCTCGGTGTGCAGCGACGGTGGGGCCAGGCTCGCTTCGAGCACGGCGGCGACCAGCGTTTCGAGATGACCGTGTCCGAGACGCGGGTCGGCGTACTTGGCCTGGATGATCTCGCCCTGCTCGGTCAGGCGCAGCTGGCCGCGCACGCTGCCCGGCGGCTGCGCCAGGATGGCCTCATAGCTGGGTCCGCCGCCGCGGCCGACGGTGCCGCCGCGACCGTGGAACAGTCGCAGTCGCACGCGTTGCTCGTCGGCCAACCGCGTCAGGCGCTGCGTCGTCCGGTAGAGCTGCCAGGTCGACATCAGGAAACCGCCGTCCTTGTTGCTGTCCGAGTAACCCAGCATCACCTCCTGCAGCGGCGCGTGCGCGGCCGGCGCCAGCAGCAGGCTGCGCAGGCCGGGGTGCCCCCACAGCTCGCGCATGATGGTCGGGGCGCGCTCGAGATCCTCGATGGTCTCGAACAGCGGCACGACCATCAGCCGGCAGTGGCGCTGCTCGATGCCGCCCAGCAGACCGCTTTCCTTCTGCAGCAGCGCCACCTCGAGCAGATCGGACAGCGTCTCGGTATGCGACACGATGTGCCGTTCGATCGCGCGCGGACCGAACGCGCCGCGCAGTTCGCGTGCGGCATTGAACACCGCCAGTTCGGTCCTCGCCTGCGCGCTGTAGTCGAGATGCGCGGACACCAGCGGTCGCGCGTGTGCGAGCTCGCGCGAAAGCAGCTTGACGCGTTCGGCCTCGTTCAAGTCGCCGGTAGTCGGGGGCGACTTCGGCGGCGGCGAGCAGTTCGGCGACGACGCTCTCCAGCACGTCAGAGCTCTGCCGCAGGTCCAGCGTGGCGCCGTGGAAGCCGAAGACTTCGACGGTGCGCAGCAGTGGATCAACCCGCAGCCGCGCAATGCGCTGGCTGCCGTGCGCGCCGAGCGAGGCGCCGACCGTTGCAAGATCGCTGACGAAACGCCTCGGCGCTGGCATACGGCGCCGCCGGGGCCACCGCGGGCCGGGCGTGCAGGTTGAGTTCCAGTCGATCGGCCGTGGCGAGCAGGCGGGCGTAGACGCCAGTCAGCGCGAGCCGGTACGGCTCATCGGCGCGCTGGCGCGACGGATCCGGACTGGCGTGTGCCAGCGCGTCGAGTTCGCGGCTGACCGGCGTCAGCAGCTGCGACATCGACAGCTCCGCGCCCAGCGCGTGCACCGCCGCAGCGTAATGATCGAACACCGTCGTGGCGTGGGCCTTGAGCGCGGCGCGCATCGTGTCCGCGGTGACGTGCGGGTGTCCGTCGCGATCGCCGCCGATCCAGCTTCCGAGCGCGAGGAAGGGCGGCAGGCGCTGCGGCAGGCGCGCCAGTCGTTCAAGCTCGGCGTACAGCGCCGGGATCTCGCGCAGGAACGTGCTGCGCCAGTAGGCGAGCGCATTCTCGATCTCGTCGTACACCGTGAGCTTGGCGGGCCGCAGCATCCGCGTTTGCCAGAGCGTCTCGATGCTCGCGAGCAACTGGTCATCCAGGTCGGATCGGTGCACTTCCGGCACCGACTCGCGCGCTTCGATCAGCGCGGCGATCGCCCGCTCGGCATCGAGAATGCTCTTGCGCCGCACTTCGGTCGGATGGGCGGTCAGCACCGGCATCAGGCACGCATCGTCAAGCAGCGACAGCAGGCGTCGGGTACCGACGCCGTTGGCCTGCAAAGTCTCGATGGCGTGCGCCAGCGATCCGGTGCGCGCTGCGGCGTCGTCGTGCTGGAGGTTACGCACGAGCTGCCGGTCTTCGGCGATGTTGGCCAGGTGCGAGAAGAAACTGAAGGCGCGCACGACACCGATCGTTTCGTCGCGCGAGAGCTTGCGCAGCAGCGCGTCGAGCCGCCGCGCGGCGCCCGGATCCTCCTCGCGCCGGAAACGCAGCGCGGTCTGCCGGATCTCTTCGACCGCGCCGTAGAGGCGCTCGCCGCCGTGCGTACGCAACACGTCGCCCAGCAGCTGGCCGAGCAGGCGGATGTCGTTGCGCAGGGCCGGGTCGATGCCGGTCGTCATCAGAGCGTGTCCTCCTGCCTGCATCATGCATGAAGTGCTGCACCGCGATGCTAGACTCGCCGCGCTTTTTTCGTGGGGTCCGCCTTGCACAGGAGTCGCCGATGAATACGCCGGCGCGCGTCATCATCGCGACGCGCGAAAGCCCGCTGGCGCTCTGGCAGGCGCGGCATGTCCAGGGCCTGCTCGCCCAGCGATGGCCGGCCGTGTCGGTTGAACTGCTCGGCATGACGACGCGCGGCGATCAGATCCTCGACCGGACCTTGTCAAAGGTCGGTGGCAAGGGACTCTTCGTCAAGGAACTCGAAGTCGCGCTGCTCGAGCGCCGGGCCCATCTGGCGGTTCATTCGCTGAAGGACGTGCCGATGGAACTCGCGCCAGAGTTCACGCTCGCGGCCGTGATGACAGCGCGAAGACCCGCGCGATTGCCTCGTCTCCAACCGCTATGGATCCCTTGAAGCGCTGCCCGCCGGCGCACGCGTGGGCACGTCGAGCCTGCGGCGCGAACTCATGCTGCGGGCCCGGTTTCCCGCACTTCGCATCGAAGCTGTCCGTGGCAACGTCAACACGCGGCTCGCCAAGCTGGATCGAGGCGATTTCGATGCGCTGGTGATGGCGGCCGCTGGGCTCAAGCGCCTGGGGCTCGCCGACCGAATCCGGCAGATCATTCCGACGACCGTCTCGCTGCCGGCGCCGGGTCAGGGCGCGCTCGGTATCGAGGTGCTGAGCGACGACTCCACGACCGCTGGTCTGCTGGCGCCGCTCGACGATCCGCACACCCGGGCGGCGACGGCGGCCGAGCGCGGCGTATCCCGCGGACTGGGCGGAAGCTGCCAGGTCCCGCTGGCGGCCTACGCCGAGATCGAGCACGGGAAGCTGCGGTTGCGTGCGCTCGTCGGCAACGCGGCGTCGGGCGAGTTTGTCGAGACCGAAGTGGTCGGTGAGCTCGATGCGGCCGAGGCGTTGGCTGCGAGCGCGGTGGCCCGGCTGAAGGAGCAGGGCGCCGCTGCGCCTCCTGGGCATGGCCTGAGTGCCGATGAAACCCGTCGTGATCGTCACCCGGCCGGCGGCGGCGGGTGAACGACTGCACCGGCGCCTGACCAGCGCTCGGCTGGGACGCGGTCTGGTGTCCGGCCTTCGACATCGGTCCGGCGAGCGATCCGCAACGCGCGCGGACGGTCCTGCAGCAGTTGCCGCGTTTCGACCTGGTGGTGTTCGTCAGCCCCAACGCCGTGCGCGCGTCGTTGCCACTGCTTGAGATGCCCTGGCCATCGCAGTGTCGCCATTGGCGCGGTCGGGGACGCGACGGCGGCCACGGTCCGCGCCGAGCTCTCACTGCCGCCTGACGTTTCGGTCATCGCGCCGGCCGGCGAGGCGGCCGGATCCGAGGCGTTCTGGGCCGCGTGGACCCAATCCGGACGGGCGGCGAACCGAGTGCTGATCCTCCGGGCGCAACAGGGGCGTGAGTGGCTGGGCGAACGGTTCAGCGCCGCGGGTGCCGAGGTCGAGGTGCTGCCCGTGTACGCGCGCACTGACCACGCGCTCGACCGCCCCGCACGGGAAGTGATTCGCCGATCAATCGAGGAGCAGCGGTGGGCGGTCAGCGTGTTCACCAGCAGTGAGGCGGTCGATGCTCTCGATCGCCAGCTCGCGGAGCAGCGCGGCGCCGCCGGGTGGCTGCGAACTGGCACGGCCCTCGCCACCCACGAGCGCATTCGCGACCGTCTGTTGGCTGCCGGCTACAAGCGGGTCGAATTGACCGCGACCGACGACGAAGCCCTGATCGCCCGGCTAGAATCCTTCCGGCGTTCCCGCATTGAGCCGCTCTGACGCGCCGCGGAGAGCGCCGCAATCCGCGCGGTCCGTGACTGCGCTTCTTCGGGCGCTGCCTTGACGAACGACGCTCTGCCCCCTGGCGATCCCGTGCTCGGTCCGAACGCCGCAGCCAACGGTGGCCAACCCGCTGCTCGTCCTGAAGACGCACTCGCGACCGCGTGGCGCACTGCTCAGTTGGCTGGTCGGCCTCATCGCCGTGCTGGGGCTGGGTGCGGCGATCTATGCGCATTTGCAGTTGGCCCAGGTGCGCAAGGAAGCTGCGCGTCGCCTGACGGATCTCGAACAGGCGACGGTGCGAACCAGCGAAATCGCAGCGCGGGCCGATGCGGAAGCGCGCGCCGCGCGGGAGCGGGCAGCGCTGCTGGAGGCGCGCGTGGCCGAAGAACAGTCGCAGCGTGAATCACTCGAGCAGCTGTATGCCGATCTATCCCGCGGGCGCGACGAGGCGGTCCTGGTCGAAGTGGAGCGCCTCGTGGCGATGGCGGGGCAGGAACTCGCCATCAGCGGCAACGTGGGCACCGCACTGGCAGCGCTGCAGACGGCCGATGTGCGCCTGGCGCGGGTCGAAAGCGCCCGCTTTGTGCCCCTACGGCGGGTCATCGCACGCGACGTCGAAAAGCTGAAGGCCGCGCCGACCGTGGATGTCACGGGTATCGCGCTCAAGCTGGACCAGCTGGCCGCGGGAGCCGACTCCTGGCCACTGCTGTCCGAACCTCGACCGCAGCCGTCCGCTGCGGCCGCGCCGCCGGCGAGTGATCCGACGGCACCGTCGCCGGGCGCGCCGTGGTGGGAACGCTGGGTGGAGCGGCTGCGCATGGAGTTGGGCGACTACCGCGATCTCGTGCGCCTGCGCCAGGTGGACACACCCGATGCACTGCTGCTCGCCCCGCAGCAGCAGCAACTCGTCCGACTCCAGATCAAGTTGCGACTGCTCAATGCGCGCCAGGCCGTGCTCGCCCGTAACGACCGGCTGTACCGCGCGGACCTGATCGAGGCGCAGGCGCTGATGGCGCGCTACGTCGATGTGCGCCAGCCCATGGCGGCGGCGGCGGTCGGGCTCATCAAGCAGTTGTCGGCCACGCCGCTCTCGGTCGACGTGCCGCAGATCAACGACAGCATCGCCGCCGTCCGCGCGGCGCGCACCGCGCCGGGCCGCTGATGCGTTGGCTGACCTGGGCACTCGCGCTTGCGCTGGCGGCGGCAGCGGTCGCACTGCTGCTGCAGGTCAACGCCGGCAACGTTGTGTTTTTCGTTCCGCCCTACCGGTTGGACGTTTCATTGAATGTCTTCCTCCTTGTGCTGCTTGGCCTGCTCGCCTCGGTCTACTGGGGCGCGCGGGCGCTGCAAAAGGTGGTGGACTTTCCTGAGCGAGTCCGGCTGTACCGTGCGCGGCGCGAGGAAATGGGCGGTCAGCAGGCGCTGGTCGAGGCGGTGCGCAGCCTGCTCGAGGGTCGGTTCGCCCGGGCGGAGAAGGCGTCGCGCGCGGCGCAGTCGTCGAGCTCGACCGCGGGCGTGGCGGCGCTGATCGGCGCGCGGGCCGCGCATCGCATGCAGGAATATGAACGCCGCGACGATTGGCTGCACCGGGCCGAGGACGACCACCACGTTGACACTGCGCGGCTGGTGGCGAGCGCCGAGATGTGGACGGAGCAGCGCGAGAACGACGCCGCCCTGGGAGCGATCGATCGCCTACGTGGGTCCGGTGCGCGCCATCTGCACGCACTACGAATCGCACTCAATGCCAACCTGCAGTCCGGCCGATGGGAAGAGGCCCTGAAGGCTTTGCGCTCGCTCGATAAGCGCAATGCGCTGCACCCGGTGCTGGCGCGCAAGCTCAAGGTTGCCGTATACCGCGAACAGTTGATGGCACAGCGCTACGAGCCGGCGTCGCTCGATGCGGCGTGGAGCGCGATTCCGGCGACGGATCGGGCACTTCCGGAAGTCGCCCTGGAGGCTGCCCGCCTCTTCAACGTGACCGGACGTGGCGGCAGGGCCGCAGACGCCATCGAGCAGGCCCTCGAGCTGCCACGTGCGGAGTGGGACGAATCCTGCGAGCGACTGCTGGATGAGTATGCGCGGGCGCAGTCGTTTCCCGCCCGCGACCAGCTCGTGCGTGTGGAGCGATGGCTCGCCGACAGCGTGCGCGACGATCGCCTCCGAGCGGTGCTGCTGCGAACGGCGGGCGTGCTCTGTCTGCGCGAGCAGCTCTGGGGCAAGGCGCGCAGTTACCTCACCGAAAGCCTGCAGATCGAAAAAGCGCCGGCGACACTGGTCGCGCTGGCGCGCCTCGCGGAGGCCGTGGGCGATGAGGCCGAGGCCACGCAACACTTTCGCGAAGCTGCGCTCGGCTTCGCGCAACCGATGCCGGCGGCCCTCGAAAGTGGGCGCCCGTTCCTGCGCGACAACACGATCTGATTTCGTTCGCGGCTGCCGCTCCGCGTGCGTGCTACGGCCGCCGCCTATGCTCAGCTTGACACGTCGCATGCTCGCCCCGAGACTGCGCCACCGCCACGCCGGGCGCGTGGCGCACGAGAACACCGGGAGCCAGGAGACACCATGATCACGACATCGCGCCCCATCGGATTCCTAGTGGCCGCGCTGGCCGGTGCGGCCCTCACAGCCTCGGCGGGGGCGCAGACGACGATCAAGATCGGTTACGCGACGGCGCCGACGTCGCACTATGGCGTCGGCACGAACGCCTTCTGCGATGACGTCGAGAAGCGCACACAAGGCCGCTACAAGTGCCAGCAGTTCCCGAACTCCGCCCTCGGCGGCGAACGCGAGATGATCGAAGCGGTGCAGTTGGGGACGCTCGACATCGTCAATACGTCGACCGGCCCCGTTGGCAATTTTGTACCGGAAGTGAACATCGTCGACATTCCGTTCCTGTTCCGCGACTACGACCACGCGCGGCGCGTGCTTGACGGTCCAATTGGCGACGAGCTGAGGGCCAAGTTTCCGTCCAAGGGCCTGATCGCCATCGCCTGGACGGAGAACGGCTTCCGGCACATGACCAACTCGAAGCGGCCGATCGTGAAGCCCGATGATGCGAAAGGGCTGAAGATCCGCAGCATGCAGAACAAGGTGCACATCCAGGCGTTCCAGTCGATCGGGATCCAGCCGACGCCGATGGCGTTCCCGGAACTCTTCACGGCACTCCAGCAGGGCACGGTCGACGGCCAGGAAAATCCGATACCTGTGATCCTGTCGGCCAAGTTCTCGCAGGTGCAGAAGCACCTCTCGCTGACCGGGCACGTGTACTCGCCGGCGCTGATCATCGTTTCGCCCGCACTGTGGAACAAGCTGTCGGACGCCGACAAGAAGGCCTTCGCCGAGGCCGGCAAGACCGCGTCGGCGGCGCAGCGCAAGAAGGTCAACGACGACGAGCGCGATGGCATTGCGCAACTGCGCGCCTCCGGCATGGAAGTCGTGACGAGCGTCGATGGCCCGGCGTTCCGGACCGCGATGACGCCGGTGTGGGGCGAATTCGCAAAGCAGTTCGGCGCCGACAACATCAAGAAGATCCAGGACTACAAGTAATCGCCCTGTGGCGCGTCGGCCCGACCGTGCGGGCGCGCGCTTGAACGTGCGCAGACTGGGCTGCCGCTGATGGATGAGTCCATGCAGAACTGGATCACGCGGGCGGACCGCGTCGTCACCAACGTCGTCTGGGCCGTAGCGGCTGCGCTGCTGGCCGTCGTGGCCTGCCTGGGCATTTACCAGGTGCTGGTGCGCTTCGTGCTCAGCCAGCCCAGTGCCTGGAGCGAGGAACTGATCGGCCGCCTGCTGATCTGGGCGGTTGCGCTGGGGATCGTGGCCGGATTCCGACAGGGCGCGCTCGTGTCGGTCGATCTGATGCTGCGATTGTCGAGTGGTCGCTGGCATCGCGTGGTGCGGCGCCTGATACTCGTCTTGACCGTGGTGTTCCTCGCACTGCTGGTGTGGCTCGGCTTTGACCTTGCGTGGCGCATCCGCTTCCAGACCTTTGCGACCCTGCCAGTCTCGATTGCCTGGGCTTACCTGGCGCTGCCGGTCGGCGCACTGCTTCTCGATCCTCGCAGTCGCGGCCAACTATCTCGATCCCGTGAATCGCGAGCTGGAAATTCAGCGGTAGGGCAAGGCGCGCATGTCGATCGCGATGCTCGTCACCATGCTGCTTGCGTTTGCGTTCTCGATTTCCGTTGCGGTCGCGATCGGGCTTTCAGGTCTTGTCGGCATGGCCGGCTTCACCGAGCTGCCATGGATCGCGATGCCGAAGGAGATGTTCACGGCGATCGACCGCTTCCCGTTGGCGGCGATTCCGTTCTTTATCCTGGCCGGCAACCTGATGGAGAGCGGCGGCATTTCGCGCCGCCTGGTGGACTTCGCGAAGTCGCTGGTCGGCGGCGTACAGGGCGGACTGCCGATGACGTGCGTGCTGACCTGCATGATCTTCGCGGCCGTCTCCGGCTCGTCGGTCGCCACGACGTTTGCGATCGGTGCGATCCTGATCCCGGCACTGATCAAGCACGGGTATCCGCGCCCGTGGGCGGCCGCGCTGCAGGCGACCAGCGCGGAACTCGGCGTTGTCATCCCGCCGTCGATTCCGATGATCCTGTATGGCGTGGCGGCCGAAGTCTCGATCGGCGAGTTGTTCATCGCCGGGTTCGGGCCGGGGCTGCTGATCGGCGGTGCCCTGATGCTGTTCGTGTACCTGTACTGCCGGCGCAAGGGCTGGGGCAAGCAGGACGGCGAAGGGCGACTGTCGGTCGTGGTCGCCACACGCCGCGCGGCGTGGGCACTGCTGATGCCGGTGATCATCCTTGGCGGCATCTATGGCGGAATCTTCACTCCGACCGAAGCCTCTGCCGTCGCGGTCTTCTACGCGCTCTTCGTGGGCCTTCTCGTCTACCGCGAAGTTCAAGCCGCGCGATGTGTGGGTGGTCCTGAAGAAGTCCGTGATTTCGTCGGCCGTGATTCTGTTCATCATCGCCAATGCGGGCTTCTTCGCCTACCTGATCACACGCGCCGGGGTCCCCACACAGATCGGGCAGTTCCTGAAGGAGACGCTGCGTTCGCCGGAACTGTTCTTGCTGGGTGTCAACGTGGCGCTCTTCCTCATTGGCATGTTCATCGAGACATCCGCCTCGATCATTGTGTTGGCGCCCATCCTTGTGCCCGTCGCGCTGCACTTTGGAATCGATCCGGTGCATTTCGGCCTGATCATGGTGGTCAACCTGGCCCTGGGGATGATCACGCCGCCTTTCGGCGTAAACCTGTTCGCGGCCTGTACGGTCGCGCGCATTTCCTTGGACGAGATCGTTCCTCGCTTGCTGCCCTTCGTCGCGGTCGTGCTGGGATGTCTTGCTGTCGTCACCTCTTTCCCCGTGCTCACGCTCGGGCTGCGCGATCTCGTCTACCGCTAGTTGGTGGGTCAACACCATTGCGGCCGATTTGTGCTGCCGGTGCGCAGCGCCGCCGTGTTCAAATCGCGATATGCACGCAACGAACGAAACATTGCTGATCGCAGGGCTGCTGTGCTTCGTTGCGATCGCGTTGTCGGCGGCATCGCGTCGCATCGGCGTGCCCTCGCTGCTGGTGTTCCTCGCGGTGGGTCTTTTTGCAACCGAGTTGCCCGGGGCGCGATCGGTGCATATCGACGCTTCGACGGCGGTACTGGTCGGCAACCTCGCGCTCGCCGTGATCCTGCTGGATGGCGGCCTGCGCACGCGCATCGCCACCTTCCGCATGGTCGCGGCGCCCGCCCTGAGCTTGGCGACGATCGGGGTGCTGCTGACAGCGATGATCGTGGGAACGGCGGGTGCGCTCCTGCTCA
This sequence comes from uncultured beta proteobacterium, assembly GCA_963801405.1. Lineage (GTDB taxonomy): Bacteria > Pseudomonadota > Gammaproteobacteria > Burkholderiales > Burkholderiaceae_F > JALORV01. The sequence goes on along the minus strand of CAWDEO010000013.1, from coordinate 86,322 downwards.
AGTTCGATTGGCGTCACGGCCTGCTGCTGGGAGCGATCGTCGGCTCGACCGACGCGGCGGCGGTCTTCGCCTTGGTGCGGAACAGCGGATTACGCCTGAACGAGCGCGTCGAGTCGACACTGGAAGTCGAGTCCGGCATCAACGACCCGATGGCCGTGTTCCTGACGCTGGGGGCGATCGAACTGATTCGCGCGCCGGAACGCTCCGTCGTCGATCTGCTGCCGATGTTCTTGCAGCAGATCGGGATCGGACTGGCCGCCGGAGCGCTCCTGGGCCGCTTGCTGGCGCTGGCGGTGGCCCGCGTCCGCCTCGAGGAAGGGCTCTATGCACTGCTGATCCAATCCGGTGGTCTGGCGGTCTTCGCGCTCACCAACACCCTGGGCGGAAGCGGCTTCCTGGCGATTTACCTGGCCGGCATGCTGATCGCCCATCGGACGCACACACGTCGGCGAAGATGTCCTTCGGGTGAGCGACGGCTTTGCCTGGCTGGCCCAAGCCGGCATGTTCTTGGTGCTCGGCATCATCACGGAGATCACTGATCTGTGGCCAGCGGCCGTCCCGGCGCTGCTCGTGGCCCTGGTGCTGATGCTGATTGCGAGGCCGCTCGCGATCACAGGATGTCTGTTGCCGTTCCGCTATCCCGCGCGCGAGATCGTCTTCATCGGGTGGATGGGTATGCGCGGCGCCGTGCCGATCGTACTGGCACTTTTTCCGTTGCTCGCTGGCATTCCGCAGGCCCAACTGCTGTTTCACATCGCTTTCTTCACGGTGCTGCTGTCGCTGTTGCTTCAGGGAGGAACACTGCCGCTGGCCGCAAGGTGGACGAAGGTCGTGGCCGGGCGGTCGCGATCTGCGATCGCAACCGCTCCAATCGATGGTGGGGAATCGGCCCGTGAGGTCGTCCAGTTCGAGGTGGCCGACGGGGCGCCGGCGACGCGGCGCGCGGCGCAAGACATCGACTGGCCGGCAGGCTCGCGAATGGTCGAAGTGCTGCGGGGCGGCAACATTGTCGAGCCCAAGGCGTTACTGGGCGGCGATCTGGTCGCCGTGGTCGCACCGACGGAGCAGATCGGCACGCTGGAGGAACTGTTTGGCCCGGCGGCCGCGGCCGGCGAACTGACGCTCGATGCCTGCGCGACGCTGGGCGATCTGTGCGACTTCTACGGTGCCGAGTTACCGGCCGGAGTTGCGACCGAAACCACGCTCGCCGACTATGCCCAGCGCGTGCTGCGCGGGCGCGCCGCGAGCGGAGACCGGATCGTGCTGGGCGGCTTGACGTTGCGCGTACGGGAATCCAGCGCGGGCCGCATCCGCTCGCTCAGCCTGCAACTCGCCCGGACGTCGCTCTAGATACAACGGCCGCCATCGACCTCGAGGCAGGTTCCCGTGATGAACGCCGCCTCGTCACTCGCGTAGAACACGCACGCGTTGGCGACATCCTCGGGCTTGCTGAAGCGTCCGAGCGGAATGGTTGCCAGGAACTTCTTGCGGTTCTCAGGGCTGTCCGGCATGCCCATGAACTGCTCCAGTAAGCCGGTCTCCCCGATCACCGGGTTGACGCAGTTGACGCGGATGTTGTCCGGCCCGAGCTCGGCCGCCATACCCTTGCTGGTGATGATCACCGCACCCTTGGTGCCGTTGTACCAGGTGAGGCCTGGCCGCGGCCGCACGCCCGCCGTGGAGGCCACATTGACGAAGCAGCCGCCGCCATGCGCCCGGAAGTACGGCACCATGTGGATCGCCGTCAGGTAGATGCTCTTGACGTTTACGGCGTAGATGCGATCGAACTCAGCCTCCGGCACGTCCAGCAGGGGCTGGTTGCGATGCGTGGTTCCGGCGTTGTTGATGACGATCTGCAACGCGCCGAATGCGTGCAGCGCGGCGTCCAGCAGGGCCTTGACGTCGTCTGACCGCGAGACATCGCCATAGGCAAATTGCGCCTTGCCGTCGGCGCCACGGATATCAGCGGCCACGCGTTCGCCGGCCTCGTGCACGACATCGTTGACGATGACGGCGCATCCTTCCTGCGCGAAGCGCTCCGCGATGCCGCGGCCAAAGCCCGAAGCCGCCCCCGTAACGATCGCGACTTTGCCCTGCAGCCGGTTGGTGCCCATCACGTCTCCCTTGAGTGAACTGAGTTGCGCGTGGCGTGCCCTCAGCCGTGCCGAATTGCGATCGTCTTGAGCGTGGTGAAGCCGAGCAGAGCCTCGAAGCCCTTCTCGCGTCCGTAGCCGCTCGACTTCACGCCGCCGAACGGCAGTTCGACGCCGCCGCCAGCGCCGTAGTTGTTGATGAACACCTGGCCGCAACGCAACTTGCGGGCGAGCCGCATCTGCCGCGCGCCGTCGCGCGTCCAAAGCCCGGCGACCAGCCCGAACGCGGTGCCATTTGCGATGCGCAGCGCCTCGAGCTCGGAGTCGAACGGCATTGCGGCCAGCACCGGGCCGAAGATCTCCTCCTGCGCAAGGCGATGTGTCGCGGGCACGTCGCGCAGCAGCGTCGGCGCCTGGTAGTAGCCCGTCTCGGGGGCGTCCTCGACCACCTGACCCTGCGCCGCCAGCACGATGCCGTCATGCTCGGCCTGGCTGAGGTAGTCCCAGACCCGTTGCAACTGGCTCTGCCGTATCAGCGGGCCGGCATCCAGATCGGCCAGCGCCGGGCCGACGCGCAACTGTGCAATCGCATCGCCGACGCGCGCAATCAGCTCCTCGTAGACCGGACGTTCGACCAGCAGGCGGCTGCCGGCCGAACAGGTCTGGCCGCAGTTCTGCACGATCGCATTGATGACGACCGGCACCACGTCGTCGAGGTTGGCGTCAGCGAAGACAATCTGCGGCGACTTGCCACCGAGCTCCAGCGTCACCGGGCAATGGTGTTTCGCGGCCGCCTGCGCCACCGCGGTCCCGGTGACCGGCGAGCCGGTGAACGAGAGGTGATCGATGCCTCCGTGCGCGGCAAGCGCCGCACCGGCTTCGCTGCCCAAACCGGTGACGATGTTGAGGGCTCCGTCGGGGAAGCCCGCCTCGGCGGCCAGTTCCGCCACACGCAGCAGCGACAGGCACGCGTCCTCAGCGGGCTTCACCACGCAGGCATTGCCGGCCGCCAGCGCGGCGCCCACGCTGCGGCCGAAGATCTGCATCGGATAGTTCCACGGGATGATGTGCCCCGTGACACCGTGCGGCTCGCGCAGCGTCAGCACGGTCATGCCCGCCTGGTACGGAATCGTCTCGCCGTGCAGCTTGTCGGCCGCGCCGGCGTAGTACTCGAAGTAGCGGGCGAGCGCCGTGGCATCGGCGCGCCCCTGCTTGAGCGGCTTGCCGGTCGTGCGCGATTCGAGCTGCGCCAGTTCGTCGTGGTGTTCCAGCACCGCGGACGACAGCTTCATCAGGACTCGACCGCGCTCGGTCGCCGTCATGCGGCCCCAGTCGCCCTCGAACGAATCGCCCAGCGCGGCACGTGCGGCGCGGACGGCAAGATCGATATCGGCCCCATTGCCGCGCGCGAGGCGTGCGAACGGCTTGCCGTCCGACGGATCGACGACATCGATTGACTGCCCGCTGTGCGAGGCGAGCCATCGATTGCCGATGAAGTGGTGCGCTCCGGCGGCGGCCGCCCAGTTGCCGTCCATCGAACCTCCTTGCCAGCGACGCTGCAGTCGACGCCATTATTCAGCAAAGCCGGCCGCGGCCTCAAACCGGAAGGCGCGTCGGGCCATGGCTTTGTCGATAGAATCGGGCAGCCTCCCACGGACCTCCCCATGAGCCTCGATCGCGTTCCCGCCGGCCGCAACGTTCCAGACGACTTCAACGTCATCATCGAGATTCCGGCGCATGCGGACCCGATCAAGTACGAGGTTGACAAGGAGACCGGCGCGGTCTTCGTCGACCGCTTCATCGGTACGTCAATGCACTACCCCTGCAACTACGGCTACGTGCCAAAGTCACTGGCCGACGATGGTGATCCGATCGACGTGCTGGTGATTACGCCGTTTCCGCTCCAGCCGGGCGTGGTCGTGCGTTGCCGTCCGCTCGGTGTCCTGAAGATGGAGGACGAGGCCGGGGGCGACTCCAAGCTGCTCGCCGTGCCGATCGACAAGATCCTGCCCTGGTACAAGCACTGGCAACAATGGTCGGACATTGCGCCGGAGCGCCTTGCCCAGATCCAGCACTTTTTCGAGCATTACAAGGATCTGGAAAAGGGCAAGTGGGTCAAGGTGCTCGGCTGGGAAGGACCGGACTCGGCGCGCAAGGACATCCTCGACTCGATTGCGGCCTATACAGGCGGCGTCGCCCAAGCCCGCCTTCTAGGCCGGTCCAACGTCCGCTTACCCGCGCGGCGGATCGCGAGCAGCAATGAGCATGGAACGGATTCGCAGCCACCGCTATCTCGTCCTGCTCCTGATGCTGGTGACGGCCATCGTGCTGGGTATGACCTTCGCCCCGCATGCCTACGTGCGGGAAGGTGTCGTGTCGATTCTGCTGGTGATGGTCTTCTTCATCGTCTTTGAACGCAGGTCACATCGGCTCGTCTCCCTGTGCGTGGGGTTGGTCGTGGTCGGCGCCCTGTGGGCGCTTCGTTTCCTGCCACCGGGTGAGCGCCTTGGCCTGGAAGTTGCCGTCCACGTTAGCGGGGCGCTATTCCTCGCACTCGCCGTGAGCGTCATCCTGCGCCACCTGTTCGAGCGGCGTGCGGTACAGATCGACGACATCCTGGGAACCTTGTGCGGGTTCCTGCTGGCGGCCATGGCCTGGGCCAATGTGTACGGGATGATTGAGCTGCTGGCGCCGGGCGCGTTCGACGTGGCCGGGCCGATCAGGCCGGCCCTTGCGCACTGGCACGAGCGGGAATCGCTGTTCCTGTACTTCAGCCTGACCACGCTGACGACGATCGGGTACGGTGACGTGACGCCGGTGGCGTCCGCCGCGCGCAGCGCAGCCACGCTCGAAGGTGTTTTCGGCCAGTTCTACATCGCGGTCGTGGTGGCGCAGCTGGTCGGATCCAAGCTCGCCGAAGCGAACTCGCGCGAGCCACCGGAGCGGCGCTAGGCCGTCACGCGCTGGCGCGCCGCCAGCACGTTGAGTCCCAGGCCGGCCAGCACGAGTGCCGCGCCGGCCACTTTCCACCACGTCACCGCCTCATCGAGCAGCCACACGGCGCAGCTCATGCCGACGATCGGCACGAGCAGCGTGAACGGCGCAATAACGGCGGCCGGGTGCTTGCGCAGCAGCCAGGCCCAGATTCCAAATGCAACCAGGGTTGTTGGCCACGCCTGGAACGCGATGCCGAGCCAATTCGCGGCTGACAATGCGCTGACAATCTGGACGCTTCGTGACACCCCTTCGGTCGCGAGGGTTGCGAGGGCAAGCGGAATCACAGCGGCTGCGCTTCCCCAGACGACAACGGCGAGCGGCGCATCGCCCGGCACGCGCTTGACGATGATGTTCGCGATGGCCCAGGACAGTGCGGCGGCGATGACCAGCGCGAAGCCCAGCGCCGTTCCCGTCGGCAGGTGCAGCCCCACCAGGACGAGGCCTGCTCCGGCGACGAGACCTCCGAGCAGTTGAGGCGGCCGCGGTCGTTCGCGCATCAGCAGCGAGACCAGTGCAATCGTGAAGAATGCCTGGACCTGGATGACCAGCGACGACAGCCCGGTCGGCATTCCGGCCGTCATTCCGCCGAAGAGGAAGGTGAATTGAAGGGCAAAGGCGAACAGCCCATAGGCGGCAATCAGCCGCCACGGTGCTTTCGGCGGCGGCACGAACAGCAGCGCCGGAAACGCCGCGAGCACGAAGCGCAGCAACGTCAGCAACAGTGGCGGAATGTCGTTCAGCCCCCACCGGATGACGACGAAGTTAAAGCCCCAGATGGTGACCATCAGCAGGGCGGCAGCCAGATGAAGCAGTGTCATTACGATTCCGCGTGCGGCCGCCGCAGCGCCGACCGCTCATGAAGTTCGTCGACGTAGGCCTCAATGCCGCCCGTCTCGCGGGCCAGGTAGCGCTCGACGGCATCGGCGAAGGCGGGATGGCGCAGCACGTGGCACGACCAGGTCATTACCGGCTCGAAGCCGCGCGCGTGCTTGTGCTCGCCCTGCGCACCGCCTTCGATGACCTTTAAGCCGCGCTCGATGGCAAATTCGATCAACTGGTAGTAGCTGACCTCGAAGTGCAGGCATGGAACCGAATGCAGTGCGCCCCAGTAGCGTCCGTAGACGCGCTCCTCGTCGAACAGCGCCAGTGCGGCCGCGATGTCGTGTCCTTCCAAAGTCGCGACCACGAGCATCAGGTGTTCCGGCATCGTCTGCGCGAGGCGCTGGAAAAATCCAAGGTTCAGGTACGGGCTTGAATGGTGCGCAGCGTAGGTGCTTCGATAGCAGCGGTCGAACAGCGCCCAGTCCGCCTCGGTGATCGCCGTCCCCACGCAGCGTCGCACGCTGACGCCCGCCGTCTCCACCTTGCGGCGCTCGGCGCGCACTTTCTTGCGCTTGGGCTGTGCGAGATGGGCGAGGTAATCGTCGAAGGTGGAATAGCCGCGATTGAACCAATGGAACTGGACCGACTGGCGGCTGAGTGCGCCTCGCTCGACAAGGCAGGTCGCTTCCGCCTGGGTGGGAAACAGGACATGCAGCGACGACAGTTCTGATTGCCGGGCGAGATCGAACAACGCCGTCGCGACCCGCTCTCGCGCTACCGACGTCGAGCGCGAGCAGGCGCGGCCCTGGCACCGGCGTGAATGGCACGGCCGCGAGCCACTTCGGGTAATACGCGATACCGTGGCGCTGGTGGGCTTCGGCCCAGGCCCAGTCGAAGACATACTCGCCGTACGAGTGGTGCTTGCGGTACAGCGGCACGGCCGCGCAGAGCTGATTGCCTCGCCACAGCGTGAGAAAGTGCGGCTCCCAGCCGGTGCGCGGCGAGGCACAACCGGAGACGTGCAGCGCCTGCAGGAATTCGAAGCGCACGAACGGATTCGAGTTCGACGCGCTGCGCAGCAGGGCGTTCCACGCGGCGGCGCCGACGTCGTTCAGGTCGCGCACGATGCGCGTGCAATAATCTTCCGAACCTGCTGCATCCATACATGAGCTCGAACGTCAAAGTCGCGGTCGCACAGATCAACTGCTCGGTGGGCGACTTCGAGGGCAACAGCAGGAAGATCGTGGAAGCGGCGACACGGGCAGTGGCCGAAGGCGCCGATGTCATGGTCACGCCGGAGCTGTCTCTGACCGGCTATCCACCCGAGGACCTGCTGCTGCGGCGAGCATTCTACGCAGCGTGTGACGCTGCGCTGCAACGGCTCGCGGTCCAGTTGCTGCAGTACCCCGATCTCGCGGTTGTGGTCGGCCATCCGCTCGCGCGCGAGGGCCTGCGCTTCAACGCCGCCTCCGTCCTGCAGGCAGGCATGGTCGTAGGCACCTATTGCAAGCACGACCTGCCGAATTACGACGTCTTCGACGAGCAGCGCTATTTCACGCCGGACAATCGCCCGTTCGTGTTCGAAGTGAAGGGCACGATGTTTGGTGTCAACATCTGCGAGGACACCTGGTTTCACTACGCACCCGAGTGTGCGCAGGCGGCCGGCGCGCAGGTACTGCTGGTCCTGAACGCCTCGCCGTTCCATCTGGGCAAGCAGGCGCAGCGCCTGCAGACGATGCGCAGCAACGTCTCCCACTTCGGGCTGCCGCTGGTCTACGCGAACCTCGCGGGCGGACAGGACGAACTGGTGTTCGACGGCGCATCGTTCGTGCTCGCCGCCGACGGAACGCTGGCGGCCATGGCGCCCTATTTCGACGAGGCGGTGCTGGTCGTCGAGTTCGTCGAAGGCGTTCCGCAGCGCACGCGCGATCGTGCCGGAGCCGGCGCTCGAAGCGTTGGCCTACCAGGCCCTGGTGCTGGGTGTGCGCGACTATGTGGGCAAGAACGGTTTCCCCGGCGCGCTGATCGGCCTTTCCGGCGGAGTGGATTCGGCGCTCACGCTGGCGATCGCGGTGGATGCCCTGGGTGCCGAGCGGGTGCGGGCGGTGATGATGCCGTCACAGTTCACCGCGACGATGAGCCTCGAGGATGCCGAAGCCCTCGCACGCAACCTCGGTGTGCGCCACGACGTGCTCCCCATAAAGCCGCCGTTCGATGCTTTCCTGGCGACGCTCGCCACTGAGTTCCGTGGCTTGCCATGGGACACCACCGAGGAAAACCTGCAGGCCCGCATTCGCGGCACGTTGCTGATGGCGCTGTCGAACAAGTACGGCGCGATCGTGCTGACGACCGGCAACAAGTCCGAGACGGCAGTCGGTTACTCGACCCTCTACGGCGACCTCGCCGGCGGGTTCGCGGTGATCAAGGACATCCTGAAGACGCTCGTGTATCGGCTGTGTCGCTATCGCAATTCGATCGCCGCCGTGATCCCGGAGCGCATCCTGACGCGTGCGCCGAGCGCGGAGCTGAAGGCTGGGCAGACCGACCAGGACTCACTGCCGGAGTACGAAGTGCTCGATGCGATCATCACGCGCTACATGCAGGAGGGCGAGTCGATTGCCGAAATCGTCGACGCCGGCTTCGACGAAGGTGTCGTGCGCCAGGTCGTGCGCATGATCCGAACCTCCGAGTACAAACGCCGGCAGTCGCCGGTGGGCATCCGGGTCACGCACCGCAGTTTCGGCCGCGACTGGCGATACCCGATCACCAATCGATTCCGCGAAGAGACTTCCACCCTCTAGAATCCGCTTCAGAACCTGAACGAATCAGTAGCCAGGAAAGCAACCATGAAACAGATCACCGCGATCATCAAGCCATTTAAGCTCGACGAGGTGCGCGAAGCGCTCGCGGAGGTCGGCGTCACCGGCCTCACCGTCACGGAAGTGAAGGGATTCGGGCGCCAGAAGGGGCATACCGAGCTCTACCGCGGCGCCGAATATGTCGTCGACTTCCTGCCGAAGGTGAAGGTCGAAGCGGTCGTGCCGGAGGCTCTGGTCGAGCGCGCGATCGAGGCAATCACGAAGGCTGCGCGGACCGGCAAGATCGGCGACGGCAAGATTTTCGTGCGCAGCGTGGAGCAGGTGATCCGAATCCGCACCGGCGAAGAGGGTGAGGCCGCGGTCTAACGGCCGCCGGCGTCGCTGCCGTCAGTGTCCTTGATCGACCAGTCGTAGCGCCAGGCGATCAGGCGAAAGCCCGTCGTTACTGCCGCACCCATCCACAGCGCGAGTGCCGGGTTCGACCCGGCACGCGTCATCAGGATGTAGAGCCAGCAGCCCAGGAAGGCCGCAATCGCATAGGGGCGGCCGTCGCGCAGGACCATCGGGACCTCGTTGAGCAACACGTCGCGCAGGACGCCGCCGAAGACTCCCGTAACCACCCCCATCATCGACGCGACGAATGGTGTCATGCCGCTGTCGAGTGCCAGCGCGACACCCGCGATGCTGAAAAATCCAAGTCCAACGGCGTCGGCGGCGACAAAGACGGGATTTGGGACGATGCGCTGGGCGATCCGCATCAAGGGTGTGGCGAGCAGCGTCATGGCCAGTATCAGGATCGGATACGCCTCGTGCTCGACCCAGAAGAACGGCCGGCGCTCGAGCAGGATGTCGCGTAGCGTGCCGCCGCCGAATGCCGTCACGAACGCGACGACGTAGACGCCGACCAGGTCCATGTCCTTGCGCTGCGCCTCGGCAAAGCCGGAAAAGGCGCATGCAAGCACGGCCACGACTTCGACGACGAAGATCAGTGCCAGGGCCTCGTTCATGGACGCGCGGTGGGCCTGAGAAGCACGACAAGCGCGCCGCTACCGCCTTCGGCGGGGCGCGCCTGACAGAACGCGATGACCTCCTCGCGCTGGGCCAACCAGACGCGCGTCTTGCCCTTGAGCACCGGCTGGCGGTCCTTGGACCCGAGGCCTTTGCCATGCACGACGCGAACGCAGCGCAGTCCGCGTTTGAGTGCCTCGCGCAGGAATTGGCCAAGCAGCTCGCGCGCCTCGCCGACGCGCAGCCCATGCAGATCCAGATGATCCTGGATGACCCACTCGCCGCGCCTGAGCTTGCGCAGCACATCGGGTCCGATCCCGGGACGCCGGAACGACAGCTCCGCGTCGGCGTGGAGCAGGGTGTCGATCTCGAATTCGTCCGATACGGAGGAAATCAGTACCTGCTGGTCATCCTCGATGCGTTTGTGCGCCACGGGCGGATGTGGTGGCCGATCGTGTTCCACGCGCTGCTTGATCGCCAGGGGTGTGACGGCACCCACCGCGGCACGAAACTCGTCGGCTGCAGTTGCCCGCGCTTCAGTGGCGCGCCGCTGCTCGCCTTCGAGCTGCTTGCGCTTCGCCGCGTCGTGCTTCAGCGCCTCATGCAACGGCGCGAGCTGAGCAAGATCCTTGAGGCGCGTCGCCATGCCTTGCCCCCGCGCGGAGACTCAGGCCGCAACGGCTTTCTCGAGCGGTGCCGTTGCCGGTTGCTGGTTCTCGAGATGGCGCTGGGCGTCGAGCGCGGCCATGCATCCCGTGCCGGCGCTGGTGATCGCTTGGCGGTAGACATGATCTTGCACATCGCCGGCGGCGAAAACGCCCGGCACGCTGGTGGCCGTGGCCATGCCGTTGAGCCCGCCCTTGGTAATGATGTAGCCGTTGGCCATCTCGAGCTGGCCGACGAAGAGTTCCGTGTTGGGCCGATGGCCGATCGCGATGAAGACGCCCTGCACCGGTAGGTCCTGCGCCGTTCCGGTCTGCACGTTCTTGACGCGCGCTGCGCTGACACCGGAGGCGTCGCCGAGGACCTGGTCGAGCACGCTGTGCAGTTTCAGTTCGATCTTGCCTTCCTTCACCTTGTCCATCAGGTGGTCGACCATGATGGGCTCGGCACGGAACTTGTCGCGACGATGGATCAGTGTGACTTTCTTCGCGATGTTGGACAGATACAGTGCTTCCTCGACCGCGGTGTTGCCACCGCCGACCACCGCCACGTCCTGATTCTTGTAGAAGAAGCCATCGCACGTCGCGCAGCCCGATACGCCCTTGCCCATGAATTCCTGTTCGGAGGGCAGACCCAAGTACATCGCGCTGGCGCCGGTGGCGATGATCAACGCATCGCAGGTGTACTCACCGCTGTCGCCGACCAGCCGCATCGGGCGTTCGTTCAGCCGCGCGGTATGGATCTGGTCAAACACGATCTCGGTGTGAAAGCGCTCGGCATGGGCCAGGAAGCGCGCCATCAGGTCGGGTCCCTGCACGCCATTGGCATCCGCCGGCCAGTTGTCGACATCGGTCGTCGTCATCAGCTGGCCGCCCTGTGCCAGGCCGGTAATCAGCACTGGCTTCAGATTGGCGCGCGCGGCATAGACCGCCGCTGAATAGCCCGCCGGCCCCGACCCCAGGATCAGTACCCGCGCATGTTTGGTGACTGCCATGGTTTTCCCCGTAAAGTCGAGCGATTATAGGTGGGGGTGACGTGGCGGACACTCAACCGATTGTTCGAATTGAATCGCGTTTCCCGCCCCTTAGGGCCGGGAAGGCGTCAAGCAGGGCATGGCCACCCTGGCGCGTGGCGCCAGGGCCGCGTGGGTGCCGTGCCGTTCACGTTCGGCGCAGCGCCCGGCCGCCCCGAAGCAAGCCGACCCACGCATCGGAACGCGTGCACGTGCGAGTCACGGCCGCGGGCGCTCGTGTGCATGCGTGGCGTTCGCCCTCGCGCACGTGCGCGACGCTTCACATCTGCCGAAACAGATGCGTATACGTGTCGGACACCAGCAGCGTCTCGGGCCTTGACTTGAGCTTCACCATCATGCGGCCGCGAAAGTCGCGTGTGACGCCGGCAATGGCAGTGGCATTCACCAGCGTGGAGCGGTGGATCTGCCAGAACTGGACCGGATCGAGCTCCTCGACCAGCTCCTTGAGTGGCTTGCGGATCAGTGCCTCGCCCTCGACGGTGACGACGCGGGTGTATTTGTTGTCGGCCTGAAAATAGGTGATCTCATCGACGGTGATGAGCTTCAGGTTCTGGCCGACCGAGGCGTTGATCCAGCGCAGCGGCTGCTTGACACTGCCGGCCGGCGCGGCCGCGGCCGCCAGTGACCCGAACGCCGCGTCGATGCGGGCCGGGGGCGATCCGAGGCGCTGCTTTACGCGACTGACCGCGGTGAACAGGCGCGCCGCAGAAACGGGCTTGAGCACATAGTCAACCGCGCCCTGGTCAAACGCCGCCACCGCGTGCTGGTCGTACGCGGTGACGAAGACCACGTGACAGCGTCCATTCGCCTGGCGCGCGACCTCCAGCCCGGTGGCGCCGGGCATCTGGATATCCAGAAACAGTACGTCGGGCTGCTGCTCGTCGAGCAATCGCAGAGCCTGCACGCCGTCGGCGGCCTCGCCGACCACCTGCAACTCGGGCCAGAGCTGGCCCAGTTGCTCGACAAGTTGGTGGCGCAGAGTTGCTTCGTCTTCCGCGACGATGGCAGTCGGGCCGCTCATCGATTCCGCGATGCAGTCTCGGCCGGAATCCGCATCGTGAGCTGGGTCGTATCCCCGTGCAGTTCGATGCAGTCCAAAGACGCACGGGTTCCGTACAGGCCTGCGAGACGCTCGCGCACCCGGGCAATCTCGCGATCCTCGGCGCACCCACCCGGAGCGGCTACGCGCACGACGATTGCAACGTCATCGCCTGCGCGCTGTACCGCGACGCGGATGCTCGATGGCGCGGCGTCGGCGCGCTCACGGACCGCGCGCTGCACGAGCGGCAACAGCAGCATTGGATAGAAGCGCGCTTCGCGACATTCGTCCGCCAGCGTGACGGTTAGGGTCGGCGAGCCGTTTCGCAGTGAACGCACGACGTCAAGGTAGGCCTCGACAAGCTCGATCTCGGCGGCCATCGTCGAGCCGGACTCACGCAAGCGCGGCAGAGCCACGCGCAGATACGTGATCAGTCGATCGAGGTTCTCGGCCGCGCCGTCGGTGTCCTTCTGGTACATGCGCTCGATGTCGACGAGCGTGTCAAACAGGAACTGTGGCTCGACCTGCGCCTGCATGGCGGCCAAGCGTGATTCAAGCACGTCACGGGCCAGGGTAGCGTGCTCGCGCTGAGTCGTGCGAATCGCTTCGTTCGTGAGGGTGCGACGGCGGATCACTTCCGCGGCGGCCACGAATAGCGCCGACCACGCGACGAAGTGGATTGCGTTGCCGATAAGCACCAGTGCGAGGGCTGGTTCCGGCTTTGTCTTGCCCGACATCTCCCACCACAGCTTGTCGATCTCAAGCGCGCGCATCAGCGGCACGGCGAGGCAGGCGGCAGCCACTGCGCCGGCGACGATGGCCCAGGCGACGCGCACATTGCGCGCGCGGCCGCTGATCGGGGCCCCGTCAGTGGCGGCGACCCAGGCGAGCAGGGTCGTGCCGAACAGGATCAGCGACGTCGACAAGTCGAAGGCCATCATCAGCGACACGCCGGGCTTGTCGAGCTTGTCGATGAGCGCCGTAAAGTCGACCACCGACATCAGCGCGCTCGCGAGCAGCCAGGCGGCCAGGTGGCGCGTTCCCATCCGGGACCACGCCTGCAGCCAGCGTGCCGGGCCGTGCGGCCCGCGGTTCAGTGCGGCGCTCTGGGGCAGCACCGCGCTCATGCGGGCTGTCCTTGGAGTTGGAACGGCAGTCTGACGGTCGCGACGACGCCGCGTGGCGTGCCCATTGCCAGCGACAGCGACGCTTCGGATCCGTACAGCGCCGCCAGACGCGAGCGCGTGTTGGCCAGGCCGACACCACTGCCACCACTGGCGGAGAATCCGGCGCCATCGTCGGCGATCTCGATGAGCAGATGATCACGCCCGTCGGAGCGGGCGCGGATGTCGATATGGCCGCCCTCGGGCAGCGGTGAGAGCCCGTGCTTGATCGCGTTTTCGACCAGCGTCGGCAACACCATCGGCGGCACCCGTGCCGCGGCCAGTTCGTCCGGCGCCTCGATGGCGAACGTCAGCCGATCCCCCATGCGCATCTGCAGAATCGTGAGGAAGGAACGCACCAGTTCGACTTCCCTTTGCAGCGTCGAACCGGGTTCGCGCATCGTCGGCAGGGCTGCACGCAGGTAGTTGATGAGGCTCGAGAGCATCTCGCGCCCGCGTGCGGGCGCCGTTTCATACAGGCGCTTCACATTGGCAAGCGTATTGAACAGGAAGTGCGGCTCGATCTGCGCCTGCAACGCGCACAGGTGCGCCTCGACCATCTGTGCCTGCAGGCTCTCGCGCCGGCACTCGGCGTCGGCGAGCTGCGGCGCGCGCGCCTTCTCGGTACGGATCGTGTGAAACAGCCAGTAGCCGAATCCGCCGACGGCCGCCCACAGTGCCCAGACCTGGACAAAGTAGCCCGGATCCTTCGCGAGGCTTTCCGCCAACGGACTGCCGGCCACCCACACCCGGAGCGGGATCGCGCCCGCGGCCGCGACCAGCGAGACGATGACGCCCCAGTGCGAGGGCGGCGCGCGATCCGAGGCGGCGCGCGCTGACGAACGCCTCCACGCAGGCGATCGCCAGAAGTAACAGCACGGCGCTGATCATCGTCTGGCGCACGCCCCGCACGAGGTTGTAGGCCCAGGTGTCGATCGGCTCATAACTGAGCCAGATCACGAATCGACCGGCGAGCAGCAGAACGCAGAAGTAGAACAAGGCCGCAATACTGCGCAGGTTGAACACGCGCGCAAACGCCACCCGCGCCGGCGAGCGCTCGCGCGGGCGGGAGCCCAGGACGGGCAGGGCAATTACCGAGGCCATTGGAACGGGATTCTGCAAGCCGGCTGCGCCGGGCCGCAATCCCGCGCGACGAAGCACTGGCCTGGCGGCGCGAAATCGCCGTCAAAGCGACGAAATCGGGACCGAATTCCGGGCCACGCGGTCTCCGGGGCGCACAAGGGCGCAGCAAGGCGCGCACCTATAATCGCCGCTCATGTCTTCGCGTCCCCACACCGAGCGCGTTTCCGGTGCCGTATCCGATGGCGCCTGGATCCGGAGCCGGCGGCCTTCGGCCGCGATCGAAGCCTCGCGGGTATCGCGTCTGCTGGCCGAGGCTCGCTGGATTGCCGGTGCCGCCTTGGCCACGGCGCTGCTGGTCGTGTTGCTGACCTACTGCGCGCGAGGACCCTGGATTTACCCATGCCGTCGCCTCGGGTCCGATCCACAACCTCGGCGGCCGTCTCGGCGCCTGGGTCGCCGACGTCGTGCTGCTTGTGCTGGGGCTTTCCGCCTACCTCGTCGCGCTCGGACTCGCCGTCACCGTCGCGCGCGCGTTCCGTCGCCTGCATCGGGCCGCCTCCGGGGTGGACCCGCTCGCCGACGACCTGCCCGCCTGGGCGCACGGGCTCGGCTTTGGACTGTTGCTGGCCGGCGCCACCGGGCTCGAAGCCCTGCGCCTGTACAACCTGAAGGCCGCGCTGCCGGGACTGCCAGGTGGGATCGTCGGCAACGCGATCGCCGCGCTGGTCCAGAGCGGCGTGGGCTTCACCGGCGCCAGCGTCGTTTTCCTGGTCGCCATCGCGATCGGACTGTCGCTGTTCCTCGACTTCTCCTGGCTCAGTGTCGCCGAACGCGTTGGAACCTTCATCGAAGGCTTTTCCCGGCGGGCGGAGCAGCGCCGAGAAGAGGCCGAAGATCGCGCCATCGGCGAGGCGGCGACCAAGGTGCGCGAGGCCGCCCTCGCCGAGGAGCGCGAGCGCATCGAGGAGGCCCCACCGGTGCACATCGAGCGGCCGGCCGCGCATGTCAAGGCGTCCGAGCGCAAGCAGAAGGAAAAGCAGGTGCCGCTGTTCGCCGAGATGGCGGACGCCCGCCTGCCGGCGCTCGACTTGCTCGACGACCCGCCGCCGGCCATCGAGAGTGTTTCGACCGAGACGCTGGAGTTCACCTCGCGCCTCATCGAGAAGAAGCTGCGCGACTTCAACGTCGAGGCACAGGTCGTGGCCGCCTACCCGGGGCCGGTCATCACGCGCTACGAGATCGAGCCAGCGGTCGGCGTGAAGGGTATCCAGATCGTCAACCTCGCCAAGGACCTGGCGCGCTCGCTCTCGCTGGTCTCGGTGCGCGTCGTCGAAACCATCCCCGGCAAGAACCTGATGGGACTGGAGCTGCCCAATCCGCGTCGCCAGGTTGTCCGGCTCTCGGAGATCCTCGGCTCGGCCGTCTACAACGAAAGCGCGTCACTGGTCACGCTGGGGCTGGGCAAGGACATCTCCGGCAAGGCGGTCGTGGTCGATCTGGCGCGCATGCCGCACCTGCTCGTGGCGGGAACGACCGGATCCGGCAAGTCCGTCGGCATCAACGCCATGATCCTGTCGATCCTGTACAAGGCGGATCCGTCGCAGGTGCGTCTGATCCTGGTCGATCCGAAGATGCTGGAGTTGTCGGTCTACGAGGGCATTCCGCATCTGCTGTGCCCGGTCGTGACCGACATGCGCGAGGCGGGTAACGCGCTGCAGTGGTGTGTCGCCGAGATGGACAAGCGCTACCGCCTGCTGAGCAAGCTCGGAGTGCGCAGCCTCAGCGGCTACAACCAGAAGTTGGCCGACACACGCGCCAAGGGCGAGATTCTGCGCAATCCCTTCTCGCTGACGCCGGACGATGCCGAGCCCCTCGAGCCGCTGCCGATGATTGTCGTGGTCATCGACGAGTTGGCCGATCTGATGATGGTGACCGGCAAGAAGGTCGAGGAGCTGATTGCGCGGATCGCACAGAAGGCCCGCGCCGCGGGCATGCATCTCATCCTGGCCACGCAGCGCCCGTCGGTCGATGTCATCACCGGGCTGATCAAGGCGAACATTCCGGCTCGCATGTCCTACCAGGTCTCGAGTCGGGTCGATTCGCGCACCATCCTCGACCAGATGGGGGCGGAGTCGCTGCTGGGTCAGGGTGACATGCTCTACCTCGCACCCGGAACGGGCGTGCCGACGCGCGTGCATGGAGCGTTCGTGGCCGACGCCGAAGTGCACCGCGTCGTGGAGACGCTGCGCAAGCGCGGCGCGCCCCAGTATGTGGAAGGCGTGCTCGACGCGCCGTCGTCGGAGGGCGACGAAAGTGCTGGCGGTCAGGCGGGCGGCGAGGCGGACCCGCTGTACGACCAGGCGGTCGAAATCGTCGTCAAGAACCGGCGCGCCTCCATCTCGCTGGTGCAGCGCCACCTGCGCATCGGCTACAACCGCGCGGCACGCCTGCTGGAAGACATGGAACGGGCGGGCCTCGTCTCGGCCATGCAGAGCAACGGCAACCGCGAGATCCTCGTACCGTCGCGTGATGTTTGAACGCGCAACGGGTGGCGTGACGAACGCCCTTAAGGCCGCGTGCCTCGCGCTCGCACTGATCGCCACCCAGGCGATGGCCGCGGCGACCGATCAGCTACGAAGCTTCCTGACCCAGACCATGACTGCACGCGGCGAGTTTGTACAGCGGGTCACGCGGGGCGCTGGCGCCGCGGCGCAGGAGTCGAGCGGCCGCTTCGTGTTCCAGCGCCCGGGCAAGTTTCGCTGGACCTATGAACGCCCGTACGAGCAACTCATCGTCGCCGACGGGCAGCGGCTGACGTTGTACGACCGCGATCTGAACCAGGCGACGATCCGCAAACTGCAGACAGCGCTGCCGTCGAGTCCGGCATCAATCCTGTTCGGTTCGAACGACTTCGAGCGGGAGTTCGAAGTGAGTGACGCCGGCGCGCGCGACGGGCTCGAGTGGATCGCCGCCAAGCCCCGCGCCAAGGACACGCCCTTCGATCGCATCGAAATCGGCTTCCGCGATGGCCTGCCTGGCGCCATGTTGCTGGTTGACAGCTTTGGCCAGACCACCCGACTGACGTTCGCAAAGATCGAGCGCAATCCCAAGCTCGACGCCGACACCTTCCGCTTCACGCCGCCGAAGGGGGCGGACGTGCTGACGGAGTGAGGCCGTTCGCGAAACCGGCGCCACTCGGTCACACGCGGCCGGATGCCGCCTGGACCTGCATGGGCATCCGTCACGCCGGGTTGGTCGGCTCGCTGCGGCGCGAGCGACGCACCAGGCTTGAATGGTGGGTACGCAGCGCTCACGGTGCCGGGTCGAGTGCACGGGTGACGCGCGTTGTGCGTCACGGGGACACGAGGACCGCCTATCGGTCCGGCTCGAAAAACACCCACTGGGCCTGTGGGAACGCCTCCTGCAGCGAGGCTTCGACGCGGTTTATGGCGTTGATCAGTTCGTCGGCGCTGGTTGCGGGTGTCATCTCCGCCCGGACGGCGATCACCAGGCGCTCGCCCCACTGCAGCGTGATCAGCCGGATGATGCGCTTGACCTCTGGCCGCGCGGCGACGTGGGCTTCGATTGCGCGGCGGAGCAACGGCTCGGCGGATTCGCCGACGATCATGCCTTTGATCTCGATGATGATGGCGATGGCCACCACCACCAGCAGCACGCCGACCGCGATCGATCCCAGCGCATCGAACAGCGGGTTACCGGTCCACATGGCGAGCAGCACGGCGATGAACGCGAGCCCGAGGCCGCCCAGCGCGGCAATGTCTTCACCCGCCACCACCATCAATTCGGACTGCCGCGTCTCGCGAAACCAGCGCAAGAACGACCGACCCGCCTGCACCTTGCGAATTTCGCGCAGCGCGCCCCACAGGGAGATCGATTCGAGAACGATCGCCACACCCAGCACGACAAGCGCTACGGTGCCGTTTTTCAGCGGCTCCGGCTGCGCCAGCCGATGCCAGCCCTCGTAGATCGAGAACAGGCCGCCGACCAGAAAGAGGAGCAGGGCGACCATCATTCCGTAGAAATAAGTCACTCGGTGATAGCCGAGCGGATGATCGTCCGTGGCCGCCGCCCCGGCGCGCTTCAGCCCGAGCAGTAGCAGCACCTGGTTGGCGGTGTCGGCGACCGAGTGGATCGCTTCGGCCAGCATTGCGCCGGAGCCCGTGTATGCGGCTGCGCCGAACTTCGTGACGGCGATCCCCGCATTGGCGCCGAGCGCGAACAGGATGGCGCGCGTGGAGTCAGCGGCCACGTGTGTCGACGCCCGTAGATGCAACGGCCCGACGCAACGGCACCACGGCCTGCGCACCCGCTCCGCAGGGGTGAGTCGGCGGCGCTCCCGCGCGGCTGCGCGCTTCGCTTGTGGACCGGGGCGGGCACTGCAGCCCGCGCTGCGCGATGCAGCGCGAGGAAGTTCCTGGCCTTGCCGCGCGCCGGGCCGGGCAAGGAAGGGGCGTCACCACCTTGGCGCTCGGCCGGGTGGCAGGGTAGGCGCCACGCTGGTGGTGCTCGGCGGAGCGTGCGGCCGTTCCGACGCGCGCCGGAACACCCATCGAAACGGGTGCCGGTGCGAGTCCATGCGGTGCCGTGACCTGCGGACCGGAGCGACGCTCGGTCTCGCTCACCCGATGCACCGCGGTCACTTGATTCCCAGCAGCTCGACCTCAAAGATCAACGTGGCATTCGGCGGGATCGGGCCGCCCGGGGTACCGCGTTCGCCGTAGGCGACGTTGGCCGGGCAGGTGAGTTTGGCCTTGCCGCCGACTTTCATCTTTTGCACACCCTCGGTCCAGCACTTGATCACGCGATTGAGGGGAAACTCCGCGGGCTGGCCGCGGGCGATGGAACTGTCGAACTCCTTGCCGTCCGGTAGCGTGCCCCGGTAGTGCACGCGTACGACGTCGGTCTCCTTCGGGCTGGCGCCGGAACCGTCCTTCAGCGAACGGTAGACCATGCCGGAGTCTGTCTTGACAGCGCCTTTTTCGGCTGCGGCCTTATCGAGGGTGGCGTCCTGGGCCCATGCCAGCGGGCTTGCGAGCAGTGCGAGCAGCACCAATTTTTTCATCATTGCTTCCTTCGGTTTGATTGGCCCGGCCTGCGACGGCTCGCAGCGCGGCGGGCGCGATGCTAGCCTGTCCTGGGGCCGAACCCAACTTCGTGGGGGCCGAACCCAACCATGCAAGACCTCTTCAGCGCCGAACCCGCCAACGTGCCGCTCGCCGAGCGGATGCGTCCGCGCACGATCGACGAGGTCGTGGGCCAGTCGCACCTGCTGGGCGCGGGCAAGCCGCTGCGCGTGGCCTTCGCGTCGGGTCGCCCGCATTCGATGATTCTGTGGGGGCCGCCGGGCGTCGGCAAGACGACCCTGGCGCGCCTGATGGCCGATGCGTTCGGCCTGGAGTTCATCGCGATTTCGGCGGTGCTGGGCGGTGTCAAGGACATCCGCGATGCCGTCGAGCGTGCACAGGCGACGCGTGCGCACAGCGGGCTGGCGACGGTGGTTTTCGTCGACGAGGTGCACCGCTTCAACAAGGCGCAGCAGGATGCTTTTCTTCCGCACGTCGAATCGGGCCTTTTTGTTTTCGTGGGGGCGACGACCGAGAACCCATCGTTCGAAGTGGTCGGTGCTCTGCTGTCGCGCGCTGCGGTGTACGTCCTCGAGCCTCTCACGCGAGGAGGAACTGGAAACGTTGATCACCCGGGCAACAGTGGGACCCTTGGGCGGACTCGTGGTCGAGGCGCCTGCCCGTCGCATGCTGATCGATCTGGCCGATGGCGATGCGAGGCGCCTGCTGAACGCACTGGAAGTGTGCGCGCGTGCGGCGACCGACAAAGGCGCGGAGTCGATCGACGCCGAGTTCCTGCGCGCGGCACTGCCCGCGACACTGCGCCGCTTCGACAAAGGCGGGGAGAACTTCTACGACCAGATCTCGGCGCTGCACAAGTCGGTGCGCGGTTCGGACCCCGACGCGGCGCTCTACTGGATGACGCGCATGCTCGATGGCGGCACCGACCCGCGTTATGTCGCCCGTCGCGTCGTGCGCATGGCGGTCGAGGATATCGGGCTGGCTGACCCGCGCGGCCTGGAGGTCGCCCTTGCAGCTGCCGAGACGTACGAGCGCCTCGGCTCGCCGGAAGGCGAGCTCGCGATTGCCCAAGCGGTCGTCTATTTGTCGGTGGCGCCGAAGTCCAACGCGCTGTACGTGGCGTACAACGCCGCGCGCGCCTTCGTGCAGGGCGATGGCTCGCGACCGGTGCCGATGCGACTGCGCAATGCGCCGACACGGCTGATGAAGGACCTGGGATATGGGTCGGGCTACCGTTACGCGCATGACGAAGCGGAAGGTTTCGCCGCGGGTGAGCGCTACTTCCCCGATGGGCTTGACTGCGCCCCGCTTTTACGAACCGACCGATCGAGGCATCGAGGCGCGCATCCGCGAGCGGCTATCGCAGTTGCGTTCGAAGGATGACAAGGCGCGCGACGGGCGCGGCTGACTGGGAGCGCGCCGCGACGACGCCGTGTGAGGTTGCATATGGCATCGCCGTCGGGGAAAATGCCGGCCATGCGTTGCCGAACCATCCCGCCGAGTCGATCCCGCTTCCCATCCGGTCTCCGCGCCTGCGGGCGATAGGACGCCTTCGCCGCGCGTGTGCGCGGCTGCCTCGCAGTACAAATCCACGCCGGCCCCACCGGCAGCACCACAGGAACCGTCATGTTGGACATCACACTCTTGCGCAAGGACGTCGGCGCCGTCGTGGAACGGCTGCGCGCGCGCGATTTCGAATTTGATATCGAGGACTTCCATGCAATTGAAGCGGAACGCAAGGCCGTGCAGGTCGCCACCGAAGACCTGCAGGCGCGCCGTAACGCGTTGTCCAAGCAGATCGGAACGCTGAAGGCGAGGGGCGACGATGCTGCGGCGATGATGGCCGAGGCCGCTGCCATTCCGCAGCAATTGAAGGGGCTCGAGGCGCAACTGGGCGATGTGCAGTCACGCCTGAACGAACTACTGCTCGGGGTGCCGAATCTGCCGCACGCCTCGGTGCCCACTGGGCGCTCGGCGGACGACAACGTCGAAGTGCGCCGTTGGGGTACGCCGCGGATCTTTGACTTTGATGTAAAGGATCATGTCGACGTCGGTGCCGGGCTCGGTCTCGACTTCGAGACCGCGGCCAAGCTCTCGGGCGCGCGCTTTGCGGTGATGAAGGGACCGGTGGCCAGACTGCATCGCGCGCTCGCCCAGTTCATGCTCGATACGCACACCATCGAGCACGGCTACACGGAGTGCTACACCCCCTACATCGTCAATCGCGAGACGCTGCTTGGGACGGGTCAGTTGCCGAAGTTCCGCGATGACATGTTCTGGGTCACCAAGGGCGGTGGGGAAGACAAGGAAGAGCTGTACCTGATCTCGACCTCCGAGATTTCGCTGACCAATACCGTGCGCGGCGATATCCTGCGTGAAGGTGACCTTCCGCTGAAACTGACGGCCCACACACCGTGTTTCCGCTCGGAAGCCGGCAGTTACGGAAAGGACACGCGCGGCATGATCCGGCAGCACCAGTTCGACAAGGTCGAGATGGTGCAGATCGCCCATCCCGAGCGCTCGTACGACGCACACGAACAGATGGTCGGGCATGCCGAAGCCATCCTGCAGAAGCTTGGCCTGCCGTACCGCGTGGTGCTGTTGTGCACCGGCGACATGGGGTTCGGTGCCGCCAAGACCTACGACCTGGAGGTCTGGCTGCCGGGGCAGAGTGCGTATCGGGAGATTTCTTCCGTCTCAAACTGCGAGTCGTTCCAGGCGCGCCGGATGCTGACCCGCTTCAAGAACGCGCAGGGAAAGACCGAACTCGTCCACACACTGAACGGTTCCGGTCTGGCGGTCGGCCGCACGCTGGTGGCCGTGCTCGAGAATTTCCAGCAGGCGGACGGCAGCGTGACGATTCCGGTGGTGCTGCAGCCGTACATGAACGGCGCCAAGGCCATCACCCCGGCCTGAGCGCGCTGCGCCGCTATACTTCGCGGCTTGTTTGCAGCTGCGCCGCTCAGGAGAGGTGGCAGAGTGGTCGAATGCGCCGGATTCGAAATCCGGTGTACGGTTTTACCGTACCGTGGGTTCGAATCCCACCCTCTCCGCCAAACGCACGGGCCCACCTGGGCCCGTTTGCTTTGTTGAATCGGCCGTTCAGTTGGCCAAGCAAAGGACCTCAGCGGAAAAGCACCCTTTGTTGATCTGCGCCAGTGACGGCTTCGAGTGTTGCGGGCATACCCCACTCGGGGGCCGAATTCCTAGGGTTTTCCCGGGGAAAGGCACTCGGATCGTGCATCGCAGCACCAAAACTGGTGCTGCTGTCAGCCTGCTGTAAGGGCGTGTTCATAACGTCCGCGGGCGGCGACATATTGCACATAACGACAAGACGCCGCGGAGCGAGGAGCCATGGGAAACATTGAATCGGTCATGCAAGAGAATCGGGTCTTTCCACCCGATCCCGAGTTCGTCAAGCAATCCAACGTGTCCGGCATGGGCGCCTACACGGCGCTCTGCGCGGAAGCAGAAAGGGACTTCACGGGTTTCTGGGGCAGGCTGGCGCGCGAACACCTCAACTGGCACAAGCCTTTCACGCAGGTCCTGGACGAGACGAACGCTCCCTTCTACAAGTGGTTCCCCGACGGCGAGCTCAATGCCTCGTACAACTGCCTGGACCGTAACCTGAGCAACGGCAACGCCGACAAGGTCGCGATCATCTTCGAGGCTGACGATGGCAGCGTCACGAAAGTCACCTATCGCGACCTGTACAAGGAAGTCTGCCGGCTCGCCAATGCGTTGAAGCATCACGGCGTCAAGAAAAGTGACCGCGTCCTGATCTACATGCCGATGTCGGTCCAGGTCGTGGTTGCGATGCAGGCCTGCGCGCGCATCGGGGCGACCCATTCCGTCGTCTTCGGCGGCTTTTCCGCCAAGAGCCTGCAGGAACGGATCATCGACGCCGGTGCGACCGAGGTCATCACTGCCGATGGCCAGTTCCGTGGCGGCAAGGAGATCCCGCTCAAGCCGGTGGTGGACGAAGCGTTCGCGATGGGCGGCTGCGAAGGCGTTCGCAACGTCATCGTCTACAAGCGCACGGGCAGCAACGTGCCGATGCAGGCGCCGCGCGACAAGTGGTGGGATGACGTCGTCAAGGGTCAACCCGAGACCTGCGAACCGACCTGGGTCAACGCCGAGCATCCGCTGTTCATCCTGTACACGTCGGGTTCGACCGGCAAGCCCAAGGGCGTGCAGCACTCCACCGGCGGCTACCTGCTGTGGGCGGTGCTCACGATGCAATGGACCTTCGACTACAAGCCGAGTGATGTGTTCTGGTGCACGGCTGACGTCGGCTGGGTGACCGGACACACCTACATCACCTATGGACCACTGGCCGTTGGCGCGACCGAGATCATGTTCGAAGGCGTTCCGACCTACCCCGACGCGGGACGCTTCTGGCGAATGATCCAGGACCACAAGGTCAGCGTCTTCTATACGGCGCCGACGGCGATCCGTTCACTGATCAAGGCCAACGAGGGACAACCGTCGACGCACCCCACCAAGTACAACCTGTCGGGCCTGCGCATTCTCGGCACGGTGGGCGAGCCGATCAATCCGGAAGCCTGGATGTGGTACCACACCAACGTCGGCGGTGGCCGGTGTCCGATCGTCGACACCTGGTGGCAGACCGAAACGGGTGGCCACCTGATCACGCCGCTGCCGGGCGTCACGCCCACCGTGCCCGGTTCCTGCACCCTTCCGCTGCCGGGGATCATGGCCGCGATCGTCGACGAGACGGGTCACGACGTGCCGAACGGGCAGGGGGGCCTGCTGGTAATCAAGCGACCGTGGCCCGCGATGATCCGCACGATTTGGGGTGATCCGGAGCGCTACAAGAAGTCGTATTACCCGGACGAACTTGGTGGCAGGCTGTATCTGGCCGGCGATGGTTCGATCCGCGACAAGGAAACCGGCTACTTCAAGATCGTGGGTCGCATTGACGACGTGCTGAACGTCTCCGGTCACCGCATGGGAACGATGGAGATCGAGTCTGCTCTGGTCGCCAATCCCATCGTTGCCGAAGCCGCAGTCGTTGGTCGACCGGACGACATGACGGGCGAGGCGATTTCTGCGTTTGTCGTGCTCAAGCGCGCGAGGCCGACCGGGGAAGAGGCACAGAAGATTGCGAAGGAACTGCGTGACTGGGTCGGCAAAGAAATCGGTCCGATCGCGAAGCCCAAGGACATCCGCTTCGGCGACAACCTGCCAAAGACCCGCTCCGGAAAGATCATGCGGCGCCTGCTGCGCTCGATCGCCAAGGGCGAAGAGATCACGCAGGACATTTCGACGCTGGAAAACCCCGCAATTCTCGAACAGTTGAAGGTCACGTTGTAGGCGGACAGTGGTTGGAGGCAGACACGAGGGGCGAAACAGCCCTCGGTGAGTAGCGAAGGGCAGTTGCGCCTGGTGGGGGCTGGCCGAGTCGGCCCGCATCCTCAACGGCCCGATGGATTCGTGGGCACTGAAGCGAAGCGCCAGGTCCTTTGATACGGAGTTCTGATGCGAGAGCGTTGGCGCAGGATTGGAGACATTCGAGATGGCGTTTGCATTGTTGTTGGCACAAACGCTTGTCAATGGTGGCCGGTCTGGCGCTGATCGGGCAACTTCTTGGTCGGAGCGTTCAACTGGCCAAATCGCCGTCAGAATCTCGTCTATCGCCTGCTCGAGACGATCGCGAGTCCAGTGGTCAAGCTGGTGCGCTGGGTGACTCCAAAGGTCGTGCTCGATCAACACATACCGATTGCGGCGTTCCTCGTGGTCGTTTTCGCCTACTTCTGGCTGGGATTCGAGCATCGAGCTACGTGTCGCGACGATCTAGCGCAGGCCGGCTGCGAGAAATGGGCCGCTGCATGGTCGCAAGATCCGCAGGAGGTCGGTAAGTGAATGTCGGTTCCCGTGCGTTCACGAAATGGTGGCTCGGGCAGCGCGCCAAAGCTGCCGTCCTATTCAAGCGACGACCACAGGCGATTGAGGCATACCGGGAACTGCTGGTGATCGAGCCGCACAATGAGTTCGCGCGCTCAGCCATCGGCAACCTCTACGCCGAGGGCGGCGACAACGAGGCGGCCGTTCGTGAGTTCGAGCATCTCGTGGCAGTGAGTCCCTCCAGTGCGCAAGGTTGGTTCAATCTTGGCTTCCTCTACGACCAGGCCGATCGGCTCGAAGAAGCCGAGCGTGCATTCCGTCGCGCCGCGGAGTTGCAGTCGTCGCTTGATCGAGCCTGGTACGGCCTCGGTCTCGTTCTGGTTCGCGACAATCGCCTCACCGAGGCGGTCGATGCCTTCAGGCGCGTCGTCAAGCTGCAACCTTACAGTCCTTACGGCTACTACCAGCTCGGCATGACCTACCACCACCTCGGGCGCCGCGAGGAGGCATGGGAGGTTCATCGTCAGCTCTCCGGATTCGAGCCGAAGTTTTCCGCGACACTTAAGCGCGATCTGGATGGCACCGTGGCGCGGGGAACGAAGTTCAACGACGGGGAAACACGAGCGAAGGAGGAGTCGACTACGGAAGCACCGTGATCGAAGGGGAAGGAAGACTACACAAGGAGAGATTATGCAGCTCAATCAGAAGCAGCAGGAGTACTGGGCAGGAATCTGCGGATTACCGCGATCCTCCTGTTCATCTGGTTTGTCGTCACCTACGTGATGGGATATCTTCGCCATCCCGCTCGCCGAGATCAAGTTCTTCGGCTGGCCGCTGTCGTTCTACATGGCGGCACAGGGATCGCTGATCATCTACGTCGTGATCATCTGGTACTACGCCACGTGTGATGCGCAAGCTCGACGTCGAGTACGGTGTCGAGGAAGGGGGCGACGCATGAGTGCCGGAATCAGTTCGAACCGTGCCTTCTTCAACCAACTGAAGAAGTACTACACGTGGTACACGGGTGGCTTCGTCACGTTCGTGATCGTCCTGGCGATCCTCGAGCAGATGGGCTTGCCCAAGGTCTGGATCGGGTACGTATTCCTTTTCGCCACCATCGCGCTGTACGCGGGCATCGGCATCATGAGTCGGACGGCCGACGTCGCCGAGTACTACGTAGCGGGTCGTCGGGTGCCAGCGCTCTTCAACGGCATGGCGACCGGTGCCGACTGGATGAGTGCCGCGTCCTTCATCGGGATGGCCGGGACGCTGTACCTGTCCGGCTTTGATGGCCTCGGTTTTGTCATCGGCTGGACCGGCGGCTATGTCCTGGTGGCGCTGTTCCTTGCGCCGTACCTGCGCAAGTTCGGTCAGTTCACGATTCCGGACTTCCTGGGCGCGCGCTACGGCGGCAACATTCCTCGTGCGATCGGCGTCTTCGCCGCGATCCTGTGCTCGTTCACGTACGTGGTGGCTCAGATCTACGGCGTGGGCATCATTACGTCGCGGTTCACGGGCGTCGAATTCGGTGTCGGCGTCTTCCTCGGTCTGGCCGGTATCCTGGTGTGTTCGTTCCTCGGTGGCATGCGGGCGGTGACGTGGACTCAGGTGGCGCAGTACATCATCCTGATCGTCGCCTACATGATCCCGGTGGTTTGGCTGTCGGTGAAGATCACCGGTATTCCGCTTCCGCAGTTCGTCTACGGTGGAGTGCTTGACCGTGTCACGGCGCTGGAGAAGAAGCTGACGAACGATCCGAAGGAGCAGGAAGTCCGGAAGATCTTCGCCGAGCGCGCGGCGGAAGCGAAGAAGCGCATCGATGGGTTGCCCGGAACATGGGAGACGGGCAAGGCGGCCGCGGCCCAGAAGGTCGAAGACCTGAAGGCCGCCAACGCCGCGGTGGCCGAGATCCGCGCCGCCGAGAAGGCGCTGGCGGACTATCCGCAGTCGGCCGACGACGCGCGCAAGGCGTGGACACCACAGATCGCGTCCAACACGGCGCGCTCGGGTCCTCCGCTGCCGCACGCGACGCCCTATCCGACGAACAAGACCGGCGAGGCGGGCGAGAAGGAACGCGACACCAAGCGCAACAACTTCCTGGCCCTGACGTTCTGCATGATGTTCGGCACCGCAGCTTTGCCGCACATCCTGATGCGGTACTACACGACGCCGTCGGTCCAGGAGGCGCGCGTTTCGGTGTTCTGGTCGCTGTTCTTCATCTTCCTGCTCTATTTCACGGCGCCGGCACTTGCGGTGCTCGTGAAGTTCGAGGTCTACAACAACGTCGTCGGCACATCGTTCGCCAGCCTTCCGGCGTGGGTAGCGGCCTGGGCGAAGATCGATCCGACCTTGATGTCGATCGCCGACGTCAACAAGGACGGCATCGTCCAGCTGGCGGAGATGGTCCTGGGCGGCGACATCATCGTGCTGGCAACGCCGGAAATTGCGGGGTTGCCGTACGTGATCTCGGGCCTGGTGGCGGCGGGTGGTCTGGCGGCGGCGCTCTCGACGGCTGACGGCCTGCTGCTGACGATCGCCAACGCGCTGTCGCACGACCTGTACTACAAGATGATCAACCCGAACGCCTCGACGCAGAAGCGGGTCACGATCTCCAAGATCCTGCTGCTGGTCGTGGCGATCTTCGCGGCATGGGTGACGTCGCAGAAGCCGGGCAACATCCTGTTCCTGGTCGGCGCGGCGTTCTCGATGGCAGCCTCGGCGTTCTTCCCGTCCCTCGTCATGGGTGTGTTCTGGAAGCGCGCCAACAAGTGGGGCTGCATCGCGGGGATGGTCGCGGGGCTCGGCATCTGCCTCTACTACATGCTGCACACCTACCCGCAGTTCATTCAGTGGTTCGGAACCACGACGATGGACCTGTGGTGGGGCATCGCGCCGATCTCGGCAGGCGTGTTCGGAGTTCCGCGTCGGACTGATTACCCTGATCGTCGTCAGCGTGCTGACGCCGGCGCCGGAGCGAGAAGTGCAGGAGTTCGTCGAGCACGTGCGCTACCCGAACCTGCAGGGGCGACACGCTGCGCACCGAAGCGACCTGATCACGAAGCGTCACTGCTCAAGGCCCGCGGTCTCGCCGCGGGCTTTTTTTTGCGCCATGTCCGCGGCCGATATAATCCGCGTCCCGTACAGGGAGAGATGGCCGAGCGGTCGAAGGCGCACGCCTGGAAAGTGTGTATGGGTCTAAAGCCCATCGTGGGTTCGAATCCCACTCCCTCCGCCACTACGCTTCGCACTGTCTGTGCAGTACACAGTACAGTGCAGTCTCAGTCCGCCGGCCCTCGCTGCCCCATAGCGACGTGGGCTGCGGCACGCCGGAGCATGGCACCTGACGCGCGTCAAGCGTCAAGCCGCTGATGGGTCGCGGAACTTCCCCCGAGCGCGGTGCGCTATCCGATATCCCTGGCCACGTGCCGCTTGCTAATTTGACGCGCACGTCGGGTGCGGCGGGGTGCATGTGAACTGGCGACAGGTCGAGGACGGGCTGGCTTGGTGCTTCACGCAGTACCTGAAGCAACCGGACGTGTGTCTGCCCTAGAGAAGTGGCGCGCGAGCAGAAGCGAGGGCTCTGGCGAGCGTCCAACCCGCAGGCGCCGTGGGATTTCAGGGCCGCGATTCGAACAACGAGAAGTGGTAGTCCGAATCAGTGAGTAGGGAGGTGAGAAAAGTGGTGCTCCAATCGGGCACGGAGGCCAATTAGAGATGCTCAAAGTCTTGAAGCCCATCCTTGGGATCGCGCTGCTCATGACCGCCCAGGTCGCAATGGCGGAGCGCGTATTTGTGAAGTCCAGAGGCGATGTTGATCTCGCGCCGTTCCGCTGTGAAAACGTGACGCGCGGCGCGAACGTGAAGCGACTTTGCTATGACGAACGTGAGTTGTACGTTCTAGTGAGCCTCAAAGGGATCTGGTATCACTTTTGTGGCGTTCCGCCGTCTGCGATCAGTGCCTGGCGGAAGGCATCCTCTCCGGGCCGCTACTACAATGATTACGTGCGTGAGAAGTACGAATGTCATGCGGCGGAAGCACCGACGTACCGCTAGGGTAGGCAGCGCGCGTAGTGGCTCGTAGCGACTTTGGGCCAGCGCCTTGGGGCGATAGAGTCACTTGGAGAGCAGCAGCCGCGCTGCTCTTGCGGCAGGGCCCGCGGAGGGCGTTCTTTGATGCTCTAGCGACGTTACTTCGCAGCGGCGGTTGCGTCAGTCACGCACTTCTTTGTGAAACTTGTCTTCGCCGCACCGGAGAGCTTCTTCTCAGCCGCTTGGGCATCGCACGTCTTTGTGGCTGCGTCCATGGCATCTTTGTCGCACTTTTTCACAAAGCTGTTCTTGGCCGCACCAGACAACTTCTTTTCGGTTGCCTGCGCTTCACAGGCTGGGTTGGCAAGCGCGGCGTTACAAGAAAAAAGAGCAATTGCCGCGACCATTGTAATTCTGAGCATTGCGGTCTCCTTCGACACCCGTGAGATCGGGGCGTTACGGAATTGTTCCCTGTCCAAGCCCTAAGCACAAGCGCGCAGCACAACGCGGACCCCGGCGCGGCGCTGAGCCGATCGCGCCGGGGGACTCTCGAGAGGGGCGACGGTACGCTAAAGACACTGAGCGGACCGCTTGGCGCGGCCGTGGCGCGTGATAGTTGAGTGCGTGACCATCGACTGTGAAATCTGCGCTAGCCATCCGTTCGGGAGGTCCTGGCTGTTCGTTTCGCGCTTGCTGCTCGTCCCGAGCATCACTCAGTTTCCTGGTGAGCGAACGGTACCGCTTTCCTTCGCTCGTAGAGCGTAAGAAACCGCTGTCGACCATGGGGATGTTGACGCTCCCGCATTTCCAACCGACCACCGCCAGAGTCGTTGATACGCCGCTGCGCGTTCGGCCGGCGCGCGCGGGGCGTGCGGATCGACGCGCAGCGCGTCGACTTCGGCACCGTGCGCTGCACCGGGCGGTGCAATCGACCCTGGTTGGTGGGATTGCCGGCCACCTTGTCGTATCGTTGCCGTATCGAAGCTGGCCCGGAATTTCCGATCGATCACGTGCTTGGCCGCGCCGCACTCGGCTGCAGCGTGTAAGTTCGTCGGCACCCGGCCGACCACTGCCGGTCACGCTCCAAAGTTGAATGCACACCGCGCGCTGGCCGCGCAGGGATGACCCGTGGACAGAAAACGACTGCTGGTGCTGGCTCTGGTCGCAGCGGCGATCGCTGCCTTCTTCGCTTTCGACCTGAAGCAGTACCTCAGCCTGGAGTACTTCCAGAGCAGCCGCGCGCGGATCGACGCCTTCCACGCTGCCCATCCATGGCAGACCGTGGCCGCGTTCTTCGCGATCTATGTCGCCGTCACCGCGCTGTCGCTGCCGGGCGCCGCGATCATGACGCTCATCGCGGGCGCGATCTTTGGTGTGATGACCGGCACCGTAGTGGTGTCGTTCGCCTCGTCCATTGGCGCCACGCTGGCTTTCCTGGTGTCCCGCTTCCTCTTGCGTGACTGGGTGCGGGCGCGCGTCGGCGCGCGCATGAATGCCTTCAATGATGGCGTGGCCAAGGAAGGGGCGTTCTACCTCTTCGCACTGCGGCTGGTGCCGCTCTTTCCGTTCTGGTTGATCAACCTGGCCATGGGCCTGACGGGGATCCGCAGCTGGACGTTTTACTGGGTGAGCCAACTCGGCATGCTGGCCGGCACCGTGGTCTTCGTGTATGCCGGCACGCAACTCGGCCAGTTCCGCATCTCCGCCGGGCTGATCTTCGCCTTCGTGCTGCTGGGCATCTTCCCGCTGGTGGCCAAGAAGGTTCTCGATGCGCTCAAGGCGCGCAAGGTCTACGCGAGGTGGGAAAACCAGCGCCCGGCGAAGTTTGACTACAACATGGTCGTGATTGGCGCGGGCTCGGCGGGCCTCGTATCGGCCTACATCGGCGCTGCCACCAAGGCCAAGGTGGCGCTGATCGAGAAGCATCGGATGGGTGGCGACTGCCTGAACACGGGCTGCGTGCCGTCGAAAGCGTTGATCCGCTCGGCCAGGCTGCTCAGCCAAATTGCGCGGTCAAAGGAATTCGGCATTGACCGGGCGAGCGCGAGTTTCGACTTCGCCGAGGTGATGGACCGCGTCACGCGGGTGGTGAAGGCCGTCGCGCCGCACGACTCGGTCGAGCGCTACTCGGCGCTCGGCGTTGAGGTGATTGAAGGCACGGCCAGGATCACATCGCCCTGGACGGTCGACGTACTGACCGCGGTCGGACCCAGGTCCCTGACTACCAAGAACATCGTCATCGCGGCCGGCGCGCGCCCGTTCGTGCCGCCGATCCCGGGTCTGGACGAAGTCGGCTACCTGACGTCCGACACCGTGTGGGGTCTGCGTGTGCAGCCGAAGCGCCTGGTCGTGCTTGGCGGCGGGCCGATCGGCTCCGAACTGACGCAGGCGTTCGCGCGGCTGGGCTCGCAGGTCACCCAGGTCGAGATGCTGCCGCGCATCCTGATCCGCGAGGATCCCGAGGTGTCGAAACTGGTGCAGAGCCGCTTCGAGGCCGAGGGCATCCGCGTCCTCGTCAACCACACGGCCAAGCGGTTCTATCTGGAAGCCGGCGAAAAATTCATGGTGGTTGAGCACGACGGCCGCGACATCCGCATCCCGTTCGATGCGGTGCTGGTCGCGGTTGGCCGGGTGGCGAACACAAGCGGTTACGGCTTGGAGGAACTGGGCATCGGCACGACCAAAGCGCGCACGGTCGAGACGGACGCCTACTTGCAGACGATCTACCCGAACGTCTTCGCCTGCGGCGACGTCGCTGGGCCGTTCCAGTTCACGCACACTGCCGCACACCAGGCCTGGTACGCGGCGGTGAATGCGCTGTTCGGTACATTCCGCCGCTTCAAGGCCGATTACCGCGTAATCCCGTGGGCGACCTTCACCGAGCCGGAAGTCGCGCGCGTCGGACTCAACGAGCAGGAAGCCACGGAGAACAACATCGCGCACACCGTCACCATCTACGGCATCGACGATCTCGACCGCGCCATCGCCGACGGGGAGGCGCACGGCTTCGTTAAGGTTCTCACTGCGCCCGGTACCGACCGCATCCTCGGCGTGACGATCGCCGGCGAACATGCCGGCGATCTGCTCGCCGAATTCGTGCTGGCGATGAAGCACAACCTGGGCCTCAACAAGATTCTCGGCACCATTCACACCTATCCGACGCTCGCCGAGGCGAACAAGTACGCTGCGGGCGCCTGGAAGCGTGGCACGGTGACAAAGGGGCAGTGGGCATTCCTGAGCGGCCTTCCAGGCGTGGCAGCGCGGTGACATTGGATTGGCGGCCGTACTCGGTCAGGTACGCGCGCTTCTGACCGACAAGCGCAAGGCCTACGCGGCCGACGCGCACTGACCCAGTGGCCGGCAGCGCGCCATCCGCCGCCCGGGACGTGAATCCGCCGAGTCAGCGGCCCGGGCGGCACCTGAATGGAACGGCAAGTTTCATCGTGGGCCGCCGCGGCCCGTCCGCGGCAGATGCCTCCGAGGACAGGAGAGAAATGACGATTCGACGCTGGCTCGCGGCAACGCTCTGCCTCGCGCTGCTCGCAATTGTCGGCAGCGGCAGCGGCAGCGCGCAGGACTTCGACCACCGGCACGCAGGCTGGGATGCGCTGCTGAAGAAGCATGTGCGGCTGATCACCGATGGCACTGCCTCACAGGTCGACTATCGCGGATTCGCCGCCGACCGCGCGGCCTTGACGGCGTACTTGAAGGCGGTTTCCGCAGTCACCCCGGCCCAGTACGGCCGCTGGAACAAGGCGCAGCAGTTCGCGTTCCTGGCGAACGCCTACAACGCCTTCACGGTTGAAAAGGTCCTGACGCGCTATCCAAACCTCAAGTCGATCCGCGACTTCGGGCGCGTGATTGGCAACCCGTGGAAGGACGTGTTCATCACTCTCCTGGCCGGCCGACGCAGCCTCGACTGGATCGAGCATGACACATTGCGTGCTCCCGGAGTCTTCGATGACCCGCGTGTGCACATGGCGGTGAACTGTGCCAGCGTCGGCTGCCCGATGCTGGGTCGCGACGCCCTCGTCGCCGACCGCCTGGACGCGCAATTGGATGATCTGTTTCGTCGCTTCATGAGCGACCGATCACGCAACCGCTACAACGCGCAGTCGCAGGTCCTGGAGCTCTCGCAAATCTTCGACTGGTATGGCAAGGACTTTGAAAAGGGGCATCACGGCTTCCGAAGCTTGCAGGACGTGGTCGCAAAACATGCTGACCAGCTTGCAGACGGCGCCGCGGACCGCGCGAGGTTGCGCTCGCAAGCGCTGCCCATTCGATTTGTGGAATACGACTGGCGGCTGAACGATCAGTAGCCAAGGTGAGAGTTTGACGCCTGCCGACGGCATTGTCAGGCAGACGCCGCAACGGCTGCCGATCACCCGCACTCTGCACCTGCCCCACGGCCGGCGGCTGTTGCCGCAGTCCTGCTCTGCGCCGTTTGGACGCATCTTGGAGCCGACGACACGCGTTGCGTGTTCACCCGCGTCCGCGCCTCTCCGCCTAAGGCCGCGTCCCCGACGGGGCCCTCAGAAGTCTCGCCAACGACAGTGCGGTCGAAGTGAGGCCGGCGTGCTGCCCGCCATTCGTCGCACAACGAGAACGCTGCGCGGGTGACGCCGGTGGTTGCACAACACGTACACACCTCGGCCACGCAGTGCGGGGGGCGAAGCACCCGCGCAGCGCAACCGCGCCTTCGGGCTCGTGCCTTGCTTTCGGCCTGCGCACAACATGGCGTCAGCGACGGCGTGAAGCTTTGTACGAGAACCGAGTGCGGGCGATCGGCCCGTCCGGTTCGATGGGTGGGATTTGGAAGCGGAGCTCTGGCGAGGGTGCTGGGGCGCCGCCAGCCGAAAGGGACGGCACTGGACACCCCGGACCGGTTGCCACCGAGCGACAGCCCGGCGCTACCGAATTCTGCTGTCCCGCGCCGCTGTCGGCGGACACGGCAGCGTCTGCAGTGGCGTATTGGCGGCCACTCCACACCGCGGCGCCAACCGGGCGACACGCCTCGGCGTTACCGCACGGGTGTCGGCGTCGCGGAGGGGACCGCGCAGCGCTGTGGCCTGGCGGACTCATTGGCGGATCCTGGCGAGAGCGCCGGTGGGCAGTCCAAGCGCTCAATGGGCTGGGCCGAAAGTACCTCGGCCGGCGTGAGCCGGAGGTCCGGCGTCGGTCATGGACGGCCGCGGGGAGCGGCAGCGGAAGCCGATCGAAATACGGAACGCGCGTGTTGCTCGAGTCGTCATGCCGCTCGCACCGCGCGAACGCGGTATCCGCCTCATCAGGAGGGATTGATCTAGCTCGCATTCGATCCTGAGATCATCGGCACAGTGCCGGGGCGGGGGTGCCAATGGAACGAGAAACCGATGCGGTTCGGGGGATCATTCTCGGCGTCATGACCGGAGCTGTGCTCTGGTTCGTGATGATCTACGTTGCCGTGATCCTGTAAGCGCAGCCAGTTCAAGGTGATGCCGCATCGCGCCCGCTTATGGGATCGATGGGGATCGATGCGAGTCGCGCGTCCCCGATGTGCGCGGTTGGTGTCGATGACCACCGCACGTCCGGCCGTCAGTGACCGCAGCAATCGCCCCCGTGCTGAACGGGTGGGCATTTGACCGTGCCGTAAGAACAGAAGACGCAACAGTCGCCATGCCTGGGGTGCAGCACGGCCTTGCAGGACTCGCACTCGTAGAACCATTGGCAGGCGTCGGTGGGCATGGTCTCCGATTTCACATGACCGCACGCGGGGCAGGTGATGGACGACTGCAATATGACGTTCGCCATCGTCGAATAGTGCCGCGATTGGTGCTTGTCAGGGGGTCCGCAGCGAGTGGTGTTGCGGATAGGCCAGCGTCTGGCGATGCGCGGTACGGCCAGGACTCTATTCACTCTCGACCTGCTCGCCCTCGGCGCGAGCGAGCGCTGCTGCCTGACGTGCGCTCACTGCCTTGGCGAGTTCTGCAGCCGTCACGTTGTCGGCGAGCGGATTGCGACACCGCGCGTCATCGGAAGCACGTCGATCGGTCGCGCGCGCGCTGGCAGCGCGAGCCCGGCCCAGACGATGCCTCGCGACGAACTTTTCGTCCTGGCGCACGTCGTGGTCGGCGTGGCCGACATCGACACCCTTACTGTGCGCGACGGCATTCAGGGGGCGCAGTGCGGGGCAGTGCCAACTGAATCGAGCGACGGCGGCTTTGACCGCATCGACGTGGATTCCGCTCGGTCAGGTGCAAAGTGAGGATCGGCCGCCGACACCGTGCTCGGCGGCGTACGACCCTTCGGCCGTCGCGCATCGACGCCCAACCACCCTCGCGGCGACGCACCTCACTGAGACGAGTCACCAATGTGCGAACTCTTTGCGATGTCGACCAAGTATCCGGGCACGGTTCACCTGTCACTGGAAGAGTTCTCGCGACACGGAGGTTTGTCAGGACCACACAAGGACGGCTGGGGCATCGCCTGGTACGACGCGCGCGATGTGCGCCTCGTCAAGGAAGCCTTTCCCGCCGCTGGCAGCGCCTGCGTCCGGTTCATTCAGGCCAACCCGTTTGCCACACCATTCGCGATCAGCCATGTCCGCAAGGCCACCCGCGGCGAAGTGGCTCTGCGCAACTGTCAGCCATTCATACGCGAACTGGGCGGCGCTTGGCACAGCTTTGCCCACAACGGCGACCTGCCGGGCATCGAAGGCGCTGCCCAACTGCGGGCGGGGGCATTCCAGCCCGTCGGCGAGACCGACTCCGAGCAGGCCTTCTGCGCGCTCCTCGGACGGATGCGTCCGCTGTGGCTGGCCAATCGGCCGCCGGACCTTGCGGCGCGACGGCAGGTGATCGAAGCGTATGCCGCCGAGTTGCGTAGCCTCGGACCGGCCAACTTCCTCTACTGCGACGGCGATGCGCTGTTCGCGCACGCCGATCGACGCCACCAGGACGACGGCACGATCCGACCGCCAGGTCTGTGGCGCTTGAGCCGTCACTGCGAGGCGGGCGGCGAGTTGTCGACCGCGGGCCTGTGCATCGAGGCGCGCGGCGCCCGCCAGGACGTGGTGCTCATCGCCAGTGTTCCGCTGACAACTGAGGGTTGGGTACCGCTGCCACGCGGTGAGGTTGTTGTGGCACGACTTGGCGTCGTCCATTCGAGCGCGAGCGCATGAGGTCGGGTCGTCGGGCTTTGTCGAGAGGAAGCTGCTTGCGCCGAAACTCAAAGCGGCGACTCTGAGGCCACGAGCCGAGCGAGTCGGAGCTCTGCAACGAGGTGCCTCGGCACGAGCCGGTTTCCCGTTAACCACCGGCCGCAAGCACGTGATGCGCCGGATCCGTGAAGGCGCCCGTCGGAAGGCTGGCCGCTTTGCGTATTGCCTTCCGGTTGACTCAGGTCACGCTGTCACGGCAGTGCCGACGCACTATTTCAGAGCCGATTGGCGGCAGTGGGGAAGGGGCGGTCATGAGTCACATCGTGATCCTGGGTGCGGGCTTGGGCGGCATGCCGATGGCCTACGAAATGCGGGAGCAGCTCCGGCCCGGCGACACTCTCACAGTGGTGAGCAATGGTCCGAACTTTCATTTCGTGCCATCCAACCCATGGGTCGCGGTGCGCTGGCGCAAGCGCCAAGAGATCGAGTTCCCGGCTGCGCCCTACCTCGCGAAGAAGGGCATCGCGTACAACCCAGCCGGTGTCAGGCGAGTGCACCCGGAGCGCAACCAGGTCGAATTGGGGGACGGTACCCCGCTCGATTACGACTATCTCATCATTGCTACGGGACCCAAGCTCGCGTTCGACGAAATCGAGGGGCTCGGCCCTGACGGCCACACGCAGTCAGTCTGTCATGTCGACCATGCGGAGCGCGCCGCAGACGCGTGGGACGTGTTCGTCAATACGCCAGGCCCCATCGTGGTCGGTGCCGTGCAGGGCGCCTCGTGCTTCGGCCCTGCCTACGAGTTCGCGTTCATCATGGAAACCGACCTGCGGCGCCGCAAGATTCGCGACCGCGTGCCGATGACATTCGTCACGGCGGAGCCGTACATTGGGCATCTCGGACTGGGGGGAGTGGGCGACTCGAAGACGATGCTCGAGTCGGCGCTCCGCGACAAGCACATCAAGTGGATCTGCAACGCCAAGGTGACGAAGGTCGAAGCCGGGACGATGTACGTGACCGAGCACGACGAGGATGGCAAGCCGAAGAAGGAACACGTCCTACCGTTTCGCTATTCGATGATGCTTCCCGCGTTCAAAGGCATCGACGCGGTGTTCGGCATCGAAGGGCTGACGAACCCGCGCGGCATGATCCTCATCGACGCGAACCAGCGCAACCCGAAGTATCGGAATATCTTCGCCGTTGGCGTGTGCGTGGCGATACCGCCCGTGGAGGCCACACCCGTGCCGACCGGCGCCCCCAAGACGGGCTTCATGATCGAGTCGATGGTCACGGCCACCGCTCACAACATCCGCGCCGAGCTCGACGGCAAGCCCGCGAACGAGAAGGCGACTTGGAACGCCGTTTGCCTGGCCGACATGGGCGACACCGGCATTGCATTCGTTGCGCTGCCCCAGATACCACCGCGCAACGTCAATTGGTTCTCGGAAGGCAAGTGGGTGCACCTCGCCAAGATCGCGTTTGAGAAGTACTTCATCCGGAAGATGAAGAAGGGAACGTCGGAGCCGTACTACGAGAAGCAGGTAATGAACATGCTGGGCATCGTCAAGCTTAAGAAGTAGCGTTTCCCGGCGGCGAACTCCCGTGCCGCAACGAAAATTCGCGCGTGAGGATCCGCGCGCCGAGGGCAAGCCGTCGGCGGTGCGTTGAATGCCGCGTCGGCCAGACGTCGCCCACCGTCTGTGCAGCACAGTCGCCCCGAGCGCGAGCCTCGCGCGCGCCCTCGGAATCGGACGGTGGAAGGACCACGGCAGATCCGCTTCTACGGCCTGATGCGACCGACACCGTCCCGCCCGTGGCGTGGCTGGATCTGCGCAGCTATGCCGTCGCCGTCCTCGGCCAGTTCCGTGGTCAGCGCGTCGATGTTTGGCCGGTGTGTGACGAGTGCCACATGGCCCTTGCCGGCGCGATTCGCGGGCTGAGCGGTGAGGGCCTCGGTGCGACCCTGACCTTGCGCCTGGGTCCCGATTTCTAGCGCCGTGAGGTTCTGTACCACGGTCGCCTTCCCAAAGGCAAGATGCACCGCTTCCCTCGTGAAGGAAAGCGGGCTCGTGAGCGCCGCATCGAATGGGATGCCTGCGTTGTCGAACATCACCGTGAGCCGCAGCGACTGCGCCCGACCGTCGTTGCGGAGGTTCACGCCATTGGCGCAGTTGGCGATGGGGTCGAGTGCCAGCGCCTCAACAGACCGGGCGCTGTCAAGGGCCGGACCCGTGTGGTCAGCCGTGTACATGGGCAGCCGAGCTTCAAAGGTGAAGTTAAGGGTTGCCTTGCGATGATTTCTGTAACGTTTGCTTGCGATGACGTTCGGGCGTCTGCCATTGCGTCTGCCAATGGCTTGCCGAGTACTGATGTCACGCGCTCAGAACATGCGCGCTTCAATGGCATGAGTTCGGCGACGCCGCGCTAAGACCCTTCCCGCGCGGCGGCTGATCGAAGCCTTGCCCGCTGCGTTTACGATTCGCGGATGCGAAACGCAGAATCCGAGCTGGCTCAACCGGAGTCGCCGCGCGAGCTTTTCGTCGCCTTTACGCTGCTGGCGTTGCAGGGCTTCGGTGGCGTGCTGGCAGTCGCGCAGCGAGTGTTGTGCGATCAGCACCGATGGCTGACACGCGAGCAGTTCGTGGAGACGCTTGCGATCGGCCAGATCTTGCCCGGGCCAAACATCTGCAATATCGCGTTGATGATAGGCGACCGGTTTTTCGGGTGGCGCGGTGCGATTGCCGCACTGGCGGGAATGATGCTGGTCCCGCTGATCATCGTTCTCGTCGTCACCGCCGTCTATGTCGAGTACGCGTCGCATCCCGTCGTGGCCGGCGCACTGCGCGGAATGGGTGCCATCGCGGCCGGCATGATGTTCGGCACGGCATTGAAGCTGGCCGAAACGTTCAAGTCGAATCCGATGGGCATCCTCGGTTGTCTCGTATTCGCGGGTGCGACTTTCCTTTGCGTGGCGATCCTGCAGCTTCCGTTGATCTGGATCCTCCCCGCAGTGGGGATTCCGAGTGGTCTTTTCGCCGCTTGGCGACTTGACCGCGCGAGGCGGCCATGAATCTGTTCTCGGCGCTGTCGCTCGATCAGTGGATCACGTTGACAACCCACTTCTTGTTGCTGTCGCTCCTGGCCATCGGTGGTGCGATCGTCGTCGCTCCCGATATGCACCGTCTGCTGGTGCAGGACATGGGACTCCTCAACGACACTCAGTTCACGACGTCAATCGCGATCGCGCAGGCGGCGCCGGGGCCCAACGTGCTGTTCGTCGCGGTGCTCGGCTATCAAGTCGCAGGGCTTGCCGGTGCGATGGTGACGCTCGGTGCGATCCTATTGCCATCGACTGCGCTTGCTATCCGCGCGTCACGCTGGAGTCATGCGCGCCGAGAATGGCGGTCGGTGCAGGCCTTCAAGGCCGGAATGGCGCCGGTCACGATCGCGCTGCTGGCCACGACGGGTTGGATTTTGTCGGCGCAGTCACCACGTCCGGTCATGGTTGGGCTGACCGCACTGGCAGCAGTGCTGGTCTGGAGAACGCGAATCCCCTTGCTCGTACTGATCGCGGCCGGCGCGCTTATCGGCGGGCTTGGCTTTGCATAGCGGGGACCCCGCGGCGTTTCCCTCACACCCCGGGACGGTACGGAAGTCCGTGCGGCGGTCACCGGCTTGGCAGGCGAGATCGGTGAGCATCGGCGCGGCCTTTCAGCAGCGCGATCGCACGGTACGGGAACGCGATGTTGACCCATGTCGCGCACAGCGGAGCTTCGGCGCCGAGTCGCTTGCGCAGGGCGCGATACGCGCGAACCCACGCCAGCACAGCCTCCATTGAGGACACGAGCGGCGCTATCCAGCGCTGCCACGCCTTCGCGCCACGAATGTTGCCGAGGCGAAACAACAGAAACTGCTGATGGTCTTTGTTGAATCCCGGGATCGTCTTGCCCAGGATGTTGGCGCGCGACTTGGACTCGCCCTGCCGCCCGGGCCTGGGGGGCCGGGTCGAGGAATTCGCCTCGACTGGGCCGTGCCCATGCAGGGCGATCACGCTGTGCACTCGGAGTCATACCTTGCGAAATACCGCCACGGCGAGCCCCGCCGACAGCAGCGTCGCCCCCCACAACGGCGCCGGAACCAGCGCGAGCCAGATCAGGTGGACATAGGCAGCTGACAGCAACGAGATGAACAGCCGGTCGCCGCGCGTAGTGACGATGCCCAGCACACCGCGCCGCGGCGCCCCGCCGGGCGCGCGCCATTCCCACACCGCCATACCGAGCAGCAGCAGCCCTATGACGATGAAAAACGCGGCCGTCTGCCATGTCCACGCCATCCATCCGAGTCCGATTCCAGCAGCAGGCGCCGGTGTCATGGCCAGAATCTCAAACTCGACCGAGGGCAAAGCCCTTGGCGATGTAGTTGCGAACGAAATAGATGACGAACGCGCCCGGCACGATCGTTAGCGCTCCCGCGGCGGCCAGCAGTCCCAGTTCGTAACCCGATGTGCTTGCGGTGCGGGTCATGGTCGCCGCGATTGGTTTGGCCTCAACCGCGGTCAGCGTCTTCGCCAGCAGCAGCTCCACCCACGAGAACATGAAACAGAAGAACGCCGCCACGCCGATGCCGGCCGCGATGGTCGGAATGAAAATGCGCACAAAGAAGCGCCAGAATGGATAGCCGTCGACGAAGGCCGTCTCGTCCAGCTCCTTCGGCACGCTCGACATGAAGCCTTCCAGGATCCACACCGCGAGTGGAATGTTGAACAGGCAGTGCGCGAGCGCAACCGCCAGGCGGGTGTCGAACAGGCCGATCGCCGAATACAGCTGAAAAAATGGCAGGGCGAACACGGCGGGCGGCGCCATGCGATTCGTCAGCAACCAGAAGAACAGGTGCTTGTCGCCCAGGAAGCGGTAGCGTGAAAACGCATACGCCGCGGGCAGTGCCACCGCGACCGACAGCACCGTATTGATGGCGACATAGCTGATCGAGTTCAGGTAGCCGCGATACCAGGTCGGGTCGGTGAATATCTTGCGATAGTTGTCGAGCGTAAATTCCTGCGGCCACAGCGTGAACGACCCCAGGATCTCGTTGGTGGTCTTGAACGACATGTTCAGCAGCCAATAGATCGGCAGCAGGACGAACACGATGTATAGCGCGGGCACGAGCCAGGTGTAGCGCTTCATCTCACGTCTCGTCCTTGGTCATGACGGTGTAGAAGATCCACGACAGCAGCAGGATGATCAGGAAGTAGATCAGCGACATCGCCGCCGCCGGTCCGAGATCAAACTGGCCGAGCGCGATCTTGACCAGGTCGATCGACAGCACCGTCGTCGAGTTGCCCGGTCCGCCGCCGGTGACGACGATCGCCTCCGTGTAGATCATGAAGCTGTCCATGAAGCGCAGGAGGATGGCGATCGTCAGCACGCGCTTCATCTTCGGCAACTGGATGTAGCGGAACACCGCCCAGCGCGAGGCGCCGTCGATCTTCGCCGCCTGGTAATAGGCGTCCGGGATCGCCGACAGTCCCGCGTAGGCGAGCAGCACCACGAGCGATGTCCAGTGCCACACATCCATCGCGATCAGCGTGGCCCACGCGGCCAACGGCTGGCGCGTGAAGTTGTAGTCGATCCCGATCGCATTCAGCGTGTGTCCGAGCAGGCCGATATCGGGCAAGGCGAGGATGTTCCACATCGCCCCGACGACATTCCAGGGAATCAGCAGGGGCATCGCCATCAGCACCAGGCACA
Organism: uncultured beta proteobacterium; assembly: GCA_963801405.1. Lineage (GTDB taxonomy): Bacteria > Pseudomonadota > Gammaproteobacteria > Burkholderiales > Burkholderiaceae_F > JALORV01. The sequence continues at coordinate 43,712 of CAWDEO010000013.1, read as the reverse complement.
CCGACACCCACGGCCCTTTGCGCGGCATCGTGAGCGCGATTGCCACGCCCAGTGGCACCTCGATCACGAGAACGATTGCCGTGAACAGCAGTGACCGCTGCAGCGATTCATGAAAGCGCGGCGAGCGCAGGATCTGCTCGAACCACTTGACGCCTTCGAAGAAGAACACGTTCTCGCCGAAGGTCTCCTGCACCGAGTAGTTGACTACCGTCATCAGCGGGATCACCGCGTTGAAGGCGACCAGCGCGACGACCGGCACGACCAGCCACCAGGCCTTCTGATTGACGGTTTTGTTGTTCACGGCAGCCTAACCTGCGATCCAGCCGTCGACGTACAACTGCGTGTACGCCGGTTCGAATCGAAGAAATGCGCGTTCTGACGGCAGCTGCGTTGCCTCGGCCACCAGCACCTTGATGATCGTTGCCGTGCCTTCAGCATCGGCAGTTGTTTCGACGATGCGGTAGCGGCCGCTGTCGGCCACCTTGCGGATGCGCACGGGGATGCCGTCCTGCGCAAACGTGACGAACTCCGGGCGCACACCGATTTCCAGCCGCGCACCGGTCGCGGGCTGCTTCAGCGGCGCCGCGATCTCGACCACATGACCGGCGACCCGGGCAATGCCGTTGTCGAACGTTGCCGGCAGCACGTTCATGCCGGGCGAACCGATGAAGTGGCCGACGAACGTGTGCCGCGGCCGCTCGAAGAGCTCTACCGGCGTGCCCGACTGCACGACGGTGCCCTCGTTCATCACCAGAACCTGATCGGCAAACGTCAACGCTTCGGTCTGGTCGTGCGTCACGTAGATCATCGTCGGACGCAACCGCTGGTGCAGTTCCTTGAGCTTGCCGCGCAGCCGCCACTTCAGATGCGGGTCGATCACGGTCAGCGGTTCGTCGAACATGATCACGTTCACGTCGTCACGCACCAGTCCGCGTCCGAGCGAAATCTTCTGCTTGCCGTCGGCCGTCAGACCGGCCGCGCGCTGCATCAGCATCGGCTCCAGGTCGAGCAAGGCGGCGATTTCCCGCACGCGCTTTTCGACTTGCTCGGCGGGCACGCCACGGTTGCGCAGCGGGAAAGCCAGGTTGTCGAACACGCTCATGGTGTCGTACACGACTGGGAACTGAAATACCTGCGCGATGTTGCGCGCGTCGGGCGGCGCGGCGGTCACGTCGCGGTCACCGAAGTACACCGCCCCTTCGGTCGGTCGCAGCAGGCCCGAGATGATGTTCAGCAGCGTTGTTTTGCCGCATCCCGACGGGCCCAGCAGCGCGTTGGCGCTGCCTTCGGCCCATTCGACGTCGAGCCGCTTCACGGCCCAGTCCGCGTCGCCAGCCGGGTGCTCGCGATAACTGTGCCGCACATTCTTCAGGCCGATCCGTGCCATCGCTAATCCCGTGCCCGGCCGGAGCCGCCCGCCTTGACGCAGCGGCCCGCAGCATTGAAAAACAGGCCGTGCGCCACGTCCAGCCTGAAGTCGGCCACTTCGCCCACGGCAAATCGGTGCACGCCGTGCGACTGCGAAACCCACCCGTGCCCGTGCAGGTCGAAGTGCACTACGCTTTCCGACCCGCTGATCTCCGCCACCGACACCCGTCCGCTCACCCGCACGCCGTCGAGAACCTTATCCACCTCGACGCCGGCACGCGTACCGGCCGCGGCCGGCTGCACATGATGCGGCCGCAGACCCAGCGTGTAAGCGCCGTCGGCCAGCGCCGCGAGATCACCCCCGACCGTCCACTCGACGACGTTGGCGATCTCGATCCGCGCGCCGCGCTTGATCACCGGCGCCGTGTTGATGGGCGGATCAGAGAACACCCGGGCAGTCGTGAGGTCGACCGGGCGGCGATACACGTCCTGCGTCGGGCCGAACTGGGTAATGGCGCCCTCGTGCAGCGTCGCCGTGTGGCCGCCCAGCAGCAGTGTCTCGGCAGGTTCCGTCGTTGCGTACACGACCGTGCAATCACGATCGGCGAACAGGCGCGGAAGCTCGTCACGCAAGCCCTCGCGCAACTTGTAGTCGAGGTTGGCGAGCGGCTCATCGAGCAGCACCAGGCCAGCGTCCTTCACGAGCGCGCGCGCCAGCGCAGTGCGTTGCTGCTGGCCGCCCGACAGCTCGGCCGGCCGCCGATCGAACAGAGCTGAAAGCTGCAGTAGTTCGGCGATGCGCCCGACCCGCTCCTTCGTTTGCGCTTCACTCACACCGGCAGCCCGCAACGGCGAGGCGATGTTGTCGAAGACCGTCAGGTGGCCGTAGTTGATGAACTGCTGGTAGACCATCGCGACCCGGCGTTCACGCACCGGTACGCCGGTCACGTTCTTGCCGTTGAACCAGATCTCTCCGGAGGTGGGCTTGAGAAGCCCGGCCATCAGCCGCATCAAGCTCGTCTTGCCGGCCAGCGTCGTCCCCAACAGGATGTTGAAGCCCTGGGACGCCAGCTCGACGCTCGTCGCGTGAATGTGCGTCTGCCCTTCAACAAGCAGCACGACATCCTTCAGTGCGAGACTCATGGTGCCGCTGTGGATCGCCAGCCTGCCTCCCACTCTGTCCCGGGCCAGGCGACAGCGGGAAAGCAGGCGTTCGCTGCGCGCGGGGGGAAGGCCCCCGCTATTTTTTCACCGTCCAGCGCTTGATGAGCTCGTCATAGTCGACGGTGACGCCCTTCGGCTTCTCGTTGGCAAGCTTGGCCTTCGGACCGTTGGGCTTGCCGAGCCAGTCTTTCGGGTCCTTTTTCGGGTTCAAGCGCGGGCCACAGCCGCCGTAGGTCTTGGCTTTCTCGTCGGCCGCCTGCATGCGCGCCATCACGTCATCCATCTCGGCGGCCAGGCGGTCCATCGCCTGCTGTGGCGTGAACGAGCCGGAATTGACGTCGCCGATGTTCTGCCACCACAGCTGCGCGAGCTTCGGATAGTCAGGCACGTTGATCCCGGTCGGCGTCCACATTACGCGGTCCGGCGAGCGGTAGAACTCGACCAGGCCACCGAGCTTGGGCGAGCGCTCGGTAAACGACTGGTGCCGCACCGTGCTGTCGCGGATGAAGGTCAGTCCGACATGGCTCTTCTTCACGTCCACTGTCTTCGACACCACGAACTGCGCATACAGCCAGGCCGCCTTGCGGCGGTCGAGCGGCGTGGACCTGAAAAGCGTCCACGAGCCGGCGTCCTGGTAACCGAGCTTCATGCCTTCTTCCCAGTACGGACCCTTGGGCGACGGCGCCATCCGCCATTGCGGCATCCCCTTGTCGTCGACCGTGTTGTTGCCTTCCTTCTGGGACTTGACCATCTCGGACGTGAAGGCCGTGTACCAGAAGATCTGCTGCGCCACGTTGCCCTGCGCCAGCGCGGGCAGCGACTGGTAGAAGTCGTAGTCGGCCGCACCCGGCGGCGCGTACTTGCGCAGCCACTCGTCCCACATGCGGATCGCGTAAACCGACGCCGGGCCGTTGGTCTCCCCGCCGCGTGAGACCGACGCGCCGGCCGGATTGCACGAACCGGGCTCCATGCGGATACCCCACTCGTCAATCGGGCGACCGTTGGGCAGACCCTTCGAGCCTTCACCCGCCATCGAGAGCCACGCATCGGTCATGCGCCAGCCCAGGTCAGGGGCGCGCTTGCCGTAGTCCATGTGGCCGTAGATGCGCTTGCCGTCGATCTGCTTGACCTGCACGCTGAAGAATTCGGCGATGTCTTCGTACGCCGACCAGTTGACCGGCACGCCGAGTTCGTAGCCGTACTTGTCCTTGAACGCCTTGCGCAGCTCGGGCCGCTTGAACCAGTCGTAGCGGAACCAGTACAGGTTGGCGAACTGCTGGTCGGGCAGCTGCCAGACCTTGCCGTCCGGGCCGGTCGTGAACGAAATACCGATGAAGTCCTTCACGTCCAGCGTCGGGAGCGTGACGTCCTTGCCCTCGCCCGCCATCCAGTCCGTGAGGTTGACGGCCGACTGCAGCCGCGAGTGCGTGCCGATCAGGTCCGAGTCGTTGATATAGCCGTCGTACAGATTGCGGTTGGTCTGCATCTGCGTCTGCACCGCCTGCACGACCTCGCCTTCGCCGAGCAGCTGATGATTGACCTTGATGCCGGTGATCTCCTCGAACGCCTTGGCCAGGATCTTCGACTCGTACTCGTGCGTCGGAATGGTCTCCGACAGCACGTTGATTTCCATGCCCTTGAACGGTTTGGCCGCGTTGATGAACCATTCCATTTCCTTGAGCTGCTGTTCCTTGGTGAGGGTCGAAGGCTGGAACTCCTTGTCGACCCATCGGCGAGCTGCATCCATATCGGCGTGCGCCGTCGAGGCCGCGGCCAGCGCCGTCGCAGCTGCCACAAAAAGAAGTGACAGTCTCTGTCTTGGCATTGCGTCTCCTTCGCTTTTTCGTCGATAGTCTTCTTGTTGGGCTGGCCGGTGTCGTAGTGCGAGCTGCCGAGCCGGACGAAACCCCGCCGAGCGAGCGATCCTAGGAGCGAACCAAAACGAAAGTCAATTGCCGCATCGCACGCGAACGGCGCCGTACCGGCTTTACGGAACCAATGTGCGTCCAGACGACTCTTCCACTGGAGAACCCGTGAAACTAAAAGGCTCCTGCCACTGCCGCGCCGTGCGGTTCACGCTCGAATGCGATGCACCGGTGCCGTTCATGCACTGCCATTGCTCGATCTGCCGCAAGACCGCTGGCTCCGGCGGCTACGCGATCAACCTTGGCGGCGACGCCGCGTCGATGAAAGTAACCGGCGGCAAGAACGTTTCGCGCTTCCACGCACTGATCCGCGCGCCAAGCCAGCGTACCCGGCGCTCGCGCGCGTGGCGCCACTTCTGCGCCAAGTGCGGCAGCCCGCTGTGGTTATGGGACCCCCGCTGGCCCGAGCTGATCCACCCGCACGCCTCGGCGATCGACACCCCGCTGCCCAAGCCGCCGGAAGTGGTCGAAGCCGCGCTCGCCGACGCGCCCGACTGGGTGGACGTCCCAAGCGGCAAGGGCCATGTGCACTGCGAGGGCTGGCCTGCGGAGTCGCTGCGCGAATGGCACCAGCGGCATGGATTGCTTTCGCCGAAGGCGGTGCGCGGGTAAAACCGAGATCAACAACCCGGAGCGCAGGTTTCGGTCTCAGTTCCGACTGCGCGGAAGGCTCACCCGCCGAAGATGGGGACGGCCCCAGTCGTCCGCGGCGTTGACCTTGTCGTTTTCATCCCCAGGTTCCGCATCGAATTGCGTTCGGTGGCGCGCGCGCTTGATCTGGTCCCTTTCTCGGTGTGCAAGCACAGCCTCGATCGCGTCCGGTCGTGCCACGGCGTTCGCGTAGGCCCAGGTGCTAAAGCTCCTGCGGCATGGACCATGAACGGTTGTCTGGTCGTCCACCGTGAGGCACCGCAGGAGCGTCAACATCCCCATGTTCGACAGCCAATGTTCTGCTCGATGAACACCGTCGTGCCTAAGTTTGACGGGCCGGAGCGGGAAACGACTACCGCCCCTGCCGCAAACGCGTCAGGCAGGATTTGTGTTCGTTCCAAGAGCTGGTCATCGATGGACGTGACCTGAGGAAGCGCGCCGGGCGAGAAGACTTCAACGGTGCGAATTAATGGATCCTGTGGGCGAAGCGGTAGGAATCCAATTCTTAACTCCATTCCAGTGGCTTAGCTTTCGCGAAAAGCGACCTTCCGCCAAACTCCGCGCCGGGCGCGGCACTCAATGACTCATAGGGACTTTTCCGCCAATCTGTCCCTCGCTGCTCGTGCGGGCGAGAGCGACCAGCCCCGCCGGCAGCCCCGCGTCGCCCGACATCGGGCCCTCGGATCGGGGGGTGTCTGCCAAGAGGCGCGTCGTTACTGGCGCTGCGGGGAGTGCATGAGCTTTCCACCATTACTTCCCCATCGCCGTGAAACTATAGCGACCTGAGCATTGATGGGCTGCTTCTTACCTAAGCGGACGGTGTCGCGCCCGAAATGCAGACATCGCCACTCGGTTACGCCTTCACGGCGACGATCACGGAATATGCCTTGAAGACCGCGGTGGCCGTCTGACCGATCCTGAGCGCAAGGGCCTCGACCGCGTCATTCGTAATCGTGGCACTGATAGCCGTTCCACCAGGTAGAGTGACGACGACCAGTGACGACACGGCCCCCTTGTCGATGCGCGAGAGCGTGCCCTCCAGCTGATTGCGTGCCGACAGTCGATATCCACCAAAGTCGGTCATCAGGACGACGCTGCTTGCCTTGACCAGCGCGACGGCCTCGACGCCCTTCTTCAGTCTCAGCGTCTTGGCGGCGGCCGACGTCATCGTCGCCACAATCTCCTGAGCACCTTTCAATCGGATGGTTGCTTCGACGCTGGCCGGGCCACTACTCACCGCAATCACAGTGCCGGCAAACTGGTTGCGCGCAGTCGACTTCATTCTCATTCTCCTCAGAAATGGGCTGAGCGACGGATGCGCCTGCAGCCGCGCTTCTTCGTCGGCAAGAAATTGCTGGTGCTCGGCCGTCAGGCTGCGCCAGAGTCGTAGCAACTCCGCTCCCGTCGCGGTCAGTGTCGTGCCGCCGCCGCGAGCGCCTCCCGTCACGGTTACAAGGAGAGGCTCCTGCGCCAGGTTGGCGGCCCGCTCCAGCAGCATCCACGCGCCCTTGTAGGACAGGCCTGCAACACGGGCCGCCCGATTGATCGATCCGGTCGCTTCGATCGCCACCAGCAGCAGGAAGAAGCGCTCTTCCAGGCCGCCGATCTGCAGCCGCCCGCTGAGTAGTGCGTCCTCAGCCATGGCCGGTGATGCTTTTAAGCCAGCCAACGCGCTCGCTCGCGGCAGCGTCACGCGGCGGCCGCACTTCGCGATCTCGCAGCGTACGGTCGCGTAGATCGACCTCGCGCGTCACTTGCCCCGCTTCCATGACGAACATCACGTCGGCCAGCGCCGCGAGGTCGTCGAGGTCATGGCTGATCATCACGATCGGAATGTTGAAGGTTCGCTGGATCTGTTGCAGCTCGGAACGCAGCCGGGCGCGAAGCATCGGATGAAGCGCCGCGAACGGTTCGTCCAGCAAAAGTACATCCGGCTGGCACACCAGGGCGCGAGCCAGCGCAACGCGCTGTTGCTGCCCGCCGGACAGCGCCGAGGGGCGGCTCGCCGCAAGTGGGGCGATGTCGAGGTCGCGCATGATCGCCTCGACCCGTTCGGCCTCGACAATGCCCGGACCCTTCCACCACGTCGTCAGACCGAAGGCGACGTTGTCCCGCACCGAAAGGTGCGGAAAGAGCGCGTAGTTCTGGAACACGTAACCCACCCGTCGCGCGTGGGCCGGCAGATTGATGCCGCGCCGCGAATCGAAAAGGATCCGGTTGCCGAGCCGGATGCAGCCGCTATTCGGGCGCAGCAGACCGGCGAGGGCCTGCAGGGTCAGCGACTTGCCCGCGCCGGATGGACCGTAGAGCGCCGCGACCGGCACGTCCGCGGCAAAGCGTGCCTCAACGTCGAACCGACGTTGCCCATCGGAAACGGTGAGCGCGATGTCGACATCGATCATTGGCTCGGCAGGCCGAATCCGGCTGCAACGAATCGATCCCGCGCCTCCCGCGAGCACAGGATGTCGATGAACGCCACAGCCAGGTCGCGCCGGCGCGTGTCGGCGACGACAATCGCGGGGTAAAGGATCGGCGAGTGACCTTCGACGGTCGCTACCACCCGAACGCGGTCGCGCATGACGGCCGCATCGGAGCCATAGACAAAGCCGGCATCGACCTCGCCGCGGCTCGCGTAGTCGAGCACCTGACGCACGTTGTCGGCGTAGACGAAGCGCGTCGCAAGTGTCGTCCACAGGCCGGCCTTCTCCAGCGCCTGTTGCGCGTAGCGACCGGCGGGCACGGTGACCGGCTTGCCGATCGCGATGCGTTTGATTGCAGCGTCGGTAAGCCCGGCCAGCGCAGTCAGGCGCTGGTCGTCGCGGGCGGTCACCAGGACCAAGGTGTTGCTGACAACCTCGCGTCGCGTCTCGGTGGCAAGAAGTTTCTGGGCGATTCCGCGCTCGACGGTTTCTTCGTCCGCGCTGACGAACACATCGACCGGCGCACCGTTGGCAATCTGTTGGAGCAGTGCGCCCGAGGAGCCGAAGTTGAAGCGAACCTCGACGTTCGGATGGCGTTGCTCGAACAGCTGGCCGAGTTGACGCAGGACATCCGTCAGGCTCGCTGCCGCCGAGACCGTGAGTGGTAGGACTCCCGGTTGCGCGCTCGACAGCCCTGGACTCACGGCCAGCAGACTGGCCAGCAGGAGACGACGGCGTGATGGCATGGCAACCGAGGCTCAGGCGTTGGGTTTCGGGGCGAGGAGCGTGTTCGAGCCCACGAGAATCACAATGCAGATGAGGGACGTGATCATCACAAGGACCAAGGCCAGGCGATCGTTGCCCGCTTGGGCCGCGTCATAGACCGCCATCGACAAGGTCTGCGTTTGCCCGGGAATGTTGCCCGCCACCATCAAGGTGGCGCCGAATTCACCGAGCGCGCGTGCGAAGGCGAGCATGGCGCCGGCCAGGATTCCGCGCCAGGCCAGTGGAAGGGTGACGCGGATGAAGACCGAAACCGGCGCCTGGCCGAGCGTCCGTGCGGCGGCCTCCATCGTGCGATCGACGCCGGCAAAGGCGGCCGCGGAGCTCTTGAGCACCAGCGGCAACGCGACGATCGACGAGGCGATAACGGCGCCATGCCAACTGAAGATGACCGTGTAGTCGAAGGTGTCCCTCAGAAAGCGTCCGACTGGACTGTTGCGGCCCATCGCGACGAGGATGTAGTAGCCGAGCACGGTCGGCGGCAGGACGAGTGGCAGCATGAAGACCGCTTCCAGCACGGCACGCCCTGCGAACCGGACGCGGGCGAAGATCCAGCCGAGCGCCATGCCAGCGACGAGCGCGAGGAGCGTCGCGATCGAGGCGACGCGCAGCGTCAACCAGACCGGATGCCAGTCAGTCGGCCACCCTTGCAAGCTGCCCACAGGTCGTTGTGTAAGTTAGTACACAACGAATTAGAACACAACGATCGCAAGGCGCACGGAAGGTCGATCCTGCGACGTTCTGTCAGGTCGAATTTCTCCAGCGGCGAAGCGCCGCGCAGTGGAACGGAGTTCTTCTACCGAGTCGGTGACGAAAGGCGGCACCGAGGCGGACGGCGTGTCGGCCTCGCTCCGGCGTCAGTGCCGGGTTGCACGGCGTCGCGGCACGAAGCCCCGGTCCGTCCGCCCGCGATCTTCGAGTGCGACGCGAGGCGATGGACGACTGTCGGCACGGTGCGCGTGGGCGCTTGGGCGATCGGAGCCGCAATCCGGCATCGAACGCAGTTGTTCCTCACCGCGAGGCGTTCACGGCGCGGGCGTCGGTTGGTCAGCGGCGGACTCCGCCGAAATTGAACTTGTTAACGTCCCCTGACACATCGGTGGCGCCAATCGACTGGCCGTCTCTTTCCTATGCAGTCGAGAATCTTTACATCGTCTACCGGTTGGCTTGCGTAAGTGACTGTTTCGTATACGCGGCATGAAACGTGATTGCCCTGAGCCTTTGCTGCAGCGCCCTTTTTCCGCGCAGCGACGTTTCAAATTGCTTTCGCGTTGCAGGGGAGACCGTACATGAAATCGAGAGTCATTCAGTGGGCTGCAGGTTTCCTCTTCATCCTGACCTCCTACACGGCGCACGGATCGCAATACCGGCTGCTGCTTGAGCGCAATGCGGACGCGGCCGGGGGCAGCGAGGTCTTCCTGGCCACCTTCGGCTCGTTTGCCGATCTCCTGAACAGCACCGTAGCGAGCGCCGCGTTCTCGCAGGTGAATATCAACCCCGACTTCCGCGTCGGCGGGCTGACCTATGACGGCCAGTACCGGCTGCTGCTTGAGCGCAATGCGGACGCGGCCGGGGCAGCGAGGTCTTCCTGGCCACCTTCGGCTCGTTTGCCGATCTCCTCAACAGCACCGTAGCGAGCGCCGCGTTCTCGCAGGTGAATATCAACCCCGACTTCCGCGTCGGCGGGCTGACCTATGACGGCCAGTACCGGCTGCTGCTTGAGCGCAATGCGGACGCGGCCGGGGCAGCGAGGTCTTCCTGGCCACCTTCGGCTCGTTTGCCGATCTCCTGAACAGCAACGTAGCGAGCGCCGCGTTCTCGCAGGTGAATATCAACCCCGACTTCAGCGTCGGGGGGTTTTCGTTCGAGCCGGATCCCGCGGTCCCTCCCCAGCCCGTCGCCGAACCTGGCACCGTAGCCCTTCTCGGTCTCGGGTTTGCCGGACTCGCCGCCGCGCGCCGCCGCCAACAGTAACGGCCTGCGATCCAGTACAGCCTCGCTTCGGCGAGGGCTTCGCTGTGAGGACCTGCACCAGGTTCGGCGGAGCGTCCTTGCTCGGCCAAGCGATCGGGCCCACCAGAGGCCCATTGGCGTACCAAGCCGACACAGTCCGGGAAATCCCTCGGTTGACGTGAGCGCTACGCACAGCGCGCTGCGACGCCTTGACTGCCGGGTTTTCGCCGGTTTCCGCGGCCTTTTCCATTTCGGAAGGAGAACCTAACGCGTTACGCTTGCAGGGGCGAGTTGCGGCTTCTCCGCCGTCCGCGATCGATTGACCTCCATGTCCGCCGCACAGTCCTCCGAACTCGAACAGGTCGCTTCGGCAGTGCTGGACGGCAAGCACGCCGACGCGCGCCGGGTGTTGATTGATGGAATCGCGCGGGCCCGCACCGCTGGGGATCGCGCACTACAGGCACGCTTGCTGGGTCGCCTGGCGATGCTCGAGCTGAGGTCCGGCGAGTACTCGGCCGCCGACGCACACGCGATCCAGTCCGCGCAGTTGCACGCAGCGGTCGGCGACGTGCCGGGCCAGGTGGCCTCCCTCACGTATGCGGTGCTGGCGTGCGCACAGATGCGGCGCTATGACGATGCCTATGCGGCCGCCTTCGCGGCCCACGACGTCGTGCAGTTCGACGGGCGTCCCGAGGCGCGGCTGATGGCCACACGAGCACTCGGTGCTGCGCATGCCGCCGCCGGCTCCTACGAGGATGGACTGCAACTGTTTGCACGGATGATCGACATGGCGCGCGATGCCGGCCTCGCATCGTGGGAGCGGATGGCCCGAACCGACTGGCTGGTCACCAATCTCGGCTGGCTCACCGATCCGGCCGCCTTGCACGCCTCGGCCCCGGACCGGGAACATCTGACGTTGCTGCAGTCCTGGGCTGAGAATCTGCTTTATCAGGCGACGGACAGCACGCCAGAGCAACAACTTCGGGAGCGTGCCAATCACTACGCCGTGCTGGCGCAGATCCATGTGGCGCTGGGCAATGCGGCACAGGCCCGGTCGGCGATCGACGCGGTGTTGCGCGACGCCGCGCAACTGGCATGGTCGCATGGGCTGGCGGAGGGCGCCGTGGTCGACGCCGATGTGATGCTGCTTGAGGGCGACCCGGCCCTGGGTGTGGCGCGGGCGCGCGAAGCCATAGAACTCGCCAGGCAACTGGATCTGCTCGTCGTCGAGGGCAAGGCGCACGACACACTGGCACGCTGCGCCGAGGCCATCGGGGATCACGAAACCGCACTGCGCGCATTGCGCCGGCATATGCAGGTCACGCGCGAGATCCTGCGCCTTCGCAGCGAGAATCGCGTTCGCATCGAACGCTGGCGCGAGTCACTCAAACAGCGCGAGCAGCTCGACTCGCTGTCCGCGGAAGCCAGCTCGTTTCGCGAGCTGTCGTTGCAGGACCCGCTGACAGGCCTGGCCAACCGCCGCGCCCTCGAGCCACTGCTACAGGACGCCTTGGCCAGCCTACGGGACGGCGGACGACCCTTCGCGCTTGCGTTGCTGGACATCGACCAGTTCAAGCGCGTCAACGACAAGCACTCGCACGTGGTGGGCGACACCGTGCTCAGGAAGCTCGGAGAACTGCTGCGGCACTCGCTGCGCAGTTCCGATTTTGCGGCACGAATCGGCGGCGATGAACTGGTGGTGCTGTTCGGCGACACGTCGCCGGAAGAGGCGCGCGCGGCGTGCGACCGCATCCGGGAGACGGTGGCGACGTACGACTGGGGCAGTCTGTCCGCCGGGCTCGAAGTGACGCTCAGCATCGGCGTGGCGGCCGCGCAGTCCGACGATTCCGTCGAGACGCTGATGCGGCGCGCCGATCGCCTGATGTACGGGCAGAAACCGCCCGAGCCGGGCGCCCAGGTCGCGGGCCGCAACTGAATTCGGCGCTCGAGTGTGCGGCGCGCCCGGATCTCCGATTCGACTACATCGGCGCCGAAACGGATACGACGCCGGGCTGACCCCGCAGAGATTCGACACACGTCGCCGACTCCGGTATCCGGCTCGTCGGCCGAACCGCATACGTGACCGTGTCGGCTGTCGCGGTCTTCGCGATATAGACCACATCGCATCCGGTGGCGCTCGACAGCGCGAAAGCACCCTGCGGACTGGGCGGGATGCGGGCGGGCTCGATCTTCACGTCGTATAACTGCGAGGCCGGTATCTGCGCGTCCTTTCCACTCATGGATTGGGTCGACGAGCAGCCAGCGGACATCCCTAGCGTCAGGACGGCGGCGGCACAACAGGCAATGGCGATCGGGTTCTTCATTGCGGGCTCCTGCAGATCGGCGCGTAGCTTACGCGGGAATGGCGGCTTCGGAGGTGCCACCGAGCGCTCGCTCGGCGCGGGGCCGACGCAACTGCGCCTGCAGTTCCGCGGACAGGGCGTCGGGGTAGAGAAGCGCCAAGACCTCGGTGCTTAGATCGCGCAGCGCGTGCTCAAGGTCGCGCGCCGTGGCGTCGGGTGGGTTGCCACTCCGTGCCTGGTTCCAGATCGCGTGCAGGCGTTCCGTCCGCTCGGGGATCAACGACTGCACGGCCTCGAACCATGACGGGGGCGCTTCGCCTTCGACGAAGCGTCCACGGCCCCGCCCGTAGTGGGCGATGGCGAGATAACGCAGTACTCCGGCGCGCAGCAAGCCGTCGAGGAATTCGTCCGGCCAGTAAAGGCTGGTGCGCTCCACTCCGGTGAGCTTGTTGAGGCCGTGCGCAATGCCCGCGCCTCCAAGGCCCCCCAGCAGTCCGCCGACCAAAGCACCAACGCCCATGGTCAGTCCGCCGGTTGCCAGGTCGGCCTTCAGGCCGGCGAGGGCGCCGGTCAGCACACCGCCCAGCAGCGCGGCACGCCCTTCTGGAATCGGATCCTGAGTCGCGTAGGTCTCCTCCACGCGCCGCAGGATGGCATCCGTCGCAGCCCCCTCCAGCCCGCTGATCGCAATCATCGTTTCGGTGGCGGATCTCACGTTGGTGTCGACGCGCCCCGCCAGCACGGACATGGCGCGTGAGCGTGCGTTGTCGTCGCGCCGCAGGCCCATCCGAACCAGCACGCGCGCCCCGATCGATACCGCGGGCTCGTCGATCGGCTCCGCGTCATGCGCGGCCGCCGCCAACTGGCGCGCCAGCGCCTGCATGCACGCCGTGAATCGCTCGAGACTGCTGGTGGTCCACTGCTCATGCAAGCGCGCCAGCGCCGTAGCCTTGTCCGCAGGCAGCCGGTGGCTGACCGCCTTGAGCAACAGCCCTTCCTGCACCCAGCAGCGTGCGAAGGCATCGAAGCGGCAAGACTTCGCACGTGAGTCCGTGCGCGGCAAACTGCGCGCGCCAACGCTCGCGCTCGGTCTCTTCGTCGGCCTGGGGGCGCGGCGGACCGACCTGATTGAGCAGCACGAGCACCGGCTTGCCGAGCCAGCGCAGGATCTGCGCTTCGGAAGGCAGGTAGCCGGCATCGCGCGGCGACTCGGCCGCGTTCGCGAGGTAGAGCACGACGTCGGCCGAGGCCCGCGCGGCGAGCACTGCCTGTTGGCTGCACCAGAACGGCCGGTCGCGGTAGCGATCCCAGACTTCGCGCAACAGCCAGCCGATCGGATTGTCCGAACGGCGCAGGCGCTGCACGAGGCGCGCGGAGTCACCGAAGCCCGGGGTGTCCCAGAGGCGCAACGCGTCGCCGTCGGGCGAACGCAGCAGGACGTGAACTTCCGCCTCTTCCGTCACATGAGGGGCGTCGCGCACTTCGCCGATGTCCCGCCCGAGCAGCGTGCGCGCGAGGGTCGTCTTTCCTACGTTCGTGTGGGAAACCAGCGCGAGATCGATGCTGGCAGGCTGCAGCGTACCGTTGCTCACTGCCGGCCCCCGAGCGCTGGCGCGAGGTCGCGTTCGGCGGCGTCGACATCCGGCGCAGCCAGATCCACGCACGCCACCGGCAGTCCACGCGATTCAACAAAGGCCCGCCAGCCACTGCAGCGCTCTTGCAGGCGTTCGCCTGCGCCAGCCTGCGCACCCAGGCGACGTCGGTAGGCCGCCGTGTCGATGACGACGGCGAGCGGGGTCTCGACGGCAGTGCGCAGCGATTCGAGGAATCGTCCATGATTCTCGGATTCCGGTGTCGCTGCGGCATTGAACACGGCCAAAGTCAGCGGAACGTCAGATTCATTGCGCGGCAAACCGTGCGCAGCCGTGTCCTCCGCGCCATAGTCCGTGCTCGGTCGCAGCGCAAGTTCGGTTGCGTCGCCAAGCAGGTGTCGCGCGAGCGTGTTGAGAGCGCTGACGGCTGTCTCGTCCAGGGTATAGCTGAAAGGCGCCACGCGCAGTCGCGCGCGGCTGGGTGCGAAGGCGGCGAGCACGCGGCGGAAATAGGGTGCGCCGAGGTCGAACCGGAACGCGCTGGCGAGGCGTCGCTCGCGCCAGCCCGCGAAGGCGGCCAGCAGCAGGCGTGGCGCGACGACGACCAGGCCAACGGTCACCGCGTACAGGTGGATCCACGGCCCCGCATCGGTTCCGCCGCGGCCGCCCGTGATGCGCATCGCGGCCACGGCCTCAACCGAAGGGAAGGGCATACCGAGCAGCTTGGCGGCGGGGCCGAGCACGAACTGCAGGATGGTGTGGACCGATGGCGCCTCCAGGAACGTGCTTTCCCAACCGATCCGATACTCGAAAGCGACGGCGCGCAGATACAGACCCAGCACGGCTCCGACGGCGAGCAAGGCGGCCGATACGTGCAGCACCCGCCCCGCCCGCGCGTGGGTCAGGGGCGTGGACAGTGCTGCCCAGTCACTGACGAAGCGCGCCGCCGGGCGCGCCAGCGTGCCCGGCAGCGTCGCGCCCGTCGTGCGGCCCGCTTCCGCGACCCAGCGCCGCGCAGGCCCGAGGGTGCGGCCGACGAGCGGGCCGACGAGCATCAAGCCGTATACCGCCAGGTTCCACAGGAGGATGCCGAGCAGCGGAAAGGCAAGCACGTTCACGTGCTGCCGATCGGCGATCTGCTCGGCCAGCAGGCCCAGCACGAACGCTGCGGCGGGCAACGCAAATCCGAGCCAGGGGCGCCATCGGAGGCGTCGCAGTGCGCGCAGCGCGGGTTCGCGTTCGCACAGCCGGTCGAGCAACAGGCCGGCGCGGCGGGCAAGGAAGAGCTCAGGCGTGGCCGGACGACGCTGGTCGGCCGCCTGCCAATGCGCCAGTTCACCGGCCGCACGGCTCGCATAGCGGCGGTCGTCGGCCGTCAACACCGAGCGCTCGGTGTCTTCGGATTCGAGCGCCCGCACCAGTGCGACGTCGCGGGCGGTCTGTTCGTCCATCGTCTGAGGTGGGGCGGCCGCGGGATCGCTGCGACCGCTCAGCGGCTGCGCTCCAGCGCCTGTTCGAGATCCCACAGGATGTCGTCGATGGACTCGATGCCCACCGACAGTCGGACCATGTCGGGCGACACGCCGGCCTTGAGCTGGTCCTCGTCCGACAGTTGGCGGTGCGTCGTCGACGCCGGGTGGATTACCAGTGACTTCGCATCGCCGATATTGGCCAGGTGCGAGAGGAACTGCAGGGCATCGATGAACTTCTCACCCGCGGCGGCACCGCCCCTGATGCCGAAGGTCATGACGCCCGATGCGCCGGGTTCGCCGTTGATTGCCCGCAGGTACTTGCGCGCCAGCGGGTAGTACGGGCTCGCTGGCAACCCGGGCCAGTTGACCCAGGCCACCCGGGGATGACTTTCGAGAAAGCGGGCGACGCGACGCGCGTTCTCGCAATGACGTTCCATGCGCACATGCAGGGTCTCGACGCCCTGTAACAGCAGGAAGGCCGATAGCGGTGCCAGCGCCGCGCCGTGCACGCGCAGCACCTCCATGCGCGCCTTCATGGTGTAGGCGAAGTCGCCGAACGTCTCCCAGAACTTGACTCCGTGGTAGCCCTTCGAGGGCAGCACCATGTCCGGGAACTTGCCATTGCCCCAGTCGAACTGGCCGCGCTCCGCCAGCACGCCGCCGAGCGTGGTTCCGTGTCCGCCGAGGTACTTGGTCGCCGAATGCACGACGATGTCGGCGCCCCAGTCGAACGGCCGGCACAGGTATGGCGAGGCCATCGTGTTGTCGATCATCAGCGGCACGCCGGCGGCATGAGCGATCGCCGCGATCGGCTCGATGTCGAGCACGTTGATCTTCGGGATTGCCCAGCGTCTCGGCATAGACAAGTCGCGTGTTCTCGCGCAGCGCGATGCGCGAAGTCCTCCGGTCGGTCGGGATCGACGAAGGTCGTCTCGATGCCCATCTTGCGCAGCGTGACATCGAACTGGGAGTATGTGCCGCCGTAGAGCAGCGAAGACGACACGATGTGCTGGCCCGGCTGCACGATGGCCAGAATGCCGGTGAGCTGCGCAGACATCCCACTCGCGGTGGCGAGCGCCGCCCGGCCGTTTTCCAGCGCGGCGACGCGCTCCTCCAGCACCGCGACCGTCGGATTGCTGATGCGCGAATAGACGTTGCCGAAGGTCTGCAGGTTGAACAAGCTGGCCGCATGATCGGCCGTGTCGAAGACGTACGAGGTCGTCTGATAGATCGGCACGGCGCGGCTGCCGGTCACCGGGTCAGGAACCTGGCCGGCGTGCAGGCATAGCGTCTCGATACCGAAGGCGCGGTCGGCCATAAGGGTCTCCTCAGTACGGCAGCTGCCGCGGCCGCTTGCTCGAAATGACGCGTGTGTTGACGCCGGCCCAATTCAAGCCGCCGAAGAGCCGCCCATGCTCGATCTTTACGCACCGATCCTGAACGACATCCAACCCGGCGGCGCGAGCGCGTTGGGCCGCGGCCTCGTTGGTGACGCCGAGCTGTAACCAGAGGCACTTCGCCCCGATCGCAATCGCGTCCTCGGCCAGTGGGCCGATGTCGGCGGAACGGCGGAAGCAGTCGACCATGTCGATCGGGTCGGCGGCCTGCGCCGCGGAACGGAGATCGGGATAGCACTTCTGCCCGAGGACTTCGGAATACTTCGGGTTCACCGGAATCATCGTGTAGCCATGCTCGACCAGGTACTTGCCCACAAAGTAACTGGGACGGTGCCACTCCGCTGAAATGCCCACGACCGCAATGCGTCGGCAGTCGTGCAGCAGGCGGCGCAGCGTGGGGATGTCCGTGTCGTCGGCCATGGTCAGCAGGGTTCATGCGGGCGATCGCGATCGCCGGATTCTAGGGGTGTGGCCGGTGCGACTACGCCCAACGCGAGGTCACCGGTGTCGAGAAACTTGACAACAGGCCTGATACGTCATGGAGTTGATCGTCCGCATAGACTATCGATTGGGGGCGCCATTCGCTGCACCATCTGGCTATATTGCCGAACGGGGACCGATTGTTGCTGATGGTGGCCGATGATGAACCGACTCGACGCAAAACACTGGATGGTTGCCCTACTGGCCGCGGGGGGCATGGCGGGCACTGTACCGGCGGAAGCGGAAGTCGTATACGCCAGGGCCAGCTTGACTGATACGACGATGCGCATGCAGCTGTGTGCGCGCAAGGACGTCGATGGCTCGTGTATGGATGGTTTGACCACGGCCAAGCAGCGCTTGCTGTTGCCGCCGGCGCCGTCGGAGGACCCGCCGCCGGAGAGCACGCTGCCTCCCCCGGTCATCGACGAATTGCCTCCGGTGCGTGAATCAGCGCCTTTGGTGCCCATCGCGGCCACACCGAACGCCATCGCGGTGCCTGAGCCCGGCAGTCTGTCGTTGGCCGCACTGGGCACGCTGCTGATCGTCGCCGCGCTCCGCAGGGGGCGTCGGTCCTCCCCAAGTCGCTAGGCGCCGGGCTCGGAGTAGGTGAATACGATATTGGCTGCCTGATTTTCAGCCGGATTCGTTGCGGAAAGTAGGCCGGCGGGCGACAACGTAATCCCCGGCGGCAGCGAGGCGCTGCCGCTGGCCAGCGCGAAAACCCCACCCCGTGTCGTCTCGGGCGGTAGCGTGGCGGCGAGGTCAACGGTTCGGCTTGCACCGGCGATAAACCACATCCACGGGGACGGATCCCATGGCGCCCGCTGGACATCGGCAAGCGGCGCGCCGGACTCGGACAGGCCCGCTGAGCCGGAGCCTCCGCATCCAAACAGCGCCATCCCGCCGGCACTGGCAGTCCCTAACAGCAACAACCTGCGCTTCATTGCAATGACTGTCCTGCGCGCTGCCGTGTGTTGGACAAGGTTATCGCAGTAGCCGGCGGGCGCCGCGCGCGCGCGCTTGGTTTGCTGGACGAACCGCTGCGGGTAGCCACCCGAGATGCATCGTGGAGCCAACCGAAATGGGCCTTGCCGGCCGCCATCGCGCCGGCAGACGCTCGCATGCTCACAGCCGCGCGTCGGTCTTTGTTCAGCATTGGACGACGACGAGTATCAAGGGCAAATAATAGCCTTGCAGCCCTCTGACCGCGGCGTCTTGCCGCAACACAAATACAGAACCCGCCACGCGGGCGGGTTCTTAGTGTTGAAACGTGTGGTTAGTGCTTGCGGCGGCGGGTTAACGCGAGTCCGGCGAGCCCAAGCCAAATCAGCGCGAGAGAACCCGGCTCGGGAACCTTGCAGGCATCCGGCTGTTCACACGGATTCAGGATTGCCGAGGTGACGAAGATGCCGTCCTCCGGCTGGCCCCCGAAGTCGCCAATGAAGGTCTTCACGAACTTGCTTCCATCCCAGGAGATGGCATACAGATCGTGAGTGCTTTCCTCGGTCACGATCGCCTGGCCCAGATAGGGAGCGAAATCGGCCGCGGACGACTTGACGACCTCGGTGGGGTAGCGGGCGGCGTAGAAACCGGCCAGCGGGTCGAGGGTCTGGTCAAAGTTCAGGGGGACGAAGCTGATCATTTCCGGCGTTGAGAACGCCAGTCCCAGGTCGGTGATCCCGCCGGTTGGGTCGATCGCCCGGACGCGACCGTCGCCTTCGGACAGAACGACCAGTATTCCCGCGGCAATGTTGCCAAAGGCCTGCGGCGTGAAGTCAAGGCCTTCGGTGTCCACGCCCAGGTTCGCAATCTCGGTGGCCACGCCGCCGCTGTTCACCCGGTAGATCCGGCCGACCGACGTTGCAACAATCATGTCACCACCGTACTTGCCGTAGGGGTCGAAAGCGATGCTGCGCACTCCGCCGACCAAGCCGGTCACAAACGAGGTTGCCGCGGTCGCTGTCGTTGCCCCGTTGGCATAGGACCAGACGGTGCCGAGACTCTGCGATCCAGCGAAGACACTTCGCGAGGCAAACCCACCCAAGCCGAGAGAACTGGAGACATAAATTTCGCCGGCGTTGCCCGAAGCAATCGGCAGCGGCGCTCCGAATTTTGCGGCGTTGTTGCCGGCGAGATCGGTCTGATACAACTGATTGTTGAAGTAGATTGAGCCGACAAACTTGTTGCCCGCGAAGGAAAAACCGATCGCATCATCGTTGCCGACCGCGCCGTTCAGTTCCGCGGAAGTCACGAACGGGTTGAAGGTAAGGGCTGCGATCGCGCTTTGTGCACCAAGTGCACACCCGGCCGCGGCAATGATTGCAGCCAAACGTTTTAGAGTCATCGGGCTCTCCTCGCCAGTCAGTCAGTCAATTCCGACAGCCAACCACGATCGCGCTTCCCGGTCGGAAAGTGCACTCCAACGCCGGCTCTTCCTGCGTGTAGCGCCGATCGATTTGCGCCGGCGTTGGGGATGGGCCGCATAAAAGCAAGAAGAACGCCAGATCGCGCGCGTTTCGAAAACGCAGACCATAAGCTCAATGAAATCAATGCATTAGGGTTTCCACGGACAACGGATGGGCATCTGCGCCAGACCTTCGAGGCAACCGGCGTAAGAATCCCCGACACGCCGCGGGGTGGTAGCCGTAGCTCACCCGCTCGCGGCGACGCCCCTAGCGCGGCGGCTGGACGACGGTCCGAAAAACGAAGGGCCGCGCTTGGCGGCCCTTACGGTGAGGTGGTGGAGGCGGCGGGAATTGAACCCGCGTCCGCGAATGATCCAGATCCAGTTCTACATGCGTAGCCGGTCTATTTAGTTCTCACCGCGCGTTTGGCCGATCGGCAGGCCGACGCGCAGCCAGTCACTGGATCTCGATGCCGCCGTCATGACTCCACCGGCATCCAGCTTCCGTGAATGTCGCTGCCGTCGGTTACCCGACCTGGCCCGGAAGCGAACCAGTGCAGCGTCTAACCGGTATTAAGCGGCTAGAGCAAACGCGTCTTCGTTGGCGTTTGTAGTGTTCCAGATGGATTTACGAGGTGACTGGTCCTCGGCATGCCCTGAGATCCTTCACGACCCGCGTCGAAGCCAGGTCGCCCCCAAGAAAGCCATTGTAGCGGTCAGATGGGTCACTTCAGCGAGAAATCAACCCGGGTCTTAGCGCCCTTGTCCTGGATACCCGTCGGTGCTGAGCTTGGGTTCGACCAGGAACAACCGTTCGCGCGAGACCTTGCCCTGCGTTTCGAGCTGGTTGCGGACGGCGGCGGCGCGCTGGTTCGCCAGTGCGCGCAAGTCCTCCGGGGTGACCGCGAGATTGGCCAGGATCAGTGTCTCCATCTCGGCGGGCGGGATCGACGTGGCGATGCCGATGAAGTTGCGCGGCTTGCCCGGGATGTCTTCGTCAGAGTAGACGGCGGCGATGAGCGCCGGGCGCTCCTCGGCGGCGACCGTCACGGAGGCCGGATCGACCGCGTCGCCCCCGCGTCGGACCAGGCCCTTGACCTTGACGGCCTTCAACTTTGAGTCGTACTTCGCACGCCGGACCCCGTCGGTGTCCACGGCCGGATCGACGCGGCCGATGATGTCGAGCCTGAGGCCCGGACGATCATTCAGCGCCTTCGCCAGCGTGTCGAGACGCTTGGTCTGGTCGTCCTTGAGCGCGGCGTCGCCGGCCGCGAACTCGATGTAGCCGAGTTCCTCGCTACCGCCAAAGGCGGCTGCGAGCAGCGTGAAGGGTGCCGTCACCACCTTGGTCAGCAGATTGATGATGACCTGGACAATGATGCCGCCGACCGAGAATTTCGGATCGTTCAGCGTGCCGGAGATCGGCAGGTTGATGTCGATCTCGCCCTTCGAGTTCTTCAGCAGTGCTACCGCGAGCAGCACGGGCAGCTTGGTGGCGGTCGGGCTTTCGACCTTTTCGCCGAAGGTGAGCTGGTCGAGGAACAGGTGATTGTTGGCCGTGAGCTTTTCATTCTCGACCTTGTAACTCACTTCCATCGAGAGCTTGCCCTTGGTGATGGGGTAGCCGGCGTACTTCACCGCGTACGGTGTCAGGCGCGGCAGGTCGACACCTTTCGTGCGCCCTTCAATGTCAAGGAACAGTTGCGGAGCGAGCGGATTGAGACGGCCGTTGATGTCCACCGGCGCGTCGTCGTCGATCGTGCCGGCGAGTGTCAAGGTCGCCGGCTCGGTGCTGTCGGAGGCGAGCGTCGTGACTGAACCGCCGAGCCCGGTCATGTTGGCGGTGTAGTTTGGCTTGATGAAGTTGTCGGTGAAGTTCACGTTGCCGCGCGTGAACTCCATGAGCCCGAAGCGGAGGATCGGACGCGGCGCAGACGGATCGGTCACCGGCGCCGCGAGTGCTGCGGTCGAGTGTGCTCCGGGAGCGTCGGTGGCGCCGGGCGCATTGCCGGCCATTTCACGGTCCACCGGCATGGCGGGTTCTGTCTGGGGTGTGGTCGTGGGTGTCGTCGCGGCCGCGGATGCGTTGCCGGAGACAGCGCCCGGAACATCCGGTGTCGCAGAACCTTCGTCGCGCTTGATGAGGTCCACCAGGTTCAGCCGTCCCTGGTCCGACAGGATCACGCGCGCGTAGAAGTCCGACAACCCGAGCTTGCCGACCGCAACCGTCGGCGGCCCATCACCCAGCTTCAGGTCGATCTGGTCCAGATCGAGCACCTGCCACTTCAGCAGGTCGTTCTCGCCGCGCGCATCGAGCACGTGCAAGTTGCCAAGCCGGGCGCTTCCCTTGTAGGCGATGTGCAGCGGGGCGGTGTGGGCTGGCTGGTCGATCGTCACACGGCCGCGCGCCGACGCCTCGGCCCGTGCCAGCACGGCATTCAAGCGCGCCGCGAGGTAGGGTCGCACCGCTGAGACATCCAGGCTGCGCGCATCAACGCGCAGATCCGACGCGAGCGGATTCCAGCGCGCACCGCCGCTGACGGACAGCGTGCCACCGCTGCCGAATCGAGTCCGCGCCGTGATCTCGGCGCGTTCGCTCCCGTCGCTGATCACATTGCGCGCCGTCGCGGTGATCTCCGATGCTCGCACCTTGACGTTGGGCTCGACGGCCAGATCCTCGAGCCGGAGATCGCCACGCGTCACGCTCGCCTCCTGCAGTGTGACCTTCCAAGGCGGCGTCGCGGTCTCCGCAGCGGCCGGCGCGGCGTCGGCCGGCGCCTCCGACGGTTTGGCGCGCACCACCTGCAGCCAGTTGATCTCGCCGTCGGGCAACCGACGCACCGTGGCGCGCGGTCCGTCCAGGGCAAGCTTGCTGAGGGTGATCGTGCGTCCGATCAGGTCGATGGCACCGCCGTCGACCGCGAGCCCGGTCAGTTCGAAGTCGGCGCCGCTGCCCTTCGGCCCGCGCAGCGAGAGATCCTTGCCGCGTACGGAAATGTCGCGCAGCAGGACCTTGCCCGGCGAGCCGGCCTCAAACTCCAGCACGGCGTCGACCGCGTTGCTGCCGTCAAGCGATCCGTTGATGAGATTCGCGAGGTAGCGTCCGGCCACGAGCAGCCTGACCTCCCGCATGGCAACGTTCAGACGCCCCGCCACCGGCGCCAGGCCGGCCTCACCGTCGAGCGAAATGGAGCCGCCAGCGTCCGCCGCGTCGACCGTCACTTGAACCCTGCCGCGCTCGGGCGACGTCGTCGTCAGGCTGGTCGCGTCGGCGCTGAGGTTGATGAACTGCAGCTGAAAATGGCCTGCCGAGTCGTCGGTGATGTTCACGGTGCCATCGCGGACCGAGGCGTGCTTGAGCGTGATCGCGGGCGCGGCGCCCGGAGCCGCAGCGCTCAAAGCGGGCGTGGCAGCGCCTGCGGAGGACGTCGTTGGCGCCGCCTGCAGAGGCTGCCGGATGAACTGCAGCCAGTTCAAGGTGCCCGCGGCATCGCGGACGGCCTCGACCGCCGGTGCAGTCAAGCGCCACATCGGCAATGACGGCGCGCCGTGCAAACGGTTCCACTTCATCGAGCGCAACAACGAGGGACTTCCACGCGATCAGCGGCTTGGGTTGGGCCGCCGGCGCGGCGAGCGCAAAGCCCGCCACTTCGAAGCGGCCCGAGACGATCGTTCTGCGCCTCGACCGCCGGGCGCTCGCCGCGCGCCGGTGCGGCGCGCCGGAAGGCGACACGCAGGTCGGTGGTCAGAGCACCGTGGGGAATCGCGAAATTGAGCCTGACCGGGGAATACGCCAGGTACTTGGGCAGTCCAGGCCCTGGAGCTTCAGGTTGACGGACGACTCGAGGGTTTCGGCAAAGGGGCGCGTCTCGCCCTTGATCTCGATCGGTGTGCCGTCGAGCCGCGCTGCGAGCGCGGGTTGAACATCGATCTCGACGTCGGTGGCAAGGTTGGACAGGAATGGAATGCCGAGCGCGATGTCGCTGACGACGTGTTTGGCGGCGACTGGCCGGTCGTCCAAAGTGGACAGTGCTGGCCGTGACTTGTATGTTGTTGAGCGAAAAGCGGGGCGGAGCGTCATCGGTCTTCGGCTTGGCCTGGAGGCGTTCGAGAATGTCGCTGAAATTGAAGCGCTGCGCGTCGAGCCGCACGAGATTGGCGGTGAGCCCGTCGATGGCCAGCGCGTCCAGCACCGGCGCGCGATAGAAGAGCGAGGCCGCCGACGCATTGAGCACTGACTTCCCGCACGGTGAGCAGCGGTGCGCTCTCGCCCGGAGCGCCGTCGACCGCGACGCCGCGCAGCGTGACGCGCAGCGTGAACGGGTTGGCGCTGACGCTCTCGACATGGACCGCCCGTCCCAGTTCGCGCGTGGCAACCGTTTCCAGGCCCCAGCGCACGACCTTGGGAATCGCGAAATAGCCGACAACCCCGAACAGGACGATGACCGCGACGGCCGCGATGGCCAACTTACGCAGCCGCGGAATCCAGGAAGTCAGTGCCGACGTCATATGCGTCAAGGTCGCAAGCAGGACAAGGGCAACGTGTGAGGTCTACACCTTGAGCAATTCCAGGAGTCCCGTCGGCCGCGTGATCACGTCATCCGCGCCCCAGCGCTCGATCGGGGTCTCGTTTCCCAGGTATCCGTACGCTGCCACAACCGTTCGCATGCCCGCCGCCTGGCCCGCCTGGACGTCGCGCAGATCATCACCGACGTACAGTGCCTCCGGCGCCGTGCGTCGCGTTTGCCGCAAGGCATGCAGCAACGGGGCTGGATGCGGTTTGGCGTGCGCGGTGGTGTCGCCGCTGACCACACACGCGGCACGCTGCGCCAGGCCAAGGGCGCGCACGAGCGGCTCGGTGAACCGCGCGATCTTGTTGGTGACAATGCCCCAGCGGATGTCGTCTGCTTCGAGGGCCGCGAGGGTTTCGGCCATCGTGGGGAACAGCACACTGGCCTCGCACAGCGCGGACTCATACTCGGCAAAGAATTCCTGCCGCAGGGCTTCGTAGCCGGCATCGGCCGGCGTCAACCCGAAGGCGCGTCCGATCAGCCCGCGCGCGCCGTGCGACGCCAGGGGGCGCAAGGCGTCGAGCGGCAGCGGCTCGCGGCCGCGCGTGCTCAGCATCCGGTTGACCGCACCGGCGAGGTCGGGCGCGGTATCGGCCAGCGTTCCGTCGAGATCGAACAGCACGAGGCGGACGCCGCCGTCGATCAGTTCGGCCGGTTTGCGAAAGGCCATCAGGTAGTTGACGTCCGTGTCGCGGCCGAGGGCAGCCGACTTGGTGAACGGGTTGTAGCTCATGCCTACGATCTCGTGCAGGTCAAGTCCGGCGTCGCGTGCAAAGCCTGATAATTCGCTCGGCCGGATGAATTTCGCGAACTCGTGCGTGCCACGCGGCAACAGGTTCAAGACGTATTCCGCACCGACGATCGCGAGCAGGAACGCCTTCGGATTTCGATTGATCGTCGAGAAGAACACCCAGCCGCCCGGCCGGGCCAAGGCGGCGCACGCGGCGACGCTGCGGGCCGGGTCCGGCACGTGTTCGAGCATTTCCATGCAGGTGACGACGTCGAACGCAGCCGGGTGCTCGTGCGCCCAGTCTTCGGCCGTGCTTTCCTGGTAATCGACGCCGGCGCCGCTTTCGAGCGCGTGCAGCTGCGCGACCTTCAGGGCCTTGCCGGCCATGTCGATGCCGGTGACCTCGCGCGGCGCGGGCGGCCATGGCCTCGGCCAGCACGCCCGCACCACAACCAACGTCGAGCACGTGCTTGCCGCCGAGGGCCAGCCAGGCGGTCGATCCAGGCGAGGCGAACGGGGTTGATCTCGTGCAGCGGCCGCATCGGCCCGTTGGGATCCCACCAGCGGGCGGCCATGTCGCTGAACTTGCGCAGCTCAGCTTCGTCAACGTTGGCGTCCATCGGCTCGATGTTACTGGTTGGCGACCCGCGATTCTGCGAAGTCTTTCCGCGCACGCCGGAAGGACCGAAGTCGATGCCCGTGCGCGCCGGAGGTTCGCACTCCTCGGCGTCGGAGGCAAAAAAAAGCCCCGCCGAAGCGGGGCTTTGATCAGCGAGTACGGCCTCTATCGCTTGACGGGGCGCGTACCTACGACCTCGACCTCGACGCGACGATTCGGCTGCAAGCACTCGATCAGCTGCTTGTGGTTGCGAATTTCGCCCTTGGCCGACGGATCCGGACACTGCTTGACCGGGTTCGCCATGCCCTTGCCTTCCGTATAGATACGGTTCGGCTCGATGCCCTTGCTTACCAGGTAGTCCTTCACCGCCTGAGCGCGGCGCTGCGACAGGGCCAGGTTGTACTTCTCGGACCCGATACGGTCCGTGTAGCCCACGCCGATGATGACTTCCAGACTCACACCAGCCATCTTCGACACGAGATCGTCGAGCTTGGCCTTGCCTTCCGGACGCAGGACCGCCTTGTCGAAGTCGAACAGGGCGTCAGCCGCGAACGTCACCTTCTCGCTCGTCGGTGCCGGTGGCGCTGGCGGCGGCGGTGGCGGCGGGGCCGGTGGCGGCGGCGGCGGCGGCGGTGGTTCGCACACCGGCTTCGGCATCAGGTCCTTGTCGCATTCGCAGCCCAGGGTCCAGTTCGGGTACGGTGCACCCTGGATGGCGGCCTTGGCGGCGCGATCGACGCTCCACGAACCCGTACGCCAGCACAGGCCGAACGGATCGCGAACGACGACGCCACGCGCGTCGATTACGTATGGGCTTTCCTTGGGATCGACGACCACGATGTCCTTCATCTGGGCAGAAACCGTCCCAGTGATGGCCATCAGTGCCGATGCCAGGAGGCCCAGCTTGATGGATTGCTTCATGTTGCTCCTCACTCGAGATAAGGATGACCGGCCGGGGGTACCAACTCGGCCGGGCGATGACACGCGCGGCATCGGCCGATGATGGCTTGAACGTCTAAGCCAACCCCGCCGTCTGCAGAACCTGCCGACAGCGATTTTGCCACGCGCGGACCCTCGACGCGGACTCGCCCGTGGCGCCCAGTTGAGCTTCCGCAAGCACCTGTCTCCCCTTTACAACAGGATTTCCGGCAACCCAGACGTCGGTGACGTGTTCCCGTCCGGCGGCATAGACCAGCTGGGTCACGGGGTCGTAGACGGGCTGAGTCTCCACTGAGGAGAGGTCGACGGCGGCGAGATCGGCCTCCTTGCCGGGTTCGATCGAGCCAATGCGGCGGTCCAGGCCGAGCGCCCGGGCACCGCCCAGCGTGGCCGCTTCCAGCGCCGCGGCGGCCGGAACGACGCTGGCGTCGCGGCGAATTCCCTTGGCGAGCAGGGCGGCCAGACGCATCTCGGAGACCATGTCGAGCCGGTCGTTGCTGGCCGCCCCGTCGGTGCCCAGGCCGACATTCACCCCCGCCGCCACAGTTCCGCAATCGGGGCGATGCCGCTGCCGAGCTTCAGGTTCGAAGCCGGGCAGTGGGCGACCGAGGCGCCGCGTTGCGCCAGCAGGGCGATTTCCTCTGCCGCCAGGTGGACCGCATGGACCGCGATGAGCCGCTCGGTCACCAGGCGCAGCCGGTCCAGTCGGGCGAGGGGACGCTCGCCATACCGTTGCACCGACTCGCCGATCTCCGCGCTGGTCTCGTGCAGATGGATGTGGACTGGAAGGTCCAGTTCCTCGGCCAGCACCGCAATTTTGGCCAGCGTGCTGTCGGCCACCGTATAGGGCGCGTGCGGCGCCAGGGTGAACGAAACCAGGCTGTCGCTGCGAAAGGCATCGCGCGTCGCGAGGCCCTTGCGCAGGTAGTCCTCGGCATCCGCCGCGTACGCAGTCGGGAACTCGATCGCAATGATGCCACCCACCGCACGCATGCCGACGCTGCGCAGCGCCCGCACCGCTGCCTCCGGATAGAAATACATGTCGGAGCAGCAGGTGGTACCCGAACGCAGCATCTCGATTGCGGCGAGGCGCGAGCCGTCGTGGACGAACTCGGGCGAGATGAGCGCCCGCTCCAGCGGCCAGATGCGCGTTTCCAGCCATTGCATCAGCGGCAGGTCGTCGCCGATGCCGCGAAACAGCGTCATGGCGGCGTGTGTGTGCAGATTCACCAGCCCCGGCATCAGCAGGTGGGTGGGCAGGCTCACCCGCTCGTGGGGTGCGAAACGCGCGCGCGCGTCCTCGATCGGCAGGAGCGCGGTGATGCGGCCGTCGCGCACCGCGAGCGCGTGATGGTCGAGCACCGCCGCGCGCGGCACCACGGGAACGACCCAGCGCGCCTCGATCAGCAGGTCGACGGATTCCATATCGATTCGACGAACGGGGGTTTCGGCCGCGGATCAGACCATATCGGCGTGCGCTTGGCGAGTCGCCGATGCCAGTGCAGCGCCGCGCACCGGCGCCGATCCCGACCCCTCAGCGCCGTTCGAGCAGGGCGAAATGAAGCCTGCGCACTGGTAGAATTTTCGATTGCGCGCGCGGGCATGTCGGCCCTCGGCTGAGTGTCTGAAGGCGGCTGCCCTGATGGATCAATTCGCGAAGGAAACCCTGCCGGTCTCTCTCGAAGAGGAGATGCGGCGTTCGTATCTCGATTACGCGATGAGCGTGATCGTCGGGCGCGCCTTGCCCGACGTACGCGATGGCCTCAAGCCGGTGCACCGCCGCGTGCTGTACGCGATGCACGAAGCCAACAACCACTGGAACCGCTCCTATGTGAAGTGCGCGCGCGTGGTGGGCGAGGTGATGGGCAAGTATCACCCGCACGGCGACAACGCCATTTACGACACGCTGGTGCGCATGGCGCAGGACTTCTCGCTGCGCTACATGCTGATCGACGGCCAGGGCAACTTCGGCTCGATCGACGGCGACAACGCGGCGGCGATGCGCTACACGGAGTGCCGGCTCGACAAGATCTCGGCCGAACTGCTGGCCGACATCGACAAGGAGACGGTCAATTTCGTCCCGAACTATGACGGCAAGGAACGCGAGCCGTCGGTTCTGCCCTCGAAGATTCCCAACCTGCTGATCAACGGTTCGGCCGGTATCGCCGTCGGCATGGCCACCAACGTGCCGCCACACAATCTCTCGGAGGTTGTCGACGGTTGCCTGGCACTGCTGCGCCGGCCCGAAACGACAGTGGACGAACTGATTGAGCTGATTCCGGCGCCGGACTTCCCGACGGCGGGGATCATCTACGGCCTCGAAGGCGTGCGCGAAGGCTATCGCACCGGCCGCGGCCGCGTCGTCATGCGCGCCAAGACCCACTTCGAGGAGATCGACAAGGGCGCGCGCAGCGCGATCATCGTCGACGAGCTGCCGTACCAGGTCAACAAACGTGTGCTGCTCGAGCGTATTGCCGAGATGGTCAACGAGAAGCGCCTCGAGGGCATCTCCGACATCCGCGACGAGTCCGACAAGTCGGGCATGCGCGTCGTGTTCGAGCTGAAGCGCAACGAAGTGCCGGAGGTCGTGCTCAACAACCTCTACAAGCAGACGCAGCTGCAGGACACCTTCGGCATCAACATGGTCGCGCTGGTCGACGGCCAGCCGCGGCTGCTCAACTTGAAGCAGATGCTCGATGCCTTCCTGTCGCATCGACGCGAGGTGGTCACGCGGCGGACCGTATTCGAGCTCAAGGAAGCGCGCAGGCGCGGTCACGTGCTCGAAGGTCTGGCCGTGGCGCTGGCGAACATCGACGAGTTCATCGCCATCATCAAGGCCGCGCCGACGCCGCCGGTGGCCAAGTCTGCGCTGATGGCGCGTGCCTGGGATTCGTCGCTGGTGCGCGAGATGCTGACGCGCTCCGGCGCTGACATGGCCGCCTACCGGCCCGACGGGCTGGAGGCGCGTTTCGGCCTGCAGGACGACGGGCTGTACCGGCTGTCCGACGAGCAGGCCGAGCAGATCCTGCAGATGCGCCTGCAGCGGCTCACGGGCCTGGAGCAGGACAAGATCGTCAACGAGTACCGCGATGTGATGGCAGCCATCACCGACCTGCTTGACATCCTGGCCCAGCCGTCGCGCATCACCGACATCATTGCTGACGAGTTGCTGGCCCTGAAGAGCGAGTTTGGCGATGCCCGCCGCTCGGAAGTCATCCGCAGCGCGCAGGACCTGATGACCGAGGACCTGATCGCGCGCGAGGACATGGTCGTCACGCTCTCGCACACGGGCTATATCAAGAGTCAGCCGCTCACGGACTATCGCGCGCAGAAGCGGGGCGGGCGGGGCAAGCAGGCGGCGGCGATGCGCGAAGACGACTGGATCGACCAGCTCTTCATCGCCAATACGCACGACACGATTCTGTGTTTCTCCAATCGCGGTCGACTCTACTGGCTGAAGGTGTGGGAGGTGCCGCAGGGGGCCCGCACCGCGCGCGGCAAGCCGATTGTCAACATGTTCCCGCTCGCCGAGGACGAGAAGATCACCGTGGTGCTGCCGATTTCGGAGTACGACGAGCAGCACTTTGTCTTCATGGCGACCGCGATGGGCACGGTCAAGAAGACCGCGCTCACCGAGTTTTCCAATCCGCGCAAGGCCGGCATCATTGCTGTTGACCTTGACCCGGGCGATTACCTGATCGGTGCCGCAATCACCGACGGCCAGCACGACGTGATGCTGTTCTCCGATGCGGGCAAGGCCGTGCGCTTCGACGAGAACGATGTCCGCCCCATGGGCCGCACGGCGCGGGGCGTGCGCGGCATGCAGCTCGACCTTGGCCAGCAGGTCATCGCGATGCTGGTGGCCGAGGATGAGCAACAAAGCGTGCTGACCGCAACCGAGAACGGCTACGGCAAGCGCACGCCCATTGTCGAATACACGCGGCACGGCCGCGGGACCAAGGGCATGATCGCAATCGCCACCAGCGAGCGCAACGGCCGGGTGGTCGCGGCCACACTGGTGCGCGGCGACGACGAGGTGATGCTGATTACCACGGGCGGCGTGCTGATCCGCACCCGCGTGGCCGAAATCCGCGAGATGGGACGTGCGACACAGGGCGTCACGCTCATCGCGCTCGATGATGGCACCACGCTCTCGGGTCTGCAGCGCGTAGTGGAGCGCGACAGCGAAGGTGGCAATGGACACGAGGTCGGCGCCGAGTCGGCCCCGGAGTCCGATGCGCCCGACGCACCGGCCACCGAGGGTTGAGCGGAACCCGCACCGTGGCCCGCGTCTACAACTTCTCGTCCGGGCCGGCGGTGCTGCCGGAACCCGTGCTGCGGACGGCACAGGGGGAGTTGCTCGATTGGCACGGCCGTGGCTACTCCATCATGGAGACGAGCCATCGCAGCGAAGAGTTCGTCGCGATCCTGACCGAAACCGAGCAGCTGCTGCGTACGCTGCTCGGGGTACCCGCGAACTACAGAGTGCTTTTCCTGCAGGGCGGTGCGCACCTCCAGTTCTCGATGGTGCCGCTCAACCTGCTTGGCGCCAAGTTCCATGCTGACTATGTGCTGACCGGAATATGGTCGGAGAAGGCGGCCGAAGAGGCGCGGCGGTTCTGCAAGGTCAATGTCGCCGCGGACACCACGCAGGCGCAACGGCCCGGTTTGCCGCAACAGGGTGAGCTCAAGCTCGACGCCGAAGCAGCCTACGTCCATTACTGCTCGAACGAGACGATCAATGGCCTCGAGTTCTCGTATGTGCCGGACACGGGCGGCGTTCCGCTCGTGGCCGACATGTCGTCGCATTTCCTGTCGCGCCGGCTCGATGTGACCGGCTTTGGCCTGATCTACTCCGGCGCGCAGAAGAACTTCGGGCCCGCGGGCCTGACCGTGGTCATCGTTCGTGACGACCTGGTCGGACACTGCTCGCCGCGTTGGCCGACGATGCTTGACTACAAGACGCACGCCGAGAGTCACTCCAGCTACAACACCCCGCCGACGTATTCGATCTACATCGCCAACCTGGTGCTCAAGTGGCTGAGCGAGCAGGGCGGAGTGGCCGCCATCGAACAACGCAACATCGAAAAGGCGAACCTGTTGTACCGAGCGATCGACGGCAGCGACTTGTATTCCAACGGCGTTGAGCCGCGCGACCGATCGCGCATGAACGTTCCGTTCTCACTGGCTGACACGCGACTCGATAGGCCATTCCTGACCGAGGCGGCCGAGCGCGGACTGGTGCAGTTGAAGGGCCATCGCCTCGTCGGTGGCATTCGGGCTTCGATCTACAACGCGATGCCGCTCGCGGGCGTGCAGGCACTGGTGAACTTCATGCAGGACTTCGAGCGCCGCCATGGCTGAGTCGATCGACCGCCGTCTGCAGCCGCTGCGCGATGCGATCGACCGCGTCGATGCGCAACTGGTCGAGCTACTGAACGAACGCGCGCGCCTGGCGAGCGAGGTCGGTCGGCTCAAGGGCGAAGTCGACGCGCCTGTGCTGCGGACCGAGCGTGAGGCCGAGGTCGTTCGTAAGGTCGCGTCGGCTTCGCAAGGCCCACTCACCGCGGCGGCGCTCGCCAACGTCTTCCGCGAGATCATGTCGGCCTGTCGCGCGCTCGAGCGTCCGCTGACGGTGGCATTCCTCGGACCTGCCGGTACGTTTTCCGAAACGGCAATGCATCGCCAGTTCGGCACCAGTGTCAGCGGGCTGCCGTGCGCAACGCTCGACGAGGTGTTCCGCGCGACCGAAGCGGGCAGTGCCGACGTCGGCATCGTCCCATTGGAGAACTCGTCCGAGGGCGCGGTCAGTCGCACGCTCGACCTCTTGCTCGCGACACCGTTGAAACTGCTGGCGGAGCGCTCGCTCGCGGTCAACCACACCCTGATGACGCTGAGCGGCTCGATGGACGGCGTGCGCTGCATCTGCGCGCACTCGCAGGCCCTGGCGCAGTGCGCTGGCTGGCTGGCGCAGCATTACCCGGCGATCGAACGGCGCGCCGTGGCCAGCAACGCCGAAGGCGCGCGCATGGCCTCCGAGGACGGCTCGATAGCCGCGATTGCCGGCGATCGCGCGGCGGAGCGCTATCAGCTGATTGCGGTCGCAACGCACATTCAGGACGACCCGAACAATCGCACGCGCTTCGCGGTCCTGGGGCACCAGGCGACGCAGCCGTCCGTGCCGCCGGGGCGCGACAAGACGTCGCTGATCCTGTCGGTGCCGAACAAGGCCGGCGCGGTGTTCCACATGCTCGAACCACTGGCGAAGCACGGAGTGTCGATGACGCGCTTCGAGTCGCGGCCGGCGCGCGTGGGCACCTGGGAGTACTACTTTTACGTCGACGTCGAAGGCCACCAGGCCGATCCCAAGGTCGCGACCGCGCTGGTGGAACTGCAGCAGGCGTGTGCGTTCTACAAGTGCCTCGGGTCCTACCCGGCCGAGCGCCAATAGGAAAGAGGAGCCGCAATGTCCGCAGTGCCGAATGAGACTGCGCCGGCGCTCGGCGCGCTCGAGCACGTTCGCGCGATCGCGCCGTACCAGGCTGGCAAGCCGATCGAGGAACTCGCGCGCGAGGTCGGGCTCGACCCGGCCCGGATCGTCAAGCTCGCCTCGAACGAGAACCCCCTGGGCGTGCCGGACTCGGCGAAGAAGGCGATGGCGGCCGCGCTCGAGGATCTCGGCCGCTACCCGGACTCCAACGGATTCGAGCTGAAGGCGGCGCTCGCGGCCCGCTATGGCGTGCCGATGGACTGGATCACGCTCGGCAACGGCAGCAACGACATCCTCGAACTCGCCGCCGCCGCTACGCTCTGTCAGGGACGCAGCTGCATCTATGCGCAGCATTCGTTTGCGGTCTACGCGCTCGCCACACAGGCGCGCGGTGCGCGCGCCATCGTTGTGCCGGCGCGCCGGCTCGGGCACGACCTTGACGCCATGCTGGCCGCAATCGTTGCGGACACGGCGCTCATCTATGTGGCCAACCCGAACAACCCCACCGGCACGCACCTCAACGCCGAGGCGGTCGAAGCGTTCCTCGCGCGCGTGCCGACGCGTGTCGTGGTCGTCCTCGACGAGGCCTACAACGAATACCTGCCGCCCGAATTGCGCGTTGACAGCACCGCCTGGGTGCGGCGCCATCCGAATCTCGTCGTCTCGCGCACGTTTTCCAAGGCGTTCGGACTGGCCGGGCTGCGCGTCGGTTACGGCATTGCCCAGCGCGAGCTCACCGACCTGATGAACCGCGTGCGCCAGCCGTTTAATGTCAACACGGTGGCGCAGGCGGCCGCAGTGGCGGCGCTGGCCGACGAGGACTTCCTGGCACGCAGCTACGAGCTCAACTTGCGCGGCATGCAGCAGCTGACTGATGCGTTCCAGGCGCTCGGACTCGAGCTACGTGCCGAGTGTCGGCAACTTTGTCCTGCTCAAGGTCGGCCCGGCCGCGCGCGTCTATCAGGAGTTGCTCAAGCGCGGGGTTATCGTGCGCCCCGTGGCCAATTACGGGCTGCCGGAGTGGCTGCGCATCACCGTGGGCCTGCCCGAAGAAAACGCGACGTTCCTGCGCGCTTTGCCCGAAGCACTGGCCGACGCAGGCACATGAAGCTTGCGCTGATCGGTGTCGGTCTCGTCGGCGGCTCGCTGGCGGCGGCCCTCAAGGCCGCCGGCGAAGTCGATCAGGTGATCGGCTTCGACATCGATTCGCACGCCGTAACAAAGGGTGTCGCCTGCGGCATCGTCGATCGTGCGGCCGCCAGCGCGGCCGAGGCCGTGTCCAGCGCCGATCTGGTGGTCCTGGCGGTTCCGGTCGGCGCCATGCGGGAGTCGTTCGCGGCGATCGCTGCCAGCCTGCCGCCGCAGGCCCTCGTCATGGACGTCGGCAGCACCAAGGTCAGCGTGATCGAGGATGCGCGGGCGACGCTGGGTGCAGCCTGCCGCCGGTTCGTGCCGACCCATCCCATTGCCGGCGGCGAGCGCCCGGGGATCGAATTCGCCCAGGCGCGACTGTTCCGGGATCGACTGGCCATCACGACGCCATTGGCGGACACCGATCCCGGGGCTCTGGCGTCGGTTGAGCGACTGTGGCGCAGCACGGGCGCCCGCCTGGAGCGGCTCGCCCCCGATGAGCACGACCGTGTATTCGCAGCGGTCAGCCATCTGCCGCACGTCCTCGCGTTCGCCTTGGTCGAGATGATCGCGCGCGCGCCGGATGCCGACGTGAAGTTCGCGCACGCCGGCGCCGGCTTCGATGACTTCACGCGGATTGCTGCGTCCAGTCCGCAGATGTGGCGCGACGTGTGCCTCGCCAATCGCGTCGCGCTGGCGGACGAACTAACTAGATACCGCGCGGGCCTCGCGGCACTGCAGGACGCCATCGACCGGGCCGACGGCGCGGCCCTCGAGCGACTGTTTCGGGTCGCATCCGATGCGCGTCGCGGCAGGACGACCGCTGCGCAAGCGCGGGGCGACGCTAGGCCGATCGGATTAAGCGCGAACCGCACGCGTTCCGTCGATCCCGCGAATTCGCCCACTCGAAGTAACCAATTCCCGTCTGCCGGCTGGGGCCCCGCGGGGCCTGAGGTGTCTGCCTTCCGCTCGTCGCGGTTCGTATTCCACTGAGCGGCATTCTCGGGCAATGCCTTGCGGCTGTGGATAAGCTTCATTTCAGGAGCCGTCATTGATGAAATCTCGCGGGTTCACACTTGTCGAAGTCATGGTCGTGATCACGATCTCAGCGATCCTGATCGCGATGGCGTTGCCGTCGTTCCGGACCATGATTCGCTCGAATGAAGTCTCGAGCGCGACCAACTCGGTCCTCGCCGGGCTTGACCTTGCCCGGTCGGAGGCCATCCGGCGCAATGCCGTGGTCACACTGTGTCGGAGCATCGACGCCGCCACACCCAATCCCGGCTGCAGCAATGCGGTGTCCGGCACGTTTGCAAACAACGACTGGGCGATTGGCTGGGTGGTATTTGCCAAGGCGCCGGGAAACAATGTCACGACAACGGTCGAGGCGGGCGACGAGATCATCCTGCGCCAGGCGCCGTTCCAGAACGCCGCGGTCGAGCGGCTGACGGTCCAATCCTCACTCGCGAATCCCCAGCGCTGGTCATTCGGGCCGAATGGCCTTCGGATCGCGAACGCCAACGACGTCACCTTTATCGTCGACTACCGCGATCCACAAGTCGTCCAACCCACTGTCCTGGGACGCTGCCTGGTTGCAAACCTCACAGGCCGCGGACGCGTCCACCGCTTGGTGAATGGTGTCTGCCCTGGCGAATGAAAACCATGTCTGATCACTTTAGCTTGCAGCGCGGCGCTTCGATGATCGAAGTGCTGGTCGCCCTGACGATCGTCGCGTTCGGCCTGCTCGGTCTGGCCGGACTGCAGGCGCGGTCGGTTTCGTTTAACAAAGACTCATATGACCGCAAGGCCGCGGCGGAAATGGCCGCGCAGCTGGCGGAACGGATCCGTGCGAACTACGACGGCTTCAACAACGGCAGCTACAACCTGACGATGCTGCCCACGGATAAGCCGCCCTTTGCGGTTCCGGCCTGCGCGATCGCGCAGAAATGCACCGCCCAGGAGGTCGCGAACCGTGACTGGGCGATGTGGCGGACGGACCTGCGCCGGCGCGTGCCCGGGTCCGGTGCCTATCTGGTCGCGCCGGCACTGTCGACGCAGTTGACGTTGACGCTGGCCTGGGAAGAGGGTCAGGCCAATCCCACTCCGGACCCCGCGTGCACGGCCCTACCGGTCAACATCGCGGACCCGAAGTTCCGTTGCTTCACCTGGATCCTGCACCCATGACGCGCGTGCCTGTGAACTGCCGGCTGAGTTCCGGCGTGCGATCCCGCCAGGCGGGACGCACCCTGATCGAGATGCTGATCGCGATTGCGCTCAGCCTGATGATCGTGGCGGCCGTTGGGTCGCTCTATTACTTCACGGGGCGTTCGGCTAAAACTTCGGAAGAGGTGAGCAGCGTCGAGGAGCGCGGCCGCCTCGCGATGTTCTTCTTGGGCGAACCGATCGCGATGGCAGGCTCCGGCAATATCGCCAGTGCCAGCCTCAGCCTGCGAATTGGCGTGACGTCGCTGCCGGGAGCCCACCTCCGTGCGTGCGAAAACGGGCGCTTCCAGGATCCGAACCTCCTGGCCAATCCCGTGAACTTCACCTGCGTGCCGTCGCCGACCGGGGCGCCCGGCGATCAGTTGTTCGTTGCCTTCCAGGCGGAATCGGACCCTGGGATCGCGACCGCGCAAGGCACGACGCCGATGACAGACTGCCTCGGGCAGGGCGCGCCAGCCGTCGGCGGCGTGCCGACGGCGCGCAACGTCTACTCCGTGGAGTTCGCACCCTCGGGCGCGCTGGAGTTCGGCTGCGCGGGCAATGGCGGTGCCGCCTTCGGGGCCCTGGTGCGGGACGTTGAGATGTTCAAGGTGTTTTTTGCCTTCGATGCCGACGCCTTCGCGAATGCCGGCGGTCCGACCTGGTCTCCCACGGTCCGACCGTCGACCATCCTGACCGCCAATGACCTTAACAACCTGGTGGCGCAGATGGACCCGTTTGAAGATCCGGTGATCTCGGCCGCCCAGCCATGGAACAGCGTGATCGCCGTGTATGTGTGCGTTCAGCTGAAAACGGCCTCGGCGGGGACGACGGCCGACGGGATTTCGTACTTCACGCCCTGCCCCCAGACCGCGCAGGAGGCGGCGACGGGTACGGCCGAGATCCAGTCGCTCGACGGCATCGCACGGCGGACCGTGACGCAGGTCTTCACGCTGCGTTCGCGCGCCCAGGCGCTCGCAGGCTCCGGCCTCAATCAACAGTAGCCATGAGTCATCCCATGAACTCCAGATCTCGAATCGACGCGACGCAGCGGGGGGTGGTCCTTCCCATTGTCCTGGTGGTCATGATGGTGGTCACGATGCTGGTACTCACGCAGGTGCGACGCGGCACGCTGGATGAGCGCCTGGCGCACAACTGGAGCCGTTCGATTTCCGGGCAGACCACGGCGGAAACCGTACTGCGCCAGTGCGAAGCCGTCGTGCTTCAGGTCGAACGGACGGGGTGGGACAAGGTCCTGCTGTCGTCCGTGGCCAACACGGCCGGCACGCCCGCCTGGAAGTCCGCGCTCGACCCGGCCAAGATCAAGACCATCCCGCCGGCCGACCTTCCGCCCGGGGCGACCAACGGCATCTGCATCATCGAGGACGCCACCGACGAGTTGATACCGGACATCCACGACACGGGACCTGCGGCGGCCAGCCGCGGCGTGGCGGGGGTCGACCCGAGCATGCGCAAGACCCGGTTCACGTCGGCGGTGACATTTCCGGATTCGACGGCCTTTGGCAGCGTTACCTACCGTTCGCAGAGCGAAGTTCGCTGGATGATCAACTCAATCAATTGATGCCTTTTTTTGCAGCCGCGGGGTCCGTCTTTTGGGGGCCGGAGCAACCTCGCATCGGAGCTAGACCATGACTACGCACGAGTATTCCAAGCACAGCACGCCGGCCGTCCGTCCCCGGGGCCGCCTTGCGCGCGCCCTGGTGTTTTTGCTGACCCAGGCGCTGGTGCTGCAGCCCGCTGCCTTTGCCGCCCCCAACATCTGGGATGTGGCCCAGCAGCCCTTGTTCACGGTCAATCCGGTGCACCCGAACATCGTCTTCATGATCGACGACTCGTGGTCGATGAACGAGTACCGCCTGCCGCCGCCGCCGTTCATGCTCGAAAACAACCGCTGGCCCGCTGCGGCGGCGACAGTGAGCGTCATGTACGGGCTGGGCATGCGCACGGTCGCGGCGCACGACGAATTCACGCTGCGCTCGTCGA
This sequence comes from uncultured beta proteobacterium, assembly GCA_963801405.1. Taxonomy (GTDB): domain Bacteria; phylum Pseudomonadota; class Gammaproteobacteria; order Burkholderiales; family Burkholderiaceae_F; genus JALORV01. The sequence goes on along the minus strand of CAWDEO010000013.1, from coordinate 5,114 downwards.
TCCACAACCCGCTCGCCTACGACCCGGCGGTCACCTACGTTCCCTGGAACGACAACGACAAGCCGCGGGGAGCGCAGGGCACGCGTCCGCGGCGCGACGAGAACTTCCCGCCGGCTGATATCGGCGGCACGGGCGCGATCGCCACCGCGGGCCGCTTTACCGAGCGCGACATGCGCCATGTCGGCTTCTCCAACGCCAACTCCAACGCCATCCGCAAGTGGATCACGGAGTCGCGCGGAACTGTCGGCAGCAACGGCACCTACTTCGCGGCGAGTCCCCTCGCCGACCGCTGGACCTGGAACGCGCTGAACAAGCGCTGGGAACAGCCCGTGGCGGATCCGAAGGGAACCGCCATCTACAACCCGTTGCCGGGCGACACGGTGCAGGCGGCCGATCTTTTCACCAACCCGCCGCTGACCTGCAACGCGCAGCCGCCGTGCATCACGTGGGAGCCCATCATGGGCGACCAGTGCACCGAGACGCGAAAAGAAGAAGACCGGCACGATCGACGTCTGCAAGCAGTACGACACGGTGCCCGTGTTTGGCAACGTGTGTACGGCGTGGAAGGATGTTTACAAAGGCAAGGTCGACGACCTCTCGAAGTGCACGGACTGGGACAAGGTCATCGACAAGTACGTCAACGGCGCGTGCACTCAGACCAAGAAGCAGGACATCATGGAGAACCAGTGTCAACTGGTCGATGTGATCGATGCGACCTCCGAGACCGGTTACCGCAAGGTCAACCAGTGTCAGCTCGTCAAGGTCGGCGAAGAGGACGTCTGCGTCAAGTGGGATCAGGTGCCGGTCTACAAGGACGTCTGCAAGAAGTACGCCCAAATGGACGTCTGGGAAAAGCAGTGCAGCAAGACGGAAAACCAGCAGACCGGAACGCAGCAGGTCTGCGTCAAGACGGAGAAGCAGGACGTCTTCACGGACGTCTGCACGAAGTACGAGCAGCAGGTGATCGGCCAGAAGTGCACGGCGACCGATCCGAACTGGACCTGCCCGACGCAGAACATCGTCAGCGACGGCGTGACGCCCGCGCGGTACTACCGCTACGAGGGGCCGGTCCCGGCCAACGACGACGACCTCGCCAACGCGGCGAACTACCGGCTGGTCGAGATCGATCGGGCGCAGAACATCAACTTCCCCGTCCCGCTCGAGCCGCGCACCGGAGCGCTGCGCGAGCGCAAGGATTGTGCGGCCCTGACCAGCTGCACGCGCCTGGAGGAGATGCAGAACTACGCCAACTGGTTCACGTACTACCGGCATCGCCTGTTCGCGGCGATTGCCGTGACGTCGCAGGCGGCGGCGGACCTCAAGGGTGACCTGTCGGCCATCCGTCTCGGTTTCGGACGCATCAACTACTTTGACCAGGGTCCCGGACCCGTGGAATCCGTATGGCGCGCGCCTGGACGGAAGCAAGTTCCCCGAGGTCGACAAGGATCCGGGTCCCAAGGATCCGCATCCGGGTGCCGTCGTGCGCGGTGTGCGCAGCTTCACGGACTCCCAGAAAAATGACGACCGTCAGGAGTTCTTCGACTTCCTGTTCCTGCTGAATTGGGTCGGTTCGACCCCCAATCGCGAGGCGATCGACTCGATCGGCAACTACTACATGCGCAGTGGCGAGTTCGGGCCGTGGGCTGACAACCCGGGCAAGGGGGGTGGCCGCAAGGGCGACCAGCAGGCGGCGTGCCGTCGCAGTTTCGCGTTGCTCGCGACCGACGGTGAATGGACGGCGATTCCGGAAGTTGCCAATGTGCCGCCAGCGCAGCCATTGATCGAGAAACGCAACTCGGATCCGGTCAATGTGGGCAACGGGAAGAACACGGACGCCCTGGCCCAGACGGGTCCGAAGATACAGGGCGCGGGCCTCTACAAGAACGAGACGTACACCTACGACCCGGCGGCCGAGCCGCAGTTTTCCAACGACAATTTCGGCGTCACAAACACGCTGACTGACGTCGCGATGTACTGGTGGAACCGCGACCTGCGACCGGACGTGCCGAATTCGGTCCAGAAGCGGCCCAACCGGCTGAACGATTCGTTCTGGCAAAACGTCACGAGCTATATCGTCGGCTACGGCCTGAACGCGTCGATGAACACGCCACAGGTGCGGCAGGACATCAAGGACGGCAAGCCGTCAACTGGCCGTTGGTCGACACAACGCCGACGCTTACGACGGGCGGCGATCGGATCAACGACTCGTTCCGCGCGGCGATGTCCACGCGCGGTGACTTCTACTCGGCCACCGATCCGGATGCGATGCGCAACAGCATCAAAGGCGTGTTCCGCGCGATCGCCGAGCAGGCCTACTCGGGTACCGGCCTTACCGCGACCAGCGCGCAGCTGACGGCCGGCTCCACGCTGTTCCGGGCCTCGTTCACGACGCAGAAGTGGACTGGCAAGCTCGAAGCGTTCGACGCGATCAGCATCGCCAATGCGGCGGAGCTGCAGCAGGCCGAACCGGCGCCCCTGTGGCTGGCCGGCTTCCCGCCTGGGACCAGCGTAAGATCTACACATCGATCGCCAGCGTCGGGTGCCGGCATCACGTTCGACAACTTCAATAACCTGGCGGCCTCGCAGCAGGCGGCACTGGGCGACCAGGAAGTGATGGACTACCTGCGCGGCCTGCAGGATGGCCTGGAGAACAGCAAGCCGATCGGCTTCCCGTTGAAGACCAAGGGCTGGCGCGACCGCGATACGTTGCTGGGCACCATCGTGTCGTCCAGCCCCATGTATTCGAAGGCGCCGAACTTTGCCTACCAGTTCGGTCCGGCCGCGGGCGGAGGCGGAAGCTACGCACAGCATGTCGCGGACAATGCGAGCAACCGGCGCAGCGCGGTGTATGTCGGCGCGAACGCGGGCATGTTCCACGCCTTCGATGGCAACTCCGACCCCAACCAGGGCGGTGGCAAGGAGCTCTTCGCGTACGTGCCGCGCAGCGTGTATCCGTACCTCAAGGAACTGACCGAAGGCGGACTACACGCACCGGTACTTCGTCGACGGCCCGGTGGTCGAAGGCGAAGTCTTCCTCAATAACAAGTGGAAGACCGTGGTGATGGGCTCAACCGGCGCCGGACCGGCCGGACTGTTCGCGCTGGACGTCTCGACTCCCGAGCAGTTCGATGCGAGCAAGGTCCTGTGGGATCTCACCCCGGCCGAAGAGTCTGACCTTGGCAAGGTGATGGGCACCGGACACATCGGAAGCGTCAAGTGGGGCGTGGGTGGTGGCAAGTGGGTGGCGATCGTTCCGAACGGCTACGACAGCGCCAGCAGCCGCGCCGTGCTTCTGGTCATCGACATGGAGACCGGGCAGACGCTCAAGAAGATCGACACCTGCAAGAAGAACAGCGGCGTGGACTTTGCGGCCAACGAGCAGGGCGGTCGCTGCGATCCGACGGCGCGCAACGGACTGGCGAATCTGAGCGTCGTCTTTGACTCCACCCGTAACGTGGTGGGTGCCTACGCCGGTGATTACCAGGGCAACCTCTGGCAATTCGACCTGAGTTCGAGTGACAAGGACAAGTGGAAGATTGCCACCGAGGATCCGACCGATCCGAGCGGCAACACGCCGGCCCCGCTGTTCTCGGCGGTCAACAAGTTGGGCGATCCGCAGCCCATCACGGCGGCGCCGCGTGCCGCCACGCATCCCTTTGGCGGGACCTACGTCGTGTTCGGCACCGGCAAGTTCTTCGAATATGCCGACCAGACGAGCACCGACGTCGAGTCCATCTACGGCCTATGGGTCCGCGCCGGCGACAAGGCACCGATCACGAAGGCCAGCCTGCTTGAGTTGGGCCTGAGCGAAACGACCCAGAACAGTGTCACGACGCGAACGCTCACGGGTACTGGTGGCTTCTCCTGGAAGACCAAGCGTGGCTGGTACGTGGACCTGGTCGACGCCACCAAGACGGGTGTGGGTGAGCGGGTGGTCGCCAATCCGTCGATCGAGCGTGGCGTACTGACGATGGCGTCGTTCCAGCCGTCGGTCACTACGGACCCGTGCGAGGGCACCGGCATTTCGTATCTGTACTCGATCCCGATGGACGCGAGCTTGGGCGGGATCAAGGCGGTGCGCGTCAACGGCGTCATCGGCAACATCATGTCGATTGAGACGCCGCCGCTGCTCGGGGTGCGCTCCGATACGCTGAGCAAGGTGGAGGGCACAAACGCCATGAAAAACGCGACGCAGGTGCGCGACAGCAGCGGAGTCTTCAAATCGACGCAGGCGGAGATCAAGTGTTCCAAGATCTTCAGCCAGATCAACGTGAAGACGGGCTTCGTTAGTGCCGAGTGCGCGCCGTACGACCCGATCCGCACGTGGCGGCCGATCCGCTAGGTCGGGCACCGTGACCGCCGAGCAGTTCTACCGAAGTGCCCGCCGCCCCGCACGGGCGGCGGGATTCACGCTGATCGAGGTCGTGACGGTGGTGGCCATCATCGCGATCCTCGCGGCGATCGCCATTCCGTCCTACACCCCGTACATCGCGCGCGGCCATCGGAGCGAAGCGCGCGCGACGCTGATTCGGCGGCGCAATGGATGGAACGGTGGCGCACCGAGCGTGGCAGCTACCAGGATCCTAAGAATGCGCCGGCGCCGCCGGCGTTGCCGCTGGCACTGCAGAACTCGCCGGCCTCGGGCAACTTCACCTATCAGATCACGGTGGTCACACCGACGCCTGGCACCTACACCCTCTCGGCGGCACCCCTGGGTTTTATGGCCGCTGATGGCTGCGGCACCTATACGCTGGACAATACGGGACTGCGGGGACATACCGGGGCGCTGGACGCGCGGACCTGTTGGGGACGCTAGCGGGGCGCGACTTTCCCCGCGTGGCATCATCGCCATGTGTCCGCATGGCCCCCCGTCCTGACGATTGAGCCGATCGGCTGCGCCGCTGGCGCGGTGCGGCTCCCAGGTTCCAAGAGCATTTCGAATCGCGCACTGCTGCTCGCGGCATTGGCGAGTGGCGACACGCTGCTCGAAGGTCTGCTGGACGCCGAGGACACGCAGGTCATGCGCGCAGCCCTGGGCGCGTTGGGCGTGCGGCTGGACGCGCTCGATCCCGAGCGCTTGCGCGTGAGCGGGAGCGCCGGCCATTTTGCCGTCC